>JANOAK010000035.1:0-17759 GCA_031411095.1 Flavobacteriales bacterium | reverse complement strand
ATCCACTGGACAACGCTTCCAACCGCTGAAGTTCCGTTCGCTCATCCATTCACTAGGTCGGTGCGCGAAAAGAGCTTCGTCCGGTGCAGCGAAATACTTGGCCATCTGCTCGTTGAAAGTGAACGCTTCAAGCCAGTATCCTTCGCCCCTAACACTCGCCTCATCGATGGAGTATTTCTTCCATCCCCAAAACGACTTTCCCGTTAGCGTTTCAGCTTGCTTTTGGAAGCGCAGGTTTCGAGAGGGCGGTAAAATCTCCAACACCCATAGGATGGGCAATACAATCGCCGCCAACACGCCAAGCTGGATCCACGCCGAACGCTTTCGTCCCTTGCGATAAGCTTTCCCGATCCGCACGAGCCACCACACCGCGCCTGCAAGAAGTAGCAGTGCAACGCCGAGTACGATCAGATATGGCCATAAGAAATCCATGTGTTAGCTGCTCGCGAACGCCCTGCGCAAGACTTGGACCGCGAGCGAGATGGTGAAACCGTGGACGACGATGCGGGGCATGGTGGGGATTGCTAACGGTCGAAAAGCTCCAGGTATTTCAGTGGATAGGCTGAGCGGAACCAATCCAAGAATTCAGTCGGTCCATGTTCCTTGATGTACTGCGCACGCTCGTCCCATGCCGTTCGAATTCCGGGAAGACCATGGCGTTCAGCATCATTGGTCATTAGTTCAGATACGAGGCGCGCTTTCTGCTCATCACTTTGATAGAACTGGAGCGACCTGTAGTTGTCGAGTTTCCATTCGCGCTTGTTGAGACTCACCTTCTCTTCGCGCCAGTGGTTGGCTCTTTGACCGAGCAACAATGACGATAAGCGGATGTACGCGACCAAGACTGCCTCGTTAAGCTCGTCATCCGTTTGGGCCGTCTTCACCAGCTTGATTCCGAAATCAACTTGGTCTAGGACCTCCGAGAGGTGATGTCTATCGGTTCGGCCTTTGAGGTTCGCAAGAACGGACACCCTTGTTCCTTCAAGTAGACGAATCATTCCCTTGCGATACTCTGTCCCACTCACGCCGTCATGCCAAACCAATTGCGTGTCCTCGCCAAATTGCTCCCACATTAAGTACCCAAGCCCATTGCCAATGCGGCGATGCTTGGAAATACCCTTGGGCTCGGGCTTGAAGCTTATGGTAATTGTCTTTGCTGACTTCGTGGCCACGCGCTTCTTGGTCTTATCCATGGCTATCGAATCTTCCGGTAGTAGTGATTGGTCTTGTAGTTCAGGTCCAGCCGAACCTCTTCACCGATCTCATTCTCGACGACCGTCTGGTAGACGGCACCGCCGTACTCATAGGTGTAGTTCCATTCCAGCGAAGAGGAGCCCACCAACTTCCAAGTGCCCTTCCCATAGAAGCCACTTTTCATCGTGCCGTCGGGAAGTAGTTCAAGCGTATCCGGCTGATGCGGGGCTTCCACGCAGCAGATAGGCTTGTCGTAGTTCGTATTGACGTAATTGCCAACGACATCTTCCTCAGACACCGACCAATTCCAGTTCCAGATGATCAGTCCGACAATCAGAACTACGGGAATGAACCACAGGATGCGCCTGTTCATCGTTGTAGCAGGCTACCAAGTGCATTTCGCGTGAGCGATTGCAGCGGAAAGCCCACAGCGCGGTAATCCGCGCGAGGACTTGCAGCGGAAAGCGCGACCCGAGGCTTTTGCGAGGGGCACGCCCAAATGCCGATCAGACGATCAGACAATGAGATGATCAGACGATCGAATGCCAAGCGCATCTGCGTGACCCGCAGCATCTGAGGATCAATTGAGGTTGAGGTACGAACTCAACCCATGCAACCCGCCTTCCCGTCCATACCCGCTCTCCTTATACCCGCCGAAGGGTGAGGTGGGATCGAACTTGTTGTAGGTGTTGGCCCAGATGACGCCCGCGCGCAACTTGCTGGTGAGGTTGAAGATCTTGCTGCCCTTGTCCGTCCACACGCCGGCGCTGAGGCCGTAGGGCGTGTTGTTGGCTTTCTGGATCACCTCGTCCACGGTGCGGAAGGTTTGCACGGCGAGCACAGGGCCGAAGATCTCCTCCTGCGCTACGCGTGAGCTCTGGGCAACGTTGAGGAAGAGCGTGGGGCGGCACCAGAAGCCTTTGCTCGGCAGGTCGCACGCCGGCTGATACATCTCCGCACCATCGTCCACGCCGTGCTTGAGATATTTGTTGATGGTGCCGAGCTGTTCCTTGCTGTTGATGGCGCCGATGTCGGTGTTCTTGTCGAGCGGATCGCCCACCACGAGCGAGCGCATGCGGTGCTTGAGCTTGCGGATCACTTCGTCGTGCACGCCTTCCTCCACGAAGAGGCGGCTGCCGGCGCAGCACACGTGGCCCTGGTTGAAGTAGATGCCGTTGATGATGCCTTCGACGGCCTGGTCGATGGTGGCATCGGCGAAGATGATGTTGGCCGCCTTGCCGCCGAGCTCGAGCGTGGCCTTCTTGCCTGTTCCAGCGATGCTTTTCTGGATGAGCTTGCCCACGCCGGTGCTGCCGGTGAAGGCGATCTTGTCGATGCCCGGATGGTTGACGAGCGCCGCGCCCGTGGCACCCGCACCGGTGATGATGTTCACGACGCCATCGGGCAGTTCTGCTTCCTGGATGAGCTCGGCGAGCAGCAATGAGGTGAGCGGCGTGGTCTCGGCGGGCTTCAGCACCACGGTGTTGCCGCAGGCGAGCGCCGGCGCGATCTTCCAAGCGGCCATGAGCTGCGGGAAGTTCCACGGGATGATCTGCCCGGCGACGCCGAGCGCACTCGGCGTCTTACCCGGAAACGCGTAGCCGAGCTTGTCGGCCCAACCGGCGTAGTAGAAGAAGTGCGCGGCGGCGAGCGGCACGTCCACGTCGCGACTTTCACGGATGGCCTTCCCGCCGTCCATGCTCTCGACCACGGCGAACTGGCGGGCTTTCTCCTGCAGCAAACGCGCGATGCGGTAGATGTACTTGGCGCGTTCGCTCGCGGGCATCCTGCTCCACACATTGTCGTAGGCCTTGCGCGCGGCCTTAACGGCGGCGTCCACGTCGGCTGCGTTCGCTTCGGCAATGCGCGCGATCTTCTGCTCGTTGGCGGGGTTGATGGTGTCGAAGTAGTTGCCGCTCTTGGGCTTGACCCACTTGCCGCCGATGAAGAGGTCATACTCGGACTTGAGGGTGAAGTGGTCCTTGGACTCGGGGGCTGGGGCGAGGGGCCAGGAGATGGTCTTTGTCTTGGTTGCCATGGATTCAAAGATAACGGCGGCCCACGTGGCAGAAGAACGATCTTCGTGCATGCGCCGATCGACGCTCATTCTGGCTTTGGTTTTCATTGGAAGCTGCGTACAGAAACCTGAACCGGTCGCTGGACCGCGTGAGTTATCGCGTCCGAACATTCGCGTATTTGAGGCATCTCTCTCCCTCCACTTGGACAGCGTTCTGGTCCCGCAAGCTGGATCATCACCTTCACCGAAGTTGGATCGAGCGCTGCAAGGGGTGGTCGAGGATTTCTACTTCAACCAGTGCGCCGGGGACAGCAGCGAGACGTTCTGCCGACTGGCTGACGCTCTCTTATACACCATGAAGCTGCGGGGGCGCGCTAGCGAATACTACCTGAAGGTCGTGCAACACGTTCCCCAAGGCTTCGTGACCGGCAGGTTGATCAACTGGGATCCGCGTGAAGAACGCATCATAGCTGGCCCTGCTGACGTGCGGTTCTCCGGCATGTACAACGTGCGGAATGGCGGCCTGCAACCGTCGAACCTCAAGAAACAATTCAAGATCACCGGTCCCGAACTGATGATCATGGACACTTTGGGGCGTGAGGCGGTCATCGTGCGACGTCTGTGGCACAACGGCACTTTCAATTCGATCGAACGATCCGTCCTTTGTTTGGATAGTGGGAGAGTCGATACGCTCTCCTCCAGACTTTCTCCGATGTGAGAGGCCGATCAACCATATATGCGGACGTGGTCCTTGCTTTCCGGTGCTGGGGCGAGGGGCCAGGAGATGGTCTTCTTTGCCATGCTTTGTCCGCCGAAGCCTGAAGGGCGAAGGCGCGGGTCGAAGATAGATGGGGAAGCGCTGTAACTTAGCAGCACTATGAGAGAGTTGCTCGTCCGCATTACGAACCCCGACAAGGTAAAGCTCGTCACCGACATCTTGCACGAGATAGAGGGCGTGACTGTGGAACGTTCAGTAGTGAAGCCCAAGCGGAAGGTGCGTCAGGGTTCGAAGGTGGTCCCGGCCAAAGGGGCGAAACCCAAGCGCCCCCTCACGCCGAAGGAAAAGAAGTTCGTCCGTGGTCTTAAGCGCGCGGTGCAGGACATGAAGGACCACATCGCTGGCAAGAAGAAGTTGCAGACGCTCGATGAGTTCCTGAATGAGCTTTAGGGTCATCCTTCACGCCAACTTCAAGCGCGAGGCGAAACCGTTGCTGAAGAAGTTCAGATCGCTGGAAGGCGAGCTGCGTGTGTTATCCATTACGCTACAGGAACGCCCGGAGCAAGGGACACCGATCGGATCATCGTGTTACAAGATCCGCATTTCCATCAAGTCGAAAGGCGCGGGGAAGTCGGGTGGTGCAAGGGTGATCACGTGTGTGGTCGCCGTGCGGAAAGAGGTGTACTTGCTCTCCATCTATGACAAGAGCGAGCAGGCATCTCTTTCTGGCAAACGATTGAAGGAGTTGTTGCAGGATCTTTCCCTGTAATGACCGGATCCCAAAACCGTTGTCGAATGCCCATCCGCTCCAACCCCTTCGCTCCCGTGACCTGGCGCACCACCGCTGGTGCCACGGAAGCAACATCCGCTGACGACGACTTCGTGTCCGAAACGGAGGACGGTTACATGTTGCGGGTGGAGAAGATGGACCGCAAGCAATGGTGGTGGCAGGTGTATTGCCCTGACCGCAAGGAGGTGGTGGAGTCGCCGTGGATGATGACCACCATAGAGGATGCGTTCACCATCCTCGAGACCGTGTACATGGTGCATCGCGCTGTGAAGCGCTGATGCTGATACCCTTCCTCGATCGCTTAGCCGGTGATCCGTGCTGCGGCACTAGCCCGACTTTCTCCTGGTCTCTCGGCAGGATGAAGTTATCTGGATTGATGGTGTCGAAGCAGGGCTTCCCTGAGCCTTTCGAACGGGTGCCGCTCCTAGGCTTCACCAACGCACAGCCGATAGATGCCGGACTCGATCTTCAGGGTGAAATGGTCCTTGGCCCGGGAGATGGGGCGAGGGGCCAGGAGTTGGACTTCATTGCCATGCGTTGTGCGCCGAAGCCGGGTTAGCCAAGGGCGTGCGACGAAGAGGGATGGGCAGAGCATAGTTGGGACGAATGCCGGGATCCGCGATCTTTCCACGACCCTCCCGCGAATGACCGGCCTCACTCCCCAAGCCTACTGCTACCTCCGTCATCCCATCCTCTCGTCCGGAGAGACGATGTTGCAGTACACCATCCAGCATCTTTGCTTCAATGGCTCCATTCAGCTTGAAACACGCCGTGTTCCTGCCCATGCCCGTGATCCTCACTTGGTTTCGAGGAAGCTGTTGACCCGCAGGACAAAGGATGCTCCCGGTTCACAAGCGGAACTATTCGCGTTGGAGTTGTTCCCTCTCGGGCAGGCGATCTCACTTGGTCAGCTTCGGATCGCGATCAAGAAGGTGCTGCCGGACTTTGAACGTTTCAAGCATGAATTCATGCGTACCGATCTGATCCAAGCGGGCATGCTCAGTTCAACGTTCGTTCGTACACCTGCGGGAAAAGAACGGATGCAGGAAGTGCGCTTCATCCGCAAATTCGTTGATCGGAAGATCGATCACTTGCTCCAACAGGACAAGACCAGCCTTTTCGCTCACCTGTCCGCGCTGGGTAGCAATGTGGTGCTGCTGAAGAAAGAGACGCGGGATAAGCTCCGTGGGTTGTTGAAGGAATTCCCGGAACTCCGACGGGCGCTCAACACCGGGGTCAGCTTCGATGCGCTGTCCGGTTTGGACTCCTTTACTGCTTTCGATTCGCTTTCTCTCGGTGATAGCTTCGATGCTGGCGGTGACTTTGGGGGTTTCGGCGGCGGCGATCTCGGAGGAGGAGGAGATGGTGGTGACTGGTAAGCCAACAACCGTTCCACTAGAAGGTCTTTTTGCCATGCGTATTCACGCATGCACGATCTTGCCACACGGCGAACACCGATGACCGGCCTCACTCCCCAAACGTACATCTACCTCCGCCACCCCATCCTGTCGTCGGGGGAAACGATGCTGTACCACACGATCCAGCACTTGTGCTTCACGAGGGCGCTGAAGGTGCATTTTGAGGACGTGCTGGTGGGCCGCTCCAGGAGAACGCAAGTGACACGGCTCTTCCTTTCGCGCGGCGCGGAGCCAGCGGCGGAAGCCCACGCGGAAACGTTCGCGTGGCGACTGTTCCCGGCCGACAGCGCCGTGTCGTTGGTCGACCTGCGACGCATCCTGGAGGAGGTGACGGAGGATCACGAGGGGTTCAAGGATGAACACATGTATCCCGACCTCAAAGCGCTGGGCCTCTTACGGGGCAGATACTTCCGCACAGCCCTGGGTCAGGAAGCCTGCCGCCATTATCGCGACCTGCTCTTCACCGTGGAAAAGGACATCGGCCTCGGCCTTGAAGGAGGTTGGGAACGATCGCTGAAGCACGTGCAGCAACTGTGGAGCTGCCTGGTTTTGCTGGATGACGATACCCGCGAGGCCTTGAAGGATGCATCACCCCGCAGAGCCGACCTGGTGGCCGTTTTTTCGATCCTGCGTTACCTCGAACTCACACTTGGCGGTGGTGAGGATGGCAACATGTTCGTGGGTGGCTTTGGGGGCACAGGGGGTGGGGGCGGTGGGGGCTTTGGTGGATTCGGAGGGGGCGGCTTCGGCGGCGGAGGGGGCGGTGGAAGCTGGTAGCGCCCCATCGATGGCCCGATCGTAACTTCACGAAGACAAAACATCTACCCCATGGACGCCAACACCAACAGCCTCAACTGGTTCGAGATCCCAGCCACCGACATCAAGCGCGCAAAGAAGTTCTACGAATCCGTATTCGGCATCAAGCTCGAGATGATGGAGATGCCCGGCACGGTCATGGCCATGTTCCCATGGGCACCCGGGACGGGCAAGGCCAACGGCGCCATCGCCATGAGCAAGATGCACAAGCCCTCCAAGACGTCCGGTTGTGTGATCTACCTCAACGCCGATCCGGATCTGAAAAAGGCGCTGGGCAAAGTGGCGAAGGCAGGCGGCCAAGTGACCATGCCGAAGACAAGTATCGGGGAGAACGGCTTCATGGCCTTCTTCATCGATAGTGAGGGCAATCGCATGGCCATGCACTCGAACAAATGATCCCGCACCATGGCTAGCACATGCACGGGTCCTTGGCCAGCCGAAATTGCCCATGAGGCCCATGGGAACGGGATGAAGGCGAAGTGATCCGTCAGACCCTTGCGTTACGACGGTCGATCGTTGCTGAAATAGTCCGCGCTCTGAAAGTGCCCGTCGGCCTACTTCGCCTTCAACAGCACCAACTGCCCGCGGTGATGGGCCAGGTGGGTCGTGCGGCTCAGGAGAACGTTCAACCTGTTGCGGTGCGGTTCCTTCGGAAAGTCCTCCTGGGAGATGTTCGCATGGCGCGTGAACCACTCATCCGCCGGAAGCTGCGCGATGTGGCCCATCAACGTATCATTCACCATCTTCCAATACGCACGGAGCTGCTGAAGGGTAGGAAGCGTCGTGATCGCCTTGTCCGGCGCATCGATGAAGACAGGTTTCAGTTCCGGGAACATCGGCGCCTGGAAGCGGAGCAACGGGAGCATGAGGTCGTGCTCCGCAGCGAGGTGGCCCAGGAGGTAGATGCCTCGATTGCGCAATGGGGACACTTCGTGCATAAGCTCTTCATCGGTGAGCTGGCCGATAAGGTCATCGGTGCCGTTCAACTGCGCCGCCCACGCGTCCAGCGCCATTTTCACGAAGAGCCGTTCATCGATCATGAGCGTGTCCGTTGCTGGGCGGGGAACTTCCCACCCTCCTCTACTTAATCGTTGCTGAAGTAATCCGCACTCTGGTAATGCCCGTCTGCCTCCTTCTGCAGTTGCATCAGGATGTCGTTGGCGAGGCTGCTGGCGCCGAAGCGGAACCAGTGGTTGCTCAGCCATTCCTCGCCGAGTTCCTCCTTCACCATGATCAGGTAGTGCAGGGCCTCCTTGCTCTTGCGGATGCCGCCAGCGGGCTTCATCGCGATCATCTGCCCTGTGCGCAAGTAGTGATCGCGGATGGCGTGCAACATCACGAGCGTCACTTCCATCGTGGCCGCCGGATTGATCTTGCCCGTGCTGGTCTTGATGAAATCGGCGCCCCCCGCGATGGCGATGTCGCTGGCCAGACGGACCTTATCGTACGTACCGAGTTCGCCGGTCTCCAGGATTACCTTCAAACGCGCATTACCGCAGGCTTCCTTGATCGCTGCGATCTCGTCGAACACGAAGTTGTAGTCGCCGCTGTGGAAGTGGCCGCGGCTGATCACCATGTCGATCTCATCAGCGCCTTCGCTCACCGCGAACTTGGTGTCGGTGATCTTTACGTTGCGCGGGGCCTGGCCGCTGGGGAAGGCCGTGGACACGGAAGCGACCTTCACGCCGCTATCGCCCAGCGCCTTCTTCGCCACCTTCACCATGCTGGGGTACACGCAGATGGCCGCCACCGTGGGTAGGCCGGTGAGCGTGTCGTGCAGGTGCATGCCCTTGTAGCAGAGCTGCTTCACCCTGTTCGGCGTGTCGGCCCCTTCCAGGGTGGTGAGGTCGATCATGCTGAGCGCGAGCTTCATGCCCTGCACCTTCGTTTCCTTCTTGATGCTGCGCGTCTTGATGCGCGCCACCCGCTCCTCGATGCCCACCTGGTCGACCGTGGGGGAATGCCGCACATCGGGCATACGGAACGGGGCCTTGGATGCAATTGCCATGATGGCCAAAGATAGGTTTCCCCCTTGGCTGCAACGGCCCCGGCCCTCCTGAAAAGCTACCTTCGCGGGCCGTTCAAATGTCCAACGCCGACCGCCACATCCACCCTGTGCAGGACCGCCTGCTCCAGCGCTCCGACAAGGAGGCGCTCCTTGGCCAGCGCGGATGTGTGGTGTGGATGACCGGATTGAGCGGCAGCGGAAAGAGCACCATCGCCATCGCCCTGGAACGCGAGCTCCACAATGCCGGGCGCTTCTGTGTGGTGCTCGATGGCGACAATGTGCGCACCGGCATCAACAACAACTTGGGCTTCAGCGATGCCGACCGCACCGAGAACATCCGGCGCATCGCCGAGGTGGCCAAGCTGTTCGTGCAACAGGGCGCCATCGTGCTGTGTTGTTTCGTAAGCCCCACGATCGCCATCCGTGCGCAAGCGAAGGCCATCATCGGCGCCGATGACTTCGTTGAGGTGTACGTCGACACGCCGCTGGAGGTCTGCGAGGCCCGCGATGTGAAAGGCCTCTATGCCAAGGCACGCATCGGAGCGTTGAAGGATTTCACGGGCATCAGCGCGCCCTTCGAAGCGCCCCCCTCCCCCGCCATCCGCATCGCCACCGACGGGCGTAGCGAAGAGGCCAGCACCACCGAACTCCTGAAATTCATACTGCCGCGGATCACGAAATGAACTACCGCAAAGGGCGCGAAGGACGCAAAGGCACTCGTTGCATTCGGGCACGCGCTGCTACCTCCTTCGCGTCCTTTGCGCCCTTGGCGGTAAAACTTTGATCGACATGCATTCGTACCGACTGACCCACCTCAAAGAACTCGAGAGCGAGAGCATGCACATCCTGCGTGAGGTGGCCGCGCAATTCGAGAACCCCGCGCTGCTGTTCAGCGGTGGCAAGGACAGCATCGTGTGCTTCCACCTCGCCCGCAAGGCCTTCTCCCCCGCCAAGGTGCCCTTCCCCCTGTTGCACGTGGACACCGGGCACAACTTCGAGGAGACGATGACCTTCCGCGACGGTCTGGTGAAGGAGCACGGTGCGAAACTCCTGGTTGGCAGTGTGCAGGAAAGCATCGACACCGGTCGTGTGCAGGAGGAGAAAGGCTTCTACGCCAGCCGTAACAAGCTGCAAACGGTGACCTTGCTGGACAGCATTGAGAAGTACAAGGTCGATTGCGCCATCGGCGGTGGAAGGCGCGATGAAGAGAAGGCCCGCGCGAAGGAGCGCGTGTTCAGCCACCGCGACGAGTTCGGCCAATGGGACCCGAAGAACCAGCGGCCCGAGCTGTGGAATCTGTACAACGGCAAGAAACGTCCGGGTGAGCACTTCCGCGCCTTCCCCATCAGCAATTGGACGGAGATGGACGTGTGGCAGTACATCCTGCTGGAGAAGATCCCGATCCCCAGCATCTACTTCAGCCATGTGCGCGACGTGTTCATGCGCGACGGTGTGATCTACGCGCACTCACACTTCATGAACCTGAAGCCCGAAGAGAAGGTGGAGAAGATGCGCGTGCGCTTCCGCACCATCGGCGACATGAGCTGCACGGGTGCCGTCGATTCGCCCGCGAGCACCTTGGAGGAGATCATCGATGAGGTGGCCTCCTCGCGCGTGACCGAACGCGGCAGCCGCATGGATGACAAGCGCAGCGAGGCGGCGATGGAGGACAGGAAGAAGGAAGGATACTTCTGATCGGATGATCAGACAATCAGACGATCAGACCATGAACGATCACGCTACGGACGGAAAGCTCTCCGCCCCAACAACAGCAGGCTACCTGGACATGGACCTTCTTCGCTTCACCACAGCGGGGAGCGTGGACGACGGCAAGAGCACGCTCATCGGGCGCCTGCTCTACGACAGCAAGGCCATCTTCGACGACCAGATGGAGGCCATGGAGAAGGCCAGCTCCAAGCGCGGCACCGGCGAGGTGGACCTGTCGCTGCTGACCGATGGCCTGCGCGCAGAGCGCGAACAGGGCATCACCATCGATGTGGCCTACCGCTACTTCGCCACACCCAAGCGGAAGTTCATCATCGCCGATACGCCCGGGCAC
The DNA here is from genome assembly GCA_031411095.1 of Flavobacteriales bacterium. Lineage (GTDB taxonomy): Bacteria > Bacteroidota > Bacteroidia > Flavobacteriales_F > PHOS-HE28 > PHOS-HE28. Next base: position 6,739 of record JANOAK010000035.1, on the reverse strand, counting down.
ATCCAGTACACGCGCAACATGGTCACCGGCGCGAGCACCGCGAACCTCGCGATCATCCTCGTGGACGCGCGGAAAGGGATCCTGGAGCAGACCTGCCGCCATTCGTTCATCGCCTCGTTGCTCGGCATCCCGCACGTGGTGTTCTGCATCAACAAGATGGACCTCGTGGACTATGACGAGGCGGTCTTCACCCGCATCCAGAAGGAACTGGAGGACTTCAGCAGCAAGTTGGAGGTGCGCGACATCCGTTACGTGCCCATCAGCGCGTTGAGGGGCGACAACGTGGTGGACCGCAGCAAGGAGATGGACTGGTACCAGGGTCCCACCTTGATGTACCTGCTGGAGAACGTGCACATCGCCGGCGACCTCAACCACATCGACCGCCGCTTCCCCGTGCAGTATGTCGTGCGCCCGATGACCGAGGAGTTCCATGACTTCCGTGGATTCGCCGGGCGCGTGCAAGGCGGCGTGTTCCGCAAGGGCGATGCGATCAATGTGCTGCCCAGCGGCTTCCAGAGCACGATCAAGAGCATCCATCTCGGCGAACAGGAACTGGATGAGGCCTTCGCGCCGCAGAGCGTGGTGATGACCCTGGCCGATGAGATCGACATCAGTCGTGGCGACATGATCGTGGGCACCAACAACCTGCCCGAAAGCTCACAGGACATCGATGTGATGCTGTGCTGGTTCAACGAGCGACCGTTGCAGCCCGGAGGTAAGTATGCGATCAAGCACACCAGTCGCGATGCGCGATGCATGATCAAGGAGGTGAAGTACCGCATGGACATCAGCACGCTGCGCAAGGCCGAGGGTGATCAGACGATCCGCATGAACGACATCGGTCGCGTGCAATTGCGCACCACCGTGCCGCTGCACTTCGACAAGTACCAGCGCAACCGTTATACCGGTAGCATCATCCTGATCGATGAAGGCACCAACGAAACGGTGGCGGCAGGGATGATCGTGTGAACATCTGCGCATGCGGGGATGTGCTCATCAACGAGCCCCAGCGCACATGCGGAGTTCATCAAGCAAGTATCGTTCCTACGGTATCAAGTCGTTGCGCCTCCGTTGCGTCGTGGCATCGTTGCGGTTCAACTCATCGCAGGAACCCGAACGGCACGATCTCCCGGCCTTTCCTTTCGCGCCAGTTCGCATAGCCCCCGGCGGCCAAGGCCCCGATGCTGTTCGCGATCATGTCATTGATGTCCGTACGCCGCCCCATGGCTTCGAGGCCCTGCATGAACTCCGTGCCGATGCCATAGGCCGCGCTGATGACGATGGCCCACAATACATAGCGTGCAGGCGCACCTCCATTCCGGAAGGCCTGCGCCAGCAGCAAGGCGAGTATGAAGAACATACCGGCGTGCACCAGCTTGTCGATGTCCAGGATGGCGAACCAGTGCCACTCGGGCAGGGCCTTGCCGGGGATCAGGCAGAGCCAGAGGATGACCCCGGCCCAGAGCAGCGCCCAACGCAGATGACGGAGCATGGCTGCGCGATCAGCCGACCAACGCGCGGTACTGATCGGCGCTCAACAACGCGGCCAGCTGGGCCTTGTCGCCGACGCGGATACGGACCATCCAACCCGCCCCGTACGGATCCTTGTTCACCGCTGCGGGATCATCGGCCAGCCCGGGGTTCACGCTGAGCACCGTGCCCGTCACCGGCATGAACAGGTCGCTCACCGTCTTCACCGCTTCCACCGTGCCGAACACCGCGTGCTGATCCACCTCCTGGCCTTCGCTGCTGATGTCCACGAACACGATATCGCCCAGTTCTCCCTGCGCAAAGTCCGTGATGCCGACCACGGCCTCATCGCCTTCGATGCGCAGCCATTCGTGGTCCTTGGTGTATTTGAGCTCGGCAGGGATGTTCATGTCTGATGGCGTTTGGGATGGTGGGTCACGTGTTCCGATCGGCCATCCGGCCTCTCAGAGCGGTGCCGAAAATAGGGGCTGACCGGATACCATTTACTGGGCAAGCGTAAAGCGCAGGCTGATACCCAGGTTGGTGTTGGAACTGGGGAAGGTGGTGCTGATCACCGGCCGGTTGATCACGCGCTCGTAAAAGGCCCTGAGGTTGAGGCGCTGGTTGATGATGTAGTCCGCGCTCGTCTTGAGCGAAATGATGTCCTGCCCGGCCGTCACGTTGTTCTGGCGTTGTTCCACCTGCCGGATCACCGTGTTGTTCTGGCGCCAACTCAGGTCCACCCGCAGGTTCAGGTCGCTCTTGGGGCGGCTTTCGCCGATGGCGATCGGGAACTTCACGTTCTTGAACCGATAGCCGCTGCCGATCACGAACTCCTTGCCGCGCACCTCGGTGATCTGGTTGTTCGTGAGGCTCAGGCTGAGGTTGCGGTCGCGGTTGTATTCGAACTTGGCGATCATGCTGTTCTGCAGCGTGGCGTCGAAGTTGATGAAGGGGCGCATCACCTCCGCGATGGTGACCACGTTGATCTGCTTCTCCGGGATGTAGTTGCCCAGCACGTCCGTGCTGTCCGCACCGGGGACGAAAAGCATGTTGGTCTGGTAACCACCCACATTGAAGGTGCTGCGGTAGCTGTGGCTCACCGTCAACGTACGGAAGAGCTTCTTGAACAGCTCGAGCTTCGTGAGGCCGTCATAGGTGATGTCCCAGTTCGGCGCAGGCAGCTGCTTGAAGGGGTTCAACTTCACCTTGCCCGGGTCCTTGCCGGTGTAGGCGGCAATGAAGGCCGGCACGATGACATCCTGGTTCGTGGACCCGAAGCCCGTCCAGAAAGTGCTGTCGCTCGGCAGGCCGGCGGGCGGTCCCGATTGTCCGCGCTCGCGCCCCAGCCGTTCACTGATGGTCTCGCGGTAGGCCAGCATGTTCTCGAACACCTGGTTCACGAAGTCGCTGTTGTCCGCGACGAAGGTCGTGGGCCAGTTCAACATGCTCACGCTGAAGTTCCCCGTTTCGCGTGGACTGTCGTTGACGTAGCGTCCCAGGGTCTCATTCCAGCGGAAGAAGGAACTGCGGTTGCTACTGATGGTACGCATCGCGCTCAGGTCGATGCGCATGCCCTTGAACGGCTCCACCGCCAGTTTCGCGTTAATGTTCTCCGTGCGGTTGTTGGCGTACGGATTGAAGATGCTCTCGCTCTTCACCAGCCATCCCTTGGATGCAGCCTCGGTGGCAAAGTCGCGGATGATGTCGCCGTTGAAGTTGGTGTTCTGTTCGCCCAGCACGAAGCCGAATCCCGGTGCTCCGAAGCCCTGGTCCATCCCCAGCACGTTGGGTCCGCGCCCCCATCCGGGTAGCAGCATGCCGCTGTTCTGGGTGTAGGTGATCGTACCTGTGCGGATCATCATCAGCACGCGGGCAAAGCCTTCGGCGGGGTTGATCTTCGAGGGGCTGGGCGTCTTCGCGTTGGTGGAATCGGCCTTGGAGCCCGAACCCTTGCCCTTGGGGGGCGACTTGCTGCCCTTGCTGCCCTTGGCCTTGTCGTTGATCTTCTTGAGGTACTTGACCTTGTTGTACAGGTTCACGAAGTTGAGCTGCCCGTTCACGCTGATGGTGCGCGAGTTCTGGATGGTGTTGCCGATGCTGTCCTGCTGCAGCGGCGCCCGGTCCCACTTGTAGCCGGCTCCGTACGTGGTGTTCACGGTCACCCAATCGGTGATGGGCAGCTTGTCCAACGGCAGTGTGTAGGTGACGTTCACAGTGTGGTCATAGCCCGTGGGCAGGCCGAACTCCCGCACGCTCTGCAGCACGCTGTCCTTCCACACCTCATAACTGTCGCGGTCCTGGGTGTTCACACGGCCGGGGGGTTCGCCGATGATGGCGTTGCGGTTCGCATTGAAGTCGAGCTTCAGGTTCTTGGTGATGTCGTACCGGAAGCCGTACTGGGTCTGCCACGCAAAGGCCTTGTTATACGTTGGCCGGGGCGGCAGGGAGACGATGTCCGGATTCGGACGCACGAGCCGCTCGAGGTAGGTACGGTCCACGGCCGTGCGCGCCGTCAACTGCTTGAAGCCAAGGTTCAGGTTGAAGTCCTTGATGAGCTTCGTCCACTTGCTCTTGCTGATGAAGCCGACCTTCTCAAAGGGCTTGATGGGGCGAGGCTTCGGCGTGTGCTGCCAGGCGAGCGATCCCCGATAGGTGCGGGTGTTCTCGTACTGCGTGTTCACGTCGTGGTATTCCTGATCGCCGTACGCGTACGAAAGGCTCAGGTTCTCCACGTCGTAGAAGTGCTCCTTGCCCGCCGCGGCCTTGCCACGCTCCTTGTGCACGTTCGTGAAGTTCATGCTGCGGCGCCGCGTGTACGTGCGCAGCTCCTTCAATCGGGCCTTGCGTTCATCGCGGGTGAGTGAGCGGGTGGCATCGGCCCATTCAATGTCCGGGTTGAGCGGATCGAACTGTGGATTGATGATCTGCTCCGAATAACCTACGTACATCGGCACCTTCACGCCCGTGCTCTCCGGCAGGAACTTGCCCATCTCCAGGTTGGCGCTCACGTCCACCCCATAGCGGGTGTCGCGCTGGCGCTCGCTCACGCGCTTGTCGATGCTGCCCCAGAAGGGCGTGCTGTAGTTGCCTGCAATGCTCAAGGTGCCGAGGTCGGCCAGCGTGGTGTTCACGCGCGCCAGCGCAGCCCATCCCCCCCGCTGGTCGAAGTCCGTCAGGCGCAGCTCGTTCACCCACACCTCCGCGCATTGCGCCTTGCCATCGTCGATCACCCAGGGGTTCGCTTCCGCGCCATCCTTCTTCGGGTTGCGCACGCCGATCATGATGGTGCGCATCTGGCTGAGGTTCGGATTCCCCTTCACCGTGATGCGGCGATCACCTTCCATCTGGGTGTACCGCAGGTTCACCGCCACGCCCGCCTGGTTCCGTTGGATCTTCACGTCGTTCAACTTGGCGAACTCGATCTCCATGTTGTTCTTCTCCGGCCACACGTTGTACGGATCGTTATTGCCGAAGGCCGAGGGTTCCACCGGTACCTCGTACTCATAGTAGTTCTGGTCGAAGTCGTTGCCCAGCCGGATGAACACGCTCACGTCCCCGTATTGCAGCGGATCAGCCTCGTCGCGCGTTTCGGCATGCACGTACATGCGCAGCTTCTTGTAGCTCCGGATATCGAACTGCACGTTGCGGAACGCCCCGCGCGAGTCGCCATCGCGCAGGTTGCACAGCTGTAACTGCAGGGACTGCTCGTTCAGGTTGCGCAGGTTGGCGCTGGCCACGTCGGTCTCCTGGTTGATGCCTGGGGGCAGCACATAGTTGATCGGTACGCGCCGTCCGTTCTCCTCGATGTTCACCGCCGCCACGTTGAACTGTGTGGCCGCGGGATCGCCCCCTTCGCCTTCGCCCGGTGTCTCGAGGCTCTGCGTGTATTTGCGCCATTCGCCGCGCACGAACTCCAGGCGCGCGAACCGCAGCACCGCCGCCTGCTGCCAGCCCTTCAACAACAAGCGCATGAAGCGGATGCTGCGGAAGTCCTGTATGCCGTTCACCACCCGCTCGGGCTGGCGGATGGGTACCTTGAACTGGTACCAGTACACCCGTCGACCATCCGGCGCCACGCCTTCAAGCCGGTCGGTGATGAAGTTCTGGCCCACGACCATCTCTGCGGGACGCAACTTCACCTTGTACTGGAAGTAGCTCTCGCTCTCGCTCAGGTTCTGGTCCTGGTTGATGTCCTCCGTGCTCGGCAACGTGGTCTGTTGTGTGGGATAGCTCTCCGGACTTTCCTCGTCGCTGATGCTGTTCCCTTCCGGACCGTTGAAGTACTTGTAGCGGCGCAGGATGTCGTAGGGCGCCACGTCCAGGTCGCTGCCGCGGAAGAAGTGGTAACGGTCACCGCTCGGGTCCTGCTCAATGGAATCCAACGCCGCAGGGTTGGTGATGAGGGCTTGAACAGCGGTCAGGAAGTCCGCGTTCTGCGGGAATTCCTGCTCGCTGGGGATGTTGGTGCTCGCCACATTGTCCCGCAAGCCGTCCAGTCCCACGTCCTGCGATGAGTAACTGTTCTGGTCGTTGATGGCGAAGGCGTTCACCACGCTTTGCGTGGTGGGCACCACACCCCAGGCCGTGACGGCCGTGGTGGCGCTGGCATCCTGAGGGCTCTCGGGCATGCCGTTCTCGAACGACTTGCGGCTGTCCTTCAGGATGTCCTCGCTGATGTTCCCCAGGTCGATGTAGAACTCGCCACCGGTGATGTTCTGCGAGTCCTCGTTGCTGCCGTTCGGGGCGTTCTCACCGAAGGGGTCCATCATCCAGAACTGGATGGTCTCGATGTTGCTCTGCTCGAAGTCCGTGGTGGTCACCCTGCGCGTGATCCCGGCCCAACTTTCAGCGGGATCCACCAGCGAACCGTCCGGGTTCAGGTCGGTGTTGTAATTGTATGGGCCCCGTTGCGCCGGATAGTAGGACAGGTCGAAGACCGGGATGTTGGGCGGTGTGCCTGTGGCCAGCACACGGTTGGGGAACACCTCCTGCTCCAGCACCTCGCGCATGGTGTTCGCCTTGTCCGAGCCATCGGGGACGGGGGGCTTCAGGTTGTTGTCGCGGAAGAAGATCGGATCCACCACGTACCACGCCAGGTGCGCACGCTTGTATCCGTTCGGACGGCTGAAGAGATCGCCCTCAGGCCACAGGTCGGGCTGGCCTTGCGGCGTGGCCGAATGGAACCACTGCGATTGCTGCCGCATGTCGATCACGCTCACGCTGCCTTCGAAATCGTCGATGTAACTGGTGCCCGCATTGCCGATCG
>JANOAK010000034.1:0-20399 GCA_031411095.1 Flavobacteriales bacterium | reverse complement strand
TGCCATGGTGGTGATCGAGGGCAACTACAGCGTGTATGCCCCCAACGCCTTCACCCCCGATGGCGACGGGATCAACGAGGGCTTCCGGCCCTTCATCATGGACCAGGACGAGCGGCTGTACAAGCTGACGATCTTCGACCGTTGGGGCGAGCCGATCTGGAGCAGCACCGACCCCACCAAGGCCTGGGACGGCCGGATGGGTGGCGAGGTGATCAAGAGCGATGTGTATGTGTGGAAGCTCGAGACGCGCGATGAACTGGACCGCCTGAACCACGAGTACATCGGGCATGTGACCCTGCTGAAATAACCCCACCATGCGCGTAGATCGCATCCTTTCCATTGGTGCTTTGCTCAGCCTTCCAGTGCTGATGCAAGCGCAGGAGATCTGTAACAACGCACTGGATGACGACCTGGATGGGCTGATCGACCTCAACGACACCACGGACTGCGTATGCTCCGCCATCATCGGCGGCGGTGGGCAAGTGACCTCCCTCCTGCCGAACCCTTCGTTCGAGGAGTATGACTGTGTACCGACTACCTTCAGCCAACTGGATTGTGCCAGTGTCTGGAGCCAGGCGACCGGTGCCACATCCGACTACTTCCTGAACGTTCAGGGTGGGCTGTTCCCTACGGATATCATCCCGCAGCCGATCCCCGATGGCCTCGGATGCGCCGGTTTCATCATCACCCCCGGCTACGAAGAGTACATTGGTGGCTGCTTGGATGAGCCCATGCTTGCGGGCGAATCGCAGACCCTACAGATGGGTGCCGCCGGGGCCTCGTGGGATGGATTCGCGGGGATCGGCGTTTTCTATGGCCCGGTGGAACTGACCATCTTCGGTTATCCCACCTGCCCCACCTTTCCTGTGGGTAACGACAATGGTTGTCCGGTGCCCGCAGGTTGGATCGTGCTGGGGTCCACCTTGTTCACGGCCGACAATACCTGGCAGCAGATCCAGATCGACTTTGTTCCACCCGTTGATATCGAGGCGGTGATGATCGGTGGGCCGTGTAACGTTCCGCCGGACGTTGTGCAGACGCAGGGGTATTACCCCTATTTCTGGGTGGATGACATGACCATCAACCAGTCGTCCTTGTTCTCCTCCGTGGACGTCAGTGGCTCCACCTGCACGGATAACATCGTATTGACCGGCCATCCGGACAGTCTGGCCACGAGCTACCAGTGGTACCAGGAAGGTGTGGCGATCATTGGCGCTACGGACAGCATCCTCAACCTGAGCGCGCTGGACCTGCCCCTGGGCAACTATCAATTCCTGGCTTCGGTGAACGATACGGCCTGCGTGATCGCCGCCGTGGTCGTAGCCCCACCTGTGCCCGCACAACCACTGGTGCAGGCTTCCGACCTATCGGGTTGCCCGCCGCTCGTGGTGGACTTCACCGATGCCACGACGGGTGCGGTGTCCACGTGCACGTGGAACTTCGGCGATGGTACGACGAGCACGGATTGCGATCCCACCCACATCTACATGCAAGCCGGGACCTACGATGTTACGCTCACGGTGACCATGGCCAATGGTTGCACATACGACAGCACTTATGTGGACCTGATCACCGTGGTGCCGCCGCCGACAGCCGCCTTCAGCGCCGCGCCACAGCCCGTTACCACGAGCAATACACAGGTCACATTCACCAATGCCAGCAGTCCGGATGTGATCTCTTGGAACTGGGACTTTGATACCATCCCTCCGTTCGCCTCCGGACAACCGGATCCAGTGGTCATCTTCCCGGTGGCACCAGGCAATTATCCCGTGATGTTGGTGGTGACGAATGCCGTCGGCTGTGTGGATACGGCCTATGCGCTGATCCGTGTAGTGCCCAACGGCGACCTGGACATGCCCAACGTGTTCAGCCCGAACGGCGACCAGAGCAACGACAACTTCGTGCCCCTCGACGAGTTCCCCGGCAAAGGACGGTTGAGCATCTTCAACCGGTGGGGGCAGGAGGTGTTCAGCACAAGCAGTGTCACTGCGGGATGGAACGGCAGCATCAAGGGCTCCCCCGCACCCGACGGCACCTATTTCTGGCTGGTTGAGAACCTTGGCGATAATGCGGATACCAGGTTCCGGACAGGGCATGTGACCTTGCTGCGATAGCGGTCAAGCCCCACTGTACCGGAGTGGTTTTCTTAACGGCGAACCCTTAGTTTTGTTCGACCAAAATCGAACGCGATGCGAATCCCGATCCTCTCCATCACAGCAGCGGCCATGTCCTGCATGCTGAGCTTTTCCGATGTGCGCGCGCAATCCTTTGAAGAAGGCACCAATGTCCTCGGCGTCGGCTTCGGTATCGGCGGCAGCTACGGCATTGGATTCACCGGTTCAGGTGTTACCCAAACCCCGGCCATTGCGCTTCACTTCGACCACGGCATGGGTCCCTTGGGTCCCGGCATCTGGGGCTTGGGTGGATTCCTCGGATATAAGAGCTACGGCTACGAGTATGACAACGTGTGGAGCAACGGTAACTACCGGTCGTCGTACAAATGGACATACGTGGTCGTTGGTGCCCGAGGAACGTGGCACTACAACGAATGGCATGAGAACGATAAACTCGACACTTACGGAGGGCTGATGCTGGCCTATCGCGCAGCCACCTTCAAGGACGAGACCAACTACCCCAATGGCGTCACGTCCTTCAACGCCGGCACATACAGTGGCGTCAGCCTGACCGGTCTGGTCGGCGCACGCTATTTCTTCACGGATAAGATCGGGGCCTACCTGGAGGCAGGGTTCGGCGTCTCGGTCCTTCAACTCGGCCTCGCTGTGAAGCTCTGAGCAACCTACTTGAACGGGAACGCCGCTCCATTCGGGGTGGCGTTCCCGTTCTCACCCCGCACGACCTGTCGCGGTGCGCAAAGTCTCCATAGGCTGTACCTCATTGGCTGTCAGGCACTACCTTCGCGGCCCTTTTGTCCACCAAAGTTCACCCCGGGCCTGAACCGGGGTAGGGTGGCAGAAGTGCAGAAATGAAGATCAATGTGACCTTGCCGGACGGTACTGTCCGGCAGTATGAACCCGACGCCACCGCCATGGATGTGGCCCGCAGCATCAGCGAGGGCCTGGCGCGCAATGTGCTATCCGCCAAAGTGAACGGCGAGGTACGCGACGCCAACCGTGCCCTGCCCGGTGATTGCACCCTGCAGTTGCTGACGTGGAATGATGCTGAGGGAAAGAGCACGATGTGGCACTCGAGCGCCCACTTGCTCGCAGAAGCCATTGAGGCCCTTTACCCTGGGACCAAATTCGGCATCGGGCCGCCCATTGAGCATGGATTCTATTATGATCTGGACCTTGGCGAGCGCACCATCGGCGACAGTGACTTCGCGGCCATTGATGCCAAAATGAAGGAGCTCGCCGGCAAGAAAAGCGCCTACGTCCGCAAGGAGGTTCCCAAGGCCGAAGCCCTCGCTTACTTCACCGAGAAGGGCGATGAGTACAAGCTGGAACTGCTGGAAGGGCTGAACGACGGCGAGATCACCTTTTATAGCCAGGGCAACTTCACCGACCTGTGCCGTGGTCCACACATCCCCGACACCTCCTTCATCAAGGCGGCCAAGGTGATGAGCGTTGCCGGTGCATACTGGCGAGGCGATGAGAAGCGCAAGCAGCTCACGCGCCTTTACGCCATCTCCTTCCCCAAGCAGAAGGAACTGGAGGAATACCTCGTTCTGCTGGAGGAAGCGAAAAAGCGCGACCACCGCAAGCTGGGCAAGGAACTTGATCTGTTCACCTTCAGCGACAAGGTGGGTCCGGGCCTTCCGCTATGGTTGCCCAAGGGCGCAGCCCTTCGCGAGCGCCTGATCAACTTCATGAAGTCCGCGCAGGAAAAGAGCGGATATGAGCAGGTGGCCACCCCGCACATCGCGCACAAGGACCTGTATGTGACCAGCGGCCATTACGAGAAGTACGGCAAGGACAGCTTTCAGGCGATCCGCACCCCGCACGAGGGTGAGGAGTTCTTTCTGAAGCCGATGAACTGCCCGCACCATTGCGAGATCTACAAGAGCCGACCCCGCAGCTACAAGGACCTGCCCATCCGCTATGCCGAGTTCGGCACGGTGTACCGCTATGAGCAAAGCGGTGAGTTGCACGGCCTTACCCGGGTGCGGGGCTTCACCCAGGACGATGCTCACCTCTTCTGCCGCCCCGATCAGGTGAAGGAGGAGTTCATGAAGGTGATCGACCTTGTGTTACTGGTATTCAAGGCGTTGAGCTTCGAGAACTACGAGGCACAGGTGTCGCTGCGTGACAAGGATGACCGGACCAAATACATCGGTTCTGACGAGAACTGGGACAAGGCAGAGCGTGCCATTATCGAAGCGGCGGCGGAAAAGGGCCTGAAGACGGTGGTGGAATACGGCGAGGCCGCGTTCTACGGCCCGAAGCTCGATTTCATGGTGAAGGATGCCATTGGCCGCAAGTGGCAATTGGGCACCATTCAGGTGGATTACAACCTGCCCGAGCGGTTCGAGCTGGAATACGTAGGCAGCGACAACGCCAAACACCGTCCGGTAATGATCCACCGGGCCCCCTTTGGCAGCCTGGAGCGCTTCGTGGCCCTGCTGATCGAGCACACCGCCGGCAAGTTCCCCCTGTGGCTCAACCCTGAGCAGGCCATTGTGCTGCCCCTCAGCGACAAGTACGTCGATAAGGCCATAGAGGTCGCAACGTTCCTGAAAGATCACGATATTCGCGCCTCCGTTGACGAACGGAACGAGACCATTGGCCGCAAGATCCGCGATGCGGAGCTCGCCAAGGTGCCGTTCATGCTCATCATCGGCGAAAAAGAAGCAGAGGCCAACACCGTAAGCGTACGCGAACAATCACAAGGCGATCTGGGCACCATGCCCCCCCAACAGTTCAAGCAACTGGTGGAGGACCGGATCGCACAGCAAATGGCCGGTCTCTAACCCTCACCTGAACCTTCAACCTTCCGCTTGGCTACACGTCCGCCCTATCGTCCTGCTGGACCTCCCCGTCCGCGTCCCTCCGGCCCCCGCCCCTTCCGTGGGCGTGTGATCAAGGAGGATCCGCACCGCATCAACAACCGCATCTACGGTGTGGCCGAGGTGCGCGTCGTTGGCGAAGGCATCGAATCCGGCGTGTACAAGTTCGATGACGCGCTGAAGCTGGCGCAGGACATGGGACTTGACCTCATCGAGATCAGCGCCAGCGCCGTGCCGCCCGTGTGCCGCGTCGCCGACTACAAGAAGTTCCTCTACGACCTCAAGAAGAAACAGAAGGAGATCAAGGCCAAGCAGACCGTGGCCGAGGTGAAGGAGGTGCGTTTCGGGCCGAACACCGACGAGCATGATGTCGCCTTCAAGCTGGCGCACAGCAAGAAGTTCCTCACGGAAGGCCACAAGGTGAAGGCCTTCGTGTTCTTCAAGGGCCGCACGATCGTGTTCAAGGAGCGGGGCGAGATCCTGCTGCTGAAGTTCGCGCAGGACCTGGAGGAATACGGTGTGGTGGAAAGCATGCCCAAGCTGGAAGGCAAGCGCATGATCATGTACCTCATCCCCAAGAAGAAAAAATAGGGGCGTGAAATTTCACGCCCGTTGATGATACGAAAGCCAACACCCCCCGATAAAGCAGAGCAGACATGCCGAAGATGAAAACGAAGTCCGGTGCCAAGAAACGGTTCAAGCTGACCGGCACCGGCAAGGTGAAGCGCAAGCACGCCTTCAAGAACCACATCCTCACCAAGAAGCACAAGAAGCGGAAACGCGGCTTGACGAAGATGGCCGTGGTCCACAAGACCAACGAGAAGGCCATCCTCGATCTTCTGAAGTAGGACAGTTTCCCGCCGGGTACACAGGCGGGGTTAACCAGGACGCGCAGCACCAAAGGCAGTCAACGAACTGACGCTCGCGCCCAAAAACCAAGAGAACAATGCCAAGGAGTAAGAACAAAGTCGCCAGCCGCGCCCGTCGCAAGAAGGTGCTGAAGCTGGCCAAAGGGAACTTCGGCCGCCGCAAGAACGTGTGGACGGTCGCCAAGAACACCGTTGAGAAAGGTCTCGCCCACGCATACGACGGTCGCAAGCTGAAGAAGCGCGATTTCCGTGCGCTGTGGATCCAGCGGATCAACGCTGCAACGCGCATGCACGGCATGAGCTACAGCGTGTTCATCAGCGGTCTCAAGAAGCACAACATCAACCTGGACCGCAAAGCCCTGGCCGAGATCGCGTACAGCGATGCCGATGCCTTCAAGGCCATTGTGGAAAAGGTGAAGTAATTCAACTCGGGGGAGTTGTTGGGAAGGGGATCCGCGAGGGTCCCCTTCTTCATTTTGAACCACGGATGAACGCGATGGAACGCAGATGACGCGGATCGTTATGATGCGCGCTGATGAATGCCAATGCTTTTGAACCACGGATGGACACGGATCTACACGGATGAATGCGAAATGCGTTTAACCGCAGATTGACCGGATGAACGGGATGGACACGGATGAAACTTCGTGGCGCACCCGTTGCGTCCGTTGCGCCGTGGCGGTGAACTTGAAACCGCAGATGAACACGGACCTTGCTCCGCCGACCTTGCCTTCGCCGAAGCGGCTACGCGCAGGCACGGAGCGGCTTCGCGAAGGCGCAGTGGACACAGATGGACACGGATGAATGCGATGGTCATTATCCCGCGTTCTCCCCTCCTTAGGATCGACCCGACGGCCATCACGACGGTAGTCGGGATGACCGGCGGCACTCGATCCGGGTGCCAAAGGAGGGGCAGGGGGTGGTTTCGACTTTGTATTCATGACACCTTGAACGATCGTCAATTGAACTGAGCGCTACTTTCGGAACGATGCGAATCAAGGCCCTGGTCCCGCTTCTTATCGTGCTGTATGTGGCATTCGCTTTCCGTTCAGGTTCCGATCCGCGCATGGCATCCGTGGTGATCGACCCGCAGGCCACGCCGATCGTGATGTTCAACCTCGATGACAGCGGGCGCGCGCTGGGCAACATCGGCAAGCTGAAAGCCTTCGTGGAAAGCAAGGGCCAGCACCTGCGCTTCGCGATGAACGGCGGCATGTACATGGAGGACCTGCGGCCGCTGGGGCTGTACATCGAGAACGGGCGCACCCTACGCAAGCTGATCACGAAGACGAAGGGCTACGGCAACTTCTACCTGCAGCCCAACGGCGTGTTCGGCATCGATGGCAATGGAGTTGCATTCATCGTGACCACTGCTGCGTATGGTGACCGCTCAGGTGTTCGCTATGCCACCCAATCGGGTCCGATGCTCGTGGTGGACGGTGCGATCAACGCAGCGTTCACGCAGGGCTCGGCCAATGTGCAGATCCGCAATGGCGTAGGCATCATGCCCAACGGCAAGGCGCTGTTCGCGATCACCCGCACCTCGATGAACCTCTACGACTTCGCACTCTTCTTCCACCAGCACGGCTGCGCGAACGCGTTGTTCCTCGATGGAGCCATCAGCCGCACGTACATGCCCGGTGAAGGCGTGGAGCAGATGAATGGCGCGCTGGGGGTGTTGATCGTGGTGGTGGAGTGATCACGGCTTCCGCAACCATCCCAACACCCTCCCACTGACGATCCCCCACTTCCCATCGATCATGTCCAGATCGTAGGTATTCCGCGTGCTGCCGGTGTTCTGTTGGATCACCTCCACTTCCCCATCGCTCACGCGACTGATGATGGCCACATGTCCGAACGGGTTCACCCTACTGCCATCGATGATCAGGAGGTCATCCGGTGCGGGCTTGGCGGCGCTGTTATTGGTGAATTGCATCAAGCCTCGTGCAGCGTTCAACGCGCCGTCGGCAACGGTGCTATCGAAGAAGTCCTTGGCGTTGCCATAGCTGTTCGGCATGCGGTGGTTGAAGCGCTCGAAGTAGTAGCGCTTCACGAACTCCACGCACTGGTACTTGAGGCCGAGGTTGTATCCATCGACCACGTTCCTTCCGCTGTTCGCACTGAAGCCGCCGTTGCAGTAAACCACCACACCGTTCAGGGAATCGAGCCGGTCGCCGTGGACATGGGTTACGGTGCTGGGCAAGTGGACTTCGGTCCGGAGGAACCAAAGCACAGCTAAAGCGGCAAGGACCGCGGTCAGCACAAAGACGATCCGCTTCCTTCTCATCCGTTTCAGCAGCCGCGAACGGCAGTGCTCAGGAACAGACCCAGAACGAGCAGGCCAAACAGCCTATTGTTGAAGCGGTGTCCGATGGTGTCGAAGACCACGTCATCCGGCTCATCGGGGCCGTGAACGTATTCCCTGTGCGTGAAGGACCGCCGTTTGGTCAACCCGAGCCAGCGGGTAGCAGTGCCATAACCAAAGCGCACGGTGCCGCCGATCCATTGCAGGATGATGCCGCCGATGCCGAAGGGGTCGAGCATGGATCAAAGATCGCTTCGCCCCAGAGCGGGCTCGCGAACACGGGAGGGATCAACGATCGCTTCGTCGCAGAGCCTCCTCGCGAACGGGATGATCAAAGATCGCTTCGCCCCAGAGCGGGCTCGCGAACACGGGAGGGATCAACGATCGCTTCATCGCAGAGCCTCCTCGCGAATCGGATGATCAAAGATCGCTTCGCCCCAGAGCGGGCTCGCGAACACGGGAGGGATCAACGATCGCTTCATCGCAGAGCCTCCTCGCGCGGATCAAAGATCGCTTCGCGCGTGTTGAATGCACACCCGCTCGCGAACGGTCACATGAGTATCCCCGCGATCGTCGCGCTGAGATACGATGCCAGCGTACCGCACAACAGCGCCTTGAGGCCCAGTCGTGCCAGGTCGCTTCGGCGTGTGGGGGCCAGTTCGCCGATGCCGCCTATCTGCATGCCCACGCTGCTGAAGTTGGCGAAGCCGCAGATCGCGATGCTCACGATCAGCAATCCCTTCTCGGTGACGATGGGAACGGCTTTGTCAGCAAGGCTCTTGAAGGCCACGAACTCATTCACGCTGAGCTTCTGGCCGAGCAATGTTGCCACCCCGGTAACATCCTGCGCGGGGACGCCCATTGCCCAAGCCATCGGGGTGAAGATCTTGCCGAAGATCCAGTTGAGGCTGAGGTTGAGGTCCGGACTGAAGATGTGGCCGATGTGGATCAGCATCCAATCCACCATGGCAATGAGCGCAATGAAGCCGATGAGCATGGCCACCACGTTCATGGCGATCTTGAAGCCGTCACCGGCGCCGTGGCCGATGGCGTCGATCACGTTGATGTACGGGCTCTTCACCTCCAGCTTCACGTTGCCCATGGTCTGACTTTCCTCCGTCTCGGGCCATACGATCTTGCTGATCACCAAGGCACCTGGTGCGGCCATCAGGCTGGCAGCGATGAGCTTCGGGGCCAGGTCCAGTCCCGCCTGTGCGCCCATGTTCACGTACACCACGAGGATGCCGCCCGCGATGCAGGCCAGGCTTCCGCTCATGCTGGCGAGGAGCTCGCTCTTCGTCATACCGGCGAGGTAGGGCCTGATCATCACCTGCGCTTCCACCTGTCCGACGAAGGCGCTCGCCACGTTGCTCAGGGCCTCTGCTCCGCTCACCCGCATGATGAAGTTCATGGCTTTCGCGATGACGCTCACCACGCGCTGCATCAGCCCGATGTGGTAGAGCACCGCTACCAGCACGCATACCAGGATGATGGTGGCCGTTACGTTGATCGCGAACACGAATCCACCCACGGCGTAGTTGGCCACGGTCCCATCGAACTGAACGGCCGCCAGGCCGCCATAGGCGAAGGAGGCGCCTTGGCGGGCGAACTGCTCGATCTTCTCCATGCCATGGCCGAGCCCTTGGAAGAAGCGGGTCACCGGCGGGATCTTGAGGACGAGCACTGCGATCACCAATTGAAGCGCCATGCCGCTCAGCACCAGTCGCAGGTTGATCGCCTTGCGGTTGTTGCTGGCCAGCACGGCGATGCCGAGGATCAGTGCGATGCCGAGGAGGCCTGTGAATCGTTCCATATCGAAGTGTGACCGGGTCGGTCGGTCGACCGGCGAGGCAATGTAAGTGGGCGGCGCGAATGATCAGCGATGCACCAAGGGCGCGATCACATTCCTGCGCACCCAACGCGGCAGCAGGATGGCGCCGATGAGGATGTACGGATAATAGCTGATCAGGCGCCAGAGGAAGCCCAGTGCGGGCGCGAGTCCCGGCGCGATGTACATGCCTAGGAAGTCGTTGAAGATGAACTCGGCCAGGCCGCTGCCGCCCGGCGTGGGGCTCAGCAGCACGATGATGCCCATGATCACCTGCTTGCCGTAGATCACCAGGTCGTTGGAGGCACCGTGCTGGTCGCTGAACGCATGAACGATGCAGTTCACGATGGAGAAACGCGCCGTCCAACTGGCGAACGTGGTGAGCAGCGCCGGCCACCAATAGTTCCACCCCCGGTCCTTCAGTCCGCCCGCCGCAATGATCAGCTGATCACCCGTGGTCACCATGTTACGCCGCCAGCGCCGCAGGAACTTCAACGAGAAGATGCCCACCAGCGCGCGTTTCACGAACAGCGGGTTCACGAAGAGCGCGTAGGCTACGAAGAGCTTGTAGAAGAGGATGATGAAGTACACCAGCCAGAAGGTGACGAAGAACCCCGTGCCCAGCAGGCCCATACCCGTGTCCACACCGGAGAACAACTCGCTTCGCCCGGCGGTGAAGTAGACCAGGGGGGCCATCACCGCGATGAAGATGCCGTCGAGGAAGGAGGTGAAGGTGATCACCGTGATGCTCTTGCCTGCATCGATCCCTTCCCGCGAAAGGATCCAGATGGCGAAGAAGAAGCCGCCACCGATGATGCCTGGGGCCAATGCAGAGGCGAATTCCCAGAGCATCACCACCACGAAGGTGCGCCACCAGTCAAGCTTGCGGTCGGTGAGGTGCCGGATCCGCAGCATGTACATCCAGTCGCGCACGAACAGGCTGAACAAGGCCAGGAGCATCCACCAGGTGCTGTTCCAGCTCCAGGTGACCTTTCCAAGCACGCTGCGGTCCGCCGTGTTCCAGATGAGCAGTGCCGTGATCCCGAGCCCGATGAACACGGGCATGAGCATTTTGCCCAGGCTGAAGCCTTTCAGAACGCTTCCCTCATCCCCGGCCATGCGCTAAACATAGTCGACCGGACCGGGCCGTGAGACGTGCAGGGAGAAAAAGAACCGGATGGAACGACGGTCCGCACGCGGACCATGCGCAGCTCAGTTCGTGCCTTCGCGACGTTTGAGCTCGTCACGCAGCTTGCTCGCACGCTCGTAGTCCTCGTCGGCGAGGGCTTCGTCCAGCATACGTTTCAGTTCATCGGGATCGGCATTGCGCATGCCTTTGCGTGGGCCGGAGGCAGATCGCTCAGGATGCTCCTCGGCCGTCTTCTCCTTGTCCTCCTCCCCTTCCTCCACCTTCAATCCGGCGGCGCTCATGATGAACTCGAAGGTCTGGATCGGGCAGCCGAACCGCAGGGCGAGCGCTATCGCATCACTGCTGCGCGCATCCACTTCCACCTCGGTGCCTTCCTGCTCCAGCACGAGCTTGGCGTGAAAAATGCCTTCGACCAGGTCGTTGATCACCACCTCCTTCAGGCGGATGTTGAGCTGGTCGGCGAGGTTCTTGAAGAGGTCGTGGGTGAGCGGGCGGGCCGGCTTGATGTTCTCCACCTGGATCGCGATGGCCTGCGCCTCAACGCCCCCGATAATGATGGGCAGGCGACGATCGCCTTGCATCTCCGCCAGGATGAGCGCATAGGCACCCGCGTGGGTGTGGCTGTAGGTGATGCGCAGGAATTTCAGCTCGACCTTCTCCATGCTCTTCTCGGTGCCTTTCGCTGTTCACCCGACCTATGCCGAAGCGTTCAGCGTATGCACTTTTTGCAGGCTTCGAAGATACGAACGGGTCGCAATGCCTGTCCGGCATCCACGGCACTTGTTCACAACGCGGCGCTAACAGCAGCGACGAGGGTGATCAACGCTCGGCGTTCAACTTCTTGGCCGCTTCGATGAGCTTGGGGAGGATCTCGAAGGCATCGCCCACGATCCCATAATCAGCGGCCTTGAAGAAGGGTGCTTCGGGATCCTTGTTGATCACGGCGATCACCTTGCTCTGGTTCACTCCGGCCAGGTGCTGGATGGCACCGCTGATCCCGATGGCGATGTAACAGTTGGGGCGGATCGCCACGCCGGTCTGACCCACGTGCTCGTGATGCGGACGCCAGTGCATGTCCGCTACAGGACGGCTGCAGGCCGTGGCGCCGTGCAGCAGCGAGGCCAGTTCCTCCACGGGCGCCCAGTTCTCGGGACCCTTCATGCCCCGTCCAGCGCTCACCACGATCTCGGCCTCCGGCAGCGGAATGCCTGCGCCGGCCTTGCGCATCTCCTTCACCGTGATGCGCGCGGCACCAAGGTCACCGCCGAACTCTTCCACAGCAGCACCGCCGGTACCCGCCTCAATGGGCAGGCTGTTGGCCATCATACTGATCACCTTCACGGCGCTGGTGATCTCCACCCAGGCCTGGGCCTTGCCGCTGAACACATTGCGCTTCACGCGGAACCCATTGCCCATCTCCGGCAGGCTGATGGCCCCGGCGACCTGTCCGGCCTTCAGCCGGGCCGCCACGCGCGGGGCCACCGCCTTGCCCAGGTTGTCCTGTGTGAACACGATGACCTTGGCGCCTTCGCTCCCGGCCACAGCGCAGGTAAGCTTCGTTAGTTGCTGACCATCGTCGGTGCGCACGGCCCGGGCCACGACCACCTTGTTGGCGTTCAAGGCGGAAAGCTTGTCGTTGGCGGCATCGCCGAAGGTGACGGCGGTGACGGTGGAGCCCATGGCCTCGGCCACTTTTCGGCCATAGGTCAGGGCCTCCAAAGCGGCCTTGGCCACCTTCTCTCCGCGGGTATCGATGAAAACGAGTACGCTCATGGTCAGATGACTTTGGCTTCTGTGTGAAGGAGTTCGATGAGTTTCCCGGCGTCCTCCGCGGGGATCATTTTGCAGGCCTGTTTGGCAGGTGGCAGTTCGAACGCCACCGTGCGGGCAGTGCTTTCCACCGCGGCCGCAGGCACCACGGTCAGTGGCTTGGTGCGGGCCGCCATGATGCCGCGCATGTTGGGTATGCGCTGCTCGGCCATGCCTTTGGCGCAGCCGATCACTGCGGGCAACCCCACCTCCACCACTTCCACGCCGCCGCGGACATCGCATTCGAGGGTGGCCACGCTGCCTGCAACATCCAATTTACTTACGACCGGCAGGTAAGGCATGTCCAACAGTTCCGCGAGCATACCGCCCACCTGGCCCCCGTTGTGATCGATGGTCTCCTTGCCACAAAGGATCAGCTCATAGCCCTTGTCCTTCGCATAGGCGGCGATCTGTTCGGCCACCTCAAAGGCGTCCTTGGGCTGCGTATCGATCCGTACCGCATCATCGGCGCCGATGGCCAGGGCCTTGCGGATGGTGGCCTCATTGTCGGCGCCTCCCACGGTCACCGTGGTCACAGTACCCCCTTGTGCTTCCTTCAATTCCAACGCCCGCACCAACGCGTACCATTCGTCGTACGGGTTCACGATCCACATTACGCCGTTGCCGTCATATGCGGTGTTGTTGTCCTTGAAGGCGATGCGCGCCGTGGTGTCGGGCACCTGGCTGATGAGAACGAGGATCTTCATGGGTTTCGATTGGGGCGGGAAGGGTCAGGGGTGCCGGACACCTTTCCAACGGGCCGCGAAAATAACAGCCCAAGGCATGGCAGGGTTCGGTGAGGCTATTCAGGCAACGATTAGTTTTCAGACCTTAAGTTGAAAACATGATCCAACGAGTACTCCCCTTAAGTCTCTTGATCGGCTCCGCTGCCATGGCGCAGACCCAGAATGCCCTCGACTTCGACGGTATCGATGATCAGGTGATCGTGGAAAATGCCTCGGGCCTGGTGGCCAACGCGCCGGGCATGTCGCTTGCCTGCTGGGTGTATCCCCGCAACCCGGCGCCCAGCTTCCCCAACTTCGATGGCATCGCCGGGTTCCGGAACGAACTGGACTGCGACTTCTATCTGCTTCACTACACCCCAACCGACATCGAGGCCCGCCTGCGGAACAGCGCGTCCGAGGTCTTCACGGTGACGGGTGGCGACCTGCAATTGAACACATGGCAATTGGTGGTGCTTACGTACGACGGAAGCACCCTTTCCCTGTGGATCGACGGAGCGCTTTCCGGCTCGGTGCCCGCTTCGGGAACCATCACCAACACGACCACACCCCTGCAGATCGGCGACCTCACTTACCAGATCACGGAATACTGGCTGAACGGTCGTTTGGATGAAGTGACGCTTTGGCAGCGCAGCTTGACGGAAACGGAGATCCAATGCTTGCAAGGTGTGGCGCCCAACCCCAGTGATCCCGACCTCATGCTCTACTTCAACTGCGACCAGGGAATTCCCGGAGGCAATAACAGCGGCATCGCATTGCTCACGGACCTCACTGGTCATATCGACGGAACCTTCGCAGGCTTGGCGCTCAACGGCGCCACGAGCAACTTCGTGAACGGCACCGGCTTCGGCACCAACATCACGGCCACGGTCTGTCCTGGAGCCACCTACGCCTTCAACGGTCAACAGCTGGGACAGGCGGGCGTTTACACGGCCTCTTTCCCCACCGGCGGCGCCTGTGATTCGGTGGTGACCCTTACCTTGAACGTGGTACAGGTGAACACCAGCGTGGTTCAGAACGGCGTAGTGCTCACATGCCTCAACGGCACCGCCCAGTGGCAGTGGTTGGACTGCAACAACGGTTTCGCAGCCATACCAGGAGCCACCTTCCAGTCCTATTCCGCCGCCGAGAACGGTTCCTATGCCGTGCGTGTCACCGCCAATGGCTGCGTGGATACCAGCGCCTGTTACACCGTGAATTCCATTGGCATCCAGGACCTGGGTCAGGGAGCGCAGTTCCACCTGGTAAGCACGCTGGTGCAGCAGGAGGTGATCCTGTTGCCCGGGAACACCAACGGCGACCTGCAAGTGGCGATCATGGATGCACAGGGGCGTGTGCTCCGCACCGTTACGCGCAGCGCCGATGCACGCATGACGTTCGACGTGGCGGACCTTCCCGCAGGTAGTTACCTGTTGCGTGTCGGCTCCGGTCTTGTTCTGCGGAGCCTTCGATTCGTGAAGCTGTAATCCGCAGAACCCCTCCGGGAACCGCTCAGACCACGCGCGTTTCCTTGCCGCCGGGTGTGCGATGCCCTCCGGGGTAGAACGTGCCCGTGTTCAAACGCACATGGGTCAACAAGGCCTGGATGTCTGCTGCATTGTGGTGCTCGCCCGCGCGGATCACCAGTTCGGCCGTGGCCTCGGCATCATTCCCAGCGCGGTGGTGCGCCAAGGCGATCCCGTGTCGTGTGCACAGGGTCTTCAGGTCGAACTTGGGCATGGCCGGCCATACACGCTTGGCCAAGCTGACGCTGCAGAAGTAGGTGAACAAGGGATGAGGCAGTCCATACCGCCCCAATGTGCCCCGCAGCACTCCCATGTCGAAGCTGGCGTTGTGGGCGACCACGGTGTTGCCTGCGATGATCGGCATCACTTCTTTCCAGATGCCGGCGAAATCCGGTGCGGTCGCCACCTGCTCGGGCCTGATACCGTGGACGGCCACGTTGTACGGCGAGAAATAGGGCCAGCTGGCAGGCTTGATCAACCAATTGCGGACCTCGCGCACCACCCCGCCACGCACCACGGCCAGTCCCAGTTCGCAGGGGCTGTCCCATTGGGCCGTGGCCGTCTCAAAGTCCAGCGCGATGAAGTCCATTGGGCCGCGAAGATGGTCCGGAGGACCGATCCATTGCTCGGGGCCGTGCGTAAATGAACCTGACCCGGTTCATCCATTCCCCGATCAGGTATGGCTTTTGGGCGGGAAGGCTGCTACTTTTGCCCTGTACAGGATCCCCTTCAGCGCTTATGACCCATAACGAACTGCACCGCGTGCCCCTGAGCCCAGGGCAAAAGGCGCGGCGCATCAATCTGGACAAGGATCTCTATGGCACCTTCGCCGAGATCGGCGTGGGCCAGGAGACCGTGCGCCACTTCTTCCGCGCGGGGGGCGCGAGCCAGACCATCGCGAAGGCGATGAGCGCCTACGACAAGGACTTCAGCAACGCCATCTATGGGCCCGAGCCCGGCAACCGCTTCGTATGCGAGAGCCGCCTGAAGAACATGCTACGCCATGAATACGGCCTCATGCTCGAGCGCCTCGATCGCCAGGAACACCCCACCAAGAAGTTCTTCACGTTCGCCAACACGGTGGCGAGCAGCACCTACGAGCGTCCCCACAGTGGACACGGCTGGATCGGTGTCCGCTTTCAAACCGCTCCGGACCGGCCCACGAGCGACGTGATCATCCACGTGCGCCTGCATGATCCCGACATGAGCCTCCAGCAGGAGAGCATCGGCATCATGGGTGTGAACCTCTTGCACGCCTGCTTCTTCCACGCGAAGGATCCACAGGAGATCATGACCGCGTTGTACGACAACGTGAGCCGCCACGTGGTGGAGATCGACATGATCCAGATGAACGGGCCGGACTTCACGCAGGTGGACAACCGCCTATTGAGCCTGCAGCTTGTAAAGCGCGGCTACACCGATGCCGTGATCTTCGGTCCCGACGGACAGAACCTGCAGGCCAGCGAGGTACTGTACAAGAAGAACATCCTCGCCATCCGCGGAAGCTTCCGCCCGGTGACGAAGGTGAACATCGACATGATCATGAACGGCTACAACATGTTCATCAAGGAACAGCGTGTGGACCGGCAGAACATGCAGGTGCTCTTCGAGATCACCCTCAACAACCTGCAGTCCGATACGGGCGATGTGGATGAGAAGGACTTCATCGACCGTGCCGATATCCTCTGCTCGCTCGGGCAGACCGTGCTGATCAGCAACTACCAGGAGTACTACAAACTGGTGGAATACTTCAGCCGCTACACCAAGAGCCGCATGGGCCTGATCATGGGTGTGAACAACCTGATCGAGGTCTTCGATGAGAAGTACTATCGCCACCTGAACGGCGGCATGCTCGAGGCCTTCGGTATCCTCTTCACCCGCGACCTGAAGATCTACGTGTACCCCAGCAAGCCCAGCATGGAAGCGGACATCATGACGCTGGACGACATGCCCGTGCACCCGCGCCTGAAGCCACTGTACGACTACCTGATCAGCAACAAGCGCCTGGTGGACATCGAGAGCTACGACCGCTCCGTGCTGCACATCTTCAGCAAGGCCGTGCTACAGCTGATCCGCGATGGCAAGCCCGGTTGGGAGGACATGGTGCCACCTTACGTGGACAACATGATCAAGGACAACGCGCTCTTCGGATACATACCTCCCTCACCTGCACCCGCACCGGCCCCCAAGCCCGCGGACATCACGGAGCAGGCGAGCAAGGCGAAGGCCTGAGCGGCGTTACACAGGAGTCTCGGATCCCCCGAGGCTTGCGTGGCTACAAGCAGGCGATCCGTGCTTCAAGGGAGCAGATCGTGGAACTGGGGCAGCGTCTATGCCACATCATTCCGGCCGCTACGGTCGCCCGGTTCTTCGGGGTCTCCCGATCCACCTACCAACACTGGTTGCAACAGGTGAAGCTGAAATGCGATCGTTCGGTGCTGTGGCTTTGCCATCGGCGTTACCCCTTCCAATTGCTTCCGCAGGAGGCGCATCGTATGAAAAAGCTGCTCACCGACCCCGCCTTTTCGCATTGGCCCATTTGCTCGCTGGCGCTGTATGCTGCGCGCGAAGGCCTTGTGAACACCTCGCTGAACACATGGTACCGCTACGCCGATCTGCTCGGCCTAAAGCGCCGGGTGCGCCCCAAGAAACGTTACGGCCCTGGCCTGCGCGCCAAGGCACCCGATGAGATCTGGCATGCCGATGTGTTGGTGCGTAGGACCAAGGAGGGCCGCAGGGTTTACCTCTATCTGGTAATGGATAATTTCTCGCGGCGGATCCTGGCGCAGGAGGTAAGCGAGCGCTTGAGCGGCGAAATTCGCAAGGCCACATTGGAGCGTGCCTGGACCGAGGCGCTCCGCGCCAGGGGCCAGGGGCTGCAAACCGAATTGGTGGTCGACGGCGGACCGGAGAACGTGAACAGCACAGTGGACGACTATCTGAAGAGCGCATCCGGAGGGCTGAAGCGTTTGGTTGCCCAGCGTGATATCCGCTTCTCCAACTCCATGATCGAGGCCACGAACAAGATCTTCGCGTACCGTTATTTACCCGTGGAAGTAGCCAACACGCAAGCGTTCCGTGCCGCAGTGGAACGCTTTGTACGGGAACACAACACAGAACGCCCACAACTTGCATTAGGTGGCCTAACACCCGATGAGGTGTACTACGCCACAAGATGCCCACTGCCGCTGGCCGAGTGGCGGGCCCAGGCCCGCGAGCACCGCCTGCGGACGAACCTGAGCGCCAAGGCTTGCAAGGTCTGTGAATGACCTTCATTCATGGTCGGTACCGCACTCTTGACGCAGAGAGCAAGCGCTGAAGGCTGATCGGATCGCCCTCTGGTTTACCGGCTGTTTGGAAACAGGCCGAATTTGCCTCCCTTCCCAAGAACGCTACCGCCCTATAACCACCCCGCTGCCTTGTTGCTTGTTAGCAACATCGCTGTCCGAGTTTCTGTGGAGATGTGCAGCGCACGAGCGAAGGACGCTCGCGCGAGATGGGGCCGATTGGAGCACATGCATGTTCCCACAAGTCGCCCCGGCCTATTTGCTCTTGAGCTCACCGTTCGGTTGGGCCGGGAAGACTTGCGGGAGCGGGGGAGAGATTTGCGACTTCAATGCTCACGCATGTGCAGTGCTCATTATTGGCTGAGTGACTCGCCGGTGATATTCTCAAGCACATAGTAGTGGGCCAAATGCCACCAGAAGATTGGAATAGATCATACTTTCTTGAATCGCCAGGCAGTAGCACGCTCAGTTTCGCCTTCCTTGGCTCGAACGGGATTGGGCCAGATGATTTACGGTAGGTCGTATCCGGTTGTAGCACGGGAAGCTTCCGTCCAACACGGATCGTCGAGTCTCCTTTCAAAGAATACTCGTAGACCACATGTGAATTGTGCTCGAACTTGTATTGGCTATCAACCCAAAGCGTATCGTCGCCATGCTGTACTACTGGGCGGATGGGAACGTGGAGTGAGTCGGACGAAGCGTTACGAACCCATAAGACATAAGCGTATTCGCCAACACGCACACATGTAGCCTCGCAGCCAATGCTGTTCGGCTTTTGGCCATGAGTACGCATCGTAAGAGCAATTGCACCTATTGAGCAGAGAAAAGGAATGAGACGAGAAGCCAAGCTCATGGTCAGAATTCAACGTGTGATGCATTTGCCTTGCGCTCTTGATTGTTGCCAGGCTTCAACTCCTTGCGCGCCTTGTTTTCGTTCTCAACGGCGTTGCCTGTGTCCGGGTGACCCATGAGAGGGGCTGCATGGCCTACTATTTCGTGTAAGAGAATGTCGGCAGGCTCGGCTGTGTATGTCTTCCCGTCTGCCCCCTCCGTCTCCGTATTGGGGTTGCCTGAAATCACTGTCCTTGTCGTGGTTTTGATGTGTTGATCCTCTTTTGGACCTACAACCTCGCGTTTGAATTCCCCAAGGGCACAAAGTCAACATGCCGATCATTCTTCTTGTGTGGTATCGGGATGATCCCAAATAGTTTGACTTGGTCTCGACGTACTACCTTCTGGTAGTTTTCGGATACCTGTAGGTTGTAGACGGTGCTCACTGTTACCCATGTGATCGAATGTATGGGATCTGTTGTACTGCGGAGACTTCCCCCGCTACCGCAAGTGTTCCCAGCCGTTGCGCTGCTGTGCGCTCAGGCCGATCGGCTGGGGTCACTTGTGGCTTCATGATCTCACTCGTATTGCCTCGTCATAGCGGTTCCAATTTCAGCAGAGCAGGCTTACCAGCCATCGTTGGTGCCGATGAATATACGTAGTCCTCAGCACGTTCCACATATCCTTCTGCAACTGGGTTCTCATGCAGGTAGTTCAACTTCTCCTCGATCACGGCTGAAGACCAGAGTTGTATCGGGTGGTTATCCTGTCGCCAGAATTGGTCGTGCGTATTGTTCGAGTTCGCAGCTCCTGCTTTTGCAAAGATCGACAGCATCCAGTCCCTCCGGCTCTCCTGCGGGTTCTCCCTAATGGCCTTGATGATCGTTGACGCAGTGAACTTCTTCAGGTCACGAATGATGTCGGGTAGTGTATGCCCTTCCGCTGAAGCGGCGATCAGATGCACATGGTTGCTCATGATCACCCACGCATACAGCAGGAGCCCCTTATTTTCCTGGCAGAACCGTAAGCTATCCACCACGATGTCCCTGTATGCACGGCGAGTGAACACATCCACCCATTCCACCGTGGCGAAGGAGATAAAATAGACA
>JANOAK010000033.1:0-159000 GCA_031411095.1 Flavobacteriales bacterium | reverse complement strand
GAACTCTAACTGGTCCTTGGGCAACAGAGCGAGGAGTTCAGGGGACTGATACAGGCACTAGGTCTTCCAACCTGGCGGCAGGCTAAGTTCACCCCTGGCTCCTTTCTCATTTGGGTACGAACCTAAAGGCCGGCAGGCAGGGGCGCATGGCGCGCAGAGGGGGCGGGGAAATGCAAGGTCTCACACAGAGACACAGAGGCCACGGAAGCGGTATTCATCTGCGCAATCTGTGTAATCTGCGGTTAAGCACAATGAAGGCCGCCGGAGGCGGCCCTGCGGTTGCTGGCGTCACACAGAGACACAGAGGCCACAGCGATGGACTTTATCCGTGTCCATCCGTGTTCATCCGTGGTTCAACTGCATTCCGCATTCATCTGCGGCCATCTGCGTTCATCTGCGGTTGACAACAATGCCGGGCCGCCGGAGGCGGACTCTGCCGTCACCCCACCACCCGCATCAGAACTCGATCACCGTCTTCCGCTTGCCCTTCACTGGCTTGCGCGGGATCTTCGTGAGGTCGGTGTCGCAGTAGTTCTTCTTGATGAACGCCGCATCCCGGTCGCCCAGCTTCGCGCTGATCACGAAGTCCTCACACGCCTTTTCCTTGTTCTCCAATTGGTAATAGCTGTCGCCACGGTAATAGTGTGCGGCGGCCAGCTCGGCGGTGTCAACGGCCATCACCTCCGTGAACTTCTCGACGGCCTCCTCGTAGCGTTTCGCCTCGTAGAGCAGGACGGCCATGCTCATCATGCCACCCGGGATCGCGGGTTTCAGCCGCAGCGCCGCATCGATGTCGGCCAGACCGGCTTCCTCCTGATACAGGTCACCCTTCGCCACACCGCGCAAATAGAGCGCATCCGCGTGGTCGGGCTTCAGCTTCACGGCCTTCGTGGCATCCTTCTCCGCCCCCTCGATGTTGCCGCCCAGGTAAAGGGCACAGGCACGATTGTAGAATCCATCAGGGTCGGTGGGGTCCAGCTCGATGGCCCGCTCACAGTCCTTCAAGGCGGTCTTGTACTGACCACTGGTGATGCGCAGGGCCCCGCGGCTGATGTAAAGGCGATGATCGGTGGGGTCCAGTTCCTCGGCCCGCTTGTATGCGGCCAGGGCAGCCTCATTGTTGCCAGCCCGCTGGTAGAGGTCCCCGCTCAATTTGTGGGCCTTCGCGTTCGTGCCATCCAAGGCCAGGCTCCGGTCCACCTGGATGCGAGCGCTGTCCAATTGCCCCACCTGGGACGTCGACAAGGCCGCGATCAATTCCTGCTGGGCGGTGCGCTGGCCCGGACAAACCAAGGACAGGGCCACAGCGACTAGGGTGATGGTGATCTTCATGTTCACTTACAAAGCAACGACTGTTCCGATCTTTATAGCAAGGGAAAAGGCAAGAATTCTTCGTCCATTACCCCTAACTGGGTACGCCTGGACGATGCGAGGCACCGGATGGCCCACATGTTCGCATGGGCACATGTTCACATGGTCGCATGGGCACATGCCCACCTGCCCCCACGCCTTAGGCGCCCATCAAGTGCTCCCGCTCCACGGTCCAGGCCACGGCCTTTTCCGCGAACAACGCCTTCACCACAGGCCACACGCTGTCGAACACCTCGCTCTTGCGATAGGCTTCCAGATGCGCCAGGTCATCCCATACGCTGTACGTGAAGAACACGCGTGGATCATGGGCGTCGTGCAGGAGTTGCAAATGCTGGCATCCGGGGGAGGCGATGATCTTGTGGCGCCAGCCCTCGAAAAGTTCCTGGAAGTGGGAAACCTCCTCTACACGGAAGGTCATCTTCACCAAGCGTACGATCATGCCACGTTGGCGTTGCGCGCCAGCCCGGTGATCTCCAAGCGAACGGGATCGGATACGCGAAGCCCCAAAAGCTGTGCAGCACCACCGCCGCCGCCCGCCACGCCCTTGTTCACTGCGATCTCCAGGAAGCCCGTGGCACCGAAGAAGGCGATGCGCTCACCGGGCGGAACATCGGCATAGGTGGAGTGGATCTCCTTGATGTCGTGGAGCGATCGACCGAAGCTGATCTTGAAGGTGTGCGCTTTGATCAACTCGTCGAAGTGCGTGCGCGTGATGTTGGTCACCACGTTGCCATAGCTGTCGATGTGGATCACCGCGCCCTTGATGGCGTCACTGTGCATCACCGGGCGGAAGTTCAATTGCTCGCGGATGGCCAACACCTTCCGGCCGATCACTTCCGGGGTACCGCCACGGGCGAGGTGGCAGGCGGCCTTCACGAAGATGTTCTTCGTGGGGAAGGCCAGGTGATCGGTGTCCAGCTTGATCGTCAGCTCGAAGGCCTCGTGCGGCTTGGTGTCGAACAGCAGCGAGAAGATGCCGTTGTCCGCGCCGATGAAGTAGTGCCCATCATGGCGTACAACGAGATGGGGTGTTCGCCCATCAGCCTCGCCGTTCACCCCGATGATGTGGATGGTGCCGCGCGGGAATTCCGGATAGGCGTTGCGCAGCACAAAGGCCGTGTGCTGGTTGTCGAAGGGCGCGATCTGGTGGCTGATGTCCACGATCTGGGCCTCCGCATGCTGGCTCAGGATGGCACCCTTCACCGCGGCCACGTAATGATCACGCAGGCCCATGTCGGTCGTTAGCGTGATGATGGCCATGGCTGTTTCAGATGGAGCGGATCCCCTTCCCGACGTTCTCCCCTCCTGTGCGATCGTCCCGGAAGGAGCGCAGCGGATATCCGGGAACGCGATCGCGCAGACAAGGAGGGGTTGGGGTGGTTTCCATTGGGTTTACATGGACCAACGCACAGTACCTCGTGGTCGTTGAAACGCATGCCATGAACGTTCGCGAAGAAAGATGACACCCTACCTTCGGCACGTTGAAAAAGCAGCAACGGATCAACATGCCGTTGTTCATGATCGATCCCCGGCGTGAGCGAACGAACCCTCCAGATCACCGAAACGGACCCCGTGGCCGTGTTCGGCCCGAACGACCAGCACCTGCGCATCATCCGCGAGCTGTTCCCCAAGTTGAACATCGTGGCACGCGGCGATACCGTGAAGGTGATCGGACCGGAGGAACAGGTGGACATGTTCATGGAACGCTTCGCACAGCTCATTCAGCATGTGAAGAAGTACAATGAGCTGCCGCGCAAGGTGCTGGACGACATCATGGGCAGCGGCGACGCCACCATCGAGGCCAGCGAAGAGCATGACGTGATCGTTCACGGCAATGCCGGACTGCGCGTGAAGGCCCGCACGGCCAACCAGCAGCGCATGGTGGAGGCTGTGAAGACGAGTGATATGGTCTTCGCGATCGGCCCGGCCGGTACAGGAAAGACATACACCGCGGTCGCGCTTGCGGTGAAAGCCTTGCGCGACAAACAGGTGCGGCGCATCATCCTCACCCGGCCTGCGGTGGAAGCGGGAGAGAACCTCGGCTTTCTGCCCGGAGACCTGCGCGAGAAGCTGGATCCCTACCTGCAGCCGCTGTACGACGCGCTGAAGGACATGATCCCCGCAGCGCGCCTGATCGAATACATGGAGAACGGCATCATCCAGATCGCGCCGCTCGCCTTCATGCGCGGCCGCACGCTCGACCACGCGTTCGTGATCCTCGACGAGGCGCAGAACGCCACGCTCATGCAGCTGAAGATGTTCCTCACCCGCATGGGCCGCAGCGCCAAGTTCATGATCACCGGCGACGTTACCCAGGTGGACCTTCCACGCCACCAGCGCAGCGGACTGGCACCCACAACCGCCAAACTCCGCGGCGTGGAAGGCATCAGCATCATCGACCTCGACGAGCGCGATGTGATCCGCCATGAACTCGTGACCAAGGTGCTCACGGCCTTCCGCGAGATCGAAGAAGGTATCAAGAACGAATCTCCCGGTTCGCGAGCGGCCCAACAGGATCTGTGACCATTGGGGCCGCGAAGCGATCTTTGATTTCCCGTTTCGCGAGTGGCCCGACAGGATCTGTGACCATTGAGGCCGCGAAGCGATCTTTGATCCCCCGCTTCGCGAGCCCCGACGTGTCGGGGCGAAGCGATCTTTGATCCCCAATGACCATCACCCTCCCCAACACGCTCACCCGCTCCGACCTCAAGCTGAAGGACGTCGCCGAGGTCTATCGCGGCAAGGTGCGCGACGTGTACCACCTCAAGGACGGCCGCACCATCCTGCTCGCCACGGACCGCATCAGCGCCTTTGATGTAGTGCTGCCGCGCGGCATCCCGCACAAGGGACAGGTGCTCAGCCAGGTGAGCTGGCACATGCTGCAGGCCACCCGCCAAGTTGCGCCGAACTGGGCCATCGCCTCGCCCGACCCCTGCGTAGTGATCGGTCACCGCGCCGAGACGGTGAAGGTGGAGATGGTGGTGCGCGGCTACCTCAGCGGCCATGCCTGGCGCCAATACAAGGAAGGTCACCGCGTGCTCTGCGGTGCCTCCATGCCCAATGGCTTGAACGAGAGCGACGCCTTCCCAACGCCCATCATCACGCCCAGCACCAAGGCCGATGTGGGGCACGATGAGGACATCTCGCCCGATCAGATCATCGAGCGCGGGCTGTGCACCCAGGCCGAATGGGAAACCATGAGCCGCTACGCCCTGGCCCTCTTTGCCGAAGGCACACGCATTGCGCAAGCTCGCGGCTTGATCCTCGTGGACACCAAGTACGAATTCGGTCGCCGTGATGGTGACCTCCTGCTCATCGACGAGATCCATACACCGGACAGTTCCCGCTACTTCTACGCCGATGGCTACGCCGAACGGCAGGAGCGGGGAGAAGCCCAGAAGCAGCTGAGCAAGGAATTCGTGCGCCAATGGCTCATCGAGCACGACTTCATGGGCAAGGAAGGCCAGGTGGTTCCTACGATGGACGATGCCTATGTGAAGAGCGTGAGCGACCGCTACATCGAGCTGTACGAGCGCATCACCGGTAAAGCCTTCGTTCCGGCTGAAACCACCGACATCGCCGGGCGGATACAGCGGGCGATGGAGAGCTACTTGGGCTGAAGGAGCCGCGTGCTCCCTATTCGCGTTGTCATTCAATGTTCAACGCTGTTCCGCGCCCTGGCGGAATGGCGTTGAACGTAGCTGCGGTATGGCATGTGGCATGGAAGAGCGGGCCTTAGCCCGCTGTGCGTTGGCTTTGCGCAGCCATATGCTATACCGCGTGTTGCCCACCGTTTTTCAGATTCTTTCCCATCTTATTCTTTTAGAAATGGATTGAGGGAATTTATTGCACAAGGAGTTTATTCATGATTTCTAGGCCATTTGAAAGAGTGCAACGAACAAAGTACATTCCTGTAGGCAAGTCACCTATGTATAAAGGCTGTGCTGTAGGTGAGGCCTGATATAGTGTATTTCGTCCGCGCAAATCCGTTACCCGCACCGATTGAATTGTTGATCTTTGCGGCTCTCGAAAATAGAGTACGTCGTTCGCGTGGTTAGGAAAGAACAGAGGCTCTTTGTATATTATATTGTCAGGCACCCCAAGTCCGCTTGTGCTAATATGAACATCATCCAGCCAGAGCGTAGTGCCCGGATAGGCGTACATGTACGGTATCGTGTTGCCATGGTTCTCGGCCAGGGTCTTGCTTGTGCAGAAGTAGATGTGAAGGAAGGCCGGGGTATCCGCCGTGAGGTAGTTGATAGGCAAAGAAAATGGAGTGAACGAAGTGGTTTCCTGATGGATGTAACCCGTAGAGTAAGCCACCGTGTCCACGCGTTCTTTTGAACTGAGGCCGGGCGTTATGCTGTCGTAGTTGAACAATAGGATCTTGACGTACGCGGAGTCATTCCCTTCGTGGTGGAAGACGTAGTGGAAGTCAAGCGAGGTGGGGAAGGAGTCACAAGCGAAAGACCACCCCCGCGGTGGTGAATACGCACCTCCGGAAAACAAGCGACCTTCTTCTAGCACATCACCTCCTTGACCATTGGTGCATATTTGCGACTCCAGTTTGGCGCTGTACGCGCCAGAGTTGGAGATCGTATCAGGCACCGCCAAATAGTTGCCTGAATTGCAGATGTTCGGTAAGGCCCATATCCAGTCCACTGGTACGGGATAGGGCTCAGGAGGTACGTAGGTGGAGTCCCACAGTTCAAAGCCGCCGTTGAGCACGCATTGGGCCCGCAGGCCGTGTTGTGAAAGCAGTGCCAATGCAACGATGAGCAGGTGCTTTTGCATTTTGTTCGGATCGAATGGACCGCAGCTCAGTTGATCTTGTGCTCGACCTGTACGAGGCTTAGTTCACGACCAATCCCAGTTCGTCCACCATTTGTCCGTCAGCGACGAGTATCACGCCATACGCGCCCGGTGGGTAGGCTGCGGATCTTGCCAAGGGCTTTTGTGCTTACGTGGTTATACACTTCGACAGGCTCAGTGTGACAGTCTCGATGGTCTTGCTGCTGGTGTGGCCTAGCAGGGTTTGAATATAACGGAGATCCGTTCCCTTCTCCAGCAGATGGGTGGCAAAGGAGTGGCGGAGGGTATGCACGGTGGCCAGCGTGGCGATGCCCGCTTTGTCCTTTGCACGGTGGAAGACCTGTTGGACGCTGCGCGGGGAATAGGGCCCACCATCAGCCCCTTCGAACAGATGCTCCTTCGGGGCATACTCGGCCAGGTACTGTTGCAGGGGCACCATCACTTTGGCGCTCAACAGGGTGATCCGGTCCTTGTTGCCTTTGCCGCCGCGCACGATCAGCTGGTTGCGGTCCGCGGCCACATCCTGCAAGCGCAGGTTGATGAGTTCGCTCAGGCGCAACCCGGCGGAGTAGATGAGCATGAGGATGCACCGGTGTTTCAGATTGTCAACCGCCCGCAGCAGAGTGCCCACCTCCTCTTCGCTCAGCACGGTGGGCAGCTTTCGCTCCTTGCGGGGCCGCTCGATGAAGGTGACGCGGTGCGCATCGCCCAGCACGTTCATATAATAGTACCGCACCGCGTTCACCACCTGGTTCAGGTAGCTGTTGCTCGCGTCCCCGGCGGCCAGGTGATGCTGGTAGGTCTCGATGTCCTCCGTCCGGATGTCGTTCGGGTGTTTCTGCGGGAAGTGCAGGAACAGTTGCTTGGTAGCGTTCAGGTAGGTTTTAATACTGTTCGGGCTGATGCGAGCGATCTCCATCTTACGCTGCATCGCCTGCAAGGCTTCTGTTGACTGGGGCGTCGCCTCCAGCTTCGGTTGTGGGGGACCCTTGATCGACCGTTCGGCCATGTCGGGTGGCCTCGCAGGGCTCGCAGGGTTCCCGTTGACAGGCTGCGCGAACAAGGCACTTCCATCCACCCAGGCATGCCCCTTGAACTGGGCATATACGGCCTTTAAGCTGGCGCTGCCATCGGCCACATGCCAGCATTTGTGCGTTTGGCTCCACCTCGCACCAGCTTCCTTGGCGCGCTTGATCAGATCGGCGTCGTACGGGAAG
The DNA here is from genome assembly GCA_031411095.1 of Flavobacteriales bacterium. GTDB lineage: Bacteria > Bacteroidota > Bacteroidia > Flavobacteriales_F > PHOS-HE28 > PHOS-HE28. Next base: position 151,600 of record JANOAK010000033.1, on the reverse strand, counting down.
CGCAGGGCGATCCGCTTCGCGCGTTCGTGGTACACCGCTTCCAACTTCACGGTGAGGGCCTTGCCGGTTATTTCGTCAGCCATGATGGCAAAATGTAACGCGCCACCGGGATCTGTACAAGAACAAAGCGCCGCGGTCATCGACCACGGCGCTTTGCGAAGTAATCGAGAGGAACGCTCACTCCGTGGCCTTCTTCATGCCGTCCTCGATCATCTTGTAGAACTCGTCGATCTTGGGCAGGATCACAATGCGCGTGCGGCGGTTGGCGGAGCGGTGCTCAGGTGAGTCATTTTCTCCCAAGGGCACGAATTGGCTGCGTCCGCCGGCGGTCACACGTCCGGGGGCAACACCCAATTCGGTGGTGAGCAGGCGGGTGATGGCCGTGGCGCGCAAGGCGCTCAGGTCCCAGTTGTCCTTGATGCAGGCCGTGGCGATGGGCACATTGTCCGTGTGGCCTTCCACCAGCACTTCCATCTCGGGCTTGTCGTTCACCACCGTGGCCACCTTGGCCAGCACGGCCTTGGCATTGGGACCGATCTCCGTGCTGCCGCTCTTGAACAGCATCTTGTCGCTGAGGCTGATGAACACCACGCTCTTCTCCACGTTCACGGTGACGTCCGAGTCGTTCAAGTTGCCGAGGGAGCTCTTCAGGCTGACCACGAGCGCCAGCGTAACGGAGTCCTTCTTGGTGAGCGCGTCCTGCATGCGGCGGATCTGCAGGTCCTTCTCGCGCATGCTCTCCAGCGACTTCTCCAGGTTGGCCGATTCCTGTGCGGACAGCGTGGCCATGTTGCCCACGTTGTTCAGCAGGGCCGCGTTGGTCATGTTCAGGTCGCGCACCTGGTCCTTCAGGTGGTCGTTGCTGGTTTGGGTGTTGGCCATCTTGCTCTCCAGCGAGGCCTTGTCGTTCTTGCACTGGTCGAGGTCCCGCTTCACGCCGTCCAACTCAGCGGTCAGGCCAGTGTTCTTGCCTTGGAGAACGATGTATTGCTTCTTCGACACGCACGAGGCGAGCAGAACGATGGCACAAAGGACGGGGAGTAAGGGTCGGGTCATTGGGTCAACGGTTTGTTAGGAGAGCCAAGGTATATCCTCCGAGGCCAAGGCTTACACGACCCGGAACCAACAGAACCCCGGAGCGGGAAATGAGGGCGAGGGCGTTGACACAGGGTCAGTGGAGGCCCGTATGCTTCGACCAGCTGCTCAGGTCCAGCCCGGTCAAGGCTCCTACCTTCCGTATGTCCATTTGGAACAAGCTGCCGATGCGGTCATATTCCGCAGCGGGGAGGGGAGCGGATGCTTCCCCCCGGTTGAGTTCAACGGGGCTGAAGGAGTACAGGTCATCGGCCACCCCCAGGAAGCGGAAGATGCGGGAGAGGCAAGCACGCGGGGCCTTGCGGAATTCATCGTGGGTGAGGAAGAGCATTTGCTCCGGTGGGAAGAACTGCAGGTATCGTTCGATCTGTTCGGCATAGGATCCCCGGTGCAGGTATGAGCGTATGCGATGTTGAGCGTATTGTCCGGCGCTCAACAACGCATGTTCCTCCCCGATGGCCGTAAGGAAGTCACGCGCTTCCGCGTTCCGGTGATACTCCATGTTCCAATGGGAGAAGGCCCGATCCACCGGATGGCGAAGGAGGGCGATCAGCTTCATGTCCGGGTTGTACCGGTGGATCCGTTCACAGCAGGGTTCCCAGTAGAGATGGATGGGGGTGGACTCGCCGTGGATCCTTCGTTCCGATGAGTGGTCGAATGCACGCTCATAGCGATCGTAGTCCACGTGGTCCGTAACGAAGGCTTCATCATGGTCGAAGAAGTGCACCTCCTTCATTCGCGCCATGCCGATCTGTGGATGCTGGCGCAGATAGTGGTCAAGCGCCGTGGTGCCCGCTTTCTGGGCACCGATCACCAGGAAGCCGACCTTGGGGATCCGCATTTCCATCTGGGAGGTCAGAAAGCCGTTGGCTTCAATCCTTGCCCACCCGGGCCTTCAGTTCCACCAACAGGCTGCCGAGCATGGCGCCCTTGTAGTCATCGGTGTTCACGGCGATGGCGGCGCTCACGTCCTTGATGCCGCGCAGCACGGCCTTTTCGCTCAGCACCTCCTGGTTCTCGAGCACGGTGAGGGTTTCGAAGCACTCCTCGGCAGTGCCCTCTATGGCGCAGGCGATCAGCTTGTCGGTATAGGGTGAAGCGTCCAGACCGGCGTTCCAGAACGTGGCGATGATGGTCTTACGGACCTTGCGCAGGGCAGGTTCGTCCAACGCGCGCACCAGTTCGGCAGCGGCATCCTTCACCTTCACCTCGTACAACAGGGCCTCGATCCGGCTCTGTCGCTGGTGGTCGGTCGTCTTCGCGAGGGAGTGCAGCAAAGGCATGATCGCCCGCGCATCGCCACGCTCTTGCACATAGGCCAGCGCACCGAGCACCTTGGCGTCATCATCGCTCAACAAGGCCGCGAAGGCCTGGTCCATCAATCCTTTGGACTTGTCGGTCATCACTCTGGTTCCCGGGCTTAAGGCCCGTTGCTGCCGCGAAAGTAGCGGAAGCCACCGCCCAGTGTAATCCGAGCCGGGTGCATCCAAGTAAGGGGAGTGATCCTAGAAGCTCATGAAGTTCCGGCGCCCGGGTGAGCGCTTGAACTTGTAACTCAGCTCGAACGCGAGGTAGCTGAAGTTGTCCGGCAGTCCCGGATTGCCCCGGCGGCTGGTGCGGTAGCTCAAGGTGCCATCCGTGCCCCAGCCCGTGGGATCGCTGATGTAGCGTGCGAGGTATTGCTGCGTGCTATCGGCATATACCCGGCCGATCTCATCGTACGTGGTGTAGCGCTCGCTCACATTGTCCAGCATGTCGGTGAGGAACATGTAGTAGCTGAATTCAGCGCCAATGCTCAGCTTGCGGGTAAGCATGTACCGTATGCCGAAGCCCATGGGAACACCCACGTGCCAGGGGTTCTGGCGGTCGGCCACACGCAGGTCGTTGCTCTTGCCCCGTCCTTCAGTGACCCAACTGTACAGGTCGGTCTCGTACACCCCATCCTGCTCCACCACATTGGCGCCCGGCGTACCACGCGGAGCATCGCGGATGGTGCCGTCGTCCCAGAAGTAATATTTGTTCGCCAGGTCGATGTCGCCTCGGAACAGGTCCGCCTTGGGCCGTCCGTGGTAGAGCCCCAGCCCCGTCTGGAAGAACATGAAGAAGCGCTGTTTGAACAGGGGCGTGAAGGGCTCGCGGTACGCGTTGAGCACGATGTGTGCGCTCATGCCCACGAGGTCCGTGCGGAAGTTGAGGCCGCGATGCCAGTTGGGAAGTGCCACGCCACTGAGGCCATTGGTGGGTTCCACCTCGTTGTATCCGATCCGGAACCAGCTCATCCGCGCTTCCATGGTGAGCGAGCGGGTGACGTAACGCTTCGGGTTGTTGAAGAAGTCGCGGAAGGTGATGTTCAGCGCCGGGCGCGTGCTGTTCCACTGCACCTGGCTTTTCCAGTTCCCCAGATCACCATAGTACTGGGTGACACCGGAGGAAAGGCCGATCTCCAGGTTCCGCTGGGCGGAGACGGGCACGAGACCCGGAAGCACGAACAATGCGAAGAGTAGTCGTCGTGACATGCGGATGACTGTAGGAACATCGAAGATACGTTCGCGAGACGCCCAGTGGATCAGGCGGTTGCCTCTTTGTTCATAAACTGCGTTCGCCGAAGATGGCCGTGCCGATGCGCACCATGGTGGACCCTTGGGCGATGGCCAGCTGAGCGTCGCTGCTCATGCCCATGCTCAGTTCCGAGAACTGGCCGGACGGGAAGGGTCCGTTACGCTTGATCCGGTCGAAGAGATCAGCCAGCCCGGCGAACTCACGTGAGACCTGCGCATGGTCGTCCGTATTGGTGGCCATGCCCATCAGTCCGCATACACGAACGTGAGGAAGGGTGGCCGGCAGCCCTTGCCTGGCCGTGAGCTTGATCAACTCAGCGGGATCGAAGCCGTGCTTGGTCTCCTCCTGGGCGATGTGTACCTGTAGCAATACCGCTGTTTGGATGCCCTGCAAGGCCGAACGTTTTTCGATCTCCTCCAACAGGCGTTCGCTGTCCACACCGTGGATCAGGTGGGCAATGCCCACGACGTGCTTCACATTGCTGCGCTGCAAGTGCCCAATGAAATGCCATTCAATGTCCTTGGGCAAGGCCCCGGCCTTCTCCTTCAGTTCCTGCGGATAGTTCTCGCCAAAGGCCCGATGGCCGAGGTCGTACAAGGCTTGCACCTCGTCCACGCTGCGCATTTTGCTCACGGCAATGAGCTTCACCTGCGCAGGTAGCGATGCCTTGACGCGTTGATATCGATCAGCAAGCAAACTCATGTCAGCGATCACTAAGGTGCCTCGGATCCATGTCCACATGTTCGCCTGCCCACATGCCCACATAACAACCGTTATTCCAGCGGATAAACAGTGAGCCCACTCCGCAGCTTCGGTTCGATATACGTGCTCTTCGGCGGCATGCAGCCACCGGTATCGGCCACCGCCTTCAGCTCCGCGAAGCTCACCGGACGCAGGTTGAAGGCGACCGCAGCTTCGCCGCTCTTCACCATGCGCTCCAGCTCGGCCACGCCTTGTGTTCCGGGGACGAACTTCACGTGCGGATCGGTGCGCAGATCATGGATGCCAAGGACGGGAGCGAGCACGGCGGCACTGAGCACGCTGGCGTCCAACGCGTCGGCCGCATCGGCACCGGCGCGTGGTTCGGGAAGGTCCAGCGCGAACCATCCTTTGCGTGTGCACACGTATACGATGCCATGCGGGGGCGGGCTGATCGGCGGCCCGGACATGGCATCAAGGTGGCCCACTTTCCGCAATGCGTCAATGAACTCATCCGTGTCGTGCCCGCCCAGGCTGGTGACGGCGCGATCGAAGTTGAGGATGTGCAGGTGCTCCTGTGGTACGATGAAAGCGAGGCACCACGCCTGCGGAGAGTCGGCAAAGGCGCCGCTCGCCTCGGCCAGGCGGGCGCTGCTGGCAAAACGATGATGGCCGTCGGCGATGTACAGCGCATCGATGTTCTCGAACTGCTTGCGCACGGCACCGATGATGCGCGGTTCGCTCACGGCCCACAGGCGGTGCCGTACCATGTCCGCAGTACTGAAGTCGTACAGCGGGCGCGAATGCCAGATGCCTTCCAGGGCCACATCCAGCTCATGCGCGCCGGGTGCGGCCAGGAGCACCGGTTCCGCGTTGATGCCCGTGGTGCGCAGGTATTCCTTGAACAGTTCCTCCCGCGCCTGCAACGTGTGCTCATGCACCTTCACCCGGCCACCGCGATAGTCGGCCACGTTCACCCCGGCAATGATGCCGCGCGACATCAAACCCTTGCGGCTTTGTTCGTAGAGGTACAGACAGTCCTGCTCGTCGCGCACATACCAGCCCTCGCCGAGGAAGTCGTTCCATTTGCGACGCACATTGGCGAAGCGTTCGGTGCGTGAAAGGTGCTCGTTGCGTCCGTGATCGGGATGGATCACATGCAGGAAGGAGTAGGGGTTGCTGGCGAGCTTATCGCGCAGCTGCTCCTCGGTGTAGTTCACATAGCTGCGGCTGGCCACCAAATGGGCCTTGTCCGGTACGGGGCGCCAGGCGCGAAAGGGACGGAGACGGATCATGCACGATCGGCGGTCACCTGGTCGCGAAAGGCGATGATCAGGTCGCACAGCTCATCGCCCACGCGTCCTTGCGCTTCGGCCGTGGCCGCTCCGATGTGCGGGCTCAGGCTGATGTGCGGATGCTTCAGCAGGTCCTCGCGCGGGGTGGGCTCGTTGGTGAAGACGTCAAGGGCGGCAGCACGTACATGGCCACTGTTGAGGGCAGCGAGCAGTGCATCCTCGTCGATGCTTCCGCCCCGGGCCGTATTCACGATCACGGCCCCGTGCTTCATCCGGGCCAGTTCGGCGGCGCCCAGCACGGGTTCACCGTTGGCCTGTGAGGGTACGTGAAGGCTGATGGCGTCGGAATGTGCAAGCAACTCATCCAGCGTAACGAGCTTCACGCCCACGCGGATCACCTGGCCGCCCACTTCCAGTTCGAGGCTTTCGGCAATGGCGTGGCGATCGGTGTAGATCACCTTCATGCCCGCACCCAGTGCATAGCGTGCGGTCCACTGTCCGATGCGACCGAAGCCGATGATGCCAAGGGTTTTGCCGCGCACCTCGCTGCCTTTCTCGTAGGCCTTCTTCAGCTCCTTGAAGTGGGTGACCCCTTCCCCGGGCATATGGCGATTGGCGAGGTGCAGGTTGCGCAGCATGCCGGTAAGGTGCGCCATCACCAGTTCCGCCACGGAGATGGAGGAGGAGGCGGGTGTGTTGATCACGGGCACGCCTTTCAGCTTGGCATGTTCGGTGTCGATGTTGTCGAGTCCCACGCCGCCTCGCCCGATCAGCTTCAGGCCGGGACATGCGTCCAGCAGGTCCTTGCGCACCTTGGTGGCGCTGCGCACCAGCAGCACTTCCACGTTCTCCTTGTTGATGTAGGCCGCCAGTTGGTCCTGGGGCACGTGGTCGGTGGTGATGTTGAAACCTTCCTCCTTGAGGCGGGCGGCCGCCCCTTTGCTGATGCCGTCGTTCGCGTGTATGCGCATGTGTGCTGCTGTATCCGCCGCAGGGCGGAAAAAGTTGCTTGGTTATCCGTTCTTCTTTGCGAAATGCTCCATCACATCCACCAGCACCTGCACGCTCTCGATGGGCAGGGCGTTGTACATGCTGGCGCGGTAGCCCCCCACGCTGCGGTGCCCGCGGATGCCATTGATCCCGGCCTCCTTCCATAGGGCGTCGAAGGCGGGTTCCAACGCTGCATCGTTCAACACGAAGGTGGCGTTCATCTGGCTGCGGTCCTCCACGGCGGTGGTGCCCTTGAACAGCGGCAGCCGGTCGATCGCCGCGTACAGCAGCTCGGCCTTCGCCGTGTTGCGTTTGGTGATCTCCGGAATGCCACCGATGCTCTTCAACCACTCCAGGGTGAGCATGCTTACATATACCGGGAACACCGGTGGCGTGTTGTACATGCTCTCCTTGTCAGCATGGTTCTTCAGGTCCATCATCGGGCTCAGCTTGCGGCCGGTCTTACCGAGCGAGCCTGGATCGAAGAGATACACAGTGGCACCAGCGGGTCCCATGTTCTTCTGGGCCCCGGCATAGATCAGGGCGAAGTCGGCCACGTTCACCGGCCGGCTGAAGATGTCGCTGCTCATGTCGCACACCAGCGGCATAGGCGCCCCGGTGCTTGCGACCGGGGTCGGGAACTGCTTGTACTGCGTGCCGAAGATGGTGTTGTTGCTGGTGAAGTGGAAGTAGTCGGCATCGCTGGGGATGGGGAAGCCCTTGGGGATGTAGCTGAAGTTCTTGTCCTCACTGCTGGCCACCAAAACGGTCTCACCGGCCAGCTTGCTCTCCTTGATGGCGCGGGACGCCCACTCGCCGGTGTTGGCATAAGCGCTCTTACCGCCGACCTTCATGTAGTTCTGCGGGATCATGTGGAAGCCGAGGCTGGCACCGCCTCCGAGGAACACCACCTGGTAGTGATCGGGCGCGCCGAGCAGTTCCTTCACGAGCGATTGGGCCTTGGCCATCACGGCCTCGAAGGGCTTGCTGCGGTGGCTGATCTCGAGGATGCTCATGCCGCTGCCTTCGAAGTCCAGCACGGCCTGTGCTGCTTTTTCAAAGACCTCCTGCGGCAGGATGCAGGGACCGGCGCTGTAGTTGTGGACCTTCTTCTTGGTGGCGGTGAGCATGGTGCGGCCCGTGTATTGGGCGGCGCAAAGGTAGCGGGCCGTAGGCGTAGGGTTCCGGTCAGCGGAACGACTTCTTCACCAAGGGATCGTCGATCGTTCCGCGATCACAAGCGAAGCCTGAGGTTCAGCCCGATATCGAAGCGGTTCACGCTCTCATTGTAGGCGTCGGGGAGGCTGATCGTGGCCTTTGTGGACCCGAAGTCATATTCGAACCGGTCGATGCTGCCTGCCATGTAAGCCACATGCAGGCCGATGCTTGCTGTGGACGTGAGCCGGTGTTGGAGACGGACCGAAGCACCCATGGCCGCGCTGGCGCCGGTGATCAGCACGTTGTTCAGGATGATGGCGTAGTTCCTGTAGAACAAAGGTCCTATGCCTACCGAGCCTTGGAATGAGGTCCTGCCTTGGGAACGGGGCGCATACAGTACCGAGAAGGGGATCCAGCGCATGCGGACATCCTCGGCCAGGATGCCGGTCACGGTCGATCCATCTTCAGCGGTACCGGTGATCTCCATGCTGTGCTTCGCACCGAAAAAGCTGTTGTACACCACGCCCAACGCCAGTTCCTCCTTGATGAAGTAGTGGACGGAACCGGACACGTGCAGTCCATTGCGCTGCGCTTCGATGTGGTCCTCCAACATCGGGTCCAGGTCCGGGGGCACCTCGCCGATCCTGCGGCTGATACCCGCTTCCACTCCCAATTGCCAGCGACCGGATGGTTCGTCTTTCCGCTTGCGCACTGCTGGCGAAGAGGAGTTTCCCAGGATCACCGGGAAATAGCCTTTGCGACTGTATAGGGCCACATTGCTCAGCGCTATGTTGTCGCGCCGGATGTCATCACCGATCTGCTGCGAATAGAACAGGCGGGCGCTGGAGATGGTGGTGATGCTGCAGTTGATCGAATCGCCTTCCGTGGTAATGATCAGGTCCTGCGCCAAAAGCCAGCATGACAGGGACAGCAGAACGAGGCATGCGGTTAGGCGTGGCATGGTGATCGGATCGAAGCTGCCCAACGCCTTCCCGGCCGTCCAACATCCGTCGTTCATGGCAATTGTTCGCTCAGGGTATTGGTCGGCACGGTGCCGCCGATGTTCACCAGGACCGGATCCCGGTCGTTCGCCGCACCGGTGTACTTCACCTTCGCATCCATGTTCACGTCCTCAGCGAAATAGCCGCTCACCGTATTGGTGGGGATGGTCCCGCCGATGCGCACCAGGATCGGATCACGATCGTTGGCACTGCCGGTGTATTTGATCAACACGTCGCGCGCCGTATTGCCCGACCACATCACCATCGTTCCGTTCACGTTCTTCAAAGCATTGGTGCCGTAGGTAGGGGTGGCGCTGTTGGCGAAGTCGATGTTCAGTATGGAAGTGGAGAGCATGACCGAAGTCGCCGTCATCACACCCAGGTGGTTGCGTTGGCGGGCCGCGATGCGATAGCTGCCGGCCACGCCGGAAAAGGTGACCGGCGAGGTGCCGTCGAGCGCCACGATATCACCATCGCGCTGGATAAGTGCAGTGCGTGTCTGTAGGATCTGGGACGGAGCCAACGCGCTACGCAATTCAAGCAGGACCCAATCCACGATGGCATTGTTGCCTGAGAAGTTGAGCACACCGCTCGCGGGGACCTGCCCCGTGTTCGCAGCGACCTGGGTGAATCCTGCGGCCGTGAACGGCTCGAGCGTCGGGATGTATGAATGAACACGCAGCGAGTCGTGCATGAGATGAAGGATCGGATCGTAAGGCCCGTCCAGCATCGCGCGCACCCGCACCGGCAGGCTCGTGCCGCAGATGCTTTGGTAGGTCTGCGCGTATCTGTAGCTGGTCGTGTTGCAGGTGTTCAGCGCATCCCAGTTGACGCTCCATGTCATCAGGCCCCGAAGCGCGGGGTAGCTGGCCCAACGCGTGTAATTACCCGGTTGCGGGCCAGTGCCAAGCAAGTAGTTCATGGCGGAAACGAGCACCGCCGACGACACTGATCCGCCGCCCGCAGCGGAAGGGCATGCAGGCAGGGCGCTCGCGACCTTCTCCGGCGGAAGTCCGTTGAAATATCCTCCAAGGGTATTGAAGCCTTGTATCACCGCTTCGGTCTGCGATACGATGAAGTCGGCGGTACCCTGCTCGTAGATGGCGCCATTGATGCCGTACATGCTCCCGCTGTTGTACAACTGCACTTGCAGGATGTCCAGCCGATCGCGCAGCGCATGGATGATCGGCAGGTAAGCGCCCCAGATGCCACCGAACGCGCTCATGCCTCCTTGCACGAACGCGGTTTCGGGTGCCATGGTCAGCATCATGTGGTGTCCGTGCGATGCTTGATATTGAGTGGCAATGGAATTCACCGCGGCGATCAAGCGAATGATGGGTTGATCGATGGGCGCAGCGATGGTGCCACCGGTGATCGAGACGGATGATCCTTCGAGGTCCAGGTCGATGCCATCAAACCCGAAGGTGTTCAGGATGGTGAGCATGCTGCTGACGAACACGTCGCGCTGCGCATTGCTGTTCAATTGCACGGTCGCCGTTGCACCTCCGATGCTGATGAGCACTTTCCTTCCAGCCGCTTGCAGGGTCTGTATTTGGGTGATCAACGTGCTTTGCGAGACCATCGCCGGCACGAATTGCATGTTGCTGGTAGATCCATTGGCGGGCAAGGCGAAGGCGACTTCGATCACCGAGTAGCGTGGGTCCACCTGGTCGAGAGGGATGTACGGCGCGTTCGCGTCGCTCCAGTTGTGCCAGTAGCCGATCAGGTCGTGCGACTGTGCTCGGCCGTCACCCGGAATGGTGGCAGCCGATAACACGGCAAGGAAAATGAACGCTTCTTTCATCCGCGCAAATTAGCCCATCCATGGGTGATCCTTTGCCGTTCTGTGGCCCTCAGCATCAACGGCTCTCACGCATCCTCCTATCCGCGCTTATTCGCCTGATGTTGGGACCTCGTGATCGAACTGGACCGGTAGGGGAGCCGCACCTTGCACATTTTTACTTGGCACCACCTCCGACCGTTCACTCCTTCGGCGGCTTATTCCAAGGCTTGCTCTGGTCCTCCTGCCGCACATCCACATCGCGCTGCAGAACCCAGTGGTCCTTTTCCCACACGTAGGCATCATAGCTCAGGTCCGGCCCCATGAAGGCGGCCTGCCCGGCGAACTCGGGCTTCATCGGCGCGAGATGATCCACCACGATGCGCAGGTTGGCCTGATCCCACTTCACGCTCATCGATGACTGGAAACTGAAGGCGAAGACCTCGCGCATGCGCTTCATGCGGCCTTCGCCGAAGAGGGGCGCACCGAACACCGGCACCGCGCCTTTGAAACTCAGCACGTCGATCACCTTACGGGTCTCCACGTTGCTGTAGCCTTTCCAGCCGAGCAGGGTGTACCAGGTCTTGCCACCTTTCTTCATCGGCACCACCGTGTAATAAAGCGCCCCGTACCAGTTCTCGGATGTGCAGGTGGCCAGGCTGGGGTTGCCGATCTTCTCCGTCATGTCGCGCAGTTCGTACAGCACGCGGCGCCGTTTGTCCTGCACCAGCAGCATGCCTTCGAAGCGATGCGTTCCGTTCGCATAAGGCACGTTCCAGGTGAGTAGGCGGAACTTGCCGTCCGGCGCATCCACGCGGCTCATGGGAATGTCCTTCAGGTCGGCGGTGAACGCATCATCGGCCTCGAGGATCGTTCGCAGGCCTTGCTTGATATCGGCGCTGAGGCTGTCGCGTTGCGCATCGCGCGTGGCATCCGTCAAGGCTTTCAATGCGGCGATCACCGGCGCGTGGTCGACCGGCTGGGCGCCAAGCCAGGCGGAGGTCAGTGTGAGGAAAAGGAAAAGAGGGATCCGCATGGGCCGAAGGACAACGGCAGGCATCGTGCCGAAAGTACATCCATTGATCAAGCCTGTGGCCTGCAGCCTGTGGCCTGAAGCCAACACAGAACCTGCGGCCCGTTCACAAGTGCATGAACTCCTTCTTCGCCATCAACTGCTCCTTGGTCTCGCGGAACTCGGGGTCATCCACGCAGCAATCAACGGGGCACACGGCGGCGCACTGCGGCTCATCGTGGAAGCCGGTGCATTCGGTGCACTTGTCGGGAACGATGTAATACACGTCCATGGCCTTGGGCTCAACGGCGGCATCGGCATCGTAGCTGTTGCCCATGGGCGTGGTGAGGCTGCCGTGGAGACTGGTGCCATCGCTGAGGCGCCACTCCGCACCACCTTCGTAGATGGCGTTGTTGGGGCACTCCGGCTCGCAGGCACCGCAGTTGATGCACTCCTCGGTGATCATTATGGCCATGGTCGTCGCTCTATGTTTGAGGCCCCGTTCGTCCGACTCCGGCGAAAAGGCGGGGCGAATTTAAGAAGCATGAACAGCGCAGCATCCGGAAAGGTTCAAGAGCTCGGACTTTCAGAACGGGTGAACGTCTTTGTGAAGCTGGGCGAACTGTTCAGCCTTTTCGCCGCGAACAAGCCCTGGCCCGGACATGCATGCGGGCTCAGTGAAGGGGAATATGCCGCCTTCAATGATGTTATCCTCGGAGCCGTTCCCCGCAATGGATGGTTCACCGAGACCAATGTGCGTCACGCATTGGAGGGCCTCTCCGTGATGCTTCGCCGCGAGGCGCTGGAGGAATGGGTGCAATCTTACCCTCAGCTGGGAGCGGAACGCGTGCAACGTACCATCGGCATCATCATGGCAGGCAACGTGCCGCTGGTGGGCTTCCATGACCTGCTCTGCGTCCTGCTCTGCGGCCACCGGGCACGGGTGAAGGTCAGCAGCGACGATGCCGGGCTCACCCAGGCGGTAGTGCAGCTCATCGGCCTCCTTTCACCGGGAATGGCATCAGCGGTAATCATCCCGCCCGACAAGCTCGGGGAGGTGGATGCGGTGATCGCCACGGGCAGTGACAACACAGCGCGTTATTTCGATCACTACTTCGCCCACGTTCCACGGATCGTGCGTCGCAGCCGCACCAGTGTGGCCGTTCTGGACGGCACGGAGACCGATGAGGAACTCAGCGCATTGGGCGAGGACATCTTCCGTTACTTCGGCCTGGGCTGCCGCAACGTGGGCAAGCTGTATGTGCCGCAGGACTTCGACCTGGACCGCATCTTCAAGGCCATCTTCCCGTGGGAACACCTGGCGCGGCACAACAAGTGGGCGAACAACTACGACTACCACAAGGCCATCTGGCTGATGGACCGCGTGCCCTTGATCGAGAACGGCTTCGTGTTGTTCAAGGAGGACAGCGCGATCTACAGCCCGTTAGGGTCGCTGTTCTATGAGCGCTATACCAATCGGGCAGAGGTGCTTTCAACGCTCAAGGCGGAGGAGCACCGCATCCAATGCATCATCGGCCACGGTCATGTGCCCTTCGGCACCGCGCAATGCCCCGGCCCGCTGGATTACGCGGATGGCGTGGATACGATGAAGTTCCTGTTGGAGTTGGCTTAGGGCCAGAACTCGTAGCAGCCGATATCAACCCCTCCGTCCTGGGCCCCATAGGTATTTCCGTCCAGATCCTCGGTCGTGCTTGTGTTCACGCCCTTGTTCACAGGGAATACGGTGGCGCTTGACAGGTGCAGGTCAGGTGTTGTGGGGTCAACAAAACCAGGGTTCTGGTTCCGATAGATAGATCCCTGATCCGGAAAGTGATCAGGATCATTGGTGGGCTGATCCGTCTTCAACAGGAAGTGATCAAAGGTGAAGGTCGAACTCTGGCCGACATCCAGGTCCAGCTTGAACTCGTTGGTGTTGTTGCCGGTGATGATCCCATTCCTGAAGTCGCTGTTCTCGATGGTACGCACCTGCACAGCACCGAACACATCCGCGAACCGATTGGTCAAGAGGAACGCCGGATCCTGACGAACATCGAATCCCCAGAAGTTGGCAATGGTGGGATGGTCGAAGTGGTACTCGCCGCCGCCGGTCAGCACCACGGAGTATTGCCCTGCACTACCCAGCAGGAGGTTGGTGGCGTCGATGCGATAGTTCTCGGCATACAGCCCCGCCGTGAGGCAGTTCTGGATGTCCACATTCTCCAGGATCAGCTTGTTGGTGCTGGTGGGCTGCCCGGGCGTCAGCGGAAAGGTCTGCGCCTGCAGGCCGATCAGTGCATTCTTGATCACGCAGTTCCGCAGTTCGTTGTCCTGCGAACCCTCATTGATCCAGATGCGGTCCCATTGGTTGGGCAGGTCGGCGTACTGTGGTTCCAGGCGATCACCTTGGAAGGTGATGCGGTCCTCCACCGTGCCCATGGCCTGGATCTGACCGTATTTGTACACCCAGAGTCCTGCGCCTCCGTGGAAATACACTTTCACTCCGGGATCGATCGTAAGGGTGCACAATGAATCCACCACGGCATATCCATAGATCACATAGGGCTTGTCATTGATCCAGTGATCACCGCAGGGAATGATGCTGTAGTCCGGAAAACCGCCGCCGTTGTTGGTGGGATAGAAGAAGTGCGCATCCTGCCCCCAAGCCAGCAACAGCACGCTCTGCTCGTTGCCGTTCGTGTTCAACAGGATGTGGTCCTCGATGATGAACGGGTTGTTGGCGTTGTTCTGGTTCAGTGTGGCCTCCACGAAGATGTAGATGCTGTCTCCGCCCAGGATCTCCACATCGCTGAAGGCCGTTCCCGAGGCGCCATCCACATTGATGCGGAAGGGGGAGGGCGTACCGCCTTCCAGGGCGATGTCGACCTTTACGGCGCTGGCGTTCTCGTTGCGCACCGTGAAGCGCTTGGTCACCGAACCCACCGTGGTGAAGATGGTGTCGAAGAGCACCGTGTCCTCCGTAAGCACCAGCATGGCCCCGGGGTCGTCCGTGAACTGTTCGTCCTTGCGGCAGGAGAAGAGCAGCACGGCCAGCAGGCCGAAAAGGAGGGTATGGCGGATGGCGGACAAGGGGGGCAAAGATGGGTGCGCAGGCTCATACGCGGGAAGGCCCGCCACTATTGCCCGAAGGTCAGGGAGTTGCAGGAATGGTGGAAGTGCTTACATTTGCGGCCCCTACGCCCGGACTTCGGGCAGGAAACCAAGAAAAAGCGCCATGAAGCCAGGCATTCACCCAGATAGCTACCGTACGGTCGTGTTCAAGGACATGAGCAATGAGACCATGTTCCTCGGCAAGAGCTGCACGAACACCAAGGACACCGTTACCTACGAGGACGGCAAGGAGTACCCGCTCGTGAAGCTGGACATCAGCAACACAAGCCACCCGTTCTACACCGGTAAGATGATGCTCATCGACACCGCCGGTCGTGTGGATAAGTTCAAGAAGCGCTTTGCCAAGCACACGGATAAGGACGAGGCATCCAAGGCGACCAAGGCTGCCAAAGCCGCCACTGACGAGGCTGCCAAGTAAGATCATCGCAGAGACCGATCAAAGCCCTTCCCGGCCAGCCGGGAAGGGCTTTTTGCATAGGGACCACAGATGAAGAGCATGAACGCCGATGGACGAGGATAGGATCGTCACATGACATGTTCATCTGCGTTCATCCCTTCCATCCCATCCATCTGCGGTCTCAAGCCTCCACGCTCACTCCGGTGACATCCAGCACGGCCTTCTCCGTGCAGGCGAACACCCGGTGCAGGGCGGTGGGTCTCACGATGTGAAGCCCGGTGGTGATGCCGAAGGCAGGCAGCAAGGTGACCTGCGGACCGACCAGGAAACAAGGCAGGCGTAGGCTTTGTTTTCCAGCACCGATCAACACCACGCCGGGATGCGTATGCCCGCTGATCACGTGGATCATGCCAGTTCCACCCATGGCCAGCGGTGCCTCATGTTCAAGGATGAAGGGTAGCGACACGAGCCCGGCGGCATGGGTCACCAATCCCGCTTCGCGATAGCGCCGCTCGCTCAGGCGATCATGGTTGCCCATCACCAAATGCAATTCAACCTGTTGCCGTTCGCACCAATCATGGAAGAGCTTCCAGCCGTTGTTCAGGTCGCTGTGGAACAGGTCGCCGATGATCACCAACCGCTGCGGAGCGAAGTGGGCGATCAGTTCATCGAGGCGGGCCAGGGTCTGTTCATCGCTTCCTTCGGGCAAAGGCAGTCCCGCCTTGCGGAAGTGCGCGGCCTTGCCCAGGTGCAGATCGCTCAGCAGCAACCAACCCTTGCTGCGCCAGTACATGGCACCATAAGGATGCAGTGTGAAGACGTCCTGCAGGATGGGGATGTCGTGGGTGAGCATGTACTTGAAATGTAGGTCGTGGATCAAGGCTTCTCCAACCGCTCCGTCATTTTCCGGATGCGGTCCTCCAACTCCTCGCTGGTCAACCGCTCACGCAAGCGGTCCACGATGATGGGAAAGGCGAAAGGTGTGAATCTTCCCGGATCCATCAGCACCTTGCGCTGGGCCTGGATGCGGTCCAAGGCCTGGCGTAAGCGCGGTAGTTCCATCTGCACATCGAAGGCCTCGTCGTACGCCTGGCGTAGTAGGATGTGCTCTGGCTCATGCTCGCGGAACACGTCGAAAAAGAGGCTGCTGTTGGCGCGCATGTGGCGCTCTTTCATGGGTTTGCCGGGCATGCCCTTGAACACCAGCCCTGCGATGCTGGCGATATCGCGGAACTTGCGGCGCGCCATGTCCGTGGCGTTCATGCTGCGCTGCAGGTCGGGCAGGAGGTCGGTGGCACTGAGCAGATCGTTGTCCAGGGCTTCTTCGATGGGGATGGTTTGGTCGCTGAACAATTCGAAGCCATAGTCGTTCATCGCGATGCTGAAGGTGATCGGCCTCAGCAGGCTCATGCGGAAGGCGAGGAGCGAGCCCAACGCCTCGTTCACGAAGCGGCCTTCGAAGGGATACACCACCACGTGATGCCCTTCGCGACTGGTGAAGCGCTCGATGAGCAGTTCATCCGGACCGGGAACAATGCTCGTTGCGCGCTGGCGCTCCAGGATCGGTTCCACGGCCGTCATTTCCGCACCGGGCCTGTCCGTGGTGAGTTGATCGCGCAACACTTGCGCCATGTAGCTGGTCAACGGCATGCGGCCGCCCTGCCAGCTGGGGATCTTCCCTTTATGTTCGCGGCTCTTGCGCACCTGGGCCACCATGTCCTTCACGCGCACAAGTTCCAGCGAGCGCCCCGCGAACCAGAACACATCACCGGGCTTCAGCTGGTTGATGAACCATTCCTCCACGGTGCCGATGCGGCCGCCGCTCACGAACTTCACCACGAAGCTGCTATCGCTCACGATGGTGCCGATGCTCAGCTTCTGCCGCAACGCGATGCGCTTGTCATGCACCCGGATGAGGCCATCATCATCCACCACCGCCTTGCGGAATTCGTCATAGGCCAGCAAGCTCTTGCCGCCCGTGGTGATGAAGGTGATCAACCAGTCCCATTCCTCGGGCGTAATGTCCTTGAAGCACCAGGTGGATCGCACCTCACGGAACAGTTCGGCCGGTGCGAAGCCGTCGCTCACGGCCAGTGTCACCATGTACTGCGCCAGCACATCGAAGCAGCGGAACAGCGGCTGCCGCGCCTCGATGCTGCCCTCTTCGGCCGCGTGTCGCAGCGCGGCGGCCTCCACCAGTTCCAGTGCGTGCGTGGGCAGGAACCAGATGCGGCTCGTGGCATCCGGCTGATGTCCACTGCGGCCCGCGCGCTGTACGAAGCGCGCCACGCCTTTCGGTCCGCCGATCTGCACAACGCTTTCCACCGGCCGGAAGTCCACGCCCAGGTCAAGGCTGCTGGTGCACACCACGGCCTTCAACTTCCCCGCATCCAACGCCTGTTCCACCCACTCACGCACCTTGCGGTCCAAGGAGCCGTGGTGCAAGGCGACGGTGCCGGCCAGGTCCGGTGCGATGGCGAGGAGGTGATGGTACCAGATCTCACTCTGCGCGCGCGTGTTGGTGAAGATCAGCGTGCTGGTGCTCTGCTCGATGATCGGTAGCAGCCGGTGCGCGAGCTTCAGCCCCAGGTGCCCGGCCCAAGGGTAGTGCTCCACCTTCTCGGGAATGATGCTGCGTACCTCCATGCGCTTCTTCACGTTGGAGCGTATCAGCACCGGGCGGCGGCGATCCCCAGGCAAGGCGTCGTGGGTGCCATCCGCATGGTCCGTGCCGTGCAGCACCATCATCGCCTCCTCCAGGTTGCCGATGGTGGCACTGATGCCCCAGATGCCCAGTTGTGGGCGTAGCGCTTTCAAACGGCTCAGGGCCAATTCCACCTGCACGCCGCGCTTGCTGCCCAACAGCTCATGCCATTCGTCGGCGATGAACCAGTCGAGGTGCTTGAACACGTCGGCGTAACCCTTGGTGGCCAGCAGCACATGCAGGCTTTCGGGTGTGGTGACCAGCAACTGGGGCTGGGACCTCTTCTGCGCGGCGCGCTCCTTGGTGCTGGTGTCGCCCGTGCGAGCGCCCACCTTCCAGGCAAGGCCCACACCATCGCATAAGTGTTGCGCGCTGTCGGCGATCTCTCCGGCCAACGCGCGGAGCGGAGTGATCCAGATCACCTTCAAGCCCTTGTGGTCCCTTCGCGTTTTCCCCTTCGCTGCATGAAGCGCTGCATTCACAACGCCGCCCCAGATCGCATAGGTTTTGCCCGTGCCCGTGGGCGCGTTCAGCAGCCCACTGCTACCTGCCGACATGTGCGCCCATACCTCCCGCTGGAAAGGCTGCGCGTTCCATCCTTGCGAGGCGAACCAGGAATCGACAGGTGTGGTATTCCTCCGGCCCCGGCCGACCTTCTGAACATCCGGCGTCCTGGTCATGGGATCAAGGCTTTCAGGTCATCCAATGTATTCGCATCCGTCGGCGCCTTGTCGTGCCGCCAACGCACGATCCGCGGAAAGCGCACGGCCACACCGCTTTTGTGTCGCGAACTGGCGTTGATGCCTTCGAAGGCGATCTCGAACACCAATTGCGGTTCCACCTGCCGCACGGGCCCGAAGCGTTCGATGGTGTTCTTCTTCACGAAGCGATCCACCTCTTTCATCTCCGCATCCGTAAGTCCGCTGTAGGCCTTCGCGAAGGTGACCAGCTGGCCGTTGTGCCAAAGGCCGAAGGTGTGGTCCGTGTACAGATCAGCGCGTCGCCCATGGCCCTGCATGCTGAAGGTGAGCACCGCGTCCACGCTCAGCGGATCCACTTTCCACTTCCACCAATCGCCGCGTTTGCGACCCACTTCATAGGTGCTGGAACGGCGCTTCAGCATCAGTCCTTCAATGCTGGTGGCTCGTGCGTGTTCCCGCAGGTCCACGATATCCTGCCAGGATGCGAAGCGCAGGGTGGGGGATAGGACCAAGGAAGCATTGGAGGCATCGGGCACCAGCCGTTCGAGCAAGCTGCGCCTTTCGTGCATGGGCCGCTGTCGGATGTCGCGCCCCTCCAATTCCAACAGGTCATACGCCATGAACACCACGGGCACATCGCCGAGGATCTTTTTGCCGACGGTCTTTCGCCCGATGCGTTTCTGCATGTCCGAAAAGGGCAAGGGTGCTCCGTTCTTCCAGGCCAGGATCTCGCCGTCGAGCACGGTACCCTGGGGCAGTGCTTCGCGCAACGGTTCGAATTCCGGGTATTTGTCGGTGACGAGTTCTTCGCCCCGGCTCCACACGAAATGTCGATGCCCACGCACGATCAGCTGACCCCGGATCCCATCCCATTTATGCTCGGCCTGCCAATCGAGCGGATCGCCGAGGGCGAGAAGTTGATCGATCCCCGCCCCTGCGGCGCGACCCTGCTCTCCCTCGATGCCATAGGCGAGGTAGAACGGGTAGGGACGGGAGGCCTGATCCGCGGGATCCTCGGAGAACAGGAGATGTTGGAACGTGGTGGTGTGGGGGCTCCATGCGCCCATCAGCCGGTGTGCAATGACATCCTCGCTCAGGCCCGTCGCCATGCTGAGGCCTTTCACCATGATCTTCTGGCTCACGCCGATGCGGAATCCTCCGGTGATGATCTTGTTGAACACGAAGAGCTCCATGCCTTCCAGCCCCCCCCATGCGTCCTTCACCATCCGTCCCTTCTCCTCCTCGCTTCCGTCCTTCATGTCCTCCACGTAGCGCACCCATTCCGTGAGGCTCTTCGTGATGGGCTGTTGAAGCGTGGCGATGTGGGTAACGGTCTCCGCGAAGTCGCCCACCACGTGGTAGCTGGCCTCGAAGAGCCAGTCCGGTATGCCGCTGATCTCCGCAGCCCAACGTCGCAACTGCGTGCTGGTAACGGGACGCTTGGGTCGCCGCCCGCTGAGCAGCGCGATGGTCCACAGCTTGTCGGCATCGGCCGCCTCGCGGAAATAGAGCGCCAACGCGTCCACCTTGGCATTGGTGCTGGTGGTGGAATCAAGTGCATCGAAGAGTTGCGCTTCGCGTCTCATGGTGCTTCATGGTCGCCCTGTTGCGCATCCACGGGCCCGGGGCCTGACGTACCGCCCGCAGCGACCGTGCCATGATCGGCTCCATCGCCTTCCCCGGCGAACTCGGTGCTCTCCGCTGTTGCGTTATAGCCTACGCTGCGCAGGTATTGACTGAAAACGTCCGTGTAGCCATGCGTTGCAATGATCCGTTCTGCCCCGGTCTCCTTCACCGCCAGCAACAAGGCATCCCAATCGGCATGATCGCTGAGGACGAATCCTCGGTCCAGGTTGCCACGCCGGCGCCATCCCCGCAACTGCATCCACCCACTGGCCATGGCGGTTCGGTAGGGTCTCATCTTGTTCGACCACGGTGAGTCCGCGCTGCTGCCCGGGGTGATCACCAACGCATTCCGGAACCGCTCCTTCGGGGTGTCCTTGGTGACCTGCTCCCACGGCGGAAGTACCAGGCCACACGCCGCCAGCACGTTGTTCATGTTGGCCACTGCACCATGCACGAGGATGGGACCGATGCTGGGATCCACTCCGACCAGCACACGTTGCGCCTTGCCCAGACTGTAAGCGCTGATGATGCTGCACACCCCGCTCTCCGCATTCACCTTCCACCACGCGTTGATGTCGGTGAACACTTTGCTGGGCTCCGGCCACCGGTAGATGGGCAGCCCGAATGTGCATTCGGTGATGAAGGTGTGGCAGGGAACAGGTTCGAAGGCCTCACTGATGCCATCCGCGGCGCGTTTATGGTCGCCGCTGGCCACCCACACCTCGCCCTTGTATTCCACGCGCACCTGCATGCTTCCGGGAATGTGGCCTGCGGGATGCAGCGAGAACCGCACTCCGTTGATGGTGCCCATCTGGCCTGGCCACAGCGTGTCGATGGCGAGGCTGGGACCTATGCGGGCATGCATCAGTTGTTTGGTGATCGGGTGGGCGAGGTAGCGTGAGCTGCCGCCCCGCGCATGGTCGCTGTGCGCATGTGTGATGATCGCCCGGTCAACGCCCTTCCACGGATCGATGTACGTGTCGGCCTGGGCGCAGTGGATGCCGCGATCGGTGAATGACAATAAAGGCGTCATGGGCTGTTCCCCAAGATAACGTCCGAGGCTGCCCTTGGGATCGCAGCGGACGATTACATTTCGGCCTCATGCGCACCACCGAAAGAAAAGGATGCCTGGAATGCGGAGAGCCCATCCAAGGGCGCACGGACAAGAAGTTCTGTTCGGATGCCTGCCGAAACCTCTACCACTACCGCAGCAATAACGCGCCCATCAACTACGTGCGCAACGTGGTGAATTCACTGAAGCGGAACCGCAGGATCCTGACGGAACTGAACAACGGGCCGGATGGTACCAAGAAAGTGCACCGTGACAAGTTGATCGAACGGGGGTACAACTTCATGTACCACACGAACATCTACAAGACGAAGAAGGGAAATACCTACGTGTTCTGTTTCGAACACGGGTACCTTGAACTCAGCGACAACTGGTTCGCCCTTGTGAGGCGCGATCAGTATCTGGAACGGGCAGGTGACGCCTGACCGCCGGGATCAGCAGCTCGCCCAGATGAGCAGCACGATGGAGGCCAGGATCATCAAGGCCGTCAGCACCGGTCCAGCGATCTCGTTCTGTTCGGCTTCCTCCGGAAAGTGGCCCTCGTGGTGATGTTCGCTCATGTCGTTTCGCGTTGACGGGGCGAATATAGGGGGCCGCCGGAACGTGCGGCGAACCGGGGCTTCGGCCGGTTATCAAGGACAAATGAACAGGAGCGGAAGCGCGATCGGTCCCACAGCACCGTATGCGCATGGCCGAATACCGGCCAAGGACAGGTGCGCTCAGTTCAAGCTGAACGTGGGCTGCCGGAGCGACATGCGGGCGATGATCGCGCTCTCATTGGTGCGCATCCGGCGCACCATCACGCGTACCTGCTCATCCAGCTCCACGTCGCTCAGCTTGGACAGATCCCGGTAGACCGGCAAGCTGCTGCGGCTCTTCAGGATCAGTGATATTTTGTAAGCGCGTGACATTGTTCTTGATGAATAGACGTGTAGGGGTGACGAAGGGATGCCTCTGGTACCGCGGAATAATTTTGGCCGGCAGGGAAAAGGGAAGGAACGGAGGTTACCGACCCACCAGCGGCAGGCTAGGGCGCGATCGGCCAAACGACCCACATGGCTTCAATGATCGTATTGATCATTGAATTGTAAGTGATTGATAGACAGAATAATATTTCAGTGTAATTCGGTAGAGGCTCTGTCATGCGCCGAAGCGGCCTTTCCGGGAGGGGTGGCCTCATACCCAAGCCCCGCTCGCTGCGCTCGCTGGCTTTTTGTTCCATGCGGCCGCTCAAGCTGCGCTGGCCGTCCGCCCGGAACAAAAAGCCCCTGCGACTTCGTCGCAAGGGCTTGGGTCTGGTCGGGGTGAGAGGGTTGCCCGAAGCGGGCTTTCCTGAAGGGGGTGGCCTCATACCCAAGCCCCGCTCGCTGCGCTCGCTGGCTTTTGTTCCATGCGGCCGCTCAAGCTGCGCTTGCAGTCCGCCCGGAACAAAAAGCCCCTGCGACTTCGTCGCAAGGGCTTGGGTCTGGTCGGGGTGAGAGGATTCGAACCTCCGGCCTCGTCGTCCCGAACGACGCGCGCTAACCGGGCTGCGCTACACCCCGAGCGGTGTAATGGGCGCCAAATATAGGGGGGTGTTCCCGCTGCCCGGACTAGGCCTCGAATTTGTAGCCAATGCCCTTGACCGTACCGATGCGCTCGTCGCCGATCTTCTCACGCAACTTGCGGATGTGCACATCGATCGTGCGATCCCCAACGAAGAGACCATCGCCCCAGATGCGCGAGTAGATCTCGTCCCGCTTGAAGACCTTCCCCGGCTTGCTCATCAGCAAGGCCAGCAACTCGAACTCCTTCTTTGGCAGCTTCAATTCCTGGCCGTCCTTGCGCACCACCACCTGCTCCAGGTCAAGCGTAACACCGTTCGACTCCATGATGCGCTCATCGCCCTTGACCCCTCCAGCACGCTTCAACAAGGCCTTCACCTTGCTAACGAAGACCTTGGGTCGAACGGGCTTGGTCATATAATCATCCGCGCCTGCATCGAAGCCCGCGATCTGCGAATAATCCTCGCCACGCGCGGTCAGGAAGGTGATCAATGTGTTCTTGAACTCGGGCAGGGCACGCAACCGATTGCACACCTCCACGCCATCCATGCCGGGCATCATGATGTCCAGCACGATCAGATCGGGATGCTCGGACCTCGCGAGGCGCATCGCTTCCTGGCCGTCGGGTGCCGTGAAGACCTTGATGCCTTCCTTTTCCAAGTTGTACCGCAAAAGCTCGAGAATGTCCTTTTCGTCGTCCACCAGCAGGACTTTGGAGATGACAGAGCTTTGCATCGTGTTGTCCATGGATCTTGGCGGCAAAGGGATGCGCTTTGAGCGAGTGCGATGTTAGGCGCTCGTCAAAAGTAGGTTAAGCCCTTCGCGCATCCGGACGCCTTCGGATCCGGATCGGATCATAACTTTGCGCCAATACCAGGAAATGCGGGAGTAGCTCAGTTGGTAGAGCATCAGCTTCCCAAGCTGAGGGTCGCGGGTCCGAGTCCCGTTTCCCGCTCGTAGGAAAAGCGGCCCGCCAGGGCCGCTTTTCGCATCCCAGGCAAGGATGTCCGGAATGCCATTCCTACCGATCCTATCTTGGCCGCCCGATGAGCAAGAAGGTCCGATCGACCAAGGAAGGAGCGCTTCGCGTGGTGGAACTTTTCGCCGGCGTTGGCGGATTCCGGGTGGGGTTGGAGGCGGCGGGGGGCTTTGATGTGGTCTGGAGCAATCAGTGGGAACCGGGCCGAAAAGCCCAACATGCCAGCGACGTCTACGTTTCCCGATTTGGGGCCGAAGGCCATGTCTGCTCCGATATCGCCATGGTGAAGGCATCCCACATTCCGGATCATGATGTGCTGGTGGGCGGTTTTCCGTGTCAGGATTACTCCGTGGCCAGCACCTTGAAGAACGCGCGCGGCCTGGTGGGGAAGAAAGGCGTGCTCTGGTGGCAGATACACCGCATACTCACGGAGAAGAAGCACAAGCCGCGCTACCTGTTGCTCGAGAACGTCGACCGCCTCCTGGGTTCACCGGCAGGTCAGCGAGGCCGCGACCTGGCCGTGATGCTCAGCTCCTTGAACGCCCTGGGTTATGAGGTGGAATGGCGGGTGGTGAACGCTGCCGATCTGGGACTTCCGCAGCGCCGCAAACGCGTTTTCATCTTTGGCGAACACACAGGCTCGAAAGCACTCAAGCTGAAGGATCCCGAGGAGCATTTGCTTCGTGATGGTTTTTTCGCACGTGCCTTTGGCGAAGCCCACCCGACCACTCCGTTACACGCCTATATGCTCGAGGGCGACCTTGCCAAGATCACTCGCTCGTTCAACACAGGGGGGCACCGTTCCCCGTTCCACTCCGCAGGGGTCATGCGCAACGGGCAGGTGTGGACCATGACGGTGAAGCTTCCGGAGCCGTCCGATCCAACCACGTTGGGCGATGTACTCCTCGATGAGAAGGACGTGCCGAAGAGCTACTTCATTCCCAAGGGGCACATGGCCAAATGGCGTTACCTCAAGGGCGCGAAGCGCGAACAACGGGCCTCTGCCACAGGGCACAAATACCATTATTCCGAGGGGGCCATGACCTTTCCCGATGCGTTGGACCGCCCCTCGCGCACGATCGTCACGGGGGAAGGAGGTCCCGGCCCGTCGCGGTTCAAGCATGTAGTGCAGACCACGGACGGCCGATATCGCCGATTGACACCCGTGGAGCTGGAGCGCCTGAACATGTTCCCCGATGGTCATACCGAAGGAGCCGCCGATGGATGGCGCGCGTTCTTCATGGGCAATGCCCTCGTCACCGGTGTTGTCACCCTGCTGGGAAAAGCCCTGCGTCAACAGCACCAGCGCACGGCCAAGGCAAGGCGTTGAGCTATCTTAACATCGGAAGTTGATCCGTCCGTGATCCATTCACGTTGTTTGGACGTTGATACACCAAATGATACACCGAGCGTCAGCCCACCGCCGATCCTGGCTCCCGATCGCCGCCATCGCCACCCTGTTCTCCTGTACGCCTGACCCCTCAACGGCAATGACCCAACAAGCACAACCCGGACCAACAGGAGCAACAGATGGCGCGATGGACACCATCGTGTTGGGCGCTGGCTGCTTCTGGTGTGTGGAAGCGGTGTTCACCGAACTGAAAGGCGTTGCCAAAGTGACACCCGGGTATACCGGTGGTCGAACACAGGATCCGGATTACAAGTCCGTATGCTCCGGCACAACAGGCCACGTTGAAGTGGCCGAGGTCGTATTCGATCCATCCGTGATCTCCGTGGATGAACTGCTGGAGGTTTTCTGGCAGACCCATGACCCCACCACCCTCAACCGACAGGGACACGATGTGGGTGATCAGTACCGTTCAGCCATCTTCTACCACAATGAGGACCAGCGAAGAAAATCCGAAGGCTACAAGGCGCGCCTGGACAGCTCCGGGGCGTTCAATGCGCCCCTCGTAACGGAGATCACCGCCCTTACCAAGTTCCATCCCGCCGAGAACTACCACAACGATTACTACGCCAATAATCCGGACCAGGGTTATTGCCAGTATGTGATCCGGCCCAAGGTCGAAAAGTTCCGCAAGGCCTTCGCCCACAAGCTGAAGTGATCGGTGGGTGGCATGTATCTTGCCACCGTCCGCCAAATCACCCAGCCACCGATGAACGCCCTTCTGCCTCTTTCCTGTGCTTTGTTGTTCGCTCTACCATGCCTGGGGCAGACCCCGGGAGGGCAGGAACTCGTGCGCAATGGTGGATTTGAGCTGATCAACAAGGAGCCCGCCACGTACGACCAGGTGCCCAATGCCGAGGGATGGGGTAATGTGACCATTGGCCTTTCAGAGGTGTTCAGCAAGGAGGCACCGGCCAAGACCGTGGGCATACCGGAGAACGATTACGGAAAGATGGAGCCGTTCGAGGGCGACCACTATGCGGGTTTCTTCGCATGGAAGGACGATATGAAACGGAACTACGAGGAAGGTCAGGATGAATACGTCCCCGGCTGGAACGCATATTCGGAATACGTGATCTCGGAACTGGTATCGCCATTGGTGGAAGGACAGGAATATGAAGTCACCTTCCATGTAGCCTTGTCCGGCAACAGCGATCGTGCGGTGATGGGCATCGGGGCCTACTGCGCCCTCGACAACATGAAGCAGCAGCACCGGCACTTCCTCTCCGAAACCCCACAGGTGTCCGTGGATGCCATTGTCGGTGAAAAAGGGGTGTGGAAGGAGGTGAAGGGCCGCTTTGTGGCTGATGGTGGAGAGCGCTATATCGTGCTCGGCACGTTCACCGCAGCGGGCTTTGATAGCAAGCGGTGCATCGAGGGACCGGATAACAAGTATGCCTACTACTACCTTGATGGTATCAGCCTGAAGGCTGTTCCCAAGGAATGAGGCCAGTTCCCGGGGTTCTTAACGGTGACCCGGGGGAACTATTGGTGGCGTTCGCATGGGAGAGGTGTGACCGATCGTGACTTTCGCGGTCTCAAGGACACCACTGAAACAAACCACCATCGAAATGAAAAGTCGTTATCAAGTGGGCGCGTTGGCCTGCCTCATCGCCGGCGCCGCAATGGCCCAGGCCGCACCGAACCTGGTGAAGAACCCCGGATTCGAGGAAGTTACCAAACCCGTGAGGACCTGGGCCCAGCTCAGCCGCGCCACGGGATGGAGCAATGCGAACAACGGTAGCTGTGACCTGTTCGACAAGGGCGCATGCTATGTAAGTGTTCCTGACAATGATCTAGGGACCGGTACCCCGGCCGCCGATGGCGAGCGCTATGCGGGTTTCGTGGCGTTCAAGGACGACCAGCGACCGAACTGGAAAAGCATCTTCTGGAGCGATGAGGAGGCCCGTACTCCCGGATACCAGCGCTACAGCGAATACATGCAGACCGAACTGAGCGCCCCGCTCGTCGCCGGGCAGCAGTACGACATCAGCTTCCGTGTAAAACTCGCTGGCGGTAGCGACCGTGCGGTGAGCGGCCTGGGGGCCTATGCATCGCCCACCCAGCTGGCCTATCACCACAACCACTTCCTCACGGAAAAGCCCCAGGTGAGCGCGAGCAAGGTGGTGAACGACAAGCAGAACTGGACCGAAGTGAAGGGCTCGTTCACGGCCGATGGAACGGAGAAGTTCCTCATTCTCGGAGCATTCCCGAGCGTAGGCATGGAAAAGACCACGATGGTCGAAGGGGCCGACAACCAGCACGCCTACTACTACATTGATGGTATCAGTGTGAACATCCATCCCGAGCCCGATACGGATGGGGATGGCATTCCGGATAAGGACGATCGTTGCCCGGAGCAGGCCGGGGTGGCCAACCTGGGTGGATGTCCGGATAGCGATGGCGACGGCGTGGCCGATGCCATGGATGCCTGCCCCGATAAGAGCGGCCCCGCCACCATGCAAGGTTGCCCCGATACCGATGGTGATGGGATCGCGGATAACATGGACAAATGCCCAGCCGAACAAGGGACCAAGGCCATGAGCGGATGCCCCGAGATCACCGAGGCCACCAAGAAGCTGTTCGAGCGCGCCTTGAACGGCGTGAAGTTCGAGACCGGCAAGAGCGTGATCAAGACGGAGAGCTACGCCATCCTGAACGATGTGGTGAAGGTGATGCAGGAGAACCCCACCTACGATCTGGAGATCCACGGCCACACCGACGACCAGGGTGATGACACCAAGAACCAGAAGCTGAGCGACGACCGCGCTGCCGCTGTGAAGAAATACCTCACCGACAAGGGGGTGGGTGCCGATCGCACCAAGAGCTACGGCCACGGTGAGACCATGGCCATCGCAGACAACAAGACCTCCGCAGGCCGCGCGCAGAACCGCCGCGTGGAGTTCAAGGTGACCTTCTGGGAATAAGGAGGTGCGCCGGAACACATAAGAAAGGCCGCCCGTATCGGGCGGCCTTTCTTATTGCGGAACAATTCCCTGCGGTCGGGTCCACCAAGCTGGCCCGGTGGGCGAGCCGGTCAAGGTCATAGTACCGTTGTTCACTGCGGCTGTACGCCGGGCTGTTGCATCATTTCAGGGGGCAGATTGCCTTCCACAAAATCCATGGCCTGAACGACGAAGCGATAGGGCAACTTCTTCGTGTAGCCGCCGATGTCCGTGAATCCGACGGGTTCCATCGCATCCATCACTTGTTCGTCGGTAACGCGCTGGTCCATGGGCGTGCCCACCGGTGTTTGCTGCGGCAGGAAATCCACGATGAAGAGCATGGATGGTGGCTTGATGGAGGCCTTCACCTTGGTGAAATAACCCGTGCGGTCGGGGATGCTGATGAATGGCCGCGTGCAGAGCGCCATGTCCACTTCGGCCAGGTTCAGGTTGGGCGTACCCGGGGTCGCTGAGCGGATCAGCAGCCGGTCATCACCAATGCCGGCTTCGCTCTTCCATGCGGTAATGGCCTCCACGTTCCGCGGATCGTCGTCCATTGCGATCACCCGGGCGCCGGCCTCGAGCAGCTTACGCGTGTAGTATCCATCCCCAACAAAGAGGTCGGCCACGATCTTGCCGTTCACACCACCCATCAGCTTGAACAGGCTGTCCGTTGCATGCCAGTCATCCGGAGTACTGGCGGAGGATGGTCGCGAATTCGCATTGGTGCCTGCAGTAACATCGCCATTCGGCGTATCATGGGTGCAGGCGGAAAGGACGAACAGGGAAAGGGCTATGGCGAGGGATCCGGGTCGCATGCTGATGCAGGTTTCAAGGGGGGCAAAAATAGGTGCCTGGTTCATCCTTTGGGCGCTGAGATCGACCGTTCCCAAACGGGCCGGCCTTGTTCATCGCGAATGGTGATGGTGAGGACACGGGCCTTACGAGGACCGCTGAAGCGGAGGGTGGCGAAGTTCCGCTGGGCCACCACCGTGCCTTCCACGGCATGCGTGTTGGCCTCCTTGGGCTCATGTACCCCACTGGTCAAAGGCGACACGGTGAGGTCATACACCGGCTGTCCGTTCGGGAGATCGAGCTTGCACAGCACACTGTGATGGCGGTCGCCGGTGAGGAAAACAACGCCTGTGATCCCTTCTGCGTTCAGTCGGTCCAGGATCCGTTGCCGTTCCCGGGGGTACATCGAATACGTCTCGTAAACGGCGGCGCTGTTCAGGAACTGGCCACCGAGCGCAATGATCTTGAAGGTGGCATCGCTGTATTTCAGTGCGCGGATCAACCAGTCGATCTGTGCATGGCCCAACATGGTGGCGCTATCGGTCACCACGTCCGGCGGAATGCGGAAGGTGCGGTCATCCAGCAGGAAGAAGTCGACGTCGGCATAACTGAACGATGTTGTGATCCCACCGATCCCCTGCACCTTTCCGGGAGGATTGGGCCAGAAGACATCGAAGGCGTCGCGTGCCATTTCCGCCCCCACAAAGCTGCCATCCGCATCGTTCGGCCCGAAGTCGTGATCGTCCCAGATGGCATAGTGATGGGTGCCGCGCAGAAGGCGTTGCATCTCGGGCAGCGAGCGCATGTGCGTGTACCGGTGCATGAAACCGCTCCAAGTGGCCCAGTCCGGTTCGCGCAGGTAGATGTTGTCGCCCAGCCAGAGCATGATGTCCGGCTTCTGATCGGCCATGCTGTTGAAGATGCCATACCCATCACCATAAGGTTTGCCCGGTCGATCGTACGCCGGCTCGTTGATGTAGGCACAACTCCCTGTGGCGAGTGTGAACTCCGGTGCGTCGCCCCGGAATTTCCAAAGGGCTTGTGTCCTGAAACGCAGGGGTTCCTTGAACGTCACGGGTTCACCGTTCACAAGGACCCTGTATTCATACGTCGTACCCGGTTCCACGTGATCGGCGATGAGGTCCATGGCGTAAGCCTTCTCCCGTTGGCCCTCCACCTGGGCGGTGCTCATCACACTGTCCGGCCGGCCTTCCTTCCAGTACTGGACCTGTGCGGTGCATGGCCCTTGGCACTGAAGCCAGATGATGCCTTCAAGGCATTCGCTGTAGCCCGGCATGGGACCGTTGATCACGTTCTGTGCATTGCCGTACGGAAGGCTCAACGACAGAAGCAACACGATGGATAGCGCTCGCATGGGTTGGTGCGCACCGGCTGGTGCCGGGCCTTGCAGCAAACCTAGCGCAGGCCGTGATCAGTACAGGCGGTCCACGATGCGCTGGAGATATCGGCCATCCTCCAACACCCAGGTGACGATCAAAGGATGGGCATCATCGCCCACCTGTGCTTGCACGTATGTGCGCCATCCATCCTTGCTGCGCCACGCGGCCGCGAGCACGACCCGCCCGTCCTCGCGGGAGAGCGGTGTGTCGAACAGATCGATGAATGCGGTCACGGGAACGGGGACCACCATGCCGTCCATCACCACCTCCATGCGGCTCATCCGCACATGGTCCTCGCCTGTGCTCCACCCCAGGATGGGGCTGCGGTCGAGGAGCGCGGTGCCGTTCCGGACCTTTACGCCGCGTAGGTCATCGAAACCCTGGGCTTCCAGTCGAACGCGCAGCCCTTCCCCCCGGAACTCCACGTGCACCGGCGACCATGAACGCAGCGGGATGCTCTGCAACAGTTCGGCGTGATCCTCGGCGATCATCTCCTGGTATGGTCCGGTGCCGGCGATCTCCGCGCGGATCGTGAGGTCATCAACCTCGCTCAAGGAGCGGTCGGGATCTTGGATGGCAGCACTCAACGTGATCGAACAGAGGAGCAGGGTGGCCGTAACGGTCACCGAGGTCAGCGGAAGAGTGGTCATGTTGCGGGGAATCACTTGCCCCCTGCTGTTAAGAACGCGGACCTGACCGTCCAGCGTATGCGCTGCGATGGCGGATCAATGCGTGTTCAACCGGCGCACGAGCTCCTGTATGAGGGGAGAGGCATCGGGGCCGAAGGCGTTGATCAGGATACCCTTCAGACCATGCTTGTCCGAGCTGATGGCGTAGACGATGCTCTCATCCTCCGGATCGGTGTTCCCCTCGAAGCGATGGAACTCATCGATATGAAAATCGACCGGATCCAAGGCCTCCTTGCGCGTAGTGCAAAAGAGCTTCCGATCATCCACGCGCAGGTCATCGGTATACCCCCGGCGTTGCAGGTCGTTCACGGCTTCGGAGAGAGTGGTGTATGCGGGCATGGCGATGAAGGTAGTATCAAGCACGAAGAAGCCCCGCCGATGACTCCATCAGCGGGGCTTCATACGGTCTGTCCGGGATCAGGCCTTGATGGGCGTATTGGCCGAGAGCATGTCCTTGATGCCGCCCAGGCTGCTGAGCACGCCCGTGGCCTCGAAGGGGATGTACACCACCTTGTTGTCCTTGCCGCTGGTCATGGCCTCCAGGGTCTCCAGGTATTTCATGGCGATGAGGTAATTGGCGGGGTCGGCATTGGTGCCCTTGATGGCCTCGGTGACCATGCGAATGGCTTCTGCTTCACCCTGTGCACGGCGAATACGGGCCTGTGCATCCCCTTCAGCCTCGAGGATCTGGGCCTGTTTCTGGCCCTCGGCCTCGTTGATCTGCTTTTGCTGAACGCCTTCGGCCTGCAGGATGGCGGCGCGCTTGCTGCCCTCTGCGTCGATGATCTGCGCCCGTTTGTCGCGCTCGGCACGCATCTGCTTCTCCATGGCCTCGCGGATGTCGCGCGGCGGATTGATGTCCTGCAGTTCCACCCGGTTCACCTTCACCCCCCACTTATGGCTGGCCTCGTCCAGGATCGTGCGCAGCTTGCCGTTGATGGTGTCGCGGCTGGTAAGGCACTCGTCCAGGTCCAGCTCACCGATCACGTTCCGCAAGGTGGTCTGCGTGAGCTTTTCGATGGCCATGGGTAGGTTCTCGATCTCGTACATCGCCTTCACGGGATCCATGATCTGGAAGTAGAGCAGCGCGTTGATCTCCGTCATCACGTTGTCCTTGGTGATCACGTTCTGCTTCGGGAAGTCGAATACGGTCTCTCGCAGGTCGAGGCGTTCCTTCTTGATGAACTGCACGTACTTGTTGCCATCGGGCAGGTCGCGGGTAAGGCGGGAGATGATCTCGCGCGGCTTGTCGAACACGGGGATGATGATGTTGAAACCGGCCATCAGCGTGGTCCGGTACTTACCGAAGCGCTCGATCACCATGGCCTCGCTCTGCTGGATGATGCGAACGCCCTTGGCGATAAGGAAGATGACAAAAAGGGCGAACAGCCCGAGAATGATGGTGCCTGTGCTCATGATCAGTGGTGGTCGTAGGGTTTAACGATGAGGGTGTTGCTTTCCACGCGGACCACCTTGATGAGGTCGCCCACATGCAGGGGATGATCGCTGATGCTTTCAGCTCGCCAATCATCACCCCCAGCGCTTACACGGCCAAGCCGCAATCCGGGATCGAAGTCCTGGGTAACGCGTCCTTTCTGACCGACAAGTGCGTCCATGTTCGTCTTCACGTCGCCGTGCTTCCAGAATTGCTTCATCAGGACCGGACGCACCGTGAAGAAGGAAATGAGGGCCAGTACGCTGAAGGCGAGCAACTGGATCGCTGAACTGCCGCCGAGCGCGGCCGCGAGGCTTCCCCCCAGGCATCCGATGCCGAGGCAGAGCAGGAAGAATCCAGGTACGAACATCTCGGCGATCATGAGCACCAAGGCCGCGCCGGCCCACCAATGCCACTGGAAAAAGTCCATCATGCAACTGATTTGTCCGGTGAAACTAAACGGATCGGCCCATGGGGTAGGGGGGAACGTGTTAAGCGGCAGAAGGGTGGGGAGGAACGGAGGGCAGGGAAGGCGGATGAGCGGATGGGCCCCGTGCAGCGGGGTTGCCCTATTTTCGGCGGCCATGCGCGAGAAGATCCTGGGCATGCTGCGCTCCCGTGACGGGCGCGACAGCCTGCTGACCTATGTGGCCGAAGGGCTGGCCATGGTGGGCATGGTGCTGGCGTACCGGCTGGCCGCCATGGAAGGTCGGCATGATCTG
Source organism: Flavobacteriales bacterium (assembly GCA_031411095.1). Classification (GTDB taxonomy): domain Bacteria; phylum Bacteroidota; class Bacteroidia; order Flavobacteriales_F; family PHOS-HE28; genus PHOS-HE28. The sequence goes on along the minus strand of JANOAK010000033.1, from coordinate 118,468 downwards.
GACCTGTATGTGGTGGTCCGTCGTTCGGTCTCCTTCATGTTCCCCTTGTTGCTCCTGGGCGCCATGGTGGGCATCACGCGTTTCGTGGCCATGAAAAGCAGGCCCGAGGAGCGACGACGGTTCCTGATCGCCAGCCTGTATTGGGTGATCCCCTTGTGTGGTGCCGTGTTCCTCATCGGTGTGTTGTTCCCGGAGGAGATCTCGTGGGTGGTCTTTGGTTCGGGCAGCGAAAAGGACCTGGTGCCTCCGCTCGCGCTCATGATCGCCAGCATCGCGTTGTATGGCCTTGGATACTCGTTCCTGCGGGGGCAGCGACAGTTGGTCCCGGCCAACAGCATACAGGTGCTTGCCTTGGCCGTGGTACCGTGTCTGGCCTTCTTCCTATCGCATGACCTGGTAACGGTGTGTTGGGGAACGGGGCTCGCCTGGCTGGCCATTGCCGTTTTCGCCATGCTGCCCGGCCTTTCCGGGCCGCCGCCAGGGAGCTGCGCGAAGGAACGCGGGGAACTGTTGCGTTATGGACTTCCGCGTGTACCGGGCGACATGGCCCTGGGAGCATTGCTGACGTTACCCGTCTACGTGGTTGCGCGCACCCATGGGCTCTCCGCGAGCGGTGAGATCGGCTTTGGCTGCACCCTGCTCAACCTGGCTGCGGCCTTGTTCTCTCCATTGGCGCTCATCCTTCTGCCTGCATCGGCCTCGCAGCTGGCTTCCGGCGATCATGCGGGGCTTTCCGCCCGCATCGGCAAGCTCACGTGGATGGCGCTTGCGGCGTGCGGGGTCATCACCTTGGTGTTCGAACTGGCCGCTGATCCCATCCTGCACATCTATCTAGGGGAGAACTACAAGGACTACGTGGCCGTGAGCCGCGTGATCTTTCTGGGGGCGATACCCTTCGGATTCTTCGTGGGCCTGCGCAGCGTGCTGGATGCTTATTACCATACACCGCGCAATGGCATCAACCTGACCACCGCGCTCATGATCCTGTTGGTGGGTTCCGCCATCCACTTCGTCATTCCGACCCCTGTGATGTTCGTGGCGGGGGTACTGTTGGTCTCGCTCACCTACCTCGGGTGGGCCACCTGGCGAGATATCCGTTTCGTTCAGACAGAGCTTGCGCGCCTGGTCGATCGACCTTCGCATGCACTGAACATCGTGGTGGTGATCCCGGCCCCTGAGGGCAGCGGGGCCTATCCGCTCGCGTATGCCCAGGCCAACGCATTGGCGCGCGATCACGGCGCAACCGTCACCTACTTCCATCTCAACAGCCGCACGTCCCCGCTCGTCCTGCTCGCGGCCCGGCGAAGGTTCAAGGCCCTGCTCAAGACCGCCCGCCCGGATGTGGTGCTGGTCTACTACGGATCCGTTTCGGCCTTGTTCACCGTGCTCAGCAGTTCGGTCCCGGTGGTGGTGTCGTTCCTGGGCGATGATCTGGACCGAAGCTCTGTAAGCGGGGTCGCACGCCCCTTCGTGGGCGGACTGTTCTCACAGATCGCGGCTTTTTTTGCCGCGGGCCTGATCTGCACGACCGACCAGTTGCGCGACCATTTATGGTGGCGCCGCAACGAGGTGGTGGTGATGCGCTTGCACGATGATCCATCGCATAATGCCACTGCGGCCATGGCCCACCTGCGTGCTGTTGCGTTCCATGTACCGAATGGGACGATGACCTGATGAGGATCATGATGCTTGCGGCCGCCTCGTCGGTGCACGCCGTGCGTTGGGCGAATGCGCTCCACGACCTGGGTCATGCCATCCATCTGGTGACCCAGCATCCCCCATCGGACCGTTTGCGGCCCGGCATCACGGTCCATGGTCTACCACATCTCCGGGGTCTGGGATACCTCACGAACGGGAACGCCGTTGCGGCGCTGGTGGCACAGGTGGCACCGGACGTGGTGAACGTGCACTATGCCACCGGCTACGGCACACTTGCACGAAGCGTTCGAGGAGTGCCTGTGGTCCTGAACATTTGGGGGAGCGATGTGTATGACTTCCCGGAGAAGGGACCCCTGCATCGCTGGTGGCTGCGCCGCAACCTGCGGTATGCCGATAGGGTGCTGTCCACCAGCCGGGCCATGGCTCATCGGGCGGAGGAGATATGCCCAGGACTGAAGATCGCCGGCATCACACCGTTCGGCGTGGATACCGCGCTGTTCTCCCCGGGTCCCATATCGGTGCGGGCGCCGCTCACCATTGGTACGGTGAAGTCCCTGGCCCCGCCCTACGGTGTTGATACATTGATCCGCGCGTTCGCTCTGATCACACGGGATCCGGCGGCTCCCCAGCTCCGGCTCAGGATCGTGGGCGATGGCCCGGAGCGCAGGAACCTGATCGCCCTTGCGCAACGCGAAGGCGTGCATGAGCTCACTGAGTTCGTGGGACCCGTTCCGCATGATCGGGTACCGCAGGAACTTCGCAAGCTGGATGTTGCGGTAGCGCTAAGCCGGTCGGAGAGTTTCGGTGTGGCCGTGATCGAAGCTTCGGCCTGTGGCCTGCCGGTGATAGTTAGCGCCGTTGGCGGACTTCCGGAGGTGGTGCGCGATGGGATCACCGGGTTCCTGGTACCTCCTGACGACCCCTCGGCGGCGGCGGCGGCCATCCGCCGACTGGTCGATGACAGCGCATTGCGCGCGCAAATGGGCAAGGCGGGACGGGCCTTTGTGATCCAGGAATATGACTGGTCGCAATGTGTAGGTCGGCTCGTCGATCAACTTTCAGGTGCGTGTGTGCGATGAAGGTCCTTTTCCTCACCCAGTATTTCCCACCGGAAGTGGGTGCCCCGCAGAATAGGCTGCTGTCAACGGCGCGGTCCTTAATGGAGCATGGTGCGGACGTCACCGTGCTCACGGCCATGCCGAACTATCCGGAGATGCGGATACACCACGGATATGAGAAGGCCTGGTCCAGGGAGGAGCGGATCGAAGGCATGCGCGTGCTGCGCAGTTGGATCTTCGTGAGCGACCGACGAGGTATCGCCTGGAGATTGTGCAACTACTTTTCATTCGTCCTCTCGTCGCTGTGGGTCGGGCTCTGGAAACTCCGCCGGAGCGATGTGCTGATCGTGGAATCTCCGCCCTTGTTCCTCGGCATCACGGCCATGTTGCTGGCCAGGGCGAAGCGGGCGCGGTTGGTGTTCAACGTAAGTGACCTCTGGCCCGAGAGCGCGGTGCAACTGGGCCTGGTCACCAACAGGACCATGATCCGGCTGAGCACGTGGCTCGAACTTCTGTGCTATCGACAGGCCAGCTTGATAACCGGACAGACGCAGGGGATCGTGGACAACATCAAGGCGAGATGCCCCAACAAGAAGGTGATCTGGCTTCCGAACGGGGTGGACTTCGGGACCATGGATGCGTTGAGGGAAATGGCCCCCGTTCAACTGTGCGATGCGGTACCGTCATTACCGGCGAACGCGAAGGCGTTCGCTTATGCGGGCATCATCGGTCATGCCCAGGGGCTTGATGTGGTCCTGGATGCCGCAGTTCAACTGCGCGAACGACGCGATATCCATTTCCTGTTGATCGGTGATGGACCCGAGCGGGAGCGATTGGTTGAGCGGTCGGCCTCGCTGGCCCTGGCCAATGTGCATTTTGTCGATCGGATGCCGCGGGCGGATCTGATCAGGAACCTGTGCGGTGTCACCGGCGTGGTGGTCCCGCTTCGCCGGAATGAGCTGTTCAAAGGCGCCATCCCGAGCAAGATCTTCGAGGCGCTCGCCTTGGAGAGACCGATCCTGCTCGGTGTTGAAGGCGAGGCGAAGCTTCACTTCATCGAACGGGCCGAGGCAGGGCTCGCCTTTGCTCCCGAGGATGCCACGGAACTGGCCCGGGCGGCCGTTCGATATGCCGATGACCCCACGCTGGCGGCGGCGCATGGTCGCAACGGACGGCGCTATGCCGCTGTACATTTCGATCGGGCCGGTATCAGTCGCCGCCTGTGGGAGGAACTCCAGCACCTGGTGACACCCAACGAACCACGCGGATGAACAGCACTGTGGGCCTCGCGGTCCGTACACTGCAAGGCACGCTGGGGAAGATCCCTGCACTGCTGCTTCTGGCGGCGGCCATCCTCCTCCCGGTGCTTCCTTCCGCGGCCATCATTGTGGCCTACGGGGCCTTGCTGTGGATGGCACTCACCGGTCCACGCCAATTCCAATGGCGGCCGACGTTTTGGCGTACCCTGCTGCCCTGGATGGCAGCATTCTTCCTGCTCCACGTGCTCGGGATGTTGTGGACATCGAACGTCGGCTTCGGTCTGTTCGATCTGCAGATCAAACTTCCACTGCTGGCCCTGCCATTGCTCATCTGCTTCATCGACCGCAGGCAATGGCACGGCAGGGACGTGCTGCTGTTCGCGTTCACGCTCATGAACGCGGCGATGGTGGTGATCTTCACACTGGCCGCCGTTGTGCGCATTGGAATGGGGGGACCACTGGCCCCATCGCAGCAGATCTTCAGTTCGTACTGGTCGCTCTTCCTGCACCCGAGCTACTTCGCGTTGTACTTGACGTTCGCGATCGCCGCGTGGTGCTTGCTGCCGATCCATCGCTGGTTACCTCGCAGCTGGTCCACCGTCGTGCTCTATTCGCTCTGCCTGGGCGTGGTGCTCTGCGGCAGCAAGGTCGGATGGATGCTGTTCATTCCCGTGCTCCTGACCCTCCTGTTCATGTTGCGCAAGGAGCGACCGGTGCGCAATGCATTGGCGGGCCTCTTGCTCTTTTCAGCGCTCGGCATTATCGTGCTTGTGGCCGCATCACCCTTTGCGCGTGATCGCGTGGTGGAAATGATGCGGGCGATGGGCGAGGAGCACCATAGCTCCGCAGCGGTTACCAGCAGCGAGGTGAGGTGGCTCACTTGGGGAACTGCGCGCGACCTCTTCCTACAACATCCCTGGTCCGGTGTAGGTACCGGGGACATCAAGGATGAGACCGTAAAGGCCTATACGGCGCTGGGATACACCGGGGCTGCCGAGCGCCGGTTGAACGCGCACGATCAGTATCTGCAGACCGCGGCATGTCTGGGGATCTCCGGCGTGTTGATCCTGTGCGCGCTCGTGCTGGTGCCCCTGCTTGCTCCACGCCCACGCGATCCGGTGATCGTCATCTTCGTCCTGTTGAACGCGGTGAACTGGACCGTGGAGAGCATGTTGGAAGTGCAGGCGGGATCCGTCTTCTTTTCATTCATCGGGGTGATCGTGTTATGGGACAGGGGTCAGGAACAATGATCATGGAACGCCGGTTGACCATCGCCTATATCACCACCGAGGATGCCCGGGATCCCCGTGCGTGGTCCGGTATCCACTACCACCTCGCCGAAGCGCTTCGTTCCCAAGGTCATCAACTTCAGCTGCTCGGCCCGCTCCGCCCCCGCCTCGTCCTCTTCCTGTGCAAGGTGTTCAACCAGATCAGTCTGAGGATCCTTGGAAAGCGCTTCAATTACCGCGACTCGTTCGTGCTTTCCAAAGCGTATGCCCGCATCCTGGAGCGCAGGCTTGCACGCTCCACGGCTGATGTGATCATGGCGCCGGCCGGATTGTGCGCGGTTGCCTTGTTGCGTACCCCGATACCGATCGTTCACTTCAACGACCGCAGCATTGCAGGAGCGCTGGAGTATCACGCGGTGCTGTCCGATCTGCTCTCATGGTCCCGTGCGGAAGGCCTGAGGCTCGAGCGCATGGCCTTGGAGAACGCCGCGCTCACGGTGTATGCCAGCGACTGGGCCGCCGATGCGGCGCGCCGTTCACTCCCTGGAGCAGCCGGGAAGATCCGCGTGATCCCCATGGGTGCGAATCTGCAGGGAGTTCCCGACCAAGTTCCCCAACGCCCTTTCCCTCCTCACCGGGTGAAGTTGTTGTTCATCGGCGTTGATTGGAGGAATAAAGGGGGCGACATCGCGGTGGATGCATTTCGGGACCTCAAAAGCAAGGGGTTCGATGCCGAACTCGTCGTTTGCGGCTGCAACGTTCCCGCACATGTGATCGACAAGGATGTCATCCGCGAAGGCTTCCTCAGCAAGGACGTCCCCGATCAACGCATGAAGTTGGAGGAACATCTCAGGACCGCACACTTCCTGATCCTCCCCACGCGCTTCGAAGCATACGGGATCGCGTTCTGTGAAGCGGCTGCATATGGCATTCCGGCCTTGGGTTCGAGAACAGGTGGCGTGCCCACCATCGTGGAGGACGGTGTGACGGGTCGCCTGTTCGACCTGCACGAAGCGGGAGCGGCCTATGCGGCGAGCATCATCGCATTGCTGAACACGCCGGAGGAATGGCGACGGATGAGCCTCGCTGCGCGGAAGCGGTATGAGGACCATTTCAACTGGTCCGCGTTCGTGAAGGAACTGATGGCTCAGGTGGAAGCGGCCGGGTTGCTCAGCAAGGCCTGATACCGCCGGCGGAAGTCCTCCATCCGGTATTCCTTCATCGCCAGCGCGAGCGCCGATCGACGCATCCGTTCAAGCCGGTCCGGATCCTGTGCGATGGCTTGCAACCACGCGCACATGGCCTCTAGGCATTCGCCCTCATCCACCTTGGGTGTGATGTAGGCGCATTCGCTGTTCAAGCGATTGGGCACGTCCCCCACGGGCGTGCTCATGATCGCCATCCCCTGCGCCATGGCTTCCATCACCACCATGGGGAACCCTTCGCGCGAGCTCGTCAATGCCAGGATGTCGTGGTCAGCGTAGATGCGTTCCATCGCGACCGGAACATCCACAGCACCGAGGAAGGTGGCGTCACCTGACACCCGATCCTCCACGTTGCCGACGACGGTGAACCGGAATACTCCGGGCCATTGCGCTTGCATTCGAGCGGCCATGGCGAGGAAGATATGCAGGCGCTTCTCCGGCGAGTTGCGTCCTACGAAAAGCACACCGATGCTTCCATGTGGGCGAACACTACCGAAATGATGTACGGCATTGGGCAGGTAATGCAACTTGCTGAACGCACTTCGTGGGATGTTGTGGGCGAACAGAAAGGAACTGAACTCGTTCAGGGCCTCCCGGGAGATGAAGGCAAATGCGTTCACCCGGTGGAAGTGGCGGAGCCAGGCCCTGTGTTGAACGTTACCATCCGGCTGGAACAGGAACGCGTGTTGCAGCCACACGGCACGCACCCGGGGCACCAGCAAGGGGAGGAGGTCGTAGAACGTGGTCGTGAGCGAGGAGAACAGCAGAGGACGTGGCTTGCTGTTGAGATGAGCAGCGATGCGCCGTTGTGCCGGTCCACGCGTGAACGGATGATTCAACAAACGCGGAAGCTCCACCACATCGGCGCGGGCGGCGAATCGCGCTGCGTTGCCGCGATCGGTGGAGAAACCGGTGATCATCACCAAGGGTCGATGTTCCTCCTCGCATGCGAGAACATCGAGGTGGACCTGCTCTGCACCACCCCGGTTGAGATAGGGGAACAGGTAGAGGTGATCCCCCCCCCAGCCCGACAAGGCCTTGGAGAGCGAACGATGTTCACGGAGAAGGCCGATGGGGGAGTAGGTGAGCGATCGGAACGCGTCGCGAGCGACGCGGACACCATGAAGCCGGATGATCCGTGCGAGGGTCCGGAACTGGGCCACGAGCACGCGGCCGTTGAATGACCAGATTCCCGGTCGCCACCATTCACTTCGCAGGTAGCGCGAACGAGCGCGCAACGACCGTCGCTCAGCGGACATCACGGCCTTTGAGCCGCCCATGATGCTGCCGGCATGCACGCGGTAACGCAGCAGGGCCTCCGGAAGTTTTGAGATGCGGTGGCCACGTGCCAGCATGCGAAGCCAGAGATCCCAGTCCTCCGCTCCCGCTCGTTCGGAATGGTACCGGAGCCCTTTCAGGGCGGTGATCCGGATCATCACGGCCGGGTGCGCGATGCAATTCGCCGAGGGCATCAGGGCGCGGATGCTGTGCTCGTCAGCGGCCATGCGATCGGTGTCCCAAACACCTGTGGTCTCGCCATCGCTGTTCATCAGCTCCACGAACGTGGACAGCACTGCAAGCTCAGGATGCGTCTCCATCCGTTCGAACTGCTTCCACAATCGGTCCGGATGCATTTCGTCATCGGCGTCCATACGGGCGATGTATCGGCCACGTGCCAGTTCGACCCCTTCGTTCAGGGTGGCGACCAGTCCCAGGTTCGCGGTATGCGTCACCACGCGTAGCCGCGGATCGTCGATCGCGCTGATGATCTCCGGTCCTGCATCAGTGGAGCCATCGTCGATGACCAGGAGTTCGAAGTCGCGGAAGGATTGCTGCAGGACGCTTTCCACGGCTGTTCGGAGATAACGACCCGCATTGTGCACAGGCAACAGAACAGTGATGGCAGGAGCGGTTGGGACCGTCATAACGCACCTGTTCCGGATGCCATCAGATCCTGGTAGGCCTTTTCATAGGCACGGGCGACGATCTCCCAGGTGAACTTCGCCCGCCAGGCGGTGTGACCCGCCTCCGCCATTCGCTCCCGTTCGGAAGTGTTCTCCAACAAGTCCTCGAGCAGGCTGGCGCCCTGTTCGACGTCCACATGCTCACGACCGAGCGGATCGCGCACTCCCGGGATCGTTGTTCCCCCGCCGCTCCATTCAACGATCTCCTCCGCATTCCCTGCGCGCGATGAAATGAAGGGCAGGCGTGCGGCCATCGCTTCAAAGAGGACCAACGGAGAGCATTCGATCATGCTGGGGAACAGGAAGACATCCGACTGTTGCATAGCCGCCACGGTGTGCGCGCGGTCCGTCTCCACGAAGATGATCCGTTTGCCTTTCATCCAAGCGCGTATGCGCTCGGGTACATAGCTGTAATGCCTGCGGAAGATGCTCCGGAGACCGGCGTTCCCGTTGCCGATCATGAGCATTACGGTATCCGGTGTGCGTGCCTTCAGGAATATGCGGATGGCCTCCCGATGGCCTTTGATCCCGGTATAGCTGCCCACATGCAACACAATCCTCTGGGTTGCCGTGATGCCCAGCTCCTCCCTGATGTCGATGGGTACGGCACTGCCGAACTCCTCTGCCGAAGCCGCGTTCGGGATCACGGTGTGGTTCCGCAGCCCATGTTGTTCAGCGAAGGTGATGTCCTGGTACCGATGCGACAGGAAGATGTTCAGGTCCATCTCCTTCAACCATCGCGGCATCCGGGCATAGTAATCGGCCCATCGCGGATCTGTCAAGGCGGAGAAACCGGTGGGAACAAAGACCTTCTTCGCGGGTAACTGTGCCAGCACAGGTAAGGCCGCGTCCGTACTCCATTGTTGGGCAGCGAAGAAGGTGATGATGTCGAAGCCTCCGTTGGTCAGCTCCGACAAGTAGTGCACTGTGTCGCCTTGTAGTCCATCCACCGCATTTCCACTGATGGCATATCCCTTCACCAGCACTCCGTTGACCGTTCCCTGGGTGCGACCAGCGCTCGCCGTGGTGAGGACGGTAACGTGATGTCCCATCGCCGCGAGCCGTTCGCTCAGTTGGCGGACCACCTCGGCCATGCCGCCCATCGCAGGCGGATAGGTCTCCACGCAATGGGCGATGATCAGCGGGCGAGCCATGTTGGCGGCAGGATATCGTGGGGTGCGTCACTCCCAGCGAACCATCGGGCCGGAGCGATCACCGTCTTGCTAAGCGACGCGTTCAACCACGCACCCCACCAACTAAAGCTGCTGTTGGCGATGATATGGTGCTTGCAGTGCTTCATCAAGTACATGTCCCAATGGCTTTCGCGACCGTGGTTCACATCCACGAAGATGACCTGGCGTGGGCCCGTAAGATTGGCGCGGGTCCAACCCGGATCGTCCGTGAAGATGAAGAAGGTCTCCACGGCATGGCGGTCGACCAGTTCCGCCATCGCGGCCGTGTAGTAGGTCGAGGAGGGGACCCCGTGATAGCTGGCGGTTTCCGGTCGATCCACGTAGTCGCCCCTGCGGACATGAACGCTGGCGCTGTTGGATGCGTGGATCCGTTCCAGCAGCTCAGCGTTCCGCGCCGGTAATGGCGCCACGGGGACGAACACTTCGTTCCTCAGTGAGGCGGCGATGGAGGCGAAATATCGCTCGGATTGCCAGTATCCTTCCAACATGACCGGAGCTTCCAGCGATCCGAACTCCGGATCGTAGCGCTTTCCAGGATCGCGGAAAGTGCGAAGCGCCGATCCCCGGCCGAGGAGCCTGGCCCTCCAACCAGAGCGGTGTCCCTCGAACCAGCGGAGTTCTTCTTCGGTCGCGAATTCCGCATGGATGCGGAGAACATCGAGTTCGTATGAACGCGTCGTCCACGCATCGTTGGAAGGCCGATCGAGCAGGCTTCGGTCCAGGAGCAAAGGGGTCCTCGTTCGTTGTGCGAGGGACATTCCGGCCGCGTATTGGAACATCTGGTTCCCCAATCCACCCTGTAAGCGGGTGATCACCACTGATGGAACGGTCGGGCTCATCGTCACATCAAGCGCGTTGCGCAACGAGCCCGCAGTACGGTGAGGTCGCAGGATGACCCTCGGGACGCTTCTTCAGCCAGGGTTGGAGAACGCGCAATACCCGTGACCCGATCCATTGCCAGGGGCCGCGTTGTGGGGAATCGCTCCAGAACTCGAAGCGGCCGAACCAACCGGTATAGTGCACCGTGAAGCCCAAGGCCTCCACCTCTGCGGCCCACGCATGCGGGTCCATCGCGTCCGGGTTGTGTCGCGCATAGTTCTCGGCGTCCATCCAGCGGTGGAAGAGGTTCTGAACGGTTCCCCGGAAGTTCGGGGTCTCGATCACCAACAAGCCACCGGGTGCGACCAGTTCCACATGTCGGCGAAGGATCGCGCGCCAATCGGCGAAGTGCTCGATGAAGCCGAAGGAACAGACCAGGTCAAATGGACGCTCGTACTGATGGGACAGGAAATCCGCGCGTTCGAAGGTGCCCGCCGTGAGCCCCATGCGCCGGAAAGCCTCCGGCATGTTGAGTACGCCGGGCGTCAGGTCCACGCCGTTCACCCGGTAACCCCGCTCGCCGATCACCGCGAGGTAGCGGCCTGGAAAGCAACCGACCTCCAGTGCATTCTTGCCCGGTGGGACCGCCTTCACATGCGTGATGATCCATTTCCGCACTGGATCATCGGCATGGGCGGCCGTGGGCGTCATCCGCTCATAGCTCTTGTCCCAGTAGGACTGGTCAACGAGCACCTCGCTGATCATCCGGTGATCGGTCTGCATTGCGCTTGAGGTACGAACAGGACGTCCGGAACGCGGTTATGCTCGATGTGCTTTACGCTGGGACTGAGCAACAAGGCATTCTCGATCACCACGGAATAGGGCTGGTGCTCACTGGGTCGGATGCCGATGTCGAGCCGGATGTCACGATCGATGAGGCCGGGGTTGGTCACGCTGAACCGCACGCCCTCTGCTTCGATGTTCTGGGATGAGAAGCCCGGCTGGGTGTGGCTCTGTAAGGCGAAGAGTTTCTCTCCCTCGAGCGTGTAGCAGGCGATGTCCGCATGCCAGCCGGGTGCGAACCGGCCTTTGTTCCACCGGATATCGATGTCCAACGCGGTACCGGTCGCCCATTCACCGTCCGGCCCGGCAGGTTGGGCGGAGATGCGGAAGCCTTCCATCTCCGTCCTGTTCCCCAGGCCGAAATAGAGCGGCAGCACCTCATCGGTAGGCCCGAGTTTCTTCACGCTCCCTGATTCCAGGTAGATGCACCGGTCGCAAAAGGTCCGGATGGCGCCCATGTTGTGGCTGACGAAAAGGATGGTGCGCCCTCCGGTGGTGCTGATGTCCTTCATCTTTCCCAGGCACTTCCGCTGGAAATCGGCGTCCCCCACCGCCAGCACCTCGTCCACCACCAGGATCTCCGGCTCCAGGTGAGCGGCCACCGCGAAGGCAAGCCGCACGTACATACCGCTGCTGTAGCGTTTCACCGGCGTGTCGAGGAATTTCTCCACCTCGGCGAAGGCCACGATCTCATCGAACTTGGCCGTGATCTCGGCGCGGCTCATCCCCAGGATCGAGCCATTGAGGTACACGTTCTCGCGACCGCTCAGTTCCGGGTGGAAGCCGGTGCCCACTTCGAGCAGACTGGCCACACGGCCGTTCAACACCACGCGTCCAGCTGTGGGTTCGGTGATGCGGCTCAGCACTTTCAACAAGGTGCTTTTACCGGCGCCGTTACGGCCGATGATGCCCACCCGGTCCCCCGGGGCCACATCGAAGCTCACGTCCCGAAGGGCGAAGAACTCCTCGGTGGTCATGGCTTCGCCCTTGCCACGGAAGAGTCCGCGGGCCCCTTCGGTGATCACATCGCGAAGTGCGGTGTACCGCTCCGCCTTGCGATGGCGCAGGGTGTAGCTCTTGCTGAGCCCTTCAACGCGGATGATCGGTTCGCTCATGGGTTCAGATCACATCGGCGAAGGAGCGCTCGGTGCGGCGGAAGTAGCGCACCCCCAACACGAGGAGGAGCAGACTGATGCCGGCGGAGAGCAGAAAACTCCACGCGTTCAACGGTGACACCCCACCGAGAAGGCACCATCGGAAGCCATCGATCACGGCCACCATGGGGTTCATCGCGTACAGCCATTTCACCGGATCCGGTATATCGGACCGGCCCAATACATCACTGCTGGAGAAGGCCACCGGGGAGATGTACAGGCCGAACTGCACAAGGAACGGGACGACGTACCGGAAGTCGCGGTACTTGACGTTGAGCGCGGCGATGAACACGCCCATGCCAAGTGCGGTGATCAGGGCGAGAAGCAGGAACACGGGAAGCAAGAGCAGATGGATGTCCGGTGTGAAGCGGTAGAAGGCCATAAGCCCCAGAACGATCACAAAGGAGATGGCGAGGTCCATGAGGCACACGATGATGCTGCTGACCGGCACGATCAACCGTGGAAAGTAGACCTTGGTGAGGAGGTTGCTGTTGGCGATCAGGCTTCCGGCGGCCTCGCTCATGGCCGTACTGAAGAACGTCCATGGCAGGGTGGCGGCCGCCACCAGGAGAAGGCGTGGAACGCCGGAGGGCACGTTGCTGCTGAACAGCCAGCCGATCACGGCCATGGCCCCCAGGGTGAGCAAGGGACGCAACACGCTCCACGACACGCCGATCACGGTTTGCTTGTACCGCACGAGGATATCGCGCCAGGCAAGGAACCAGAACAGGCCGCGATAGTTCCAGAGGTCGCGCCAGTAATGCTGATTGGCGGAACCGGGTTCCAGCACCACGCGATGGGGACTGATGGCGGAAGGGGGCACGGCGCGGTGTTCGATAGGAGCACAATAATACCACCGCAGGCCTAGATGCCCCGGCAAGGGCCGGCCGTGTAACTTCCGCCTCCCTCATGATCCCCTTCTCCCCACCGCGCATCGATGAGCGCACCATTGCCGAGGTCACGGCCGCCCTGCGCAGCGGATGGATCACCACCGGCCCGCGCACCAAGGACTTCGAGAGGCGTCTGGCGGCTTATTGTGGCGTGGAGCACGTGATCGCGCTGAACGCGTGGACGAATGCCTGTGAACTGGTGCTCCGATGGTTCAACATCGGCCCGGGTGATGAGGTGATCGTTCCCGCCTATACGTACTGCGCCACGGCGAACATCGTGATGCACGTGGGTGCCACGCCGGTGATGGTGGACATCCGCGACGACTTCACGATCGATCCAGAGGCGGTGCGCAAGGCCATAACGCCGCGAACAAAGTGCATCATACCGGTGGACATCGGCGGACTACCAGCGGATCAACACGGGATGATGCGCATGGCCGAAGAGGCCCGATCGCGCTTCGTTCCCAACGGGGAGGTGCAAGAGCAACTCGCCCGGGTCTTGGTGCTCAGCGATGCCGCCCATTCCTTTGGTGCCACGGTCGGGAATAAAAAGGTGGGTGCCATCGCGGACATCACGGGCTTCAGCTTCCACGCGGTGAAGAACCTCACCACCGCGGAAGGCGGTGCGCTCGCGTTCAACCTGCCGAAGCCCTTCGACAATGCTGCGGTGTACAAGCACTTCAACGTGATGAGCCTGCACGGACAGAGCAAGGATGCGCTCAGCAAGATGCAAGCGGGCGCGTGGCGATACGACGTCACCATGGCCGGGTGGAAATGTAACATGACCGACCTGCAGGCCGCGATCGGTCTGGTGGAACTGGAACGCTACGATACGGAGACGATCCCCCGCCGAAAGGCCATCTGCGAACGGTACAACAGTGCCTTCAGCGTCGACGATCGGTTCATGGCACCACACTTCGCTGATGCGGAACGGGAAGGCTCGTATCACTTGTACATGCTTCGGCTGGCGAACGCCACCGAGGCACAGCGCGATGCGGTGATCGGGGCGATCGCCCAACGCCAGGTCAGCGTGAACGTCCACTTCATCCCCATGCCGATGCTGACCGTATACAAGGGGCTGGGCTACCGCATCGAGGACTTTCCGAACACCTTCCGCCAGTATAGCCGGGAGATCAGCCTGCCCGTGTACTACGACCTTTCGGATGAGCAGGTGGATGAAGTGATCGCTGCCGTGAAGAACAGTGTGCGCGAAGTGATGGGGATATGAAGCGGGCTTTCGATATCGTTTTCGCGCTGTTGCTCCTGGTCCTGCTGATGCCGCTGCTGCTTATCCTGGGGATCGCGGTGGCATTGACATCGCCGGGTGGCGCTTTTTTCCGGCAGGTGCGCGTGGGTAGGGACGCGAAGGAATTCAAGCTGTTGAAGTTCCGCAGCATGCGGACGGGGAGTGAGGCCAAGGGTCAACTCACCATCGGCGGGCACGATCCGCGGATCACCGGTGTGGGTTACTTCCTGCGCAAGACCAAGCTGGATGAATTGCCGCAACTGTGGAACGTGCTGGTGGGGGACATGAGCGTCGTGGGTCCGCGGCCAGAGGTACCCCGCTACGTGGCCATGTACAACGCGGAACAGCGCGCCGTGCTTTCGGTGCGTCCGGGCATTACAGGAATGGCCAGCATCGATTACATCGATGAGAACGAGATGCTGGCGAGGTCCCCTGATCCCGAAAGTGCATACGTCCAGGAAGTGATGCCCGCGAAGCTGGAACTGGACCTGCGTTACGTACGCGAACGGAGCTTCGTGTTGGACCTGCGGATCATCCTGGCCACCGTCCGCCGGGTGTTCCTCGGCTGGTGAACCCCATGAGGCAAACCGGCGAGCGGTAGGCCGGAACGAAAAGCCCCGCCGGACATCGTCCGGCGGGGCTTTTCAGATGCGTCAGTTCCGCTTAGCGGCTCACCACCACTTTGAAGGTGCTGGTGCGATCGGCCTGCTGCAGGCTGAAGGTGTAGGCACCGGGTGCGATGCCGTTCACGTTCACCACAAGCTTGCCCATGCTGGTGCTTACCCGCTGGCTGTTGATCACCTTGCCGGTGATGTCCATGATGTTCAGCGTGGCATCGTTCACCAGGCCATTGAAGGGGATGTTCAGGACATCGGCCGTTGGGTTCGGGAAGGGTGTACCCACGGTCTGGTTCTGCTCCTGGATGCCGATGGTGTTCGCGTCGATCATTTTCACAGCATTGGCACTGATGGTGCCGGTGAAGCCAATGCTCCACTGGGCGCCATCCTGGAGAGGTGCGCTCGGCTGGTCAAGGATCTCTTCGTTGGTCTCGTAGTTCAACTCATCGTCAGAGCCCAGGAACACCACGGTGGAGTTGTCGTTGGCCAGGCAGAACAGGTAACGCTGGTTGTCCACCATCACCACGGGCTCGTTGAAAGGAATGAACGCCGAGTAGCGGGTGGTATCGGGATCGATGATCAATTCTCCGGTCCCCACTTCATTCAGGGTGGCGATGTCAAAATTGGGGTCGCTCAGTCCGGTGAAGTCGTCGTTCCACTCCAGCATGCTCACCGTGAGGATCTCACCCGCAAGGCTGGCAGGCGTATTCACTGCAGCATAGGCATAGATACCCGTTGCTGCGGCGCGGCTGGCGTTCGCATCGCGGAAATGGACGCAATACGTGAAAGCGCCGGTGGGTGCGTTGGGGCGCGATCCGGTGGAGGTCAGCGGATTGCTGGCGGAATCGACCTTGGCAAGGCTGTATACATCGCCCATCGTGAGCGTTGTGCTGAACGTGTTATCGCCGGGGTACTCCTCAGCGGCGGCGGACGTGGTGGTGTAATCAATGGTGTAGTGACCACCATATGAGGCCAGTGCCAAAGCAGGCAGTTCGATGAACGCGCTATCCCCGGTCAGGATGTCCACCGGTGCAGAGGTCTCGTTGTACACTTCTCCCACACCGAGCTGGTTCACCGTAACGTTGAGCGTGATGTTGGTCTGATCGAGAGCACCGTAGTTGCGCACCCAGGCACCCAGGACGGGGCTGTATTCGCTGGCGTTCTGAGCGAAGATGGCAGGATGGGCAGCACTCGGGGGCATCAGGATGTCGGCCTTGGTAAAGCCCAGGTCAAAATCGAACAGGCCGGTCTTGTTACCCAAGTAGGCGACCACGGTCTCTCCGTTCGCAAGGGCAGCAGCGATGGCCTGGCCGCCAGCCTGCTCCACCAGGAATGTAGGGATGGTCACATCCGCACCATAGGTACCAGCACCCATGACGATGGGAGCGGCCGAGGTGTTGTTGATGATGATCACGGCAACGGCCCCGGAGTCCTGACAGTTCAGGGCTTTCAACGAGAAGTTGCAGGTGCCGCGATAGAGCACCGCGACCTTGCCTTCGATCTCCGAGCGGTTGATGATGGCTTCGCAGCACAAGCTGTCCGCCGCCGAGCCGTCGTAGGCCAGCGCGAGCGTGTCGGTGATGCCATTCGCGAGAATGGTCATGTCCGGCGTCCCCCAACCATTATTGGGATCGGCCCATGTGCTTTCAACACTCCCTTCAATGCTCAGCGGTTCGTTGACATTCACCACCACCTGGGCATCCAGGCGGGAAAAGGCTGCAAGGGCCAGCAGTAGGGCGTAAGTTTTTTTCATGTCTTTTGGGTTTGGGTTCGGCTAACAGGGTGCAATTTAACCAACCGATCGTCCCACTCGACGATCGGGATATGCGCAAATATTGCTATGCTGACCTACTCGCCTGGAGCTGGCGCGGACCTCAATTACTCAAGGTTCCGGCGTGCCGAAAAGCGAAAGCAGGTGCTGCAGGTCCTCCACGCGGTCCGGATCGTTCAGCTTTTGATAGCTGTTCAGCAGGTTGTTCAACTGCCGCCGGATGATCTCCATATTGGAGCACGGGAGGAAGAAACTATCCCGCTCAGGCAGGTTGAGCTTCTGTAGGAACTCGTTGATCTCGCTCTTACCAAGGATGTCGCCCTGGCTGAAGGCATTCACATAGAACAGCACGTTCTGATGCCCCAACGTGCCCGGGGCCATGCCGGACTCGTCGGTCCAGGCCAGCACGAAGTGGTTGGGCAGGTTCACCCCTCGCAGGGGCAGGTCCAGTTCCTCGGCCAGCAATTGGTAGATGATGGCCAGCGAGAGCGGATTGCCTTGATGGGTCTCGAGCACCTCGTTGATGTAGGAGTTCTGGGGGGCGTGATAGTTGCGCTTGTTCCCGCGGAAGCCATGGATCTGGAAGAACACGTGGTTGAACACGCGCACCTTCTCGAAGGCGGTCAGGTTGTCGTTCAACTCCAGCCAGATGTCCTGTCGCAGCGCGGCCAGGCGGCTCTTCACCCGGTGCTCGTCCAGTTCGGGGTAGCGATAGTTGCACACCGCCAGGGTGCCTTCCAGCAGATCCTCACCACCTCCCTCGATCCATCTCTTCAGCCGTTGGTAGGTGACGTCGAGATGGATGGTGTGCAGGATGTCCTCTATCCGGTTGCGGAAGAGGTCGCCCAGATCGTCCATTTCCCAAGCACGCTCCAACACGGGCACCACTGGCGTTCCAAGCGATACGATCCGGTCGCGCACCTGGGAATAGATGCCTTCGTCCGGGTCGTCGATCAGTCGTATCAGGGCTTGGATCTCGTTCTCGCTCATCGTATCCGTGGAAGCCTTCCGCGTGGGTTGAGGATCGGCTGACCCGTTCAAAGAAGCGCCTCCTGGGTTTCAGCGCTACGAAGCTATGCCCATGCACAAGCCACTTCAACCACGGATGTTCATCTTTCCACCACGGTGATGTTGATGGCAAGTTCCTGAAGTGGGCAGTGGGCAGATGGCAGATGGCAGTGGGCAGCACATGGCATGCGGTGAATAAGCCAGCAGCCTTTGGCCAGCAGCCAACGCACTCCCTGCGGCTACTTCTCTCAGTGCACCAACCGCTCCAACACCTGGTCGATCATGCGTTCGATGGCGGCATGATGGTCCTTGCTGTATTCCTTGCGCAGGCGGTTCGCCACAACGCTGCAGATCGTGGCGGTCTTATGCCCGAGCAGCCCCCCCAACCCATAGAGCGCGCTGGTCTCCATCTCGAAGTTGGTGATGCGCACATCCTCGCCAGCGGTATCGGTAGGGTACCGGAAGGAGGAGAGCAGTTCGTTCAGCCCATCCACACTGGGAATGGCGCGCAACTGGCGCCCTTGCGGACCATAGAAACCGCCGCTGGTGGCCGTGATCCCGACGTGGTTACCCACCCCGAGCTGTTCGACCAGGGGGCGATGACCTTCGGCGAGATAGGGGACGGGGAGGTTGTCCGGCCATTCGGTGTGGTGAAGGATGGCCTGCAGCACACGCAGTTCCTCATCGGTGTGTTCGTGTGCGTAGTAATGCAACACGTTATCCATTCCCAGCCCGCTCTGGCTAACAATGAAATGGTCCACGGGAATATCCTCCTGCAACGCTCCGCACGTGCCCATGCGGACGATGGTCAGGGAGCGATGCTGTTCCTTGGGCGTTCGTTTCTCAAGGTCGATGTTCACGAGTGCGTCCAGCTCGCCCATCACAATGTCGATATTGTCCGTACCGATGCCGGTGGCCAATGCGGTGATCCGCACCCCGTGGAGTGTGCCGGTGTGGGCGATGAACTCGCGGTTCTGCGAGCGGTGTTCGATCTTCTCGAAGCGCTTGCTGATCTGGGCGATGCGTCCCGGATCGCCGGCCACCAGGATCAGATCACCCAAATGCTCCGGCCGAAGGGCGAGGTGATATACGCTGCCATCGGGATTGAGGATGAGCTCGCTTTCGGGTAGGCGTGTGCCGGCAGGGGTGAGGGTGATGGGGCGCATGTGTGGGTCGCTCGGGCCGATCGGATGATCAGCAGGGAAGTTGAAGGACGGTAAAGATGCAGGCGAACGGCCAAATGGCCAATTAGGGGATGCGCCGAAGTGCTGATGCGGAGATCAACGACAGCGCCGATCTGCGCGCGATCAGCGTTCAGTTCCCGAACACCCTTTTCAGCAGGTCGCTGGTGCGCGCCAGGGGATCCTTCCGGATCTTCAGTTCCTCGTCGGCGATCAGCAGGAAAAGTCCGGCGATCGCGCGTTCCGTCACGTACGCGTCGAGGTCGGGGTTCACGGCATTGCCACCGGTGAAGGCGCTGGCCTTGTTGTACGCGCTGGCCAAGGGGCTCCAGTAGTTGGTGAGGGCCACCTTTTTCGTCGCGGCCTCCACAATGGGGCGGAACTTGGCGATCAAGGTGGCCGTCGTCTTGTCCTTCAGGTAGGTGGTGGCCGCATCATCCTTGCCTTTCAGGATAGCGAAGCCATCGCCGATGGTCATGCCTTTCACAGCGTCGGTGAACACGGGCACCGCCTGCTTCACGGCCTCTTCCGCAGCACGATTGAGCGTCAGTTCGAATTGCTGTACCTGGCTGTCCATGCCGATGGTGGAAAGGGTCTTCTTCATCTTTTCCGCTTCGGGAGGGAACGGGATGCGGATCTTCTCGTTCTTCCAGAAGCCATCCGTGACCGACGCCACGGACACGGAGCCTTGCGTGCCTTTGTTCAAGGCCTCCTTCAGGCCAGCGATCACATCCTCGTTGCTGAGGCCTCCTGTGGCGGGGATCACCTTGTTGGCGGCGTCCTTCAGGCTTTTGGGGAATTGGGCGCTGCAGCCGGTGGCCAGCAGGGTCAGGACGATCAGAGCGGAGCTTTTCATGTGGTTGTATACGTTGAACAGGTGCGGGCGGTAAGCACGGCTCTAGGCCTCTTCCATCATTCGTGCCAAGGCTGCGTGCCAGGCAGCCGGTACGGCGATGGTCTCGTGCGTGATGTAGTTGAAGCACACCAGCACGCTCCGGCCCTTGGCGCTCAGGTGGCGTTTGCCATCGCGCGTGGCGAACAGTTCGTAGCCCAGGTCAAAGCTCTTGGTGCCCACGCGCACACACCAGCAACGCACTTCCACCTCGTCGCTCAGATGCACCGGCCGCACGTAGTCCACTTCGTTGCGGGCGAGGATCATGCCCTGCTCCTTCCAGTCGTGGTGTTTCTCCATGAAGGTGCGCAGCAGGTCCATGCGGGCCTGTTCGAACCAGGAGAGGTATATGCCGTTGTGCGCATGCCCCGCCATGTCGATGTCGTTGAAGCGGACCTGGATCTTGGTCGTCATTGCATTTTCAGTTCATTGGCCTTGAGCTGCGAGCCACGAGCTGTGAGCTTGAACACGGTTAAGCTCGCAGCTCGTGGCTCAAGGCTGGAAGCCGTCGCTCAAGAAATAGGATTCAAGATCACCGAGAACACCGTGATACTGTTCGGGTCCCGATCGTAGAACAGCTTGTCCAAGGCCTCCAGCACGTTCTTCGCGCGGAAGTAGGACGTCTGCAACGAGTTGTTGCCGCGCGCGCTCCATTGCACGGTGTAGCTGCTCGTGCGGTCCTTGTACGTGCGAACGTACTCGAGCATGTTGCGCAGTGCATCCATGCGGTCACTACCCTCCGTGGCTTGGAACAGGAAGCTCTGATCGTGCCGCGGGTTGATGGTGATGAGGAAGAGCTTGACGCGTCCCTGGCCGGCTTCTTCAAAATTGAAGACAAGGCTGTCGGGTCCAACGCCGATATGGTCACTGATCTCCTTTTGGATGCGTGCGGTCTCGAGGTTCCTGTCGCGGGTCATTGGGATGCGTGTTATCGCGGGCCGAAGGTATCGCGCGCTCAGTGCTGCGGTGTGTATTCGGGCACGAGTTCCTTCATCAGCCGGAGGCAACCTCCAAGGTCACCTGCCCGGGCCCGTTCCAGCAGTTCATCGATCGTGCGCCGACCCATCGCGGGATCCACCTCGCGGACCCGTCCGATGAGGATGCGTGGATGATGTGTAGGCAATGTGTTCTCCGCCGAAGCGAGCAGTTCCTCGTACCGCTTTTCACCGGGACGAAGGCCCGTGAACACGATGGGGATGTCCCGCCCAGGTTCCTTTCCGCTCAACCTGATCATCTTCTCGGCCAGGTCCAGGATGCGCATGGGACGGCCCATGTCGAAGACATAGATCTCGCCTCCCTTGCCCATGGTGGCGGCCTCCAGCACCAAACGGCATGCTTCGGGGATGGTCATGAAGAAACGTGTGACCTCCGGATCTGTAACGGTTACCGGCCCACCCTCGGCGATCTGCCGACGGAAGAGGGGGATCACCGAGCCGTTGCTGCCCAGGACATTCCCGAAGCGCGTAGTGACGAACCGCGTACTGCACCCATCACGCAACCCCTGCACGTAGATCTCCGCGATGCGTTTGCTGGCGCCCATCACGCTCGTAGGGTTCACGGCCTTGTCGGTGCTGATCAGCACGAACTCCGACACGCCATGTGCGCAGGCCAGGTCGGCCATGATGCGCGTTCCTTCGAGGTTGGTGCCCAAGGCCTGGAGCGGCTGGGCCTCCATCAGCGGCACATGTTTATACGCGGCGGCGTGGAAGACCACATCGGGCCGTTCCGCAACGAACAGGGCATCCATGGAGGCGCGATCCCGCACATCGCCCACCACCGGAATGAAGTTCCGATGGCCTAGGGCGATCAGTTGCATTTCCAGGTCATATAAGGGACTTTCGGCCTGGTCCACCAGCACCGCTCGTTCAACCCCAAGCGCGATCAGCTGGCGTGCGATCTCACTGCCGATGCTGCCGGCCGCGCCGCTCACCAGAACGCGTCGTCCGGCGAACTGATCGCGCAGGAGCACATCATCCAATTGGATCGGCGCACGCCCCAGAAGGTCCTCGATCCGGACCTCGCGGATCTGACTGCTGCTCAATTGACCGTTGATCCAATCGTTCACCGGCGGAACGCTGAGCACGTGGGTCTTCGCGGCCATGCACTGTTCCACCACCTTTCGCCGGTTCTCGGCATCGGGTCGTTGGATGGTGATGATCAGCTGATCGATGTCGTCACCTGCCAGCAATTGCGGCAGGTCCGCGGTGCTGCGGATGGGTACGTTCTCCAGTCGTCGGCCTGATTTTGCCTCATCATCATCCACGAAGGTCACCACGGCATACCGCTGCGAGCCTTCCAATTCCAGTGTGCGCTTGGTGATCAGCCCGGCCTCACCAGCGCCGTACAAGATCACCTTCACGGCCTCTTTCCCGCTTCCCTGTGCGCGCTGGTGAAGGAGCTTCACGGCGATGCGGGCGGTGATCATGATCATCAACGTGGCCAGGAAGTCGATGATGATCACGGAGGTGGGCAGCACGTAGGTGCCATCCACCAGCACGTACCGCAGCGCGTTGAGCAACAGGAACGTGAGGCTTCCGGCCAGCACCACGAGGAACACCCTGCGCGCATCACTGGTGCTGGTATGGCGTACCATGCTGCGTTGGATGCCAGCGCCGAGGTACCAGGCCAGCCGCACGGCGATGAACACCGGCAGCATCGGCCAGAGCAGTGCATACTCATGAACGGGTACGGCGAAGTTGAACCGCAATTGGTATGCGGCGAACAGGGAGCACAGGCACAGGGCCAGATCGATGAGCACGACGGCCCAGCGGGGCAGGGGAGGCGGTGAGCCCATGGCGCGAAGATGGCGACGAACCGGCAGAGGGGGACGCAACGCATCGGCCCGGCACCCGTCTTCAGTTGCGAACAGCATCTTTGCAACTCCCGATCGCACCCGAACAACCGCTCAACGTATATCATGCCAGTATCCTTGGTCACCGGCGGCGCCGGCTTCATGGGCGCCCATCTCGTGAAAGAACTCCTCGCGAAAGGCCATACCGTGGTGGCGCTTGATGATCTGAGCGGCGGCTTCCGCGATCAGGTGGATGAACGCGCCACGTTCGTCCAGGGTTCCATCAACGACAGTTCGCTGATCGAAGCGCTGTTCGAAAAGCACAAGTTCGACTACGTATACCACCTGGCGGCCTACGCGGCCGAAGGCCTCAGCCATTTCATCCGGGGCTTCAACTACCAGAACAACCTCATCGGCAGCATCCACCTGATCAATGCCAGCGTTCGGCACAAGGTGAAGTGCTTCGTGTTCACCAGCAGCATCGCGGTGTATGGAGCGTTGCACCCCCCCATGCGCGAGGACATGGCCCCCAAGCCGGAGGACCCTTACGGCGTGGCCAAGCTGGCGGTGGAGATGGACCTGTATGCCGCCCGCCACATGTTCGGCCTGAACTATGTGGTCTTCCGTCCGCACAACGTGTATGGCGAATTCCAGAACATCGGCGACCGCTACAGGAACGTGGTGGGCATCTTCATGAACCAGTTGATGCAGGGGCGGTCGCTCAGCGTCTTCGGCGATGGCCTGCAACAACGGGCATTCAGTTACGTGGGCGACATCGCTCCGGTTATGGCCAACTGTGTGAACGTGCCCGAGGCGTATGGCGAAGTGTTCAACATCGGCGCCGACCAGCCCTACACCGTGAAGGAACTCGCCATCGAAGTGATGAAGGTGATGGGCAAGGAAGGCAAACTGAACCATGTGGAAGCGCGGAACGAAGTGGTGCACGCCTGGAGCGACCATTCCAAGGCACATCGTGTGTTCGGCCCTCCCACCAACACCCCCCTGAGCGAAGGCTTGCGCCGCATGGCAGAGTGGGCGAAGCGCACCGGGGCCCGCGAAAGCAAGGAGTTCGGAAACATCGAGATCCACGAGAAGCTGCCACCCTATTGGGTGAAGAAGTAACTGTGCCGCAGGCGCAGTGATGGCCTCAGGCTGCGCCTCCTGCACCTGCCCCTGCCTCCCGACTTCGCCGGGACCTGCGGCCTGCCAACTGCTCCTGCTCCTGCCCCTGCTCCTGCCTCCCGACCTCGCCGGGACCTGCGGCCTGCCAACTGTCCCAGCCACTGCAGCTGCCCCTGCCCCTGACAAAAGGGGTTGTCATCTTGCGTTCTAATCGGTAGCCTTGTGCGATGCCCGCCGTTACGACCTATCAACTGCTTGACGGAAAGCGCTGCGGCGATGCCCTGCGCGAGAGGATCAAGGCCGGAGTGGCTGAAGTAAAGGCCGCTCGTGGCCGGGTGCCGCACCTGGCGGCCGTGCTGGTGGGCAACGATGGGGCGAGCCGGACCTATGTCGAAAGCAAGGTGAAGGCCTGCGAGGAGGTGGGTTTCCGCAGCAGTTTGATCCGCATGCCGGAAAGCACCACCGAGGACGAGCTGATCGACCGGGTGAAGCAGATGAACAAGGACAAGGAGCTCGACGGCTTCATCGTACAGCTTCCGCTCCCTTCCCACATCGATCCGGAGCACGTGACCCTGGCCATGTCGCCCGCGAAGGATGTTGACGGATTCCACCCCGAGAACATTGGGCGGATGGTGCTGGGGCTCGATTGCTTTTTGCCGGCCACGCCCAGTGGCATCATCGAACTGCTGCGCTTCCACCACATCGAAACGGCAGGTAAGCACGCCGTGGTGGTGGGCCGCAGCAACATCGTGGGCACCCCCATGAGCATATTGCTCAGCCGCAATGCCTATCCGGGCAACTGCACCGTTACCCTCGCGCACAGCCGTTCCAAGGACCTCGCCTCGATTACGCGTGAGGCCGACATCCTCGTGGCCGCCGTGGGAAAACCCGAAATGATCACGGGCGATATGGTGAAGGAGGGTGCAGTGGTCATCGACGTGGGTATTCATCGCATCCCGGATGCCGCCAGGAAAAGCGGCTTTCACCTGGTCGGAGATGTCAAGTTCGGTGAAGTGGCCCCAAAGTGCTCTTGGATCGCGCCTGTTCCAGGAGGTGTAGGGCCCATGACGATCACGAGCTTGTTGATGAACACGCTGAAAGCCTGTATCCATTAAGGCGATCGCACGGACCTGAACCTGACCGCAGGCTGGAGCCCTAAGGCGGATCCGCCTACATTCGCCCGCTTCAAACCCATCGTGCAGATAGCCATGCGCATCACCACCACCGCAGTATTCACCGCCGTTATGATGAGCGCACAGCTCGCGATCGGCCAGACCAGGACCGAGGCCGCCGATGTGAACTGGGGCCCCGAACTGAAGGAGAAGACCGATGGCGACTTCGTCGAGATCATCGGTGACAACGACAAAGCCGTGTATCAGTTGATGCGGTTCAAGAAGGACCTGCACATCCAGAAGATGGACCTGAACATGAAGGTCCAGTACCACAAAGCGCTGGAACTCGAGATCGACAAGAAGGACTACTCTCTTGAAGGTATTTACGTCACCCAGGACCGCATCCTGGTGTTCTCCAGCTTCTTCGACAAGAAGGAGGACCAGAACAACCTGTATGTGAAGGTGTACAACGAGAGCGACTTCAGCCCGAAGGGCCGCATGGAGAAGATCGCGCGCATCCCCGCGGATAAGGCCCGGAACAGCGGCAGCTTCGGCGTGCGCGTGAGCCCCGATGAAAGCAAGATCCTGGTGACCATCTCCCAGCCCTACGAGAAGAATGTGACCAAACCGTTGGAGATGAAGGTGTACACCACGGACATGGAGGAACTATGGACCAAGAAGATCAAGGTGCCGGAGGACTACCACGTACAGGAGTATAAGATGGACAATGATGGCAGCGTGGTGGCGGTCAGCATCAAATACACCGAGAAGCAGGAGCGCCGCGAGCGCAAGCGCGAAGGCAAGGCCACCTATGACTATCACCTGCTGGTGTATGACAAGGATTCGGAGCAGCCCGATGATCACAAGATCGCGGTGGGCGACAAGTTCCTGCAGGACCTTACGGTGAGCCTGGGCAAGGAAGGGGACATCATCTGCGGCGGTCTCTATGGCAACAAAGGCAGCTGGAGCGTGCGCGGCACCTTCTTCCTGAAGCTGGACCGTAAGACCAAGGCCATCAAACACGAGAGCTTCAAGGAATTCTCGGACGACTTCATCACGGCATACATGACCGAGAAGGAGGAGAAGAAGGCCAAGAAGAAGGCGGACCGGAAGGACGAGGAACTGGAGTTGTACGAATACGACCTGGATGAGATCGTACGTAGAGATGATGGTGGGGCGGTGATGGTATTGGAGCAGTACTACATGTACGTTACCACCTACACCTATTCCACCGGCAATGGTGGAACGGCGACCCGCACGGTGTATCACTACATCTACAATGATGTCATTGCCGTGAACATCGATCAAGAGGGCAACATCGAATGGGCGGCTAAAGTGCCCAAGCGCCAGCACACCACCAACGATGGTGGCTACTACAGCAGCTACGCGCTGGAAGTGAAGGGCGACAAGATCTACCTCGTTTTCAACGACAGCGGCGACAACCTGTTCCTGAAGCCCGGCGACAAGATCAAGCAGTTCGACCTGACGGGAAAGGACGCGCTGGTCACCATCGCCACCATCGACGATGGCGGCAATGTCACGCGCGAAGCGCTCTTCACACCGGAGCGCCGTGAGGCCATCCTGAAGCCGAAGGATTGCGCGCAGTTGAACAACGACCAGATGCTCATTTACGCCACACGCAAGAAGGAATACCGCTTCGGCCTGGTGTCGTTCAAATAGGGGCCAACACTCCATTTCAGGGAAGCCCTGCAGCGATCGGCCGGCGGGGCTTCTCCTTTTCCGCCTGTTGGTTCAGCATATGCTGCCCAACTTCGCGGCTCGACACCAGCCATGGACCCACGCGCGCTGCGCATAGCGGACTTCACCTACGATCTTCCACAGGAGCGCATCGCGCAGCATCCACTCGAGCAACGAGATGCGTCGAAGCTGCTGGTGTATAGCGATGGGGCCATCACCGATGCGCGTTTCGCAGAACTGGCCGATCGACTTCCCACGGACACGTTGCTGGTGTTGAACGACACCCAGGTGGTGAACGCCAGGATACAATTGGAAAGGGCCACGGGCGCACGGATCGAATGCATGTTGGTGGAGCCGGCTGGCGGTCGCGCGTTGGAAGCTGCCTTGCAGGAGCGTGGACCATCGCAGTGGTGGTGCTTGGTGGGCAATGCCAAGCGATGGAAGGGCGAGCGATTGGAGCGAACGACGAACGGATCCGTGCTCTGGGCCGAAAGGAAGGACATGGTGGATGGCCGGCATCTGGTGGAGTTCGGCTGGGAGGATGATCATGCGTTCTCCGAGGTGTTGTCCTTGCATGGTGATGTGCCCTTACCGCCGTACATGCAACGCACGGTGGAAGTGGCGGATAGGCACCGGTACAACACGGTCTTCGCGCAACGCGAAGGTTCCGTTGCTGCGCCCACGGCCAGCCTGCATTTCTCGCAGAATGTTCTGGATGCCCTTCGCCGGCGACCTGTTCACATGGCACACGTTACGCTCCATGTGGGCACCGGCACCTTCCTTCCGGTGAAGAGCGAGCGCATGCAGGAGCACCCGATGCACGGCGAACAGGTGCGGATCCCGCGATCAACGGTACAGGAATTGCGCGACGCCATCGGTCAGCGACCCATTGTCCCCGTGGGCACCACGGCCATGCGCACCATCGAAAGCCTGTGCTGGTTCGGCGATGATCTGCTCAACGGCGCCGATCCCGATCATCTGGTGGTGCATCAATGGCGGCCCTACGAGCAAACGGCCATGGCCACTGCGGATGCGTTGGAGGCTGTGCTTCGGTGGGTGGATGCACGCGGGTTCGCGGAGGTGAGCGGTCACACCTCGCTGCTCATCGCACCGGGCTATCGCTTCCGGCTGGCCTCCGGGCTCGTCACCAACTTCCATCAGCCCGGCAGCACATTGCTCTTGCTGGTGGCCGCGTTCATCGGCGAGGATTGGCGAAAGGTGTATGCGCACGCTTTAGCCAACGACTACCGTTTCCTTAGCTATGGCGATGGGTCGTTGTTGTGGCGCCCTTCGTGATCATCAAAACCTCATATGGTTCAAGGCGATGAGCGCAACCACGAACAGTAGCACAGGCAGCGCGATCGCAGCGATGGCGAAGAACTTGCCGCTTTTCGTGCGGAACGCGGGCAGCACAAGCGCCAGGATGCCCAGCAATACACCGGCCACTAAGGCATAAGCACCCCATCCAGAGCTCAGGGCCACAAGCCCTGCAATGGACAACCCGAACGCAAGCACAGCAAGGATGTTCGTCCCGTCTGACGTTTCGCCTTCGGGCAAGGAGAGCAGTGGCGCGGATACAGGCATGGAACGCTGGTCGGCGTGAAGTACGGGAACGAAAGCCACGGAGGGGGTACTGGCCACCATGGCGATCGGTTCCACGTTGGGTCCGTTCGCCGAGATGACCGTCCTGAAAGTGACAGGTTCCGGGGAAATGGCCGAGGCTAGGACCGGGGGTGAAGTGGATCGCCGATCACCTGTCGCGATCACGTCCGGTCGCTGATCGGCCGTGTACGGATCCAGATCAAGGATGCCAACACGATCAGGCCGGGTCCAACAAATCAGGCGCGCCGAAGCGCGATCATCCTGCCGGTCATAGCGCGCGATGCGGCTGGCCATTCCGCACCCCGCCAGCGCTATGACCAGCACAAGCCCGGCTATTCTCCACATGTGGTGAAAGTAATTGGAAACAACGGGGATACTACCCGCCACTATCTTGCGTTCCCATCGCGCATGCACCTCGTACGTCACACCCTCTCCGCACTCAGCCTCTGTTCCCTCCTCAGCGTCCACGCACAGATGGGTGGCAAGGCGGTCTTTCGCGTGCTGGACATCCCCAGCTCCGCGCGCATTGCGGCCCTGGGTGGATCACCGGTGGCCGTGCTGGACAACGATCTCAACCTGGGCCTCTTCAACCCGGCCTTGCTGAACAAGGACATGGAGCGCCAGGTGGCCCTGAGCTACCTGCCCTATGTGGACCAGATCAACATCGGCTACGGCAGCTATTGCCACCACTTCGACAGCCTAGGCATCACCGCCAGCGGCAGCGTGCAGTACGTGGATTACGGTACGTTCACGCGCACCGATGAAACGGGGCAGGAGCAGGGCACCTTCCGCGCGGGCGAATACGTTGTGCAGGTGGGCGGCGGTCGCGCAGTGGACAGCGTGTTCCGTGTGGGCGTGAACCTCAAGTACATCGTATCCCACCTGGAGGAATACCGGGCCAATGCCGTGGCCTTCGATGTGGCCGGGGTGTATTGCAAACAAGCGCTGGGACTCACCGTGGCGGCCACCTTGCGCAACATCGGCACCATGACGAAGACCTTCGCAGGCACGCGGGAGGAACTTCCCTTCCAGGTGCAACTGGCCACCACCTACAAGTTCAAGCATGCGCCTTTCCGCCTGGGATTGTCATTGGATAACCTTCAGCAATGGGACCTCACGTATGACGATCCCACGGCCCAGGCACAGATCGACCCCACCACGGGAGAGGTCGTGGTGGACAAGGTGACAACGGCCGAGAAGGCCCTCTGGCACATCGTACCGCATGCCGAGGTGTTGTTCGGCAAGAACTTCATGATCCGGCTCGGGTACAACTACAAGCGCCGTCAGGAACTGAACTTTGCCGAGAAGCCAGGCCTAACGGGCATGAGCGTAGGCATCGGCCTGAAGGTGAGCAAACTGCACCTCAGCTATGGGTTCGCCCAGTTCTTCCCCGGCTCGGCCAGCAACACGCTCAGCCTGGCCGTCCGCTTCTCGGACTTCAGGAAAGCGCCGTCCGCAGGCTAGCCTGATCATGCCCGTGCGGCGGGTGGGTGCTATGTTTGGTGCATCGCCATGCGCCGCATCACTATCGCCATCGACGGCTATTCATCCTGCGGCAAGAGCACCCTGGCCAAGCAGCTGGCCCACCACCTGCACTACACGTACATCGATAGCGGGGCCATGTACCGCGCCATCGCCTTGTATGTGATCGAGAACGGATTGGTGCAGGACGATAAGTTGAACCTTGTGGCATTGCTGCGGGTCCTTAAGCATATCCATATCGGTTTCAGGCACGATGACGCCACGCAGCGCAGCGAGACCTGGCTCGACGGCCGCAACGTGGAACACCGGATCCGCGAAATGGACGTGAGCAACACCGTTACTTTAGTGAGCCCGGTGCCGGAGGTCCGCGCCAAACTGGTGCAATTACAGCAACAGGCAGGGCAGGGGGGAGGCGTGGTGATGGACGGACGCGACATCGGCACGGTGGTCTTCCCGCATGCGGAAGTGAAGTTCTTCATGACGGCCAGTCCGGAAGTGCGGGCCCTGCGCCGCTACCTCGAACTGAAAGGACGCGGTGCGTTGGTGCCACTGGACATCGTAATGGCGAACATCGAGCGTCGCGATGCCGACGATACTACCCGCGCTGCGGATCCGCTCGTACAGGCGCCCGATGCCATCGTGATCGACAACAGCGACCTCACCTCATCTGAGCAGTTCGACCTGGCGCTCGGGCATATCGTGAAGGTGATCGGGATGGTGACGGAGGCGTGACTTCTCGACTCTGCTTGAAGCGGCACGCCGTTACTTCGTCCAGTCTTCCAGCTTGATGCCTTGGAGGCGCTGGAAATGCTTGGTGTTGTTGGTCACCAAGGTCATGTTGTGTGCGATGGCGGTGGCGCCGATAAGCAGGTCGAAGTCCGCAACCGGTGTTCCCAGGGCAGCCAGTCGCGCCTTCTCCTGAGCGAACGTCTCCAGTGCGTCAGTGATCGGAAGTATCTTGATGTCGATGAGGAGCACCTCCAGCTTAGCCCTGTTCTTCACTGGATCGCCGCTGCGATGTATGCCATATAGCAATTCGGCCAATGTGATCTGTGAAATGAGACAATTGGAATAACCGACAGCCCGGAAGCGTTCACGTACACCCTGCTGCCCGCGCAGGAAGGACACGCAGGCATCTGTATCTATCAGGTACATGCTCAAAGGGGAAGCCGATCGGGATTCTGGGTCCGGGCGCTGTAGATCATATCGATGATCTCCTCCTCCGTCTCCGGACCGACCCAACTGCCGAACGCGTCGTCACTGGTCAATTTCTTCGGCTCCTTCGGTGCAGGTTTGGCCAACATCCGGTCGATCGCCTCCTTCATCGAGCGCTTGGCATCCTCCGGCCAGTCCTTGATC
This sequence comes from Flavobacteriales bacterium, assembly GCA_031411095.1. Lineage (GTDB taxonomy): Bacteria > Bacteroidota > Bacteroidia > Flavobacteriales_F > PHOS-HE28 > PHOS-HE28. The sequence goes on along the minus strand of JANOAK010000033.1, from coordinate 87,314 downwards.
TTCTCAAGGAACTCGGCCATCATCTTCCGGTGCAAGGCATCCGCTTTCATACTTCAAATGTAGAGAACTCGGAAAGCTGGCGCGACAACAGCGATCTCACCTCACAGGAGCAGTTCGACATCGCGCTGGGTGTGATCGTGAAAGCGATCGGGATGGTGACGGAGGCCTGACATGCCGCGAATTCACTGGCTTCGGGCTTAGTTCACCAGCCCCCGGCGCACCTCATACTCGAGCGGCTGGAAAGACTTCGCAAGGGGGAATAGCAAAGTGTCCGGCTTACTTGGCATCCATCATGAGCTAGGCCACCAAGCCACTTACGACCTCCACGGGATCCTCCACCCCCTCCACCATCGAGAGCACCTTCAGCATCACCCGATCCAACAAGGTATCCGGACAGCTGGCGCCGCTGGTGAGAATGATCGTCAACGGCCGTTTTGCAGGCAGCCAGCCCGAGGTGCGCTCCAGTTTGTGCGCCGGATAGTTGAAGTGCTCGATCTCCGTCCCGCTCAGCAATTCCTTCTCGCCGTTGATGAAGTAGGTCGGGAACTTCTGCTCCAGCAATTCCACCAGATGGCTGGTGTTGCTGCTGTTGTAGCCGCCGACCACCAGCGCCAGGTCGGCCTCCTGCTTCAGCAGTTCGTTCGTGGCGTCCTGATTGTCGTTGGTGGCGTAGCACAGCGTGTCGCGCGTGTCGGCCACGTGCGCACCGATGGCTGCATCGCCGTACTTCTTCACCATCACCTGCCTCAAGTGATCGGCGATGGCCTGCGTTTCCGTGGCCAGCATGGTGGTCTGGTTCACCACGCCGATGCGCTGCAGGTCCTTCACCGGATCAAAGCCCGGTGTGCAACGTTTGCCAAAGAGTTCCTGGAAACGGGAGAGGGGAGATTCCCCCAGAATGATCTTCCCCAGTTCCTCCGTCTCCTCCATGTCCTTCACGATCACCGCTGGCGCGCCTGCGGCCGTGTGGCTGAAGGTTGCGCGGGTCTCCTCATGCGCTGCCTTGCCATGGATGACCACAGTGTAGTCCTTCTCGCCCAACTGCGCACTGCGTTTCCAGACCTTTTCCACGAAGGGACAGGTGGTGTTGTGCTTCAATGGGTCAATGCCGATGGCCTTCAGCCTCGCTTCGGTCTCCAGGGTGGTGCCGAACGCCGGGATGATCACGATGTCATCCGCCGTCAACTCGTTCCAATCCATGAGCATCTGCCCGTGCGTGTCCTGGATGAAGCGCAGGCCGTGGCTTTCCAGGTCGGCGTTCACCTCGGGGTTATGGATCATCTGGCTCAGCAGGAAGATCCGCTTACCAGGATTCTGCTCAATGGCCTGGTAACTGATCTCGATGGCGTTCTCCACGCCGTAGCAAAAGCCGAAGTGCCGGGCCAGCACGAACCGCACGGCCCCGAGGTCCAGCACGGTGGGGCTGAGGTCCTTTTTCTTGGGGTCCTGCACCTTGCGCCAGGCCTTCAAGCGGCCGATCAGGTTGCTGCGGTAATGGGTGGGGATCTCGAAGGACCGCATGGTATCCGCCGTAGCCTAGGCGAAGGTGGAAGGGTGATCAGACAATGGAATGATCAGCCGATCGGATGATCGCCTGACGCGGGGCAAAGGTATTCGGTGGCATGGCAGCGCTCCTGTGGGCTGGAATGGGGCGGGACCGGTCGCGGGACGGGTTTGCGTTATCTGATCGGCTGATGATCAGATCATTCCGCTTACATTTGCGTCCCTTTTCAAAGGAAGCTCGCGCAGCGGTGCAGCGGGCCAACCCAACAACCTTTCGGTCAGTACCGCCTTGGACCGGGATACAAGCAGTCAGTACATGTCAGCAGAACAGAACAAGATCACCTTCGCCGAGCCCCCAGCGGATTTCGATTGGGCCATCCTCGAGGACGATCGCATCGCCCTTTCCCCCGATGCCCGGGAGAAAATGGAAAAGGCCTACGAGGACAGCCTCACCAGCATCGCCGAAAAGGAGGTGTTGATGGGCACCGTGGTGGGCATGAACAAGAAGGAGGTCGTCATCAACATCGGCTACAAGTCCGAGGGTGTCGTTCCGTTGAGCGAATTCCGCTACAAGCCTGATCTGAAGATCGGCGACCAGGTGGAGGTGTACATCGAGAAGCAGGAGGACCGCGGTGGCCAGATGGTCATCAGCCACAAGACGGCCCGCGTGCACAATGCATGGGGCAAGGTGAACCATGCGCTCGAGACCAACGAGATCATCACCGGCTTCGTGAAGTGCCGCACCAAGGGCGGCCTCATTGTGGACGTGTTCGGCATCGAGGCTTTCCTGCCCGGCAGCCAGATCGACGTGAAGCCCATCCGTGACTACGATCAGTTCGTAGGCAAGAACATGGAGTTCAAGGTCGTGAAGATCAACCAGGAGTTCAAGAACGTCGTGGTGTCGCACAAGGCGCTGATCGAGGCTGAACTGGAAGCACAGAAGAAGCAGATCATCAGCGGCCTCGAGAAGGGCCAGGTGCTGGAAGGCACCGTGAAGAACATCACCAACTACGGTGTGTTCGTGGACCTGGGCGGCGTGGACGGATTGATCCACATCACGGACCTCAGCTGGGGCCGCGTAAGCCACCCCGAGGAAGTGGTGAAGCTCGACGAGAAGATCAACGTCGTTATCCTCGACTTCGACGACGAGAAGAAGCGCATCGCACTCGGTCTGAAGCAACTGAGCGCACACCCATGGGATGCCCTCAGTGCCGACCTGAACCAGGGCGACAAGGTGAAGGGCAAGGTGATGGTGATCACCGACTACGGCGCGTTCGTGGAAGTGGCCCCCGGCGTGGAAGGCCTGTTGCACGTGAGCGAAATGAGCTGGAGCCAGCACCTGCGCAGCCCCAAGGACTTCCTGAAGGAACAGCAGGAGATCGAGGTGCAGATCCTGAACATCGACCGCGAGGAGCGCAAGATGAGCTTGGGTATGAAGCAGCTTGCTGCCGATCCCTGGGCCGATATCGAGTTCAAATACCCTGTGGGCAGCCGCCACACGGCCAAGGTCCGCAACTTCACCCACTTCGGCATCTTCGCCGAGCTGGAGGAGGGCGTGGATGGCCTGATCCACATCAGCGACCTCAGCTGGACCAAGCGCATCAAGCATCCGAGCGACTTCTGCAAGATCGGCGACGATGTGGAAGTGCAGGTGTTGGAGGTGGACAAGGAGAACCGCCGCCTGAGCCTCGGCCACAAGCAAGTGGAGGAGAACCCATGGGACGTGTTCGCTGACACCTTCACGGTAGGCAGCGTGCACGAAGGCACCATCACCGGACGCAATGGCAGCAGCTTCACGGTCGCATTGCCTTATGGCGTTGAAGGATCGGTGGCGCTGAAGCACCTGAAGAAGGCCGATGGCAGCAAAGCTGAACTGGAGGATAAGCTTCCGTTCAAGGTGCTGGAGTTCAACGGCGAGGCCCGCCGCATCGTGCTGAGCCACACCCGCACCTTCGAAGAGGGTGACGACGCTTCGGAGACCGCACCAGCGGCAGCCAAGCGCGGTGGTCGCAAGGCCGGCGGTGAGGAAGGCGGACAGAGCGCAAGCATCAAGAGCGTGAACGACCGCGTGGAGAAGTCCACGTTGGGCGACCTCAGCGTGCTGGGCGACCTGAAGAACCGCATGGAGGCCGGCGAAGGCGCCCCCAAGAAGGCGAAGAAGTCGCGCAAGGAGATGGAGGACGAGAGCGACGACGAGGCCTGAACAACTGCGAATTGAAAAGGGGAAGGGCGGTCAACTTGACCGCCCTTCCTCGTTCGTAGCCGGTGTATGCCGGTCCTCAGGCGCGCTCTTCCAACTGCCAGGGCACAGCGGAACGCATGAGGCGCTCGCGCCCGAACTCATCGATCAGGCGCAGCAAGAGCTCCAGCGTGGCCTGCGCATCATGCGCAGCCCGGTGCTTGAGCCCTTGTGGGATACCGAAGTAGCGACAAAGGCTGCCCAGGTTGTAATGGGCGATGTCCGGCAACAGCTGGCGGCAGAGACGCTCGGTGCACAAGGTGGCCGGCTGGTAGGAAAGGCCGGTGCGTCCGAGCTCGTGCTGCAGGGCGGTCATGTCATAACGGACGTTGTGGGCCACCATCAGGCGGTGCTGGGTGGTATCGCGCAGGCGTCGGGCCACGGTGGGGAACAAGGGGGCATCTTCCAGCATGCCGGGGTTGATCCCGGTGAGCCGTTGGATGAACGGGGGCAGTTCGGTCCGTGGCCGCACCAGCGTGCTCCAACGGTCCAGTTCGTGCAGGCCGTTATGGGCGATCACCGCCACCTCAATGATGTGCCCCTTCATGGGGTCGCCATGTGTGGTCTCCACGTCAACGACTACGAACTCCGCTGGTGCCATTCGAAGCCTTCCTACGCAGGGCGCCGCTCAAGGTTCCTGTTCCATCCCAAGGGCGCACGCTACATTCGGCGCCATGTTCAGGCCCATTGCCCTGCTCATCTTCAAGCTCCTCGGCTGGAAGGTGATCGACCGTCGTCCCAAGCCCATGGGCCCGTGCATCTACGTGGTGGCGCCCCACACCAGCAACTGGGACTTCTTCATGGGCCTGTGCGTAAGGAGCATCGCTCGCCTGGGCAACGTGCGCTACCTGGCCAAGAAGTCGCTGTTCGTCTGGCCTGTGGGCTGGATCTTCAAGGCGTTGGGCGGCTATCCGGTGGACCGTTCGAAGAGCACGAACCTCACGGACCAGGCGGTGGCCTATTTCAACCAGATACCCGACTTCAGCCTGGCGATCACGCCGGAGGGCACGCGCAAGAAGGTGGACCAGTGGAAAACAGGGTTCTGGCGCATCGCGAAAGGCGCCAACGTGCCGCTGATCCTCTCATCGTTCGATTACGGTCGGCGCGAAGTGATCCTGCGCGAGCCCTTTTTCGTAGGCGATGACATGGACAAGGACATTGCCTGGATGACGGACTACTTCAAGCAGTTCAAGGGCAAACAGCCAGCGCTGGGTGTTGTGTAGAAGTGTGGCATCATCCTTGGCACTGAAGGTCCATCCATGATACGTTCCATCACCTTTCTGTCCGGGATCGCGCTGTCTATCGGTCTTTTCGCCCAAGGTGCCTGCCCTTCGATCAAGGGCGAGAACACCGAAGGCGTGACGGTGGAACTTCCGGCCGCCTCCAAGGGCCGCTACGCCATCATCGCCATTGCGGCAGGGCGCCAGGCGGAGCCGGTGTTGGAGGAATGGTACGAGCCGGCCTATCTGCGCTTCGTGGCGAAGCAGGGCCTGTTCGCAGGGTCGTATGATGCCGACCTCTGGCTGGTACCCGTGTTCACCGGCATGAACAAGGCCGCCTTCGGCCCCAGCGTGAAGCGGCTGAAGGAACAGGCCGATCCGGATGTGGCGCGCCGCGTGGTCTTCGTGAACAACGATACCGAAGCGCTGCTTGACGCCTTGGGCATCAAGGACCGTAACGAGCCGATCTTCCTGGTGGTGGACCCCTCGGGTACCATCGTCCACCGCGAGCGCGGTGCCTTCACCGTGGAAAAACTGGATGCGCTGGAAGAGGCGATGGACCAATGATGCATCTACTTTCGCGCCCCGGTCCGCATAGCGACCGGTATGCGCGATGTCACCGAACAACACCAACAGTAACGTTCATTCCTTAACAACCATGACCATGCTTCAACGTTCCCTTTACGCTGTGGCCATTGCCGGCTCGCTGTTCGCGTGTGGCGCGGCCTCCGGTCCCGGTGGCGATCGCGCGGGCGATCCGGCCACGCCCATCATTCCTGCAGAGCAACCCCAACAACCCAGCAAACCCGTGCAAACGAACGACAACGGCGAAGGCCTCTTCGCCCTCTTTACGACCGCCAAGGGCGTCATCAAGGTGAAGCTCGAATACGAGAAGGTGCCGATGACGGTGGCCAACTTCGTAGCGCTGGCTTCCGGCACCATGAAGAACACGGCCAAGGCCGAAGGTCAACCTTACTACGACGGGCTGAAATTCCACCGCGTGATCGCCGACTTCATGATCCAGGGTGGAGATCCCACCGGAACGGGCGCAGGCGGCCCCGGCTACAAGTTCCCCGATGAATTCGATGCCACGTTGAGGCACGACCGCGCCGGTACCATGAGCATGGCCAACGCCGGTCCATACACCAATGGCAGCCAGTTCTTCATCACGCACAAGGAGACCCCATGGTTGAACGATCACCACACGGTCTTCGGCTACGTTGTGAGCGGCCAGGATGTGGTGAACGCGATCGCCGGTGGCGATGTGATGAACACCGTGCGTATCGAGGCGGTGGGTAAGGCTGCCAAGGCCTTTGACGCTGTGAAAGTGCTCGAGGCCAACAAGGCCAAGTTCCTCGGGCGCTAACGGCGCCTTGCACCGCCTCCACCACCACCGGGGCGGCCACCACCCGGACCACCGCCGCGACGAGCACCGTTGCGGCGGTCGTCATTTCCACCCCGCCGTTTGTCGTCGGGACGATACTCCGGAGCAGGCCCCAGGTTCTCCGGCAGGGGCATCTTCGTTACGGCATAACCGATGAGCTTCTCGATGCGGCCGAACTCGCGCATCTGCTGGTCGTTCACGAACGTGATGGCCTGTCCCTTCTTGGCGGCGCGCGCCGTGCGTCCTACGCGGTGAACATAGTCCTCGGGGTCGCTGGGCACATCGTAGTTGATCACCAGGTCGATGTCGTCGATGTCGATGCCGCGGCTGACCACGTTGGTGGCCACAAGGATGCGCAGCTTGCGGTTGCGGAAGTTGAGCATCACGTCCTCGCGCTCGCTCTGCTCCAGGTCGCTGTGCATGGGCATGGCGTTGAAGCCGCGCTTCTGCAGGTGACGCGCAAGGTTCTTCACCTCGATCTTCTTGCCGGCGAACACGATGATGCTCTGGCCTTCGCTGGTGTTCAGTACATGTTCCAGGATCGGGGCCTTCTGTGGCTCGTGTATCACATACGCCTCCTGGCGAACACCTTCCGCTGGCTTGCTCAGGCTGATGGTGATCTCCACCGGTTCGTGCAGCACACGCTTGGCCAGTTCGCGGATGGCGGGTGGCATGGTGGCACTGAACATCAGCGTCTGGCGATCGGTGGGCAGGAACTTGATGATGCGCTGGATGTCGTCGATGAAGCCCATGTCCAGCATGCGATCGGCCTCGTCCATCACCAGGAACTCAAGTCCGGAAGTAGGCACGTAGCCCAGGTTCAGGTGGCTGAGGAGCTTTCCGGGCGTGGCCACGATCACTTCGGTGCCGCCGGTCAACGCGGCCTTCTGCTGATCGAAGGACGCACCGTCGCTGCCGCCGTAAACAGGCATGCTGGTGATGGGCGTGTAGTAGGCGATGGCCTGCATCTGCTGATCGATCTGCAGGGCCAGTTCGCGGGTGGGCACCACGATGAGGGCACGGATGGTGCCATCGACCTTGGGGCGGTAGTTCTGGATCACATCGATGATGGGCAGCAGGAAGGCCGCGGTCTTGCCGGTGCCGGTCTGCGCGCAGGCGATCAGATCGCGCCCGTCGATGACGGCCGGAATCGCCTGTGCCTGAATGGGGGTGGGCTTGGTGATGCCCATGGCCTTGAGGCCATCGAGCAAGTGATCGTGCAGCCCCAAGGCACGGAAGTCGGTGGCCAGTTCGGGGGCCTCCGGGGTGGTCGTGTTGTTCATCAGTAGGATAAGGCACGAAGGTACGTCTTGGCGCACCGAGGCGCTAGGAGGCCTTTCGAAGCACCTCGTCCTGAGTGCTGAAGCTCATCTGGAAGGTGGTGCCCTCGCCCTTCAACAGGCGGATACGCCCGTCCAACTGCCCGGCCAGCGTGCGCACCAGCTCCAATCCAAAGGATTCCTGCTGGAAGAAGCGTGACTGTTCCAGGCCGATGCCATCGTCGGAGAACACCAGTTCGTACTGGTTCCCGCCCATGTTCCGCAATTGCACCGTTACCGTGCCGCGTTCGCGCCCGTTGAAGGCATGCTTGGCCGAGTTGGTGATCAGCTCGTTCACCAACAGGCTCAAGGGGATCAGGTTGTCCAAACGCGCCTGGTCGTAGTTCACCTGCATGTTCAGGCTCACCTTACCCTCCAGGCCGTAGTTCTTCAACACGCCTTCGCACATGGCGTTCAGGTGTGCCTTCACGTTCACGCGGCTGAGGTCGCCGCACCGATAGATATGTTCATGCACCAGAGCAAGCGACCGCACCCGGCCCTGGCAATCGCTGAGCACCTCGCTCAACCGGCTGTCGTCGATGTAGGCCCTCTGCATCTTCAGCAAGGTGTTCACGATCTGTAGGTCGTTCTTCACGCGGTGGTGGATGCCTTTCAGCAGCACGTCCTTTTCCTCCTCCTTCAACAAGGTCTCGGCCAGGCGCAGGTTCTGCCGTTCCAGCTCCATGTTCTTCACGCGGATCTCATCGGCCTGTCGCTGGATCACCTGCGTGCGCAGCGATGATCGGCGCGCGGACCGTTTGAGCTTGCGCCAGAGCAACAGGAGCCCCATGAATGCGGCAAACAGCAGGGATGCACCGATGGCCCAGAAGCGTGAGCGGCTCATGGCCCTGTCGATGATCACTTCGTTCGACTCGGTCCGCATGCGCAACTCCGCATTCTCGGCATCCTTGCGATCGCTGCCGTACAAGGCCTGCAGGCCGAGCATGCGCTCGGTCATCCGGTGGTTGAACAGGGAATCATGTACAGCGGTGTGGCGGCGCTCCATGGCCAGTGCCGTTCGAAGGTCGCCCTTGGCCGCGCTCACCTCACTGGCCAGCGCATAAAGCTTCGGTTCGCTCACGGGGGGGGCACTTTTGCGGGCGAGGAGGAAGGCCTCATCCAAACTGTGCCCCGCATCCTCCCATCGGCCCAAGGCAATATTGGCCTTCGCTTTTGAACAGAGGCAACGGATCAAGAACTTCGAGTCGTTCCGCGTGCGGAAGTAGTGCTCCGCCTTGGCGATGTTGGGCATGGCATCGGCGGGCTTTTTCCGGGCGAGCATGGCCTCGGCATGCATCAACCACACCCCGGCCAGGCCGGCACTATCGTTCCGTTGGGCGCAGATGGCCACGGCCTCGGGACTGTACTTCAGCACTTCGGCGTACCGGCCTGCGGTCAACAGGGTGTTCAGGAGGGCCGTGACCCCTTGTCCAATGGCGGCGCTATCGCCAGCCCCTTTCATGAGGAACAAGGCCTTGCGGCTGACCTCGACGGCCTTGTCATAGCTCCCCGTGCGTTCATAGCCCTGCACAAGGCAGCGCATGTCCGCGGCCAGTTCCTTGGGATCGCTGCGGCGTTCACTGATGCTCACCGCGCGAATGGCGCTCAACAGGAATTGATCATGGGCGCCGGCCTTCAGTTCCAGATCGCGCTGTTGACGCACGGCACGCAGCAGCAGTTCCAGGTCGTTGGCACGTTCCGCGAAGCGGATCGCGGTGGTCACGCGCTGAAGGCTTTCGCCGGGTTGTGCGTTGGCCTGGGCACGGGCCATGGCCAGCAGCGCATTGGCGCGTTCAGCCGATGAACTCACCCCGTCCACCGCTGTCTGCAGGCTGTCGCCCTGCCGCGACGCTTGGGCGCGGGAGAAAAGGACGAAGAGCGCAAGGGCGAACAGGGTTACTTGAAGGGGTGACCTCATCGTGCGGCTTCTACGCGGATAACGGGGGAGTGGTTGCGCGGTGGCCGCGCTCACTGGCTACATTGGCCGCATGCGTGTTTCGGTGGAGGTCTGCGTTTCATCCGTATCGGAAGCCCGTGCGGCCGCGAACTGCGGGGTGGAAAGCGTGGAGGTCTGCACCTGGCTGGCCTGTGGGGGCGTTACGCCGAGCGGTGGATCGGTGCAACGCATACGGACGATCGAGGAGGTGAACACCCGTGTGCTCATCCGTTCCGGACCCGGGGGCTTCCGTATCACCGATGATGATCAGGCCGTGATGCTCGCCGATGTACGCGACCTGGCCCTGCATCGCGTTGGGCTGGTGGTCGGAGCGCTGAACGCGCAAAGCTTGCCGGACGAGGACTTCCTGAACGCTGTGCGCGAAAAGGCCAGTGATGTTGAACTGACATTCCACCGCGCCATTGATCATGCGAGCGACCAGCTGCGGGCACTGGACATCTGCAAGGACCTCGGGATCCATCGGGTGCTCACCTCCGGTGGGACGACATTGGCCATGGAAGGATCACGCATGTTGAAACGGATGGTGGACGACGCCGGTGCGCGCATCCGCATCGCGGCAGCGGGTGGGATCAACCCGGCGAACGTGGTGGAACTGGTGGAGCGATCCGGCGTGAGTGAAGTGCATTTCGCGGCGCAACGTGCTGTGGGGCCTAAAGCGGAAGGTGCTGCGCTGAGTTCGGCGAACGTGGGGGTGAACTTCGAGGTGGAGCCTGATCTGCGCAAGATCGAGGGCGTGTTGAACGCGTTGGTGAAAGCGGGGTTGAGATGAATACAGCAATACTTCGAGCTTCGAGCTGCGAGCCACGAGCTTGGGACAGGGGTGCCAAGCTCGTGGCTCGCAGCTCATGGCTCGCGGCCCAATTCCTTCTTGCGATCGCGATCCATGCCCAGGAGTCACACATCCCGCTCAACGACGGCTGGCAGTTCCAACAAGTAGGGAAGGAGCAGTGGTACAGCGCTGAGGTGCCCGGGGTGGTGCAGACCGACCTGTTGCGCCACGGCCTGATCCCGGACTTCTACAAGGGCAGCAACATCGACAGTGTGCAATGGATCGAGAACGAGGACTGGATCTACAAGCGCACCATCGTCGCGAATGACTCACTGATGAGGAACGGTCACGTTGATCTCGTCTTCAAAGGGCTCGACACCTTCGCAGAGGTCTACCTGAACGACTCGTTGCTCGGCAAGGCGGACAACATGTTCCGCACGTGGGAGTGGCCGATCAAGGAAGTGCTGAATCCCGGCGCGAACGAGTTGAAGGTCATCTTCCGCAGCCCGATCAAGGAAGGGGCGAAGCTGCGCGATGCGTACGGCATCCAACTGCCGCACGACAACGACCCCAGCGGCGTAAGCCCCTACATCCGCAAGGCGGCCTACCAGTTCGGTTGGGACTTCTGTCCGAGACTGGTGACCAGTGGGATCTGGCAGGGGGTGGAGTTGCATTGTTGGAGTACGGCATGGATCGGGACAGTTTCAGTTGAACCTGATTCATATTCCATGGAACGTCCGCTGGAGTTCGAGGCCAATTTCTTCACCGATGGATTCGAGAAGGCGCACCTCAGAGTGAGGTACAAGGTGTATGTGGACGATGTTCTGAAGATCAACAAGAGGGCTTCGACTTCTCGAGGTTGTTGGGGGCTATCATGCACGCACGTCAAGAAACTCAGGAACACTCACTTCAAGCCGTGGTTCCCCAATGGCAGCGGAGAGCAAGACGTCCATCAGCTAAGAGTGGAGTTGTGGCGTAAGGGCAAGCTATTGGACACATACAGCAAACCGATCGCATTGCGCACAATCGAGCTTGACCAGAAAACCGACAGCACGGGGATGGCTTTTCAATTTCGGGTGAATGGTGAGCCCATCTTCGCGAAGGGCTGCAACCTCATCCCGCCGAAAATGATCCCAAGCGAGATCACCACAATGGAGTGGTTGAACATCGTGCGCGACCTGCAACGTGCGAACATGAACATGGTCCGCATCTGGGCTGGGGGCATTTATCCACCTGAGGAGTTCTACGCTGCCTGTGATTCGGCGGGGATCATGGTTTGGCAGGACCTGATGTTCGCCAACCTTGCTCCAACAGGCATCGATTACGCGGTCACCAATACATCTCTTGGACGAGAGTACTTGGACAACTCGCTGCGTGAGCTCGATGACCTCGCCCAGCGTTGCGATCATCACCCAAGCGTGGTGCTGTGGTGCGGGAATAACGAGCTTGACGTGGCTTGGAAGAACTGGGGCTGGCAGCAGCGTTACGATCTTCATGGAGCCGATTCGGTCCGCGTAACCAAGGTGCAGGAGAAGTTCTTTGGAGAGAGCATTCCTGATGCATTTTCGGGTCAACCTTACCTGTTCACCTCCCCCCTAAGCAACTGGGGCAATGCCGAAGGCTTGAAGAACGGCGACCTGCACTACTGGGGCGTGTGGCACGGAGACAGCGCCTTCTCCTCCTTCAAGAACAACGTGGGCCGCTTCGTTAGCGAGTACGGCTTCCAGAGCTACCCGGACAGCGCGTTGCTCTCTCACTACATCGATCCGAAGGAACTCTATCTCGGTTCGCCGGCGATGAAACGGATGCAGCGCAGCTACAAGACCGACAAGCCGATCTGGGACGCGATCAAGCGCGAGCTGGATCTGGAGCCGAAGACCTTGGGTGAGTTCATCGAGGACAGCCAGGAAGTGCAGGCCAAGGCTTACCGCCTGGCCATCGAAGCGCACATGGCCGCACAGCCGCATTGCATGGGCACGCTCTTCTGGCAACTGAACGATTGCTGGCCCGGCCCCAGTTGGAGCCTCATCGACTTCGAAGGGAATTGGAAGCCGGGGATGTACGAGGTGCAACGCCTGTACGCCAAGTGAACGTCATGTCGCCGCCGCCCCGGGAAGATGACCCATCGCCATGGACCCAGTTGCTACATTCACCTCGAACCCCGCTCCGCATGAACCCACGTCGACCCTTCCGTACCCTGTCGTTGTTCCTGGTGAGTTGTGCCGCACTGGGAGGCTTCGCCCAATGCACCAACAACGCGCAATACCCCGGGATCAGTATCGTTCCGGATACCTCTGGGCTGCTCACCTCCATCACCACGTGCAGTTATCAAACAGAGTATTCGCGCATCACGGACATCAGCCCCTTCACGGCATACGAGTTCGCGATCAGCGATGGATCATACATCACCGTTCACCAGGGAACCTTCAATGGCCCGGTGCTCGGTCACGGAATATCGCCCCTATCCGTGGTGACGCTCACCGGAGAGGACCTGTTCGCCCATTGGAACATCAACGCCGCATGCAGTACCGCCACCGTCTGCCTGAACACCACGGTACAGCGCGTTACGGATTGCGTAGCTCCGACCGTGGCATACAGCACCGAGAATGATTGTGCGAACAATGGGTTCTTCCTCTACATGCTCGTGTCGGATACGGGGGATGCTTCCGCTCTGTCCTTCGTCTACACGGTGAACGGCGGCAACCTGCAAGTGTTGACGGGTGTTGGGTCCGGCACCACGACGCTCGGTCCCTTCCCGCTGGATGCCGTGGTGGATCTCACCGTTGTGCATGGCGATAATGCCAACTGCAACGTGGTGCTGAACGACATCACCAACCTGCCTTGCGCCACGGAAAGCTGCGGGCCGGACACGTACACGCATTGCTACGGAAACAGCGAGAATTACGTGGTCCGCTACCAGGGCACGTCGTCCTATCCGCTCAGCCTGCACTTCAACAGCGGCGCTGTTTCGCCCAGTGGCAACGATGCGCTGGTGATCCGCGACGGCCTGTACATCACGGATCCGATCCTCTTCTCGGGCGTTGGCAATGCCGGCAACCTTTCGGGGGTAACGGTGGTCTCCACCAACCCTTATCACGCGCTCACACTCACCATGACGTCGAACAGCAGTTTCAGCTGCGCGGACGGGGGCGTATCACCTGAATGGAACTACACGGTGGCCTGCCTCGATTGCCTTGTTCCGGCGGGCACGGCCGGTCCTGTGATCACGAATTGCACCGCGCAGAACTTCACGGTGACGGTGAACGTGACGGACATGGGTTCGGCCACCTCGGTACAAATAGCCAACAGCATTGGCGCCCCCGAACTCACGGTAACCTCCGCTGGCACGTACACGGCGGGTCCGTTCCCGGTGGGGCTCCCCGTAGGCTTGACCTTGGTGAACCTGCAGAGTACGATCTGTTCGGTGGACCTGGGCACATACGAGAACGAGTTCTGTGCGCAGGAGGTGGTGTGCGGCGGTCCCTTGACCACCGGCACGTATTGCTACGGCAACAACGATTCGCATGGCTGGCTGTACGAGAACAACAGTACCCAGCCATTGGCCATCAGCTTTACGCAAGGCATCATCGAGAGCGTGACCTGGGATCACCTGGCCTTCTACGATGGCGCGGATAACACGGCGCCGATCCTGTGGGAGCACACGCTGGGTTCCAACTTCGACCTGACCGGGCTAGCGGTGGTGAGCACAGGCCAGCAGCTGTACATGGAAATGAGTTCGGATGGTTCGGTCAGCTGCGAAGCGGGCAACTTCGCTTCATGGATCTGGTCCGTAGGCTGCCTGGATTGCACCAACCCCACGGCCACCTTCTCCGTCGTTGCCGATTGCGCGCATCACCGGTTCCATGTGGAGGCCGACATCACCGACCTGGGTACGGCCACCGAGCTTCGGCTGGCGAATTCGTTCAACACCGACACGCTGGAGAACATCGGACTCGGGACGACCAGCATAGGTCCATTCCCCATGGGTGAAGCCGTCAGTCTGTCCCTGATCAACGGGACCAACCCCCTCTGCCGGGTGAACAGCGCATCATTGGGCGTGGCAAATGACAGTTGCCTGATCGTGGCATGCGCGCCCACCGCCGTGGAACTGTGTTATGCAAATGGCGACACCCTCTTCTACAGCTACACGAGCGGAACCAATGTCCCCATCTCCCTCACTTTCGTGGGGGGCGGCATGCAGAATGGGGACATGATCGAACTGTACAACGGCGCCGATACCACAGCCCAATTGGTGTACGCCGGCAATTACGGCGGTCAATTGGGCGGCCTGTCGCTCACGAGCAACAACCCCGACAACGCGCTAACGCTCCTGGTCGTGAGCAACGGGTCCGGGTCCTGCGCCACAGGCGAGGTGACGCCGGCCTTGCAATGGAACGTGGGCTGTGGGCTGCTCGGGGTCGAAGGGCGGCCAGCTCCGGATCTGTTGGTATACCCTGTACCGACGACGGGACGCCTGAACGTGACCTGGCCGATGGGTGGGGGAGAGCTCATCGGGTGGCAACTGCTGAACACGTTGGGACAGGTGGTCCTATCGGGTGGGGTCGATCTTCACCGGACAGGGAACTGGCAGATCGATCTGGAAGGGATGGCCATGGGCACGTATCTGCTCCGGGCCTGGTCCGTCGACCATATGTACCTGGCCCCGGTGGTCGTGTCCCACTGATCTGTGCGACCGGTGGGGGGCGGGCGTGGGGCCGGGGGCTGAAGATGCCTTAGCAATCCACCGAACGCTGTTCGTTGTATCCTGGCCCGGGGACCAATGGACCGACCGAATGCCTACTTTTCCGCACCCTGCGAGGCAGGGAATAACCAGAACCGCATGAACGCACGTCGACCCCTACCGATCCTCTCTCTGCTGGCTTTGGCACTGATGCCTGCCACAGCGGCTTTTTCCCAGTGCACCAATCAAAGCCAGTATCCGGGCACCGCGATCGTACCGGACCCGGGTGGAGCGCTGACCACGATCAGCACATGCAGCTTCCAAACGGAATACTCACGGATCACGAGCGTGGTGGCCGGGGCGACCTACCAGTTCACCATCAGTGATGGGTCCTACATCACGGTGCGCCAAGGCACGTTCGATGGCCCGGTGCTGGGGTTCGGCTACAACCCCGTGACCGTGACGGCCGGTACGAATGAGGATCTGTTCGCACACTGGACCATCGACGACCTGTGCAATACCACCACCGGCTGCCTGGTCACCACGGTACAGCTGTTCCTCAACTGCACGCCTCCAGTGGCCAGCTACTCGGTGGCCGATGATTGCCCGAACCAGACCTTCAGCATCACCGTGAACGTGGGCAACACCGGTGATGGTTCCTCGGTGAACATCAACTACACGGTGAATCAGGATCCGCCCCAGGCCATCTTCAGCGTAGGCGCTGGCACGTATCTCCTAGGGCCCTTCCCCTTGGGCGCGGTGGTGGATGTGGTGGTTGCGCATGAGAGCGACCCCGCGTGCAACATCAACTTCCCCGATCTGCAGTCGCTCAACACCTGCCCCTACGACCTGACCTGCGGAGGCCCGAACGTGTTCGGTGCCTATTGCTATGACAACAACGATAGCGAGCATTGGGCCTATCACTCCACGGGTGGTGAGTCCCTGGCCTTGCTCTTCACCCAGGGCACCATCGAGAGCGATACATGGGATCACCTGACCATCTATGATGGACCCGATAACACCTACCCGATCCTCTTCACCCATGCCGGTGTATTTACCACACAGGATCTCACAGGTGTACTGGCCGTAAGTACCGGTCCTGACCTGTATATGGAAATGAGCTCGGATGGATCCGTAAGCTGTTCGTCGGGTAGCATGACCGAATGGCAATGGACCGTGGGTTGCCTCGACTGCACCCAGCCGGATGCGAGCTATGAAGTATCGCTGGATTGCGCGAACAACCAGTTCTACGTCAACACCACCCTCGCCTCCATCGGTTCCGATCCCACCGTGGAGATCACCAACACCGGGGGAGCACCCACCCTCACGGTGACCGAACCGGGCACCTATTCCTCCGGTCCCTTTGCCTTTGGTAGCTCAGTGCGCGTGGAAGTTGTGAACGATGTGAACTTCCTCTGCAGCGTGAAGTCCCCCTGGATCACCAACCCACCGTGTCCTTACGTGAGCTGCGGCCCTGACCAGTACACCTACTGCTACCCGAACACCGCCGATACGGCCATTGTGTACCAGAGCGCCAACACCTACCCGATCGCGATGATCTTCAACGCGGGTCAGATCGCCACCTTCGGCGATTCCATCTATGTGTACGATGGCCCGAACTACCAGTCGGACCTGCTCTTCAGCGGAGCCAACGGTGGTGACCTCACGGGGCTTCTCTTCACCTCCACGAACCCGTCCAACGCGTTGCTCCTGCGCATTCGCTCCAACTTCTACACCAGTTGCACGGACAACCTGTACACGCCGATGGATTGGAACGTAAGCTGCCTGGATTGCACCAATCCCGTGGCCACCTTCGAGTTGGTCCCGGACTGCGAGCACAACGGCTTCAACATCGCTGTGAACGTCACCAGCACGGGCACATCACCAACCCTCCGTGTGGTGAACTCCTGGAGCGGTGATACGCTGAGCAACGTGGGCGTTGGCACAACCTTGATCGGCCCGATCCCTGTTGATTCCCTGGCGCATTTGACGGTGCTCAACAGCCAGAACCCGCTGTGCCGCATCGTCAGCCCCGATTTCACATACGCCGCGGACAGTTGCATCAATGTGGCCTGCGCGCCCACCGGCCAGGAGTATTGCTATACCAACGCCGATACGGCCTTCTTCACCTATACCAGCGGTACCACGGACCCCATCACCTTGAGCTTCGGGTACGGCCAGTTGCTGGTGAACGACTACATCCAGATCTTCAATGGACTGGACACCGCATCGCAGATGGTGTACATGGGCAACCAAGGCGGCCAGATCGGTGGCCTGGCCATTACCAGCAACAACGCGGACAATGCGCTGACCTTGCTGGTGATCAGCAGCCAGGCCGGGTCATGCGCCACGGGACAGGGATTCCCACCCTTGTACTGGACCGTCGGTTGCGGGCTGGTGGGGGTGTCGGAAGTGGAGAACGGCGATTTCCAGCTCTTCCCGAACCCCACGAATGGCGAAGTGTACATCCGTTTGCCTGATGCTGAAAGCGGAACGGTCCGTATGGAGGTGATGGACGTTACTGGGCGCCTGGTGCGCAGTGAGCAGTTCAATGCCGCCAGCGGGACCAATGCACAGTTCGATCTGAGCGACCTGCAGAACGGCAATTACACCGTGGTGCTCTCCACCGCCACCTGGAACAGGTCACGCGCGCTACAATTGGTGCACTGATCGCTGATCAGTTGAATTGTAACGAGGCCCGGCAGATCGCCGGGCCTCGTTGCGTGGTAATGGGTCATTCCTGCGTCCCCAGCAGGTCAGGTGGGCCGGTCATCCACGCCAGCACGCATTCGATCCCGTCCGAAGCACATACCATGACGATGGACATCTCTGGTAGAAGTGCAAACGCACACTTCGGTCATGTCGTGGACGGGAGGCGTTGCACACCGATCCTACTCAACCTCGATGAGGACCTCATCCGCGAAGATCCACGTGGCCCCGCCTTTGCCCGGATGCCAGTCGGGGCAGGGGCCACCGTTCTTCGCCATTACCTTGATGTATCGGGCTTTTTTGCCCAACTCCTTGGTCCACAGCTCCTGGGTGCGTCCGCCATCAGCTCTGCGGTCCACGCTATTCTGGACGGTGGTGCTGCTCCATTGGCGTCCGTTCATGCTCCAAGCGAAGGTGACCTCGGACGGAAAGAAGATCCACGAGCCTTGGTCCTGAAGCACGCTAAGGCCCGCGCGCATCAGCTTCTTCACGGTGCCCAGGTCAACGGTAGCCAGCACATCCTGCCCTTGGTATCCCTGCCATTCGCCGGTGCGGAAGTCGGGGCCACCGCGGAGTCCATCCACCAAGGCGCGGTCGCCACCGGCGGCATACTGGTTGGCGTATGCGCTTTCGAGCTTGATGGTGCGGTCGCCATCCATCTTGGTGAAACGCGCGGTCACCGGGAGGAGATCGCTGTTCCATTCCACCTTCACAGTTGAAGAACGATCGATCTGGAACGGTTCGTTCATCGGGCACGTGCGGCCCCCACGATCGTCCTGGATCAAGCAGGTTCCGCAGCCGATCACAGTAACGGTCATCTCATCGGTGAACGCGGCCGCATCTGTTTGTATGACCGGTGCGCCGGGGCGAGGACAGTCGCTGATGTAGGCGCCGTCCAGGACAGTACCTGTTTCGCGGTAATAGCGTCGTGCCGGGACGCGCTCCGCATTGAAGGTGGCCGAGCCTCCGGCGATCAGGTCCGAATGCCGGATGCTTTTCGGCACATAGCTCTGGTAACCGCTCGTGTCCTTGGGCGAGTCAGGTGCAGGACCTCCCTTGGGATCGATCACCATGCCCCAGGTCTTCCCGTTCGGCAGATGGATTTCCGCCTTGTCGAATAGCGGATACCCGAGGTCGTAGCGCTCGTCGATACCGGGGGAGACCTGGTAGATCCCCAATGCGCTCATCACGTACCATGCGCTCATCTGGCCGCAGTCCTCGTTGCCGATGAGGCCGTCCGGTGTATCGTGGTAGAACTCGTCCATGATCCGCTTCACCAAGGTGCGGGTCTTCTCCGGCTTATCCACGGCATTGTACAAATACGCCATGTTATGACTGGGCTCGTTGCCATGCGCGTACTGACCGATCAGGCCGGTGATGTCCGCTTGTTCCCGTCCGGATGTTGCGCTCGTGGCGCTGAAGAGCTTGTCCAGATGCGCTTCGAGCCCCGCTTTTCCGCCGTGAAGCTCGGCCAAGCGGTCTATGTTCTGAGGTGCGAACAGGCTGTATTGCCAGGCATTGGCCTCGGTGTAGTGGAAGTTCACCTCGAAGGGATCGAAGCCGGGGATGAATCCACCATTGCGACGCGCATGGAAGAAGCCGTTCGTAGGATCGTAGAGGTTCAGGTAGTTATCCTGCCGGGCGTAGAAGTCATCGATCAGGCTGTCCCTGTGGTCCACAGCGGTGAGCATCCGTGCAATGCACCCGTCATCGTAAGCATATTCCAGGGTCTTGCTCACATCGTCGCTTTGGTCCTCGCTGCTGATGTATCCCTTGGAGCGATACGCGTTCAGCCCCAGCTCATCCTGCTGGGCACTGGCCACCATCGCCTTCAAGGCCAGATCCGCGTCGAATCCACGGATGCCCTTCATGTACGCATCGGCGATGACGCTTACGCTGTGGTAGCCGATCATGCAATTGGTCTCGTTACCCCAGAGCTCCCAAACCGGCAGCTTACCGCCTTGCTGGTAGTGAAGCAGGAAGGTCTTGATGAAGTCGTTCGTCATGTCCGGCTCCAGGATCGTCATCAGCGGGTGCAGGGCCCGGAACGTATCCCACAGGCTGAAGACCGTGTACACGTTGTGATCGGAGTGGTGTACTTCACCGTCCATACCCCTGTAATTGCCGTCCACGTCGTTGAAGATGTAGGGCGCCACATAGCAGTGATAGAGGGCCGTGTAGAAGATGCGCTGCTGCTCCTTTGTACCGCCGGTCACCTGGATCTTGTTGAGCTTGGCGTTCCATGCATCCTCGGCCTGCTGACGCACGGCATCGAAGTCCCAGCCGGGCACTTCGGCATCGATGTTGGCACGGGCGCCTTCGATGCTCACGGCGCTGATGCCCACTTTGACGATGAGGGGTTGTTCGAGTGCCCCGAAGGTGTAACCAGCGCCGAAACCAAAAAGGTTCGATGGGAGTACGTCTTCGCCATTGATGGGGCTACTGAAGCGGATGCAATAGAACAGGCGCTGGTCCTTGGCCCATGAGGATGAGCGCCGCTCACCGACCACTTCGGTCTCACTGACCTTCTGTATCGAGTGACCCAACAACTTATCGCGATGCGAAAGGTTGAGCACGATCCGCGCGGCCTGCCCTTTGGGGAATGTGTACCGATGCACGCCCACCCGAGCCGTGGCCGTCAGTTCTGCCCGGAGGCTGGATCCTTCGATACGCGTGGGCCGGGCGGCTTGTACCGAACTCCCGTCCGCCGGCGAAGGTGGAGGCCCTAAGAGATCCACTTTGTAGTAGCCCGCGCTGGCCACTTCGCTTGCATGACTGAAGCGCGAGCGGGTCGCCGAACCATCGAAGGCCATGCCGCCGCTGCCGGCCACCGGCGTGATCAACACATCGCACAGGTCCGCAACCCCCGTTCCGCTCAGGTGCGTGTGACTGAACCCGTAGATGATGCTATCGGAGTAATGGTATCCTCCGCAGCCGTCCCAGTCCATCACGCCGTCCGTCCGTGTATCTGGACTGAGTTGCACCAATCCGTTCGGTACGCAGGCGCCGGGGAAGGTGTGCCCATGGCCACCGGTCCCGATGAAGGGGTTGACGAGGTCGTGGGCGGGGTTGGTTTGGGCGTGGGAGAGGAAGGGGAAGAGAACGAGTAGTATGATGCTCACGCGGAGGCGCAGAGGGCGCGGGGAAATGCGAGTGCGTTGCTCCCGCGGAGGCGCGGACGGCGCGGGGGAATGCGAATACGAGGGCACGCAGACCTGCGCCCGCCGAAGCGGCTTCCGCGCAGGCGAGGGGCGCAGAGGGCGCAGAGCGAGAGTGAGCGAATGCATTGGCACGCAGAGGCGCAGAGGGCGCAGAGATAGAAAATGCGAATGCCCGGATACGGACTGTCGAGAATACGGATCGTTCATTGGGATGGTTCGATGAAGCGATTGGCGATGCGATGAAGCCCGTTCACCAGCGTCTCATCCCCGAAGTTGATCAAAAGCCCGATGCGGAGGTCCATCAAGCGCAAGTACGTCTGAACTTGTTTGAAATGTACAGGGCTCAATTCCTGGACTGACTTGAGTTCAATGATGACCAAACCGTTGATCAGCAG
This sequence comes from Flavobacteriales bacterium, assembly GCA_031411095.1. Lineage (GTDB taxonomy): Bacteria > Bacteroidota > Bacteroidia > Flavobacteriales_F > PHOS-HE28 > PHOS-HE28. The sequence continues at coordinate 65,977 of JANOAK010000033.1, read as the reverse complement.
GTCCGCGCGAAATCCTTCCCCGAACGACTCCCCATCGATAACGATCGGAATGGGGACTTGTCGCTGGACAAGCAGTCCGCGGGCTTGGAGCCGCTTGGCCAGGATCACCTCGTATACCGATTCCAAAAGTCCTGGCCCGATCTCACGATGGATCCTGATACACGCATCGATCACAATGCTCGTGACCTCGTTTATCTGCAGCGACTGCTTCGAGCCCGGCCGCTGCTTAATTCCCGTGTGTTCTGCTGACATCGCGACCCTCTGCGTTCTCTGCGCCTCTGCGTGAAAATACTACCCCTTGTTCACCAACGCCGCCGCCCCCAATATGCCCGCATCATCCTCGGGCAGCTCGCTCACCAGCAGCGCGACCTTACCCTTGTAGATGCTCAGCAACGCAGCCTCGAACATCTCCTTCAAGGGCTTCATCAAAACATCCCCGTTCCGCGCGATGCCCCCGAAAAGGATGATGCGCTCGGGCACCGTGATGGCCGCTGCATTCGCCAGTCCGACGGCCAGCCATCGGGCCGTGTCACGGAAGGTCTGGATCGCCGCATCCTCACCACGGTGCGCGGCATCCGCGATCGGCTTCACGCCTTCCTCCTCCAGCGCCTCAACTGTATCCGCCAGTTCCCGGTAGGTCTGGCGCATGCCACGGATGCTCACGTACGCTTCGAGGCAGCCTTTGCGGCCACAGGTGCATTGGCGGCCATCGATCACCACGATAGTGTGGCCCAGTTCGCCGGCATTGCCTTGCGGACCAAGGAGCAGATGCCCGTCGATGATGAAGCCGCTGCCGAGGCCTGTACCAAGGGTTACCACCAACAGGTCGTTGCACCCGCGCCCAGCCCCGCATTTCCACTCGCCCAAGGCGGCCGCGTTCGCGTCGTTGCCCAGCAAGCACGGAAGGCCCATGCGTTGTTGCATCATCGCTGCGAGCGGTACGTCGTTCTTCCACGGAAGATTCGGCGCGCGATCGATGCTGCCGGTGTGTTGGTTCCCGTTCGGGGCACCCATGCCAATGCCTTGCAGCGCACGGTGGTGACCAGCGATCAGGCCTCGCAACGAGTGTGCGATGGCATCGGCAAAGGCGTGCTCATCTGCGTGGTCGGTGGTGGAGATCCTCGCACGGGCGATCACCTGTCCGCCCTGCACCAGGCCGATCTTGGTGGTGGTGCCGCCGATATCGATGCCGGCGATCATGCGTTGATACGTTTTTTGCTGCCTACCAGACCGTACCAGCCCAGGTAGATATAGCAGAGGAGGGGGACCAGGAAGCTGAGATGGAAGCCCCTTTGCAATTGTCCGGCATCCTTCGCTGCATCAATGATCAGGCCTTGCAAGGGTGGCACCAATGCGCCTCCCACGATCATCATCACCAGCAGGGAGGAGCCTTGCGCGGTCTCCTCGCCCAGTCCGTCGATGGTGAGCGTGAAGATGTTGCTCCACATGATCGAATTGAAGAGCCCGATCGCAATGATGGCCCACATGGCCAGCGGGCCGTGTGCGGCGATCGTAACACAGAGCAACGCCACGGCGCAAAGCGCGAACAGCCCGAGCGCTCGGCTGGGGTTGGGGCCTGCCACCAGGAAGGCCACCATGTTCGCAGCGATCAGCACCGCCATGGGCGCGATGTGCTTCAGTTCGAAGCGGTCCGACACATTCACCGCGAACAACAGCCCGAACATCAGAACCCCGGTGATGGCCATGGCCAGCACACGGTTCATCAAGCTCCAACGTTTGCTGAGCGCCATGGCGCCCAGGAACCGACCGGTCATGGCGCCGCCCCAGTACAGGCTGAGGAAGTGCTTGGCACTGCCCTCCGGAAGCCCAAGCACATCGTTCATGCCCAGAAATCCGATGATCAGGGATCCGATCGTCACCTCCGCGCCCACGTAACAGAAAATGGCCACCATGCCCCGGCGCACATGGGGACGGCGCAAGGCATCGGCCTGGCTGCTGGCATGCTCCACCAGAGGCTTGGGTAGTGATGTGAAGTGAACAAGCAAGGCGATGAGCGCGAGGATCGCGGCGAGCGCGAGGTAAGGCATGCGCACAGCGGCGTCCGGCGTGGCGTTCTTGAAGATCAGGTATCCACCGATCAGGGGAGCCAACGTGGTCCCCAGTGAGTTGAAGGCCTGAGCCAGGTTGAGGCGTGCACTGGCCCCGGCCGGATCGCCGATGATGGCCACGAAGGGATTCGCTGCGATCTGCAGCACAGTGAAGCCGAGCCCCAGGACGAAGAGCGCGATGAGGTGCGCCGGATAGCTCTGCAGCAGGGATGCCGGGGCGAACAGGCCACAGCCCACCGCGGAGATCAGCAGCCCCAGCATCATACCCCGTTTGTATCCCATGCGGGCGATGGGGTCGCCGGAGATACGCGAAAGCAGGTAGTAGGTGAGGGAGCCGATGAAATACGCTCCGAAGAAGCAGAACTGCACCAGCAGGCTTTCGAAGTAGGAGAGTTCGAAGAGCGTCTTCCAGTGGGGCACAAGCACATCATTGAGCACGGTGATGAAGCCCCAGAGAAAGAAGAGGGTGGTGAGCACGGCCATGGGCCATGCGATATCCGCTTTGGAGCGGAGGGTAGCGGGGTGGGAGGTCGATCGCATGGGTTGGCGCACAAAATAGCCGACCTGCGGTTGCCAGCGGTCGCAGCCTATGTTTGGGGCATGAGCACCGATCGTCGCACCTTCCTGGGTACAGGCCTCCTAGGCACCGCAGCACTGCTTACAGGCTGCGGCACTTCCGCTGAAGATGAACGGACCGATCCCCCGCGCGCGTCCGCGACGGACGGGACCGGATCACCTGTTCCTACTGGGAAAGGCCCGGTGATCATCAGCACCTGGGACCATGGGATCCCGGCGAATGCCCGGGCGTGGGAGGTGCTTACCAGCGGCGGAAGCGTGCTGGACGCGGTGGAGCGCGGGGTAATGGTGGTGGAGAGCGACCTCACGAACCGCAGTGTAGGCTTGGGTGGCACGCCGGACCGTGATGGCCATACCACGCTGGACGCATGCATCCAGGACCACGATGGCAAGTGCGGGGCCGTTGCCTTTCTGGAGACCATCGAACATCCGATCAGCGTGGCCCGCGCCATCATGGAGCGCACGCCGCATGTGATGCTCGTAGGCGATGGCGCGCTGAAATGGGCACGGCAGAACGGCTTCGAGCCCAGGAAGGTGGATCTGCCCGAGGTGCGCAAAGCCTATGAGGAATGGCTGAAGACCAGCAACTATGCACCCGTGGTGAACCGGGAGAACCATGACACCATTGGCCTGGTGGCCTTGGATGCGAGCGGGCGAATGGCGGGAAGTTGCACGACGAGCGGTATGGGGTATAAGATCCACGGTCGCGTCGGCGACAGTCCGATCATCGGGGCAGGACTGTTCGTGGATGGTGAAGTGGGAGCGGCCTGTTCCACCGGTACCGGGGAATTGGTGATCCGCACCGTTGGCTCACATACCGTGGTGGAACTGATGCGTCATGGCCGATCGCCAGAAGAGTCGTGCAAGGAGGCTGTGGGTCGGATCCTGAAGTTCCTGCCCGACCCGAAAGCGCATCAGGTCGGTTTCCTGGCGCTTCGTAGTGATGGTGCCATCGGCGCCTGGGCGCTTCAACCTGGATTCACGTATGCCGTTCGGGATGCCTCAGGTGAACGTTTGGTGAAAGCGGGATCGACGTCGAACGGATGACAGGGATCCAAGGTGGCCGGCATACAGGCTGCGTGAATACTGATCATCGTGCAACAGCGTGTCGCACAAGGATACACGCCTCACCCTAAGTGGGTAGTTCGCCCCCTGGCACGGCATCATACTTTTGAGGGAGCGATATCCGCATGAGGAAGTACATACGTTCCGGCCTGTTGTCCTTGGTACTGGTGCACGCGGTTCCCCTATCGGCCGGTAAAGCTGGGGAGGAGGAGGCCCGTGTGGTGGTGCAATGCTCACGTTCCTCGGCATTTGTGAACGTGAACATCAACAGTTGTCGCAGGATAGGTAAGGTGGTGATCGAGGTGCTGGACACCACAGGCACCGTGCTCTACCGGGAAGAGGGTAAAGCCATGACGCCCGAACTCATCCGTCGGCTGGATAAGGGTGGCTTCCCCCGCGGACCGCTCACCATTCACGTCACCACGAAGGATTTCCGGCTTTCGCAGGACTTCACGGTGGAATAACGATCACCAGGCGGCGCGCAGCAGACCGAGGTAGGCCGTGACATCGCTACTGCCTTGATCATCCTTTTCTGCCTTGGCCTTTTCGCGGTCGAGCTTGCGTTCCTGGGCCTTTGCGGCCGTGGTTCCGGACCGGCTTGTTACCACCGCAGTGGCGGACACCTCGGCGATGGTGGCATTGCGGGTGAGCTCAGCCTGATCAACAGCATGGCCGGTGGCCGTGGTGAAGGGGACGGTCGTATCCGCCTTATCGAAGGCCACGTTTCCTGAAGCGTCCGGCTTGTCGGCCGCCTCCTTCTTCAATTCGGACGCCAGTTCATCTTCAGCCTCACCGGCGACCGGTGCTTCCGCCACGGAGGCGTCGCTGAGGACCACCACACGCTCCACGTTGTTCGCATCAGCGGTGGCTGCGTCGGTGGTGGCTGGTTGTGCCTCGAGCGCACCCTGTTGCTGAAGACCATTCCCGACCTCCTCCTGTGGAACGGTGGGGGTGGCCACTTTTTCTGACCGTTCAGCGCCGTTGGTGGTTGTTGCCGATACGGGACGCACTTCCGCGATCTCCGCATGGCGCGCCACATCCAGGTTACGCAGGCCGATCACACCAACGCTCACCAGCACGGCAAGGGTGCCGAAGGCCAGTGCCGGCTTCCAGAATTGTGCCGGTTCACGTGGCACCAGGAAGGCGCCCACACTATTGAGCCAGATCCGCCACTGCGGCTGTTGTTGTGCACGGAAGGTGGCCATTACCTGGTCGCGCACCGCTGGGTCGGCGTCCAGCTCCACCGCCGGCCGGTCATCCTCGTGAACACGCAGGAGCAGGGCGCGCATGCGCTGGTATTCCGTTCGGTCGCTCAGGTGGCGCAGCACAAAGGCGCGCTCCTCCTCCAGCAGGTCGTCGAAGGGCCGCTCGATGAGCAGTTGCTCGATGTCCTCGGGTCCGTAAAGTTCGCGGGGTTCCATCATCATTGCGCCTGTTGATGGGCGCTGGGGTTGGTCAGTGTACGCGGGTCGAATTCATTCAATCGCTCGGCGAGTTTCTTCAGGGTGTAGAAGAGGCGGCTCTTCACGGTTCCTTCGGAGATGCCGAACACCGCGGCGATCTCCTTGATGGCCATGTCCTCGTGGTAGCGCATCACGAAGGTGGTCTTGTGGTCCGGCTCCAATTTGTCCAGTTCCTGGTCCAACCGGTTGCGGAAGAGCTCCCGGTCCACGCCATCCCCATGGATCGCTTCCACGCGGTCGCTCACCGTCCTCAGTTCAGGAACGGCCGCCTTGCGGGTACCCTCTCTCCGGTACTCGTTCTTGCACATGTTGTTGGCCACACTGTACAGCCACGTGCTGAAGGGACGTCCTGGATTGTAGCTCTGCGGACGGTGCGCCAGCTTGGTGAACAGCTCCTGTACGAAGTCCTGTGCGCGTTCACGATCGTTCCACAGCATGCGGCAGAAGTAGCTCATCAACTTCCGCTGGTATCGGTCATAGAGCGCACCAAAGGCGCGCTCGTCGCCCCGAACGATGAGTTCCATCAGGCGCTCATCGCTCAGGCGGACATGCTCGGTGCGGAAAAGGGCCATGGGTCAGTGGGCGAGCACGCCGGCCTTGATGAGGTCCTGTGTAGCGCCCATGGCCTTGGCCAGTGTGCGCAGTTCGAACTCAAGCTGCGAGGCGGACTGTTCACCCTCGGCCTGGGCGCGGGCGCGCTGCAACAGGATGGAACCTGGTAGCAGGTAGTTGCGGCTGAGCGGACCGGCACCTGGATCCTTTCGCATGCTCTTCCAGCGTTGCAACAGGACGGCATTATCGCAATGCTGCTCGGCGCGCAAGGCAAAGGCGATGCCCGTGGGACACAGATCATCCTGGAAGGCGTTGAACCATACGCGGTCCAGGCTGAGGGCCAGGAACACGGGACGTACGGTGGCCTTGCGCAAGGCGTGTGCGAAGGCGGGCCCGCCGGACGGAACGGGACCGTTGGCCTTGGCGGTCGACCAGATGCGTTGGCGGTAGACGGCATCACCGAGCAGGCGCTGGTCCACCACCAGCACATCGCGGCGGAGGTCCTTCGTCCGCTGCTGGATCAGCACCGGCGCCACGTCCATGTCGCCATTGAGGATCACGATGCCATCCCGGTCCACGCTGGCCAGCAGGTCCTGCGCCACATTCGCCAGGGAGGGCGAAAGGCCACCGCGGGTAGCGGCCTGTGCGCACCAGGTATCCAGCGCTGTCATGTCGCCGTTGAGGTTGGCGTTGTTGAGCATTGGGAGGATCAGCTCGGTGCGCCGGGCATCGGCCTGCCGCGCGGCTTGGAGTTCCTCGAACGCCTTGCGCTCCGGGAACGACACATAGTAGCTGCTCAGGTGCTGCTCGAAGCTGCCGGGCGCGGTTCGCTCGATACGTTCAGCGATCTCATTGAGCTGCTTCTCATCCGCCGCGTTCAATACGCCGTTGTTGGTGCTCAGGCGGGCATTGCGCTCGCTACGGAACCAGTTGAACTGGGCGTTCACATCGGCCGGGCGGCTGTCGCATAACGCTTTCCACAGGGAGGCACTTTGCCGTGCCTCGCCCGCGTTCCAATTCCCCTGATAGGCATCGAGGCTGGGGGCCATGTATCCGTAGGCGGCCTGCCGGCTCTGATCCTCTTGCGGGGGTGGGGATGGCGGAACAGGTTCCGCCTGGGCCATGCAGACCCCGGTGAGGACCATGGAGGCCAGGACCAGCGGGAAGGTTCGAAGGGAGCGCATCGGGGTCATTCAGGAACCAGTACACGGGTGCCGACACAAAGTTCAGGCGGAACGCTCCTCATTGAACGATCGCTTCATGGACAGCAGCGCGGGAAGGTACCTTTGGACCCGATGCTGAATGAGGAAATGAAGGCCCGCTTGAAGCAGCGCCTCGATGAGGTGCACGAGTGGCCGAGCGTCTATATGTTCAAGTTCATCTTTGAGCCCGACCCCGAGCGGCTGGAGAAAGTGCTCGCCCTGTTCACGGCCGAGGCGGATGTACAGCGGAAATACAGCACCGGCGGCAAGTACGTGAGCATATCGGCCCAGGAGGTGATGATCAGCGCGGATGAGGTGGTGGAGCGCTATGACAAGGCCTCGGAAATAAAAGGCGTTATCGCCCTTTGAGCCCCATGGATAACCTGCGCCTCACCCTGTTGATCACGCTCACCATCCTGTTCGTGGCCATGCTGTGGAAGCGGTTCAAACAGCGGACCGTGGCGAATGACCTGCCTGTGCGTTCACATGCCGAGGTCATCTCCATGCATGTGCTCTACCATCCGGAACGGTTGCGCGTGCAGGTGAAGGTGCCGTCCATGCAGGAACTCATCCCCGCAGTGCTGGACGACCACCATGAACAGCAGTTCGCCTGGCCTTCCGTGCGTGCGGACAAGGGAAGCCATGTGCTCGAGCTACCACTGAACGACGTGAAGGACGGTGAGCATTTCTTCGAATTAGGCACTGACACACAACGCACTGTGCGGCGCTTCCGTTTGATGCGCGTATGAGGTTCGTGTCCTGTTTGTTGCTGCTGATGCCTGGCCTAGCGGCGCTGGGGCAGGGTCGCACGCCCGAGCAGAAGCCCACGTTCCAAGGCATGTTCGGTCTGCCCGTACAGCTCGGGAACCCGGTGTTCGATCGGTTGACCACACCATTCGGCAAGTTGGAAGGTGCGCTGCAGTTCCCCCTGATCGGTGGACTGGGGGTGGGAGGCGGCGTGTCCATCATGCTCTGGGACCTTCAGGAGCGGGCCTTTTCCCAATTCCTGCTGCAGGGTGAGGCGCGGCGCTCCGTCATGTACGGCAAGCTCCAATATGCCAGCTACACGAGCGCGAAGACCTTCTATGAACTCAGCGTGTCCCTGGGCCGCAGCAAATGGACCTGGGACCGAAGCGCGTGTGCGGAGCGCTACGAGCAGGCCGGCTTTCATTGGGGCACCGCCATGGGGTACTACGTGCATGCCTCCAAGAACCTGGCCTTCGGCCTCACCGTAGGCTATGAGCAGGATGCAACGGAGTTCTCCTCTGCAGTGATCTGCGAACCCTTCTTCCCCGGATACACCGATACGGGTGGGCGCTATCGCTTCCTCACTGTAGGCCTGGGCTTCAGCACGCGGTTCGAGAAAGCGGAGGAGGAGCGTTGGTAGACTACTCGGTCCGCATGCGCCGTCGCAGATCGCACATCCGCAACAAGGCAACGGCACATTCCACGCCTTTGTTCCCGTGCTTTCCACCGCTCCGATCGCGCGCCTGCTCCATGGTGTTATCCGTAAGCACGCAGAAGATCACGGGCCGTCCGGATCTCAGGTTGAGGTCCATGATGCCTTGGCTCGTGGCGTTGCATACGAAGTCGAAGTGCGGAGTTTCACCACGGACCACGCTGCCGATGCAGATCACCCCGTCGAGCTCGTGGCGTTCCATGAGGAGCTGTGCGCCGAGCGGAAGTTCGAAGCTGCCCGGCACGGACTCCTCGCATATGTTCTTCAAGGACACTTTATGCCGGAGGAGCGTTTCCATGGCCCCATCGCGCAGGGCGCTGGTGACCTCGCTGTTCCACTGGCTCACCACCAGCCCCAAACGCAGACCGGCGCCACTGGGGACGCCGGTCGCATCGTAGGTCGATAGGTCCTTTCCCGCCGTGGCCATCCTTAGCTCTGGCCGCTCAGGGCCTTGGCGTGCGCGGCGTATTTCTTGGCCTGCTGCACATCAGGGGAATTGGGGAAGTCCGCCGCGATGCGGCTGAAGCATCGGGCCGCATTGCGGTGATCGTTCTGTTGCTGATAAACGATACCCGCCTTCATCAGGAACATCGGGGTGGTGTATTCGCTCTTCACCAGGTCCGCGGCTTTTTCGAAGTGGGAAACAGCGTCGGTGGGGCGTCCGAGCTCCACGAGCACATCGCCCTGGTTGCCTTCGGCCATCACACGCAGGACATCGTCATCGAGGTCCGCCTCCTCGTAGTTCTTCAGTGCGGCCTCGAATTCACCCTTCTGGTGGTAGCATACCCCGAGGTAGAAGTGGGCGAGCTCGCCGGCCGGGGTGCTGCCGTAGTTGTCCGCGATCTGCTGGAAGCCGACATAGTTCCCGTCGCCATTGATCGCCAGGTCCAGGGAATCCGTTTCGAAATAGAACTGGGCCTTCCAGATGAGGTCGTTGGCTTCCCGAGCCTTGGGTTCGGCCACGAACTTGCGGTAGCCCAGCAGGCCGCCAACGATGGCGAGCACGGCCAGGGCACCGATGCTGAATGCCTTCCTGTTCTTCTCGAAGAACAGTTCCGTGCGCGTGTACATGTCGCCGATGTCGAGGTCCTTGCTTTCGGCGGGGGGAGGGGTGTGGGTGGCCATGTTCTGGAGCGCCGGTCTTCCGGCGGGGCGCAAAAGTAGATGTTCCGGGCCATCCTGCGATGTGCCTCCGCCTATCTTTGAACGCCCCTTGGTCAATGACCGTGGCGCGGCCTTCCGATCGCATGCACGACCACTTGGAACGACTTTCCGTCCTGAACTTCCGCAATCACCGGGAAGCCGCGCTGGAACTGGGTCCTCAGGTGAACTGCATCACCGGCCCCAACGGCACGGGAAAGACCAACATGCTGGATGCGGTGCACTACCTGGGCCTGTGCAAAAGCTACTTTGAACCGCAGGACAGCCACAACGTCCTGCACGGGGAGGAGATGTTCCTGATCAAGGGGTCGGTGGTCACTTCCGAGGGGGTGGACGAGTTGGCCTGCAGCGTACGAAAGGGTGTTCGCAAGGTCTTCACCCGCAACCGGAAGGAATACGACCGATTGAGCGACCACGTGGGGCGCTTGCCCGTAGTGATGATCACCCCCTACGACGGGCAGCTGGTGCTGGAGGGCAGTGACGTTCGGCGCCGATTCCTGGACGGCCTTATAGCACAGTTCGATCGGGGCTACCTGGAGGCCTTGATGCGCTACAACCGGGCCATGGCCCAACGCAATCTGCTCCTGAAGCAGATGGCCTTGGGCGGCATGCCACGCGAGGTGATGGACCCCTGGGATGAGCAGCTCATCGAACAGGGCGAGGCGGTGCATTCCGTGCGCAAGGCCTTCATGGACGAGCTGGTCCCCTTGCTGCGCGAGCACTACGCGGGTATCAGTAGCGGTCCGGAACAGGTGGAACTGGAATACCACAGCGAACTGGGCACACGACCCATGCGCGAGGTCCTCTCGCTGCATTGGGAGCGGGACCTGGCCGCCGGGCATAGCACGGGCGGCATCCACAAGGACGACCTGCTCTTCACTCTTCAAGGCCAGCCATTGAAACGCTTCGGCAGCCAAGGCCAGCAGAAGACCTACCTGATCGCGCTGAAGCTGGCGCAGTACGATCTTACGGCCCAACGGAGCGGCAAGCGGCCCATCCTGTTGCTCGACGACATCTTCGATAAGATCGACCCGATGCGGATGCGACACTTGTTGAAGTTGCTGGGTGGCGGCCTGTTCGGGCAGGTGATCATCACGGACACGGATGCCACACGACTGCGGAAGGCCTTGGAAGGGTTGCCGCTGGATACCCGCTTCTTCGAATTAAGTCACCACGCCCATGAAGCGCAGCAACCAGCAGTCCCTCAAAGAGGCGCTTGATTCCCTTGTGGACAGCTTCGGCCTCCGGGCGAAGTTGGACGAGCAGGCGATCCGCGAGGCGTGGGAGAAACTGGCCGGCGCCATGATCGCACGCCATACCAAGGATCTGAAGTTGCGCAAGGATACCTTGTACGTAAAAGTGGACAGCGCGCCGCTTAGGCACGAACTGGGGTACATGCGCGGTGCACTGGTGGAACTGATCAATCGCGAATTGGGACGCGACGTGGTGAAGGAGGTCCACCTGGACTGACCACCGACACGTACGCGAAGCTCTGGCCCTTCCGGACCATCCGAAGCTCAGTACTGCTCGCGGGAGCTGAAGAAGAAATGCCCTTCGATCAAGGCATTCTCATTGCTGTCGCTGCCATGCACGGCGTTCTTCGCCTTGCTTTCAGCGAAGCGCTTGCGGATGGTGCCTTCCTCCGCCTGTGAGGGATCGGTAGCGCCGATCAGCTTGCGGAAGTCCTCCACGGCGTTCTCCTTCTCGAGGATGATCGCGTAAACGGGGCCGCTGGCCATGTAATCCACCAGTTCGCCGTAGAAGGGGCGCTCCTTGTGCACTTCATAGAAGGCCCCGGCCTCCTTGTGGGAAAGGCGGGTGTACTTCAGCGCCACCACGCGGAAACCGTTCGCCATGATCATGTCCAGGATCTTGCCAGCGTGGTTCGCGGCCACCGCTTCGGGCTTGATCATGGTAAAGGTCCTATTGCTTGCCATACTTGGGTTGTTGAAAAAGAGGCGCAAAAATACACGGCTGCGGCCAAGATCAAGGCACCACGAGCGATTTCCTTCGCAACGCCGCTCCAAACGCGGCACGTAGAACCGTTGTCCCACATGCGCCACTCCTCACTGACCTACCTGTGCCTCACCGCCGCGTTCGCGCTTTCCTGTGGTGGAACGGACCCACAGCCATCCACGGACAAGGCCGCACCCTTGGTGATCGGGGGCGAGGATGCCTCTGAAAAAGCCTCCAGCCTCTACCAGATGCCCACGCCGAACGAACTGTTCCGCATCATCAGGGACCTGGATGGCGCAGGTCAGAAGAGTGCATTGAGCGCCCCGCTGAAGGCCGACCGCTTCGCCACGCTCCGCGCACGCTCATTGAATTTCGGTGTCTACGCAACGGACATGGTGTACGCCAGCAACTTCAAGATCACCAGTGAAGTGGTCCGCTACTACCTGGCCTGCAAGGAACTGGGCGATCAATTGGGGCTCACGTCCACCTTCAGCTCCGAGATGCAACGGCGCCTGGAGAAGAACGTCACCCACGGCGATTCCCTGGATGTGCTCACCAACGATGCCTATTACAGCGCATACGAGAAGCTTCAGCAGGAGAACATGGGACCCACCCTTACCCTGGTACTGGCAGGTGGTTGGGTGGAGAGCATGCACCTGGTGATGTCCAAGGTGGAGCGCTATGATGCGGATAACGCCATCGTGGATCGCATCGCCGAGCAGAAGGTGAGCCTCGAGCAATTGCTCGATATGATGGAGGGCCAGAAGGAGGATGAGAACATCGGGCCTGTTCGCATAAAACTGATGGCCATCCGGGACATCTACGACCAGCTCAACGTGGTGCGCAAGGCACATGTGGGGGCATCACCCAGTGGCCGGATGATCCTGGGCGACGACGTTTCCGTGTCGTTCACCGCAGAGAAATACAACGAACTGAAGACGGCGGTCGGCAGGCTGCGTGAAGAGATCACGCGCGCCGAGGATGCATCTTCCAACAACCGCTCCTGAACATGACATCCTTCATCCGCTCGTTCGCCCTGCTCAGCTGGGCCGTGGTCTGCACTCCGCTCATCGCACAGGACAACTGTGCCGATTATCATCGGTTCAATTGCGACCGCTCCACCGACACCCGCTTCAGTGTCAATGGCCAAAGCAAAAGCGCCAGTGTGCAGATCGGCGTGCCCACTGAACTGAACGTGATCGTATACAAAGGCCAGGACTATCGGATCTCCTTCTGTTTCGATGAGAAGGTGATCGGTGATCATGTGGTGGCCCGCCTCATCGAGAAGGTGCGCGAACCCCGGGAGATCACCGAACGCGTGGTGGAAAAGCAGGAGGTATTGGACGCGGAGGGTAAGCCCACCGGCGAGTTCAAGGAGGTGGTGCACATGGAAAAGAAGACCGTGTTCGAGGACGTCCGCAAAGTGCTCTGGGATAACCAGGAGCACGATATGGCCACGAGCATTGAATTCACCGCGACGGCCACCAAACGGCTCATGGTGGAGGTGACCGCCCCAGGCGCCGTGGACACGAAGCCCAAGCAGAGCGACAAGGCCTACGATATCGGCTGCCTCGGCATCCTGATCGAGCACATGCCCACGCCCGACGTCGGCTTCGAGGCCCAGTAAGGCCGAACCAAATGGAGATGCTCATGGGGCGGCTACTTTAGCCGCCCCATGCATTTTCCATCGGCCCCGGCCCACACGATCAAGTCCCTGGCCGCGTTGCTGGAGCATCCGCGTTCCATCACCATCATTTCGCACATGAACCCGGACCCTGATGCCCTGGGCAGCAGCCTGGGCCTCGCGGGGGTGCTCCACAAATGCGGCCACCGCGTGCAGGTGGTGATGCCGAATACACCCGCAGGCGATATGCACTGGATGCCCGGTGCCGCCGACATCCTGTGCCATGACCGTGATCGGGAGGCCAGCGAACAGGCCCTGCGCGGCTGCGAGGTGCTCTTCTGCCTCGACTTCAACCGACCGGACAGGGTGGGAGAGGCGCAAGCCGCTGTGATGGCCGCACCCCTGCGCGTGCTGATCGACCATCACCGCGACCCAGCTGATTTCACGACCATCACCTTCAGCGACATTCATGCACCGGCCACGGCCCAGATGATCGTGGACATCGTTTCGGCCCTGGGTCACGAGAAGAACATCGACCCGGACGCGGCCACATGCCTCTATACCGGGATCCTCACCGACACCGGCTCCTTCCGCTTCAGTTCCACCACGCCGCACACCTTGCGTGTGGGCGCCAGGCTCATGGAACTGGGGGCAGTACCCGACCGGATCCATTCGGCCTTGTCCGATAACAACACGGTGGACCGGCTGCGGTTGCTGGGCTATGCGCTCAGCGAACGGCTCGTTGTGCATCCGGAACTGAAGGCGGCGATCATTAGCCTCAGCGCGGCCGATCTCGCGCGTTTCAATTTCCGGCCGGGGGACACCGAGGGGCTGGTGAACTACGGACTGTCCGTTGCCGGCATGCGCCTCGCCGCGCTGGTGATCGAGCGGCCTGAACAGGTGCGCCTCAGCCTGCGCACTAAAGGCACCCTGCCCGTGAACCTGTTCCTAGGGGAGCACTTCAACGGCGGAGGACATGCCAATGCATCAGGCGGGCATATGAAGGCGCCGTTGCAGACCGTCCTGAATAAACTGATGCAGGAACTCCCGGCCTTCATGGCCCGCTACCCGGAATGAGGATCGCATCGGCCTTGTGCGCGGCGGCATTGATCGCCTGCAATGGCGAGGGTGGGCCGCCACCCGCTCGCGTGGGCAACCAGGCACAGAACCGTGCGGATGAAGCGCTGATGGATGCCAATAAGGTGCTGGCGGAGCGAGAGGAGCGCGATATCCGGGACTGGATCGCGCGGCAGGGCACCACCATGCAGAGCACCGGTACGGGCCTGCACGTGAAGCTCCTGCGCGATGAACCCGGAACCACCGCGCGACCTGGGCAGGTGGCCCTGATCGACTACAGGGTGTATCTGATCGATGGCACACTGTGCTACAGCAGCGAGGAGGCGCCTCAGGAGGTGAGGGTGGAGCAGGAGAATGTGGAGAGCGGCCTGCATGAAGGCCTGCAATACATGAGCGTTGGCGATAGCGCTGTACTGGCGATCCCCAGCCATCTGGCCCATGGCCTGGCGGGTGACATGAAGAAGATACCCATGCGCAGCACGGTGATCTATCGGCTGGCCCTTAGGGGACTGCGGTAGCCGGGTCACGCCAAGGTCCAACATGAAAAAGCCCCGGCTTCCGCCGAGGCTTTTGTGATCCCGCTGGGGCTCGAACCCAGGACCCCGACATTAAAAGTGTCGTGCTCTACCAGCTGAGCTACAGGATCCTCTTTTTACGATCGGCGAAGAACGCCTTTCGCGAATTGAGGCCGCAAAAGTAGAAACGTAGTGATCCCTTCCAAGGGAAGTTGTTCACGCTTTCTTTTCGATGATCGGTAAACGATCGAAAGGCCGGGTGCGATCAAAGAGGTATCGATACGTCGCCAAGGTCCGGTAATTGTGGGCTCCGAGGTTCTCGCAGACCTTCAACATGCGTGGATTGAAGTCCCCGATCCAGGTCAGAACGGTCTCTGTATAACGTCCTGTCCGGATGAGCCATTTGCTGGTGTGCACGATCATCACCCCCTCCACGCCCTTGCCCTGCCACTCCTTCACCACCCCGAAAACGATGCCGGTCATGGTCTTCGCCGTACCCTTCCACTTGTGCCAGAGGAAGGTCAGCTTGCCTTTCCAGTCCAGATCACCGTTCACATACCGGAAGATCTCGTTCAGTTCCGGCAGGTTCACGAAAAAGGCGATGGGCTTCTCCTTGTGGTACACGAACACCACGATGCGTGGGTCCATCACCGGCTTCATGGCCTTGATGGCCTTTTTGGCCGTTTCCGCGGTCATCGGCTTGAAGTTCTCATGATCCACCCAGGCCGCATTGAGCACCGTTCGGAAATCCTCGGCGATCTTCTCCTGGGACATGCCCCGCACATCACAGACCCGGATGTCCGGATCAGCGCTCATCTGGTTGTACTTGCGCTGGAAAATGGGCTCGGTGGGCTTCAGGGTGGAGCGCTTGAAGAAGAGCTGCTTGAAGTAGAGGTGGAAGCCATAGCCCTCGAACAACCGCACGTAGTAGGGCGGATTGTAATTGGTGCCGTAGATGGGCGGATCAACGAAGTTCTCGATCAACAACCCCCAGAACATGTTGCGTTCGCCCAGGTTCACGGGGCCGTCCATGGCCTCCATGCCACGCCCCTTCAACCAGTCGCGGGCTGCGTTGAACAACAGGTCAGCGGCCTTCTGGTCATCGATGCACTCGAAGAAGCCACATCCCCCGGTGGGCTGCTGTCGGTCGGTAAGGGCCGTCTTGGGATTCACAAAGGCGGCAATGCGACCGATGGCCGTACTGTCGTCCCCGTAAAGCACCCAGCGGGTGATGGCCCCTTCCGCCAGCAGCTTGTTCTTCGCCGGATCGAACACCTTTTCAACATCCTGCTTGAGGTGGGGGATCCAGTTCGCGTCCTTCGCATAGATGCGCCACGGCAGGCGGGTCCAGTCCTCCAGCGAGGGCTTATCCTTCACTTCAACGATCCTCATGGCCCGCGAAGATGGGGGACGGAGCCCCGACCCCGGCATCCTGTGTAATGTTGTCCCATGCGGGTGATCTTGATCGGCTTCATGTGCAGCGGAAAAACCCACGTGGGACGTGAACTGGCCGAATGCACCGGCCTGCGGCACATGGACTTGGACCGGGTGATCGAACAGCGCCTTGGCCCGCTGCTGCCGTGGATCCAAGAGCATGGCGAGGCCGCGTTCCGCTTGGAGGAAGCAAGAACGCTGGACGACCTCCTTCTCCAGGAGGACATCGTACTGAGCACGGGTGGAGGAACACCGTGCGAAGGCCGGAACATGGACCTGCTGCTGGAACACGGAACGGTGATCTACCTGGATGTGCCCATCGATGTGTTGGTGGACCGTTGCGCCAGAAAAGGGGGCGACCGTCCATTGCTCTTCGGCCTGAAGGGGGATGCACTGCGCGAACGCGTGCACGACCTGATGGCGCGGCGGTCACCCGTGTACGAGCGCGCACATGTGCACATGAGGGCTACGGCGACGCCGGAGGTCATCGCCTCCCGGATCGCACACCTGTTGAACGGAGAGGATGCTGATTAGCCGATGAACACCGCGTCCCGCTTACCGAGTTCCACCGTGATGTGCTCCTGCACCGTGGTACTGAGCGTGAGCCCTACGATGTCGGCGCGGATCGGATAGGTCCGGTGCCGGCGGTCCACCAGCACCACGGTGGTCAGTCTGAACAAGGGGACCTGCACCAGATGGGCAGCAGCATGCATCAAGGTGCGGCCGCTCATCAGCACATCATCCACGAGGACCACCGTGCGATCCCGCAGCTCAGCGAGATCCGTGCTCAGCTTCACCGGACCGGTGAGCGGGGCGTCCTTATCCAACGAAAGCTCCACCAATTGCACGTGCATGGTTCCGGTGGCCTCGATCAATGCGGCCAGGCGTTGGGCCAGTTTGGCCCCGCGGGGTGCGACCCCTACAAGCACCAGTTCCTTCACGGTCCAGTTCTCCTCGCACAGCTGGATGGCGATGCGCTGGAGCTTGCGCTGAACGCGATCATGGTCCAGGACCTGGGTGCGAGGTGTGGGCATTGCACAAAGGAACGAAAGGTGCGCCATGCGCTCCTCCCTAACGATATACGCGCCGATCCATGCATCCTGCCGACTTTTGCGACCGGACATCATGCTCGTACTTCTCTCCCCTGCCAAGGACCTGGACCTTACCTCGGAACCACCCCACGCTGGTGCCACGCAGCCCAGGTTCCAACAGGAGAGCGCGCAGCTCATCGACAGCTTGCGAACGCTGAGCGTTCGCAAGCTGTCGAAGCTCATGACCGTCAGCCCCAAACTGGCGGAACTGAACCATCGGCGGTATGCGGAATGGACCTTGCCGTTCACGGCGAAGAATGCACGACCTGCGGTGTTCACGTTCAATGGCGAGGTCTATCGCGGACTTGCGGCGGTTACGCTCTCGGCAGCGGACCTGCGGTGTGCCCAACGGCATGTGCGCATCCTGAGCGGCTTGCACGGCGTGCTGCGGCCGCTGGACCTGATGCGTCCGTACCGGTTGGAAATGGGCACTGGCCTTCGCGTGGACCGCAAGCACAAGGACCTGTATGCCTTCTGGGGTGAACGGATCACACAGGCGGTGAATGATGACCTCGCCGCCACCGAGGACGATGTAGTGGTGAACCTGGCCAGTACTGAGTATTTCCGAAGCATCCGCACCGCCCTGTTGAAAGCACGTGTGATCACACCGATCTTCAAGGAATCGGGGCCGGGCGGGCCACGGGTGGTGACGCTCTTCGCCAAACAACAACGCGGACGCATGTGCCGGTGGCTCGTGAAGAACCGCATGGCAGGACCTGAGGCCATCAAGGGCTATGATCAGGACGGCTATGGCTTTGATCAGGCATTGAGCACCACGGACGAATGGGTCTTCACGCGCCCAGGCCGATGACCAGCATGGCCTTGGGGCAACGCATCATGGACAACCCTGACAAGCCCCGATAACTTCGCACCGTGGTCACGTTCGCCCTTTACGCCATCGGCGTCCTTTCGCTGCTCTATGGTCTTGTTTGCGCCGTGTACTGGTACATCCAGGAGCGATTCGTCTTCGTGCGATTCCGCCTTCCTGCTGCGTATAAGTTCACGTTCGCCCAACCGTTCGAGGAAGTGTACATCGAGCCGGAAAAGGACGTGGTGTTGCATGCCCTTCATTTCAAGGTGCCCGAGCCGCTAGGTACGGTGATCTATTTCCATGGCAACACGGGCAGCCTGCGTCGCTGGGGCAAACGCGCAGCGGTGTTCACCAGGCTGGGACACGATGTGCTGATGGTCGACTACCGGGGATACGGTAAGAGCCGCGGTCCCTTGAGCGAAGGGGCCATGCACCGTGACGCATCGCGCTGGTATCAATGGCTGGCCGAACGCGTACCGGAGGAGCGGATCGCGGTGTACGGTCGATCGCTGGGCTCGGGCTTCGCCGTTCCAGTGGCAGCGGCCCATCATCCGCGCATGTTGGTCCTCGAGTCGCCCTTTGCCAACCTGTACGACCCGGCGCGGCACCAGGTGCCATTGTTGCCCTACAGATGGCTGCTGCGCTACCCCTTCCGCAGCGACAGGGCCATCCGCCGCGTCAACTGCCCGGTATACATCTTCCATGGTCGGCGCGATCCGGTGGTGCCGTATGAGAGCGCGCTGCGGCTGTACTCCCTGATCCCCTCGACAGTGAAACGGGAGATGATCACCTTCAACAAGGGATACCATAGCGACCTGGGCACCTTCCGCCGATTTCATCGCAAACTATCGCTGCTGCTGGGCGCCCCGGTGGCGAACAGGACCCCGGGCCAACGATCGTGAACGCAGGTGGCCCATCCGGTCATACGGCTTGGCCGGACATCTATCTTCGCGCCCTTCAAAACACCCAGATGAACATTCGACTCAGCATTTCCGTGGCCGCCGCACTGATCCTTGGAGCGTGCACGGACCACGCCGCAGGCCAGAAAGGCCAGACGCCCGCCCTGAAGACGGTGATGGATTCCGTGAGCTACGGCATCGGCACCGACATCGGCCACAACATCAAGATGAGCGGACTTGATTCGCTGAACATCGACGCTTTGGTCGATGGGCTGCGCGACGGCGTGGACAGCACGGAGAAGATCGCATCGGACAAGGTGCGGACGCTTGTGCAGACCTACATGTTGGAAGCGCAGAAAAAGGCGATGGCCAAGCAGCAGGCCGAAGGGGAGGCCACGCTGCGTGAAGGTGAGGCCTTTCTTACGGAGAACGGCAAGAAGCCGGGTGTGATCACCACGGCCAGCGGCCTACAGTACACTGTGATCACCGAGGGAAAAGGCCCCAAGCCAACGCTCAACGACCTGGTGACCGTGAAGTACACAGGAAGCCTGATCAACGGCCAGGTGTTCGATAGCAGCGATAACCATGGAGGTCCCTCCCCGTACCCTGTGAACAAATACATACCCGGTTGGACCGAGGCGCTGCAGATGATGAGCGTGGGCAGCAAGTACAAGCTGTACGTCCCGAGCAACCTCGCGTATGGTGCGCAGGGCATGGGGCAGGAGATCCCGCCATACAGTGCATTGCTGTTCGAGCTCGAGTTGCTGGACATCCAACCGGCTCCGAAGCAGTAAGCGGAACAGATCGTTCAACCAAAAGGCCCCGGTACACCGGGGCCTTTTGGTGTCCGATACGCATTCTGCACGCGCTGCCGGCTTGATCAGGGAGGCGTTGGCATCGGCATCCAATGGCTCACCTCTTCAAAGAAATGATTGCTGGAGCCTTCGCCCACCCAGAAGTGTGGGCTCCTGGCCTTGCCCGTCCTGCTCGGGTTATGCACGAAGAAGTCCTTCGAGAAGCGCAGGATGGCGATGTTGCGTTCTTCCGTGGCGCCGGTCTTTCCTGGAAGGTACACCGTGTTCTGCGGCAACCAGGCGAGCACGCGCTGCCCGTTCTCGGGAAGCGTTTCCGTGCAGGGCCTCCAGTTGTCGTCCATGGTCATCAGCCGAGCAGGTCGTTCGGTACTTCCGGTGACAGGACACAGGCGGTCAAGGCGGCAACGGCCCGTTGGCCGGCCTCCTTCTTGGCCGCATCGCCTTTGGCGCACAGCTTGGTGGCTTCCTTCCGGATCAGGAAGGCGATCAGCTCTTCATGGATCTCCAGCCCCGTCTCCGTCACGAACCCATGTTTGCTCTGCGTCCATGACCACAGGAGCAAGGTGCTCAACAGCACCGACGACCGATCATGCGTACGACCACCTTCCTCCACCACCGCGAAACCCTTATCCCGCAGGACCAATGCGGATAGAACGGTTCGGATAGCCCCCAACAATCCATTCGTGGTGATGGGGCCTTCGGGCCGTGTCACGAGGTCGGCAGGCGTGGTATTGTCCGGCCGGTCGTAGTACATCTGGTGTGCCTTGGGCATGCTCTTGTTGAACTCCATCATGGCAGGGTTAACCAGGCCGGGATGCGCCACCAGTGTGCCATCATGTCCATCCACCGCCTCCCGTTCCTTGTCGGCGATCATCTCCAGGTATCCTGCCCCCGTCTTGCCCTTCTCATCCGGTGGCAGCACGAAGGCCGGAGCGCCGATCGCATGGGCCTGGCGCTTATGACATACCGCAATGGTCATCAGGCTTACGCTGCGCAGGCAATGATCATTCAGTCCGATACGCTCCCGATCGGGCAGCACCACCCTGTCGGGAGCACTGAACAGCGCGATGTGGTCCGCAGCGAAGGCCTGTGGGTCGATGGCGAGGCCTGCGCTATGATGCACCAGTTCGAAGAGGATCTCATCGGCCTCCAGGGCGGCTGCGAGCGAATCCATGATCACCGTGGCACGGAAGGTCCCGCGGGGCAGTTTGAAGTGCTCCTCGAGGTATTCGAACAGCGTCTTCCATAAGCGGGTCTCCTGGTGACCGGCGACACCACGGAGGTAGAGGTAGACACCCGCTTGCCGCACGCGCAGCTTCACGGCGTTATAGCTGGCGTACACCACCAGGTCGAAGAAGCTCGCCGGTACGGCCTCTCCGCCCGAACGCACGGAGGATTCCAGCACGTGCAACGGACGCGGCACGAAGAAAAGACGGGTGGTGGAGGCGGGATTCACGCGAATGCGATCCCCACGCTCATCGACGTATTGCAGGAGGTTGTCCAAGGCCCGCTCGAGGTTGCGATGTGCGCGCAACACGTCCGCCGGATGGCAGAGGCTCATGTTCCACAAGTCGGCCACATAGCTTTTCGCGCCGCTGTTCATGCCTTGTACGATCTCCTGCCGGGTGCATCCGCCGATGAGTTCGGTACGGCGCTCAAGCAGTTCCACCGGTACGGGATCCACCTTCCACACGGCATTGCGGATGTGTGCGGTCTCCGGCAACCGGTCCACCTCGCCCTGGCTTAACGCATCACGCCTTGCTGCGCGGGCAGCCAGCAGTTCCTTGCGTTTGGCGCCGAACCGCTGCGTGACATCCTGCACAAGCTTCAGCAGCTCGTTGGTGAGGAGCCTGTCCTCGGCTGTTCGTTCGCTGGGCATGGTCAGGCGTGTGCGGCCGCAGCGTTGCGGCCTCTTGCAAATGTGAGCGTCGCGTTGGAGGCCACCATGCGTTCCACGATGGGGTCAACGACACGGAACCAGAACGGGGGGATCAGGCTGAGCACCATCATTCCCGGATATCCCGTGGGAAGTTGCGGGCTGTGGGGTTCGCTGCGCAGGACCTGGTACTTGCGGCTGGCCATGAAGTGATGATCGCTATGCCGGGTGAGCTCAAAGAGCATCAGGCGGCCGAGGCGATGATCACTGTTCCAGCTGTGGATGTGTTGCACGCGTCCATGGTTGCCGCGTTCATTGATCGGTCGGCCCAGCCCATAATGCTCGATGTAGTTCACGGTCTCTAGCAGCAGGATGCCGATCATCGCAGCGGCCAGGAAGCAGAGGAGGGTGAAGGTGCCCCAAAGGAAACCGATGAGGCCCACGAACAGCGCTTCGATCACAACAGCGCGGATCATTTCGTTGTGGACACTGAGGGTACGGCGCCCTTGATCAGCCATGCGATCGGCCTCGATCCGCCATGCGCTGATGAAGCTGAACAGGATGGTGCGCGGCCAGAAGGCATAGATGCTCTCACCAAAGCGGGCACTTGCGGGATCATCCGGGGTGGCCACGCGCCGATGGTGCCCCCGGTTGTGCTCGATGATGAAGTGCATGTACAGGGAGCTCAGCAGCAAGGCCCGGGAAAGGTCGCGCTCCCAGCGGCGTGCCCGGTGTCCCAGCTCATGCGCCACGTTGATGCCGTACACCCCGCAGAGCAGACCCATGGTGGCAATGCGGCCGGCCAGGTCCCATGGGGCCGTTCCCACATCGTCGATGGTGAAGAGGAAGAGCAGGAGCAGGCCCCACTGCACCGGTACGATGGCCACGAGCAGCGCGTCGAACAAAGGATCCGCCAGTGCGGCCTGCTCTTCCTCCGCCGTCAGGCTGTAATGGTCCGGGGAGCGGATCAGTTCCACCAAGGGGATCAGCACGAACGCCACCAGCGGAAAGGCCCAACAGGCCATGCCTGTGCTCGTGAGGCCCCAAAGGCCCAACGCCGGTCCGATGAAAGTGGTGGTATACCGCAAGGCGCGCCATCGGATCCGTCTTTGCACTGCGGGAACGATCAGGGCCTGGGACATGCGGCGCTAAAATAGACCGTCGAGAAGCAGTCAAGAAGCCATGAGTGCCTCCATCGGTGCAGAAGGGCCTATTTTGGCGGCCCGTTCAGGGACTCCCGCCGGGGGATACCGGACGCAAGCCAGGAGATCCGGATGAGGAAAACAGCAACGTTCATCGTCAGCACCATGACAGCGATCACCGCCGGGGCACAGACCCGCGAGATCCCCTTTACGGAATACGACCTGCCCAATGGTCTGCACGTGATCCTGCATGAGGACCGCAGCACACCGATCGTGGCGGTAAGCGTGATGTACCATGTGGGGAGCAAGGATGAAGCGCGCGACCGTCGCGGTTTCGCACACTTCTTCGAGCACCTCCTGTTCGAAGGCAGCGATAACATCGCCCGGGGCGAGTTCAGCAAATACGTGGAAAAGGCCGGCGGTGTGTTGAACGCCAACACGAACGGCGATCGCACCTACTACTACGAAGTGCTGCCCAGCAACCAGTTGGAACTGGGCCTATGGCTCGAGAGCGAGCGCATGATGCACGCCCGGGTGGACCAGGTGGGGGTGGATACGCAGCGCGAGGTGGTGAAGGAGGAGCGCCGCCAGCGCTACGAGAACCAACCTTACGGGAGCATTCTGCCCGAGGTGTTGAAGCGTGCCTACACAGAGCATCCCTACCAATGGCCCACGATCGGGTTCATGGAGGACCTCAATGCCGCGAGTGAGGCGGATTACCGGAAGTTCTACAAGACCTTCTACGTGCCGAACAACGCGGCCCTGGTGATCACGGGGGATATCGATGTGCCCCGCACGCGGGAGCTCGTGAAGAAGTACTTCGGTGATATCAAGCAGGGCGATAAGATCCCCCGCTCGAAGGTGGTGGAACCCGAGATGACCGGGGAGGTACGCGATGTCATCCATGATCGCATCCAGCTGCCCGCGGTCGTTGAGGCATACCGCATTCCGGCCTATGGTACCAAGGACTTCTATGCGGTGGACATGTTGAACCGTTTGCTCAGCAATGGCAACAGCAGCCGGTTGAACAAGAGCGTGAAGGATGCCCAACAGATGGCCTTGTACGTGGGTTCCTTCAGCCTGCCATTTGAACAACCCGGGCTGGCCATCGCCTTTGCCATCGCCAATGCTGGGGTGGATGCCGACAGCCTGGAGAAGTCCATGGACAAGGAGATCGCGCGTGTCCGCACTGAACTGGTGACCCCTGCGGAACTGGAGAAGCTCAAGGTGGGTATCGAAACGGAGTTCGTTAGCGCCAATGGCCGCGTGGCCGGCATCGCCGAGAACCTGGCCAGCGCCTATATCTTCCTGAAGGACACCCACAAGGTGAACACCGAGCTGGATAATTACCTGGCCGTTACCGCCGAGGACCTTCAGCGCGTGGCGCTTCAGTACTTCGATCCCGGTAAACGCGTGGTACTGCATTACCTGCCGATGGCCCAGAAGAAATGAACCGTCGCACCTCCCTTATGAAGCTGCAACGCACGGCCCTCCTCACGGGAGCCCTTTTCCTTTTATCGACACAGATGACCGCACAGATCGATCGCACCAAGGCGCCGAAGGCAGGCCCCGCTCCCGAAGTGCGTGTGGGCCGGGCGAAGAACAGCCATTTGCCCAATGGCATGAAGGTGATCGTGGTGGAGAACCACAAGCTGCCGCTGGTCACTGTGCAATTGCGCTTCGATCATCCTCCTGTGTCGCAAAAGGACAAGGTGGGATATCAGGACATGATCGGCGAACTCATCACGAGCGGCACATCG
Organism: Flavobacteriales bacterium; assembly: GCA_031411095.1. Classification (GTDB taxonomy): domain Bacteria; phylum Bacteroidota; class Bacteroidia; order Flavobacteriales_F; family PHOS-HE28; genus PHOS-HE28. The sequence continues at coordinate 41,430 of JANOAK010000033.1, read as the reverse complement.
GCCCACACCAAACAGCAGATCGACGAGGTGGTGGATCAGCTCGGTGCCCAACTCTCGGGGACCAGCGACGGGATCTTCGCATCCTGCTTGAAGAAGAACTTCCCCACGCTCATGCAGCTGGTGTCGGAGGTGGTCATTTCGCCCACGTTCCCCGCGGAGGAGTTCGAAAAGGCAAGAACGCGGATGTTGAGCGGTATCGCCAGCCGGGCGGACGACCCCGATCAGATCGCCGAAGTGGTGGGCCGCGTGCTCACCTACGGCAAAGGACACCCCTATGGGGAGGTGACAACGGAGGCTTCGCTCGCCAAGGTCAAGCGCGAACAACTGGTCGGCTATTACGAGCAGTTCTTCCGACCCGATATCGGGTACATCGTGTTCGTGGGCGACATCACCGAGCACGAGGCGCGCCAAATGGCATCGGAACTGTTCGGCAACTGGACCGGCGCACCCGATCGCTCCACCACGGACGCGAACGGCGTGCAGACCTTGCCGGGCCTGGGCGTGATCGAGCACCCTTCCTTCCAACCCAAGTCCTTGGCACCCCGTCAAGTGTATTTCGTTGATCGCCCTGGAAGCGCACAAAGCGTTATCAAGGTCATGTTCCCCCTGGACCTGAAACCGAATGATCCTGCGGCGTTGCCGGCGCAGGTGCTGAACACGATCCTCGGGGGTGGTGTGTTCAATGCCCGGCTCATGCAGAACCTCAGGGAGGCCCGTGCATACACGTATGGTGCTTATTCAAACGTCGAGGCCGACCGCTGGTGCGGCAGCTTCACCGCAGGGTGCAGCGTGCGCAATGAAGTGACCGATAGTGCGGTCACGGAGATCATGTCCGAGATCGAGCGGATCAAGGACGGTGCGGTCACGGATGCCGAGCTGTCGCTTGCGAAGAGTTACATGGCCGGCAGTTTCGGGCGGTCGCTCGAGGATCCCCGCACCATTGCCCGATTCGCCCTGAACACAGCCCTCTACCAACTGCCCGAGGACTATTACGCCACGTATCTCCAGCGGCTGGACACCATCACGGCGGCGACGGTGAAGGCCGCAGCCGAGCGGTTGCTCATTCCGGATAACGCGCGCATTCTCGTGGTGGGCGACAAGGAGGATGTGGCCAACAGGCTGGCGCCGCTCAGCTTCACGCATACCGTGGCCTATTACGACATCAACGGCGACCAGTACCGCGAACAGGCGGAAAAGGCACCCGAAGGGAAGAAGGCCGCCGATGTGCTGCTCACGTATATCAACGCCATCGGGGGCGGCGAGGCGCTCACGAAGGTCCGCACACTGCGCAAGGACTACGAGGCTCAACTCGCACAGATGTCGGTGACCTTGTCCGAAAAATATGCGGCACCGGCCAAGTATGCCATGAGCCTCTCGAACGGCTCAACGGTGCTGCAGGACCTGGTGTTCGACGGCGTGCGTGGAACACGTTCCTCGGAGGAGGGGAGGCGGGAACTGGTGGATGAGGAACTGGATGACGCGCGGCAAAGTGCATACATGTTCCCGGAGCTTTCCTACCGTGAACTCGATCACCTGGCCACCTTGAACGGGATGCTTGAGGTGAATGGGCGGATGTGTTACCGCGTGTTCGTGCAACGTGCCAGCGGATCCAACTTCACGGAGTATTACGATGTGGAGACCGGCTTGAAGTCGCGACGGGTCGAAAGTCAGAGCACCCCGGAGGGGAATTTCCAGGTGATCACGGACTTCAGTGATTACAAGGCTGTCGATGGCATCCTCTTTCCGCACACCATTCACCAGAACGCGGGCACGAAGTTCCATTTCGTGGCTAAGAGCATCCAGGTGAACAAGCCGATCGGGGATACGGTCTTCCAGGTCGAATGATGACCGGTTGCCATGCATGAAGGGTGAACCCTGGTCAGCGATGTTCCACCCATCGTCCCATGTCCGGATCCTGTTCATTCGCCTGGCGGGCGTGCTGGTCATCCTTGGCCTGCTGCGTTGGGTCTTCTTCCTGATCAACAAAGGCGACTTCCCTGCCCTGGCCTTCGGACAGACACCAGCCATAGTGGGGCAAGGCCTGCGCTATGATGCCATGACGGTGATCCTGGCCAATATGCCATTGATCCTGCTGCATCTATTACCGTTGGAAATGCGGGGAACGGAACGCTATCAGCGCACGCTGTTCATCCTGTACATGGTGTTCAACTCCCTGCTGCTGTTCCTATGCTGCCTGGATCTTCCGTTCTACGGCTTCAATGGCAAGCGGATCACGCGCGACGTGCTCGGTCAGGCCGGGGCAGGCTTTCGGGGCATGCCCTTTTTCCTGGTGCACTACTGGTGGGCAACGCTCATCTTCCTGGTGAGCTTGGCGGCCTTGTGGAAGGCATGGGCGCGTTGGAGGCCGAAGGCGGAGGCACCCGCGCAGTGGCGTGATCGCATCCAATTCGCCCTGCTCATACCGGTATTCCTGCTCGTCGGTAGGGGAGGCTGGCAGTACCATGGACTTTCGCCCGCACATGCCGCATCGCTGGTTCCTCCCGCCTTTGGGCCCCTGGTCACCAATTCCGCGTTCACCTTCGGCTATTCACTCACGGGGCCATCGCTCCGTATGCACACGTATATGTCCGAGGAGGAGCTGGATGTGCATATGCCGCTGGGGTATGACCTCCATCGCGACACCACGGACCGTCGGATGAACGTGGTCCTTCTGATCGTGGAAAGTCTGGGTACCGAGTACCTCAGTACCATCAGCGGGGAAAAGGCCTACATGCCGTTCATGGACTCCTTGTGTTCGCGGTCGCGGGTGTTCACGCGGGCGTACGCGAATGCCGAGCGGAGCAACAAAAGCATGTGCGCCATCCTGGGCGGCGTTCCGTCCTTCACCGATGATGCGTTCATGAACACCGTGTATGCCGGGAACGCAGTGGATGGCCTGGGCACGCGGATGAAGGACCTGGGTTATAGCACGGCCTTCCTTCACGGGGGCATCAATGGCGAATACAAGTTCGATTCCTTCACCAGGGCATGTGGATTCGACACCTATTTCGGGAAGGACGAGTTCGGCGATGAGCGGTTCTACGACGGGCATTGGGGGGTGTATGATGAGGAGTTCCTGCAATTCTCCGCCGACCGGATCGGACAGATGCCACAGCCGTTCTGCGCGGCCATCTTCACGCTCTCCTCCCATGATCCCTTCTTGGTGCCCAAGCGCTACAAGGGTCGCTTCCCCAAGGGGACTTCAGAGATCCATGAATCCCTGGGCTATGTGGACATGAGCCTGAGGCGCTTCTTCGAACGGGTGTCACATGAACCGTGGTACCCGAACACCTTGTTCGTGATCACGGGGGATCACACCTTTCAGTACAATGCACATCCGGCGCGCTTCAGCAACCCGGCTGGGCGCTTCGCGGTGCCCATCATCTTTTTCTCAGCGGATGGTTCCTATCAGGGGACCGATGCCCGCATCGCACAGCATCTCGACATCATGCCCAGCATTCTGGATGAGGTGGGGTACGACGGTCGGATGAGCAGTTTCGGTCAGAGCCTGTTCAAGCACGACCGGGTGGATCGCGCCGTTCAATACATGGGTGGCCAATACCGATTGATACAGGAGGACAGGCTGCTGCTGTTCGATGGGGTCCGATCCCAGGGCCTTTATGCGTTCGATCAGGACAGCCTTTGTGCCCAGGACGTGTCGGCGCAGGAGCAGGAGCGTTCGGACCGCATGGAACGGGACCTACAGGCGCTGATCCAACGCCATGCATCGGCACTGGCGCATAACACGCTCCATCAACCATGATCGGGTGCGATGCCGCAGGGGGAGTCCGCAAAAAAAAATACGATTTTCCTTGCTTTGGCCACTTCATCCGGGATACGTTTATGTCGCAAGCGAATGCCCACCATGCTTTGGGAGCTAAGCTGAGGCCGTGAGCCATCGACCTTGATCGCGCTGGGTAAGAGCGGTCGTGATCGGTCAGGATGGCGTACGGTAAGGCCTTTCAAAGTGCGGCGAAAGTGGAAGGTGTGAAGCACCACGCAGGGCACTTGAACGCACACCGGTCATTCATTCCGGGTGGCGGGAGCGGGGAGCACTGGTCCAGTGTTCCCCGCTTTACGTTCACTCCGGGTGCGGCAGGAAGGCCAGACGCGATCGGAACATGCGCGGCACTTCCGTGGTACCGTCGAAGTTCATGATCACTCCGGGATTCAATGAGGTGCGCACAATGAACCGGCCGGGCACCTGGTACACGACCACGGCGATGGCTTCCGTGCGCGTGGTGTCGTTCACCAGCAGGCGGAAGGCGGGAATGGCGTGCAACGTATCGGCCGGATCGGCCACCTCCTGCGCGCGGGCGCGGGCAAGGCTGCCCAGGAACTTCCGCACGCGGGCCGTATCCGTGGGTTCACCATCGAGCATCCAAGTGGATCCCGAACGCACCATGGTATAGCCCGTATCGCCGGGGAAAGTGAATTGTACACGGGTCCAGTTGCGTGGATCGCCCGTCACCAGGTACTTGGGCATCCAGTCCCCAAAGGTCTGGTCGGTGAAAGAGCCCAGCCGGCCGCGGATCCCATAAGCCTGCGCATCTCCTGCCGGGCTAACCACGGTGATCGGATCATCTCCCTCCGTGCACCGGCCCACGAGCAGGTCGTACGGGCCCTCCGGGAGATCCAATAACAGGTGATCGGCCGTGCTGTCGCCCAGGTCATATCGGTCCGCAACCACGCTCATCTTGCCTGCGACCCGCAACGGCCGCATGTCGGCGACCGAGCCGAGGAGGTTCCGCACGGGTCCCATGTCCGCCACCATGGTGTCGCTCATCAACGCCATGATCCAGCCGTCAGCTGCTCGCATGAAGTGAATGGGCGGCATGCCCTTGGACGCGGCGGGAACAATGGTGAAGGAGCGCAGGGAGGCGGTATCCGCGCGGAGGATGTGCTCGCGAAAGGTGCGCTGTTTGGCAGCGGGGTTGAACAACCCGGTGATATACCACAATGCGGCCAGGGCGGCCACGATCAACAGGAGGTGCGATGTGCGCAGCTTACCGAACATGGTCAGGGGCCATGCGCTGTTTGCGCTGACGTCGGCGCCAAGCGCGCCGGAGCAGTCCGTAGGTCAACGTGAGCACCACGGGGAGCAGCAGGTTCGTCCACTTCAGCGCACTGCGGCGACCGTCGCTCGTATCCTTGATGGGGCGGTATTCCACTTCCTTGCCACGCAGGCCCAGCAGGTCGTTGCTTCCGGTGGCGCGGTCCACCGCGTTCACCATCAGGTTGATGTTGCCTTCCGGCAGTTGTTGCGGCGGTTGCCCTTGGGAAATGCCGTTCACGCATAGCCCCCCGTTGGTGAAGAGCATCAGGCGGGCTTCCGACCCCGTGCCGAAACGGCCTTTCGTTTCCGCACCGACCACTTGTGGACCAAGCGGAAAATCCGCTTCGCTCCATTGGCGGTTGATGTCGATCATCTGCGGCGCGGGCAGGAGTCCGCTCTTCTCGCTGGTGAAGAGCAACGGCGCGAAGTGCAGGGAGCTATCACCGGCGGAGAGGATGGGTGCGCAGAATTGGTAGGTCACCACATCCAGTCCGCTGCACACGGGATGCTCGGCGAAGTAACTGATCACCGGGAAGTAGGGGAAGGTGATGGGGACGGGCAGGGTGAAGTTGCCCATCTGTTGCATCACCTGGATCTGGTTGCACCGCTGGTCCACCACGATGCGCGGGTCGATCCGCATGCCATGCCGGTCCAACCATTGCTCGAGGCCGATATGGCGCATGTCGATCACCGGTGATGACCCCAACGCACTGTTCACGGCGCTGTACGCGATCACCACACCACGGCCCTTGGCCAGGAAGTCATGCAGCCGATCGAGCTGCATCGGTGGAATACTGTCCTGCGGGTCGATCAGCATGAGTGCGGCGAAGCGATCGTTGATCGGCATGGAATCATAGATCGCCATGGGCTGCACACTGTACATCACGTTCAGGTTCTGCACCAGTTGCGGCATGGCCTCGATCGGTGGTTCACCATGGCCCTGGATGATGCCCACGATGGGCTTCTCGATGATGCTCACCTCCTTGATCGCGCTGCTGAGCGCCCATTCCAACGCCGAACCCTGTTGGATCACAGGGATCGCTGTCCTGCGATCGCCCATGCGAACCGTGGCCCCCATGTACACCTTGAGGTTCTCGGCCTTGTCCTTCTCGCGTGTGGTGGCGATCAACTGCCGGATGCCTTCCTCCAATGCACGCTTCTCCAGGGAATCAGCGCTGCTGGGGTCGATGAACTCGAACACGACATGCCCATGGCTGCGCGCCGCATATTCCACCAGAAGGTCCTTGAGGTCCTGGCGCGCGATGGCCAGGTCCGGCGGCATTTTTTCCGTGAACCAGGCCGTAACGGTCACGGCCTCGGGCAGGTCGTTCAACAGCTTGATGCTGGCAGGGCTGAGCGAATACCGCTTGTCGCTGGTGAGGTCGAGGCGGACGTGTGCGCGCTCGCTGATGAGGTTCACGAACACCAGCGCCGCCACGAGGAGCAGCGCATTGCGGATGAGTTGTGCCCGGGTGCGCATGGATCAGTCGTTCACCAACCGTTTCGCGATGTTCATCTCCGCGAGGGACAGCCCCAGGACCACCACACTGGCGAACCACACCACGTCGCGACTGTCCAGGATCCCGCGACTGATGCTATCGAAGTGTGTTTGGGTGCTGAGGGCCTGCAGCGTTCGACCCGCCACGCCGGTGAAGCTGGACGCCATCACCCCAAAAGCGAGGTGGAAGAAGGAGAGGAGCAACAGCCCCAGGAGGAACGCGACGATCTGGTTGTTCGTCAGGCTGCTCGCAAAGATGCCCAGGGCGATGTAGGCGGCGCTCATGAACAATAATGCGAGGTAGCCGCAGGCGATGGCGCCATGATCCACGTTGCCGAGCGTGGCGATCGTGAACCAGTAGGGCAGGGTGAACAACAGAGCGATGGCGATGAGCGCGAGGCTCGCGAGGAACTTGCCGGCCACCACCTGCCGGTCGCTCACCGCCTTCGTAAGCAATAGGTCCAACGTGCCGTTGCGCCGCTCATCGGCGATGGTGCGCATGGTGATGGCGGGTATGAAGAGGAAAAGCGTCCAATAGGCCACGTTGAAGAAGGTGCTCAGGTCGGCCAGCCCACGCAGGAACACATCGGTACCGTACCACCAGGTGAAGAAGCCGCTGATGCCCAGGAACGCCACCAGGATCATGTAGGCCATGAGCGAGTCGAAGAAGGACGCGAGTTCCTTGCGCGCCAGGAGCAGAGTGGTCTTCATCCAATGTTGGTATGGGAACTTCCGGCACCGCCAGTGTTGTGAATGACTGGATACCGCAGATGGATGAGGATGGATGGGGGTGGACGCAGATGGACTTGAATGGCGGATGGCCAGCTGCGCTTTCCTCCGCATCCATCGTTATTCATCCCGTTCATCTGCGGTGCCTTGTACATGGCTTACTTCAGGGTAAGGTCGCGGAAGACATCCTCCAAGCGCGTTTCCACGGCGTGCAGTTCGGTGAGGAGCCATTGGTTGCGCACGCACAGCTGGTATACCGCCCGGGCCGGAGCAGCTTCCTGTTCAGCACCGAGCTCATAGCGGTCCACGGTACCGGACATGGGCATCACGTGATCGATGCCGGGCAAGGCGCGTAACGCGTTCAACACCGTATCCCGATCCACCTCCTCCACCCGCAGGTGCAACACCACTTCGCCCTGCGAACGCGAGCGCAAGGACGCGGGCGTACCATCGGCCACGATGCGGCCCTTGTTGATGATCAGGATGCGGTCGCAAACGGCCTCTACCTCCGGCAGGATGTGCGTGCTGAAGATCACGGTCTTCGCCTGGCCCAGTTCCTTGATCAAGGAGCGGATCTCCACGATCTGGTTCGGGTCCAATCCGGTCGTCGGTTCATCGAGGATCAACACCTGAGGGTCATGCACCATGGCCTGCGCCAGGCCCACGCGTTGGCGATAGCCCTTGCTCAGTTCGCCCACCTTCTTGTGCTTCTCCGGACCCAGGCCGCAGACATCCACCATTTCGCGGATGCGCCGGTCCTCGGCCTCTCCGGAAACCCCTTGGATCCGCGCGGCAAATCGCAGCAGGTCCAGCACAGGCATGTCCTCATACAGCGGATTGCTCTCCGGGAGGTAGCCGATCATGCGGCGCACGGCCTGTGGATCGGTGGCCACATCATGTCCGCCCACGGCGATGGTACCTGTGTTGGGGGCGATGAGGCCGCAGATCATGCGCATGGTGGTGCTCTTGCCGGCCCCGTTGGGACCGAGGAAGCCGAGCACTTCACCAGCGCTCACCCGGAAGCTGATGTCGTCCACGGCGGTCTGTGGGCCGTAGCGCTTGCTCAGGTGATCGATCCGGATGTCCATGACGAGGTCCGCGAATGTAGGGGGCACGCCGCAGCGTGATCGGAACAGGCGCCGTGAAGATGTGTTAAGCGGGCCGCATGCGAACGACCACGTTCGTCCGTTCACGCGTTGAGCCGCGCGGGCATTCCCCGGCCCTCTCTTCCGGAGCTATCACACCGGGCCTGACCGGAGCTGCGGCAATGTGCTGATCAGTGCACGCTGGAGCTTTCCTCCTTGCGCTCGCCTTCGCGGATCTTTTCCAGGGCTTGAGCAATGCGGCGCTTGCGCGTCTCCTCCTGCTTGGCGTCGGTGATCCACTCCACGTACTCCTTCTTGCAGCTGTAGTTGAACGCTTCCCAGTTGGCCCAGGCGGTGGGGTCCTTGTGCAGCACCTGCTCCAGGTCCTCGGGCACCACCAGCGCTTTACGGGCAGGCTTTGCGTCCGTGAGCTTGGTGCCTTTGGCGTTCAGCGCAACGGCCTGCTTCACGAGGTCCACGAAGGCCGGCTCGTTGATCTTGTCGCCCTCGAACAATTTATAGGAGCGCATGCCTTTTTCCTCCGTCTTCGGTGTGGCTTCAAAAAGCTTCTTGGGATCCTTCAGCAAGGCGCCTTTATGGAACCAGACGGCGACATGTTCCTTGAAGGCCTGCAGTCCGATCATGATACCGTCGTGATCGAAGTGTGGACTGTTCCATTTCCATGTCTCTTCCACCTCGGGGTCGGTGGAATGGATCAGTTGCCGCAACCGCACCAATTGCTTGCGCTGCCATTCGGGTCGTTCGGCTATGTAAAGATTGGTCTGCTCCGTCGCTACCATGGGAGTAAAGATAACACGGGGCGAATATGGGGTTTACTTCTTGGACTCACTGGTCAGCGTGATGACCACGGGCCAGGTCTGCGGCTTTCCGAAGCCTTCAGCACCCATGGTCACGATCAGGCCCGGCGCGGGATACCACACCTGGGCGGCTTGGATACCCAATTGCTGGAATGCAGCACCTTCGAGCACCTTTTTGGTCTTATCGCCACCGTCGGGCTTGATCTCCACCAAAACGGCATCGCGCATGGTGGTGATGGGGTCCAGGGGCTCCTTCAGCTTGCGCTTCTCGATGTTGCCCTCGGCGTCGTTCATCAGCAGGAACAGGACATCCTCGTATACCATGCTGATGACGGTACCGGGCACGGCATTGTCATAGGAGAGTTCACGGTCGAATACGCGATACCATTTCTGCTCCCCGTTGGCATCCGTTTCGAAGAGGTGTAGCGGCCCATCCACCTGTTCCGTCTTTGGCATCTTCTTCCCGCTCAGGTCGGCAACGAAGTGCGTTTCAACCCCGCTCTTGCGCGTGATGATGTAGGTGCCGCCGTTCTTCTTCCAGAACACCCGGTCGATCACCATGTTGGTCTGGAACTTCTCCTCTTTCTTGATCACCTGCTTGGTGAAGGGGTATAGCTTGAAGCGATCGAACTTCTGGGCCTTGCCGTCGAACACGCACTGGAACGCCCCCACCGCTTCATTGCGGTCGCTTTCCTCGTTCCCGTATGTGCCGGCCAACACGATACTTCCGTCGGCCCGCATATCCAGCGTTGCATCCTGCGCGAAGTCCTTGCCGCTGAGCTTCAGGTCAAACCCCTGCTGTCCCGCACTGTCCAAGCGGTATAGGCTGAAGCTGTAGCCCAGCTCCTCCCGGGTCTTGGGCGTTGGGTTGGTCACGTTCTTCAGCAAATACCATACTGCGCCCGAAGGATCCACGTGTGTGGTGATGATCTCGAAGCTGCGGGCTCCGGAAGGGGGGGTGAGCGTATTGCTCCACAACAGCTTCATCTGTTTGTCGAACACCTGCGCGTACACCGGGCATCCGGCACTGCGCGTGGTGCTCTCAGGGCTGAGGCCGATGAGCATGCGGGCGCTGTCCACACTGATGGTGGTGGTGAAACCCACGGCGGTGTTCGGCTTGAAGTAGTCGCTGCCCTTGCCCAGGCGATCGTATGGGATCTCGGCGAGCAACTGCGCGCCCTTGCCCGTGAGCGCCCTTGGGCTGAGGACCTGCTGGATCAGCAGCAACTTGCCCTTCTCGGGATCGGGCTTGCTGGCGATCACGCGGAACTGGCTGGCGAAACGTTCGATGGTCTCGATGGCCACAGGTCCTTCGCCCCAGAGGATCTTCGTCTTGTCGGTCTTGATCATCGTGGGACCAGCGACGGAGAAGGCCACCAGACTGCGGTCCAATTCCACTTGGTTCTGCCCGCCGATCACGGGGCTGTTGCCTTTTACCTGCAGGGCCACGAAGGATCCGGCATCGCCCTTGGCCACTTTCGCGAATACGGTGCCTTCATTGGGCACGGCCTTGAAGTCGGTGAAGATCTTCCAGCGCACTTTGCTTTCCTGGGCGTGCAGGGTGATGGACAGGGCGCACAGGGCGCTTATGGCAAGTACGCGGTTCAGGGTAGGGGTGATCATGATGGTGGCGGAAATTGCCGTTGCGGGGGTGAAAGTAGAAGGCTTCGGGCCTCGGCTCAAGCGATCATCGTGCCGGAGGCTCAGCAACGCTCGATGATGGTGGCGTAGCCCTGCCCTACGCCAATGCACATGGTGCACAAGGCATAGCGGCCCATGCGCTCCTGCAGTTCGATGGCGGCGGTCTGCAACAGGCGTGCTCCGCTCATGCCCAGCGGGTGGCCTAAGGCGATGGCACCGCCGTTCGGATTCAAGCGGGGATCATCGTCGGCGATGCCCAGGCTGCGGGTGCAACTGAGCACTTGTGCCGCAAAGGCCTCGTTCAGTTCCAGCAGGTCCAGTTGGTCCAAGGAGAGTCCTGCGCGCTTCAAGGCCAGCTTCGTGGCGTTCACCGGGCCGATGCCCATGATGCGCGGTTCAACCCCCACAACGGCGCTTGAAACGATCCGGGCCAAAGGCTTGAGGTTGTGCTGTTTGATACCTGCGTCGCTGGCCACCAGCACAGCAGCAGCGCCATCGTTCAATCCACTGGCGTTGCCGGCCGTTACACTGCCGTTCTTCTTGAAGGCGGGCTTCAATCCGGCGAGGCCTTCCAATGTGGTCTTCGGCTTGATGAATTCATCCTGCGCGAAGAGCAACGCATCGCCTTTCCGCTGTGAAATGCTCACCGGCGCGATCTCCTTGGCCAAACGCCCGCTGGCTTGTGCCGCAGCGGCCTTTTGTTGACTGCGTAGGGCGAATTGGTCCTGGTGCTCGCGGGTGATCGACGCATTCCCCTCAAGCAGGTTCTCCGCGGTTTCGCCCATGGCATCCACGCCATACATCTCCTTCATCAGCGGATTCACGAAGCGCCAGCCGAAGCTGCTGTCGAACATCTGCGCATCGCGACCGTAAGGTGTGCTGGTCTTGCTGATCACCCATGGACCGCGCGTCATGTGCTCCACGCCACCGGCGATGAACACGTCGCCATGACCGGCAGCTATGGCCCGTCCGGCGTTCACCACGGCGCCCATACCCGATGCGCACAAGCGGTTCACGGTCTCGCCGGGCACGGTCACCGGCAGTCCGGCCAGCAGCAAGGCCATACGCGCCACGTTGCGATTGTCCTCACCGGCCTGGTTCGCGCAGCCGAGGATCACATCGTCGATGGCAGCTGGATCCAAGGAGGGCAGGCGCTTCAGCAGTTCGCGCAGCACATGGGCGGCCAGATCATCGGCGCGGACGGGACCGAGGGCACCTCCGAAAGAGCCGATGGGGGTGCGGATGGCATCAACAATGAACGCGTCTTTCATGACAGGTGCTGGGGTGAATTACGTTTCGGAGGTGAATGCCGACTGGTCTATGGTGAATAGCGGCCACGATCATACCCATTCGCCATTCACCATTGACCATTCACTCCGGTTCTTCCTCCGGGAACCAAGGTTTGCCGGTGCGGAACACTGTGCCCTTGAACAGAGCCACCTGCTCGTTGCGCTGGTTCGTCACCGCTATGTAGTAGATCCCGATGCTGCGCGAAAGGTTCTTCTCCTCGGCCACGGCGGTCAGGATATCGCCTTCGGATACTGGCTTGGTGTGGGAGATGGCGGTTTCCACGCTCACCGCGCGAATGCCGTGGGAGTTGGAGGCGAAGGCCAGGCAGCTATCGGCCAGCGAGTACGTAATGCCGCCATGGGCGATGGCGAAGCCGTTGAGCATCTCGTTGCGCACGGTCATCCGCAGCGTGCAGGCACCGGGCTTCACCTCCACACGCTCGATGTCCAGCCAGATGCTGAAGGGGTCATTGTCGTACATGCGGGCCACCACGCGGACGGCGAGCGCTACCGGATCCATGCGGCGAAGGTAGGGGAGCGGCTCAGGCTACTATCGTTCTCGCTCGGCTGCCCCGTGCGTGGGCCTTGCGCGGGCCGAGTGAGAAACTCCTTAAGGCCTGTGGCCCGCCTCATCTCAGGCTTCATCGGTCCTTCCGTTCTCGCTCGGCTGCCTAGTGCGTGGGCCTTGCGCGGGCCGAGTGAGAAAATGCATAGGGCCTGTGGCCCGCCTCATCTCAGGCTTCATCGGTTCTCAACCTCGGTTGTGGATGCGCACTGCTCAACGCGTAGTGTTCAGCTTCGGTCACCAGACCCATGGCTACTGGGTTGTTTCGGATGTACACGGCCTTTTGCTCATAGAACGCTGCGCTGTAAACGAGTTCGGGATGATTGGTCTTCTGCCAGAACATCTGATCACTGTTCTGCGCCGACAAACGCGCCTGAGCGCGAAAGAACGCGAGCATCCATTCCTTTCGGCTCTCGCGTGGGTTCGCTTCGATCGCTTCGAGAACACGCCTGGCCGTAAAGCTCTTCATGTCCCGCAACACATCCGACAACAGGCCCTGTTTGCGGCGTGCGAGCAGATGAACGTGGCTGGGCATCAACGCATATTCGAAGATCTCCAGCCCCTTGTTCCTTCGGCAGAATTCAAGGCTGTCGAAGAGGATGTCCACGTATTCCGGTCGAATGAAGACATCGATCCATCCGACCACCGTGAAGGACACGAAGTAGGTGGCCCCTTCAACGTTCGCTTTCATCAATTCTGACATCCGGCGCAAAATAGTGAGGAGGCGGGCCAAAGGCCCTAGTGCGGTAAGTCACTCGGCGCGCACGGGCCCTTCGCGCAATGCCAGCCGAGCGACAACAAGGAGGGGAGGCGGGCCAAAGGCCCTAGCGCGGTAAGTCACTCGGCACGCACAGGCCCTGCCCGCCTGCCAGCCGAGCGACAACGGGAGAGTCGTTGTCGTACATGCGGGCCACTACAGGGGTGGCGAGCGGTACCGGATCCATGCGGCGAAGGTAGGGGAGCTGCTCAGGCACCTTCGAACAGTTCCTTCCCCAGCAAGCCTTCGTGCTCCAGCAGCCACTTCTTGCGCCACAGTTCGCCAGCGTAGCCGGTGAGCAGGCCGCAACTCGGGTTTTTGGAAACAGCAAGCATGTCTCCTTCGATCTACAACCCGCATGGGTGCAATGAAGCAAGCATAATCGCAGACTTCGCCTGGGGGGAGCAATACGGACCCTATGAACGTCCTAACGGAGGCTTCTGACTTGTATAGGTAGTTCAGATCATGGTCGGCACTGGACGACCAAAGTGGTAGTGGCCCGTTACATTCGACAAATTGTCCCGTTAACCATGAAAACCTTGTTTCTCTGTTTAATGCTTTGCGCTCTGGAGGCCTCTGCCCAGCGCATCGTGCCAGTTGAAGCAAAGGTCGATAGTGGTTGGGTGAAGGAAATGGTGGAGTTCAATGGTAAACTGGTGATGGCCGGGCGCTTCGCTGGTATGAATGGTATACCAGCACGCAACATTCTGGCTTGGGATGGAGGAAGTGGGGTGGATGACCTCGGGATACATATATCGGGTCCGGGGGTGAATACCCTGAGCCGGTTCCAAAATGGTGTTGTATTCGATGGAGGAGTCGCTCCTCTGTCCCATGTGTATTTCTGGAATGGGGATACAACTGTGATCATTGGTACAGCGGAACTGGGTATCATTACCAGTACTGCTGTGTTCAATGGGGTGCTTTACGCAGCTGGTGGCTTCACCACCATGGATGGTATTGACGCCCGACACATTGCGAAATGGGATGGCAGTGCTTGGTCACCGGTCGGTGCTGGTTTCAATGATCGCGTGGTGGCAATGGAAGTCTACAACGGGTCATTGTTCATAGGAGGATATTTCACATCGAGCGGAGATTCCATTCAGAGTCTGCTGCACGTTGCCCGCTGGGACGGTACGGTGATGCATGGGGTTGATTCAGGTGTGAATGGCAGCATCAGAGCTCTGGCTGCCCAACCTGGCGCTTTGTGGCTAGCAGGTGATTTCCAATTATCAGGGGATAGCACGGTGGTTTTGCCTCATTTCGCACAATGCACGGATACCGTGATCGTTCCTCTGATCAGTGATGCAACTGCACAGAATACCTCGACGCCTGGGATGCTCGTCGACCTAGGCGAATATGGTATCTTGACAAGAGCGGACATATGGAATGAACGAGTTTATGCCAATGGCGCATGGAGGAAGGCCTTCTTGCGATCGATCTATTGTGCTTGTACATTTCAAGGAACCACCTATGTGGGCGGTGTTATGGAGGGAAGACAAGCTCCAGACTATCTGGAAACGGACCTTGCTTTGTGCAAGCTTTTACCCGGGACAGGCCAGGTCGAACTGAACGTGGCTGGTATTTCTGCCCTTATTCGCCCTGACGGATGCCTTTTCCACAATCGATCGGCCACACGTCCTTGGTTCATCCCTACAGAACAAGGTGGGGCTTCCGCGATCTTTGGTCATGGGAGCTATATAGTCGGCTATTCGGGGGGTGTCGGCCGAACTTCTGGGTTCGTCTCATATCCCGGTGGCCGGCAACAATTTGAGGGCGTCAGAGGGAACGATGTGGACATTCTCTTTACCGATCGCTATTTACGTACCTGGGCATTGGACCGAGGTATCCTTTGGGCACATGCCGCCCATTGGGGCGATGCAGGGTATGAGGTTCCGGAGGTGCTGGCCAGCTGGCCTGTGAATGGCGATATTGGCAACGGTGAGCCTGATCACATTGCTCCTTTCCAGGACAATGACCAGGATGGTGAGTATGAGCCTGACCAGGGTGATCTGCCGGTCATGTTAGGTGATCGTGCTGTGCTTGTCCTGGCCAACGATCAATCAGCCGATGCACTGCCCCTGATCTATCCATCTCAATTCGATGCGCAGATCCTATTGTATGGCTTTGACAGTGTTCAGCCCGAGGCCCTGCACAACACCCTGTTCGCTCGTTACACGCTGACCAATCGGTCCGACCTGATCTACGATTCCGTGGTGGTCGCCATGGTCACCGATGCGGACATTGGTTGTGGTGATGATGATTACACCGGATGTGATCCTGACTTGGATATGTTCTATTTCTACAACTGGGACGATGATGATGGAAATTGTAACGGATTCCAAGGATTTGGGCCCCATCCACCTGCACTAGGCGTTGTGGGTTTGAATGCAGGAATGCGATCTTTCCTTTACTACAATCGCGATGGCCCGCCGTGTTGCAATGAGCCTAACACCACGGTCCATGCTGTCAACTATGCCGATGGGATCTGGAAGGATGGTACTCCACAAGTGAACACCGCGACACAGGAGCCCACACGATACATGTACTCCGATTATCCCGATGTGCCGGGTGGATTTCATGAAACACAACAGACATATCCCGACCGCCGCGGAATAGCTTCATTCGGTCCATTCTATGATGTTGCACCAGGGCAGAGTGTTTGTATGGATATAGCCTTTGTCTTCGCCCGCGATACCACGCAGGACAATATTCAAAACACACATGTCCTGCAGCAGAAGGTGATCCAGCTCAAACAATGGTACGCACAGCAGCCATATGGTTGTGGTCAATTTCCACATGTTGGATCCAATGAGGCTAGAGTTGAAAAGGGAGGAATTGAATTACATCCCAATCCGGCATCCAAAACTGTCACATTGAGTCGCGCTCGTTCCACGCACGCATCCATAAGGCTGTCCTCTGCGGATGGGAATCGCCTCTGGACCCGGCCATGGCCAACAGCGTCCAGGTCGTACGAATTCCAAGTTGACATGCTGGCCAGCGGGCTTTATTATGTGAACGTCCTCGACGAGCAACATGCATCACAAACGCTCAAGCTCATCGTGGTGCATTGATCCATCGCGGATGCGAATGACGCTCCGCTCGTCTGGATCGATCCGAGGTAACTCGACCCGGTTCAGGCACCTTCGAACAATTCCTTCCCCAACACGCCTTCGTGCTCCAGCAGCCACTTCTTGCGCCACAGTTCGCCAGCGTAACCGGTGAGCAGGCCGTTCTTGCCGATCACGCGGTGGCAGGGCACGACGATCATGAGCGGATTATCGCCGCAAGCCGTGCCGGCGGAGCGTGCATTGCCGCCCACGTTGTCGGCCAATTGCTCATATGTCAGTGCCTGTCCGAAGGGGATCTTCATCAATCGCTGCCAGAGCTTCTTGCGGTAGACCGAGCCCACTTGGTAAAGCGGCAGGTCAAACTTCTTCCGCCGCCCGGCGAAGTAGGCTTCCAGTTGCATCACGGCCTCCTTCAGCATACTGGGCTGTTTGCCGCCCTTGCCACGACCCATCGGCGCAAAGGTCACACGCGTGATCCGCGACCCGTCGCATTCCACGTACACCTTGCCGATCGGGCTGTCCAGCGAGGCCACATACATGGGGCCGAAGAGTTCCGGTGCGTTTCCAGGGGAAGCCTTTTTCATGCCGATCTTAGGGCTTCCTTCATTGAAGCACCTGCGAAGGTGGCACTAACAAACCTAACCGCCATGGCCTGGTTCACGAACGACTTCAACGCCTTCTTCAAGGACCTTGCGAAGAACAACAACAAGGACTGGTTCGATGCGAACCGCAAACGCTACGAGGCCAGTGTGAAGGCGCCCTTCGAGGCCTTTGTGGCCGAGGCGATCAAGCGCATCGCGAAGCACGATAAGACCATCAACCTCGAAGCGAAAGAGGCGATCTTCCGCATCAACCGCGACATCCGCTTCAGCAAGGACAAGACCCCGTACAAGCTGGAGACCTCGGCCATCATCTCACCGGCCGGACGCAAGGATCACAGTATTCCCGGCATCTACTTCGCCCTGGGACCGGAGAGCGTGAAGATCTACGGGGGCGCGTACATGCCCGAGAAGGATCAGTTGGAGCGCATCCGTACGGCGATCGTGCGCGATGGCAAGGGTTTTCGCAAAGCGATCGGGGCGAAGGCTTTCGTTTCGCTGTTCGGCAGCGTGCAAGGCGAGGTGAACAAGGTGCTGCCTGCAGAGTTCAAGGCGCATGCGGCGAAGGAACCGCTGATCGCCAACAAGCAGTTCTATGTAGGCGCGGAGCTACCCGCGAAGCTGGTGACGGACCCGAAGCTGATGGCTGTGTTGATGGACCATTACCTGGCGATGTGCCCGTTCAATGCGTGGCTGGCGGGGGCTATGCGGTGAGGTGGGGTGGCCTCACGCGGACCTGCGCCCGCCGAAGCGGCTTCCGCGCAGGCGAGGGGCGCGGAGAACGCGGAGGAACGCCAAGAGTGCATTGGTCTCACGCAGAGGCGCTGAGAGCGCAGAGGAGCGCGAAATTGCATGGGCCTTGCGCAAGGGAATGCAGACGCGCACAGATCCGTTTGCCGGCCGGCAGGGCCACAGAGGGCACAGTGACCGCATTCCGACGCTCCCTGCTTTGCGCCCTTCGCGCCTGCCTGACCGGTAGGCAGGCCCTTTGCGGTAAATAATGAGCGTCGCGTTCCCGTTGCGCCGTGGCGTCGTGGCGGTTCAAACCAAACCAGCTATCGCATTTCCCCTGCGCCCTCCGCGCTTTGTGCCTTTGCGGTGAATTTCCGTGATCACTTCCCCACGAAAAAGGCCCCCACCTTGCGGCGGAGGCCTTTTCGACTTTGCACCAAAGGGGTTCTTACTGGGCCTTGCCGGTAAGATCCACGGTCAGTTCGATGTTGTCCTGCAGCACCATGTCCTTCATGGACGCCTTCCAGGCCACGCCGTACTTCTGGCGGTCGAATACCAATTTGCCGGTAGCATGGATGGTACCGTCGGCGTTGGACGTCAGCACGATGTCGGTGATCGTCTCAGAGTTGGTCTTGTTGCGCACAGTGAGGTCGGCCTTGGCCATGTTGCCCTCCACGGAGACGATCTTCAATGCGGCGGTGGGGAAACTGTCCACGGCAAAGAAGTCGGCGCTGCTCAGGTGACCCACGAGGCCCTCTGGCGTCTTCTTCTCCTTCGCGTTGTAGTTGCTGTCCGTGGGGGTGATGGACTTCATGTTGATCACGAAGTTCCCGCCTGAGAGCATGTCGCCCTTGGTCATGAGGGAACCCTCGGTGATACCGATGGTGCCCGAGTGCGTGTAAACGCCCACCATGGTGCCGGCCCAGTTCACGTGGCTGGTGGCGGCATCGATCGTGTAGGTCTTCTCCTTGGCTGCTTCAGCGGCGAGGCTGTCCGCATTGGCCTTGGCCTTGGTGGCGGCGATCTCAGCTTCAGTGGGTCCGCAGGAAGCGAACGTTACGATGGCCGCAGCTGCGGCAAGGACGATGAACGGTTTCATTGTGTGGGTCATGGTTCTGTTTGAGGCCGCGAATTAACACAGTCCTGGAAAATGATCACTTGAACCAGTTCAATCAAGGTCTTTATTGCCCCTTGGCCATTCGGCGAAGCAATGGGGATGGGCGGTACCGGTCCTCACCGTACTCCGCCTGGAGTCGTTCGAGGCGAGCGAGCACCTCAGAAGGGCCCAGTTCATCGGCCCATTGCAGAAGTCCTTTCGGGTAGTTCACGCCCTTGGTCATGGCCAGGTCAATGTCCTCGCGGGTAGCCACCCCCAGATGCAAGGCATCCACCGCTTCATTGATCAACATGGCCACTACGCGGTCTACGATCGCCTGCATGCCACCTGCCTCGCCCGCCGAAGCATCTCCCAAAGGAGCGGCTCCTGCCCCTGTACCTGCTCCTGCTCCTGCTACGTGATCATACCGGTAGTAACCGCGCCCCGTCTTCCTCCCCAACCATCCGGCCTCCACCTGGCGTTGCTGTGTGAAGCTGGGCTTATAGCGCGGGTCGAAGAAGAAGCTCTCCCACACGGTCCTCGTGACGGCGAAGTTGATGTCGTTGCCGATGAGGTCCATCAGCTCGAAGGGGCCCATCCTGAAGCCGCCGAGCTCTTTCATGGCCCGGTCAATGGTGGGCATGTCGGCAATGCCTTCCTCGTAAATGCGGATGCTCTCGCCGTAGAAGGGCCGAGCCACGCGGTTCACGATGAAGCCCGGCGTGTCCTTGCAGATCACGGATGTCTTACCCCACGCCCGCATCAGTTCCGAACAGGTCCCCGCCAGTTGATGGGAGGTTTGCAACCCGGGCACCACCTCCACCAAGGGGAGTAGGGGAGCGGGGTTGAAGAAGTGGAGTCCAATGACGCGCTCGGGCTTTTTGCACGCTGCAGCGATGGCGGTAACGGACAAGGAGGATGTGTTCGTTGCGAGGATGGCATCACCCGCCACAAGGCCGTCCAGCTCCGCGAAGAGCTTCTTTTTCACACCGAGGTCTTCGATGATGGCTTCGATCACCAGCCCGCAACTGGTCAGGTCCTTCAGTTCGCGGGCCGGGCGGATGCGCGATCTGATGGCCGCAACTGCTTCGGCGGTGAACTTGCCCTTTTCCACCAGTTTGTCCAGGGTGCTGGCAAGGTCCGCAATGGCTTTGTCAACGGCATCGGCGCGCGCATCAAAGAGGTAGGTGATATGCCCAGCCTGTGCGGCCACCTGCGCAATGCCACTGCCCATGGTGCCCGCACCGATGACACCGACCGTCAATGATGTGCTCATGGCGCGAAGATGGGGGGTGGGATCAGAAGATCAGAAAATGAGATGATCAGAAGATCAATAGACCCGGACATATTAGGTCAATGCGCCTCGAAGCGCCGCATTTCCAAGTACCACAGCAGGCACCGCGAGTGATATCGCCAGTGTTGGTCGTATCCGAATGCGAAGTGCCAATGCGCATCTACCGTATGCCCCTGTTCCATCAACCAATGCGTCGCCCGAAGTTCATTGGTGATATCGAGGATGTCATCGATCGCATCGCCGAGCATGAGGCCACATTGCATCGGCCGGTCGGTCACCCGTTCAGGAATATTGTACACACCCAACATGAGGAACCGTGCTATGATCTGTTTCCGTAGCGCATTCTGGTCCGAGCGCGGAGGTGTTGGGGATAGAGCACTGACTGATAGGCCCTCAAGAGGACCCAACATGGATCGAAGTGACGCGAAATGATCAAGCTGCACCTCAATTCTCAATATCTCATCTGCCGTCGCCGGCATTGGACTATCAATGAATTGGAGCCATTCGCTGACCTTGGCATCAAGCTCCAGGTCGAAGGCCATTTTCTGATCTTCTGATCCACTGATCCATCATTCCCCCTTGTACACCGGCTTCCGTTTCTCCAGGAAGGCCTGTACACCTTCGTTGTAGTCGTGGCTTCGCCCGGCGATGCTCTGCAACTCGTTCTCGGTATCGAGCTGGGTGTCCAACGTGCCGGAAAGTCCGCGGTTCAGGGCTTGTTTCGTGAGGGCGATGGCCTTCGTGGGCATGGCGGCCAGTTTCTTGGCCAGTGCGGTGGCTTCGTTCAAGAGATCCGCATCCAGCACGGCCTTCCAGATCATGCCCAGGGCCTCGGCCTCCTTCGCGCTCACTTTGGGTGCCAGGATCATCTGCCCGAACGCACGCTGCATGCCCACAAGGCGGGGCAGGGTGAAGGTGCCCCCGCTATCGGGGATCAATCCGATGTTGATGAAGCTCTGGATGAAGTTGGCGCTTTCAGCCGCCATCGTCAGATCGCAAGCGAAGGCGATGTTGGCCCCGGCACCTGCGGCCACGCCGTTCACGGCCGCAACCACCGGCTTGTTCAGGGCACGGATGCGCCGGACGATGGGGTTGTACTGCGTGGTGAGGATGTCCTCGATCTTCGTTCCCGGGGCGATCGCTTCCGCCAGGTCCTGCCCGGCGCTGAAGGCCCTCCCTCCGCCGGTGAGCAGCACGGCCCTCACGTGCGCAGCTTCCTGCACAGCATCCAAGGCGTGGATCACTTCCAGGGACATGGCCCGATCGAAGCTGTTGAGCTTGTCCGGCCGGTTGAGGGTGATGATGGCCACGCCGTCGGCGATGGTGAGATCGATCTTTTCGTAGCTCATGGTGTAAAGAAAGGGGTCGACAACGGGCCGTGCTCAGCCTTTGGTCTCGTTCCAGGTCTTGTAGCGGGCGGTGATGGGTGGCTTGCTCCTGTCCACCTCGCGCAGTGGCTCACAGGCCTTGAGTGTGGCGTGGAGTTCAGCCGGTAACTGCTGATATAGCTTGGTGCCTTCCGTCTTCCAGGCCAGCATGTCGTCGCTCACGTCCTTCACCACCCGGGCGGGGTTGCCTACGATCACCCTGCGGGCCTCCCACACCGAATCGGCGGGCAGGAAGGAGAGGGCGCCCACGATGCAGCTCTCGCCGAGCACCACATTGTCCATGAGCACGGCGTTCATGCCCACCAAGCAATTGGCCCCGATGGTGGCGCCGTGGATGATGGCCCCATGGCCGATGTGCGCGCCCGGGTGCAACACCACCTTCACACCGGGGAACATGTGGATCGTGCAATTCTCCTGCACATTGCAGCCGTCCTTCACCACGATCTCGCCCCAATCACCGCGCAGGGCCGCACCAGGGCCGATGTACACATCCGCTCCGATGACCACATTTCCAGTAACGGCGGCCTGCGGATGCACGAAGGCGGTGGGATGCACCACAGGGCGGTATCCATTGAACTCGTAGAACATGCGCGGGGACCGGTTTGGGGGCGAAGGTCGGGAAGTGTTCAGGACCGGAACAACAGGGCGCCCATCTTAAGTCTACGTTAAGCCTCGGTCTGCCACGCGTTACCAAGGATGCCCCGGCTACATTTGGCCGCCGAACCTCGCCAACATGTTCCTCGAATCCTTCTTCCGCATCTTCAAACCCCGCGACCGGGTGTTCTTCTTCCACTTCGAAGCGAGCGCTGCGAACGTGCTGAAAATGAGCGAGGACCTCATCCTGCTGATGACCACGGAGCCGGGCTCGCAACGGACGGCCATCCTGGAGCGGCTGGAGATCGCGGAGCGGGCGAATGATGACCTCACGCACACCATCTTCACCGACCTGGCGCGCAACTTCATCACGCCCATCGATCGCGAGGACATCCACCAGCTGGCCACCAGCCTGGACGACGTGGCGGACTTCATCCTGGCCAGCGCGAAGAACATCGACCTGTTCCATATCAACAAGCCCGATGAGACCTGCGTTGAACTGGCGCGGCTGGTGAACGAAGGTGCCCGCATCGTGCAGATGGCCGTGCGTCATCTGCGCGACCTGCACAAGGCCAGTGCCCACAACCAGTTCGTGGTGGACATCAACAGCATGGAGAACGAGGCGGACATGGTGTATGACAAGGCCATCGAGCGCCTCTTCGCGAATGAGAAGGATGCCATCGAGTTGATCAAATGGCGCGATCTGTACAGCACGTTGGAACTCGCCACGGACAAGTGCGAGGACGTGGCCAACGTGATCGAATCCATTATGTTGAAGTACGCGTGAGCGCATGAGCCTGCTCCTCACGATCATCGTGCTGGCCTTGGTGTTCGACTACATCAATGGCTTCCACGATGCCGCCAATTCCATCGCCACGATCGTAAGTACCAAGGTGCTTACGCCCTTCCAGGCGGTGATCTGGGCGGCGGCCTTCAACTTCCTGGCCTTCTTCATCTTCAAGGACCACGCGGTGGCCAACACCATCAGTAAAACGGTCCACAAGGAGTTCGTTACGCTACCCGTGATCCTCAGCGGTCTGATCGCCGCCATCATCTGGAACCTGCTCACCTGGTGGTACGGGATCCCCAGCAGCAGTTCCCACACGCTGATCGGAGGCTTCGCCGGGGCGGCCATCGCCCACGCCATGGTGATCACGGACGGCTTCGCCCTGGGCGATGTGGTGGAGAAGGACAAGATCATCAAAACGGTCGCCTTCATCTTCCTGGCGCCCTTGGTGGGCATGTGCATCAGCATTTTCATCACGCTGGTCACCCTGGTGGAAAGCACGTGGTACAAGGTATCGCTCATGCTCCTGGTGGGGGTGGGCACATGGATGTTGTTCACCCATCTGCAGTACAACAAGATGGAGGACAACCTGGCCAAGTACTGGAAGGTGGAGGACCTCAGAAAAGCGGCCGCCGAAGATCCTGCCAAGCAGGCCGATTACCTGGCCGCCCAAGCCAAGTTGGACGGGGCGATCCCCTTGTTGGACATGTACGACCGCATGGGCTCCCAAGGCGTTGCAGAGCGCATCAAGGCCGATGTGGATCCGTCCGTGGACGTGACCAAGATGGGCAAGGACATAGCGAAGGGCGACAATCGATGGATCCGGATCGGCATCGTATCGATCATCTTCCTCTTCATCTGTGTCTACATCTATGTTGAACGGTTCAAGACACCGAACGCCTTCAGCATGGCCAACATGTTCAAGCGTTTGCAGCTCGTGTCCAGCGCAGCCTTCAGCATCGGCCACGGCGGCAACGATGCGCAGAAGGTGATGGGTATCATCTGTGCGGCGCTCATCGCCGGAGGCGAGATCACGGACATCAAGGAGATGCCGAACTGGGTGCCGCTTTCGTGCTATGCCGCCATCGGCCTGGGAACGCTCAGCGGCGGATGGAAGATCATCAAGACCATGGGCACGCGCATCACCAAGGTGACGCCACTCGAGGGGGTCTGTGCGGAAAGCGCGGGGGCCATGACCCTCTACCTCACCGAGCAGATGGGCATTCCCGTAAGCACCACCCACACCATCACCGGTGCCATCATCGGTGTAGGGGCTACCAAGCGGATGAGCGCGGTGCGTTGGGGGGTGACGGTGCGCCTGCTCTGGGCCTGGATCATCACCATTCCCGTGAGCGCTTTGCTGGCCGGATTGGCCTACTGGATCTGCGGCCTGTTCGGGTTGCAGTGAGGGCAGGGTCCAACCTCCTAGCTGGTACAACCTAGGCTGGATGAGTCGGCCACACCATGCTCGATGGAGAGGGACGATCCGAGTTCATCATTGATGGACCGGTCCGGATCCGCTACGGCCTACGAACGAGCGATGAGGTCAGTTCTTCACGAAACGAGCGGTGCGAATGTGATCTGATACAGATCCGATCACTTGATATACGCCAGGACTTAGACCGGTCACGGTCAACGTGGTGCGGGTGCCTTGCATGTGGCCCGTGAGCACAGTGCGGCCCGCCATGTCGATGATGGTAAGCATAGTGTTCAGTCCATCGGGCGCGTTAAGCGTGAGTTGATCACCATGGTCATCCACCCACGCGAACAATGGACCTGCGTGCTGTTCGAGCACGGTGGTGCTGCCTTCCACCTGGAAGATGGCGGCGTTGGTGATCACCGGCTCGTTGAAGTCGAAGTAGATGTTGGCCACATTGCTCACGGCGCTGCCGATCGTGAGCGCAATGCTCGGCCTGAAGGAAAAGCGCACGAAGCCATGGCTGCCGGCCTCATTGCTATTGCTATCCGGCAGGTTGATGTTGTTGAAAAGCACGTGCAACACGCCATGATGGATGTACCAGGTGCATGGGTGACTATGGGCGAGCAGTTCCATGGAGGACACCTGCAGGCCGCTGGCATCAAGGGTATCGGTGATGATCACACGTTCGGCCATGTAGGTACCGGTGTTCTGGAAACGCACTGTGTATTCCACCCGTTCACCCAAAGCGACCTCATCCGTGCTCAATAACGCGGGTTGTACGAGTTTGTCGTTCGGATCGTAGCTGGATACCACCACCTCGTTCTGAACGGCCGTATTGTTCAACGGCGTTTGATCCGATTGATCCGGAGTGGCGATGGCCTGCTGTACCACAAGAACACCCGGTGCCACATTGTTCGGGGTGTACACGGTTACCATGGTTTGCCAACTGACCCCTGGTGCGAGGGCAGGTACGTTCCAATCCACCAGGTTACCGTTCACCTGATCCGGAACCACAGTGCTGCTGGTATAGTCTTGGGCACCATCCACGGTGAGTTGTACTTGGGCGGAGCTGGCAACGGTACCCACGTTCTGAACGGTGATCCACAAGTAGGCGAAGAAACCGGGCCGCACCACACTGCTATTCACCTGCACTGCCAGGTCATACATACCGGGGATCTCCGTGGTTCCAACATTGTTCAGGCTATCCACCTGGCCCAAGGCCGAGAAGGTGATCGCATAAGGCGAGGTGGTCACCGGTCGATACAGGACCGGAACACCATCCAGTAAGAAGGAGCCGATGTCCGCGGGCAGTACATATCGCCCGTTCATATCGCTACCAGTGAGCAGATCGCCGGGCTGCGCGATCACCGTGCTGTAAGGCCTGGGTGTGTCAAACCCGTCGAGCGTGCCGTTCACGTTCAGATCATTGAACGTGGTGCCCATGATCAACGGATCGACAAGTGGGCAAAGGGTGTTGACGACAGTGCATACCACAGGATCGAAATCGAACGAACTGAACATCAAGTTGAGGTACGTTGGCATGTTCGGCAAACACGTGATACCGGTGCCCATGGCGCTCAATTGCCCCAGACCATCAGGCAGTGGTGGAAGGCAGGTCAAGAGGGTGCAGCTTGTCACGGTCAGAAGAGTGACGCCATCGGGCAGTGGGGGCACAGCACTGATATTCGTGTACGCCGCTTGAACCCAGTTCAGTTCGGCCAAGCCGGCCAGAGG
This sequence comes from Flavobacteriales bacterium, assembly GCA_031411095.1. Lineage (GTDB taxonomy): Bacteria > Bacteroidota > Bacteroidia > Flavobacteriales_F > PHOS-HE28 > PHOS-HE28. The sequence continues at coordinate 15,280 of JANOAK010000033.1, read as the reverse complement.
AGGTATTTCAGTGATCAACGTCCCCGATACGCCGAGTATTCGGAGCGATGTAGGAAGGGTTGGTAGCACCGGAATGTCGTTGTATGCTATTGACAAGGTCTCCAACCCCGGAGGCAATACCGGAAGATCGGTAAGCAGGTTGTAATTGGCGTATAAGGCCTCAAGCGTACCAGGGAGTGTAGGCAGAACGCTGATCTGGTTATTGCTCACGGACAGCACATTCAACCCGCTCGGCAGCGTTGGCAGGTCGATGAGTTCCGTATAACTAGCCATTAACTGGAGCAACCCGGCCGGTAGGTCGTTCAGCTCGTTCAACGGATTATGATCCACGGCCAACACGGTCACATTGGGCATGAGCGGCAGCTCGGTGAGCTGGCAGTAATTGAGGTGCAATTTGGTCACGGACGGGGGCACGGTAAGCACGTTGCCCCCAAGGTCCAAATGGTTCAATATCATTTGCCAGCCTTGGAACGTCGGAAGTTGCACCAGGCCGCAGCTGTCGCACATGAAGGAATCCAAGGAATCGGATAACGGGAACAGGCCACCGCTGAACGAACCAACATCCACCTCATCGAGTTCCAGAAAGGTGTTCGCCTTCGGATAGCCCGTCCATTGAACATTCACATTGAGGGATGCGTTACCCTTGAAGCGCAGCTGTTGGGCTTTCAGGAATTGCAGCCCTTGGAGGTTCACAGAGGCACCGTTCGGAAGAGTGGAGGTGAATAATGATACGCTGCTAGGTGGGGAGTTGTTCCAGGCAGCAGTATCGCAATAGCCGTTGACGTCCACGCTGTTCGGTTTGGCAGCATTCAGCCACTCCCGAACGTTCACATCCGGGATGAAAACCGTCTGCGCGCTGCTCTGTTGAACAGCACATGGCAGCAAGAGCAGGATGAGGAGCGTTCTGTACATGTTGTCCGCTTCGCCAAGATAGACGAACACGCCTACCGAGGGTTGTTCTTCCATAACGGGCGATGAACCATTCGACGCGCGAAGATCAAGCCGGCTCAAGCCGGGCCGCGTTACTTTCGGCACGGCCATCCCACCCATGAGCATCCTCCTCGCCGACGCCGGTCATTGGACCCACCTGCTGCCGCTCACGTTCACACGTCCGGTCGGTGCGTTGCGTCCGGGGATCGTGCCCTTCAACGACACCTGGCACCGCCGCACGGGGCTGCCGGTGGGCTTCAGCACGGAGGGCTATCTGCGGGCGAAGTTCCCGGGGGTGAAGGCAGAGAGCGTGTTTGAGGTGGATGGCTCTTTGCTCCCCACGAAACAGTTGGTGGATGCGGTGATGGACCTGGAGTTGGGAGAAGTGCTGGTGCACCAAGGTCGTCCGCTGGCCTTCCATCGCTCGGGCCTGGAGCCATTGGCGGACACGGAATGGGCCATGATCTCGGCCTATTGGAAGCCTCGTCCGGTGATCGGCGAACTCATTTCCTACACACGTCCGTGGCATCTGTTCCAACACTGCGCCCAAGCCATCACCAACGACCTGGACCTGATCACCTCAGGCCGCACAAGTGCTCCGCTCAGCAACAGCAACACCGTGATCGGTGACCCGAAACAGATCTTCCTTGAAGAAGGGGCGGTGGTGGAGGCTTCCACGCTGAACACCAAAAGCGGCCCGATCTACATCGGCAAAGGGGCTGAAGTGATGGAAGGCTGCCTGCTGCGCGGGCCGATCGTGCTCGGCGATCACGCGCAGATCAAGATGGGCGCGAAGATCTACGGTCCATCGGCCTTCGGCCCGGAATGCCGCGTGGGCGGGGAGGTGAACAACAGCGTGATCCTCGGTTACAGCAACAAGGGCCACGACGGATTCCTCGGCAACAGCGTGCTGGGCGAATGGTGCAACCTGGGCGCCGACACCAACAACAGCAACCTGAAGAACACCTACGGTGAGGTGAGCGTGTACGGGTACGCGGAGGATGGTGCCGTTCCAACGGGACTCCAGTTCTGTGGCTTGATCATGGGCGACCATAGCAAGAGCGGCATCAACACCATGTTCAACACGGGCACGGTGGTAGGCGTATGCGCCAACATCTTCGGCGGCGACTTCCCACCGAAGCAGATCCCGGGATTCTCATGGGGCGGCGTCAACGGCTTCGATGCCTACGAACTGGACAAGGCCCTGGTGATCTGCAGGCGGGTGATGGAACGCCGCCATGTGCCCTTCACGGCCTTGGAGGATGCGATCCTGCGCGAGGTGTGCAGGCGGGAGGAGGAACAGGCGGGCTGATGGCTGCGGGTCGGAACCGGGTGCAAATGGTGCACCTGCGCCGCAGCAACACGGAGCCCATCATGCGCATCTACGCCGAGAGCAACAGCCCGGACAAGGCCGATGCATTGGCCAAACAGATCATCGCCGAAATGCAGGAGCTGGAGGTGCGGATCGGGTGAATGCTTTGTTCCGGCGCTTTTGTTCCGGCGCTCGGGTGTTTCCCGAGTGCCTGGCGGGCACCTCCGCCTCTCCCTTGGGCAGACAGGTCCGGCGGTCTCTGGTAATCTCACGGCATGAGCGAACATGATGCACGAACCTGACGGCCAGAGGCCGGAAAGAAATCGGCACTCGGGAAACTCCCGAGCCGGGTTGCTTGTTCGATCCGGCGCTCGGGTGTTTCCCGAGTGCCAGCATGCCACTCCGCCTCCGGCGGTCTCTGGTACATTCGCATTGAATGAGCGAACATCTGAAAGCACATAAGGATGGCACACTTTACTTCTGCACACTCACCGTAGTGGGTTGGGCAGACGTCTTCACGCGAGCGCGCAACGCTGAGATCATCATCAAAAACCTGGCGGTCTGCCAGGCGACCAAGGGACTGGAGCTCTTCGCCTACGCACTGATGCCAAGTCATCTTCACATGATCGCGCGGGTGCAAGAAGGCAAACTGTCCGATGTACTGCGGGACTTCAAGAGCTTCACCGCAAAACGACTTTTGGAACTGATCGCCAAGGAATCCGGCGAAAGCCGTAAAGAGTGGTTGATGCGCTTGTTCCGCGAGGCGGCAAGGGAAAGCAAGCAGAACCAGGAGCTGATGTTCTGGCAGAAGACAGTTCACCCGATAGAGATCACCCACCCGGCGATGTTCGATCAGAAAGTGGAGTACATTCACAACAACCCTGTGAAAGAAGGGTTGGTTACGTTACCCGAGCACTACGCATGGAGCAGCGCACATCCGGAAAGTCCATTGATCATGTTCGAACATGAGGCGCGCACCTGACGGCCCGAGGCCGAAAAGAGACCGCACTCGGCAAACAGCCGAGCGCGGGATTCGGGAAATCAACCGCTAGTCCTGTGCGCTTCGCGTCCCTCTGCATTCTGGTTTGTCACTGTCATTCGTGTGTCGCACAGAAGTGGATGACTTCCTTCGGGGCCGGGATTGGTACCTCCGTCCTCGCTTTTCAAGAGGGGAGTTTTTCGAAGGGCGTGTATGACTTAGGCTATACGGTAATCCTGACTGAGGAAGCAGCAGTCTCCCCGTCGCTGGCTATATCGGTAGGATTGCGGTATCAATCTCTCGAAGGAGAGTCTTCACGTGCCATCTCAATGCCTAGTATCCCGGAAACGAGTTGGCGTTACAGGCATGCACTGAACTTAAGGTCTGTGGAGCTGCCCGTCCTAGTCGAGTGGAATACGTCACGGAAATCAGGCAGAGGTTTGCATCTGTCAGGTGGATTTGCCGTGTCGTATGCGATAGCTAGTTCGAGGCAGATAGACACTGTCTATAGAAAGGGAAGCACGACTGTTGTTTCCCCTGTGGTGGAAGATGAAGTCCAACTCAGGACGCGGGCAAACTCCCACTTTGGGCTTAGAGGAGTCATTAGGCTGGGAAAGCACTTCCCAGTGGCTGATCGACGGTTGAATTGTGGGATAGAGTATTCTTGGGATCTAAGTACGTGGAGGTATCCTTCTTTATGTGGACCCAGAGTATCCTACATACGGGATCCGTGCAAAGAGCTTGCTCCTCGTAATCCAAATGGAATTGTAGGCTTCCCGGAAGTTCGGCCGTTCAGTTGTGAGGACAGAACTGTCCATTGGTGCTAGCAAGGGACTGTCAGCTTCCCCATTCTTCGGCCATGTGATGGTGGAGGTCATGAGGGCGGTGTTAGCTTCCCCATTCTGCGGCCACCATGATCCTATGATCTTCCGATCCTCTGATCCCCTGATCTGCACACCTTTGCACTCCCATGAAGAAGGTCTACCTGGACAACGCCGCCACCACGCCGCTCGATCCCGAGGTGATGGAATCGATGCTCGTGTATATGCGCGAGCACCATGGCAACCCCAGCGCCATCCACAGCTTTGGTCGCACCACGCGGGCCGCGGTGGAACAGGCCCGTAGGAAGGTGGCCGCCTTGCTGAACTGTTCGCCCGGTGAGATCATCTTCACCAGCGGTGGAACAGAGGCCGACAACATGGCCATCATGGGCAGCGTGCGCGATCTGGGGGTGAAGAACGTGATCACCTCACCGATCGAGCACCACGCCGTGGAATACGTGGCGCATGCACTGGAACACGAGGGCAAGGCCCGTGTGCATTGGGTGCGTCTGCATGCCGATGGACAGCCGGACATGGTCCATCTGGAGGAACTGCTGAAGGCGAACCCGCACGCCCTCGTCAGCCTGATGCACGCCAACAACGAGGTCGGCACACGCATCGATCTTCAGGCCGTGGGCTCCCTTTGTCGCAAATACGACGCGCTCTTCCACAGCGACACGGTGCAGACCATGGGGCACTACCGCTTCGACCTGGCCACGCTGCCGGTGGACTTCATCACCTGCGCGGCGCACAAGTTCCACGGGCCGAAAGGCATCGGTTTCCTGTTCATGCGCAACTCCGTTGTGCTGAAACCCATGATCCTCGGGGGAGCCCAGGAGCGCAACATGCGCGCGGGCACCGAGAACGTATACGGGATCGTAGGCTTGGGCAAGTCCATGGAAGTGGCCTACCGCGATCTGGATGAGCATGTGCGTCACGTGTCCGGCCTGAAGCAGCGGATGAAGCAGAAGCTCATGGAAGCCGTTCCTGGCGTAGGCTTTAACGGCGACGCCAGTGAGAACGGCCTGTATACCGTGCTCAGCGTGAACTTCCCCGACGATGGGAAGAGCGAGATGCTCATCTACAACCTGGACATCGAGGGCATCGCGTGCAGCGGCGGTAGCGCCTGCAGCAGCGGCAGCAACAAGGGCTCACACGTCCTGGGCCACCTGTATCCCGAGCGGCCCGGTGCCAACGTGCGCTTCTCGTTCAGCAAGTTCACCACACAGGAGGAGGTGGACCGAGCGGTGGAGGTGGTGGCCCGCGTATTCGCTGGAGCTGTGGTGAAGGCTTGAAGGGTCAACTCTTCATCCACCCGAAGTGATACAGCACGCTAAGGTTGATAACCCGGCCATCTATCGGCGCCCACAAGGGTGCGAACACCGGTCGGGAAAGTGATTCCGAAACGATCTCTTCCCAGCGCGTCTGACGCGTGTCGGTGATGTTCTCGCCGTTCAACACCACGTTCCACCGTCCGCTTTTGTAACCCACCATGGCGGCCATGAACAGCTGGTCGTGGGTACGCGTGCCATCGATCCGCTCCTGCTCTCCGCTCCACGAAGCCTCCACGCCGGCCCGCCAACGCTCACCGAACTCGTGGCCCAAGGTGGTGGCCGCGCGATGCTGGGGTGTGTAGGGAACAAGGCTGGTTCGACCATTTGCGGTGGACTCCGGCAACGTGAACGTGTAGCCTAGGTACAATTCCGTGTTGCCTTGCGTCAGCCGGATGTAGTTGTCGATGCCGCGCGTGAGCTTGGTGCCACCAGGGTTGAACAGCAACAGGTCACCTTCGGCATTCAGCCCAACGGCCAACGGGTCGGTGATCTGCGTAGCGAAGAAGGTCTGGTCGATGAAGAGCAGGGTGTGCTCGCTCAGCGGTTTCTTCCACGTCCATTCCACCGTGCCGCCCAAGGATCGTTCGGGCACCGTGTTGGCGGCCAGTCCGCGGGCGATGACCCCTTCCGTTACAAGTCCGTAGTTGCGCGACCGGTCCGGCAGCTGGTATCCGCTGCCCGCGTTGGCGCGCAACGTGAACCGGTCGGTGGCCTTGAACATGGCCGCGATGGACGGAAGGATCTGCACGTCATGTCCCGCGGTCTGATCAGCACGCAGCCCCAGGTCGATCTCGGGCCAGCGGGCGCGATGCAAGGCCAGCTGCGCAAATGCCCCCGCCGTTGCGAGGTCCTGGTGCGCGAGTCCATCACCGCTCAACTGGCTGCCTACGTAATTCGCCCCAAAGACCCACGTTCGGCGGTCGGTGTGGTGGTTCCAATAGGCCTCACCATAGTGGTTCGTCTGGTTCCGGGCAAGGCCGCCGAAGTTGGTGCGGTCCTGTTGCTCATAGCTGTTCACTGAACCCTTCGCCACCAGCGCACTCTTGGCGTTCAGCTTCTGTTCGAGGAAGACGTCCGCCCCGGTGCGTTGGCCCTTGGTGCGGAGGAAATAGCGGGCCGTATCGTTCGGTGCGTTGAGTGCCTGCATGTCACCGCCGGTCCGCTGGTCGTTCTGGTAGATGCCGCCAATGCGCAATCGACCGTTCTTCCATGGCTGAAGGAACAGCTGCGGGTGCACCACATGGGTGCGTGCCGTTGCCACGTCCGAATAGCCGTCGCCATCCACATCCACGGCGTCCTGTATCGTGCTTCCACCGAAGAGGGTGAAGCCCACGTTGCCGATCGGACCGCTGAGGTACACATTGGCATTGGTCTCACCCAGCGAAGCGCGGTTCAACAGCAGCATGCCGCCCAGGCTATCGGCGGGGTCCTTGCTCACGAAGTTGATGGCGCCGGCGATGGCGCCGCCGCCGTTGAAGGTGGAGGAGGGGCCTTTGAGCAATTCCACGCGCTGCAGGTCCAGCGGCGGAATGCGCAGCAGATCAAAGCCACCGGCGAGACCGCCGAACGAGGGCATGCCATCGCGCATCAGCAGGGTATAGCGGCCATCGAGCCCCTGCATCCGAACAGAACTGGCGCCGCTCACCCCGCTGGTCTGCTGGATCTGCACACTGCTGATGTCGCCTATCAAGCTGGCGATGTTACCCGGTTTCAGGGAGCTTTCCTCGTGTAGTTCCTCCTCGCCGAGCACCTCGATCTTCTGCGGTACATCGTCGATCCGGCTGTTGGTGCGGGTGGCGGTGACCACGGCCTCGGCCAGTTCGGTGCCCTCATTCACGAGGCGTATGGTGAGTGTGGCCGTGTTGCGCGGAAAGGTGAGCAGAAGGTTCTGCGTGCGGTAGCCCAATGCGGCGCATCGAAGCATGTGCGGTCCGTCGGTGATGCCGGACAACGTGAGGCTACCATCAACATCGGCGGATGCGCTCAACGACGTGCCGACCAAGATGACACTGGCGCCCACTACGGGCTCGGCGGTAGCGCTGTCCTGAATGACGAGGCGAAGGTCATTTTGCGCCTGTAGGCCCAGCATGCATACAATGCTGCTGAGGACACTTAACGTTCGTAGGGTGTTCATGGGTCCGGAGGCGGATCACCGGGACCTTGCTAGCGGCAAAGTCCCGGATCACCACAGTTGGTTCAATCGTTCTCCTCCCCCTTTTCGTCGTCCTCGTCACGCTTGTGCTCCTCCACCTTGCTCTCCAGCACCTTGCCATCAGCGGCGAAGACCACCTCCAAACTCTGCTCACCTTTCTCCATGTCCACCTCGTACACGGTGCCCTTCGATGATTCCGCTACATCGATGCCTTTCACCTTGTGGTCGGCGTAACCGGCGGCGATGGCCTTGCGCACCAGTTCGGGCAGTGCGTCGGCTTTGATGGCGTGTTCCGTCTCCAACCACGCACCATCGGTGCCGTAGGTCGCGGACAGGGCTTTGCCTTCCTGTTTGAAGTTCACTTCATACTCGGTCTTCGACTCCATTTCCCACTTGGCGTGTTCGGCCTTGGGGAATTGTTCTGTGAAGGAGGCCTTCACGACGGCGGGTACTTTATCGTCGGACAGATGTTGGGCGCTTGCGTTGCACGCGAGCAGACCCGCTAGCGACAGCAGGGCTGCGCCAATGATGTTCTTGTTCATGATGATCGTTATTGTTCCGTGAATGAGAGGCGTTCATCGTGCATTCGCACGTCCAGCGCTCAACACAGGGGCGGTCGGAAGACCAGGGAACAATGCAGATATCTGTACCGTGAGGGTTCAACTACGGAACCAGAACGGGGCAGGATCTCCGGAACAGGTACTTGGGCGCAGGAGATGAACGCATCCACCGACAACGGAATATGAGCTCGACCGGAGGGGAGGGGGGCATGGGGCTTCTGATCGTCCCCGGGTGGATGTGTATCCAACAACGCGTCCAGACAGATCAAGTGGTCGGTGATGAGGTCGAGCGGCGTCAGGTCCTTGTCCTCCGTGGCTTTGCAATGGGCATACATCGCCGGGAGGTCACGCAGCAGGCTAACATCGCCGCCAGGGAGGAACAACGCACCGAGCAGTGCGATGGTGAGCAACAGAATTGCGGTCAGTCGTGATCTCACGGTATGAACCTAACGACTTGCACCTCGCGCCAGCATGGGACCCGACACAATAACTGTGAAGGGTGCTCAATGCTCCAGCACCACCCGCCGCACCTGATCGCTTACCCTCAGCGTGTACGTACCGTTCGCCAACGCGGACAGGTCCGTTCCTGACGTGAGATCGCGCACGGAGACCGACCTCACCATCCGTCCTTGCACATCAAGTACCTGCACCAGTTCATTCGAACGGAAAGGATGAGTGCCCACCAACGTGATCATGCCATCCGTCAATGATGGGCTGATCTGCCAGTCCTGGTGCTCATGTGCTTGCACCTGCACCGGGCCGGCCTCCACGGCCAGCAACTGGTGCGTGGTGGCGTTCAGAGCCCAGATGCGGCCATCGGGACCCACCTTGATGCCCATGATGCCAGGGATGTTCGTATGGATGCGACCCAACTCGGGCACGGTAGCGTTGCTGATGTCATACGCGATGATGTCTCCATTGGCATGGTCGCTCACGAGCAATCGGTCACCGATCACTTCGATGCCGGCAGGTTCCACCAAACCATTGGTGATGATCACCTCCTTTTCATAGCCCGTGACCATCGTGTACTCAACGTAGGTCTCCCAAGGCCCGTAGTCGCCCGGCCCGCTCACGGTGCCGGTAGCTGTGTTCAAGCGGTACACACGCTGGCCACCATGATCCACCACGTACAACCAGCCTGTCGCCTTGTCCAATGCGCAGTGGCTCACGATGTGGTCGTTGGGGTCGCGGGTGATCTGGATGTCATCATAGCGGCGGATGATCGCGTTGCCATGGTAATCGTTGCCCGGTCCGTGGTCCCCGCGGAAGTCGTGCATCACCACATCGCCATTGAAGCCGTCCACCACCCAGAAGCGGTTCCAGGTCTCTGCCGCGAGGCCCTGTGCATTGGGCGTTACATGCAACATGTCCAAATGACTCCCAAGGCCACCGAAGATGGGCTGGGCATAGATCGCGGGATCACTGCTCCACAGTGCGATGCCTGTGAAGGGATCGCCCCCGTTATGGTTGGCATCGAACACGCCGGGGCTGGTGGCGAAGTTCCCGTTGTTGCCGAAGGCGATGCCGGTGGGAAGGCTCATGAAATGCCCGTTGTTGGGATCCTCCTGCATCAACCAGGTCATGTCGCCTTCTCCTGGGTTGGTGAACTTCACTGTACTGCCGCCGCTGGCCTCGGTGTCCTTGTTGATCACCCACAGCTCGTTACGGCTGAGGTCCGGATGGAAGTCGAGATCGCGCGGCACCAGCAGGTCCTGGTCGCTGTTGGCGATGCTCTGCACGGCATAGGCACTGCCCAGGATGTTGTCGATGATGTTCGGGATCGGGGTATTCACCTTCAGGTCGACCTGGCGAACATCATTGCCCGTTACCATATCCTCACCACCATTGATGTTGGACGCCCACACATCCAACGCGTACATTCCCGTGGCTCCGGGCACCCATGGAACGGCATGGCTGAACTCATAGGTGTCGCCGGCCAGCAGCGGAACGCCCGTGATGCTCATGGTGGCGATGGCACCACCGTTGAGCCGGTAGTTCAGGTCAAAGGAGTTCACCTGTTCCGCCCCGAAGGATGTCACCGTTCCGCTCACGCGAACGCTTTCGCCCGTAACGCTGTAGAGGGGGGTGGTGAGGTCCGTAACGCTCATATCCCTGGCCTGCGGCTCTTGGGCGATGAAGGTCAACGCATCATCACTTCCCGTGAGGCCGGTGAATGTCACCGTGCTGATGCCGTTCACGAATACCTCGAAGGTCGCATGGCCATCGCCCCAATCGTCCACGGACCAGATGGTGTAGGTGGCACCTTCCGTGAGGCACCAAGGGCCTTCGGGATAGGTGATGTTGTTGCTATAGCCGCTCATCTCCTGCACTTGGGCACCTCCGCTACTGCAGGTCATGGTGGGATTGCCGCCTTGGAAGATGGTATTGGTGCCGCACGGATCGGCACTGGCCGTGAGTTGCCAATAGGTCTCATATCCGTAATCGTCCGTGGTGACCTCGATAATCACCTGCACCTCGCCGGCACCGCACTGGGCCATGGAGGAAGCAAAGGGGAAGACGGAAAGGAACAGAACGCCAGATAGCAGGAGTGGAGTAGCGGTTGATCGCATGGGAGGATCTGAAGTGAATGGATCGCCAAGGTACTTATGGGATGCATGTCCCGAACGCCAGAGGATGACCGAACGGGGATGCCCAACACCCTTGTGACCCCGCCCACCCGGCGCCGGACCGCTCACTTTGGCCCTTGGAACAACAGGACACGCACGCGTTCCACAGGTGGCGACCAGACGACCCCGAAGCGTTCAGCGTATTTCTCCAGCGGTTCCAATCCCACGGCTGCACGGCGTTCGTTCACATGCGGTTCGTCCGCGATGGGTCTCATGAAGCCTTTGCCATCCTTCCAGCCGATCTGAGAGCCGTATGTCTGGGGCCTGCCGTGGTTCACGGCCACGCGATACTCCAACATGGCCAGTTCGTGGGGCTGGGCCCGGCCGTCCGGCACCGCTTCGCGCATCATGATCAGGTATTCTGCCTGGATGTCCGGTCGCGCATCAGCATGTTGGAGCACGAGGAACAAGGCCTGGTTCGCCTTGCGACCGATCACCTCCTCTCCGAGCCATCCGGCGCTGTCGAGGATCGCCCTCACCCGCACCAGGTTCAGCGAATCCTGCATGGCCATATGGGCGATCACGCTGTCCTTCCGGGTCCCCGTGATGTAGTTGGAAACGTTCTGGCGGTCGCGCTGGTCCAGCGTGTGGATCTGTTCCAGCTCCGCGCGAAGCCGCGCGGTGGCATCTTGTGCGGGTGAGGAGGCCGCCAGCACCAAGGAACAGGAGAACAGGTTCCAGCGAAGGCGCATAAGGCAGGGGGAAAGGAACTACTCCACCACAACGCGGGCTGAAGCCACAGGCACTCCTGCAACGTTGGTCGTGCGGATCAAGTAAAGTCCGGGTGCCAAGCCCTGCGTCTCCAGAACGATCCGTGGCACGCCCCTGGATACGGGTACGGTGCGAACCGATCGACCATCCGGGGCGAAGAGATCAACGCGTGATACATCCCTTGCAGCGTGAAGGTCCACGGTGATGGGTATGCCGGCGTTCACGGGGGAGGGGAACACACGGGGTTCCTGCCCAAAACCCTGTTCTCCAACACCCGTCAGCGAAGCGCACAGGTCACGTGTATTGAAAGCGACATCGCTCATCACCACGAAAAAATCGCCCTCTGTCAATGGCTCCACATCCGAGGTACATCCGGGCACGGGAGGTTCGGTCAGCGGTTGATCCATGGTCCACGCGCCGGAAGCGGCACGCAAACAGCTCATGCCCAGATCGGCGTTCAGCTTCAACAAGAGGAACAGGTCCTGGTAGCCCCCGTTCACCTCCGTGGTGGTGCGGCCGATCATGAGCACCTTATCGCCCTGTGTTCCGATGGCGTCAGCGGCACCCTGTCCATCGATCAGCGCCACTTCAACTGGATCACCTGCCGATGTGATGCGCACGCCCATCACACTCATGGAGTTCCCGGACGGGCTGAGGAGGAAGCCACCGTCCGGCAAGGGCTGTATGTCCCTAAAGTATTCGATCCACCCTTCATCCAGCACGTACTTCCTGTTCCAGAGGATGTTCCCGGAAGCATCCAAGCGGGCGGCGAAGGGCAGGGCATCGCTGACCCCGGCCACTAGGAAGCCTCCGTCAGCCAGGCTCACGGCGGTCTTCGTATGGGTGTAGAAGCTGGTGTTATAACGGTTCGACCATTGAACACTGCCGTTCGCATCGATGCGGACGAGGAACATGTCGCTCTCGGCCTTTGCCGTGATCAACGCGCCACCATCGGGGGTGATGGCTGGATCGAACCCGGGGTTCTTGAAGGTGGGGTCGTCCGTGGTGATGTAATGGCGGCACCAGACCACCTGGCCGCTCACATCGATACGGGCCATCAGGGCCTTGGTCTCCAACCCGATGCTCATCATCACACCACCGTCCTCAAGGATCTGTGCGCTGCTGTATCCATAATCAGGCAGGCTGCCATCGGGCATGTACGACCGCTGCGATAACAACGTGCCCTCGGGGGTCATCCGGATCAGGAAATACTGCGTGCCAAAGACGGTGCTCAGGTACCCGAAAACGGTGATGTTCCCGCTGGCATCCACCATCACCTTGCGTGCGCTCATGTTCAGGTCGGCAGCCGTGGTCTCCACTTTCCTTCCCCAGATGGGAACACCGGTGGCCGTGAACTTTGCCAGGGTGAACGCGCTCTCCCCCACGTTCTGGTAACCGCCCAGGAAGTAGAGATCCCCATTGTCGGTCAGTGCGCCATCGATGAAGGTCGCATACTGCATGTCACCCGGCGGATCGAGCACCAACTGGAGATCACCGGGACTTTGGGCACGCAACGGGGAGAAGCTCACCAGGAAAAGAAGCGCGGTTACTGGTCGCATGGGAGGTGGATAGGAAAGGAAAGATAACCAGACAACCGACCCGACAACCATCACGTGACCGGTCCACCGTAAAAGATCGATGCCCTCGGATCAAAGGAACAAGCGTTCCAGCATCGCATGGATGTCAGTCGCCACGATCATCCGCGTATCCCCGTGCAGGAAGCCTTCGTTCCGCATATGCTCGGCCTGTTGCAGCAGTGCATCATAGAACCCGAAGGCGTTCAGCACGCCGATGGGTTGTTGGTGCAGGCCGATCTGCCGCCAGGTGAGCAGTTCGAACAACTCGTCCATGGTGCCGAATCCTCCGGGCAGGGCGATCACGGCATTGCTCAGCTCATGCATGCGCATCTTGCGCTCGTGCATGGTGTCCACCAGGATCAGATCGGTGACCCCTTCGTGCGCAGCTTCGGCCTTTTCCATGAAGCGGGGGATCACGCCGATCACCTCCCCACCAGCCTTCATTGCTGCATCGGCCACGATGCCCATCAGGCCCACATGTCCGCCGCCATACACGATGCCGTGGCCGCTTTGCGCAATGCTGCGTCCGACCTCCGCTCCCAATTCAGCGTAGCGGGGATGCTTTCCCGCACTGGCCCCACAGAACACAGCGATCCGCGCCATGGGCGGAAGGTAGCGGAAGTTCAGAGCACGAAGGGAAGACGTCGCACGGGCGAGGCTTCATCGGTGTAAACGTAGAATGCGTATCGGCCCTTCGGCCAGTCCAGCACGTGCGCGGTCACGGGCATCGAATACTCCCCGGGCGCCATGAGTTCACGATCGTACATCACCTCCATCAGGCGTCCCGCATCGTTCTTCACGATCACGGTGAGCCGCTGTGCACCCGCGGTGGTGTAGTCGATGATGCGGGAAATGGACTCGGGCCGGCCGCTGCACGCTGCATGTTCCGAAGGCGCATATCGCACCGTATAACATGGGGCAGGCTGACCGCTCAGCAAGCTAAGGCGGTTCCGCAGGGTGTCCTCCGGCGAGCCGTCGAGGGCGCCGAGCGAACCGATGTCGTGACCGTTGCTCAACACCCACACCGCGCTCTGCACAACGTCATCTGAATAGTCACTGCTATCCACGAGTTGTGCCAGGGCCATGAGCTTCTTCGGGGCAGGATGTCCTTTGCGGAAAAGCTCACCGGCATCCGGACCCGAGTTGGATGCCTCGCAGCAGAAGGCCCGGCACGTAACGGTGGCCTGACCGCGCGGCTCAAGAGCAATGGCTTCCTCGCGCATCACGATCAGGTCCTGCACTTCGGGTAGTTCACTCACGAACACCCACCCGGCAGGAATGCTTGTACGGATTGGGACGGAGGAGGTGCTCTTCACGGCGACACTCAGGCAATCGCCGCTGTGGCCGCCGAGGCCTTTCGGGTACAATGTCACCTGGCCACGCTCCAGCAGTTCGACCAGCGGCGTGAACTCAATGGCCATCGCGGCGTGAAAGGGAAGGGCCAGCAGGAGGGAGGTGGATGCGCGCATGGTGGTGCTCTTTGCAGGTGAACGAACATGAATGACCGATCCTTGCCTTTGTGTAGCAACCCTAGCGATCACCAGCGCTTGCGTTCGCTCCGGAAGGCGGGAGCGTTCCAAAGAAGGACTCTGGCGCGGGAGTTAGGTCAGCATGAGGTAGAAACCAGGCTGACCGTCCTCCCGTGCCGTTGCAAGGTGGTAATTGACCTGGTCGCATGGCCGGGTTGGCGGTCTCCGACTGCGGACCGAACATTACGTGCTGTAGGAGTTCGGGGGTGGCGGAGACGAAGTCTCCGCATTACGACAGAGCAAGTACATTCGATCAAATGGCACGAGAGGCCCGCTGGATTGAACGCACAGTTCCGGAGGCGGAACTCTCGCGCCAGCGTGGGGCAAGTACATCCGATCAAATGGCACGAGCTATTCCCGCTGTCGCGCTTCTATTCGGTCTGGTCTGTGCTTGCATCGGAAAGACTGGCCCCCCCCGCTCCCGCAAGTGTTCCCGGCCCTACCGCACGGTGAGCTCAAGAGCAAATAGGCCGTGGCGACTTGTGGGAGCATGAATGTGCTCCACTCGGCCCCCCGCTCCCGCAAGTGTTCCCGGCCAACCGTGATGTGCGTTCGAGAGCAAAAGCCGGGGTCACTTGTGGGAGCATGCATGTAGTTCAACCGGTCATGATCTATTTTCGGGTTCATGAGCCGCTCGTATAAGTTCCATGATCCAAATGGTGTCTATTTTATCTCCTTCGCCACGGTGGAATGGGTGGATGTGTTCACTCGCCGTGCATACAGGGACATCGTGGTGGATAGCTTACGG
>JANOAK010000032.1:0-248865 GCA_031411095.1 Flavobacteriales bacterium | reverse complement strand
GCCTTCAATATCACGGGCGCGCCCAAGCCCGATCTGACGCGCTGGGAAACGATCTCGCACAATATCGCAGCCCCCGAAGGCGAAGTGACGATCGCGATCGTTGGCAAATATACCGGCCTCAAGGATGCGTATAAATCGCTGACCGAAGCGCTGGTCCACGGCGGCATCGCCAATCGCGTGAAAGTCAAACTCGATTGGATCGAAAGCGAAGTCTTCGAACGCGAAGATCCAGCACCCTATCTCGAAGGCGTCGACGGCATCCTCGTGCCGGGCGGCTTTGGCGAACGCGGCTCTGAGGGAAAAATTCTGGCGGCGAAGTTTGCACGCGAACGCGGCGTGCCCTACTTCGGCATTTGCTTTGGCATGCAGATGGCGTGCTTGGAAGCCGCGCGCAATTTGGCTGGCATAACGGGCGCGGGCTCGACCGAGTTCGGCGCCGTCGATGAGCCCGTCGTCGGCATGATGACCGAGTGGATGCGCGGCAACGAACTCGAACAGCGCCGCGCCGGCGGCGATCTCGGCGGCACGATGCGCTTGGGCGCGTTCAAGGCGACCCTTGGAGACGGCAGCCGCATCGCCAAAATTTATGGCAGCAACGATATCTCCGAGCGCCACCGCCACCGCTACGAGGTGAATACGCGCTACCGCACCAGGCTCGAGCAAGTCGGTCTGCGCTTCGCTGGATTATCGCCCGACGGCCTTTTACCCGAAACCGTCGAATACCCCGACCACCCGTGGTTCATCGGCGTGCAGTACCACCCCGAGTACAAGAGCACCGTGGCCCGTCCGCATCCGCTCTTCATCGGCTTCGTGAAGGCGGCGATCGCCCAGGAGGTCACCAGCCCCGTGGAAAGCGAGAAGGCGAAGGCCTGAGCAGCGATCGGCACAGTTTCATGTGCACATGTCGCCATGGCCACATGACCGCATGCCCACATGGGCACATGACCACATGGGCCCATGTGAGCTAGCTCCCCCCGGCTATCTTCGCGCCCCCGCCAACAACGCCCTCTTCCCGGATGCCCCGATGAGGAAGGCCCCGGCGGCTCCAGCACACGTACATGGACCGCAATACCATCATCGGCTTCGTCCTCATCGCGGCGATCCTCATCGGCTACCAGTTCATCACCGCCCCCAGCCAGGAGGAAGTGGCCCGCATCCAGCAACAGCAGGACAGTCTGGCCTTGGTGGAGCAGAAGGTGCAGGAGGCGCGTCTGAAGTCCGACTCGGCCAAGGCACCGGCAGCGGTGGCCACCGAGCAAGCCCCGCTCTCCGGCCTCGAGGCTGCGTTGAAGGCTGATACACTGCTCCCGGACAGCATCCGCACGGCGAAGCTGGACAGCGCGCGCAAGGCCATGCAGACCCAGCGCTACGGCATTTTCTCGGCGGCGGCCAACGGGGTGCATGAACTGGTGACCATCGAGAACGAGAAGTTGCAGATCAGCATCAGCACACAGGGCGCCCGTCCCTTGATGATGCGGCTGAAGGATTACACGAGCTACGACAAGCAGCCGTTGCTGCTCGCCGACCCGGACAGTGGCCTGTTCGAGTACAAATTCTTCCTCGGCAACCTGGACGTGAGCACCAAGGACCTCCACTTCAACGCGGAGAAACTGGGGACCACCGGTGTGCGCTTCAAGGCGGCCACGGGAGATCCGGGCAAGTACTTCGCCGTCACCTACCAACTGGACAGTGCGGATTGGATGGTGAAGCTGAGCGCGGAGATCGTCGGCCTGGAGAAGGAGGTGGACCCTCGCAACGTGATGTTCCACTGGAACATCGCAGGCTTGAGCAACGAGAAGCACCTGCCCACCGAACAGGGGAAGAGCACGGTGTTCTACAAATACCTCAACGACGACCCCAACAGCCTGAGCACGAGCGCGAGCGAGGAAATGAAGCTGGAGGGCCGCACGAACTGGGTGGCCTTCAAGGAGGACTTCTTCACGCTGGCCTTGATCAAGCCCGATGGTTTCCGGAGCAACGGCAGCGAGGTCGGCGTGATCCAACTGCCCGAGGAGGGGAAGCATACCAAACACTATTCCGCCAAGCTCTTCTTCGATGAACCCCCTGCGCCGCGGGCCACGCTGGACATGACGCTGTACATGGGGCCCAACCACTACAACACCCTGCGGCGCACGGACATCCCCGGCTTCGACCGCATCATTGACCTGGGCTGGGGCATCTTCGGGTGGATCAATCGCTTCGTTGTGATCCCGGTGTTCAACTTCCTGGGCCAGTTCAAACTGAGCTACGGCATCATCATCCTGGTGCTCACCATCCTGATCAAGATACTTCTGCTGCCCATCGCCTACAAGAACCAGAAGAGCAGCGCGCGCATGCGGGCCTTGAAGCCGGAGACCGAGGCGATCAACAAGAAGTTCCCCGATCCAGAGGACATGGTGAAGCGCAACCAGGCCAACATGGAGCTCTACCGCAAGGCGGGGGTGAGCCCCTTGAGCGGCTGTGTGCCCGTGCTGCTGCAGATGCCCATCCTCTTCGCCATGTTCCGCTTCTTCCCCGCCAGCATCGAGCTGCGACAGCAGAGCTTCCTCTGGGCCGATGACCTCAGCAGCTACGACAGTATCGCCACGCTGCCCTTCGCGATCCCGGCATACGGCACGCACGTGAGCCTCTTCACCATCCTCATGGCCATCAGCACCGTGGCGTACTCGCTGATCACGAGCAAACAGATGCCGCAGCAGCAGGGCATGCCCAGCATGAAGCTGATGATGTACCTCTTCCCCGTGATGATGCTCTTCTTCATGAACAGCCTGCCCGCCGGCCTCAGCTACTATTACCTGCTGGCCAACGTGATCAGCATCCTCCAGATGACCGTGCTCAGCCACTTCTTCATCGACGAGAAGGCGTTGCGACTGGAGCTGGAGAAGAACATGTCCACGCCCCGCAAGAAGAGCAAGTGGGCGCAGCGCATGGAGGAGATCCAGAAGCAATCGCAACAGGCCTCGCGCAAGCGCTGAGCACAGCGGCCTGCCGCGTGCGGCGTTAGTTTCGGCCACATGCGGGGTATTTCAAGCGGACTCACGGGCTTTGGCCGGGCGTTCGGATTTGCCCTGCGCCATGGGATGTGGTGGACCTTCCTGGTACCCCTGCTGCTCTGGCTGGTCTTCGCATCGAGCATCCTGCTCCTCGGCCACGGCCTGATGGAACAGGTGAGCGCATGGGCTGCGGGACATCTTTCACTGGATGTACCGACAGCGGACCGCCATGGTTGGGCCGGGGCCTGGGATGATGTGAAGGCCTTCCTGAACGGTGCGCGGGAGGTGATCCTCCTCATCGTGCTGGACCTGGCGCTGTTCTTCCTCTTCCTCCTGATGGGAAAATACCTCGTCCTGATCGTGCTCTCCCCGTTGCTGGCCTATGTGAGCGAACGCACGGAGGAGATCATCACAGGACGCAGCTTTCCGTTCCAGTGGCGGGCTTTTCTGAAGGGCGTTGTCCGCGGGGTGTTGATGGCGATGCGGAACGGGGCCTTGGAGCTCACGATCAACCTCGTGCTGTGGGTGGCCTCGTTGCTCATCGCCCCCTTGGCGCCCGTGGCCGCGGTGTTCCTGTGGCTCCTCTGCTGCTGGTTCTATGGGTTCAGCATGTTCGATTACATCCACGAACGCAGGCGCTACGGCATCCGTGAAAGCGTGCGCACCGCCCGCGCCCATCGCGGCATGGTGATGGCGAACGGAGCGCTCTTCAGCCTGTTGATGATGATCCCCATGGTGGGTTTCGTCCTTGCACCCATCCTGGCCAGCATCGGAGCGGTACTGGCCGAGCACGCGACCACAACCCCGGTCCGGTCCGCATGACCCCGTGTGATCTCCTTGAACAGGGACGTGCAGGACGGTGCGGATCGGCGCATGGTACCCCGATCAAGGAGATCCTCTGGAACGAAGGAGGCCCGGACTGGTCCGGGCCTCGATGCGTTCAATGGTCCAGGCGTGTTCAACCCTTCTTGGCAGGCACTTCAGGTGTGGCAGCCTTCTCGGGGATGGGGATCATCTTGGGCATGATCGCCGGTACCACGGCATCCTTGGGGGCCGTGCGCAAGGTCATCTCCTCAACCAAATGCCCGGCACCTGCGTACTTGTCGATCACCCATAGCACGTAGCGGATGTCCACGCTGATGGTACGCTGCAGTTCAGGTTCGAAGGCGATATCGCCGCTCATCGCCTCCCAGTTGCCATCGAAGGCAATGCCGATGAGCTCTCCCTTTCCGTTGATCACCGGGCTACCACTGTTACCTCCCGTGATATCATTCTTGCTGATGAAGCACGTGATGAGTTCTCCCTTGTCGTCGGCGTAGCGACCGTAGTCGCGCGCCGCCAAAAGCTCATGCTGGCGCTTGGGCACCACGAACTCTTCGTTCGTGTTGTCCTCCTTCTCCAGGATGCCGTCCGCGGTGGTCACGAAATCATAGTGCATGGCATCGCCGGGTTTGTAATCGCCCACCTGGCCATAGCTGGCGCGAATGGTGCTGTTGGCGTTGGGGTACCACATCCTGTTCGGCTCACGCTCACGCATGGCGGCCACCATCAGGCGGTAGCCCTTGTCGATGTCGGGTTGGGATGCATCGCCAGCAGGTCCGAGCACCCCGCGGTAGAAGTTGATGCAGCTATTGGAGGCCTGCATGGCCATGTCCTTTTCCAGCGCCTTCAATGAGGGTTTGGCCAGGAACGCATCGAGCCGGGCGCGGTCCGTGAGGATGCTGGACTTGAACATGGCAGCGGCCCACGCGTTGAAGTCGCCCTTGTACTTCTTCTCCACCACGTTCATGATATCCGGCTGCATGCTGCGGTCCACGTCGTCGTGGATCATCTTGAACATGGCGGCCGTGATCTTCTGGTCCGTGGCCGGGTTGTAGTCCTTCCAGAACCCATCGGCATTGGCCTTTACGCCAGCTACCATGGCGGCGATCTTGGCGGCATCCTTCGGGTCCTTTTCCAACTGCGCCTTCAGTCCGCGCAAGCGGAAACCGAAGGTGATGACCTCACTACCGAAGGCGGCCTCCTGCATGTAGGTGCTCGCCTTCTCCACCTTGGTGCGGCCTGCGTAGCCCTTCTCGAGCAGGGAAAGGAACTCGCCATACTTCGCCTTTCGGCCCGCGTCGGCGTTGATCCAGCTCATCAATTCGGCCTCCTGGGACTTCTTCTTATCGAACACATGCAGGCGTTTCAAGCCGCGTTGCTGGCCGATGAAATACTTCCAATAGTTGCTCACCTGTGCATACTTCGCCGCGTACTGGATGCGCACGGCATCGCTGGCGTCCATGTCCTGCTTCATCAGTTCGAGCTTCTTGCCACGCACCTTCACCCGGCTGGGTTGTTCGATGTCCAGCGCCAGTTTCACGCCCTCACTGCTCAGGAAACGGTCCGTACTGCCGGGGCAGCCCATCACCATGCTGAAGTCACCCTGCTCCACACCATCGAGGCTCACCGGGAACCAGAACTTGGGCTTGTACGGGATGTTCTCAGTGGCGAAATCGGCAGGCTCGCCATCGGGCCCGGTGTACACGCGGAACATGCTGAAGTCGCCGGTGTGGCGGGGCCACATCCAGTTGTCGGTATCCCCACCGAACTTGCCGATGGCGCTGGGCGGAGCGCCCACCATGCGCACATCCGGAAAGTCCTTGTACACGAAGATGTAGAACTCGTTGCCCTCGTACATCGTCTTGAAATCGGCGCTCATGTGGGCCTTTTCACCCACGGCTTCCTTTTCCAGCATGCCTCCCATCTCCTCGATCTTGGCCTGGCGCTCGGATTCGGACATGGTGGCGTTCAGTTCGGCGTTCACCTTGTCCGTAACGTTGTCGATGTGGTCGAGGAAGCTCACGTAGAAGCCTGCGGGCTGCTCCTGCTCGCGGGTCATGGCCCAGAAGCCGTCCGTGAGGTAATCGTGCTCCACGCTGCTGGCGCTCTGGATGGCTTCGAAGCCGCAGTGGTGGTTGGTGAGCATGAGGCCTTCGGAGCTCACGATCTCGCCGCTGCAGAATCCACCACCCAGGCGGGCCACGGCGTCCTTCATGCTGCTGCCGTTCACGTTGTACACATCCTCGGCGGTGAGCTGGAATCCAAGGCGTTTCATGTCGGCCTCGTTCACCTGCTTCAGGGTATTCAACATCCACATGCCCTCCTGGGCATGCACGATGGTCGACAGCAACAGCAGGCCGGCGATCAGGAAGGACTTCTTCATGTAAGTGTGGTTGGTTCTGGTTCATCCCACGCAACGAGGGAGCGTAAGGGGCGCCAAAAGTAGCCGGATCGGCGGCTCCGCGGCAGGCCGGGTTGGGGCGAAGCGTTGGAGCCGGGACACGGCGCTCATTCGTCGGCGGCCACCTGTGTCCATTGGACCGGCAGCAGCAGCGAATCGGCGAAGGCCGCAAAGGGTTTGAAGGCGGGCGGGGTCTTGTAACGCCCGAAGACCTTCTTGTCGCGGCCGTCGGCGTTCACCCGGATGATCGTGCTGGGCAGGTCCGTCACCTGGCCGTCATACTTCTCGGCGAGGTCGAAGAAGCTGATGGCCTTGGCCCGCTCCAGTAACAGTTGCATGATGCCACTGTCCACGCGGCCGGTGTAGGTGCCTTGGCGGGGAGCGTTGCTGCGGCCCACGTAGCGCGCCGAGCCATCAGCGTTGATGATGACCGTATAGGCCGGGCATTTGCCGAAGCAGGGCGTGCGTTCCAACGAAAAGAAGGTGCTGTCCGCATCGCTGCCGAAGCGGCTGTGCGCCCCTGCACCCGTGGGTCGCTGACCGCTGCAGGCCAGCGCGAAAAGTGGCAATAACGCGAAGAGCAGGCGTGGTGCGAACATGTGGCGAAGGTAGGTCCGCCCGCACGTGGCAAGGGCCGGACCAAAGGTGCATGAGGTCCCGCCCTACCTTCGCGACCTGCATGGACCTCTCCCCGCTCAACGCCATCTCCCCGATCGACGGTCGGTATCGAGAACGCACCGCTCCCTTGTCCATCTGGTTCAGTGAACTGGCGCTGATCCGTTACCGCTTGGTGGTGGAACTGGCCTATTTCCGATTCCTCTGCGAAGTGCCGCTGCCCGAACTGAAGGGCACGGACACCACGAAGCTCGACAAGCTGTTCGGTCGCATTTCGGCACTTTCCGAGTCCGATGCACAGGCGGTGAAAGCGATCGAGCGCACCACCAACCACGATGTGAAGGCGGTGGAATACTGGCTGAAGGAACGGCTGGAGGAACTGGGCTTCGGCGCGTCGAAGGAGTTCGTGCATTTCGGCCTGACATCGCAGGACATCAACAATACGGCGATGCCCCTGCTGTTGAAGGAGTTCGTTTTCGTGTACTACATCCCCGAGATCACCGCACTGAAGGACCACCTGCACGGATTGGCGCTGGAGTGGGCACGTGTCCCCATGCTGGCACGCACACACGGCCAACCCGCATCGCCCACACGCCTGGGCAAGGAACTGCAGGTCTTCGTGGAGCGGCTGGACGAACAGATGAAACTCTTGCGCGCGGTGCCGTTCAGTTGCAAGTTCGGCGGGGCCACGGGCAACTTCAATGCGCACCATGCGGCCTATCCCGAACTCGATTGGGTCCGCTTGGCGGACCAGTTCACGGGCAACATGCTGGGCCTGCAGCGGCAGCAGTTCACCACGCAGATCGAGCATTACGATGGCATGGCCGCATTGTTCGATGCCATGCGCCGTGTGAACACCGTACTGGTGGACCTGAGCCGCGACATGTGGCAGTACATCAGCATGGACTATTTCCGGCAGCGCACGAAGGCCGGTGAGGTGGGCAGCAGTGCCATGCCGCACAAGGTGAACCCGATCGACTTCGAGAACGCCGAAGGCAACCTGGGCATGGGCAATGCGCTCTTCATGCACCTGAGCGAGAAGTTGCCGGTGAGCCGGTTGCAGCGCGACCTGACGGACAGCACGGTAACGCGCAACATCGGCGTGCCCATCGCACACACCATGCTCGCCGTGGAGGCCATACGGAAGGGACTGGACAAGTTGTTATTGAACGAGGCCGCGATCGCCCGCGACCTCGACGGACAATGGGCCGTGGTGGCCGAAGGGATCCAGACGATCCTGCGGCGCGCCGGATATCCCCAGCCGTACGAGCGGCTGAAGGACCTCACGCGCGGAAAGGAGCGCATCGGCAAGGAGGATATCGGGGCCTTCATCGAAGCATTGGATGTGACGGACGGCGTGAAGGCCCAATTGCGGGCATTGAGCCCCCACAACTACACGGGCATCGACCTGATGTCGCGCGGTTGAATTCAGCCAACAGCGTGTAAGCGCTGGAACACCACGAGGTCCATCGGTGGGATATCGGTCATGTCCAGCTGACGCATGATCGTTACGAGTTGGCCGCGATGGTAGCTGCTGTGGTTGAAGCAGTGCATCAGGATCTGTAAGCGTTGCTGGCGGTGAACGTTCCCGCGCAGGTCCTTGTACTCCACGTGGCCCGCCAGGTCCTCGGGGCCAAGGGAGCGTACATGGTCACGCATGGCGGTGATGTGCTTGAGGAAGGTGTCGAACCCCTCGAGCGCTTCCGCGGGCCAGCGGGGTGCGCGTTCCAGCAGGCGGTCCAGCCAGATGCATTCCGAATTCCGGATGTGCATCAGGGTGCCGCGGAGCGAAGGAAAACTGCTCTTCACCACGACATCCAGCCGGGCTTCCTCCTCGCGCGACAATCGGTCGGCGATACGCGCATTCGCCCACAGATCATACGCTGCGTACTGATCGATCAATTGCCGGATATCCATGTTCGCCAGGTCAGGTTGATAAGGGTGTTGAAAATACTCATCGAGCGGATGCGTTGCTCCATCGGTTATGGGGCTAGGTTCGCAGAGTTCAAAAAAGATCGGAATGATCGCCACATTGTTCGGAAGGAAGAAGATCAGCGAAGAGAAGCTGGCGAACGCCGTGGTGAACGCCGTGCTGGAGATCACGGACCAGGGCTATCCCACGATCGTGGAGGAGCTGGTGGATGCGCCGGAGTTCGTTGCGCGCCCGGTATTCGGCCCCGGTGATGATGAGCTCTTCGCCTTGATCATCCTGGCGGGCAACCTGATGGATGCACCCAAGCACCTGCCCGCAGGTCAGGACCGCCGCTTCGTATCGCACTCGATCAGCAAGTTCGCTGCGGCCATGGGCGGCAGCGCGAGCGAATTGGAACTGGAGGTGGTGGCGCTGCAGCATTTCATGGAGCGCATCAACCACCCGAGCAAGAACACGGTGTATGCCATGAGCAAGGCCGTGTTCCACAAGTACGACCTGTTCCAGTTCCAGGACCCCTACTTCCGCAGCATGAAGGCACCGAACCCCATCGTGCTGAAGCGTCTCAACCAGCTCATGGCGTTCTGCCTGTGGGATTGGGCCGAGGTGCTCGACGGCTGGAAGGTCACTTCGTGAAGCGAGGAACCGAAGAACGTTGAACCGCAGAATGTAGAATGTGGGGTATCCTACCTTCTACGGTTCATCATTCAACGTTTTGCGGCTCTACGGTTTCAATACGCCCTCCTTCACGGACATGCTCACGATCTCCTCACCGATGGCGAGGCAGGCCGTGGCCGCAGGTGACGGAGCGTTGAGCACGTGGATGTGCTGACCGCGACGTTCGATGCGGAAGTCATCGACCATTTCGCCATCGGTGCCGAGCAACATGGCGCGCACGCCGGCCCGGCCCGGATGGATGTCCTCCATTTCCAGCGAAGGGATCAGGCGGCGCAGCGTCTTCAGGAAGAGCCTCTTGCTGAACGCGCGGCGGTATTCATCCAGCCCGTAACGCCAGTTCTTGAAGAAGAGCTTCCATGTGCCGCCGTAGGTGAGCGCATCCCATGAATCGGCGAGGCTGAAGTCCGTCCTGCCATATCCCTCGCGCTTGAAGGTGAACACGGCGTTGGGACCGCACTCGATGCTGCCATCGGTCATGCGTGTGAAGTGTACGCCCAGGAACGGGAAGCGCGGATCAGGAACGGGATAGATCAGGTGCTTCACCTTGTGCTTCGCCTGGGGGGTCAGGTCGTAGTAATCGCCACGGAAGCCCACGATGCGCTCTGGCAGTGAAGCGCCGTCCATCTTGGCCAGTCGATCGCTCTGCAGACCACCACAGAAGATCACCATGTGCGAGCGATAGGTGCTCTTGGTCGTGCGCAGCTCGCTTACGCCGCCGCTCTCCCTGGTCCGCAGCACCTCTTCCCCCGTATGCACTTCGCTGGCCGGATTCAACGTGCGCGCAAGTTCGGCCAGCTTGTTGGTGGTGGCTCGGAAGTCGATGATGCCCGTGCAGCCCACACGGATACCGGCGATGCCCGTGCAGAACGGTTCGATCTCGCGGATGCGCTCGGGACCGATGCGTTCCATGTCCTCGATGCCGTTCAGTTGACCGCGTTCCCAGATCTTGTCCAAGCGCGGTACCTCATCGGGCTCCATGGCCACGATGATCTTTCCGCAGATGTCATGGGCGATACCGTGCTGCTTGGCGAAGGCCACCAGTTCACGCCTGCCCTGCACGCAGTTCTTCGCCTTGTAGCTACCTGGTTTGTAGTAGATACCGCTGTGGATCACACCGCTGTTGTTACCGGTCTGGTGGTCGGCAAGGTGCGGCTCCTTCTCGAGGAGCAGGATGCGTTTGGCGGGGAAACGGGTCTGCAGCTTGTACATGGTGGCAGCACCCACGATGCCGCCGCCCACGATCACCACATCCCAGGTCTTCTGGTCGTTCATCGGGCACGAAGATCGCCTTCAGATGGTTGCCGGAAGCGTTACCTCCTCCTTGGGCACGCGCCACAACAAGAGCAGGCCCAGCACGAAGATGGAGCCGATCCCCATCACGGTGAAGCGCAGGTCCGCAGTAAGGGCGTATACAACCCCGTACATGGCCGTGCCCAGGACCGTGCCCACGTAATAGCTCACATCATAGAAACTGAAGTAGCTGGCATGGTCGTCCGTTTCGGGCAGGAACTTGGCATAGGTGCTCCGAGAAAGTGCCTGGCTGCCGCCCATCACCAGCCCCACCACTCCAGCGAGCATGTAGAACTGCGAGGTCCAGTGCAGGGTATAGGCAAAGATGCACGCACCGATCCAGACCACCGTAGCGATCATGAGGGCGCGCACATTGCCGAAGCGCTTGCTCATCTGCACGAAGATGAGGGCGCCCGCGATGGCCACAAGTTGGATGATGAGGATGGAGAAGATGAGCGACTGATCGCTGATGGGCACCTCGGCCCCGCTGGCATCGAGCTGCTTCACTTCCTGCTTGGCGAAGTTGGCGGCGAGGTACATGACCGTCTGCACCCCCATGTTCAGGACGAAGAAGGCCAGCAGGAAGCGTTTCAGCCGGCGGGTATGCCGCAGCTGCTCCCAGGTCTTCCGCAGTTCCATATACCCACTGGTGAACACATTGACCTGGTCGCTGGACCGCGTGCCATTGGGCAGTCGGTTGAAGGGGATCTGGGCCCAACCGGCCCACCATAGACCCACGGAGATGAAGCTGATGCGGGCGGCAATGCCTCCCAATTCCTGGCCACCGAGCCACTGCGGAAGCCGGATGCTCTCCGGAATGCCGAACAGGTCGGCGCGCATCACCATCACCAGGTTCATGATCAGCAGAAGCACGCTGCCGATGTAGCCCATGGTATAGCCCCGGGCGCTCACCTTGTCATGTTCCATCGGTTCGGCGATCTCCGGCAGGAAGGCATCGTAGAACACCAAGCTGCCGCTGAAGCCGATGCAGGCCAGGGCCACCAGGGCCAGCCCCACCCAGAAGGTGCTGAGGGAGAAGAACGCAAGGCCGATGCAACTGGCGGCCCCGAGGTAGCAGAAGAACTTCAGGAAGGCCTTCTTGTTCCCGCGGTGGTCCGCAATGCCGGAGAGGATCGGCGCGATAAGGGCGATGATGAGGAAGCCTGCGGAAAGCGTCCATGGATAGGCGGAAGCAGCACGGACCCCATACTTCGCCAGCACCAGGTCGTTGCCGGCGGCATCGATGGTCATGCCCACATAGAAGGCCGGGAAGATGGCGGAGGTGATGGTGAGCGAGTAGGCCGAATTGGCCCAGTCGTACATCGTCCATGCGCGAATGATGCGCGGATCGCCTTTCACCATTGGGGCAATGTAGGGCTCGAAATGACACGGCCCCCGACAGGGTCGGGGGCCGTTGTTCATGCTGGTCGCAAAAGTCTACTGCTCCACCTCCACCTCCACGCGGCGGTTCTTGGCGAGGGCCACTTCGTCATCGCCACCATCGGCGGGACTTTCGGCCTTCTGTCCGGCCACGGTGATGCGGGTGGCATCGATGCCGGCCTCCACTAAGGCGGCCTTCACGCTCTCGGCGCGCTCCTTGTCCAGGTCGGTAAGGTCCGGGCGCATGCGCACGCGGTCGGCCTCGATGGCATCCACATGGCCCACCAGGCGGATGCGGATCTCAGTGCTCGCCTTCATCAGTTCGATGAGCTCGGCCACTTGCGCGTCCATGGCTCCGTCGATCTGCTTGTTGAAGCGCTTGAAGTAGACCACCGCGGCGTCGACCTGTTGTGCGGGCTTCAGCGTCTTGTTCACGGTCCCTTTGCGGCTGAAGATGAACTCGCTGGATGCCTTGTCCAGCTGCGTGCAGGTGCATTCGCTCATCAGTTTGATGGGGAACACGGCGACATCATCAATGAAATAGTAGGCATTGTTCGACTGGATGCGGGTCTCCCCGCGTGGGCGTTTGGCCTTGGTGGTGTTGGTCTTCTCGTTGGCGGCGAAGTTCCCGATCAGCAG
The DNA here is from genome assembly GCA_031411095.1 of Flavobacteriales bacterium. Lineage (GTDB taxonomy): Bacteria > Bacteroidota > Bacteroidia > Flavobacteriales_F > PHOS-HE28 > PHOS-HE28. Next base: position 236,117 of record JANOAK010000032.1, on the reverse strand, counting down.
ATGCGTTTCATCACCCTTGGCATCATACACGCCGCAGACACCCTGCCAGCTGAACATGTCATCGTACATCTTGGTCTTCAGAATGGGCACCTGCGCATTGTAGGTGAGGCTGCCTTCGTCGTCCTTCTTCACCAACATCTTGGAGAGGTACACGCCGTGCTGGTCCGCCGCGTACTTGCTGAGATCGCTGAGCGTGGTATAGTAGCGCACGCAGTACTTCTGGTCCTTTCTCAGGGTCTTCTTCAGCTTGGTCTGGAGGTAGGAGCGCGTGTCCTTGTTCATGTAGCTCCACCAGAGCAGGCCGGCGTAGTTCTGGCCGTTCAGGGCGCTCTGGTCCCCACGGTCGTTGTGCGGCACGCTTACGGGCGAGTTCAGAATGGTCTCGCTGAAGAGGTCGGCCTTCTTGTTCGTGGGGCTCATCCAACCCTTGGCCACGTCGATGAAGCCCAGGCGTTTCAGCTTGCCATCGAGCACCTCGAAGCCGCCATTCTCCACCATGTTCAAACTGTCGGGCACTTCCTGCGCCATGGCGACAAGGCCCGAGAAAAGGAGGGAGAGCAGGGAAAGGTATCGGAACTTCATGCGGAGCGTTGTTGGTGTTCTTTCACGGTGTCTACGAAATGGCGCACGTTGTCCACCGGTGTATCCGGGTAAACGCCGTGGCCCAAGTTAGCGATGTGCTTTTGAGGACCGAAGGCCTGCAGCATGCGACGGGTCTCGCGCTGCACGGTGGCCTTGTCGGCATACAACACACAGGGATCGAGGTTGCCTTGCAGTGTCCGCTGTTCACCGGCGACCGAGCGGACCCAGGCGGGGTCCTGCGCCCAATCCAGGCCCACCGTGTTGCACGGCAGTGCGGCGATGTCGGCCGTGGCGAACCAAGCGTCCTTGGCGAAGATGGTGATGGGCACCTCGGTGATGGCCTCGCAGATGCGGCGTAGATGCGGGATCGCGAAGGTGCGATAGGTCTCGCGATCCATCACGCCGGCCCAGGAGTCGAACACTTGGATGAGGTCAGCACCAGCCGCCACCTGCAGTTTCAGGTAGTCGATGGTGGTGTCGGTGATGCGGTCCATGAGGGCGTGGGCGAAGGCCGGGTCGGCAAAGAGCGAACGCCGTGCCACACTGAAGGTCTTGCTGCCCTTTCCCTCGGTCATGTAGCAGAAGATGGTCCATGGAGCCCCTGCGAAACCGATCAACGGAACGCGGCCACCAAGTCCTTGTTTGGTGAGGCGTATGGCATCGGCCACGTACGAAAGGCGATCGCTCACATCGGGCTTGGACAGCACGCTCATTTCGGCCATGGACCGTACCGTGTTCGGGAACCGCGGTCCCTTGCCCTCGTCCATCACGTAGGCCAGGCCCATGGCATCGGGCACCACGAGGATGTCGCTGAAGATGATGGCCGCATCCACGCCGAGGATGTCCACGGGCTGTATGGTGACCTCGGCGGCCATTTCGGGCGTTTGCACGAGGGTGCGGAAATCGCCGGCCTTTTGGCGGACAGCGCGATACTCTTTCAGGATACGACCGGCCTGGCGCATGAGCCATACCGGAGTGCGCTCCACATGTTCTCCCCGCGCAGCGCGAAGGATCAGGTCGTTCTTCAACACGGGGCCAAAGATGGCTTTTCGGGTGTCAGTGCGGGGTAAGAAAAGCGAAGAGGCCAACCCGGGCGGGATGGCCTCTTCGTCGATCGTATTCTACTGGATCAGTCCTTGATGAAGGAATATCCCACAGAGAATTGAAGCATGTTGGTGTTCGACTTCACGGTGGTTCCCCCGAAATCGGTCTCCTTGTTCACGGTGTTCAATCCGCGCCAGAAACGAAGTCCGAAGTTGAGTCCGCCGTCGGTCTCGTAGGCCGCGCCAACAACGATCGCGATCTCCATCTTGTTCAGGTCCTCGGTCACATCATCACCACTGAACGTCACGTCAAATTCGCTGGAGGTGGTGTTGGTGGATCCACCGTCCGTGACGGTGGTGGTGGAGGATCCTTTCGATTTCACCTTGCCGCCCATCAACAGGCCGAATCCAGGGCCGATGTGGAGGCCGAAGTGCTCGTTCGCCTTGAACGCCAGCAGCAATGGGATCTCCAAGTAGCTCAGCGTCTGGCTATTTTCACTCTTGTTCTCAATGGTGGTCGTGGTCCCGCCGAAGGTGGAAGAGGAGGTTTCCGTTACGTCCTCTTGCACCCCGCGCGCGGAAAAGAGAAGCTCGGGGCGTATGGCGATGTTATCGGAGAGCCCGATCTCAGCATATCCTCCGAGGTGGAAGCCGATACCGGATGCATTCTCCGGTTTCTCATCCGGCTCGGGATCGATGCTCGTGGAAATGATCGTATAGTTCAAGCCGACCTTGGCTCCGATGGAGGTTTGCGCCACGGCACTTGCGCCAACGGCCATTGCACAGATCAGGAGTATTTTCTTTTTCATGACGTTTTGGTTTAGGTAAGGTTGGGGGTCTTGACCAAAACTAAGGCATTGACCAGAAAACCCGATCATTCGGTCCAGACGGACGGATAATGAGCTTGAAAGCCGGTACCCCCTACAAGCATGATGCCCATTCCCGCCCATCCCCTACATTGGCCGCGGACCAACACAACCACGTATGAAGAAGTTCATCATCTGTACAGCACTGGCAGCGATCAGCGGAACGGCATCGGCACAATTCGCCCTCGGCGGGCAAGGCAACTGGAGCAAATATGCCAAGGGGGGCCCAAGCTTCATCGGTGTAGGGCTCAACGCCACGATGCTGCTGCGCGAGGAATACCCGATCCGCCTGTCGGTGAACTTCGGGCTGCCACAGACCACGAGCGAGACCACCACGGTGAACGCCCTCAGCAGCGGGACCACGCCCCAATCCAGGGAGGTGCTCTATAAGGAAAAGATATCCCTGTTGAACTTCTGGCTGGACGGGCAGAAGTACTTCGGGCGTGGCGATGCGGAGGACGGAGGTCTCTACGGATTGTTGGGACTCGGCTTCACCTCGGCGAAAGTGAGCTACGACGTAAGCGCCTATGATCGCACCCTGTACGATGAAGCCATCTCCGAAACGGAAAGCTCAGTCGGCCAGTTCGGTATCCGGGCGGCCTTGGGCTACGACAAAGGCTTCGACTTCGGGAACATCTTCCTGGAAGGGGGCATCAACCTGAGCGCCAACCAGGCCAATGGCCAGACCGTGGAGGTGAACCTGCCTTCGTTCCTCTTCGTGAACTTCGGCGTTCGGCACTGGTTCGACTAGACCGATGGAAGGGAGTGAATTCAATTGAAAAGGGCGCACGTGGCGCCCTTTTCAATTACCGATCAGCTGGCTACGGCTCAGCCCTTGTGCTGCGCGCGGATGATGTTCAATGCGCCACCGGCCTTGAACCACTCGATCTGCTGGGCATTGTACGTGTGGTTCACCTGGATGGTGTCCTGAGTGCCGTCCTTGTGGTGAAGCACCAACGTGAGGGGCTTCCCGGGTGAGAAGGATGTGAGGTCCGTGAAGTCGATGCGATCATCCTCCTGGATCTTGTCATAGTCGGCCTCCTTGTTGAAGGTGAGGGCGAGCATACCCTGCTTCTTCAGGTTGGTCTCGTGGATGCGCGCGAAGCTCTTCACCAGCACAGCGCTCACCCCGAGGTGGCGCGGTTGCATGGCGGCATGCTCGCGGCTCGATCCCTCTCCATAGTTCTGGTCGCCCACCACGATGCTAGGCTGCCCTGCGGCCTTGTATGCGCGCTGGGTGGCAGGCACGGGGCCGAAGGATCCATCCAACTGGTTCTTCACCTCGTTGGGCTTTCCGTTGAAGAAGTTGATGGCCCCGATCAGCGTGTTGTTGCTGATGTTGTCCAGGTGCCCGCGGTACCGCAGCCAGGTGCCGGCCATGCTGATGTGGTCCGTTGTGCACTTGCCCTTGGCCTTGATCAGCACCACCGCTCCGGTGATGTTCTTCCCGTTCCATGCGGGGAAGGGCTCGAGCAGCTGAAGGCGATCACTGTCCGGCTTCACCACCACGTTCACTTTGCTGCCATCGGCCGCGGGTGCCACGAATCCGGCGTCCTTCACATCGAATCCCATCGGGGGCATCTCCAGGCCTTTTGGCTCATCCAGGCGCACCATCTTCCCTTCTTCATTGACCAGTTCATCGGTCATCGGATTGAAGGTGAGGTCGCCGGCAATGGCCAGCGCGGTCACCACCTCGGGCGAGGCCACAAAGGCGTGTGTGTTCGGGTTGCCGTCGTTGCGCGCGGCGAAGTTGCGGTTGAAGGAGGTGATGATCGAATTCTTCCGGTTGGGATCGTTGCTGTGGCGCGCCCATTGTCCGATGCAGGGACCGCAGGCATTGGCCAGCACAACACCTCCCATCTGATCGAAGGTGGCGAGGATGCCATCCCGCTCGGCGGTGTACCGGACCTGTTCGCTGCCCGGGGTGATGGTGAACTCGCTCTTGGCCTTCAGTTTCTTGTCGATGGCCTGCTGCGCGAGCGATGCACTGCGCGTAAGGTCCTCGTAACTGCTGTTGGTGCAGCTGCCGATCAAGCCCACTTCGAGCTTCGCTGGCCAGCCGTTCTCCTTCACGGCGGCGGCGAACTTGCTGAGGGGCCATGCCAGGTCCGGTGTGAACGGACCGTTGATATAGGGCTCCAGTTCAGACAGGTTGATCTCGATCACCTGGTCGAAATACTTCGTTGGATCGGCGTATACCTCGGGATCGCCTTGGAGGTGCGCAGCGATCTTATCGGCCATGGCGGCCACTTCGGTGCGGCCGGTCCCTTTCAGGTAACGGCGCATGCTGTCGTCGTAGCTGAAGGTGCTGGTGGTGGCCCCGATCTCCGCGCCCATGTTGGCAATAGTGCCTTTGCCGGTGCAGCTGAGGCTTTCGGCCCCGGGTCCGAAATACTCCACGATGGCCCCGGTACCCCCCTTCACTGTGAGGATGCCGGCCACTTTCAGGATCACGTCCTTGGCACTGGCCCAGCCGCTGAGCCTACCGGTGAGCTTCACACCGATGAGCTTGGGCCACTTCAGTTCCCAGGCCAGTCCGCTCATCACATCACAGGCATCAGCACCACCCACGCCGATGGCCACCATGCCCAGACCCCCCGCGTTCACGGTATGGCTGTCGGTGCCGATCATCATGGCACCGGGGAAGGCGTATTGCTCAAGCACCACCTGGTGGATGATGCCGGCGCCGGGTTTCCAGAAACCGATGCCGTACTTGTTGCTGATGCTTTCCAGGAAGTTGAACACCTCGTTGCTCTTGAGCAGGGCGTCCTGCAGGTCCTGCTTGGCACCCACGCGCGCCTGGATAAGGTGATCGCAGTGTACGGTGCTGGGCACAGCCACTTTTTTGCGACCCGTGGTGCTGAACTGCAACAGGGCCATTTGTGCGGTGGCATCCTGCATGGCCACGCGGTCCGGGGCGAAGTCGACATAGTGCTTTCCGCGTTCGAACACGGTGGTGGCCTCACCGTCCCACAAGTGCGTGTACAGGATCTTCTCGGTCAGGGTGAGCGGACGTCCCAGGAGTTTGCGGGCAGCGGCCACGCGTGCAGGGTAGCGGTCGTACACCGCTTGGATCATGTCAATATCGAAGATCTGGGACATGGGTTGGTTGTAGGTCGATTTCGTGCGGCGAAGGTAACAGGGCGGTGAACAGGATCAAGGCATCTCTGGAAAGGCGCGCTCGGCGGGGGTTTCGCGATGGGGTGCCTCGCGCCTCCACCAGCGCCCCTGGCGTATGTGCAGGAATCCGCTGTACAGGAAGGCCCCGATGAGCGTGCCCATGGCGATGGCGGCCAGGGCGAAGCAGAATCGCAGGATGTTCACAGCGGTACCCGCGTCCTCCGCGGCGATGCCGGCAACGCTCATGAGACCGAACGCGCCAGGCGCCAACAGCCAGAACGCGGGCAGGAAGGTGACGATGGCCGGAGGGCCGTTGAACCGGTACTCGATCGCAAGGGCCGTCAGCGTCATGCACACCGCGCCGAAGAAGGCCGCTGCCGAACCATCGAAGATCAGGCCGGCAACGTTCTGGGCGGCATAGGCAACGAGCATGGTGAGCGTCATGGCGAACAAGGAGCGCGGCCGGCTGCTCTTGTAGATATGGAGCCCTGCGGCGAACAGCAGCACGCCCAACCAGGGCAGCCAGATGGAAAGGCGTTCCGGTTCGGCCGGAAAGGCGATCTCCTTGAATCCACCGAACACCTGGAAGCCGCCGAGCAGGCCGAAGGCCAATAACATGAGCTGGGCGAACCCGGCCACCAAGCGCGATGCACCGCTGACCATGTTCGCAAAGGCGAGTTCAACGATGGCCACGGTGAGCGTGCTGCCGGGCAGAAAGACGATGAGGGGCGGAATGAGCAGGTCCATGGCGGGAACTTGAAGGCCCCTTCGGTGGGCGAAGGCAACGATGGAGGCGAGCAGGAAGGCGGTCACCACGGGCATCACCGCGCTCCAGGCGGGTTGTCGGCGCACGGCCACAAGCATCAAACTGGCCAGCAGGCCCAGCAATGCAGAGCCGGCCAGGGCGGCCGGCGTGCTGCGGAGCATGAGACCCACCCCCACCACGGTAAGGCAGTAGCCCAGCACGAAACCGATATCGCGGTAACGATGGCGCATGGCCCACATGGCATCCAGGCGGCGCAGGCCTTCATCGGGGGTGATCTCCCCATCTCGCGCATCACGCGCAATGCGCAGCACCCCCTCGATCTGGTCGAAGCGCAGATCGCCCGTGCGATAGGGACCTAGGGCCATGCGCACCTCGTGGTGCTCACCATCATCCAGTTGCAGGAAGAGCACCGTGGGCAGCACACTGGCCGTGAAGCCGTTCAGGCCGTTGCGGCGGGCGATCATGCCGAGGTCGCGCTCCACCAAGGCCACCGCGTTGCCGGCGGAAAGTTCGGCCTGGCCCAATCGGGAAAGGAAGCGGATCAGCTGGCGGCGATCATCCGGGAGCGGCATGGGACAAAGGTCCGGTAGCCGGGCGACCCTGTGAATGCGCGTCACCCTGTGATCTTAACAATGTGATCGCGCGGGCGCCCCCTTTGACGAGATGAGCCCAGTGGTCAACGCACCTCGATGGCCGCATGGACCGGAAGGAAGCGCGGATCGATGGATGCGCCAAGGCCTGAAAGGCCGTCCAAGGTGATGGCTCCCCGCTGCCCCACACGCATGCCGCCCAACACCGGATCCTCGGTGAACATCAGCGGGGTATCCATGTCGCAGAACTGAACGGAAGGGCTGGTCATCGCCAAATGAGCCGAGGCGGTGAATGCGAGACGGGACTCGAGGAAACCACCGATCTGCAGTTGCATCCCGGCTTGTTCCGCGAGCGAGATGATCTTTCGCGCCTTGAACAGACCACCGCTCTTTCCAAGCTTGATGTTGAACCGTTGGCAGGCGCCAAGGTCGATGAGGCGTTGTGCATCATGATGATCGCAGCAGCTCTCATCGGCCATGATGGGGATGGGCGACGCTTCCTTCACGCGGCGCATCTGCATGAATTGCCACCGCGGGATCGGCTCTTCGCAGTGTTGGATGCCTGCACCACCGAGTGCGTTCAGTACCCTGATCGCGGTATCGGGGTCCCAGCCTTGGTTGGCGTCGATGCGGAGCGGGATGATCGAAGGGATCGTTGCGCGGATGGCCTGGATCCGCTTGATGTCCAGATCCCCATCCCCGCCGAGCTTCACCTTGATCACAGGGAAGCCGGCCGAGATGACCGCTGCCGCATCCGCTGCCATTTTCTCCGGATCCCCAATGCTCACCGTGTAATCGGTGTACAGATCAGAGCGCTCCTTTCCGCCTAGGAGCTTCCACAGCGGCAGATCAGCGGCTTGCGCTGCGATGTCGTGCAAGGCGATGTCGAAAGCGCTCTTGATGCTGCTATTGCCGAAGATGAGCCGGTCCATGATCGCATGCGCCCCTTCGATGTCCGTGGGATCATGGCCGATCAGCGCCTTGGCCAACAGGCGCCCCACGGAATGACAGGTCTCCTGGGTCTCCCCATTGATCGTCCAGAACGGACTGCATTCACCCGCACCGGTGAGACCGTCGGCCGTGTACACCTTCACTACCACGTTCTCAACGGTGTGCAACGCGCCGAGGGAGGTGATGAACGGGGCCTTCAGCGGGATGGAAAGTGGATGGATGGAGATCCGATCGATGGTGCTCATGCGGGGTGAAGATGAGGCGGTCATCCAGAAGGTGGTCGTTCGGACGCTCCGGAGAGAACCGGTCATGCCCCTGGAGGAATGGATATGGTCGGCTATCCATAACGGCCTAACCAATGAATGAATGAATGCATGTACATACATCCATCCCAAGGGACAATGTTCGCCGCCTCCGGCGTCATAACGGTCGATGGTGGGGCCAGGTGACTTCCTGCAAGGACATTAGAGGGTATATTACTCTGTTATACAGTCCCTTACAAATGATTGCATGTACATACATTTATCCAGAAGGTCAGCCGAATTCCTGGGAACTCCCAAGGTGATGCGTGTACATGCAATCATCCTACAGGCATTGCTATCCCTACAAAATGGCCCCGGAGGGATAAAGGTCACGGGTTAGTGGCGTATGTCTCGGTTCACTAGTCAGACACAACTTAACTCCTAGTCTACTTCAACAGGCCATCTAATGCGTTCATTTTCTGCGATCTACAAATAAATGTATGTACATGCATCTGTTTCTGACCGAGGTGAACGTATGGCCCTCCATTCACTCGCCCCCGTCCTCCATCCATCTCGCAACTACCCAAAGAAAAAGGGGCCTCACGGCCCCCCTCTCAATTCTGTGTGCTGCTGGGGATCACTCCTCCACCACTTCGAACGCGATCTGCTTGATCACGTCGCGGTGGAAGACGACCTCAGCCTCGTATTTGCCGATGGTCTTGATGGCCTCACCCTTCAGCTTGATATGCTTGCGGTCGATATCCACACCCAGCACTTTGAAGGCATCGGCGAGCATGATGGTGTTCACGCTACCGAAGATCTTGCCCTTCTCACCCACCTTGGCGCCGATCTTGATCGACTTGCCGGCGAGTGCTTCGGCGTGCTTTTCAGCCTCGGCTCTCACCTTGGCCTCCTTATGGGCACGTTGCTTCAAGGTCTCGGCCAATTGCTTGCGCTCGCTGGTCGTTGCGGAAACGGCCAGGCCGTTGGGCAGCAGGAAATTGCGGGCGTAACCGTCGCGCACCTTCACCACGTCGTTCGCGAAGCCGAGATGCTCCACGTCTTTCTTCAGGATCACTTCCATGTCAGTAGGCGTGTTGCGGTTACTTCATCATATCAGCCACGTAAGGCATCAGGGCCAGATGGCGGCTGCGCTTTACGGCCTGGGCAACTTTCTTCTGGAACTTCTGGCTGGTGCCGGTGAGGCGACGGGGCAGGATCTTGCCCTGTTCGTTCACGAAGCGCAGGAGGAAGTCAGCGTCCTTGTAGTCCACGTAGGTGATACCGAGCTTCTTGAAGCGGCAGTACTTCTCCTTGGTGGTCTCGATGGAGATCGGCGTGAGGTAGCGGATCTCGTTGTTGGCTCCGCCGCCGCCGCCGGTTGAGGGGGCTGCTGCTGCGGGTGCCGGGCTTGTTGTTGTTTCGCTCATGACCAATGGGGATTAGGCGTTCTCGGCACTTTCCTTCTTCTTACGCGGTGCACGGGCGGGCTTGGCATCTCCACCTTCGGAGCTGCTCTTGCGGTCGCCACGGCTCTCCGCGAAGGAGACATGGTGCTTGTCCATGGCCACGGTGAGGAAGCGGATCACGCGTTCATCACGGCGGTATTCGGTCTCTAGCTTGTCGACGAATTCTGCTTCGCCTTCAAACTCGATCAGGTGGTAGAAGCCCGAGGACTTCTTCTGGATGGGATACGCGAGCTTGCGCATCCCCCAGCTCTCTTCGTGGCGGATCTTTCCACGGCCTTTTTTTACAAGGTCTTTGAATTTGGTAACCGCCTCCTTTGTCTGGTCCTCAGACAAAACGGGAGTTAAAATGAAGACGGTCTCGTACCGGTTGGTCATATGCCTTTCGGTTGTTTGGGGGCGCGAATGTAGTCAAATCCCCCTTTCCTCCAAGCGACCGGGGGACCACCGGTGCTCAACTTCCCGCCCTATCCGCCCGCCGCCCGCCCCCCTGACATGCCGCTGGCCCTAGCGAGCGGAAATACCGGGATGTTGAGATCTCCGGAGGCCAGGGCCGAGGCGGGTTGATACTTTAGGCCCCGGATCCATGGAGAAGTTCATCGTTAGCGCCCGGAAGTACCGGCCCGCCCTGTTCGACACCGTCGTGGGCCAGGAGGCGGTCACCAGCACGCTCAAGAACGCCATCCGGAACAAACATCTGGCCCAGGCCTTCCTCTTCACAGGTCCCCGGGGCGTGGGCAAGACCACCTGCGCGCGGATCCTGGCCCGCACGATCAACTGCGAGAACCTGGGCGACGACCTGGTGCCGTGCGGCCAGTGCGCCTCGTGCAGAACCTTCGAGGAGGGCCACAGCCTGAACATCTTCGAGCTGGATGCCGCCAGCAACAACAGCGTCGACGACATCCGCAACCTGATCCTGCAGGTAAGCATCGCTCCACAGGTGGGTACCAAGAAGGTGTATATCATCGACGAGGTGCACATGCTCAGCCAGGCGGCGTTCAATGCCTTCCTGAAGACCTTGGAGGAACCTCCCTCCTACGCCATCTTCATCCTGGCCACCACCGAGAAGCACAAGATCCTGCCCACCATCCTGAGCCGGTGCCAGGTGTTCGATTTCCGCCGGATCACCGTAACGGACATCGCCAAACATTTGGCGGAGATCGCGAAAAAGGAAGGGATCGAGGCCGAGCCGCAGGCGCTGCACACCATCGCCCAGAAAGCCGATGGCGGACTGCGCGACGCCCTCAGCATCTTCGATCAATTAGTGAGCTTTGCGGGCGACCGGCTCACGTACCAGGACGTGGTGAAGAACCTCAACGTGCTGGACCATGAGCACTACTTCACCATCACGGACCACTTGCTGAGGGGCGATGCCGCTGCAGCGCTCGTGGTCTTCAACGACATCCTCTTCCAAGGCTTCGACGGGCACCTGTTCGCCAGCGGAATGGCCCGGCACTTCCGCGACCTGCTCGTATCGCAGGACGCTCGGACCATTCAGCTGCTCGAGGTGAGCGAAGATGTGGCGAAGCGCTATGCCGAACAGGCACTGGCCGTGCCCCGCGAGATGCTGGTGCGTGGCTTGGACCGGCTTTCGCAAGTGGATGTGCAATACAAGAACAGCAAGGAACCGCGGCTGCTGGTGGAACTGCTGTTGATCCAACTGGCTGGCGGCGGTGCATCCATTGCCGGAACGCCGACGAGCGAGGCACAAAAAAAAAGTCCTGACGTCAGCTTAGCAGCACCTGCGGCAGGTATTTCTGCTCCTGCCCCTGAGCCTACGCCTGCCCCTGCGCCAGCCCCTGCGCCTGCTCCTGCTCCTGCTCCTGCCCCTGTAACAGCGTCAGCGACAACTACCCCCGGAGCCCCCGTACGTCGCCTGGCAGGAAGCATCTCCATCAAACAGGGAATGGGCAAGCCGACCGATCAGGCCCCTGCCGGGAAGACCATGGCCGATGCGCCTGGCTTGGAACCCGCCCCTGGCGAGGAGTTCCAGCCAAAGGCGGTGAATCCCAGTCTGCTCGCCAAAGTGTGGACGGATTATGCCCTTGAACGGAAGCGGGAAGGCAAGAACAGCCTGCACGCCACGCTAACGGCAAACGAGCCTGTGATCACCGGCCTTAGCGCGTTGAGCTTCGCCATTGTCAACGAGGTGCAGGAGAAGTACATGCGCGAGGAGAAGCCCACGCTGCTCTCCTTCCTGCGGCGTGAAATGGCCGATCCCATCCTGGATCTGCAAGTGACCAAGGAGGTGATCACCAACTTGCGTCCGCGCTACACGGTGAAGGACCGCTTCGACCTGCTGGCCGAAAAGAACCCTGCGCTGCTGAAGTTGCGCGATGCGTTGGACCTGGATCTGGGTTGAGTGCCGGCCTTGAGCTGCGAGCTTTTAGCTACGAGCCACGAGCTTCGATAACGTGGCCAAGCTCGTAGCTTAAAGCTCGCAGCCAGGAAGTAGTTTCGCGCGCTCAACAACCAAGACACGTTATAGCATGTCCAAGATCAAGGTAGCGAAGCCCGTAGTGGAGCTCGATGGCGATGAGATGACGCGCATCATCTGGCAGTGGATCAAGGATCAGCTCATCCTGCCATACGTGGAGGTGCCCATCGAATACTACGATCTGGGGATCGAGAACCGCGACAGGACCGATGACAAGGTGACGGTGGACAGTGCGAAGGCCATCCAGAAGCACAACGTGGGCATCAAGTGCGCCACCATTACGCCGGATGAGGCGCGAATGAAGGAATTCGGCCTGAAGCAGATGTGGAAGAGCCCCAACGGCACCATTCGCAATATCCTCAACGGAACCGTGTTCCGCGAGCCGATCGTGATGAAGAACATCCCGCGTCTTGTTCCCGGTTGGACACAGCCCATCGTCATCGGTCGCCATGCCTTCGGCGATCAGTACAAGGCCACGGACGCGGTGATCAAGGGCAAGGGCAAGCTCACCATGACCTTCGCGCCAGCGGACGGCAGCCCGGCCACCACATGGAACGTGTACGACTTCGAGGGCGACGGCGTGGCCTTGAGCATGTACAACACCGAGGAGAGCATCGATGGTTTCGCCCGCAGCTGCTTCAACCTCGCCATCCAAAAGAAGTGGCCCCTGTACTTCAGCAGCAAGAACACCATTCTCAAGAAGTACGATGGTCGCTTCAAGGACATCTTCCAGAGCATCTACGAGAAGGATTACGCAGCGCAGTTCAAGGAGCTCGGCATCACGTATGAGCATCGCCTGATAGACGATATGGTGGCCAGCGCGCTGAAGTGGAGCGGTGGCTTCATCTGGGCCTGCAAGAACTACGATGGAGACGTGCAGAGCGACATCGTGGCGCAGGGCTTCGGCTCACTGGGCCTGATGACGAGCGTGCTGATCACGCCCGATGGCAAGACGATGGAAGCTGAGGCTGCGCATGGCACGGTTACGCGCCACTACCGCATGCACCAGGAGGGCAAGCCCACCAGCACCAACCCCATCGCCAGCATCTATGCGTGGACACAGGGCCTCGCCTTCCGCGGCAAGCTGGATGGCAACCAGGCGCTCATCGACTTCAGCAAAAAGCTGGAACGCGTCTGCATCGACGTGGTGGAAAGCGGCAAGATGACCAAGGACCTCGCGGTGTGCATCCACGGCGACAAGGTGACCACCGACCAGTATCTCACCACCGACAAGTTCATGGCGGCGCTGAGGGAGGAATTGGAGCAGAGGATGTGAGCTCGCCCTTGTGCGCAGGCGGTCGGCAATATGCGGAAGCGTTATGTCGTTGATGCGGTCGTAGTTGAACCGATCGTTCCGATCATTTCACCATTTGTGATCCACGGATAGTTAATACCCCGACAGCACAGTGAATTACCGATCGGTGAGGACGTACACCCTTCTTGCCCTCATGGTACCGCTAGGCGCAAAAGCCAAATGCGATATCTGGGGGATCACCAGCCTGATCCATTTCGGTGAGGTCACATGGCAAACCACCATTGGGAGCTGTTGGGATGTGTGTGCGGTCGATATGGAAGCTGGGGACACTATCCGCATACCACTCAGCTATTCCTGTTTGCCTGGCACATTCATATGGATGCGCAACGGGGATACGCTGTCCACAAGCTTCGGGCAATCCGAAACCCATTACATCACTGGACCTGGTTATTACCAATTGAAGGGTGCTTCCTTCGATCTGACCTATCATTTCGCCTGGTCCGTCAACTGCGCGAACTGTGCCATTGGATTGGACGAAGCGCAGACCGCACCGGCAGGCAGGATGTTCTGGAACCTGGACTCGTCAACGTCGATCCTCAGCGTGACAAATACACCTGCATTGTCCCTTGACGCTCAGGCTACCTTGTTCGCTCTGGACGGTCGGCTATTGGGAGACTATATGCTCCATCCAACACAAGGCACAGATCAATTCAGTATCACGATCCGGTCTGGTATCCCAGATGCCATGTTGCTCTCTCTTACCACCGGTGGAGCACGCTATGGAACGCTGATCATCCGAGGCCCGTGACACCGGCTTCCCTGAGGTGTCCTTGAGATCACCGCGCCGTCATTTTCGCTGAACTTCGCCGCGCCGATCCCCAAGACGATACGGCCGGCCGCCCGCTTGACCTCCCGCTCCCCCATCACCCGCAAAGAACTGGACCGCCTCGCGGTGCCGGCGATCATCAGCGGCATTGCGGAGCCCATCATTTCATTGGTGGACACGGCCTTCGTGGGACAGTTGGGGCGTGACGACCTGGCGGCCGTGGGCATCGCGAGCAGCTTCTTCCTGTTGGTGGTATGGGTGCTGGCGCAAACGCGCAGCGCGGTGATGGCCGTGGTGGCGCGCTATTTCGGCGAGCAACGCCTCAATGAGGTGAAGGACCTGGTGCCCATCGCCGTGTGGTTGAACGTGGGCCTGGGACTGCTCTTCTTCGCCGTCACCAACCCCTTTGCTGAACAGATCTTCCGCATCTACAATGCCGAAGGTGCGGTGTTGCAGAAGGCGATGGCCTACTACCATATACGAAGTATGGGCCACCCGCTCGTACTGGCCACGTTCGCCATCACCGGAGCATTCCGCGGGATCCAGAACCTGCGGTGGAGCATGTGGATCAGCCTGACGGGCGCGGCGGTGAACCTGGTGCTGAACCCGTTGCTCATCTTCGGCTGGGGGCCGGTGCCGCACATGGGCATCGAAGGCTCGGCGCTCGCCAGCGTGATCGCCCAGGTGGTGATGCTGATCGCCGCCGTGCGCGTGATGTATGTGCGCACCCCGTTCCGGCTTCTCCCTGCGCATTGGAGGCACCCCGAGCTGCGGCCGTTGATGCTGAACAGCGGCAACCTCTTCGCGCGAACCATGGCCCTGAACGCCTGCTATTTCTTCGGCAACCGCTTCGCCGCAGGCTATGGCGTGGCCTATATCGGCGCGCACAGCATTGCCATGCAGATCTGGTTGTTCAGCGCCTTCTTCATCGACGGTTACGCAGCGGCGGGCAGTGTGATCGCCGGGCGATTGAACGGTGAACGCGACTGGGTGCAACTCCACCGCGTGAGCTGGCAGGTGGTGCGGATCACCATCTACATCGGGGCGGGGCTGGCCCTCCTGTACACCTTCGGATACAACTTCATCGGAGCTCGTTTCACCACCGACCCGGAGGTGCTGTCCTATTTCAACGCCGTGTTCTGGATGGTCATTGTAACGCAGCCCATCAATGCGATCGCGTTCGCGTGGGACGGCATCTTCAAGGGCATCGCGGCGGGGGCTGCCTTGCGCAACGCACTGATCGTGGCCACCTTCGGCGTCTTCATCCCCACGGTGTACATCGGCGACGCCCTCGGCTGGAAACTGCACGGCGTGTGGCTGGCGTTCATCATGTGGATGGTTGTGCGCGGGTTATGGCTCACCGTGGGCTTCGAGCGGCGCTACGCCGCGTTCAGGCATGCCGATTGACCCCAACACCCAATTACATTCGTCACATGCGCAGACCGATCATCATCCTGCTCCTTGCCCTGGGTGTAAGCACACGGGCACAGATCCAGGACAGTACCGCCTATGTGGAGGTGGAACCGCAGAAGGAGAAGAAGGATACGCGACCCTTGAAGGACCGGCTCTGGTTCGGCGGAGGACTGGGCTTGAACTTCGGGAACTTCACCTCCATCCAGATCGAGCCCCTAGTGGGCTACAAGGTGGATAAGAAGGGCAAGTTCTCCGTGGGCACCGGTCTCACCTACTGGTACTTCAGCGATAACCGCTACACCCCGAAAGTGGAGCAGAACGCGTACGGATACCGGTTCTTTTCGCGCTATCGTTTCATCCCGCAGGCCTTCGCGCATGTGGAACACCTGAACCTGAACGCCGAGCGCTTCATTGGTGCTACACGGGATGTCCAGCGTATCTGGGTACCGCACCTGTTGGTGGGTGGCGGGTACGCTCAGCCGATCAGTGGCAGCAGTGTTTTCACCTTGCAAGTGTTATGGGAGATCCTGCAGGACCCGAACAGCGTTTATCAAGGCCAGGGGCCGATCATCAGCGGGGGTGTGGGGTTCGGTTTCTGAGGTGGTCCGATCATGGGAAGCGGAGGGAGGGAACGCTTGTGGTTGGTGATCATCGGCGTGGCCGGATCCGTTTGCGCATCAGCGCAGAACGCGGAAAGCCGTCAGTGGCGGGATGGCCCGCTCACATGGGATGATTTCCGGGAACAGAGCGCAGCGGGCACAACGCGATCGGAGATCGCCTACCTGTTCCGGGCAGAACCTGAACGCGTCCATATTCATGATACGATCGTCTTCCGCCAGCGGGCCATACTGGAATTGAACAGGGGGGCCACGTGGGCCGATCCCGGCTCGCGCGACCGCACCACGCTCGCCTATCACCAGGTGGTCTTTGACCTGGCCGAGGTATGCCGTCGCGAGATGCAGCGCGAGATCATCCTCCACAGCGGTCGCCTCGATGCGTTGGACCTGACCACGAACTGGATCTACCAGCAAGGCCAGGAGCGCATACGGCGGTTCGGTACGCTATGCAAGTATGGTGCGGATGCGAATGTGGTTGAACAACACAGTGCCATGGCCCGTCGGGAACTCGCAGCCGTTGCGGTGCTTGATACCGTGGTTCCGGCATTCAAGAAGACCGCCTTCGGCATCGGTGTTCACGTGGGTATGAAATACGGCGCCATCGCCGGACGGCTGGGCTCATCGTTCCGGCCACCGGTGGGCTTCAACTTCTCATTCGACTTCGGTTACAAAGAGTGGCGGTCGAACATCGATATGATGCTGGGCGGTACGCGCACCTTGAACGCGATCACCGAGGACCCGGGCTGGCCTGTGGACAAGCGCCTCACATTTGCACTGGGTAGTCTGACGTTGGGGTATCGCGTTTGGCGTCATGGCTATTGGAGCATGACGCCATATGCTGGTGCTGCTTTCGCGGAGTTCAGTGAACCAACCACGGATCAAACGGACGTGGATCCTGCGATCAAGCGCGTCGGCCCGCTTGGTGGCCTGCAGGTCGACTACCAGATCCGTCGTGCATTGAAACTGCTTGCTCCGTTCACCGTTGGCCGATCCTTTAACGAGACCATGCTTCGCTTGAACATCTCCACCATGCCCGTGACATTCGACGCCGGAATGAACGGCACCTTCATCTTCATTGGAGCGGGGGTTTGTTGGTACAGCAACTTCGTGCGAGCGAAGGTTCCCGCTCCGGGCAATTAGGATCCCCACCTGTTCGGGCCGCATGTGAAAAGGCGGGCACCCGAAGGCGCCCGCCTCTTTCACAGACCCAATAGGGCCGACATGCGCCTACGCAAGGTGCGGCGGCGGATGCGGCGGATCGCCGCGCGCAGATCCGTTTCCGCAGTGGTCGCGGTGCAGCAACGCAACGCGTTACGGTACACCATGATCGCTTCCGCCGCGCGGCCGGTACGTTCCAGGTAGCGCGCCACGATGGCGTGCACTTCGGCGCGATCGATGCCGGGCACACCCAGCGCCTGCATGAAGGCCGCGTGCAATTCGTCCTCCATGCCGCCGGCAACCAGCACGTGCAGGTAGTGGAACCACGCGTTCACGTAGCGGGGCGACCAACGCACGGCGCAACGCAGGTGCACCAAGGCACGCTCATGGTCCTCGAGCAACGCCCAGTGTATCCAGCCCAACATGCCGTGGGCCACGCCGTGCGCGGGCTCCTCATGCAGGATGGTCTCCAGCAGTCGACGCGCTTCGGCGTAGCGACCGGTGCTCATGCACGCGTTCGCGCGGATCATCATCACATCCATTTCCAAGCGTTCCATAGCTCATCTCCTTTCCTTGTTGTTCGCGCAACGGCAATAAAAAACCCGGCATAATGCCGGGCCGGTCCATGGTGCGGAGCCGTTGCGCTCAATCCCCACATGGCCGGACCCCGGAAAGCTGTTCCGACGGAATACCCTGTAATAGGTACCGCCCCTGGAACATGCGGTCACTTTTCATCTGGATCATGTACAATTCGTTCGTTGGGTTGATTGACGCAGGAAGGAGGCGGACGTTGCCCGGGTCAAAAAAAAAACGCCGCTCCCGAGTGGAAGCGGCGTTTAGGAAAGCACAAATGAACTGGTGGAGCCGGAGGGATTCGAACCCTCGTCCAAACGACCGAAGCACGGGTTTTCTACATGCTTAGCCTTCTTATTGGTTTTCGATCCCCGCCTGGGAAGAGGCACCCCAGCGAGGACTTAGGTCCTGTTGTCTCACCGATGCTCCGGACCACCGCATCGGCCAGCTTCCCATGGTGATACCCAGGATACGGGAAGGAGGGCGGCGGGCCTCCCCGATGGGTACTCGTCCGCGTTACTGTTATTCGCGCGGATAAAGCCTTATAGCCTTAGGCTATTAAGCAGCGAGTGCGTAGTCTACTTCGCCGGTTAGGGCGTGATGATCGTTTTTAAGAGCCGTTCATCACCGCTCTGCATGCTTGCACGCACGACGTAGCCGCTGTCGAAACCAGGTCGGCCCCATGTGTGTTTCCAAAGAACGAGCTGCGAAGATACCGTGGTGGCAGCGCAACCGTGGGCGTGAACGTCAAAGAACATGCCGCGCGCCGCTCCTGCCACAGTGTCGGTCCACCCTCAGGTACTGCCCCGTTCCCGCCGCCTACATTCGCGCACTTTTCCGCCACGCATGTACAAGAAACTGGGCATCATCCGCGAGGGCAAGCAGCCTGCGGACCGCCGCACACCCCTTACCCCCAAGCAGTGCAAGGAGGTGATGATGATGGGCATCGACATCACGGTGCAACGCAGCCCGGTGCGCGCTTACACCGATGCCGAATACACCGCCCAGGGTCTGCGGATGACAGAAGACCTCACGGACCGCGACCTGATCATCGGGGTGAAGGAAGTACCGCTCGAGATGCTCATGGCGGACAAGAGTTACATGATCTTCAGCCACACCATCAAGAAGCAACCGCACAATCGCAAGCTGTTGCGGATGGTGCTGGACCGCAGGATCACGCTGATCGATCACGAGCTGTTGACGGATCCCAAGGGCGAGCGGGTGCTGGCCTTCGGGCGATGGGCAGGTGTGGTAGGAGCCTACAACGCCTTCCGCGCGTGGCAGGTGGCCAATGGCGAGGCCACGCTGCTGAGACCCGCGCATGCATGCCATGATCGCTCGGAGATGGAACTGCACCTCCTGCAATATGCGCTCCCCCAGGATCTGCGGATCGTGATGACCGGGGGCGGACGCGTGGGCAAAGGGGCGATGGAAGTGTTGGACCGCATCGGCGTGCGCAAGGTGGATCCCGCCACATTCCTGAAAGGGGACAACACCGCACCGGTGTACACGGTATTAGGGAGCAGCGACCTGTACCACCGCCAGGATGGAAAGCCGTTCGACCGCGCGGCCTTCCACACGGATCCGAGCGGCCACCGGGCCGATATGCTGCCCTTCGCCCGCAAGGCACACATCTACATCGCTGCCCACTTCTGGGATCCGCGCGGTCCGAAGATCCTCACCACGGATGACCTCCGTGATCCAGCCCTGACGCTGAAGGTGGTGGCCGACCTGAGCTGCGACATCGGAGGTCCCATCGACAGCACCCTGAAGGCCAGCACCATCGCCGATCCGTTCTTTGGCTATGATCGGGCCAGCGGGGTGGAATGTGCGGTGGGTGCGCCCGGTAGCATCACGGTGATGAGCGTGGATAACCTGCCCTGTGAGCTCCCGCGGGATGCCAGCAAGGCCTTCGGTCGCGATCTGATGGACCATGTCCTGCCGCATTTGATCGGCGAGGACCGCGAAGGCATGATCGCCCGCGCCACCATTGCCAAGGGGGGCATGCTTACCGAACGGTACGCCTATCTGGCGGAGTACGTGGGGGCAACGGCCTAGGGCTCAGCCCTCCACGCGTAGCTCCAGGGTCAGCAGGGCACTTTGGGTGCAGAGCCGCGTGGTGCGCACGTGGATCGGGCGCTTACATCGGCGCGCCATGGTCAGCAGTCCGAGCCCGGCTCCCCCCTGATCGGAGCGGGC
Source organism: Flavobacteriales bacterium (assembly GCA_031411095.1). GTDB lineage: Bacteria > Bacteroidota > Bacteroidia > Flavobacteriales_F > PHOS-HE28 > PHOS-HE28. The sequence continues at coordinate 216,013 of JANOAK010000032.1, read as the reverse complement.
GCTGTTGGCCAGCAGTTTCAGGTAGTGCTCCTTCAGATCGGCATCATCCATCTCATTGAGGATACCGATGCGATGGGTGAGCAAGGCGGCCATGGCCAGCGGAACAGCATTGCCGAAGGTGAGCGTGTAACCTGTGGCGGTGCGCACGAGCAGGGTGAACCCGGCATCGCGATGGGTCTGAAGGGCATGGCGGTGAATGTTCTCCAATCCCTCCACCAGCACGTTCATCATACGCTTCCGGGTGGGAACGCCCTCATCCAGCGCGATGCTCCCTGCCTCCGAGATGGCCAGGAGTTCCTGGATGCGCTCATGCTCCAACGGCCCGTGGTGGGCGAACACCACACAGGAACCTTCGGCCTCCAGGGTGCGTGCGCGAGCATCGTCCAGCCAAAGCCGGCCTACCTCTTCCAGGGGAATGGCGCTTTCCATTATTTCTGCTTCCCGGCAATTCGCCTGAGCCTGTTGCAGGCTCGACGGATCGGCGTTGGGGACCGATATACGCGAGAATCATGTCCGGGGTTCCACGACCCACGGTCAAGTCGTGGTCAGGCGTGCATTTCGTAGGGGGCGTTGCCCTACCTTTCCGACCCTTTTTCCACCCCTACCCCATGACCATTTCGTCGTATTGGAAGTCCGGGATCCTCGGATCCCTTGTTCTTTGCGCTTTCCAGATCACCACAACGCTTGGGGCTCAGACCATTATCGAGGTCGGGACGGGCACGGTCGTGAACGCGGACTTCGATTATCCGGCGCCATACGGGAATCAGCAGAACGGTGCACGGCACCAGATGTTGGTACTGGCCAGCGAGTTTCAGGCCGCCGGCATGTCGCAAGGTGACATTTCGGCCATCGCCCTGAACGTGGCCACGGCTGCGGGGGTGCCTCTGAACGGCTTTACCGTGAGCATTGGCGCCACCGCGGTCAGCGAGATGACCAATACCTGGATACCGGGCCTGCAGCCGGTCTGGGGGCCGGCCACCTACACCGATGAGACCGGTTGGAACACGCACCAGTTCGATACGCCGTGGGCGTGGGATGGGGTGAGCAACGTGGTCGTACAGACCTGCTTCGCCAATCCGGATAACAGCAACAATGCCCAGTTCTTCCAGACCACCACGCCCTTCAACAGCACCACGGTCCGCAATACCCCCAATCCGAACGTATGCACGAGCAATAACGGAACCTTGGTACCGTACCCCCAGCGTCCGAACCTTCGCTTCTCCTGGACACCCTTGAATGCGCCCCCGGTGGCGGCATTCGACCAGAGCGCCGGTTCCACCTGCGACGGTGCCGTGCAGTTCACCGATGCCACCCTGTTCAACCCCACCACCTGGGCGTGGGATTTCGGTGACGGCTCCACCGATACCGTTCAGGATCCCTTGCACCTGTACACCGCGGACGGCACCTACACGCCTGTGCTCATCGTCACGAACGTGTTCGGCAGTGATACCATTTCCGGTTCGCCCGTGATCGTGGCGATGAACGGGCCCACACCTGTAGCGGCCTGCATTCCCGCTTCCACAGGCACCGTGGCCGGCTTCGGCATCTTCAGCGTGAACATCAACGGACACGTGACCAATTCGGGTGATGCCGTTTCCGAAGGCTACGTGGACCGTTCCTGCTCGCTAGATACCGTGAGCGTGGGGCAGATCCTGGACCTCAGCGTGAACACGGGCACGGTGACCACGCACAATGTGCGCGTCTGGATCGACTGGGACAACAGTGGCTCGTTCATCGGCAGCGAACTTGTCCTGAGCGCCAATAGCGTCACCTCGGCCTCCGCGTCCATCCCGGTACCGCTGTATGCGGTGCTTGATCAACCCTTGCGCATACGCGTTATGGCGGAGTACGACTTCAGCCCATTGCCCCAGCCCTGCGTTGACCTGCAGTTCGGACAAGCCGAGGACTATGGCCTGGTGGTGCAGCCCAATACCGATCCGCCCGTTGCTGCATTCAGTGCTTCGCCCTTGTTCACCTGCACCGGCGCAGTGCAGTTCACCGATGCCTCGCTGAACGCACCGAGCTCCTGGACCTGGGACTTCGGTGATTCCGGTTCCAGCACGGAGTCCTCCCCTCAGCACACCTACCTCGCCAGCGGCACCTACACTGTGACCTTGATCACCACGAACCTTTACGGGACCGATACCTTGGAGCTGGTAGACCTGGTGACCGTGGACCTCGGTGCGCAATTGGTGCCGGCGGCCTGTGCTCCGGAGACCCAGAGCTTCTGCTGCGGATTCGGGATCACGAGCGTGGACCTAGCGGGCATCACCAGCACAAGCACGGACGGGGCGGAGGGCTACCAGGACCGCACGTGCGGGAACACGGCGAACATGATGGAAGGCCTCACCTACCCCATCAGCATCGGCACCGGTGGCACATCGGCGCACGACATCTTCCTGTGGATCGACCTGGACAACGACGGCGCGTTCGCCGCCGGTGAGCTGGTGTGGAGCGCGCTGAATACCCAGGACCCCAATGCAATCCTGATCATGCCTTCCGGCGTTGTCTTCGACACTCCACTTCGCCTGCGGATCACGGCCGATGTGGTGGGCGAGAGCTCGGACCCTTGCGACCTGCCGCTTTATGGGCAGACGGAGGACTTCAGCGTGATCGTGACCGTGAATCCCAACCCACCCAACGCAGCCTTCACGGCCACGCCCACCACCACGTGCACTGGGTATATCCAGTTCACCGACCAAAGCACCAACGCACCGGAAACCTGGGACTGGGCCTTCGGCGATGGCGGAACGAGCGCCGAGCCTTCTCCCTTGCACCTGTACACGGAATCGGGTACCTACACGGTCTCCTTGACCGTGACCAATGCCAATGGCACCGACACACAGTCATACACCAACCTCATCCATTATGTGGATCCCGCTTACTGCGATACCGTGGTGATGCCCGGCTTCCAGGACGTGATGAACGAGAATTGCACTGGGGTGCTCGCCGATGACGGAGGCCCGAACGACCCCTACCAGCCCGGCGAGTCGGGTGCCTTTACGATCGCGCCCACGAGCGGCGACGTGGTGGTGCTGACATTCACCGTTTTCGAATGGGGCAATAACGACCAGCGTTTCCTGGCGATCTATGATGGCCCGGACGTGAACAGCCCGCTCATCGGGACCTACTTCGGCAATGGCCTCGGTCAGCTGCCCAACAACGGCGTGATCACCTCCAGTGGTCCGAGCATCACCCTGCGCCAGGAGAGCAACGGTGGTGGTCCACCCACGAACGATGATGGCTTCCTGCTGAATTGGAACTGCAGCTTCACGGGTATCCCGGAGATGGTCGTGGACCCCATCGGAAGCATCTGGCCCGTGCCGGCGGAGGACCATGTGAACATTGCGTTCGGCCATACGGCGGAAGCGGGATGGAGCGTGGTGCTCCGCAACGCAGTAGGTGCGTTGGTGACCTCTTCGGCGGTAAAAGCCGGAACACCCCAGCATAGCCTGGGCACATCGGGGTTGGCCCCGGGTTTCTACGTGCTCACGTTGGCAACGCCGGATGGGCAGTGGAACAGAACGATCGCCATTCGCTGAACTGAACGAACATGAAGCGCTTTCTAAAATCCTCCTTTCTGTTCCTCAGCCTGTTGGCAGCACCTGCGGCCATGGCCACCCACCTGGTCGGCGGTAACCTAGGCTACGTATACCTCGGGGAGACCTTCCCCGGAAGCCAGGTCTATCGCTACGGGGTGACCATGGAGTTCTACATGAACTGCGGTCCCAACTCCAACTTCCAGACGTTCGCGGAACTGCTGGACCAATCCCCGAACGGCACACTGCCGGTGGGTGTGTACCTCCAGGATCCGCAAAATCCTGACGCGGACAAGAACCAGCAGGCCACGGTTGAGCTATCCCTCATATCGCAGGAGCAGATCATCCCGGACTTTCCCGATGGATGCACCGTAGGCGATGGCCTCTGCACGCTGCGGGGGGTGTTCGCCGGCACGGTGGACCTTCCGTTGAGCTTCAGCGGCTATCACCTGTACTTCCAGATGTGCTGTCGCAACCTGGACATCGACAACCTGGAGAACCCCAACGGCACCGGCATTGGCTACTACGCCTTCATTCCCCCCACGCTGGTGAACAACAGTTCCCCCGTGTTCCTGGGCATTCCTACACCATTCCTCTGCATCAGCGACACCACCACCTTCATCAACACCGCCAGCGACCCCGATGGCGACCAGTTGATCTTCTCGTTCGAAACCCCTTACAACAGCGTAAGCCAGCAGGGTGGCGTGCAACCTCCCCCGAACCAACTGCCATGGCCTGTTCCGGAGGTCACCTGGGCGGCCGGATTCAACACCGTGCAACCGTTCGGTCCGGGTGGTTACGCCTTCCTGAACGGCGCCACCGGCCTCACGGAATACCAGCCACCATTGCAGGGCAACTATGTGATCGCGGTGGAGATCAAGGAGTACCGGAACGGCCAGCTCATCGGCCGGACGCGTCGCGACCTTCAGTTGCAGGCCATCCCCTGCCCGCCGAACAACACCCCCCAGGTATCGGGTAACCTGCCCACCAGCTACACCGTGAACGCCGGCGATCAGCTGTGCTTCGACATGAGCTTCCTTGACCTGGATACGGACAGCATCACGCTGAACGCGAGCGGCACCATCTTCAACGGAACGCTGTTCGATCCTCCGGCCACCATCGACAGCGCGATCACCGGCAATGGGACCGTCTCCTCACAGTTCTGCTGGAACACCGCCTGCGATCAGGGTCAGGACCAGCCCTACCTCTTCAGTGTAAGCGTCATCGACAATGGCTGTCCGCCAAAGTCGGTGGACGTGGTGTTCCAAGTGAACGTGATCCCCTTCGCAGGCCCACAGATCATTGCTGGACCAGGGCAGGTATGCACACAGCAATCGGGTAGCACGTACACCACGCCCGCCATCGCTGGCGCCACCTTCGCATGGACCGTGAATGGTGGCGTGATCGTCACGGGCCAGGGCACCAACACCATCACCGTGGATTGGGGCGCGTCCGGAGCCGGATCGGTACTGGTGAGCGCCACCAATGCGCTGGGTTGTGTGAGCGAACCGGTGAGCGTAAGTGTGAACATCGTGCCGTTGCCCGCCGCGAACGCGGGTGCGGATGTGACCTTGTGCGCTGGTGGAACCACGCCATTAGGCGGCGCGCCGACAGGACCCAACGGCAGCAGCTTCACCTGGTCGCCGTCGGCCACCCTGAACAGCAGCAGTGCCGCCAATCCCGTGGCCACCCCTGTGGCCACTACCAGCTACGTGGTACAGGTGAGCAATGGTGGGTGCGTGAACACGGACACCGTGCTGGTCGTCATTTCGCAACCGGTCGTGGACGCGGGGGACAACGCGGCGATATGTGCTGGCGGCTCCACGCAGCTGCAGGCCTCAGGCAACGGCACGTTCCTCTGGTCACCCGCGAACGGCTTGAGTGCGACGGACATCGCTTCGCCTGTCGCACAGCCAGCCATCACCACGATGTACACGGTTACCCTGAGCGACAGCGTGAACTGCACCGCAGTGGATAGCGTGCTGGTCACCGTGAACCCCTTGCCAACGGTGGATGCTGGTGCTGACACGTCCGCCTGCATCAACGAACAGATCACGCTGGGTGGATCGCCCACGGGCCCCACCGGCAGTACATACAGCTGGAGCCCGGCAGCTGGACTGAACAATATCACTGTTGCGAATCCCCTCGCAACCATCGCAGGAACGGCGACCTACACGGTGACCGTAACGGACGGCAACACGTGTGTGGCAAGCGATTCCGTGACGATCAACGCGTTGGCCATCCCCGATGTGGATGCTGGTCCCGATACGAGCATCTGCGCAGGCCAGAGCGTGCAGCTGAACGGCTCAGGCAATGGCACGCTGGTATGGTCGCCGATCTTCGGTCTGAGCGACCCGAACATCCCGAACCCCACGGCGAATCCAGAGGCCACGACGATCTACACGCTCACAGTGACCGGCGGCAACCTCTGCACCAACACGGACCAGACCACCGTGACGGTGAACGTGCTGCCCAATGCGAACGCGGGTCCCGACCTGTCGGTCTGCCTAGGCGACTCGGTACAGATCCAAGCCACCGGTCCCGGTACCTATGCTTGGACACCGGCGGCCACGCTGAGCAACCCGAACATCCCGAACCCCTATGCCTCGCCTGTGGTGAACACGATGTACACCATGACCTTGACCGATGATCAGGCGTGCTCGCGTTCGGATTCGATGATGGTGTTCGTGGTACAGCCCTCCAATGCGGGCACCGATGGATCCACGAGCATTTGCGGAGCGGCCTTCCCGCTCACGCTCTTCAACCTTCTTGGGGGCAACCCTCCTGTGGGTGGCACATGGGTGGCACCGGACGGTTCGCCTTCCACGGGCGAGTACACACCGGGCGCAAGCCTTCCGGGTCCGTACGCTTATGTGATCGCCGGCACGACCCCCTGCCCCAACGACACCGCATTCGTAACGGTAACGGAAACTCCCGCAGCGGATGCTGGCGAGAGCACATCCCTCCAGTTGTGCAGCAACAGCTCTCCGGTCGACCTGTTCACCGCCCTGGGGGGTACCCCTCAAGCCGGGGGTCAGTGGACGGATAGCAATGGCCAACCGTCGAGCGGCATCTTCGATCCCTCCGTCAGCGGATCCGATGTGCTCACCTACGTGGTGAGCGCAGTGCTGCCGTGCACGGATGACGAAGCGAGTGTGACGATCGTGGTGAATGCGGCGCTGGACCCGGGCGTGGGCGGCACGCTGAGCACCTGTGCGAGCGGCCTCATCTTCAACCTCACCGACTCGCTGGGCGGCGCACCTGATCCGAACGGTGTTTGGCTCGATCCCGATGGCGTACAGCATGGCGCGCTCTTCAGCCCGGCCATCGATCCCGCCGGAGCCTGGACCTATTTCATAGCGGGCGGCAATGGATGTGCGGACACGAGTGCCATCCTGAACATCGTGGTGACCACGCCGAACACGGAGATCCTCGGCGACAATGAGATCTGCATTGGCGACACCACACAATTGAGCAACGCGGGCAACGTATCGCACCTGTGGTTCCCCGCCACGGGCGTCAGCGATCCTGCGAACAATGCACCACTCTTCTACCCCTCCTCCACCACGACCTACTCGCTAACGGTGACGGACGCGGCCGGTTGCATCGGAACCGATTCCGTGGTGGTCACGGTGAACGAACTGCCTTCCGTTGATGCCGGGCAACCAGTGGGGGTCTGTGTGGGTGCCAGCACGCCTATCGGCGGCACACCCACGGGTCCTACCGGCAGCACCTACCAATGGACACCCGCATCGGGCCTGGACAACACCACGGCCGCGAACCCTGTGGCCCAACCGGCCATCACCAGCACCTACACCGTGTTCATTACGGACGTGAACCAATGCAGCGCATCGGACAGCGTGACCGTTACCGTGAACCAACTCCCTCTGCTGGAAGCCGGCACCGACACCAGCTTCTGCCAGGGTGGATCCGTGCAGTTGAACGCCACGGGCCTTGGCACCTTCCTGTGGTCGCCATCCACCGGGCTCAACTCGGTGGATGTGGCCAACCCCATCGCCTCACCGGGCACCACGACCAGTTACAGTGTGACCCTCACGGATGCGAACAACTGCAGCAGCAACGATGCCCTCACTGTGACGGTGCTCGGCCTGCCCAACGCCAATGCGGGTGAGGACCAGTACCTGTGCCCGGGGTTCGGCGTGCAGTTGAACGGTGCCGGTGGTGGCAGTGCGAACTGGTCGCCGGACGCTACGCTGGACAATGCGAACATCCTGAACCCTGTGGCATCACCGGTGGTCACCACCACCTACACATTGGTGATCACCGATGGGAACGGTTGCACGGGAAGTGACGACGTTTTGGTGAACGTGAGCACGGATCCACCCGCGGATGCCGGTCCCGACCAGAGCGTGTGCCAGGGTGATCAGGTGACCCTGGGTGGCAACCCCACCAACATTCCCGGCACCTCGGTGCTGTGGTCGCCGAGCACGGACCTCAGCGATGCCACCGCATCCAATCCGGTATCCACACCCACGGCGAACACGCTGTACACTGTGACGGTGACGAGCGACACCTGCACCAGCCAGGACGTTGTGCTGGTGAACTTGCAGGGCATTGCAGAGGCGGCGTTCACCATGCGCCTGGAACCCGGTTGCGACGAACTGCGTGCGTTCTTCACCGACCAGAGCAGTGGCGCTGCGCAGTGGGCCTGGGATTTCGGCGATGGAACCACCAGCACGGAGCAGAACCCACAGCACCTCTTCACCTACGGCCAGCCCATCACCGTGACCTTGGTGGTGACGGACAACTTCGGTTGCACCGGCACCATCACCCAGACCTTCCAGACCAGCAACTTCGACGACTTCGTGGACTACCAGATCCCGAACGTCTTCACCCCGAACGGGGATGGCAAGAACGATGTGTTCACGGTGAACACGAACGGCTTCCTGGGGCCCTGTGTGAACCTGCAGGTCTTCAACCGGTGGGGCCAGAAGATGTTCGAAAGCTTCGGCAACGACATCACGTGGACGGGCAGGAACATCGCGGGGGAACCGTGTGTTAGCGGCACCTACTTCTACACCCTGACCTTGAAGGACATGAGCTTCAACGGGAACGTATACCTGAACCGCTGATCACATGAGGCCGTTCGCGACCTGGACCATCCCTTGGGGGTTCGCGCTCCTTACGGGGTGCATGGACCTTGGAGGCCAGGTGCAGGGCACCGGCGCACCAGTTCGCAAGGTCATCGACGTGGAGACCTTCACGGAGGTCGTGAATGAGGGCGACTTCGCTGTTGTGATCAGCAAGGGCGATGCACAACGTGTAGAGATCGAGGCGCAGCCCGAGTTGATCGACCTCCTGCGCACAGATGTCACGGGGGGGACCTGGAACATCCGCACCGGGAAAGGCTATTCAACCGACGCGCCCTTCATCATCCACATCACCACTCCGCACCTGACGAGCTTGGCGGTGGAGGGCAGCGGCGACATCCGTTCCGAGGACGTCTTCGGCGGGAACGATGTTGAACTGCTCGTTGCAGGAAGCGGTGACCTACGGATCGAACATGTGGATGCCAGGAAGTTGGAGGCCCAAGCCAAAGGCAGCGGCGAGATCAGCGTGGGAGGAACGGCCTCATCGCTGGAGGCGGACATACTGGGCAGTGGCTCCATCCAGGCCCAGGAGCTCACATGCAATGAAGCGGAGGTGAGGGTCAAAGGCAGCGGGGATGTAAGCCTGACCGCCATCAGCGAACTGAAGATCGCCATTGCCGGTAGTGGTAGCGTCCGGTACCGTGGCAAACCCCATCTCACAACGGACATCACCGGCAGCGGATCGGTGGCACCCTTACCATGAAACACGTATGGCTGGCCGGCGTGGCCCTCCTGGCCGCGTGTGGCACGCCGACTCCGGAGAATGGAACTTCGGTGGGCCCCTCTGCCCGTACCGACAGTTCGGGTACCGTGTGGCATCGCGTTGACCTGCCCGGACTGGATGACAACGTGAAGAGCGACACGCTCCTGATCCAGACCACCTTCGAGCTGCCCGATGGACGCTTCGTAATGGTCGCCGGTCCGACGGACGAAAGCTCACGCGAAGGATTGCATCTGTACCTGTACAAGCCTAGCACGGACAGCGCGGCGAACGTGGTCGCACGATCGAAGCCCGGCTACGACAGCTACACCATGTTGCCCACCTTCTTCGCCACGGAGAATGCGGCGGATGGCATGGTGGTGCTGGCGAACATGGGTGAGCGCGACAGCTGGGGCCAGGAGGTGTTCTGCCTGAAGGACGACCGCTTCATGCACCTAGGCTTCCTGGATGTGGCCCTGCGCACGTGGAAAAGCAGCGACGAAGGTCCTGTGCGCGTGTTGGGTAACATCGCACCGAACGCCCGGGTTTCGGGGGGCGCGGGTGCGTTCATCATCACCTTCGACACGGACAGCGTATTCCTGTATGACGACCTGCAAGGCCACGCCGAAGTGATGCTGCCCGCGGCGCGTGTGCGCTATGCGTGCACGGAGGGCAAAGCCACCCTTCTCTTGGACGGAAAGCCTATAACGCCGCAGCAGCCGCTTTAGGCGATCACTGCACGGTGGGGATCATGCCCCGCACGCCCATATCGGTGGGGGTCTCGCTGTCCATCGGCTCCCACACATTGTCGCCGTCCGACTCGGTCCATTCGAAGCTCTTGTTGGTGCTCAACGACACCTCGATCACCACGTCGGCCGTCTCGTTGCCCGTGACGGTCAGCGGCACGGGGAACGCCCCGGTGACCACACAGGACCCGGCCGGTATGGGCGACGTTGCCGAGAGCGGATTGGGCACGGTGGTGGCACCTGCAGGGGCCTGGCCGGTGAGCACATCGGTGGGTATGTCATTCACTTCGAAGCCCCAATAGCCCTGTAGGCGGTTGCCATTCACCTGCACGGTGCTATCGGCGATCCTATAGGATGTGATGTACGTGTTGTATCCGATGAAGGAGGCGATCGTTCCCAACAGGTTCAGGTTCAGTGTCCTGAATTTCACCGTGTAATTCTGATAAGCGAGTGATACACGAAGCCAGGTATAGGTGCCGGGCGAAAGGTCGCTGAGCGGGATGTTCAGGAATTCGCCACCCTGCGATACTTCCAGCGACTGGTCATGATCGATCGCGGTGGGGCCGCCGACGTTGGTCTCCGTTGCGTGGTACACCACATCGCCCTGGCCCAGGAGCGTGGTGGCGGTCTGTGCGAATTCCGCATAGTGCGCGCTCATTTTGTTGAACACCGGGCTCTGCGCCCCGTGGCCCGCTTCTATCGCCGGCTCGGGTTGTCCAAAACCGTTCAATCGCACCTGGGTGCTGTCGAACTTGAACTTCAGGATCAGGCGCGTGCCGGCATTCACGGGAGGGCCATTCTCCACCACATCATCCTTCGAGCAGGAAACGGATACCAAGGCGGCGATGGCGAGGAGGAACAACGATCTTTTCATGGTGATGGAACTATTGGGATTTGAAGAGTGGGTACATATCACACGTCCCGGACCAGGTGGCTGTATGGGCCACGTGTTGCGCAGGAAGCTAAATTCACGCTTTCCAGTGGAATAACCACCATCCGACATGCTCAACCTGCGACGAACCTTACGACATCTGCTGGCCGCCCTATGCCTCCTCCTGATGTCACCGTCCTGGGCCACACACATCGTGGGTGGCGACCTGGGCTATGAGTTCATGGGGGAGACCGCGCCCGGTACGAACATGTTCCGCTACAAATTGAAGGTACGCATCTACTTGAACTGCGGTGCCAGTTCCAACTTCCCCACCATCGTGGACTGGCTCGGCAGCCCTGACGTTCCGCTGCGCATCGGGGTGTACATCGAGGACCCGGACAACACGAACGGTTCCAAGGTGCAGTACACCATTGGCAACGCCCTCGTGACCACATGGAACATCGTGACGCCCGACCTGCCCGAGGATTGCATCCTGGGCGAAGGGGATTGTGTGGAGGAGAGCCTGTTCGAAGGGGAAGTGATCCTGCCGCTGAACGATGGTGGCTATCACCTGTATTTGCAAGGCTTTGCGCGGAACGGTGCGATCACCAACCTGGTCGATCCTGGCAACACTGGCATCGGGTTCTACTCCTTCATCCCCCCGGCCACCATACCCAACTCTTCCCCTGTGTTCCAAGGCACGCCGGTGCCCTTCGTGTGCATCACCGACACCACCACCTTCTCCAATGCTGCGGTGGACCCCGACGGCGACTCACTCGTGTTCTCCTTCCAGATCCCGTACGGATCCCAGGATAATATGGCGGGCATCGTGGACCCACCGTTCATCCTGAACTGGAACATCGTGGAAGTGCTGTACCAGCCCGGTTTCAGTGCCATACAGCCCTTCGGCAGCGGGGGCTATGCGTACATCGATCCCGAGACCGGTGCCACGGAGTATTCCGCGGGCATGTTGGGTAACTGGGTGGTGGCCGTGGAGGTCAAGGAATACCGGAACGGGCTCCTGATCGGGCGGATACGGAGCGACCTGCAACTGCTCAGTGTCGTGTGTGCGAACAACGTGGCCCCCGAACCGCTGGGGGGGCAGCTGACCGCCAGCTACACGGTGAACGCGGGCGACACGCTGTGCTTCCCGATCACCTTCACCGACTTCAATGGGGACACTTTGGGCATCTCGGTGAACGGTGCGCTTTTCGACCCGAATGTGGTCTTTCCCGCCGCCACGCTTACCGGGGCGCTCTCCGGCGACAGCCTGGCAACGGCCAGCTTCTGCTGGGCCACGAGTTGCCAGCAGGGGCAGGCAGAGCCGTATGTGTTCTCCGTACTGGCCTTCGACAACGCTTGTCCGCCGGGGGTGTACAATGCTGCTATCACCGTGAACGTGATCCCCGTGGGCACACCGTTGCAGATCACGGGGCCGGGTGCGTTGTGCATCGGCGTGGGCACCTATGAGTACTGCGCCCAGGGCGGGCCGGGGACCAACTATGCATGGACGGTGACCGGGGGCAATGCCGTGTCGCCATTGGATCAGCCGTGCATCACCGTGGAGTGGACGACCAACGGCATTGGCGAACTCAGCGTGACCAGTTCCGATGCGGACTGCATTTTCACCACCGTTCAACCCGTGAACGTGGCGCAACCGCCACCCGCCAGCTTCGTGGTGGAGACCGATACGGTGTGCACGGGCGTTCGCACCACGGCCATGAACACATCTGGAGCAGGCACCACGGCGCAGTGGACCTACAACGGCACCTCCGTGCAGTTCAACAATGGTGCTTCACTCGTGCTCCCTTTCAACTCGGCCGGTACGCTGGAACTCACCATCACGGACCAGAACGGCTGCACGTCCAGCACATCACAGGACTTCACCGTGGCACCGTTCATCGATGTCGTGGATTTCCGCATTCCGAACGTTTTCACGCCCAATGGCGACAATGTGAACGACCTCTTCGAACTGATCAGCACCCAGGACCTACGGGATTGTTACACCATCACCGTGTTCGACCGCTGGGGCAAGGAGGTGTTCGCGAACACCGACAACGGGCAGGCGTGGAACGGACGTCGCGATGGAGGCCAGCAGGCCAGTGCGGGCGTCTACTACTACATCATCAAGCTCGACGAGCAGACTTACTCGGGCCACGTAAGCCTCATGCGGTGACCGTGCCGTAGGTGATGGGGCTGCCATTCGCTCGCCCGCAGGTCCCGAGCCATTTTGTATGCATGCATAACTTTTTATGCATACCTTCGTTCCACGTGTCCAGCGCGCACACCGCGATGAAACCCGAGGAGACCATCGACTTCCCGATCCGCAAGGTGTGGAGCCGCATCGCGCGGATCTACAACAGTGAGGCCGCCAAGTACGGCGGCAGCATGGCCATCGGCCAGATCCTGCTCAACATCGATCCCGCTGGCACACCCAGCACCAAGCTCGGTCCGAAGATGGGCCAGGAGAGCCGCAGCCTTGTGCGCATCCTGCAGACCATGGAGGACGAAGGGCTGATCAGGCGGGTTCCCTGCAAGGAGGACAAACGGATGGTGTACATCCACCTGACCCCGAAAGGCAAGCAGATGCGCGATGTGAGCCGCGATACGGTGGTGAAATTCAACAAGGCGGTGCAGAGCCGGTTCACGCCCACCCAACTCAACAACTTCCGTCAGGTGATGGCGGAACTCGACCGGATACTCGAACAGGAACAACTCTTCTGAAGACATACCGCAAAGGGCGCGAAGGACGCAAAGTGAAATGCCAACCAAATGAAACCCGAACGAACCACTCGCTCTGCTGGGCTCCTTTGCGCTCTTTGTGCCCTTTGCGGTATCAACGCGTTCTCAAACTCCTTGAAGTAGATGGCCAACAGACAGATCAAGAAAGTCGCCGTCCTCGGATCCGGCGTCATGGGCTCTCGCATCGCATGTCACTTCGCGAACGTGGGCGCTGAAGTGCTGCTGCTCGATATCGTACCGAAGGAGGGCACGGACAGGAACAAGGTCGTCAACGACGCATTGGCCGCCGCGCTGAAGAGCAGCCCCTCGCCCATCTACGACAAGCGCTTCGCGAAGCGCATCAGCACCGGCAACTTCGATGATGACCTGCCGAAGATCAAGGACTGCGACTGGGTGATCGAGGTCGTGGTGGAACGGCTGGACATCAAGCAGCAGGTCTACACGAATGTGGAGAAGCACCGCAAGCCTGGCACCTTGATCACCACGAACACCAGCGGCATCCCGATCCACTCCTTGCTTGAAGGGCGCAGCGAGGACTTCGCGAAGCACTTCTGCGGCACGCACTTCTTCAACCCGCCGCGCTACCTGCCGCTGCTGGAGATCATCCCCGGGGCGAAGACGGATCCCGCCGTCCTCTCCTTCTTGGAAGAGTACGGCCAGCGCGTGCTGGGCAAGGTCACGGTGCTGTGTAAGGACACGCCCGCCTTCATCGCCAACCGCATCGGCGTGTTCGGCATCATGGGCCTGTTCCACCTGGTGGAAGAGATGGGCCTCACCGTGGAAGAGGTCGATCGCCTGACCGGTCCCGCGCTGGGCCGACCGAAGAGCGCAACGTTCCGGACGGCGGATGTGGTGGGCCTCGATACGCTCGTGCACGTCGCGAAAGGCGTGCAGGAGAATTGCCCGAAGGACGAGCAGAACGCCACGTTCGCGCTGCCAGGCTACCTGAAGCAGATGGTCGAGAAGAACATGCTCGGCAGCAAGACGGAGAAGGGGTTCTTCATGAAACTCAGAACCGACCCGCCTACGCGAGACGCTTCGGCGGGTAAAAAAGGCGACATCCTCGCGCTGGACCTGAAAACGCTGGAGTACCGTCCGCAGGTGAAGCCCAAGTTCGCTACGCTGGATGCGGCGAAGAAGGAGGACAACCTCGTGAAGCGCACCGCGATCCTTTACGCAGGAACGGACAAGGCCGGCGAGTTCTACCGCAAGAGCTTCCACGGGCTCTTCGCCTACGTGAGCCACCGCATTCCGGAGATCACCGACCAGCTCTACAAGATCGACGACGCCATGCGCGCGGGCTTCGGCTGGGAGCTGGGGCCATTTGAAACGTGGGACGCAGTTGGAGTAGACAAAGCGCTCAAGGCGATTCGCGATTCCGGCTCGGGGGCCGGAATGACAGTTGCGAAATGGGTGGAAGACATGATCGCCGCAGGCAACACCAGCTTCTACAAAGTGGAAGGAGGCAAACGGCTCTACTACGACATCCCGAGCAAGAGCTACAAGCCCGTACCACGCGCGGAAGGGACCATCGTGCTGAGCGAACTGCCCGAAAGCAGCATCGTGTGGAAGAACGCCCAAGCCCGCGTGTACGACATCGGCGACGGCATCCTCGCGGTGAACTGGACGAGCAAGATGAACACCATCGGCGCGGAGGTGATCCAAGGCCTCAACAAGGCGATCGACCTCGCGGAGGCCGGCTACAAGGGCCTCGTGGTCTACAACGACGGCGCGCTCTTCAGCGCGGGCGCCAACGTGGGCATGATCTTCATGATGGCCGTTGAACAGGAGTACGACGACCTGGACATGGCCATCCGCACCTTCCAGAACACCATGATGCGCATGCGGCATTCATCCATCCCCGTGGTGGCCGCGCCGCACCAACTGTGTCTTGGCGGCGGCACTGAGCTCTGCCTGCATGCGGACAAGGTGGTGGCGCATGCCGAGACCTACATGGGCCTCGTGGAATTCGGCGTGGGCGTGATCCCCGGCGGTGGCGGCAGCAAGGAATTCGCGCTGCGCCTCAGCGACGAACTGAAGGAAGGCGACATCCGCATCAACGCACTGCGCGAGCGCTTCCTCACCATCGGCCAGGCCAAGGTGAGCACCAGCGGCGAAGAAGCCTTCGCCCTCGGCTACCTGCGCCGCGGCACGGACGAGGTGATCGTGAGCCGCGCGCACCAGCTGGCCTACGCCAAGGAATGCGCGCTCGACCTCTGGGAGAAGGGCTACACCAAACCGCCCATGCGCAAGGACATCAAGGTGCTGGGCCGCGAAGGCCTGGGCATCGTGTACATCGGCGCCAACACCATGCAGAGCGGGAACTACATCAGCGAGCACGACACGCTGATCTCGCAGAAGCTGGGCCACGTGCTCTGCGGCGGCGACCTCAGCGAACCCACGGAAGTCAGCGAGCAATACCTGCTGGACCTGGAGCGCAAGACCTTCCTGGAACTCTGCATGCAGCGGAAAACGCTGGAGCGCTTGCAGTCGATCATTACCAGCGGGAAAGTGTTGCGGAACTGATGAACACGGTGAAGCATACCGAAAGCTGTCACATCGAGCGGAGTCGAGATGTGGGCGTGCCGGCTCGAAGACTCGCCGTCGCGCTTTCCGCTGCAAGTCCTCGCGCGGATTACCGCGCTGCGGGCTTTCCGCTGCAATCGCTCACGCGAAGCACGTTCTTGACCCTGGTGTTAGCTGGTCCGCATTTGCTGTCCGCGCAATCACCCGATCCAGAGCCGGTATCCTACAATGTTGTACCCGGGGGCGACTGGTCCGGTTATGACTACACCTATTTCTGCCCTGCTTACCTATTCAGCGATACCGCTTCCGTGTCATCGAACTGGAGCATCCTCAATGACAATGCTCTTTCATTAGTCCGGGCCCAGCACAACAGGGCATTTAATGCGGTGTGTGCTTACATGAAATCAAGGTCTGGGGGCTTTTACGACAAACTCACCTTTGAAGACGTTGAGATCACCTATGCCGATAGCGTAGCGCAGTTTGATGGCAGAGGTCCTAGCGTCGACATGGAGAAATGCGGTCGTACGAAGTACTTCTTCCGATATCGCTTCACACCATTCGCTGGTGCCGACTATCGTATCGGGATAGCTCTCAACGATAGCTTGGAAGTCATCTCGGCACCCGATTTCCCTTCCAACAAGCGAGGCGTGACCTTCTGGAACGTCATTCCACCGGGCTCAGCAGTGAAGTCTGCATTAAGCCATCGCCCGACTTTTCACGTTGGCGAGATAGAACTCGAATACAATTCGGACAAGGACTGCTTTCAATGGCGCATCAACGAAGGAGTACCAGAGCCTACACAGCTTGGCACCCAGAAGTTCGACTACCTAGAGGTGAATGCCAACACCGGAAAGATCATAGGCAAGGGCTCATTCACAACTTTCTCCATTCACTAGGACATGACGCTTCTTCATCATTCCGATCACCTCCGCGTGAGGGATAGCAGTGGAAAGCCCGCAGGCCTCGTCCTGAGCGAAGTCGAAGGATCAGGCCGAGGACTTGTAGCGGATAGCCCGACGGCGTTGCATTTGAACGCCGGCACGCCCAACACTTCGAAAAGCTCAGTTTCAATTCCCTCGAATTCGAGGGAATTGGGAACGCGGCCGGTCGCAACAGCGAATTGAGTCACCATGGCTAAGAAGCGCACCCGTTCCATCGACATCGAGATCGACAAGCTGACGAACTCACTGGAACTCGTTGCCACGGGCGAGGTGTTCGATACATCGTTGACGCAACTGATCACCGTCGGCAAGAAAGCCATCCGGAGAAAGGACTGGCTCTTCGATTGGTCCAAGGAGATGACCCACCGCGAGCGCCTGGTCTATCGGCTGAGTACGCTTCATGAGCCCGAAGTGATCCAAGGATTGGTCAGCTTGGAAGACACGGGCGACCATATACGAGTGCATCTTGTTGAGAGCGCGGCCTTCAATCGTGGCAAGGGCAAGAAGTACTTCGGAGTACCTGGGAATCTTTTCGCCCAGGCCTGCAGGCTATCATTCGACAAGGGCTACCATGGCTTCGTCTCATTCACGGCCAAGACGGTATTGATCGAGCATTACAAGTCCATTCTGGACGCAAGCGTGATCGGAGGCCAACTGATGCAGATCACCACCCCTGCCGCTCGTAAATTGGTGGAACGTTACAAACTCTAGAAACATGGGCTTCATACGTGAACCGAAGGACGTGGACCTCTTTGTAGAAGACCGTCCGCTCACCGCCGCAGAGAAACGCTTGCTGAAAGCGGCCGTCGCAAAGAACAAGGCTGCTGTTTCCGTCGCCCGGCCACGACGAGCACCGGCAAAGGCAACCGCGCCGCGCAGGCGGAAACTCAAGGCGAAAGTCACCAAGTGATGGCACGATCTGGATCGGCTCCAATTCTCGAACCGGAAGGCGTGGACTTGTTCCTCGCCGGTGGTGAATTTTCTGCGGCAGATATGAGGCTCTTTCGAGCGTTGCTGCAGAAGTCACGGGCAGCGATCGCTCATGCGCAGGAACGGATCGCAGGACAGCCTTGGTTCGAATGGGCGAACACTGATTCCCTGAAGCCAACCTCTCGACGCACGAATATTCGACGTCAACAGACCAAACGCACGAAAGCATGAACGCATACATCATCGCCGGTTTCCGCATTGCCGTGGGCAAAGCCCCCTGCCTCCGGCAGCCAGGCGCGCGGGAACTCCGCTTCACCCCATTCATCTCCAAGCCATGAACGCTTACATCATCGCAGGCTTCCGTTCCGCAGTTGGGAAAGCTCCCAGAGGCAAGTTCCGTTTCACGCGTCCGGACGATCTGGCCGCCAACGTGGTGCAACACCTCGTGAAGAGCGTGCCCAACCTCGACGTGAACCGCATCGAGGATGTGATCGTGGGCAACGCCACGCCCGAGGCCGAGCAGGGCCTGAACGTGGGCCGCATGATCAGCCTGATGGGCCTGAACACGGACAAGGTGCCGGGTATGACGGTGAACCGCTATTGCAGCAGCGGCAGCGAAACGATCGCCATCGCGAGCAGCAAGATCCACAGCGGCCTCAGCGACATGATCATCGCCGGCGGCGTGGAGTGCATGAGCCCGATCCCCTTCGGCGGCTGGCGCATAGTGCCGAACTACGAGGTGAGCAAGGTGAACCCCACCTACTACTGGGGCATGGGCCTCACCGCTGAGGCCGTGGCGCGCGACTTTAAGGTGAGCCGCGAGGACCAGGACGCGTTCAGCCTGCACAGCCACGAGAAGGCGCTGGCCGCCATCGCCGCCGGGCGTTTCAAGGACGACATCGTGCCGGTGGAAGTCGAGCAGGTGTACCTGGACGAGAAGGAGAAGCGCCAGGTGAAGAAGTACGTGGTGGACACGGATGAAGGTCCGCGCGCGAGCACCCTGGAGGGGCTGGCGAAACTGAAACCGGTGTTCGATGCGAAGGGCAGCGTTACGGCCGGCAATAGCAGCCAGACGAGCGACGGCGCGGCTTTCGTGCTGGTGGTGAGCGAGCGCATGCTGAAGGAACTGAACGTGAAGCCGATCGCGCGCCTCCTCTCCTACCACGTGGCCGGCGTGGAGCCGCGCATCATGGGCATCGGTCCGGTGGCCGCTGTGCCGAAGGCCGTGGAGAAGGCCGGCCTGAAGCTGAAGGACATCGAGCTGGTGGAGCTGAACGAAGCCTTCGCGAGCCAGAGCCTCGCCGTGATCCGCGAGCTGGGGCTGGACCCGAACATCGTGAACGTGAACGGCGGCGCCATCGCATTAGGGCATCCGCTCGGGTGCACAGGCACGAAGCTGACGGTGCAGCTCTTCAACGAGATGCGCCGCCGCAAGCAGAAGTACGGGATGGTGACGATGTGCGTGGGGACGGGGCAGGGAGCGGCGAGTGTGTTTGAGTTGTTGAATTGAACAATGTCGACGGACTTCTACCAGCACAGTACTCGGGAACACGCCGAGAAGTACTTCGCAGAACACGGAGTCGACTTCACGCTGGTCATGTCAGACGATGAGCTTCGATCCATCGCTCACGACTTCGCGCTTGTCATCTTTCATGCTCCTTGGAGTTCTTACTCGATCGGCAACATTCACCGAATCTTGACACGTGTTGCCGCAAGACCCGCCAACGACTTGGAGACATACCTAGTTGATAGCGACAGCATCTCCGATGAAGTAAAACAACATGTGCTGGGTGCCATGTGTCATGGCTACGGCGAAGCGGTACTCTTCAGTTCAGGTAAGGAAATCGCACACCACTGGAAGTCCTTCGACCTTGAGCCCTTCTTGGCCACTGTTCACGAGGTGCGGAAACCTGTCCACTGAAAGACAATGAACGCCGCACTCTCCATTGTATGTTGTTCAATGCGTGTTGACGAAGAAGCCGTCACCTGCCTTCGGCAGGCAAGCCCGCTGAAACCAAACCTTCGCAAAGCTTCGGCTTACAAAGCATGAGCGCCCTGCTACCCTCCGCTACGCTGTTCGAGCAACACCAGATCCGTCGCCTCTATGATGATGCCACGGAGACGTGGTGGTTCTCGGTGATCGACATCATACGAGCACTGACCCAGTCGACCGACTACCAAGCCGCGCGCAAGTACTGGAAAGTGCTGAAAGGCAGGCTGGACAAGGAAGGCAGCCAACTGGTAACAGATTGTTACCAGTTGAAAATGGCCGCCGATGACGGCAAGATGCGCGAGACGGACGTAGCGAAGGCCGAGACCCTGCTGCGACTGGTCCAGTCGGTTCCCAGCCCGAAAGCGGAACACATCAAACTCTGGTTGGCGAAGGTGGGCTACGAGCGCATGCAGGAAATGGCCGACCCGAGCCTATCCGTGGATCGCGCCCGCGAGCTCTGGCTGAAGCATGGCCGCAGCGAGAAGTGGATCCAGCAGCGCATGATGGGCCAGGAAACCTGCCTACGGCAGGCAGGCGCGCAAACAAGCCTGGCTGCCGTAGGCAGCCTCACCGACTACTGGAAGGACCACGACATCAAGGAAGGTGAAGAGTTCGCGATCCTCACCAACATCATCCACCAGGAGTGGAGCGGCGTTACGGTGAAGGATCACAAGTCCATCAAAGGCCTGAAGACCCAGAACCTCCGCGACCACATGACCGAGGCCGAGCTGATCTTCACGGCACTGGCCGACCCCGGTTTTAATCCGGGGGAGCACGCGGCAGATCGCCGAGACGGAGCAAGCCACCGGTATGCCGAAGAACAAGGTGGCGGCGAGGAAAGGCGGCGGCATCGCGAAGAAGGCGCGGCTGGAATTGGAGGAGCGTACGGGTAAGGCGGTGGTGTCGGGGAGCAATTTCCTGCCGCCGGGGAAGAAACGGATCTCCATAAGCAAGAAGAAATGATGGGAACCCGCACCATCATTTGCCAAGCCTTCGGTTCGTTGCTCCTCCTCTCCTGCAACGGCCAGCCCACGAGCAAGGCACCCGTGCTGATCATGAACGATACGATACCGATCCCGACCGAATGGTTCTTGAAACTCGACTACCCAGGGCAGCTCTGCCACTGGGTACGCCACATGCGCGAGGACAGGAGCGGAACGCTGTGGTTCGGCACCAACCACTACGGACTGATCCGCTACGCGAACGATACGCTGGAGTACCTCGCCGATAGCGCAGGCATCAGCACTGGCCGCATCAACGGGATCGTGGAAGGCGCGGACGGCATCCTATGGGTTGCCACGGATGGTGAAGGGCTGTTCAAATACGATCCCTCGACGCGCTATTCCGCTCGACATGGCTTCAGTCAGTTGACCACGAAGGATGGCCTGCTGCACAACGAGGTCGGGAACATGGCCATGGGCCGCGATGGCGTGCTGTGGGTCGGCACGATGAACGGGCTGTGCACCTACGACGGCCGCACATTCACAGCGATCGACCTCCCGCCGAACACTGCGGTGGACTCTGTGAGCGGCGCATCGCCTACACGCATCACGTGCGTTCTGGCGGACCGTCAAGGAATGATCTGGTTCGGGCGCGAAGGGGATGGGCTCTTGATGATCGATCCGAAGGAGACCGGACCGCGCAGGATACTCAAGCACTACACCGTGGCAGATGGCCTGCCCGACAGCAGCCTTTCCGGCCTGATGGAGGACAGCAAGGGCAGGCTCTGGCTCGGGAGCATGTTCGGCGGTGTGAGCCTCTTCGACCCTTCAGCAGTTGATGAAAAAGGGACCAAGGCGTTCACCAATTTCACAAAGGACGGCGTGATCCAAGGGGTTGAATCAGGTGCGTTCTATGAAGACCGGTCGGGCCACATCTGGTTTGCCGCGGAGCACCAGGGCGTTTTCCGCTACGATGGGACGAGCTTCACGAACTACGGCCCCAAGGACGGCTTGAGCTCAGGCGGGATCTTGGCCATCATGGAAGACCGGGAAGGTCGCTTCTGGTTCGGTGGTTTCGGTGGGCTCTTCCGTTTCGATCGGAAGACCTCGCGGTTCACGCCTGTGGGGAAGCTGGGGCCGTGGAACTAGGACGAGGGATCATGAACAATGCACGATCACCGCACACCTTGAAGTCGACGACGATCGTCCTATCCGCTTGTGTCAATTCAGTCCGGCGCGAAGGAGCGCACATGTGCGTACCGTTCGCCCTGGCACATGGCTCTTCGCAGCAAGAATAGGATTTGGAATATTAGTATGCGTGCATAACTTTAACCCGAACCAGCCGTAGAACCTCACGGGAATTTCGATCATCTGATCGTCTGATCCCCTGATCATCTGATCGACACCATGAGCACTGAAACCAAGACAGCCCTGCAGGGCGGCGAATTCCTGATCCGCGAGAGCGCACCGCAGGACATCTTCATTCCCGAGGAATTCAACGAGGAACAGCGCATGATCGCGCAGACGGCCGTGGACTTCCTTGCCGCGGAGGTATGGCCCAACCTGGAGCGCATCGACCACCAGGAGGAAGGGTTGATGCAGAGCATCATGGTGAAGGCCGGCGAACTGGGACTACTCGGCATTTCGATCCCCGAGGAGTACGGCGGCTTCGGCAAGGACTTCGTGACCAACATGCTGGTGACGGAGAAGACCGGCGCAGGCCACAGCTACAGCGTGGCGATGGCGGCGCACACCGGCATCGGCACCCTGCCCACGCTCTATTACGGCAACGCGGAGCAGAAGGCGAAGTACATCCCGAAGCTGTCCACCGGCGAGTGGAAGGCGTGCTACTGCCTCACCGAGCCCAGCAGCGGCAGCGATGCGAACAGCGGCAAGACGAAGGCCACGCTGACGCCCGATGGGAAGCACTACCTGCTGAACGGCCAGAAGATGTGGATCACCAACGGCGGCTTCGCGGACATCTTCACGGTCTTCGCCAAGATCGGCGACGATGAGAACCTCACGGCCTTCATCGTGGAGAAGGACTTCGGCGGCATCACGCTGAACCCGGAGGAGAAGAAGATGGGCATCAAGGGCAGCAGCACGCGGCAGGTGTTCTTCAACGACTGCAAGGTGCCGGTGGAGAACATGTTGAGCGAGCGGCAGAACGGCTTCAAGATCGCGGTGAACATCCTGAACATCGGTCGCATCAAGCTGGCCGGTGCGGCCTTGGGCGGTGCGAAAGCTGTGGTGGACCAGAGCGTGAAGTACGCCAACGAGCGCATCCAGTTCGGCAAGCCGATCAGCGCGTTCGGGGCGATCCGCCAGAAGCTGGCCGACCAGGCGACCTATTGCTACGTGGTGGAGAGCGCGACCTACCGCTGCAGCTACGACATGGAGCAGGCGATCGAAGCGCTGGAAGCTGCTGGTGCCGATCATGCCAAGGCCCTGCTGAAAGGCGTGGAACAATACGCCGCCGAAGCCGCCATCCTGAAGGTGGCCGGCAGCGAATGCCTGGACTACGTGTGCGATGAAGGCGTGCAGATCTACGGCGGCATGGGCTACAGCGCCGAAAGTCCCGTGGAGCGTGCGTACCGCGACAGCCGCATCAACCGGATCTTCGAAGGCACGAACGAGATCAACCGCATGCTCACGGTGGACATGCTGCTGAAGCGCGCGATGAAGGGTCAGCTGGACCTGATGGGTCCCGCACAGGCCGTGGCCGCCGAGCTGATGGGCATCCCCGAGATGCCTGAGCCGGACGATTCCCTGCTCGGGGACGAGAAGCGCATGGTGGCGAACTTCAAGAAGGCCGTGCTGATGGTGGCCGGTGGTGCTGCCCAGAAGCTGGGCCTGGAACTCGGCAAGCACCAGGAAACGCTGATGCACATCGCGGACATGGTGATCGACACCTACCTGGCCGAGAGTGTGCTGCTACGCACATTGAAATTAGCGGACATGAAACGCGATTCCGGCTCGGTGGCCGGAATGACAGAACAGATCGCCATGTGCCAGCTGTACATCCACGACGCTGCGGACCGCATCCACAAGTACGCCAAGGAGGCCGTGAACAACTTCGCCGAGGGCGACGAGCGCCAGGCCATGCTGATGGGCGCGAAGCGCTTCGGCAAGAACACGAACTTGAACACGGCCGAGCTGCGGAAGGTGATCGCGAAGAAGATGATCGCGGAGGGGAAGTACTGCTACTGAGATTATTTCCACCGCCACGGCGCAACGGCGCAACGAATGCGCAACGCAAGGAGGAATGTTCTCATGGCGTTACCGTAGCGTCGTTGCGCTTGGCTGGCCGGTAGGTCGTGGCGGTTCATTGGCTTTCGTAGCTTCGAGCATGCGTCTTCTCACCCCTGCCCTGCTTCTGGCCACCTTTTCCGCGGTCGCCCAGACTTGGACGCAGCTACCTGACTTTCCGGGAGTGGCCCGCGATGATGGGGCATCCTTCAGCATCGATGGCACCATTTACGTGGGCACCGGCATGGACGCAGGTTTCCAGGTGACCAACGACTGGTACCGCTTCAACACGGCCACTGAACAGTGGAGCCCTGTGGCTGCCATGCCGTGTTCACCTCGCCAATACTGCACAGGCTTCACGATCGTGGACACCGGCTATGTTTTCGGCGGAGTGGATGCGAATGGAGCGCTCGCAGAACTGTGGGCCTTCCATCCTGCGGACAACACGTGGGAACCAAAGGCGTCCATCCCTGCTGAAGCGCGCTTCGCATGTGTGGCTGTGACCGGTTTCAATACGAACGCGATCGTGGCCACGGGGATGTTGGCCAGCGGATCACCCACCAACGAAACATGGAAGTACGATGCACAAACGGACACGTGGGAGCAGATCGCGCCTGTGCCCGGTCCATCCCGACATCGTGCCGCGTGCTTCCTGGACGGCGGCGGCATGCACATCGTTGGCGGGGCCGACAGTGTATTCGCACCCTTGAGTGACGCATGGTCGTATCCGATCTGGTTCGAAACGGGCGAATGGTACCCGGCCACGCCCTTACCCGAACCGCGGTTCTCAGCCGATGGTAGTTGGGGGATCGCAGGGGCCGTGATCGGTGGGGCCACAGGTTCCGCCCAGGCCGGGGTGCACGCCGATGCATGGCGTTTGAACGGCACGGCATGGTCGCCATTGCCCGACTTTCCTGGCGGACCACGACGCGGTGGCATCGCTGCTTCCGGGATCGACGGTGTCTGGACATCGACGGTGTACTACGGCACGGGTAGCGACAATGTGCAGCGGTACAGCGATTGGTGGATGTTGGAATACCCCGTCGGGATGCATGAACCGGATGCAATGGTGTGCACACTTTCACCCGTCCCCTCTGATGCGTCGATACGGATCTCCTTTGCGCATCCGGCCACACTGCGCTCCATTATCATCACGGACATCCACGGGCGTGTCCTGATGCGTGCTCAGGTCTCCGATCGATCGGTCGACGTTCACACCGCGCACTTGGCGAATGGGCTGTACATCATGGAGGTATGGAACGGAACCGAGCGGTCCTGTCAACGCTTCACGGTCCAGCACTGAGCAGGCATCCTTCGTGTTAGGTCCATCGTCCTATCCGCAGGCCGGTCACCTTTTACCGTTCCTCGCATTCAGGTTGTGCGACATACGGATCGGCGACCGCCGGAAGTTGTATGAGCGCGACCAAAAGACCCTGGACCATGCGACACCTGACCACCTTCATGAGCGCCGCGCTGCTTGCCGCAGCTGTGTGGGCGCAGGACATCACCACACCATCGGTGAGCGCCGGCAACACCGGCGATGACACGACCGTGAGCATTCACTTCGCGAGCGCTTCGGCAGAGTTGGATGCGGACGGCCGAACGGCACTGATGCGCCTATGCGGGACGGTAGGCGACCGCGACCTGTGGAACATCACCCTGACGGGCCACACGGATGATGTGGGCGATGCAGCCTACAACGTGGCCCTCTCCCACCGGCGCGCTGATGCCGTGCGGCAGGCCATGCGCGAGCTCTGTCCCGCCTTCGCGGAAGGGGAGATCACGTGGCAGGGTGAAGCACGGCCGATAGCGGACAACGCGGCGGAGCATGGTCGCGCCCTGAACCGCCGGGTGGATGTGGCCATCGCCTTGGAGCCACCGGATGCATTGGCCTCTCCGGAGCCGGTGCCTTTGCGGTTCTCCGGCCTTCAACCGCTGATGCCCGCAGTGGACAAACGACCGGAGCTGTTCACCGCGAACGCCAGCGCCACCATCGACCTGCGCACGGCAGAGGGTTGGTCCGTTCACATTCCAGCTGGCGCCATGGTGGATGCCGAAGGTCGGCCGGTCCAAGGGGATGTGCGCATCAGCTGCCGCGGCTTCTTCACCGCCACAGAAGCGATCGCCAGCGGCATACCGATGTACATAGGGCATGGTGATGCCGCAGGCCACATGGAAACGGCCGGCATGTACGAGGTGCTGGCGGCGCAGAACGAGAGGCCTGTACGACTGCGCGCCGGTGAACGGATCACCATTCAACGACCCATGTCGAACGTCGCACTGGAGGGCTTCAACAACTACATGCTCGACGAGGCCACAGGCCAGTGGCGGGAGGAAGGTCCGGTGATGACGGCGACCGTGTTACAGAACGCCGCGCCGGTGGTTGATGGGGGCGTGCGCACATCCTGGATGCTCTACCAGATGGCCATGGGGGGCATCCGTCCCAAGGTGGACACGCTCGACTTCGCTGAGCGACAAGCTGCACCGGGCTATTGCCTTACCGCCAGCTGCACGCCGTTGCCGGACGAGAAGGGCCAGCGCAAGGGGCGGGTGTTCTCCATGGATGCACGCGCGGAGGTCCAGAACATCAGCTTACGCATGAGCCATCGGGCCGCAGGTGGCCGTATCGGCTTTCACATCATGATCGACCGAAGCTGGCTTCATCCCGAGTGGGCGGTCTTCGGCGAGGAGAAGGTGTGGACCTATGCCGGCGAGCTCACACGGGCCGAATTCGTGGACAGCCTGGCACGGCACCGGTGCTTCCAGGACATCATCCTGGAAGCAAAGGCCGGCGACGAACAAGGTGTCATCCGCTTGAAGGGTCAGGGGAAATGGCTGGAACTGCCGGTGGACCTCAGGGGTCATCTCCGCACCGCGGTGGATGCGAAGATCTGGGCACGCACACTGGACGTGTTCGATCGACGGCTGGAGGCGAAGGAGCGTCGCTTCAACCAGCACCATACCTCGTTGGTCAGCGCGGACAAGCGCAGGCTTGAACGCCTGAAACAGAAAGCCTATGCGGATGTGCGGCCCATGATGACCCCGGAGGAGCGCACCCTGTCGCTGCCCGACTGGAATGCGTACGCCTTGGCGAAATGCAATGAATACTGGGAACGGATCCTGGGCGAGAGCAATGGGGCCATGGCGATCACCGCCTCCTTCCAGATGAGCGGATTCGGCATCTACAACTGCGACCGGATCCTGCAGCAGGAAGCGGTGATGGCCAGCGCCGTGGCCGTGCTGGATGAGGATGGCAAGGCCTTTCCGTGGCACACCGCCTATGGCCTGCTGAAGGGCAACAACGCCGTGATCACCTACTGGGGCAATGGCACCGGGAAACAGGACACCATGCGTCTGAGCCGTGACATGACGAGCCTGGTCTTCGTGGGTCCGGACAATGAACTGTTGGTGATCAAGCACCCCGCCCGTCAGTTCACGGGGAACAAGAAAGCCGAGCTGATAGGTGCGCGAACGCCACAGCCCGCGACGAAAGCGGCCCTCGACGCGTTGGTGATGCGCTGAGATAGCCTATGTGCGGGAAGGCGGCCAAAGCAGACCTTTGGCCGCCTTCCCATTTCCCCATGAACTTCATCGACCCCGCGCTGGATGCGTATTGCGAACAACACAGCGGCGAAGAGCCGTGGTACCTGAAGGAGCTGACCGCGGAGACCTACGACAAGGTGCAGATGCCGCAGATGATCAGCGGGCATCTACAAGGCCGCTTCCTCTCCATGCTGAGCCACCTTGTGCGACCGAAGGTGATCGTGGAGATCGGTACGTACACTGGCTATAGTGCACTGTGCCTGGCGGAAGGACTGGTGAAAGGCGGCATGCTCCACACCATCGACATCGATCCGTACCTGCCGGAAATGGTGCATCGCTACATCGAAAAAGCGGGCATGCTCGATCGCATCACCATGCACCATGAACCGGCCTTGCAGGTGATCCCCACGTTGCCGACACCCTTCGACCTGGTCTTCATCGACGCCGACAAGCAGAACTACCCGCACTACTTCGATGCGGTGATCGATCGTGTGCGGCCCGGCGGCCTGATCATCGCCGATAACGTGTTGTGGAGCGCCAAGGTGTTGAAGCCTGAAGCACAACAGGACGACCAGACCAGGGCCTTGGTGGACTATGCCACAAAGGTGAGCCGCGACCCACGCCTGGAGCGGGTGATGGTGCCGTTGCGCGATGGCGTGCTGGTGGCGCGCAGGAAGTGACAATGGTCATGTGGCCGGCGCCCGGCGCTTGCGAACTTTCGATATGGAAGCGCAGTTGTTCTACAAGGAGTTCGGACGCTTGCTGTATGCTGTTGCGAGCATTGATGGCCGCATCTCCGCCCGGGAGTCAGAGACCGTGAAGCGGATCGTGAAGGAGCGCCTGGTCCCGGTGGAGGCGGGGATGGACCACTTTGGTTCGGACAAGGCCTATGCGACCGAATTCGAGTTCGATGTTCTGGTCGACCGGCAGGCGACGAGCGAGGAGGCCTTCAGTTCGTTCATCGCCTACATGGCGCGGCACAAGAACGACCTCACGGAAGAGCGCAAGGCGTTGATCTATCGTTGCGCGCACGACGTGGCGCGGTCCGTGCATGGCATCGGCGCGCGGGAATTCCCGTTGTTGGTGGACCTGCACCGGCATTTGGACTGAATGCATCCGAAGCACGTTCGGCGCTCCATTATCTTGGGACGCTACAATGGAGCTCATTGATCTGCGCAGCGACACCGTTACGCGCCCAACTCCCGCCATGCGCAGTGCCATGGCCAACGCCGAGGTGGGCGATGACGTGTTCGGCGAGGATCCCACGGTGAACGCCTTGGAGGCACGGCTGGCGGCCCTTTTCGGCCACGAGGCCGGGCTTTTCTGCCCCAGCGGCACCATGACCAACCAGATCGCGGTGAACATCCATACTCGGCCGGGTGACGAGGTGATCTGCGATGAAGGGGCACACATCTACCGCTATGAAGGAGGTGGGGTGATGGCCACCAGCGGCTGCAGCGTGAAGCTGTTGACCACGGACAGAGGGCGGTTCACGGCTGAACAGGTGGAAGCGGCCATCAACGACCGGAAGGCGCAGTGGCTGGCGAACACCAGCCTGGTGAACATTGAGAACACGTGTAACCGAGGTGGTGGTGCCACCTGGGACCTGGCGGAGGTGGACCGCATCGGCGCAGTGTGCAAGCAGCACGGATTGGCCCTCCATATGGATGGGGCCCGGATCTTCAACGCCCTGGCCACCCGCCAGGAAAGCCCGCTTGAATGGGGGCGCCGGTTCGACACGGTCTCCATCTGCCTGAGCAAGGGACTGGGCGCGCCGGCCGGGTCGGTGCTGGTGGGCAGCCATGCGCTGATGGCCCGGGCACGACGCGTGCGCAAGCGCTTGGGAGGCGGCATGCGCCAGGCCGGGATGCTGGCTGCCGCAGGCCTGTATGCGCTCGACCATCATGTGTCCCGGTTGCCGGACGATCATGCACGCGCCCGCCGCATCGGAGCCGCCCTCACCGCCCGACCTGCGGTGAAGGAGGTGATGCCCGTGGAAACGAACATCATCATCTTCTCCCTGAAGGTTGGGCAGGACGCCCCCACCCTTTCCACCCAACTGAAGGAACGCGGGGTGCTCGCCATGGCCATCGGGCCGTCGCAGATCCGCATGGTGCTGCACCTCGACATTGATGACCCCTCCGTTGATCGCCTGATCGATGTGATCAATACGCTGGCGACATGAACCGGGGCAGGGTCACCAGCATCGGCCTGATCATCGGGATCTCCCTCACGTGGTTGATCCTGTCCACCCTCGTGACGGTTGCACTGCTGAAGGGCAAGGAGCGCGACTCGGAATTGGGCAGTCTGGGGTTGGAGCGCGTGATGGACGTGCAGCGTAGGCAGCTGGACCTGTTCTTCCGCGGGTTGGAGAAGGATCTGCGGACGGAGGCCGCATTCGTTACCGGGCAGGACAGCCTTGTGGAGCGATCACTGGTGGACCGATGGTCAGCCGTGCTCAGGGGCGATTGGAACCTGGTGTCCATCGGCCTGGCCAGCGAAGGGGGGGATGATCTGCTCCTTGAACGCAGCGATAGCGTTCTGAAACTCACCACCGTGGCGCGTGGTTCGGAAGAGAGCCCACCATTGGTCTCGGTGTGGGCCCTGAACGCGCTGCCCACCAGCGCCCGCACCACCATCAGCGAAAACCAAGTGGATCCGCGTTCCACCGCATGGTTCGGTCAAACACTGGATCAGCCGGACCGTGATGTGAGCTGGAGCATCGTTGGCAAGTCGCCGGTGGACCTCACCCTTTACGCCAGCAAGCTTATTCGCCCTCGGCAGGCAGGGGGCTCCTTCCATGTGATCCGCTACGGGATCAGCCTTCAACGCGCCATGCGGTCCATCGCTCCACCGAGGTCCGTGGTGGACCTGTTCATGCTCACCGGTGAAGGGGTACGGTGGACGATGCCCGACACGGGCCAGGCCCGTCAGGCTTCCTTTCAGGCCCAAGTCCAGTGGTCCAAGCAACGCAGGACGATCCCCTTCGTGTTCAATGTGGATGGCTCGGCGTACATGGCCCGTGTGGTGCCCTATGGCGTGGGTGGTGCAACCGGGTACATGGGCGCGGTGATCGATATGGAACTGATCAAGGGCTGGACGCAGCGGGAACGATCGGGCCTGCGGATCGCCGCCGCGTTGCTGGCGATCCTGGGCGCCTTGTTGGTGTGGACCATCCTGCGCGGACGGCGGTCGGTGGAGCAGGTGAAACGACAGGAGAAACGCAGCCGCACGCAACAGCGCAAACTGATGCGGGCGCTCGGTGAGCGGGAAGTATTGGACCGCGAGGTGCATCACCGCGTGAAGAACAACCTGCAGGTGGTGAGCAGCCTGTTGAACCTGCAGGCCAAGCGCATACACGACCCTGCGGCGCAACAGGAATTCCTGCGCGGAAAACGGCGGATCGACAGCATGGCGTTGGTGCACCACAAGCTCTACACCCAACGCGACCTCTCCGCATTGGACCTCCGCGCGTTCCTCTCGCAGTTGGCCGCGGCGGTGAGCACCATGCACGAACCCGCCAGCCGCACGGTGAGCCACGCCGTGGAAACACACGACATCAAGGCCGATGCCGACACGGCCATCCAATTGGGCATGATCACGTGCGAGCTGCTATCGAACAGTTTCCAGCATGCCTTCCCCTATGTCACCGGTGGGCATGTGGACATCAACGTGGATGAGGTGGGCGATGGACTGTACCGGTTGTCGGTAAGCGACAATGGCCTGGGTATGGACCTCGTCGCATCCCGGCGCGAGGACGCGTTGGGCCTGGAGATCGCCGAAGCGCTGGCGGACCAGATCGATGGCAAATTGGAGCTGTTCAGCGAAAAGGGCACGCGGGTGGAGATCACTTTCCGGATGCAGGGGATCGGTGCGCTGCCCCCGCGCTGAACCTCACTTCAGCCATTCCAGTTCCACACGTCGTTCCAAGGGATCATGGCCCTGGCTGCGACTGTCGCCGTAATAGTTCACCAGCAAGCGCTCGGCC
Source organism: Flavobacteriales bacterium (assembly GCA_031411095.1). GTDB lineage: Bacteria > Bacteroidota > Bacteroidia > Flavobacteriales_F > PHOS-HE28 > PHOS-HE28. Next base: position 184,193 of record JANOAK010000032.1, on the reverse strand, counting down.
CCGATGCCCCGTTGGAGCAGGTAATTGCGCACGGCCTTTGCGCGCAGTTCGCTCAGCGCCATGTTCACGGCGGGATCTCCGCTGCGATCGGTATATCCGGTGATGAGGATCCGGTCCATCGGTGAGCGGGCCAATTGCTCGAACACCTCGTTGAGCGTCACCCGGTGCGAAGCATCGAGCTCGAAGCTACCGCGTGTGAAGCGCACCACGAGGTCCTGTCCGGTAAGCTCGCTGAGCACGGCCAGCGGATTATCCGTGGCGTCCGCAGCCGCCTGTTCCTTGAACTCACGGAGCTCCATGCCCATGTCGTCCAAGCGGCCTTCAAGGTCGTCCATGCGATCCCGCAAGGCCCATAGCTCCTTGCGTTGATCAAGTTCATCAATGCGTTCGTTGATGGCATCCAGTTCGGCCTTGAGCCAGCGGTCGCGCTTGCGGATCCGGGGCGGGGGTGGCACCCATTCCTCTTCCGGCGGAGCTTGTTCAATGGTGCGGCGGGCCTGGCGTGCAAGGCTGGCCAGCAGCTCATCGGTGAGCCCGGCATCCGATGCGGTGTTCAAGGTGTCATACGCCGAGAGGTCCAGCGCGCAGAGGAAGTTCTGGTCGTCGTACACCGTGCTGCAAACGGTAGGCACGGTCACGCTACGTCCGGTGGCGAAGGCATCTGCCGCAGGTCCATCCGCGATCACTGCCACGCTCGCGAGTGGGAGCAGATCGGCCCGTAGCTGCCGTTCCAGCTCCTGACGCTGACTGCGCACATAGTAGTAGATCGCGAGGTACTTGTCCTGGTCCTTGCCGGCATCCACGCCAAAGCTGGCCTGGCTCCAGTCGATGTGCGTTACGCGCTCCAGTTGTTCCATCGCCGGTTCGGAGAAGCCTCCGAAGCCTTCGCTCGCGTCGAACTCAGCGGCGGCGGCTTCCACCATGGCGCTCATGTCGGCCATCATCCGTTCATCGCTAAGGTCCGTGCGCACGCCTTGCTTGGCGAAGTGCACATGCTGATCGAGGTATTGTTCGAGCCCGGCGATCACCAACTTTCGCAGCATCAGGTCATCGGCACCCATGGCCGAGGACAGGCGTTGGAAGGAGAACGTTGCGGGCGTGTCGGCCGCAAAGCGCCAGGTGGCCTGGAGCACCGGCGCTGTGGCATCGGGGCTTTCATAGCCGCGTAACAGCACCATGGTGGCATCGCTCTCGGCGCGCAGTTCCAAGGGTTGCTGCGCCCAGAGCGGCATTCCCCCCACGAGGGAGGCCAGGACCAGGAGCGCGCGGATCATGCCACGAACTTACCGGGTGCATGCACGCCGCGCCAGCGGAAGATATGAGACGTTGCGAACGCCCTTTTCAACAAGCTAGGGAAGCGATCGCGCCAGACCGCAATAGGAAGCACACCACAGTTGGGCCTCATCGAGCGTGGCGAACAGGCGGAAAGGAAAAACAGGTTTATGGAATCGCAGGAAGAACTCGCCTTGTATGCGCTCAGGCAGGTCCTCTGCCAGGTAGGCCACCGGACGCTTGTCGTTGGTGCATACGCGGGCCAGGAAGACCTTCGCATCGGGCGTCATGCGCACCAATTGCTCCTGTTGCACCACCACGGGAGCACCCCCCACAGGATCGGCGCGCCGAAGGGCCCGCAGGATGTCCTTCATCACCCAGGCGTCGATCAATGCCGTGGAACGCAGCACGAGCCGTACGGTCCCGTGATCATTCCACATCTCGAACGGCTCTGGTACGGGATCCGTGGCGGGTGTAAGCATGCCGAAAACTACCCGGACAATGGTATCCGTCGCCAACAGCCGAAGGGCGATGTGTGAACAGCTGCCGGTGAACAGCGCTCAGCGCGCAAGCACCTCGGGAACGGGTTCCCCAACGGCAGCATCGGGCAGCGCACAGCCGATGATCATGGTCATGGTGGGTACGATGTCCGCCACCGCCGTGCGCCGCACCACTTCACCCTGGGTGATGCCCTTACCGAAGAAGAGCACGGGTACATGCGTGTCGTAGGTCCAACCGCTGCCGTGCGTAGTGCCCTTGCCGATGTATGCACCTTCCGCCTCGAAGTAGCCGGGTCGCAGCGTGTAGAGGATATCGCCGCAACGTTGAGGCATGAAGCCGTTGGCGAGCAGTTCCTGTTCGCCAGTGGCGGTGTTGCGCCGTGCGGTATGTGCCGTCATCACCATCGACACTTCGGGAATGTTCGAGATATCCGCTACCACACGGGCAAGCATTCCTTCGCGCGGTGCTTCCATGAAATACACGTGTCCATCGAGGATGGTATCCAGCTTCAACTGGCGATCATCCTCATTCCGGGTGAAGAGGTCATCGAGATGCTGCTTTACGGCCTGCGGGTCCACATACCCGGCACTCCCCTTCAGATCCTTCAAGTACTGCGGCACATCTATCGCGCCATGATCAGCGGTGAGGAACAAGGTGTACTTCCCCGCTCCCACCGACTTGTCGAGCTCGTCGAGCAACCGTGCGAGCTCCTGGTCCAGCCGGACGTACATGTCCTCGATCTCCAAAGCCCGGGGCCCCATTTTGTGACCGAGGATGTCCGTGCTGCTATAGCTGATGGCCAGCAGGTCGGTGTTGTTGTCCTGGCCCATCCCCTCCCCGGCCAAGGCCGCGAGCGCCATGTCCGTGGTGAGGGTGTTGCCCCACGGCGTGCTGGCGATCAGCCCGATGCCTGCCGGGCCTTTGGACAGCGCGGCCAGGTCATACGGAAATGCTGAACCGGATCCAACGGCCAAGGGCTGCTCGTACGGATTGTCATCGGGCAGTACCTGGTGGTACTTCTCGATGGGGAGCAAGGGTGTCCACGTGTTGTTGAGATACTTCTCCGTGAGCTTCCGCGCGTTGAACTCCTCCACCCATTTCGGCAGTTGCTTCATGTACCAGGTGCTCGTGGCGAAGGCTCCGCCGCTGAACCAGTAGGCCGCATCGCCGGTGCGCCCGATGGGCAGCACACTGCTTCGGTCCTTCAGTGCAATGCCGATGGTCCTGCCCTGGCGATCCGTGCGCCGCTCGACCTCATCGGCCAATGTAGTGGCGAGCAATTGCGCGGGTGAGCTCTGTGCGGTGGCGGATCCCACACCTTGCACCGTGGTGTCCTTCACACAGTAGATCATCTTCCGCGTGATCCGGTCGTAACGATCGTTGGCCACGATGCCGTGGTGCGCGGGAACGCTGCCGGTGTAGATGCTGGCATGCCCCGGCCCCGTGACCGTGGGGATGTACGTGTAATGTGCATCCCGCAGGAAGCTGCCTTCGCCGATCAATCGCTTGAAGCCACCTTCGCCGAAGTTGCTCCAGAAGCGATAGATATAGTCCGGTCGCATCTGATCCACCACGATGCCTACCACCAGTTTCGGTGGGTCCTGCCAGGCCGGTGTAGTGGACCCGATGGCCTTCACCGGGGGCCGGGGAATGGACGCAGGTACCGGTCTTGATTGGGCGAAAAGCGCCTGACCCGCACAGAACGCGATGCAGGTGAGCAGGAGGTGGAATGTTGCGCGGTTCATGTGGTGCGGGCGACGAAGAAGAAGATGGACAGACAGACCAGGACGTTGATGCCGATGTTGAGCAGCGCCAGCCCGGGCGATCCCTCCCGGATGAGCAGGAAGTTCTCGTAGCTGAAGGTGGAGAAGGTGCTGAAGCCGCCGCAGATGCCAACGGCGATGAAGGCGCGCAGTGCGGGCCGGTCGTGGAAGTGGGCCTGCCATCGCAGGATCAGCCAGGCGAGGATGCACGCGCTGATCACGTTCGACAGCAGCGTGGCCCAGGGGAAGGCACCCCGGATGTCCAGGGCCAGCAACCACCGGGTGATCCCGAAGCGCATCAGGCTTCCGATTCCTCCGCCCAGGAAAACGGCCAGCCAGATGATCATGCCCTGGTGAAGCGCTGGTGTAGCAGGAGGAACAGGCGGAAGGCGATCAGGCCCACAAGGGCGCCATAAAGCGCGCCCACGACCACATCGCCGGGATAATGCACGCCGATGTAAACGCGGCTATAGGCGATCAGCGAGGCCCAGATCAGGAGAAGCACAGCGGACCACACGGGTCGCCATTGCAGCACGCCGATCATGAAGGAGGCGATACCGAAGTGATTGGTGGCGTGCGAGGACACGAAGCCGAAGCGGCCTCCTGTGTAGGGCTGTCCATCGGGACCGTTCAGCAGGTGCACCAGGCCTGCCAGGTCCTGTGCATGGCTGGGACGCAGGCGTTGCACCGTGTTCTTGAAGAGCAGCACGGAGCCGGTGTCCGTGCAGAGGATCATGAGGGCCACCACGGGCAGCGACCACCAGAGGCCGCGCCAGCCCCAACGAAGCCTGATGAGCACGAGGAAGAGTGCGTAGGCCGGCAGCCAGAGGCGCAGGTCGCTCACGTACCACATGAAGGTATCGAGCGCCGGTGTGTGATGTCCGTTGATCGCCAGGAAGGCCGCACGATCGGCTGCCACAATGCGATCGAACACGCTCATCGGTCAGGGGTGGAGTTTCTTCCAGAGCACGTCCTTCAGCTTGTCCAACCCCAGGTTGGCCACCGAACTGATCATCACGCAATCCACGGTCCTCGGCAGTTCCTTCTTGATGGCCTTGGTCAGTTCCTCGTCCAACAGATCGCATTTGGTGATCGCCAGCACCCGGTCCTTGTCCAGCAGCTCGGGGCTGTACTGCTTCAGTTCGTTCAGCAGGATCTTGTAGTCCTTCTTGATGTCATTGCTGTCCGCAGGCACCATGAACAGCAGGACGCTGTTGCGCTCGATGTGGCGGAGGAAGCGCAGGCCCAGCCCCTTGCCTTCGCTCGCGCCCTCGATGATCCCTGGGATGTCGGCCATCACGAAGCTCTTGCCTTCCCGGTACGGAATGATGCCCAGGTTGGGGACCAGCGTGGTGAACGGATAGTCGGCGATCTTCGGTTTGGCGGCGCTGATGCTGGCGAGCAGGGTGCTCTTTCCGGCATTGGGGAAGCCCACCAGGCCCACATCGGCCAGCACCTTCAGTTCCAGCTTGAACCATTTCTCCTGGCCGGGTTCGCCGGGCTGCGCGAAGCGGGGCGTCTGGAAGGTGGAGCTGTGGAAGTGCTGGTTGCCCAGGCCACCTCGTCCCCCCTGCAACAGGATCACTTCCTGACCATCCTCGGTGATGTCAAAAAGGATATCCCCCGTCTCGTCGTCCTTTGCCACGGTGCCCAGTGGCACTTCGATCACGACGTCCTTGCCTGCGCGACCGCTGCATTGGTTGCTGGTGCCCATTTCGCCATCGCTGGCGATAAGGTGTTTGGTGTAGCGCAGGTGGAGCAGCGTCCAGAGCTGGCTGTTGCCGCGGATCACCACGTTCCCGCCGCGTCCGCCATCGCCGCCATCGGGTCCGCCCTTGGGCATGTACTTCTCGCGTCGCAGGTGACGGCTGCCCGCGCCCCCTTTTCCGCTGCGGGCCTCGATGCGGATGTGGTCGATGAAGTTGGGGGTGCTCATGTGCTCACTGGATAATGGACCGGTGTGGGCGGTCGCGGATGGCTCAGCCGATGGCCGCGATCAATCGCGCCGTGATCTGCTCAAGCCCGCCCACGCCATCGATGCCCTTGTATTTGCCTTGGGCGCGGTAATGCTCCTTCAGCGGGGCCGTCTTCTTCTCGTATTCGCGGATGCGATTGCTGATCACCGTTTCGTTCTGGTCATCGGGCCGTCCGCTGGTGAGTCCGCGATCGAGCAGGCGTTTCACCAGTTCGGCCTCGGGCACTTCCAAGGCCAGCATGGCGGTGATGGGCGTGCTCTTGGCGTTCAGCATGGCGTCCAACGCCGCGGCCTGGGCCTGTGTGCGAGGGAATCCGTCGAAGATGAACCCACCCGCTTCGGGGTGCTCCTCGATCTTGTTGCGGATCATGCCCACCACCACCTCGTCCGGCACGAGCTCTCCGCGGTCCATCAGTTCCTTGGCTTGCAGGCCCAGCTCGCTTTCGGCCTTGATCTCGCTGCGCAGCAGATCACCCGTGCTCAAATGCATCAGGCCGTAGTGCTTGATCAGGAATTCGCTCTGCGTGCCCTTGCCCGCGCCGGGAGGACCGAAGAGCACGATGTTCAGTTTCTTGCTCATTTCACAATGCGGAGGATCCCGGGCAGGTTGCGCCCCAGCCCGTTATGGTCCAACCCGCTGCCCACCACGAAATCGTTGGGGATGCGGATGGCCACGTGGTCGATGGGGATGTTCTTGGTATACGCATCAGGCTTGAACAGCAGCGTGGCGATGGCCACGCTCGCCGGATGATGGTCGTTGAGCAGGGCGAGGATGTGCTCAACGGTGTTCCCTGTGTCAACGATATCCTCGAGCACCACGATGTGCCGTCCGCTGATGCGTTCGTTGAGGCCGATCAGCTGGTGGACCGTACCGGTGGAAGCGGTGCCGTGGTAGCTGGCTACCTTCACGAAGGTGATCTCGCACTCCAGGGTCAGGCGCTTCATGAGTTCCGCCGCGAAGAAGAACGCACCGTTCAGCACGCCCACGAAGAGGGGACGCTTGCCATCGTACTTCGCGTTGATCTCGCCGGCCACACGGTCGATGGCCGCGCCCAGTTCCTGTTCGGAAATGAACGGCTCGAAGGACAGCTCGTGCAGTTGAACGTTGCTCATTCCATGCCCGTGGTGGTCCAACAGGACCTTTGGAACGGGTGCCGAAGGTAGAGCCTGCCCGGTTGGCACGGAAACCGCCACCACGAATGGTGCAAGCTTGCCGCGTCAATGCATGATCGTACATTCGGCACGATGCGCAAACTCCTTTTCCTGGCGGTGTTCTGTTCCACGGCCACTATTTCCCGGGCGGGCGGCGAACGATGGCCCGTGGGCGCCCGCTTCGCGGGCATGGGCAACGCCTCCATCACCCTGAGCGATCTGTGGTGCGTGCGTGCCAACCAGGCCGGTCTGGCGGGGTTGGAACATCCGGTCGCAGGGGCGTACTATCAACAACATTGGCTGGCCAGCGACCTGGCCATGCAGGGGCTGGCCTTCGCACTGCCCGTGGGAAAGGGATGCTTCGCCGTGAGCGCGAACTCCTTCGGCAATGGCGCGCTGTTCGGCGAGCGGCAGTTCGGGCTGGCCTATGCCATGAAGTTCAGCGAGACCTTCCGCGCAGGTGTTCAGCTCGACTACCTGAACATGCGCTTCGGCGAGAATTATGGGAGCACCAGTGCGGTCACGGTGGAGGCCGGTGTGCAGGCGAAACTGAACGACCATCTGTGGATCGGTGCCCAGCTGTACAACCCGAACCGCGCTTCGCTGGGCGGTCCGTATGATGAACAGGTGCCCACGGAGTTCGGTGCCGGATTGGGGTACACCTTCAGCGACCGTGTGCAACTGTGCGCGCAGGTGGACAAGGACATCGACCGCGGCGAGCGCTACCACGTAGGCATCGAGTACCGGCCCACCTCGGCTCTGTTCCTGCGCTCGGGCATGAGCACGGGTCCGGTTCAGGCCCACTTCGGCGCTGGCTTCCGCCTGAAGAGCTTGGAGCTCGACCTCGCCGTGGCCGCGCGTTCGCAATTGGGCCTAACGCCCATGGTGAACCTGAACTATCGCTTCGAATGAAGCGCCTCGGTCTTTCGTTCCTATGGGTCACCCTGGTCCTTCGGGGCGTGGCCCAGGTGGAGGATGCCCCCAGCGATCCGCAGGGCGAACTGCGCGACCTCATCGAGCAACGCATCGAGGCCGTGGCCGAGCAACTGGGGGACGACAACAACGTGGACCTCACGGCGCTCACCGAGATCCTGATGGACTACGCCAAAAGTCCGATCGACCTCAATCGCGCCGACATCACCGAACTGGCCCAGTTGCAGCTGCTGAGCGATGTGCAGATCAGTGCGCTCATGGAGCATAACCGCCGCTTCGGCCCGTTAATGAGCATCTATGAACTGCAGACCATCGACGGCATGGATGCCCGCACCATCGCCATGATCCGGCCCTTCGTGAAGGTGCGCGATGATGCCAACGCCACCCGTGCCTCGTTGAAGGAGATCCTCAAGAACGGCTCGCACGAAGTGCTCTCGCGCTCCATCGTGAACATTGAACAGCGCCAGGGATTCCTGGGGCATGGCAACCCCTTCGGCGTGAACTATGTGGATCCCGATGGCACCGCATTGCCCGATGTGGGCGATCCGCAGGTGCTGGACTCCCTGCAAAGGGCCAACAAGCTTTACCTCGGCAGTCCCTACAAGCTCTATGCGCGTTACCGGTTCAGGTACCGCCAGAACATCAGCTTCGGCGTAACCGCGGAGAAGGATGAGGGCGAGCAGTTCTTCAAGGGCACCCAGGCCGATGGCTTCGACTTCTACAGTGCCCACCTCTTCCTTCGCAACATGGGTCCGGTGAAGGCCTTAGCGCTGGGCGATTACACGGCGCAATTCGGTCAGGGCCTGGTGTTCTGGAGCGGCCTGGCCTTCGGTGCGAAGAGCGCCTTCACAATGAACATCAAGCGCAATGCGGCCGGCCTGATGCCCTATGCCAGCGTGAACGAGAACCTCTTCCTGCGGGGTGCCGGCGTCACCGTGGGCCTGGCCCGTCATCTCGAGGGCACTGCCTTCGTCAGCCACAAGGGCTATGATGCCAATGTGCCGGACCCCGATGAGCCCACGGCCGAGAACGTGGACCAGGAAGCCGCTTTCAGCTCGCTGCTCGATGATGGATTCCATCGCACCTACCTCGAGGAGTCGCGCAAGGACGCGGTGACGGAAACGATCTTCGGTGGTCACCTGCGCTACAAGCGCCCCACTTGGAGCGTGGGCGCCACGGCCGCACAGGTACAGTTCAGCCGGCGGCTCGATCGCAACCTGTACCCCTACAACCAGTTCGAATTCGAAGGGCAGCAGAACACCACCTACGGCGCCGATTGGAACGTGCTGTACCGCAACCTCACCTGGTTCGGCGAAGGCGCGCGCAGCGCCAATGGCGGCATGGCGGGACTAACGGGCCTGTTGGTCGCGCTGGACAAGCGCCTGTCGCTGTCCATGCTCTACCGCGACTATCAACGCAACTACCAAGGCCTTTACAGCGTGGCCTTCGCCGAGAGCTCCAACCCATGGAACGAGCGGGGCCTGTACATGGGCCTCGAGCTGAAGCCATCGCGGCCGTGGACGATCAACGCGTACATGGACCAGTTCCGTTTCCCCTGGATGCGCTACCTAACCAACGCGCCCAGCAGTGGTTCCGATGTGTTCGGACAGGTGACCTGGAAGCCCGACAGGAAGGTGGAGATCTATGTGCGTGCCCGACACCAGCAACGCCAGCGCAATGCCGACGGCGTGGTGGAGGGCGTGGATCCCTTGGTGGACGTGACACAGACGAACTTCCGCTTCAACGCGAGCTACAAGGTGGACAAGAGCGTAACGCTGCGCACGCGTGTAGAGAGCGTGGATTACCAGCGCGGCGACACGCCCAGGGAACATGGCTTCATCATCTACGAGGACGTGATCCATCGGCCCATCCGCAGCAAGCTGGAATTCACGGGACGCGTGGCCGTGTTCAGCACGGACACCTACAACGCCCGGCTCTATGCCTTCGAGAACGACATCCCCGGGACCTTCTCCATCCCCCCCTATTACGGCCGGGGCATGCGGTGGTACACCATGGTGCGTTGGAGCGCCGCCCGCGGGGTGGACGTATGGCTGCGCTACGGCGCGTGGATCTACAACGACCAGGACCGCATCAGCAGTGGCCTGCAGGAGACCAGTGGCAACCGCAAGAGCGACCTGAAGCTGGAGGTGCGGGTGAAGTTCTGATCGCCTCGCGGCGGACCCTGGATCATTCCCGTGGCCGCCGTACCTATGCACACACATTCGGACCCGGTATCCTCGCGATGTACCTGAACAGGATCCCCTTCCTGCTTCTGCTCCTGGTGGTGATGCACCCCACCACGCTTCGCGGCCAATGCACGGATACCTTCTCCCTCGGGTCGGACACCACCCTGTGCGCAGGTAACACGATACAACTCGCTGCGGGTGCCGGCTACCAGAGCTACCTCTGGAGCACGGGAAGCACGTCGCCCAGCATCACGGTGGGCACTGCGGATACGTACTCCTGCACGGTAACGGCGTTCGGCACCTCCGGCGAACTGGTGGTGAACGGCAACTTCTCCCAAGGCGCCACAGGATTCACCAGCGACTATGTTCCGGGCTACGGCGGCACCTACGGCCTGCTCTCCGGCTCGGCCACCTACGCCACCACCACCAGCCCGAGCTTCGTGCACAACAACTTCTACTTCTTCAACGATCACACCGGCGGTGGTGGCAACATGCTGGTGGTGAACGGGGCCGAAGTGCCCGGACAGAACGTCTGGTGCCAAACGCTTTCGGTTACGCCCAACACCAACTACGCCTTCTCGGCATGGCTCGCCACGGCGTACCCCGAATCCCCGGCGCAACTGGTCTTCACCATCAACGGCAATACCATCGGTACACCGCTGAACGCTCCCTTCGCCACCGGGCAATGGCTCAACTTCTACATCATCTGGAACAGCGGCGCCAACACCTCCGTCACCATCTGCATCTCCAACCAGAACAGCGCCAATTCCGGCAACGACTTCGCGTTGGACGATATCTCCTTCGCACCCTTCTGCACCTACACCGACGACATCACGATCACCGTGCAGGACCATCCGCAACCGGACCTTGGCGCGGATGTGGAGGTGTGTGAGGGAACCGCCGTGGTGTTGAATGCCACCTGGCCCGGGGCCGACGACTACACCTGGCAGGACGGTGCAAGTACGCCGAGCGTGCAGGCCGCGACCAGTGGCACATATTGGGTGGACATCACGGAGAACGGCTGCACCGCGCGGGACAGTGTGGAGGTCACCTTCGCGCCACTTCCACAGGTCGACCTCGGTCCAGATCTCGAGCAATGCGCCGGGGATGTGACCCTGCTGGACGCATTTGTTGCAGGAGCCACGTATGCCTGGCAGGACGGGTCCACCGATGCAACGTACCAGGTGACGCAGACCACGGATGTGAGCGTAACGGTGGACCTGAACGGATGTACGGCTTCGGACTTGGTGAGCTTCCAGTATTACCCCTTGCCCGTGGTGGACCTTGGGCCCGACACCACCATCTGTGCCGATACCGTATTACAGGTATCCGTCACCCGGCCGGGTGGAAGCTATCTGTGGGAGAGCGGACTTACCACCGGCGATCGCACCTTTGACCAACCGGGCCTGTACCATGTCACCGTCACGGTGAACGGGTGCAGCGGGTCGGACAGTCTGGACCTGGGCCGCATCCCGTTGCCCTACGTCGACCTCGGTCCCGACTTCCTGCTCTGTGAAGGACTGAGCGCTGAATTGGACGCCACCGGCGGAGGCCTCACCTACCTGTGGAGTTCGGCCGACACCACGGCAACGCTCATGATCACGGAAGAGGGCACGTACGGGATCATGGTAGCGAACCAGTGCGGCACCATGGAGGATAGCGTGAAGGTGGAACAGGACCGTTGCGATTGCCCCGTGTTCGTACCCAATGCCTTCACCCCCGATGGCGATGGTACCAACGAAGGCTTTCGTCCACACTTCGATTGCGACACCGACCTGTATGTGTTCCGTGTGTTCGATCGTTGGGGCGGACAGGTGTGGGTGAGTGAGGACCCTGCGGAGAGCTGGGATGGTGGTGGCTTCGAGGCGGATGGCACGGCCACCGGAATTACGCGTGGACACTGGAGATCAGGCCGCGTACGGTGAACGAGCTCACCCTGCGGAAACTGATCGGACACGTGGTGTTGTTGCGGTGAGCGCTTTGGCGCACCGCTCGGGCACCTCGTTCGTAGCGGATTTCCATTCACCATTATCTTTGAGAGCAACACGAACCAAATGTCCACATCGATCGAGCTAAGGGCCAAGCTGCATCGGTTGATCGATGCGATCAAGAGTGAAGAGTTGTTGGCGCGACTTCAGGAATTCCTGTCACGAGCCAGTGGATCTGAGGAGAGTGGGATATGGTCGAGGATGACCGCCGAGCAACAGGCACGGGTGATGGAGGCCTATGCGTCTTCGTTCGACGAGGCCGCACTGAAACCGACCAGTGTCGTGTTGAAACGCAAGCCCAAATGAGCCTTCGGTCCGTTTGGACCATCCAAGCCGAGGCTGCTTATTCTGCTCTCCTGGTCTACTTGGAATTGGAATGGGGCACGATGGTGGCAGATGCGTTCGAGCCTGATATAGCATACACGATCGCCTTGCTCGAGGTATTTCCGGACGCAGATGTGATGGAACGACACACAGAGCAGCTCCGTAGCATCCCTGTAGCGCGCCAGGTCAGGTTGTTCTATCGACACACGGATAAGATGGTCATCGTGCTTGAGTTCATCGATACTCGGTCAGCGCGGTTTCAGGACATGCGATGAGCCGGCCCCTGATCATCACCGGCATGCACCGCTCGGGCACCTCGTTCGTGGCGGAGCTGTTCCAGAGCGCAGGCCTGCACATCGGCGAGCGGCTCTTTCCGGGCGATGCCGGGAATCCGCGGGGCTACTTCGAGGATAATGCATTCCTGAGCTTGCAGCGCGAAATGCTCGCCAAAGCCTGCCCCACCGGCGTTCCCGGCTGGCCCGACTGGGGTTGGACGGAGACGGAGGCGCTGGATGAACGCAGTTGGGAAGCATACGGCCCCGCCATGCAGGCACTCGCAGCCTCGCGCGCGGACCACCGGCCATGGGGATGGAAGGACCCACGCACGTCATTGCTGTTGGCACCCTGGTTGCGGGTGTTGCCCGGTGTGCGCTGCGTCTTCGTGGTGCGCGAGCCGTGGAAGGTCGCGGCCTCCGTCCGGCGCTTGCCTGCGGAGATCTTCCAGACGCGCCCCGATGTAGGCGTTCGTATATGGATGTACTACAACAGGCAACTGCTGGACTTCGCGCGTGAGCACCCTGGGCGTTGCGCGTGGGTGGCCCTGCCGCAGCTGATCAACGCACCGGTGGAAGTACTTTCACGAACGATCGCGGATCTGGGCCTTACGGGGCTACATGTGGATGCGGCGAGGACAGCGGAGATCGTGACCGGTCGCCTGCTGGACGCGAAACCGTTCGATGCGGAAAGCGAGCACTCGTTCCGTCGCGAATACCCGGAATCGGTGATGATGTGGGAGGAGTTGCTAGCGCTGTCCACACACGGGTGAATCGTGCTTAACGCCTCTCCTTGGCAGCCTTCCTTGCCGCCTTCCTGCGGATCTTCTCCAGATCCTGTGCAGGCATGTCGAAGTTGATGGGCAGCACGTATTGCACCCGCACAGGCTTGCCATTCATCGTACCGGGCGTCCACTTTCCCATCAACCACACTACGCGCATGGCCTCGGTATCGAGCAACGGATGCGCACCACGCATCACCGTCACGGAATCCACCACCCCATCCTTGCCCACGATGAACCTCACCAGCACCTTGCCTGTGATCCCCTGCTCGCGCGCTTCTTCCGGATACTTCGTCTCCTTCGCCACGAACTGATAGAGCGCCGTGGTTCCGCCGGGATATTCCGGCATCACCTCTACGGGCACCTGCTCACTCGCACCCGGCGCACGGACCACCTTCTCAAAAACATCCTGTGCCTTGTCGGACGAGGACCTCAGTTTGTCGGTGGCTTTTGAGGTGTCCTGCCCCGATTGTCCTGATAACGACGCGCTCACCATGACACAGCAAGCCCCGAATATCCAGCCTTTCATCGGGGTGAAAATAGGTCATCATCCCAAAGAAGAATGACTACCTCCTCGTCCTCCCGGTATGCTTTCCGGTCTGGTACTTCTTGCCATCGGGCTTGGGCGGTGGTAGCTCGAACACGAAGGGCATCGAAAAGCGATAGCGCGCCGGTTGTCCGTTGACCAGGGCCGGCGACCAACCATCAAGCAGGCGCACCACCCGCATGGCCTCGGCGTCCAACAAGGAATCCAGCCCCCGCATGATCCACACGGAATCCACATCCCCGTTCTTCTCCACGATGAAGCCGACGTACACCTTGCCGTTCGTCCCCGCTTGCAGGGCGGCATCGGGGTAATCCGTTTCCTCTTCCAAGATCAACTTCAAGGCCTCATCACCGCCGGGATAGACCGGAATGATCTCCTCATCCGCAGGAGCCTGCCTCTCCATGCCTCCGTTCCCTTTGGGGTTGAACATCTGCGGCCCATCCGGAGCGGCCGTGGAATCCGCGGACCCTTGCGCCTGTGCGTCAAGGCCTGTGCCCAGACCACATAACCATATCAACAATACCTTTCTCATGATGCCCTAAGGTACTACACGCCGTTACATTCGCCACAGGACAGAACACTTGACGGAACCGCGTCCCACGGCCCTGTACCAACGCACACAATGAGCAACGTCTACTACCCCGATTACCTGCAACTCGACAAGATCCTGGGAGCACAGTCCCCCGAGAGCGACAAGCACGGCGTGAAGGCTCATGACGAGATGCTGTTCATCATCATCCACCAGGCCTACGAACTATGGTTCAAGCAGGTGTTGCACGAGGTGGGCAGCGTGATCGACATGTTCGCGGATCACCATGTGGACGACAACGGCGGTGAGCTGAACATCGCGGTGCACCGCTTGCAGCGGGTAAAGACCATCCTCGATGTGCTGGTGCACCAGATGGACATCATGGAGACGATGACGCCGCTGGACTTCCTGGATTTCCGCGACCTGTTGCGCCCCGCTTCCGGCTTCCAGAGCATGCAGTTCAAGATCCTGGAGGCCCGTTTGGGGCTGCGCATGGAAGCGCGCTTCGGCAAGCAGTACTACACCAGCCAGCTGAAAGGGGAGCACAAGGCGCAGATCGACGCGCTGGAAACGATGCCCACGCTGTTGGAACTGGTGAACGCGTGGCTGGAGCGCATGCCCTACCTGGAGGCCCGCTTCTGGCCGACGGATGGCGCCCCGTTCTTTTCGCAACTTGAGAAGACCTACACGGCCAGCCTGGTGCAGGGCGAGGAAGGGAATGCTGCCTTGTGGCGGAAGATCTTCGTGGAAGGCAGCCCGGAGCGGCGCCTCTCCCCGGCGGCCTGCCGCAGCGCGCTGTTCATCATGCTGTACCGCGATGAGCCGATCTTCCAGCAGGCCTTCCGGTTCCTTGAGGCGCTGTTGGACATCGACGTGGCCATGGCCGCGTGGCGCAGCCGCCACATCAATATGGTGCACCGCATGATCGGGCTGCGCGTGGGTACCGGCGGCAGCACGGGCAAGGCCTACCTGAAAGGCGCCATGGACAGCCACTACATCTTCCAGGAGATCGCCGACCTCAGCAGCTTCCTCTTCGAGCGCAGGAAGATCCCCGCGCTTCCCCGCGAACTGAGCGAAGCCCTCAGGTTCAAGGTCTGACCAGGTCGCTGAACAGCCCGCGTTCATCGATCATCGACGACCGGCAGTGTGCGTGCGGTACACCGCACGAACTTTGCCCCACCTATACGATGAACATGAAGCTGCAGCAGATCGCCCTTTTCACCTCGTTGATCCTGATGCCCGGGCCCCGGGCGGTCGCACAGGAGAGGTCCCTCGACGGCCACGTGCTGGAATGGAAGCACACGTTGGACGAACTACCGGCACAGCTGTCGGTGATGAAGCACAAGCTCTCCGGCTGGTCCTTTCCCGTGTATGAATGCAGTCCCGGCGAGGCCATGCAGCTATGGAAGACACACCTGATCGCGCAAGGCGCCGTAGTGAAAAGCAATGATCCGATGAGGGCCACGGGCGGCAACATCACAGGGCTGTCGTCACTTGTACCCCTTGTGTTCGCCAAGGCGGCGAAGGATAAAAGCAGTGGTTCAACGCGCATGACCGTGGTCTTCGCGCTGAACGATTCCACCGCGGCACCGGAGGATCCCGCCCTTGCCCAGGCGGTGCATGAGATGGCCGTGCAGGTGAACCGCGCCGTGGTAAAGGCCCAGATCGCCGACCAGGAGGAACGCGTGAAGAAGACCGTCGGCCAGTTGGAAGATGCCCGGAAGGAGGAGGCAAAGGCCTCGCAACGGGCGAACGACACGGGTAGGGACCTGGAGAACGTGAAAGAGAAGCAGAGTAAGCTATCCCGTAAGCAAGCCGACCTGCAGCAGGAGATCAACAAGTGGCAGACACGCTACAACGCATCGCAGGACCCGAAGGACCTGAAGAAGTTGACCAAGGCCCAGGAAAAACTGGCGAAGGTGAATGGCGACCTGGCGAAGGAGATGAGGGCCGAGAGCAAGGTGCAGGAGCAGATGACCAAGCACCAGGAGGCCATACCCGATGCCCGTAAGGACGAGCGGAAGCACGGCGATCAGAAGGAACAGGCCAGCCGCCATCTCGAAGCGCTGAAACGCAAGTTGGACGGGATCCGCTGAATCGGCGGTGAACGTGAATGAAGAAGGGCTTCCCGCGGGAAGCCCTTCTTCATTGGTCCAGTGGATCGGTCAATGCGCCACGATGAGCTTCTGCTTCACGATGCCCGTGAGTGTCTGTCCGCTGATCACATAGGTGCCTGGGGCCAGGTCATGCAGGCTGATGTTCTCGCCCGTGCTGTTCACCGCGAAGGAACGCACCAGGATGCCGGACCCATCCAGCACATAGTATGTGCCGGGGCTGCTGGCCTTCACGGTGCACTCTCCGGCGCTGGGGTTGGGGAACACCTCCAGCGTTTCCATGCGCAGGGTCGGTTCCTCGGACACAACTTCATCCGCCACCACGATCGGCGCCAGGGTGCCTGTCACATTCAGCGTGTAGTCCTCCACCTCGCCATAGGTGGACGTGCCGCACGGAGTGAGGTTCGCACCAGCTGCCGCATCGGTGAGTCGGATGCGCATGCGCACAGCGCCGGACGTGGTGCCCGCAGGAGGCGTGATGTTGGTGGTGAAGGGTCCCACGCCCTGGGGTGAAGCGTATACGGCTTCTCCCGCGTCCGTGAGGATCCCGTTGCGGTTCCAATCGCACCAGATCAGCACCCGGTCGGTGGAGTACGGGTTACCGATGGTCACCGTGATGGATTGGGCCACGCCGACGTTCACGTTGGTGCTCAGGCTGGTGTAATTGCTGTACGAGGAGTTCGCGCTCGTGTTATTGATGCTC
The DNA here is from genome assembly GCA_031411095.1 of Flavobacteriales bacterium. Classification (GTDB taxonomy): domain Bacteria; phylum Bacteroidota; class Bacteroidia; order Flavobacteriales_F; family PHOS-HE28; genus PHOS-HE28. Next base: position 167,152 of record JANOAK010000032.1, on the reverse strand, counting down.
CCCATCGTCACGTTCGTGATGCGCTCGTATGTTGTGGTCGAGGTGCCCGCGGTACAGTAGGTGATCACCGTGTTCACCGTCATGGTGATCGCGTTGCTCGTGGCCGTAGTGGGCGAAGCGCAGGATGAACTGGATGTCATCACGCAGTTCACCACGGCACCGTTCGTGAGCGTGGTGGTGGTGTACGTGGCGCTGTTGGTACCGACGTTCGCGCCGTTCACTTTCCACTGATAGCTGGGGGCGGAGCCGCCATTGGTGGGCGTGGCGGTGAAGGTCACACTGCTACCCGAGTTCGTGGGGTTGCTGCCCGAAGTGATGGCGATGCTCACGGCCGGGGATACCGTACCGCTCACCGTCATCGTGATGGCGTTGCTGGTGGCGGGGTTGCCCGTGACACCGGCGAGGTTGGAGGTCATCACGCAGGTGACCACGTCGTTGTTGGCGATGGACGAAGAGGAGAAGGTGGCGCTGTTGGCACCCACGTTCGCACCGTTCACCATCCACTGATACGCTGGAGCTGTTCCTCCGTTGGTGGGCGTGGCGGTGAAGGTGACGCTGGCACCCGTGCAGGTGGGGTTGGTACCACTGGTCAACGCGATGGCCACACCGGCCGTATTGCTGCAAGGGCTGATCTGGTAGGAGAAGATGCGGGTGCGTGCCGCGCTGGAACCGCTGGTACCACCCATGAACTCGCTCGTGCTCCAGAAGGTCACACCATCGGGATCGAGGCACTGGTGCGCATAGTCGCCCACACGGTTGGTGCCCGTCTGGTACCCCGTACCGGTGGCGGCCACGGTCTCGGTGAGGGGCAGCGTGCCCAGGGGATCGCAGGAGCGGCGGCCGGTCCAGTAGAGGCTGGGATACATGCTGGTGGAGTTGGAACGCAGGTAGGAAAGGCCGATGGAGCCGTTGTTGTCCATGCAGATGGAACCCATCCAGCGCGTGTCCGCGCCGGGTGCGTAGATGCCTTCCTGGTACATGGTCCACGCACCGGTGCTCTGGTTCTGTCGCAGTTCGCACCACTTGATGCCACGCTGCGTGCTGCTGATGCGCACGGCCCAGTTGAGCACTACGCTGTTGTAACCGTTCCAACTCTTCCATTGTGCGCGATACATCATCGCGCCGCCGATACCGTCCAACTTCTGGGTGGTCCCGGGTTGGGGGCAATCGTTCCACTGGGCGTTGTATGAACCGTCGAACGCGGCAGCCGTGAGGTTTGTAGCCAGCGCGATGGTGGCGGTGGGTGTGGTGGGCACCCAGTTCACGGTCATGTTGTAAACATTCACGCGATCGAAGAAGCCCGTGCCCCAGCCATTGTCCGAGTAGGAGAAGATCGGGCATGGGCCCGTTGCGGGCAGGGTTCCGTCAGCTGCACAACCCGGGAGGGGTACGAAGAAGCCAGCCTTGGGCGGCGAATAGTTCACGTACACCGCGCGTGCTCCGGGCGTTCCGGCGATCATGGCCGTGCGCTCGAAGGCGAACACCTTCTGCGTGCTCTGGTTCGAGGTCATGTAATATCCATCGTGCCACACGCTGAACTTCAGGTAGTCCGGGAATTGTGGCGAGGTGTACGTGTAGGTATAATAGGAGCCGGTGGGATCCGACGTGGTGCTAACGGCGATATAGATCTTGCGATCCGAGCTCGTACCGAACTGCGCCAGCATCCAGCGGTTCGCGGGCTTGTCGTACAGCACGATCGGGTCGCCGCTGTTGCCTGTGGGCGGGTTCCACAGATTACCGAGGGTGCCGGTCAACAGCAATGCACCCGATGTCTTGTTGTAGATCCGGAAGGTGGTGCTGTTGATCATCTGCACGTAGTGGCCAGGACCGGCCGCGCCGGAAGGGTCGTACGGACGGAAGCCGCTGGCGGTACCACCGTTGAAGCTGATCTTCATCTCAGGAGCCTCGCGCTCCAAGCCCTCACCCTTTTGGAGCGTGGCTTCATCGTTGCCATACGCCGGTCCGTCCTCCGCGGTGAATTCGTACTTGGGCGGTTCCCGGTGCTGTCGATCCGACGATTCGCCGCGCACGGGCGTGAAATCCTCGGGCACGGGATTTTCCGCGAAGATCTCACGCAGGGGACGTGTGATATGGAATCCAGAGGCAACAATGGCACCGGACCCCACATCGCTCTGCTGCGCGAAAACGCTGCCGAACGTGATGAAACCGAGCAATAGTGAAACGACCTTCTTCATGTTTGTACCTGGTTTTGGTTACGGACGAACAGGGCGGAGGAGGACCCGAGCGACTTTGCTATATTACAAGGATATTGGATGATCCAATAGTCCGCTTACAAAAAGGACCAACCGGGTCCCGGGAACGATCGTCCGGCCTTTCCGATCGATGAGATCGGTCGGCGAGAAAGGATGGATTGCCCACCGGTCCACCGGGCCAACATTGGGATCCCCGACCGGTGACCAAAGGCGCCTCACACTTCGAACCGCTCACCCTGCCGGGGAATATCCATTCGCGCGAAGCCCATGGCGGCAAAGCGTTCGCGCAGGCCGATGAAGGACTGTGGTATGCCGTGGACGAGGAACACGCGCTGCACCTTTTGTGGGTCCTGGCACTTCATCCACCGGCAGAGCTCGCCGCGATCGGCATGTGCGCTCAGGCTTTCCATGCGCAGGATGGAGGCACGCACCTGCACACGCTCGCCGAAGATCTCCACATGGTCGGGATGCTCCATCAGTTCGGCGCCGAGCGTTCCGGGCGCGCTGAAGCCCACCATCAACACGGCGTTGCGCTCATTGGGCAGTCCATGCTTCAGGTGGTGGCGGATGCGGCCCGCTTCCATCATCCCACTGGCCGCGATGATGATGCAGGGCTCCTGTCGTTCATTCAATTGTTTGCTCCGTTCGGCTTCGCGCACGAACTCCACTCCGCGGAACCCGAAGAGATCGGGATCGCGCTCCAGTTCCTGGCGTACATCCTCCTGCAACAGGCGCGAGTGTTTCCGGTAGATGCCCGTGGCATTGATGGAGAGCGGGCTGTCCACGATCACCGGGATGCGGGGCAGCCGTCCTTCGTTGTACAAGCCGTTCAGACTGTGCAACACCTCCTGTGTCTTTCCGATACTGAAGGCCGGGATCATCAGTTTGCCCTTGCGCACCACGCACACCTCGTGGATGTGGTTCAGCAGTTCATCGCGCACGATCTCCAAGGGCGGGTGGTCACGATCGCCATACGTACTTTCACAGATGATCACATCGGCCTGTGGAAAGACCTCGGGATCGGGCAGCAGGCGATCGACATAACGGCCTACATCCCCACTGAAGGTGATGCGGCGCGTGCCTTCGGTGGTGTCGATGGCCAAGTGTACGCAAGCGCTGCCCAGGATGTGACCGGCATCGGTGAAGGTGAGCATCACTCCGGGCAACACCTCGAACGGCTCATGATAGTCCACCCCTTGGAAACGCTCGAGCGCCGGTGGCACATCACCAACGGTGTATAGCGGTCCGATCTCGCGCGGTGCATGGCCCCGCTTGCGTGCCCGCCGCATGTCCTGTTCGAAGTCCATCTCCTGGATGCGCGCGCTGTCCTCCAACATGATGGTGCACAGGTCGAACGTGGCCGGCGTGGCATAGATGGGGCCGGTGAAGCCTTCGCGTACAAGCCGTGGGATCAATCCGCTGTGGTCGATGTGCGCATGGGACAGCACAAGCGCATCGATGCTCTTGGGGTCGAAACCGAAGCGCCGGTTCTTCTCGTCGCTCTGGGGTCCTTCGCCTTGGAACATGCCGCAATCCAGCAACAACCGACGGATCTTGCCGGTGCGCATATCGGGGATCTCGAGCAGGTGCTTGCTACCGGTGACCATGCCGGCGGCGCCATGGAACGTGATGCTGATGGACATGCAACGAAGGTCGATGTTTCGGGCCGATCATCACGTGCATGGTGTTGGCAGTGGAGGAATTGGGCGTGATCTAAACAAAGGGTTGAGGAAGGAGTTCTTCATAGTCCCAACGTGTCGTGAGCCGGGGCTGGTGTCAGTCTTCAATGAATACAAAGTGGAAACCACCCCTCGCCCCTCCTTGCATAGCTGATCGAGCGATCGATCAGCAAGGAGGGGAAAACCTGTGTATTAACCCATTTTTCTCCCCTCATGCGCGGCGTCCCGCAGGGGCATCGCCGTGCGGACAAGGAGGGGTTGGGGGTGGTTCCGGTCTTCAGGAAAGACAACGTGGAAAGCACCCCTCGCCCCTCCTTGCCTTGCTGATCGATATCGCTTCGCAAAGCCTCGCGACGATCAGCAAGGAGGGGAAAACGTGTGTAATACCCCAGGTATCACCTCAACCCTTGGTGGCCACGATGTAGTTCACACAGGCCAGTTCCTCGTCCGCGGCAGCTGAAAGCGCTGTAACGTACTCCCGATCGAGGTGCGGGATGGGATCGCCAAGCAATTCGGCCACGGTCATGTTCCTGAAACGTTCGCCCACGTCCTGCGGCAGCCCGTTCACATACGAGCGAAGGATCCAATTGAGCGCCCAGAACGGCTTACCGCTCTTCGGCACCCCGCGCTCCTCCACGCGCAGATGCTTCTCGAACAGGTTGAGCAGCCCGTGGCCGGTCATATTGTAATAGTGGTCCGGATAACCGTGGAACGGCTGCAGGAAAGGCACGGCGGCGTAAAGCGTTCCGCCCGGCTTCAGCACGCGCGCGATCTCGCGGGCACAGGCGAACGGATTGCGCACATGCTCCAGTACGGCGAGCGAGAACACGGCATCGAAGCTGTTGTCGCGGAAGGGGAGCCGCTCGCCCACGCCCATCACATCCGTGGTGGGCAGATCGCAGATCTCCAGGTTGATCACATTCGGCAGGTAACGATCGCGCAGGCCCGCGCCATCATCGAGGATCAACCCGTTGGGATGCTTGTTGATGATGCTCCACGCCAGAGGATCATAGCCGTTGCTGCTCACCGCCGCCACCGGTCCGCTCTCGATGGCAGTGCGCAGTTCCTCATCGCGCATATCGTAGCGGCCATCGGGTCGTGGCCATGTTCCATGACAGATGGGACAGGTGATCAGCTCCGCCTCGATGCGCAGGGGATCCAGGCATCCGCGCGGGCATGCGAGCACCCGCTCGATGGCGGCCCGCCGTCGCGGTGCATCGTTGCGGACCGCGTCAAGTTCCACTACATCCGCAGTGAGTTGCAGGGGCACCTCTGCGGCATCCTCCCCGATGGTGAACCGGAGATGCACACGCCCCCCGCCCAGCAGGTGCATTGCCGGCATCAGGGACTCAAATCCGGTGACATGCTGGTCCGGCAGGACCATCCGCACGTCGGGCCGTTCGAACGAGCGCACCTTCAACCTTGCACCATCGGCGCCGATCAGCTGAACTCCCATGGGCAGGGCCGATGCGGCCGCGATCCAACCGGTGATGTGCACGGAAGGGGCACCGATCCTCGCATCGGCCGCCGGTTGGTCGATGGCCACGACAAAACCATTCCCACGTATCTGATACCCCATGATGTGCTTCGCGCCTAAGGTCGCAAAATAGGAAGGTCCCATGGGCGGGCCGGCCGTCCTCATGGGAAGCGCACCGCTATATTGGCCCTCTTCATCCTTGCCCACCATGCATCGGTACCTGATGATGTTCATGCGCCCACTGGTCCTGTTCATATGCTTATGGTCCTGCTCCGCAGATCTCCATGCACAGTATGAATTGCGCGGTACCGTTACGGACAACAGCACCGGCGAGACCATCCCCGGCGCCGTAGTGAAGCTCAAGGGCGAATCGAAGGGCGTGAGCACGGACATGGACGGTAAGTTCGTGCTGAAGGTCGCGCAACTCCCGCCCTTCACGATCGTGATCACCTCGCTGGGCTATGCAGCGCAGGAGATCGCCGTGGCCAGCCTGGACCAAGCGATCAAGGCGCGGATGGGTGCGGACGAAGTACTGCTGAAGGAAGCCCTGGTGGTGAAGGAACGCATCAGCGACAAGCAGAAGCAGGCGCCGCTCACGGTGGAAACAATGGACCTGATCGCCATCAAGGAGGCACCGAGCGGCGATTTCTACGAAAGCCTCGGCACGTTGAAGGGTGTGGACATGACGGCGGCGAGCTTCGGCTTCAAGGTGATCAACACGCGCGGCTTCAACAGCACCAGCCCAGTGCGTTCGCTGCAGCTGATCGACGGCGTGGACAACCAGAGCCCGGGGCTCAACTTCTCGCTTGGGAACTTCCTGGGTGCGAGCGACCTCGACGTGGTGAAGGTGGATGTGATCGCGGGCGCCAGCACGGCGTTCTACGGTCCGGGTGCGTTCAACGGGGTGATCAACATGACCACGAAGAGCCCTTGGGTGTTCCCCGGCCTCAGCGTGAGCGCCAAGGGCGGCGAGCGCAACATGCTCGAAGGGGCGGTACGCTGGGCACAGGTGCTGAAGGACAGGAACGGCAAGCCACGCTGGGCGTACAAGCTGAACGCCTTCGCCCTGCGTGCGGATGATTGGCGCGCAACGAACTATGGGGCCACGAGCGATAGCCCGACATCCATCACCAACCCCGGCCGGTACGACGCGGTGAACATCTATGGCGATGAGGATGTGACCACCAATAACAACGCCCGGCGCAGCAACGGGGACCGCAACACCTATCCGGGCCTTGGCATCTGGATGCGCAACGGCTACAAGGAAGCGGACCTGGTGGATTACAGCACGAACAACCTGAAACTCGGTGTCTCCGTGCACCACCGCTTCACCGATCCCGATTCCCTGCACTCAGCCGTGGAGTTGATCCTGGCGAGCAATTACAGCCGGGGCAGCACAGTGTACCAGGGCGACAACCGCTACCGCTTGAAGAACGTGCAGTTCTTCCAGCATCGCCTGGAGCTGAGGAACGAAGGCAAGTGGTTCGTGCGTGGTTATGTGACACACGAGGATGCGGGAGAGACCTACGACATCTACAGCACAGCCTTGCGCCTGCAGGAAGCATCGGGCAGCACGCAGGACTGGAACACCAAATACAATGAACTGTGGGGGCAGCAGTCCGATCCGAACTCATGGATCTCGTCGCAGGTGATCGACATGCCCGGGTACATCACCGCCGCCCAAGCCCCATCGCAGGGGCTCAACGCCACCACCTGGCCCATCTGGCAGGACCAGTTCATCCAGGACAACCTGAGCACTTTCCAGTATTTCCATCAATTGGTGATGGACAGCGTGAACCGGCTCAACACAACGGAGCTGGACCCTGCCTATCTGCCCGGCACGCAACGCTTCAACGACAAGTTCGATGAGATCACCGGCAAGCGCTTCACCGAGGGCGGATCGCGGTTCTTCGATCGCAGCGCGCTGATGCACGCCATGGGCGAGTATCATTTCAAACCTGCGTTCGGCGAGGTGATCGTGGGCGGCAACTTCCGCCAGTACCTGCCGAACAGCGCGGGCACCATCTTCAAGGACACCGGTGATGTGGTGATCCGCAACAATGAGTTCGGCCTGTTCACCGGCTTGGAAAAGAAGATGATCAAGGATCGGCTGAAGGCCACGGCCACGGTGCGGGTGGACAAGAACCAGAACTTCAATGCGCTCTTCTCTCCCGCTCTTTCCTTGGTGTGGAGCAAGACACCCTCCCACGTCTGGAGGGTGAGCTTCAGCAGCGCCATCCGCAACCCCACACTCGCCGACCAGTACCTGTACTACAACGTGGGCCGTGCATTGTTGCTGGGCAACGTGGAGGGGCAGTTCGAGGCCGGACGCGATTCCATGTTCACCATTGAGTCGTTCAATGCCTATCGCAATGATCTACAGCTCAATCGCCTGGACTACTTCAACGTGGACCGCCTGCGGCCGGAACAGGTGAAGACCATTGAGGTCGGCTACCGGGGCACGCATTGGGAAAGCGTGTACTTCGATGCCAGTGCCTACGCCAGTTGGTACACCGATTTCATCGGGTACATCATCGGGTTATACAGCCAGTTCGATCAGGGCAACCTGCCCTCGAACCTTCAGGCCTTCCGCCTGGCCGCCAACGCCACCTCGCAGGTGACCACGCAAGGCGCTAATGCGGGCTTCACGTGGTACCGCAAGAAGATGAACTGGTCGGCCAACTACAGCTACAACCGGTTGAGCAGCGGCGCGGATGACCCCATCATCCCGGCCTTCAACACACCACGGAACAAAGTGAACATCGGGATCACCTCCCACGACCGGCGCATCCCGTTCACCACGCGACGCGACCTGGGCTTCGGGGTGAATTGGAAATATGTGGAGGGCTTCACCTTCGAAGGTTCGCCACAGTTCACGGGTCCGATCGACAGCTACGACATGGTGGACGCGCAGGTCAGCGTGAAGTTCCCGAAGAGCCACCTCACCGTGAAAGTGGGTGCCAGCAACCTGTTCGGGGTGCTGCCGCTGGTGGATGAGGACATCCCTTCGGGTGAGCGTGTGGACCGCGCGATGGACAACAGGGTGACCACGGTGTTCGGCGGCCCGAGTGTGGGTCGGTTGGCCTACGCCCAAGTGGTGTACGAGTTCCTCAAGCAGTGACCTGGCCCCTGGATGGGGCCATTCCTGGGGCCTGGCAGGAGCGGCCGGATGGCCCGTCCACCCTGCCTGAACCCCACGGTCCGTAACGGGTTCCCGCCGGATCCATGTTCTGCATGTACCTTGTCCGCTCAAACCCAATTTTTGGACCCCATGAAACAAACCTTACGCAACACCTTCCTGGTCGCTGCGCTCGCTGGGACCGTTGGCGCCAATGCCCAGCGTTACCTCAGTGAAGTGTTCACCGATGCCCAACTGGTCATCACCCCGAACGTCACCTTCGGTACGAACATCGACTTCCTCACGTCGGACTTCTCCAATCCGGCCATCTACGGACCCAACATCGTTGAGCTGCAGACCGCGGTAAGTACCCAGCAGCCCATTCCTCCGGCGTATTTCAACCCGGCCGATCCATCCACCGCGATCAAGGTGACCAACCTGCGCATGGACGTTTACGAGCCCGACCAGGCGATCGACACGGTGGCCGAGCGTCCGGTGTTCATCTTCGTTCACACAGGTAACGCGCTGCCCCCGCCCATCAACGGCAGCCCTAACGGCACGCGCAAGGACAGCACGGCCGTGGAAGTGTGCAAGCGCATGGCGCGCCGCGGCTACCTCGCCATCAGCATGAGCTACCGCGGTGGTTGGAACCCCATCGGCACCACGTTGGAGATCCGTCGCGGTACGTTGCTGAATGCCATCTATCGTGCGATCCACGACGTGAAGCAGTGCATTCGGACCGTCAAGGCCGATGCGGCCGGGGCCGACATGTATGGCGCTGACGCCAGCCGCGTGATCCTCTACGGCGAAGGCACAGGCGGGTACATCACGCTCGGTACGGCCACATTGAACCATCCTTCGGAGCTCTACATCGAGAAGTTCCGTCCCGATCCGTTCGATCCCAACACGAGCTATATCGACAGCACCACGGTGGGCAACATCGAAGGCTTCGGTGGACAGCTCTGCCTCTATCGTCCGAATGGCCAGAGCAGCGCGTTCAACTTCTGTGTGAACGCCGGCGGCGCCCTGGCCGATACCAGCTGGTTGGAGCCCGGCGATGTGCCCATGGTGGCCTTCCACACCGTGTTCGACCCCTTCGCCCCCTTCACCGAGGGCATCGTTATCGTGCCCACCACGGGTGAGCAGGTGGTGCCGGTTCAAGGCAGCAACCTCTTCATGCAGCTGGTGAACGACTACGGCAACAATGGATCGTTCGCGGCCCTTGCCGGTGATCCGTACACCGATGCCGCCCGTGCGCTGTACGGCACCACCCAGGTGCACAGCGGTTCCACGGTGAACATCAACACCGGCGTGGAGGGACTATATCCCTTGGTCACCCCGGATTGGCCGGCCATCTTCGCTGGTACGCAGGAAGAGGCCAGCCCGTGGCAGTGGTGGGACCAGAACAGCGCCCTGGCGCAGACCGTCGTCATCCAGCCCAACATCACCGCCAACATGGCCAGCCTGGCCAGCAACCCCAACAGCAGCCCCGAAAAGGGCCGCAGTTACATCGATACGATCGTCGGCTATATGAGCCCCCGCATCGTCTGCGCACTCGAACTCGGCATCTGCCCGCTCCAGATCGTGGACTGCCTGGGTATTCCTGGCGGAACCGCGCAGCCCGGCACCGCGTGTGATGACGGCAATGCCAACACCGTCAATGATACCTGGAACGAAGTATGCGCCTGCGTGGGCTCGCCGATCGGCATCGAGGAGAGCAGCGCGGCTGCAGGCCTGAAGCTGATCCCGAACCCCGTGCATGATCTGCTCCGCGTTACCAGCGAGAAGGAGAACATCGTATCCTTTGACCTGTTCGACGCCACGGGCCGTCGTGTTCGCAGCGAAAGCGTGAACGCCCGCAGCTTCACCTTCGACCGTACCAGCCTGCAGGCCGGTGCGTACTTCATGACCATCCGTTTCGCGGAGGGCAGCGCCACCCGCAAGCTCGCCTTGGACTAGTCATTTCGAACTACTTGGACGGGAGAACCCCGCGCAGAAATGCGCGGGGTTCTTTTTTAGGCCCCGTCCATCCTGGCTGAATGGGCACATGGCCGCATGCCCACATGTGCACATGGACCGGAACTCCGTTCAACCATTTCAAGCACCGTTCATCACATACATGGTACTTTGTCTTGCATAGTACCAATTCATACCCTTTACTTTGCGTCGTCAAGTACCACCGGATACCCATAACCGGACCCAACCATGAACCTGAACGTAGAGAACACCAAGGCGCAGATGCGCAAAGGCGTGCTCGAATACTGCATACTCTCCCTGTTGAGCGCGGAGGACATGTACCCCGGTGATATCCTAGCGAAGCTGAAGGATGCGAAGCTGATCGTAGTGGAGGGGACGCTCTATCCGCTGCTCACCCGCCTGAAGGATGCCGGCTACCTCGGTTACCGCTGGGAGGAGAGCCGCAGCGGCCCACCGCGCAAATACTACCAGCTCACGGCCGTCGGCCGGAAGTTCCTGAAGGAACTGGACGACACCTGGACCGAATTGGCACAAGCCGTTAAAAAGACCACCCGCAATAACCCCTGAAGATGAAAAAGACAGTCACCGCCAACCTCTCCGGCACGGTGTTCCACATCGAGGAGGACGCCTACGAACGCTTGCAGCGTTACCTGGGCAGCATCCGCGACAAGTTCCGCGGCAGCGCCAGCATGGACGAGATCATGTCCGACATCGAGGCCCGCGTGGCCGAGCTCTTCACCGAGCGGCTCGTTGGCCGCAACGTGGTGACCATGGACGACGTGGCCCATGTGGAAACGGTGATGGGCCGGCCGGAGGACTTTGCCGGGGATGAGGCCACGGCCGACGGAGGGCCCAGGGTGAGGGGTGCCCGGGTGCACCGCCGCTTAATGCGCGACACCGACGACAAGTGGGTGGCTGGCGTGCTCAGCGGGCTTGCGGCCTACATCGGCACGGAGGTCATCTGGCTGCGCGTCGCCTTCATCGCACTGGTCTACTTCGGCTGGGGCTCGCCCATCCTCTTCTACCTCATTCTCTGGTTGCTGGTCCCACGCGCCACCACGGCCGCGGAGAAGTTGGAGATGCGCGGTGAACCGGTGACCGCCGAGAACATCAAGCGCATGTTCGAGGAAGGTGCGGATGACCTGAAACGCGGAGCAGAACGCGTGGCCGGTGAGGCCCGCGACCTGGGCAGCGACATCGGCCCCAAGGCTCGGGCGTGGTCGCAGGAATTCCGCGGGACCGCCCGCAGCACGGCCAGCACGGCAGGTCAGATCCTGGTGAAGCTGATCGGGGCCTTCATCCTGTTCTTCGGTATCGTGGCCGCCATCGCCTTGTTCGCCGGAACGGTGAGCGCGGCCGGCTTCACCTTGTATGGTGGTTCCAATGAGCATGGCATGGACCTGGTGGACCTGGGCGGCCTGGTGACCGCTTCCGCCGGTCAGGCATGGTGGGCCCTGCTCGGCCTGTTCGTGTGCTGCGCCGTTCCGGTGATCGCCCTGCTGTTGTTGGGCATGCGCATGGTCTTTAACCTGCGATCGCCGCGCTGGCTCATCTGGTCGCTGGTGGCCATCTGGTTCACCTCCGTGGCCCTGCTCGGCGTCATCGGCATCCGCACCGGCACGGACTTCCGCGACGAGGCCAAGGCGCGTACGGAGCTTCCGCTCACCGCACCACCCGATGGGGCGCTGCAGATCGGTGCCATGGCCAACGACTCCACCAGCGGCACCACGTTCTCCTTCAGCAATGGCGTCTGCGATATGAACGGGAATGATGGTCTCTTTGTCAGCGATGGAACGATCCATTGCGGCTGGGCCGAACTGGATGTGGAACAAAGCCCGGACAGCCTGTACCACCTGATCATCGTCAAGGAAGCGCGCGGCAGGAATCCCCGCAGTGCGGCCATCCGCGCCGGGAACATGAGCCACGCCTATGAGCAGGAGGGCGAAGTGCTCCGCGTATCGCCCTGGTTCACCGTACCCGCCAGCGACAAGCTGCGCGCGCAGCAACTGCAGTACACGGTACAGGTCCCTGTGGGCGGCATGGTGCACTTCCTGCGCGGAAGCGACCGTGTCATCTACGACGTGGAGAACATCACCAACACCTTGGACGAGGACATGGTCGGTCGCACCTGGACCATGACGCGGGATGGTCTGAAGGCCGGCACTGCACCGGAGCCTGCACCGGCCGATACCACCGGGCAGAAGGTCGTGCATCACCAGCGGCATCGGCACGCCCCGTCCGAGGACCGGCACAACGTGAACTCCGAGGCCGCTGCGATACCCGCCACGGCAGTGGAACTGCCCAACCTGTTCCGTTTGCTGGGTCGTGCCGTCACGCTCTGAACCCATCCACCGGTAGCGCAACGAGGGGTTACGGCTCGCTCCGGTACTGGCGGCCCTGGACGATCGTCCGGGGCCGTCGGCGTTGATCCCCCGGACGGATCGCACCAAGCCTCCGCTCAAGCAACGGCGCAGAGGGCGGCGCGCCGTTAACTTGGCACCGATGTCGCGCCGCAACCAGTGGTTGTTCTACCTCTTCGTGATCGCCTTCGGTGCCACGGGTACCGTACTCCTGGTACAACTGGGCGCGGGCCTGGATGACACGGCGCGCATCCACACGGCCAATGGCATGGACCAGTGGGCGCACTTCAAGGAGACGTACCGCGCCAACCTCACCCACCCGCTGGCCAAGCTGCTGCTGCAGATCCTCACCATCATCGTTACGGCGCGGGTATTCGGATATATCAGCCGCAAGGTGGGGCTGCCCACGGTGATCGGCGAGATCATCGCCGGCATCTTCCTGGGCCCGTCGTTCCTGGCCCATTACTTCCCGGCGTATTCCGCGTTCCTCTTCCCCCCGGCCTCCTTGGGGAACCTTCAGTTCCTGAGCCAGATCGGGCTCATCCTCTTCATGTTCGTGGTGGGCATGGAGCTGGACCTGAACGTGCTGCGCAACCGCGCACAACAGGCCGTGATCATCAGCCACACCGGCATCGTGGTGCCTTATGCCTGCGGTGTGGGGCTGGCCTATTTCCTCTTCGACAAGTTCGCGCCCCCCGACATCAGCTTCCTCTCCTTCGGCCTGTTCATGGGCATCGCCATGAGCATCGCGGCGTTCCCGGTGCTGGCGCGCATCATACAGGAGCGGGGGCTCACCCGCACCAAGCTGGGCAGCCTGGTGATCACCTGCGCCGCCGTGGACGACATCACGGCGTGGTGCCTGCTGGCCGCGGTGATCGCCGTGGTGAAGGCCGGTAGCCTGATCAGCAGCGTTTGGACCATCGGGCTGGCCGCCGCATACATGGGCATCGTCTTCGGCCTCATGCGTCCCTTCCTGAAACGCCTCGGCGACATCCATGCGGACCGTGAAAGCCTGAGCAAGCCCGTGGTGGCCGTGTTCTTCCTGGTGTTGCTGCTTTCCGCATACGCCACGGAGATCATCGGCATCCATGCGTTGTTCGGCGCCTTCATCGCGGGGGTGATCATGCCGAACAACGTGCGCTTCCGCAACATCTTCATCGACAAGGTGGAGGATGTAGCGCTCGTGCTGCTGCTTCCGCTCTTCTTCGTGTTCACCGGATTGCGCACCCAGATAGGCCTGTTGAACGATCCCGGCCTCTGGCGCTGGTGCGGGGTGATCATCGCCGTGGCCGTGGGCGGCAAGTTCTTCGGCAGCGCGATCCCCGCGCGGCTCGTGGGCAACAGCTGGCGCGACAGCCTGATGCTGGGCGCGCTGATGAACACCCGCGGGCTGATGGAGCTCATCGTGCTGAACATCGGTTACGACCTGGGGGTCCTCACGCCCGAGATGTTCGCCATGATGGTGATCATGGCCGTGGTCACCACCTTCATGACCGGTCCGTTGTTGAACGTGATCGAGCGCTTCTCCCGCGTGAAAGGACCCGCGGATGAGGAAGTACGCCATGCGGAAGCGCGCAAGTTCAAGATCCTCGTACCCTTTGGCGACCCCGAGCGCGGCCGCAACATGGTGCGCGTAGCCAACGCCTTCGTTCGCCGCAACGACAACGCCGGGATCACGGCGTTACACCTCAGCCCCAGCAGCGAACTGAACCCCTTCAACACCGCCTTGCGCGAGCGCGACAGCTTCGGGATCATCCGCAACGAAGCGGCCGCGGAGGGCATGCAACTGGATACCGTCTTCCGCGCGAGCAACGACATCGACAAGGACGTGGTGAACGCGATGAACAGCGGCCTGTACGACATGGCCATCGTGGGTGTGGGCCGCGACATCTACAAAGGCACCTTGTTGGGCCGTATCGTCGGCATTACCAGCCGCATCATCAACCCCGAGCGCCTGCTCAGTTCCATCACGGGAAAGGAGAACCTCTTCGAGCGGGCCGATTTCGATGACCGCGTCAGGCACCTCCTCCGCGAGTCGCGCATCCCCATCGGCATTTATGTGGACAAGGAGTTCCGGGGCATGCGGCGCGTGGTGGTACCGTTGTTCAGTCTGGCCGACAGCTTCCTGCTCACCTACGCCCAGAAGCTCGTGCACAACGAGGGTTCGCTCGTTACGCTCCTCGATGTGGGCGAGGTCTTCCATCAAAGTCCGGAAATGCTCGCGACCATCCGCGCGCTCGAACAGGCCGTGCCCGACCGGTTGACGTTGATGCATGTGAAGGACATGGACCATGCCTTCCCGGAAGGTCAGGATTTCATGTTGCTGAGCCTGGAGAGCTGGAAACGGGCCGTGGAGAAGCACAGTCCATGGCTCGCGCTGTCGCCCAGTTCGATGATCATGCGGGCCTGACCCCGGTCACGTCACACTGCGGGGCAATCCTCATCTTTGGGTCGATCCGCCGATCGAACAGTTGGGCAGGTCATCACCCCATGAGCAAGGCCAGCAAGATCAAGTCCTTCGACCCGAACAGCCCCGGCGATGCGAACGCGCAGATGTACGGTCTTCCGTTCACCTGTGCCGAGGCCGACATCGTGATCGTGCCTGTGCCGTGGGAAGTGACCACCAGCTACGGCGGCGGCACGTCACGCGGGCCCGAAGCCATCTTCGACGCGAGCTTCCAGGTGGACCTCTTCCATCCGGAGTTCCCTGCGCTGTGGAAGCGCGGTGTGGCCATGGACGAAATGCCGAAGCCGTTGCACCAGCAAAGCGATGCACTGAAGAAGGAAGCGAAGCATGTGATCGACCTGCTTACGGAAGGTGGTACGGCGAAGGAAAAGGCACGGGCAGCGAAGGCCGTGAAACTGATCAACGCCGAATGCGCCGTGATGAACGACTGGGTGGAAGCGCGCTGCGGCTACTGGATGGACCAAGGGAAGCTCGTCGGACTGCTCGGTGGTGATCACAGCACGCCGCTGGGCTACTTCCGCGCACTGGCCAAGCGGCACAAGCGATTCGGCATCCTGCACATCGATGCGCATATGGACCTGCGCAAGGCTTACGAGGGCTTCACCTACAGCCACGCCAGCATCATGTACAATGCGCTCGGCCTGAAGCAGCTCGACAAGATCGTGCAGGTGGGCATCCGCGACTTCTGTGCGCAGGAGAACGACGTGATCATCCATGAGAAGGGGCGCGTGGCCGTGGTGCGCAGCGCCGACATCCGTCGCCAGCAATATGAAGGCATCACATGGAAGGAGCAGTGCGATGTGATCATCAAGGCCTTGCCCGATATGGTGCACATCAGCTTCGACATCGATGGATTGGACCCCACGCTCTGCCCACATACCGGCACCCCGGTACCGGGCGGACTGGCCTTCGAGGAGGCCACGTACCTGCTATCCCGGCTTGCGGCCAGCAAAAAACGCATCATCGGATTCGACCTGGTGGAAGTGACCCCCGGCAAGCACAACGAATGGGATGCTAATGTGGGCGCGCGGTTGCTGTGGCACCTCTGCGGTGTGATGTCCGTGTCCAAGCATTGATCGCGGCCCATGCCCGAGCACATCGTAAAGATCCTGGATACACGGTTCATCACACCCGATGTAAAGCGGGTCACCGTGTCCAGGCCCAAAGTCTACAAGTTCATTCCCGGCCAGGCGACGGACGTGTGCATCAACAAGCCCGGTTGGACGGATAAGCTCAGGCCGTTCACCTTCACCTGCCTGCCCACCGCGAAGACCCTGGAGTTCATCATCAAGATCTACGACGCACACAACGGCGTCACCAAGCAGATCGGCCTGATGCACGAGGGCGAGGAACTGACCCTGCACGACCCCTTCGGGGCCATCCAATACAAGGGTCCGGGCTTCTTCTTCTCAGGCGGCGCCGGGGTCACGCCCTTTGTGGCCATCCTGCGGGACCTGCAGAAAAAGGCCAAGCTCCAGGGCAACACGCTCGTTTGTTCGCACCGCACGGCGGATGATGTGATCCTCGACGAGGAGTTCACGAAGATGCTGGGCAAGCGCTTCCTGAAGATCCTCACCCGGCAACATGTGATCGGCTTCACGGAACGCCGGATCGACCGGAACATCCTGATCGCGCTGGTGCAGGACTTCGACCAGCACTTCTACATATGCGGCCCCGATGATTTCGTGAGCAACATCAACACGCTGTTGCTGGAGCTGGGAGCGAATGCGGAAAAGCTGGTGTTCGAGGCCTGACGGACAGCAGGTAGGCAACGCCCAGGTCACGGACCTGAAGGTGATGTCCACGAAGCGGTGATCGGTCGCTTTCCAAGCTGGGGGCGCGCGCTACCTTAGCGGCCACCGCTAACACGACCCATGGCCCGTTCCAAGACCGCATCCGCCGAAGTCCAGATGACCCTGGAGGAATTGAAGGAAGAGATCCTCCGCGATTATGCGCTGGTGACCGTGAGCCGCGAGGCCAGTTTGATCGGACGCAAGGAAGTGCTGGGGGGCAAGGCCAAGTTCGGCATCTTCGGCGATGGCAAGGAGCTGGCGCAGGTGTGCATGGCCAAGCAGTTCCGCAACGGCGACTGGCGCAGCGGCTACTACCGCGACATGACGTTCATGTTCGCCATCGGCGAACTCACCGTGCAGCAATGGTTCGCACAGCTGTATGCGCACGCCGATGTGAAGGCCGATCCGAGCAGCGCCGGCCGCAGCATGAACGGCCACTTCGCCACGCGCAGCCTCGACGAGAACGGTGATTGGAAGGACCTGATGGCCCAGCCCAACTCCAGCGCCGACATCTCCCCCACCGCCGGCCAGATGCCGCGCCTGCTGGGCCTCGCACAGGCCAGCAAGATGTTCCGCAACAACCCCGCGCTCCACAGCTACACGCAGTTCAGCGACAAGGGCAACGAAGTGGCCTTCGGCACCATCGGCGACGC
The DNA here is from genome assembly GCA_031411095.1 of Flavobacteriales bacterium. Lineage (GTDB taxonomy): Bacteria > Bacteroidota > Bacteroidia > Flavobacteriales_F > PHOS-HE28 > PHOS-HE28. The sequence goes on along the minus strand of JANOAK010000032.1, from coordinate 149,415 downwards.
CAGCACCAGCGAGGGGCCGTTCTGGGAAACGATCAATGCGGCGGGCGTGCTGCAAGTGCCCATGGCCATGAGCGTGTGGGACGATGGCTGGGGCATCAGCGTGAGCAAGGACTACCAGACCACCAAGGGCAGCATCAGCAACGCCCTAGCCGGTTTCCAGAAGGAGGAGGGCACCAATGGCATCCGCATCTACCGCACCAAAGGCTGGAACTACGCCGATCTGAACAAGACCTACGAAGAGGCCATTGCGCTGTGCCGCGAGGAGCACGTACCCTGTCTCATCCATGTGGAGGAGGTTACGCAACCGCAGGGCCACAGCACCAGCGGGAGCCACGAGCGCTACAAGAGCAACGATCTGCTCGACTGGTACAAGGAATACGACTGCCTGGTGCAGTTCCGCAAGTGGATCCTGGCCTTCAAGCCTGGAGGCACACCGATCGCATCAGCCGAAGAGCTTGACGCCATTGAAGCGCAGGCCAAGGTGGATGCCCGCGCTGCGCAAAAAGCGGCATGGAATGCGTTCCAAGGCGAGATCAAGGCGGAATTGAACGAGGTGATCTTCATGCTCGAAGCGCTCGCCACCGCCCGCTTCGGTGATGGCTCGAACGATGCGGATGTGATCGGCAGGCTCGTAAGCGACCTGCGGTCCGAAATGAGCCCGGGCCGGAAGGAAGTGGTGAGCGCCGCGCGAAGGGCTTTACTGATCGCTGGCAGCACGGACCCCATCGCACGACAGCCGATCACCGACTGGATCGCCAGTGCCATGTCCCTCAATGGCGATCGCTACGGAAGTCACCTGTACAGCCAGAGCGCGAAGAGCTGCCTGAATGTGACCGAAGTGCCGGTGGTGTACGAGAGCGATGAACTGGTCGATGGCCGCATCATCATCCGCGACAACTTCGCCGCGCTCTTCGAAAAGGAGCCGCTGCTGCTCACCTTCGGCGAGGACACCGGCAAGATCGGCGACGTGAACCAGGGCATGGAAGGCATGCAGGCGCGCTTCGGCGAACTGCGCGTTTCGGACACCGGCATCCGCGAATGCACCATCATGGGCCAGGGCATCGGCATGGCGCTGCGCGGTCTGCGTCCGGTGGCGGAGATCCAATACCTCGACTATTTGCTGTACGCCCTGCAGATCATGAGCGACGACCTCGCCATGACGCAGTGGCGCACTAAGGGCGGACAGAAAGCCCCGCTGATCGTGCGCACCCGCGGGCACCGGCTCGAAGGCGTATGGCACAGCGGCAGCCCCATGGGCATGATCCTTGGTGCCTTGCGCGGCATCGTGGTCTGTGTGCCGCGCAACATGCAGCAGGCCGCGGGCATGTACAACACACTGCTCCAAAGCGACGATCCCGCGCTGGTGATCGAATGCCTCAACGGTTACCGCAGCAAGGAAAAGCTACCGAGCAACCTCGGCGAGTTCACCGTGCCCATCGGCATCCCGGAGATCTATTGCCAAGGCACCGACATCACGGTGGTGAGCTACGGCAGCACCTTCCACATCGCGCAGAAAGCCGCCGAGCGCTTGTACGACCTCGGCATCAACGTGGAGATGATCGACGTGCGCACGCTCCTCCCCTTCGACCGGAACCACCTGATCGTGGAAAGTCTGAAGAAGACCAACCGCCTGCTGGTGGTGGATGAGGATGTGCCCGGCGGTGCGAGCGCCTTCATCCTGCAGCAGATCCTCGAAGTGCAAGGCGGCTATCGCTGGTTGGACAGCGCGCCCAGAACACTCTCCGCAAAAGCACACCGCCCAGCGTATGGCAGCGATGGCGATTACTTCAGCAAGCCGAGCGTGGAGGATGTGGTGGAGACGGTGGTGGGGATGGTGAGGGAGGCGGGCTTATGAATGGGAGGATCGCGACTTGCCCAATAAACCAAGAACCATGAAAGACTACAGCAACAAAACTCTAGATGAACTGAACGTTGAACTAAAGAACCTTAGTAATGCGCTGGAAGCATCAGAAGCGACTGTCAGCAAGCGCCAACGTGAATTTGACGCGGAGTTGGATGCCAAGAAAAAGAACGCGCTCGGAAAACTGATTCAGGACCTTCAGCATGAAATTGGCACTTACTATGATGAGCAAAAAGCAGTCAACGAAGAAATTCTGAGTCGGTAAACATGTTAACCCACGTAGCAAACACGCTTCAGTAAGCAGAGCGGGGTGAAGTGTGTGATTGTTGCGTCGCTCTTGAGACATGCGAGCGCGAGTTTTTAGAATTATCGAAAACATGCGCATCAAGGAACTCCGCTTAAGGAACTTCAAGCAGTTCCGGACACTGACCATGAAGTGTCATGATCAACTGAACATCATCATTGGGGACAATGAGACTGGCAAGAGTACCATACTGGAGGCCATAGACTTGGTCCTGCGAGGTAGCGTGTACTCAGTCGATGCTCTCGGCCTTGAGAACCTGCTGAATCATGCTGCCGTGACAGAGTTCATGCAAGATTCAAAGTCAATCAAGGACCTCCCTGAGCTGAGAATCGAGGTTGTGCTCGATGATACCGAGAACATCGAAGTAAACGGGCGGAGTAACTCAGCCGGGAGTGACGCAAACGGACTAAAGCTCGTCTGTGAAATCGACTATGCTTACACTGAGAAGGTAAAGGACCTCTTGAAGAAACCGCATGCAACGTTTCCCTACGAGTTCTACTCGGTTAAGTTCTCGAAGTTCAGCGACCTGCCTTATGCTGGACACAGGGAGAGAATTGTTCGACACCTGTTCATAGACACAGCCCGCATTGATCAGGCCAACGCGACACAGACCTACGTCCGCAACAGATACGAGTCGTACACTGACGACGCGCAGCGGGCAGTTTACGCGATGCAGTATCGGAGCAAGAAGGAAGAGTTCAATCAGACCGTGCTCACCACGTTGAACAGTGGCCTCGGCAAAGACTCATTCAGAGTGCGGACCGATGCCAAAGCCAATCTCGAAGCCGATCTCACCATTTACCGCGACGATATTCCCATTTTCAATAGAGGGAAAGGAATGCAGAACATATTGAAAGTGAAGTTTGGTCTGTCCAAGGCGAAAGAGTCAGCTCAGGTAGTCTTACTTGAGGAACCAGAGAACCACCTTGCGTACAGGTTGATGAAGGAACAAATCGAGGCTATCCAAAAGGACCAACATGTGGACCAGCTGTTCGTCACTACACACAACAACAGAATTAGTAGTAGACTGGGACTTGACCACTGCGTCATGTTATGCAAGGATTGTGTAGAACCGGGGTACTTCGACAAGCTCGATCCTGACACAGCGAAGTACTTCATGAAGGCACCAGACAGCAAGGCACTTGAGTTCGTGCTTTCCCCAAGAGTAATCCTGGTTGAGGGACATGCAGAGTACATCCTTTTGGAAAAGCTCTATCAATCTGCGTCCCAAAGCACATTGGATACAGATGGTGTGCACGTGATCGCAATCGGCGGCAAGCACTTCGCGCACTACATGGAACTGGCCAAAGTGGTTGGAAACAAGGTGGCGGTCATATTGGACAACGATGGAGACGGCAAGGTCACATGCGACGATCGGTTCACAGAGTATGGGAACCTAACGAATTTGAAGATGTTCTATGACCAAAATTCGAGTCTTCGCTCCTTTGAGTATAGTATGGAGAGCGTGAATGCCGATTTGTGCAAGAAGTTGTTTGGCAATGGAAAGAACGGCGTGGTGCAATACATGCTGGATTACAAGACCAAGGTGGCAATGGACTTACTGAAGTGCGCTGAAACGGTCAATTGTCCCGCTTACATCAAGGATGCAGTGGCATGGGTAAGATTGTCTACTTAGCCGTTGCAGGGGCCGGGAAGACCACCATGCTGGTCAATAGCACTTCGGCCAATCGTCGCACGCTCCTTCTGACTTATACCACTCAGAACGTTGGGACGTTGCGCGATAAGGTTATAGACAAGTACGGCTTTGTTCCTGCTCTATTCCACATCATGACATTGGATCGATACCTGTACTCCTACTGCTTTAGGCCATTACACGCCAATAAGCACCGGGTACGATACATATCATATGATCACACCTTACCACGGGTAGGTGGGCTTCCTCGCTATATCAGCAGCGGAGGCGCACTCTATAGGGGGCGGTTAGCAAAGTTTCTAAGCGAGTTCGGCTCCGATGATATCACTCGTCGTATGAACAAGTACTACGACCAACTCATCATTGACGAGATACAAGACTTCGCAGCAAACGACTTCAATTTCCTGGAACACATGTGCGCTGGCGCGATTGACATGGTTGGTGCGGGAGATTTCTACCAACACACGTTCGATTCGAGTACGGACGGGAACACGCGTCAATCGCTTCATGCAGACTACGCTCAATACGTGAAAGATCTGAAAGCCCTCGGGCTGGTGGTCGACTCAACAAGTTTGAATAAGAGTCGCAGGTGTCCTCCAAAGCTCTGCACGGCCATACAGGACAAGCTTGGGATCAGGATTGAATCATCGTCTGCAAGCGAAAGTGAGGTGGTTCATATTACAGACTTCGGTTCAATCAGGTCAATTCACAAGAATGATAGCATCGTAAAGCTATTCTGGCAAGAGCATCGCAAGTACAGATGCTTCTCCAATAACTGGCGACTCAGCAAGGGTCTGGATTATTACAACGACGTTTGTGTTGTACTCACCCAAAAGGCAACGGACTTCTGGATGAAAGGCACGGCCCTAGAGCCAGTATCCAGGAATGCACTCTACGTAGCGTTGACTAGAGCTCGCGGGAACGTCTACCTCGTTAGCCTTCCGGACTTTAATAAGGCGCTGGGGGTTACGCAAAATAGAATGGCCAAGAAAAAGACTTCTGTTTAAGCCCGAGCAGGGTGTACCCTCCCGAACCTCCGCAGCGGCCTGTCCGCGAATTTGGCTGACGACCCTGCGGCTTCAGCGCCGGTGCGATGTACGTTGCTTTCCCAAGGGCCGAAGTCCAGCATTGAAAGAGGAACTCGCGGCTACGTGTCTACAGGGTCCCGCCGCTTTGCGGCTGAGGCGGAGAGCCTGCAGAGGTTTAGAGCAGGAAGCGCTGGCTACGGGACTGTCGTTGGCGGAGATCCGCACGCGGTCGTTCTTGAAGATCTTGGAGGGGCGGAGGAAGAAGTAGGTCGTTTGGGCGTGCCCCCGGCTCTTCGGTCCAAGTCCTCGCGTGGAATACCACGCTCCGGGCTTTCCCCTTTGATCCGTCACGCGAAATGCAGATCACGTGGAGTAATGACGAAACGAATTTTACTGCTATATTCGAATGAACAATGGGGCAGGTCATGATCGTTTTCTTCAAACGTAGATTGCTGACCGTGGCCTTTTTGGGCACTGCGCTCATTGACGCGCATGCGACTGTTGAAACAGTTGACAGCACAACGTGCCGCGAGCTTTGTCACTACCGCGATGTAGAGTTGTACCAACAGTTCGAAGCGGCCTTCAACAGTTACGAGGTTTCCGCTGAAGAAAGAGCCACGTTGTTGCAGATGAGAACGGACCTCCTATCCAAGCCGGAATGGTCTACTTCGGATACGCGGCTGGCGAGTGCGGCGCTTTTCACCGCGGTGAAGATGACCTGCGACCTTACGCTGAACCTGCTCAAATTGAATCCGGCCGCAACCTTGAGCACACGGGCTGTTTCGGCTACTCGGATCACGGTTGCGAACATTGCTAAAGCTGCGGTGGGAGGGGCTGGAGTTGTGCGGTCCACAGTCGAGAACGGCATCGAGGCAACCGCTTACAAAGAGGTCGTGGCCGAGTTGAACCCGCTGCTCACAGCTATCAAGGCCGTTGACGATTTCAAGGGGGATTTGGACAAGATGATGAGCCTCGGAAAGGACAGGGACGAATTACGCGCCGAGGTTACCCGCGTGATTGATCTGGTCTCGGCCAACATCGACAAGCACAATCGCTCGATGCAGAATAGTGTACACCGGTTGGAGGACATTGAGCGAACCAAACAGGGTATCGACAGCTATTTGACCAGCCATCATTGCGAGAGATACTGCGTGGGTGCCAGCCAGCCCGCTGTTGTGTCGAAGAAGCAAGGACCAACAGCGGGCACTGCTTCACCTGACCTTGAGAAAGCACTTGGCCCTGGTCAGGTGTATGTATTCTTCGCACTCAAATTGGGGAGTGTCACAGTATTTTCAAGACCGGTTCGGGCGAATGGGTTTGAGGACCCACTCAGGGAAGCGAAGGTTGCGTTCGTGGAGTCAGCACAAGAGCAGTTCCCACAACTTTCAAAAGATCTCAAGAGGGATATGAGTTCCGACCAGTACCAACGTGTACAACCCAAATATGCAGCACCATGGTCGAGAGAGCGTTTGCTCACACCCGCTGCTGCCGATGCGGCAATGCAAGCCTATGAGCAGGACATTCGTTCCAGCCTCCAAGGGTTGAGCGGTGCCGAGAGCATCTCCTTCCTGTACCTCAAGTAAGCCCCGTACCATGACTTGGAATCTACGTTCTGCAATCACGCTGCTTGCTCTCTTGGGCATACTCATTTGCTCCGCGCAACAAAGGGAGTATTACGAGGCTGCGGAGAAGTCGGCCAAAGAAGCTGCGTTGCGCACGGCTTGTCCTGATCGCGCGGCAGCGTTGAACCGGTTAGCATCCCAATGCCATTGCTTGGCGAATTTGTACGGCGGAAGTACAACTGCCTGTGGCGACCCGGTCATAATTCCGGACTGCGCGGGTGATCAAATTGGAGGACCGGGCGGAGGCGGCGCATCCATGGGTGCCTCCTCGGGCTCGTCCACGAGCACCTCTACCGGCGCCACGCCCATAACCAGTGCGTCCACTGCCGCACAGCTGGAAGGCATCCAAAGCAGCATTAACACCACGGGCTACGCCCTCTGGGACATGGTGCAGGCGGGCCGGGCCAAGAAGGAGGCCACCGGGGCGGCCATCGTGGGCGGCTTCGTGCGCGAACTCTACGAGCGGAAAAGCAACGACCCGCGGTACGAGAACGTGGAGTGTGAAGAATGCCACGGGGCCGGGTCGGTGAAATACGACTATCCTCCCGGCAGCATCTTCTACGGTATGTCGGGGCAATGCACACGGTGCAACGGCCTGGGCCGGGTGAATGAACTGCTCGGCGACCACTCAATCACGCGCGTGCACAGCCCGGAGTTCCAAGCACTGATGGACCGCCTGCTGGCCAGCATGGCCGAAACGCCGCTATACACCCTGCGCCCGGCTAACTATCGGGGCAGCGTGGAGGTGGTCCATACCGCGCGTATCGGCGGGCACCGTGATGAACTGGTGCTGCACGTGCGGACTCTCTTCCGCTTCCTTGACATGAAGGGCAGGCCGGATGGGAACGGCTATTCGGACAACCTTGTGCTGGAGGAGAAGTCCTTCACTATGGCCGAGATTGAGGGCTTCTCCTATTCGTCGCCCCGCACCGGGCGCGATGACGGTGGGGAGTTCCACTCGAACGGCTACGTAATACTGAGTGGCACGCACGGCGACCACTTCGAGTTTACCACCAATAGTAACCCCACCATGGTGGTGGCCACGCTAAACGACTTGGTGCATCAGGCGCGTGTGGTACAGCCAGCGGGCCAAAGCGTGGCACGGGCGGGGTATGAGCAGGAGGATACGGGTGCGGAAGTAGTGGCGGAAGAGGAAGTGGGGTATGCCGTCGCGCTGGCCCGGTTGGAGGCGCAGGGGAAGGGCTTCAACCGTAAAACCCACCCCATTGATTTCGCGCTGGCTCAGCGGGGTGCGGCATACTTGGCCACGAACGGGACCCGGCCCGGCGTGTTAGTGATGCCGAGCGGGCTACAGTGCGAGGTCATCAGCAAGGGTACCCTGGAGTTGCCGCGCGCGAGCGACATCGTTACAGTCCGGATTGACATCCGCCACATCGATGGCACGGCGCTTTCATTCCCGGGCATCGTTCCCCCACGTTTCAGCGTGGATACGGCGATTCCCGGCCTTCAAGAGGCGCTGCAACAGATGCCTGCGCGTAGCACATGGAAGCTGTACATGCCACCCGAACTGGCATACGGTGCTGGCGGTGTGGACGGTGTGGTTGGACCCGGCGAAGTGCTGGTGATGGAGGTGGAGCTGCTCGCCGTCGAGCGCTAAAGCCTAGTTCTAAATGACCTAGCGCGTAGCACGGGACTCGGTTTGGAGCTCACCACGACCACGCTCCGCACGCTCACTTGATACTGCTCAGCCGCCGGAAGTGCTTCCCATTCTAGGCCTGCGCAGCGTGTCCGCTCCCAACCACCGCAGCGGTCTGTCCGCGCATTTGGCGGACGACCCTGCGGCATGTTGAAGTAGAAGTCCAACAGGCCACCCCCGAACGTCAAGACCCCCAGGAGATCCCGGGGGTCTTGACAGAGAAGAGGATGTTTAGACCTCGGCAGGGTGAACGAGATCACCGACCCTTAACAAAACCACCGCAGCGGTCTGTCGTGCTTTTGACGACGACCCTGCGGCCAAGGAATGGCTTCGCCCCCGCTGGCGCAAGTGTTCCGCGCGCTCCCGGTGCCTCATCCGGGATGGCGAGGGTCACTTGTGCCACTCTCGCTGTGTCACATATTCCGTTGTCGCTCGGCTGTGCCGAGTGATCCGATCTTCAAATGGACTTTGGCCCTTCGCGACCAAGGTTGGCGGGCCATAAGCCCTAAACCACAAACTCACTCGGCGCGCACGGGCCAACGCACCGGCCAGCCGAGCGAGAACAGAAATTCAAGCCTTGGTCGGCCGACCGCTACTTCCTGCAATACACATCCGACCCTTCCACCGGAACCTTCGCCTCCAGGTCCACATCGTTCATGCTCTTCCTTGCGCCCCAGGCGAACACCTTTTCAAAAACGGACAGGAGCTTCTTGTTCTTGATGCGATCCAGGAAGTACACCTCATGTTCCTTTTCGCGGATGCCCATGTCGTAGAGCACCTGGTCATGTTCGGTGATCCCGAGTTCGTGGAAATAGTGCATCAGGCGGAAGTACTCGCACACGTTCCCGCTCTCCAATCTCCCAGCGAAGTAGAAGGGCATGAACCAGCCGATCACGTGGCACGAAAAGGAGATGGTCTTGCCGATGATGTGGAATCGTGCTTCGTAGTACTTTGATACGGGTATGCCGTACTGGTGCATGATGGTGAGCACCTCGTGGCGATGTCCCCATTCATCCACTTCGATCTGGTGGATGGCCGCTTTGTCGGCAGGATCCCTCACGGATGCCGCGTGGCCCTGGTAAGCAAACGCGGCGGCCTTTTCTGCCGAGTAGGCCATCTGGAGCAGGTCGACGAGCGCCTTATGGGCGCGGACGCGGGCGAGCACGGCTCCTTCTGAGGACATGGCACAAGAATATCGGTTCTGTGCCTACGGTATCAATTCGAACTCAGGAGCTGATAAGGCCCCGATCATCCACAGATCGTGCACTGAATTCCCCACTCCTGCAGGGCTGTTCACGTAAATGACCGCTGGCCTCATCCCGCCAGAACGCAATGCTGGCGCTGGTTACGAAGCCCCTATGCCACGTTGCGCATGGATCGGCATAGGGTTCGGAAGCGAGGAAGTGGTGCTTCATGCACCATCGCTCCGAGCGACCGATCTTCTTCCATAGCCACCAACCGATCACACCGATGAACACACAATCCTTCTCCACAGCGGCCCTGCTCAGCATGGGCGCCCTGATCCTCATCACCTCCTGCCATTCGTCACGCGCTGTGAAAGGCGGGGCCATCGGTGCTGGCGCGGGTGCTGGTGTGGGTGCGGTGATCGGCAACCAGTTCGGCAAGAACGGCACGGCCATCGGCGCCATCATCGGAGCTGCGGTGGGCGGCACCACAGGTGCGCTCATCGGCCGTCACATGGACAAACAGGCCGAAGAGCTGCGCGCCGATCTGGAAGGTGCAACGGTGACCCGCGTAGGTGAAGGTATCAAGATCACCTTCGACAGCGGCCTGCTGTTCGAGGTGAACAAGAGCGACCTGAGCTCAACAGCTCGTGCCAACCTGGACAAGCTCGCGGCCACGTTGAACAAGTACGACGACACCGATGTGTTGATCGAGGGCCACACGGATTCCGACGGCGATGATGAACACAATCATGCTCTTGCGGTGCGCCGCGCCCAGAGCGTAAGTGCCTACGTAGTGGGGCAGGGCGTTCGCTCTGCACGCATCAGCACGATGGGCTACGGAGAGAACCAGCCGGTCGCGGACAACACCACGGACGAAGGGAAGGCCGCCAACCGTCGTGTGGAGATCGCCATCTATGCCAACAAGCGGATGCAGAAGGCCGCAGAGAAAGGCGAACTGTAGTTCGGAAAGCATCAAACGACCCGGATCCATCCACCCGATGGGTCCGGGTCGTTGCATTTACGGGTCTCCACCTTTGCAGACTAGTCGTCCTTATCGACCCCCAGGGATCCGATCAGCGCGTCGCTGGGCCTCAACTGTACCATCAGCCGGTAAGGCTTCCTGTCGATACTGGAGGTCACATGCAGGATGTATTCCTCCGCGCCGACCTGTTCCACCGACCGAATTACCGGGCTACCCATTTCCGTGTTCCTGCAACTTCATCACGCAGGCCGCCGTGAACCGTTTGGTGATGGAACCGATGGCGTGCACCGTGGTGGGCGTGTTCATCACGTCCTGCTCTCTATCCGCTAGGCCATACCCTTTATCGATCATCGCTTTGCCATCACGCATCACCAGCAGGGTGCCACTGAAGCCCTGTTGGACACTGCGCTCCATGAAACTGTCGATGCGCGCGACCGCAGGATCCTGAATGTCCGCATCCGCCACGGGTGGTGGTGCGGGTGATGCGCATGCGACCAGTAGCGCAGCGAGGCACCAAGGCAGTGTGATTCGAGGATCCATGAAGGAGCGGTCCGATCAGCAAGCAAGGCGGTCCCTACCGCCGGATCGTAACGAAATGCCAAAAACTTGAAGGGATCACAAGAAGTGCAGGTCACTCCTTGTACCAATCCACCAGCCGCACGTCGATCGTCGCATCGCCAGCGTTCACCAACTGCTTGAACCGCGCCACGTCGCTCAGGCCATCGGTACCGCGATAGTGGTATGGATAGACCACGCGGGGGGTGAAGGCCAGCACGCCGCTTGCTGCCTGGTCCACCGTCATGGTGTACGGCAGGTTCATGCACACAAAGGCCACATCGATGTTCTTGAGGGCGCGCATCTCCGGAATGTCCTCGGTATCACCGGAGATGTAGATGCGCTCGCCACCGATGGTCAGCACGTAGCCATTGCCCCGGCCCTTGGGATGGCGACGATCGTTCGGATCGGGCATGTTGTACATCGGAATGGCCTCCACACCGATGCCCTTGACCTCCATCACAGCGCCATTTCCCATCACGGTACAGATCTTTTGCATCTCCGTGGGCAACAGGTCGAACACGGCTTGCGGAGCCACGATGCGGGACTTATTAAGGTCCAACCTGCGGAGTGTGGCAGTGTCCAGGTGATCGCCATGGATGTCCGTAATGAGCACCAGATCAGGCGCGGCAAATGGCTTGAACCGCTGTGCGCCGTCGTGTGGATCCACGTACAGGGTCAACCCGTTCCATTCGAACACGATGGCCGAATGGTGCACGGGATGAATGCGCACGGCACCTTGAACGGCCGGGCGGTCCGTAGGGTTCGAGGTCATTTCACCGGGTTGGTCCTTGGGGGTGGATGAACAGGACAATGCGAAGATCGCGAGGAGTACAGGAGCAGTGCGCATGACCCGAAGGTACATCGGCGAACTCGATCCGCCACGTTGCCTCCGGCACAAGCTCGATGATCATACGGTCCGGTACCCACATACTCGGTATTCGGTAATACCACAACGGGTTGTAAAAGCCCATTCACCGATGCTCCATCAACCAAGGCATGTGGATACGCATTGGGATCACCGGGTGGATCACCTGCACAACGTGGCTACCTTGTCGTACATGTGTAACCACTTCGCTCATGCAATGATCCGTTCGAACGAACGGATCATGCGTATGCGACGAAGAGAAACCAACTGCTCATGAACGAACGCGAATGGGATCAGGTGGCCACGACATTCGAAGAGGAGATCTTCAATGTGCCGGAGAACGACAGCAAAGGACTGATCCATCACTGGGTAACCCAGCTTGCCACGCGCGAAGCCACCGCCACCGACCTCGGTTGCGGCGTAGGCCGCACGCTGCCACTGCTGGCCGAGCGCTTTGGCCACGTGTTCGCCGTGGATGTGAGCAGCCAGTGCCTCTCGGTCGCTGAAAAAGCATGCACCGCTCACGCCAACATCACCTATGTGCATGCGGACCTGAGCAAAGATCGTAATGGCTATCCGGCGACCGATGTGGTGCTCTGCATCAACACGCTGCTCAATGCCTCGCTCGAGGTGCGCGAACCGCTCTTTGACCGCACCTGCCGCAGCGTGAAGCGCGGTGGGCACCTGCTCTTGGTGGTGCCCTCGCTCAATTCGGCCCTGCTCACCGCCTTCCGCCGGTTGCAGTGGAACCTTCGCGACGGCATGTCTCCCCGAAAAGCACAGAAGGATGCATCGAAGCATGGACCCGGAGTGGAGCATGGCATTGTGTCCATTGATGGCGTTCCCACAAAGCATTACCTCGCCGAGGAACTGGAAGCATCATTGGCCCAACGTGGCTTCAGTGTGATCGCGTTGGAGAAGCTGGAATACCCGTGGACAACAGAGTTCGAGGCACCTCCCAAGTGGATGAAAGCGCCCTTCCCGTGGGATTGGATAGTGGTGGCCCAGCGCACGCGCTAGGCTGGCCAATGCACTGATCCACAGGCACTCCCAGAGCAGGCCTGCGCCCGGCATCGGGGATTCGAATCGCCTTGATCGTCGCAGACGGGCGGTTTTGACCGACCTTTGACCTACATGGCCCTTACACCCGCAGAGATCCAGCAAGCGCTTCGCATCAGCAAAGCGATCCAGGAACACTTGGAGAACACGCGCTCCGTGAATGTGCGAAGCGAGGACCTCTATGGGATCTTGGCGGACAAGAAACTGGTGGAACGCGACCACCAGCACGGCCATCACTTCCGTTTGTTCCTCCGTCAATTGCTGAAGGAGAACATGCTGAACCTGATCCCCCAATGCAAGGCCATGCCGCGCAGTGGTGGCAAGTTCGACTGGGTGTTCAATAGCGCTGCGGACCGCATGCCGGTGCGCAAGCCGTTGGCAGCACCCGCTGAGGCCAGCAAAGGCTGATCCGCGATCCTTCTCCTTCTCACACGCATCCTGGCCTCATCAGGAGGGACCACGTCTGTGCGATCCCTGACCGTGCATCTCATTGAACATGTTGGCACGGGTGCGATCTTGTGCGCATGTCCGTGCCTGTTGACGTTCACGCAAGGATCCGGGTGGACTTCCCGTCGCCGACGGAAGAGCACGAAGTAGCGACACTATTGGGTGACCTAGCACATAAGCCCTTGAACGTGGGTCATGCGCAATTATGCCGAAGCATCCTCGTCCTCGCGGACGGGAACGTGGAACGCGTGCGGATGCTGTGCCGTGGTCTGATGGGTGACCCACGCGATGTGATCATGGCGGCCGAACACGAAGCAGGGGATCCCGGGCATTTCTTCATCCATCCATTTTCCACCTGACCGGATCACACCATGCCCCATCCAAATGTCGCCATCGCGCTCCGTTGGTTCTCCGCGTTCAATGCGCACGACCTGGATGTGTTGCTTGCCCTCTACGCCGAGGATGCACAGCATTACAGCCCGAAGCTGAAGGTGCGCCAGCCCGCAACGCATGGTCTGATCCGTGGGCAGAACGCGCTGCGTGCATGGTGGGGCGATGCCTTCATGCGCCTGCCCAGCCTTCGCTACGAGGTGCAGAAACTCACGGCCGACGATGAGCAGGTGTTCATGGAGTATGTGCGGCACGTGGACGGCGAGGAGGATCTGCGGGTGGGTGAAGTGCTCGAGATCCGGGATGGACGCATCGTGGCTTCGCGCGTGTATCACGGATAGCGAACGCAGGCAGGAGGTGCACGCCCACCGTGTTCGCTTCACCTGTACGCTTTATCGGCCCTTACGCCTTCCACCTGAGTTGCCGCCTCCTCCTTGGGACGGTGCTTGGCCTCCGCTCGGGCGCACCGTACCCCCACCCTGCCTCGGTATTACCCGGGGCGTTGGTGCAACCCGTAGCTGTGGCCGTTCACGGGCACGCTCGAAGTCGCGTTGTCGCTGTTGGCCGCGATCGCGCTGCTGCTGGATGCGGATCGGATCATCCTTGTGCGGCTGCGGTCTCATCTGGTCCGCTGGTCGGTCCCCCACAGGGGGCTTCACCATCGTGCCCGGACGCGTGTCCTGTCCCGATGCTGGACGAGGTACCGGTTTCCAGGTACCGTTATCGTATTTCTGTGTACGATCACCGTCCCTGCGGTACACATTTCCGCGGGCATCGATGAAGTGGTCCTGGGTGAGCGGCTTCGTAGCAGGGCGTGACGAGGTCATGTGCCCGGGTTTCTGCTGCCCGCTGCCAAGGCTTGCCGGACGCTCGACCGTGGACGGCTTCACGCCGTTCATGGGCCGGGTACTGTAAAGATCCTGTTGCGGCCGGTCCGCCGGGCGACCGCGATCGAAGGCATCACCATCCCGCCCGTTACCGCGACCATCGCGATGGTTCATCGACGGCCGATGGCCATAGTGATGGTGGCCGTCATACCGCGGAACATGGCAATACGGGTGGTAATTGTAGGGTCCCCACCAACCCCAGCCCCAAGGGCGGAAGCCCCATCCTCCCCAGTAGTTCGGGTAGTACCAGTTCCATCCCCATCCGGCGCTGAGGCCCCAACCATACCACGGATCGTAGTACATGCCGAAGCCCCAGGTGAAGGGCCGGGGATACCAATAAGGACCCCATGGACGGTAGTAATAGCCCGTGCCGTAGATCACGCACCCATCCTGCACATAGGCGCCCAGATATCCCGGCGTATAGCCCACGTACACCACATCCGGGGTGTGGTCGTAGATGTATACGTAGCGCAGGTTGTACATCTGGTTGCTGGGCGGGATCGTGCCCACATCGGCAGGAACCTCGGTGCTCACGGTCCATGGCCCGTCCGGCGTGGGCCCTTCGAACCACACGGCATTGTCGCACACATAAAAGCGGCCCTTGATGCGAAGCACGTTCGTGCTGGCGTTCCGCGCGTAGTACACATCGGTGCCGGCGATCTGCTCGAAGGCGGGATCGCCTTGGTAGGTCACGTTGGCGGTCGCGCTGCGCCGGTCCACCTGGGCCGTCTGCGGAATGCTGGCATCGCGCACGGCCTCCCGCGCTGCATCGGTGCCGCTGATGTGCGCCAGCACGTCATCACGCTTCGATCCTTCCGGGATCGAAGCGAAGGCCTCGGGGAGTTTGTTCGACGGCACGAAGGTCCACGGCCCGTTGCGGGGATCCCGGGTGCTGAACCATCGGCCACTGGCGAGCAGGTAATACGCCTGGGAGTTGATGTCGAGGAAGAGGTTCTTGTCGGTGTTGGTGGCATAGAGCAGGGATGTGTTCTGCACGGGCTCCATGCGCGGCGCACCATCCAGGTCCAATAGCTCCGCCGGAGCGGTGCGCACGATGATGGCGGGTACGATCCGCTGGTCATCGCTCGCAGTGATCGCTGCGGTGCTGTCCACCTCTGACGCGATGTTCCGCAACTCCACGGGAACGTTCTTCTCCTCGGCCCAGGGTCCGTTAATGGATCCTGCGCGGAACCACAGCCCCGAACCATACAGATAGTGATCGCCACCTTCGGGTCGAACGATGAGGAAGGGCGTATTGCTTACGCGCTGGATCGATGTGCTGCCCGTGGCGTAAACCGGGTCCCCGTCCGTGGCCATGGTCGCGCTCATCGTCTCATAGCGCGGAGCACCGTCGATGAATACCAGCGCACTCGGGGTTTCCGTGTAGATGATCTCCGGCGGATCGTTGGAGAAGCCATTGTCCGATCGTTTCTCCTCCTCCAGGGCCGATACCAGCCAATCAATGCTGATGGGGCCGCAATGGACGGGAAGCTCCGTGGAGATGGCCTGCTTGATCGCAGCAAGCTCGGCCGCATCCGTCAGGTTCGGGAAGCGCGCATCGCTGACGGTGAACCGGGTGAGTTTGCCCAACCGCGACGTACGGTCCACCTCCATCACGCCTTCACCCCAGATGGCACCGAAGAGGGGCTGCTTGTCCTGCGCCCGTTGCAGGGCCACAGCGCTGCGGGAGGTGAAGTGATCGCCGTTCATGGTCTCAGGCTGCGGGGCGAACACCTGGTAGTCCGCGCCAGCGGACGTGAAGCGCACGGGCCATTTCTCCTGGGCCGTGGCCGTGATGGCAAAGAAGAACGCGACCACACCGGAAAGGTGGCCTTTCAGCGTTCGGAAGGCATGTGCATGGAACATGGTGGATAGGATCGATCCATAAAGCTGTGCAAGGAGCGTGCCTGTGCGCCTGAGCAGTGTCAGCTGTTCGGGATATTTCACGTTCATCCGGCGCCCCACCGGCGTTGCGAACATCCGCTCACATCGACTTGTCGCGCACCCGCACGTACGATAGCTTGATCGCCGTGTTGCCTTCGATCGGATCGAACAGTTCCAGCACTCCGGCCTTCGTGGGCGTGGCCTCCTTGGCCGTACCCACGTCCAGGCCGCTATGGCAGCGCTCCACATTGATCCGTGGGGCACTGATGCGCGACGCGATCCGGAAGCCCTCGTCCCACCACCCGATGTCGCTCAGGTTCACTTGCCCCATCACATACAGGATCACCGGTGCGGTCTGCTTGTTGTTCCAATAGATGTTGATCAGGTCCACCGTGGCCTTCGATGGCATGTTCACATAAATGGAAGCGACCTTCACCTTGTGCTCCACGTGGAAACCTGATAGCGTGAAGGATTTGACCACGGTGTTGGACGCAGGTCTGCGCTCATCCCCGTCCGTGGTCGCGGACAGGAACAGATCATGATCGCAGGGCGCGCCTTCGGACACGCATTCACTCATGCGCACCCCACCGCTGTTGAGGATGGTAAAGGCATCGGTGGTGGTGGACATGGCATTCACGCGGCACTGCACCAGCACGCTGCTGTTGCTCTGGCTGTTGAACGCGGTGGCTCCGGGCCAATCGCCCTGTCGGAGCACGAAGCCCTTGCCCCGTGGGTTCGTAACGAAGATCTGTTCCAGATGTGCCATCAGGCAGAAGCGAAGGTCCACGGCCACCTCGGTCTGGGCGATGAGCTTGCAATTGCGCAGGGAGCTGCCGAGGGTGGCCTTCAGGTCGATCGCCTTCCGTCCACCTTCGATGGCCGCGAAATCCTTGATCTCGTACCGGCTGGAAAGCCGGGAGACGGCATCCTTCTGGTCCACCACCACGCACGTGAATCCATTCGAGTTCGGGCCCAGGTGCAGCGTGCACCCGCGCCCATCGATCACCAGCAACGGCCGGGGTGGCAGCATGATATCACCCGAACACTGGTAATCGGCTGCGGCGGAGAAGGTGACATACGTGGCATCCTTGGGCAAGGAAGCGAAGAAGGCTCCCACATCCCCGGGCGGAACCACGTACTCGGTGCCTTGCGCGGTGAACGATCGGAACAGCAGGAGAACGGGTATGAGGGACGTGGTGCAGCGCATGGAGTTCGGTGCCACCAAGCTACCGCGTACGCCGCACATGATGCGGATCAGACGGAGTTCCCAAGGATCCACGCTAACTTCGGAACGATGGCCTTGCGTTGAACAGCGAACGCCCCGCAGGCGCTGCGCGGGTGCACAATACAGCACCGAAGAACGATCCTCCCCTCCGTCCTGTTGCATCTTCGCACCTCACATCCCTACCCACATGCCACGCCCCACCCTGCTGCTCATCCATGGATTTCCACAGGACCACCGCCTTTGGGCTCCGCAGGTGCAGGCCCTTGCCGACGTGGCCGACATCATCGCGCCGGACCTGCGTGGTTTCGGCGATGGAAAAGGCGTGCCCACCGTGATGTCGATGGATGACTATGCATCCGACCTGAAGGCCCTGTTGGATGAACGGAAGGTGGAGCGCGTTGTGTTGTGCGGCCTGTCGATGGGGGGTTACGTGGCGTTGGCCTTCCTCGCGCGCTGGCCGGAACGCGTGCAGGCGCTCATCCTGTGCAACACGCGGAGCAACGCCGATACCGAGGAAGGTCGCCAGGCACGCCTGGAGACGGCTCGCAATGCGTTCGATAAAGGTGTGCCCGTGATCGCCCGTGGCATGGTGCCCAAGGTCCTATCCGGCAAGACACAGCGCGAACGGCCCGAACTGGTGGCCAGCGTTGAAGCCATGATGGCCCAACAATCGCCCGACGCTGTGGCGGCCGCATCGCGCGGAATGGCCGAGCGCGTTGATCGGACTCCCATGCTCGGGTCCATCGACGTTCCTGTGCTCATCATCACCGGGGCGCACGACGAACTGATGCCCCTCGCCACCAGCACCGCCATGCACGCGGCCATTCCACATAGCCGCTTGGTGGTGCTTCCCGGTGCCGCGCACCTCAGCAACATGGAAGCGCCGGAGCTTTTCAACCAAGCCGTGCGCGACCTCCTCCAGGAACTGACACAAGGAACACTGGCCTGACCACGCATGGAACAGGCGGCCCCGCGCTACAAGGTCCTGCTCGCCTTTGCCGCGATCTACATCATCTGGGGCTCCACGTATTTCTTCATCCGCGAGGCGCTCAACGGCTTCCCGCCCATGATGCTGGGGGGTCTCCGCTTCGTTACCGCCGCCACGCTGATGCTCGCCTGGTGCCTGGCATCCGGCCAACGGATCGCACCGGGACGCGACCTGCGCAACGCGACCATTACCGGCATTCTTCTTCTGTTCGTGGGCAATGGCGTGGTGGTATGGGTGGAGCAGTCGATACCCAGCAGTGTGGTGGCCATCATGATCGCCGTGGCACCACTGGCCTTTGTACTGTTGGACAAGCCTCAGTGGTCGGTGAACTTCCGCAGTTGGTCGGTGCTGTTGGGTATCGTGGCGGGTTTCATCGGGATATGGCTCCTGTTCAGCGAGAAGATCGCCGAGCAACAGGGCAGTTCCACCATGACGGCGGAGGTCAGCGCCATGGGGCTGATGCTGGTGGCCATCGTGGCCTGGCCAGCGGGCAGTCTGTTCGCCAAGTACCATCCCGCCTCCATTCCCCCGGTGGTGAACACGAGCTGGCAGATGATGACGGGCGGGCTCTGCTTCCTGCTGGCCAGCGCGTACAGGGGTGAATGGAGCGGCATGGTATGGTCCACTGTTCCGCTTGCAGCCTGGGGTGCCCTGGCCTACCTCATGGTCTTCGGCTCCATCATCGGTTTCAGTGCGTATGTGTGGCTCCTGCAGGTGCGACCCGCCGCCCAGGTGAGCACGTATGCCTACGTGAATCCCGTGGTGGCCGTGCTTCTCGGGGTGTTCCTGGGTCAAGAGCACATCACGGCGCGCCAGATCGCCGGCCTGGTGGTGATTCTCGGTGGCGTGCTCCTCATCAACATCACCAAATACCGGGGCCGCTTACGCACGTGATCCCCGCGCCTGTCCACACGATCATGCAACACCTCGACCTCGGCATATTCCCGATTCTCTGTACGGAACGGCTGCTGTTACGTGAACTGGTGCCGTCCGATGCGCCCGCCTTATTCTTCCTGCGCACCGATCCCCGCGTGATGGAACATATCGGCCGTCCGCGTCCTGCGGCAATTGCGGAGGTCGAAGCGTTGATCGCCACCATCCGCAAGGACCGAGAGGAGAACAACGGGATCACCTGGGCCATCACGTTGCAAGGGAGCCAGGACCTGATCGGATCCATCGGCTACTACCGGTTGAAGAAGGAGCATTACCGGGGCGAGGTGGGCTACATGCTTCACCCGGACCATTGGCGGAAGGGGATCATGGGCGAAGCGCTCGAAGCGGTGGTGCGCTGCGGCTTCGAGCAATTGGGTTTCCACAGCATCGAGGCCATGACCGACCCACGGAACGCTGCGTCGAACGGGCTGTTGAGAAAACACGGCTTCGTGCAGGAGGCCTTGTTCCGCGAGGACTTCTTCTGGAACGACCAATTCCTCGATACGGCCGTGTGGTCCCGGTTGGCCCGGCAATAAACCTTCGGCATGGTTCCTGCGTCCTATCTTCACGCAACCAAAAGCGACACATGAAAAACGTGATGACCACCCTGGCCCTTGTGGCCGGACTGCTCGCCAGCCCATTGCTGAGCGCACAGGATGCCGATACGGACGATAACGGCAAGAAGACCCCGGAGGAACGGGCCAAGCACCGCACCGAACAGATGACCAAGGAACTTGGCCTCAACGATGTGCAGATCGCCAAGGTGAACACCGTGAACATGAACTTCATGCGCGCCATGGCGGACGTGAAGCAGGTGAAGGATGAGGCCTCGCGCAAGAACAGGGCGCAGATACTGAAGGACAAGCGTGAAGCGGATCTCAAGGAGATCCTCACCGCGGAACAATTCGCCACCATGCAGAAGTTGCGCGAACAGAAAAAGGACAAGGAGCACCAGAAAGGCAAGGGAAAGCCGCACAACGAGTGATCCGAACACGCCATTTTCGCCCAAGGGCCTGCCTTCCAGCAGGCCCTTGTCGTTCCTTAGGGTGGGTCGAGGGGGGCATGTCCCGGGGCCGTTGCGGCACACATACCTCTATGCCGGGGGAACTTATCGAAGGTATTGCACGTTAAATTCGGCCGCTATCTGAACGACCACCCCCCTATCCACTGAGCACGGCGATGAGCGAAACGGCGAAGATCATCCTTGACGGCAAGACGTACGAACTTCCGATCGTTTCGGGCAGTGAAGGCGAGAAGGCCATTGACATTGGCAAGTTGCGGGACATGAGCGGCTACATCACGCTCGATTTCGGATACAAGAACACCGGTGCCACCACGAGCGCCATCACCTTTCTTGATGGTGAGGAGGGGATCTTGCGCTACCGCGGCTACCCCATCGAGCAACTGGCCGAGCAAAGCACCTTCCTGGAGGTCGCTTACCTGCTGTTGAACGGCGAACTGCCCAACAAGCAACAGGCGGAGGAATTCGAAGGCAACATCCGCTACCACTCGCTGGTGCACGAGGACATGAAGCGCTTCTTCGAGTTCTTCCCGAACAATGCGCACCCCATGGGCATCCTCAGCGCCATGGTGAATTCGCTGAGCACCTTCTACCCCAAGAGCCAGGACCCCAACCGGCCCATGAAGGACCGCGAGCGCACCATCTACCGCCTCATCGCGAAGATGCCCACGCTGGCCGCCATCAGCTACAAGAACAACCTGGGCCATCCGTACATGTACCCGAGCAACAAGCTCTCGTACGTGGACAATTTCCTGCACATGATGTTCGGCCTGCCCACGGAGGATTACCAAGTGGATCCCGTGGTGAGCAACGCCCTGAACAAGCTGCTGATCCTGCATGCTGATCATGAGCAGAACTGCAGCGCCAGCACCGTGCGCATGGTGGGTAGCAGCCAGGCCAACCTGTACAGCGCCGTAAGCGCCGGCATTGCCGCCTTATGGGGTCCGCTGCATGGCGGCGCCAACCAGGAGGTGATCGAGATGCTCGAGACCATCCGCAACGATGGGGGCGACATCCAGAAATGGGTGGACAAGGCGAAGGACAAGAACGACCCGTTCCGCCTATTCGGCTTCGGGCACCGGGTGTACAAGAACTTCGACCCGCGTTCCACCATCATCAAGAAG
This sequence comes from Flavobacteriales bacterium, assembly GCA_031411095.1. Classification (GTDB taxonomy): domain Bacteria; phylum Bacteroidota; class Bacteroidia; order Flavobacteriales_F; family PHOS-HE28; genus PHOS-HE28. The sequence continues at coordinate 127,739 of JANOAK010000032.1, read as the reverse complement.
GCCTGCGACGAGGTGTTGCGGAAGATGGGCGTGAACGACCCCGTACTGGACATCGCCAAGCGCTTGGAGGAGATCGCCTTGAAGGACGACTACTTCATCAGCCGCCAGCTGTACCCGAACGTGGACTTCTACAGCGGCATCATCTACCGCGCCATTGGCATTCCCACGCGCATGTTCACCGTGATGTTCGCCTTGGGTCGCCTGCCCGGCTGGATCGCCCAGTGGAAGGAAATGGTGGAGAACAAGGAGCCCATCGGCCGTCCACGCCAGATCTACACAGGCAGCCCCAAGCGGGATTATGTGCCCATGAAGGACCGGAAGTGAGCGCTTTGGTCGGGAAACGCTTAATTCGCGTCAACATTCCATCATGAACACCAAGAAGATCATCGGCATCGTGCTCTGGCTCGTCGCCTTCGCCATTCCCGCCCGCTATGGACTGCTGGAGACGGAAGAGGTGAGCAACATCACCGGTCTCATCGGTTTCGTTGCGTTCATTTTCCTGCTCTTCCTCGGTTATTTCCTGGTGGACGGCAGCAGTTCCAGCAACACCACCGCCGACGGCCACGGCCACTGAGCGATCCGACCCGGTATTGAAAAGGCCCTTCCGCGGAAGGGCCTTTCTCGTTCCTCAGGAGCGCATGATCATCCATTCGGCTGGGCCTTCCTTGCCTCACGCTCGCGCGCCTTCTTCCGCGGATCATGCAGCGTGAACACGCGGGAGATATTAAACCCGTAATGGATGTCACCGTTGAAGAAGTCCCCTTCCGTTTCGGTGATGAAGGACCGCTCGAACATACCCGTACTGTTGGTGAAATGCAGCTGGAACACGTGTCCCCCGGTCTCGATGTCGATACCGGCGGCGATCGAATTGTTGTAAGCGTCGCGTGGCCCCTGATCGGGGAGCACATAAAAGTACTCGGCGTTCACCGCCAGGCGTTTGGTCAGCTTCACCCGGCCGGCGGCCCCTACGTTCAACAGGTCATTGCGTTCCGATACGTACCTCACGAGGTTGCGATGCACCAGGCCGGGCATCACCTGCACGGTCACCGATTCGCTGAACTTGCGCCCGATGATGGCCTGGAAACTGTAGCACATCCGATGGGTCAGGTAATCCGCACGGCCCTCCCCATACCACGGTACCTGTGCGGCTTCGAGGGTGGTGATGCTCATCGCCGCAACCACGTTGAACGTGAGCGGGGTTCGGCAGCCGGAATCGCATTGCCGCAGCACCTTGTATTTCGCGAACCCGTCGATCGTCTTTTGGAAACTACTGCGGCCGATGCCCACCATCAGGTTCTCTGTAACACCATAGTCCAAGCCCAGGCGGATGGTGGCCTGGTCCAATCCGAAGAACTGCTTCACGCCACCATTCACGTAGCCGAAGCGGTGACCGATCTTGAAGTCCAACACGCCATGTGCCACGTTCTCCAAGCTGTGGCTGTTGATCACCCGGGTGGTCTTGAAGCTGGCGGATGTGTACTCCAGGGTGGTGCTGTCATCGCCGAGCAGATCCAGCAGGTCCTGCGCGCGGAGCGATGCAGCGTTCAGGAAGATCAGTGCAGCGAGAAGAAGCGAACGGTTCATGGGGAGTGGTTCTACTGTTGATCGGGGTCGACCGGACCCAAAGGGACCCGGACGGCATAGGGGCGATGCCGACCCCTACCGAAGGGCTACATCTTCTGGAGGTCGATCCGCACCTTCACCTGGATCTCCTCGGCGATCTGGCCGCGGACCACGGATGGGATGGTGATCTTGTGGTCCTCGGGTTTCACCACAAAATCGCACGACACCTTCAGCATACTGCCGGATGGATCGATGGTGACCATGCCCTTGAACGTACGGTGCTGGGTGACACCGTGCATGGTGAGGTCGCCTTCGATGGTCACCTCCTTCATGCCCGGCTTGGCCAGGTCATCCACGGTGATCCCGGTGACCTTCCCTTTGAACGTGCCCTTGGGAAAGGTGTTGCTCTCCATATAGTTCTCGTTGAAGTGCTCCTGCATGAGCGCCTTCTCGAATTCGAAGGCCTTCATGAGCAGGGAGAACTCGACCTGACCTGTGGTCACGTCAAATACACTGGTGGCCTTGTGGTTCACCGCCTCGATGTTCTCAACGGGCGTGGCACTGAAGAAGGTCACTTCACCCGTGCGGGTGCTGTAGCGCACTTGTGCATCGGCGGCGAAGGGCAGCAGCAGGGAAGCTGCGAGGAATAGATGGTTCGTTCTCATGGTCTTTGTTTGATCTGATCCTGTTATCCAACATTCATTCCACAATGGAACAGCGTTGCAGCAGCACGTCCATATTGAATCCGGCGCAGAAGCCCTTGATGGTGGCCATGTCGCCTTTCTTCCAACCGGCGGGAACGGCGTCGGGCGGGAATTCGCACACCACGGCGGCCAGCATGTCGGAGGTTCCAAGGAACACATTGGTGGGTCCGCTGGGATCAACCGCGATCTCACGGATGGTCCCGCTCACCTGCACCACTTTGTCATTGTACTGTTTACCTGCGGCCACTTCATCGGCGCTGAAGGCCTGGAAGAGCTCCTCGGCACTGAGCGTGGCATCCGCTTGTTTCTCCGCCGCTCCTGCCGGTCGCTCGTTGTACATCCGGTGCACGATGAACGCCCCCGCGAGGATCACGACGGCTGCCAGGAGGAGAATGGTGCGCTTTTTCATGCGGTCTAATTGTTGGGTGCACCAGCGCTCAACCAGGTGTCCAACCGCTGCCGGTCACACGCAGAAAGAGGGCCGGATGGTGGCATCGTCTGGACCACGATGGTCACGTTGCGGAACGTCCCATTATCCACTTTCGCCTTCACCCCTAAGTAGGAGGTGAAGTCGCCCGGGCCGGTGCCGCCGGGCACATGGCAGCCGGGGATCGCGCAGTTGCCTTGCAGGATCGGAACCACGGTGCTGGCATACGTCACCGCAGTGGTGTCGCAGAACGAATTGGGGTACAGGCTTTCCTCATTGTCGTAGTAACACCCCTGAGTTGCCAGCAGGAGAGCGAATATCACCAAAGGGAGAACTTGGCGCATTGCGTATGTCAGTTGTTCGGGCTCCCGTCCTGCACCCAGATCAGGACCTGGTCGATCTGGCATTGTGTCAACCAAAGGCCCGGGGGCATGGACGTGTAGGGTGCTTGATGTTGGATGGCACCGGCAAGACTACCGTTACTGGCGATCTGGGCCACACCGGCATAGGTGGTGAGGTTGATATTGCCAGCGGGAGCATTGGCGTCATGGCAGCTTCCACCGGCGCAATTGTTCTGCACCAGCGGCGCAATGGTACCGCTGAAGGTGACATTGGACGTGTCGCACCCGCCCGTGCAACTATTGTTGGTGGCACCTTGCTGGATCCAGGTCACGATCAGATCCTGTTGTGCCGGCGTGAGGGATGGGTTCGGGGAGGGAGGCATCGCATTGTCGCCGGTCTCCCAGATCCCATCGGTGAGCAGGTCGCTATTGTTGGGATCGCCGGGATCCACCTGCTGCATGATGTTGGAATAGTCGTACAACCTTACGCCACTTTCATGTGAAATGGCATCGTGGCAACCAGGCCCAGCACAGTTGCTCACGAGCAACGGCAAGATGGATTGAGCGAAATACACGGTATCCGTATCGCATGGCTCTGAGATGGGCAACGGCCCACCGCCTCCACCATCATCATCCACCACCACCTCGGGAGCAACAGGAGGCTCGTGTTGGCAGGATGGCAGCAGCAGGGTACCGCACAACACGGCTGCGAATAGGACCTTTGGAGCTCTGGACATGGTCGTGGGATGGCTTGAACAAAACTAACGGGCGTCCATCCCCTTTATCCGGCTTCTCCGGACGAAGCCGGAATCGGCTGCGACGAACCGGCGCTATGGGCGAGTGTAAGGTCAGCCTCGCCTTCCTGCGCATCCAGCCAGGCCACCAGCTCCACCACGTTGAGTCGGTTGGCATAGGTGGGCTTGGCGTTCAGGGCAAGGATGTGTGCGAAACGCAAGGCGGGATGAAGCCTCAGCAGGTCGTGAAGGTCCTTCGGGCTGAGGCGTTCCTCGGGCAAGTTGATCGATGTGACCTGGTCCATTGCTTAGGACATAACAAGTCACGTACCAGTATTTGTTCTGCAAGGATCAGTTCCTGGAGCTCAACCACCGGCGAGCCAACGCTTGAAATCGGCGGAACGCTCGCTGCTGACCACGGCATCCTCGCTGAAGGGGGGATCCACCAGCACCTTCACCCTGCTCTTGCTGTATGCCACCAGTTCCTTGATACTATGGAACTGGATGATCATCTGGCGGTTGAGCCGGAAGAACTTCTCGGGGTCCAGCTGTTTCTCCAAGCGATCGAGGCTCTCGTCCAACGGCAGGTCCCTCCCCTCGCGCGTACGCAGGAACGTGTTCTTCTCCAACGAATAGATGTAGGCGATGTCCTTCGGCTCCACCACGCGATAATGATCACCGTAGCGGATCAGGAAGCGCTTGATCAACGAGACCGGTCCCTGTCCATCGGCAACGCCTTTTTCGGCCATCATGCCGAGATCGCGGATGGTGTGCACACGCCTGAAATGTTCCAGGCTGTCGGCCAATTCCTCTTTTTTCACCGGTTTCAGGAGGTAGTCAACGGCGTGCACCTTGAACGCCTTCAGCGCATACTCATCGAACGCGGTGGTGAAGATGACGGGGCAGGCCACTTCCACGTGTTTGAAGATGGCGAAGCTGTCGCCATCGGCCAGGCGCACGTCAAAGAAGGCCAGGTCCGGCGCAGGGTTGTTCTTCAACCACTCCACGGTGGCCTTCACGGTATCGGTGGTGGCCACGATGGTGGCGTTGGGGTCGAGCTCGCCCAGGAATTTGACAAGGCGCCGGGCTGCGGAGGCCTCATCCTCTACGATCAGGATCTTCATGATGCTATGAGCGGGATGGAAACGGAAAAGCGTCCGTTCTCGCGGGAGATGATGACGGGATCGGAGGTAAGGGCCTGATAGCGCTGATGGATGCTGTTGATGCCGAAACCGGTGCTGGCGGCCATGGCCTCACGCGGGCGATCGGGGTTGGAGACGGTGAGGCGATGCTCATCCGCTAGCAGTTCCACCGTGAGCGGTTCCCCATCGGATGCCCGGTTGTGCTTCAAGGCGTTCTCCACAAGAAGTTGCACGGTGAGCGGCGGTACCAGCCGGTCGAGCGCTACTTCACTCACTTCCATATGCAGGTCGATGCGATCCCCGAAACGCCGTTGTTCAAGAAGGAAATAGGTGTCCACCAATTCCAATTCCTCGCGCAGCGGGATCAATTCCTTGTCGCGCACCTGAAGGATCTCGCGGAAGAAATCACTGAGGTGCTCCACATGTTGCACGGCCTTTTCCTTGTTCTCCTCGATCAATTCGATGAGGGTGTTGAAGCTGTTGAAGAGGAAGTGCGGGTTCACCTGGCTCCGCAACACTTCCATCTGGAACCGGACCTTCTCCTTCTCCATGCGCTCCTGGAGGCGGATGCGGGAATCGCGCAGGCGGACCAGCAGGATCGCCAGCGTACCCACCGCGGTGAGCCACAGAAGGATGGCCCACGGGCGAAGCCACCAAGGCCGTGCGATGGTCAATTCCAAGCTGGTCCATTCAACCGGCTTGGGCCCACCGGCGAGGAAGGCCCGCACCTCGAAGCGGTACGTACCGGGAGGGAGATGGCTCCAGCTTACCTCGCGGTCGCGTGTGACCTTGGGTTCATTGTCGAAGCCGTTCATACGGTATTCGAATCGGATGGCATCCGGTGTGGCGTAGCGGATACCTGCGAAACGGATGGTCACGAAGTTCTCGTCATGGTCCAGCTCGATGAGTGGAGCGGGTTGCACGATGCGTGCGCCCAACAACACCGCCGTGATGAAGCAGGGCACCTTGCCGCCGATGGTCTCCTCACGCGGATCCAAGCGCACCAGGCCGCGATCACAAGCGAACCACACGGCCCGCTGTGCATCCAGGGTGATCACGTTGAGCTGGGCCTGAATGTCGCTCAGCCCGTAAACGCGGCCAAGGTCGATCACCGAGTTCGTGACCGGATCGAACAATGCCGGTCCCGCCTCGGCCAGAGCGAAGATCCTCGATCGGAACGGGCGCAGGCCGAAAACGATACCATTGAAGAGGGGATGATCGCTGAGCTGACAGGCCATGCCCGATGCGGTCAGTTTGCACAGTCCCGTACCCGGGCCGCATGCCCAGATCTCATCCGGCTCAGCATAGCAGAGCGAATAATACGTGGTCCCCGCAGGCGAGAGCTTCCGCACCTCCATCGCGCTGTTCAATTCCACCAGACCCGTGCCGTCCGTGGCGGCCAGCACGCGGCCATCCGCTGTCGGCATCACGTCGTAAACGAATCCACTGCCCATTTGCGGTGCTTGCTGGAAGCGTGGGACGACCGTATCGACCTGCGAACAATACGCCACGCCTTCGAGGGTGGCGAACCAGGCCTCGTACCCCCGCATTCGGATGCTGAGGATGTTGTCGTTCACCAACCCGCTCGTACTGGTGAAGTGGTCAACCACCCCATTCATCCGCAATCGGAAAAGGCCATTGCCCGTGGTGCCTGCCCACAGCGCCCCGGTGGTATCCACACGCAGGCACACCACGGGATTATTGACGTTCGTGGCAATGGGATGGAGCTGCAAGCGGGCCTGATCGGCGAAGCCGGCCTTGTGGCTGAACACACCCGCAGGTGTAGCGAACCAGAGGCGACCATCCGCCCCTGAGCACAAGGCCGTGATGCCGCGCAGATCGACCCCCTCATGCTCGGGTGCCAGCAGCGCATCGGGGTCGCACCGCCGCAAGCGTTCCGTTCCGTCGCAGGTCCACACGCTTCCGTCCATTGCGCGGCACAAACCCTTGGTGGCGGCCATCACCTCGCCTGAACGGCCATTGCTGATGTACGTGGCCACGGCATCGATGAAGGTGCGCACCACGGTTCCGTGGCGCACGGTGCCACACCAGAGATGATCATCGCCCCAAGCGAGCGCTGTGACCGGCCCCAGGCCCCATTCACCATCCACCTTCGTGATGGCCCTGGAACTCGCAGCGGGATCGAACTGACATGCACCGGCGTGGTCGGTGCCCACCCAGATGAGGCCTTTGTCACCAACGGCCAGGGCGGTCACCAGGTTATCGGGCAGGCCCTGCTCCTCGCCGACGACACGCAGGATCCTGCCTTTTGTATCGAACACCACCAGGCCTTGATCCGTGGCCGCCACCACCTTGCCGTTCCCGGTGCTGCATAACGCGTTCACGTGACCGTCGGGCAATCCTTCCTGGAGGTCGACCCGCATCATCGCGCCATCGTGGTGCAAGAGGAGACCTGCACCATATGTCCCGATCCAGAGCCGACCATCGGGCTGGGCAAGCAGGCAACGCGCTGTAAGGCGGCTGAGAAGCGTATCGGCAAAGAGCGTATCGCAACCGTATCCGGTGCACTTGAGGACCACGCCTGTAGAGGTGGCCGCGTAGACATATTTGCCTCCAACGGTCAGGGCGGTGATGGAAGCGCCGTTGGCCTCCCACACCAGGTCGGTATGGTCGCCATCCGTGCGCAGGAGACCCATGTCGCTGGCCACCCACAACAACCCGAGGGGGTCCTGCACCATGGCCTGGCACTTCGGCCGTTGCTGGCCCACCCGAACATCGAAGTGCTGCGTGTATGGGTATTGCGCCTTCACCACGAAGGCGATGAAGCAGGCGAAGAGCAGCAACAGCTTGCGTTTCATCGCGAGCGCTCTTCGCCGGAAGTGAACAGCATGTCCAACTCCACGCGCGCGATGGCCGATATCTTCTGTTGCACGATGCGGGGGATGCGGATGCCATGATCGGCCAGAACGATATCGAAGGAGCTCTTGACCCGCACGCCATCAGCGGTCACTGTGATCTGGCAGGGGATGATGCGTTCCTCGGAAATACCATGCACCTCGAAGCGCCCTTTGGCCCGCACGGTATGACTGCCCGGCTTGGTGAAGTCGATGGCCTCGATGATCCGTCCTTCGAACACGGCATGGGGGAACCTTTCACTTTCCAGATAATTCTCATTGAAGTGCTCGCGCTGGAGGCGACTGTTGAAGCCGACAAAGTCGCGAATGGGCACACGGATGGCGAACGTGCGCATGCCGCGGTCGATCACCCCGGCGGCCAGTGTGCAGGTGGCTTCGATGCGCTCCATGGGCGCATCGCTCGTGAAGGAGATCTGGCTCTTGCTCAGCTCGTAGAGCCCTCCCGACCTCGATTGGCCTGCGGCCTCATGCGCAACGAACAGCAGCAACGGTAACAGGTAGCGGAGCTTGGGTGACATGATCACCGCTAATGTAGTGGAGCATTGATGGGCACATCTGAAGTGGAGCGTGAGGGCGGAATGCAGGGCGTGCGGGGAAAGAGCCTACGGCGCCCCTGAGGGCGGCATTCGCCACGTCATGATGCAGGTCCGAGCAGGCGTCTATCTTTGCGGCCCTTCGATCGGAGAGGTGCCAGAGTGGTCGATCGGGTCTGTCTCGAAAACAGATGTACCTTCACGGGTACCGGGGGTTCGAATCCCTCCCTCTCCGCCAAGCAGCCCCCGACCCGTCGGGGGTTTGTTTTTCCAGGATCGCGAGCGAGCGAGCTCGCAGAAGCGATCTTGGAAGAACGAACCGAGCCGCGAAGCGGATCAGGGCTGTTTGAAGCCTCCCCCCCACGGAAAGCGCGCCTCGCGCAATCCCTCCCTCTCCGCCAAGCAGCCCCCGACCCGTCGGGGGTTTGTTTTTCCAGGATCGCGAGCGAGCTAGCTCGCAGAAGCGAAAGGCGAACCCCTCCCTCACCGCCGACCAGTCGGGGGGGAACATTTTTTTACCAGGCCTTGTTGATGAAGGCCCCACACGAGGTGGGGCTGGGAAACCTTCCGGGCAGACCAATTCGTCCCATTGCACGTTCAATTCATCCCGATCCGGCACGTCTTCCCCCTTACTTCGCGCCCCCACACCACATGCCTCATCTCACCATTCCCTTGGTCGGCCCCTGCTTGTTAGGGCTGGCCTGTGCGGCCGCCCAGCCCATGGCCAGCGAACATCCACCGGATTACTGGGCCAGCAACGAACTGGTCTGCGAGGACCGTGTGTACAGCCCGACCATCCGCACCGTGCAGTTCTTCAAGCGGGGATTTGAGCTGGCGCCGCCTGTGATCCAGCTCAGCGACCTGGAGCCCTTGGTGCTGCGCTTTGATGATCTTCAACCCGACCCCGAGCAGCTCTCATACACCATCCTCCACTGCGATGCCCAGTGGAACTCGAGCGACCTGATGCCCAGCCAATACATCAAGGGGGCGCAGGTGGATCTCATGGATCAAGCAAGGCAGAGCTATGGCACCCTGCAACCCTTCATCGAATATGCGCTGGAGGTGCCCAACGAACAGATGCGACCGGCGATCGCCGGGAACTACCTGCTGAAAGTGTTCCGCAATGGCGACCAGGAGGACCTCGTGTTGACCCGCCGCTTCATGGTCTTCGAACAGGTCCTCGATATACAGGCCACCGTGTTGGCCAGCCGGGATGTTGAACTGCGCGACATCGCCCAACAAGTGGACCTGGTGATCCGCTATCCGGGCGTGAACATCACCGACCCGTTCAGCGACCTGAGCGTTACGGTGATCCAGAACATGCGGTGGGATGATGCACGCACGGGGCTTCGCCCCAAGTTCCTCAGGGACCATGAACTGGTGTACGACCACCCCAAGGAAACGCAGTTCCTGGGCGGCAGCGAATGGCGCGGCCTCGACCTGAAGAACCTGCGGTACAACAGTCCGCGGGTGCAGCGCATTCTGCGGGGGCCGGACGGGCTGGAGGAAACCTTCGTACAGCCTGACATCAAGCGGAACATCCGGGTATACGTGGAAGAACCCGACATCAATGGCCGCCATCTGGTGCGGAACGATCAGGTGGACGGCGACCCGCTCGGTGCGGATTACTCGTGGGTGAACTTCACACTGCCCATGGACGCGCCGCTCAGCGGAGGCGACATCTATGTGTACGGTGGGTTCAGCGACATGCAATGCCAGAAGCAGAACCGCATGGTGTGGATGCCGGAGCTGAGGTCATACGTGCTGCGCACGCTCATCAAGCAGGGCTACATCGACTATTGTTACGCCTTTCTGCCGAACGGAGTGGAACGGCCCGATCTGACAACGCTCGAAGGATCGCATTACCAGACGGAGAACGACTACCTGATCCTGGTGTATGTGAAGGACTACGCCTTGCATTGCGACAGGCTGCTGGGCATGCGCTTCGTGAACAGCCGCCGCGGGTGACAGGCTGAAGACGGCACTTCCGTACCTGGAACGCTGCCGTGCTCAGTTCTTCACCACCCGCACGAACTTCTTGATGCGCGGCAGGTCGATCATGTACACCCCGCTCGCCAGGCTGCGAACATCGAGCAGGGCGCGGGGGCGCAGGGTTCCGCTGGCCACCAGCAGGCCGCGCGCGTTGAAGATCATGAACGGCTCGGGTGCTGGGATGTCCACATCAATGCGGACCAGGCCATCCGTGGGATTGGGTACCGCGAGGATCGTGCTGTATCCCGGTTGCTCCAAGAGGCCCGTATTGCACCCGGCCAGTTCGGACAGCACCACGGTATTGCTTCCAGCATTGGGTATGCAAACTCGACCGTTCACCTCATCGACATCGATGTCCGCAGGGTGGTTCAGGCCTGAGTTCAGGACCACTTCAGCCGGCACGGTGAACGTGTTCTCGAAACGCGTGATCTGGTTCGGGCTCCACGAGGCCACCAACAGTCGACCCTGACAATCGAGAGCTATGCCATCGATGTTACCCAGGGCAGTGGTGTAGGTGCTGAGCTCGGCGCCGGTGACCGGATCATAGCTCTTGATGCGCGCGCCGCTTCCCCAGCATGCGAGCCAGAGCCGGCCGAGCGTTGCATCGTACACCAATCCGTTCGGTGTTTGCACGGTGTTCGCCACCAAGGTGGTGAAGGTGCCCGCATCGGGATCCACTTTGAAGATCTTCCTCGTGGAGAAATCGGAGGTGTACAGGAAATGGCCGTCGGTGGCCAGGCCGTTCAGGAAACTACCACCCACGTTCAGGTTGAACACCAGCTCGGCCGTGGATAGCAGGAAGCCCATGACCGAACCGCCCACGTTGGCAAAGAGGGTATCGCCCTTGATCTCAATACCATACGGTGCATCAGGCAGCGAGGTCACGAAGTCCGTTACCGTGCCATCCTGCGCGCGTTGGCGTATGCTGTTGTTCCCGGTACAGCTCACCAGGTACCGATCCCCAGCCGCATCGAACTCCACGCTTTCCGGGCCGTTGTATTGTGCGGTACCTGCACAGCCGGTGAGGAAGAGCATAGCCAGGGAGGGAATTCGCATGCTGTTGAGGTTGATGATCGCGTGAAACTATCCGCGCCCTCCTTACCGGAAGGCGGGGATCGACGGATCCATCAACAGGGGCGACGTAATAAATATTGGGATCGAAGAACTGAACACAGCGTTCAGTGCCCGGTCCGCCTCCACCTGCTGCTATCGGAACAACTGGACCACATCCCCGCGACGTGCGGTGATCACCTTGCACTGATCGCACGGCACGTGGATCGCTCCCGGAGCAGCTTCTCCCTCGGGCAGGTGGTACACGATAACGGTCCTCGCGGCAATGGAACGATGAGCCTTCTCCACGGCATCAAGCAACGCCGGGGTCACGAAGGCCACATCCACATCGCTCACGTCCAGCAGGTCCTTGGGATCGCGCGTGTCGCCACTGAAGTACAGGCGTCTTCCGTTCCACTGGACGAGGTAGGAATAATGGGCTGTATCTCCCAGTGGTGTAACGCGTGGATAGACGTAGATGCCTGTGCGTTCCCCCAACCGTTCCGTACGGCGGTCCAGTACCTCACCTGTATAGGATGGGGTGAAAGCCCGTCCACTGGGAGGCGGCGTCGCGGGATCGATGGTGTACAGGGCCACATCATCGGGGCCGATCCCTTCATGCGTCGAGGGCGCATCCGCGAAAACGCGGAAGCCGTCGAGTTCGAGGCGCACGAGGTTGCCTCCGAGGAACGTGGCTGTGGGGCGTTGTGCCTTTGCGGCGATGGGGACCAACGCCAGGCAGAGGAAAATGGAACGTGAAGAGAACATTGCGGTGTTGAAAGTAATTGACAGGACGATCACATGCCGGTGCTCAAGTGTTAGACTTGCATAACGCCATCCCAACGGCGTGCCATGCATGGCCACCCAGGTCACCCACGACATCCGCATCAGCGTACGGGTCCAGTACAGCGAGGAGCAGAGCGATCCGAAGCTGGGACGGTTCCTGTTCAGCTATGGCATCAGGATCGAGAACCGCAGCAACCGCACGGTCCAGTTGATGCGCAGGTATTGGCAGATCACGGACAGCCTGGCGGACCAACGCGAGGTGGCGGGGCCCGGCGTGGTGGGCGAAACACCGGTGCTCGCGCCGGGTGAACAGTTCACCTACACGAGCTTCTGCGATCTGCGCAGCAGTGCAGGTCGCATGCAAGGCTTCTATCTCATGCGCCACACGGATGATGGCAGCACGTTCGAGGTGCCCATTCCCGCGTTCGAACTGCTCTACCCGTTCGCGGCGAACTGATCCATTGGGCTTCCTTAACGCTTGCTGCTCGCAGGACAGCGTTACTTTCGCCGCATCGATGTCCGCTGCTCTTCGCATCACCGCCCTATCCCTCATGCTGGCCCTCGTGGCCTGTGTGATGTATGTGCCCTCGGTGGCAGCGGGCGATCTGGAGGAATTGCTTTCCTCGAAGGAGGATGGAAAGCAACGCGCGGATGTACTTCCGACCTTCGATCCGGCCAGCGGCAGGTCCCGCGCATTGTTGGCCTTGAGCCAGAGCGCACGGACCGCCACCGCCTGCCACTGGATCGATCCCTTCCATCAGCAAGGACACGTGGCCGAGGTATCGGTTCCACCACCGAAAGCCAAGGGTTAACGCCCCCGGCGGCCTATAGCCGCTCCGGGCCCATCCATTCCCCGCGTGGAACCAGCGCGGAGAGTGCGCCCACCTTGTTGTCCACCATTCATTTCGTTGATCTATCATGGCCCACGCCGGACAGGAATTCCATGTCATGGAACGCTCAGCGCTCCAGCACGCGGTGGACCACGCAGCGCACCTTCTGCCCATCCAGGGGCCGATCGGTGTGTTCATCCACCACAATACGCTGCACGCGTTCCAGCACCTGCCGTTCGAAGAGGCCGTGGCCAAGGCAAGTGATGTGTTCGGTACCGAACCGTACATGAGCCTTCAGGCCTACGAAGGAGAGCATGCTCGCGATCGTATCCTGACGGAGGATGTTGAGGCCGTGCTGGCGCAGGAGGCCAACCCGGAGGTGATCGTTGGGCGATGTGACCGGCACGCACTGCGCGGTGCCATGCTCATACCAGGTCTGCGGGATGTCACAGGACAGCGGGCCAAATGGTTGCTGAACGAGGGAGGTTGGTTGACGCGGTTCCGCGATGACCTTGCTGAGGAAGCCCGGACCCGTCTGGGCACCGACACGCCGAAGGCCCTATGGGAGGCCTGCCTGGAACGAGCGCCCCAAAGCCATGTGATGCCCCCGAAAAGGCCTGCTCGTCCGCATGCCGCGCTCTTCGCATCGCACCATGTGGACCTTGACGCCATCGTTCATCCTCCCCTCATCAGCCTGCTCAGCACGTTCCTTGACCAAGGTGTTGCGCACTGGCAATCACCCCTCCGCAACGAAGGATTGCTCGGCAAGTTCCGTACGCTCCACGGTGCGGCCTTGATCGATCCCGCCGGCCTTGGGGGTCTTAGGGACCGTATCAATGAAGAGCGTTCGCTCGACGCTGGGGCCGTTATTGAAAAGAACGTGCGCGAACTTGGCGTGGGGCTCAACGACCTGGAGCCGTTCATCACCGCTGAGCTACTGGCCCTTCCCGGATGGGCGGGCATGGTGCGCAAGCTCGAACAGGAGCCTTCCTTGGCGCAGCATCAGCGCGTGCCCTGCACCTTGATGGATTACCTCGCCGTTCGGCTGACGCTGGTGGTGGTCGCTCTGCGCAACGTGCAGGGCGGAACGAGTGGTTGGATGGGGCTGTCCGCCCCGGTCGCGGATCCAGCTCTGAGCAACGAACTATGCCTCTTCGATGTGGCCCAGGTACTCGGGTTGACGAGCGGCGAGGTCAACGGGTTGAACAAGGATGACTTCGACCGGCTTTGGTCGGAGATCACGGCATTCAATGCCCTTGAACGCCGCCGTGTGTGGCACCTGGCTTACGAACGTCGGCATGAACGCATGAACTTGTTGCCGCTTTCGAAGCATCATTCACTTCCGCCCGTGGCACCGGCACGGGAGCGTTACCGGGCCGATGTCTTCTTCTGCATTGACGAACGCGAGGAAAGCCTTCGCCGTGCGCTGGAGGAAGTGGCACCGGACGTGCGCACCTATGGCGCTGCGGGCTTCTTCGGCTGCGCCATCCATTACAGCGGCAACGATGACAGGCATGGTGTGGACCTCTGCCCCGTGGTTGTTAAACCCGCACACTTCGTGAGCGAACAGCCGTGGTCCGGGCATCACGAGGTGAACGGAAAGCGTCAGGGCCTGAGGCAGGCATGGGCCGCGTGGGCCTATGGCCACAATGCAGGTTCACGGAACCTGCTGCGTGGCTGGGTCGCCAGTGCGATCACGGGCTTCACTGCTTTGGTGCCCCTGGTTCTGCGTTCCATCAGCCCGTTGTTCTGGTCCGGGCTGAACGAACGATTGAGCCGTGCCTTCCTTCCACATGCGAGAACGACCCTGGACTTCCACCGCGTGAATGCCGACTCGAAAGCTGATAACGGCCTGCTGGCCGGGTTCACTGTCACGGAGATGGCCGATCGGGTCGGTGGCATGCTGAACACCGTGGGGCTTACGAAGAACCTTGCGCGGAACGTGGTCTTCCTCGGTCATGGTAGCACCAGTTTGAACAACCCGCACGAGAGCGCGCATGATTGCGGTGCCTGTGGCGGACGTCGGGGGGGCGCGAACGGAAGGCTCTTTGCCGCCATGGCGAACCACCCCGAGGTGCGTACGCTGCTCAAGGAACGCGGCATCTCCATCGCGGATGATGTGTGGTTCATCGGTGGCTACCACGATACGTGCAACGACGACATCGATCTGCTCGACCTGGACCACGTGCCTGCCGGGCATGTCCACGACGTGGATCAGTTGCGTGCATCGCTGAATGAGGCCCGTGCCTGGAGCGCGCACGAGCGCGCACGCCGATTCGAGGCAGCGGGCGCGGACCTCGACGCCAGCGAAGGCCTGCGCCACGTGCGCGAACGCGCATCGCACCTTGCGGAGCCACGTCCCGAATACGGTCATTGCACCAACGCCGTATGCATCGTGGGCCGTCGGGAGACCACACGCGGTCTGTTCTTTGACCGCCGCGCGTTCCTCGTGAGCTACGACGCGCACAACGATCCGCAGAGCAAGGCATTGGCCGGGGTGCTGGGTGCTGTGATCCCTGTGTGCGGCGGCATCAGCCTGGAGTATTACTTCAGCTTTGTGGACAATGAGGGCCATGGCTGTGGAACGAAGTTGCCGCACAACGTCACAGGGCTCATTGGTGTCATGAACGGTTACCAAGGGGATCTGCGAACAGGACTCCCCTGGCAGATGGTGGAGATCCACGAACCGGTGCGGATCCTCTTCATCGTGGAGACCACGCCGGAGCGTTTGATGCCCATCATCGATGCCAATGCGGAGCTCAGTGAGTTCGTGAAGAACCGATGGATCCGGATCAGCACCATGGATCCGGATACAGGGGTCATACAGGTCCATCGCGACGGCAAATGGGAGGAGTTGTCCGGCGATGAGGTCCCCTTGCCGAGAAGCACCTCATCGGCGAAGTATTATAGTGGCACGCGCGAGCACTTGCCCGTGGCGCGTATCGAACCCATCCTGTCGGCGGTACGATGAACGAGCTGCTGATCCCGACCCTGCTGTTGCTCGGCCTGCCCACAGCGTTCCTGACCGCATGCGGCGTGGCGTGGCTCCTGGGTCGAACGCCAGGAGAGCGCGTGCTTTCCCGAAGCACCATCGCGATGCACATGGTGCTCACGTGCCTGGTGGCATGGCTGGCACTTCAGGTGCAAGCGTCAGGGCGACCTGCCTTGTTCGTCGACATGGGCACGTGGTTCGCCTTCCAGGAAGTGGAGATCCACCTGTCGTTCCTCCTGGACCGACTTTCCCTGACGATGGCGGCGCTCACTGTTGTGCTTGTCGGACTTGTCGCGGCCTTCAGCGTACGGTACATGCACCGGGACCCGGGGTACCTGCGTTTCTTCGTGCTGATGCACCTGTTCACCTTCGGTGCGCTCATCCTGTTCCTGGCATCGTCGTTGGACCTGCTCTTCGGTGGATGGGAGCTCGTGGGATTAAGTTCAGTGCTGCTCGTGGGCTTCTTCCAGTACCGTAAGGAACCGCTGCGCAATGCGCTGAAGGTCTTCGCCGCCTATCGCATCGCGGATCTGCACATCGTGGTCGCCACGGTGTTCGGTCATCTCTGGCTGGGCGGCGCAAGTTGGGAGAACATGCTCGCAGGCGGGGCACATGGCCATGTTGAGGCACCAGTGGGTGCATACACCATACTGGCGCTGCTCTTGATCATTGGGGCATGTGGAAAGAGCGCACAGGGCCCGTTCTTCGGATGGCTTGCGCGGGCGATGGAAGGGCCCACCCCCAGCAGCGCGATCTTCTACGGTGCCATCAGTGTGCATGCCGGAGCCTATCTTCTGTTGCGGATCCAGCCGATGATCGCAGCGTCCGTTCTGGCCACCGTTACGCTGATCATCCTCGGGGCCACCACCGCTGTGGCCGCCACCCTGGTGCAACGCACACGGCCGGATGCGAAGACGTCCCTGGCCTACGCCGTGCAATCGCAACTTGGGTTGATCATGGTGGAGATCGCACTTGGGTGGACCACGGTGGCATTGGTGCACATCGCGGGTCACGCATTGCTGCGCACGATGCAATTCCTGCGGGCACCCTCGCTCCTGCATGACCACCATGCCATGCATGCGGCAGCGGGAGGCCATTTGATCCCGGCGGACCCTGCGTTCGGTGTACTTCCGCGTAGCGTGAGGATCGGTCTTTATCGGTTCGGCCTTGCGCAGGGGTACTACGATGCCGTGGTACACCGCTTTGCCGAGCGACCGATCCATCTGCTGTCCCGATCCCTGAGGTGGTCCACCCCGAGGATGTTCATCATCATCGGTGCCTTGCTCATCGGCACATGCGTGATGGCCGCACAAGGGGGGCGGGGATCGTTCGGTGCACTGTCCTGGATCTTGCAGGCAACGAGCGTGATCGCCTGTGCAGGCGCACTGTTCGCCGGGATCCGTGCCTTCGCGGAACGGAAGCCGCGTCGGGTCGTCGATCTGGTATTGATCAGTGTGGCGAGCATGGCGTTAGCCGGACTTGCATCCGCAGAACCCAAGGGCATCATCGGGGGGCTGCTTGTCACCGTCATGGTGGCAACGGCAGGGATCGGGATCCGCAGCGTACTACATGCACTGGAGGCGCGTACCCACCTTGTTCTTGATCCGCCGGAGGATCTAGGACTGGGGCAGAAGGCTCCACGCTTCTCCTTCTTCTTCCTTGTATTCGGCCTGGCGCTCGTAGGCATACCGGGAACACTGGGCTTCGTGGCGGAGGACCTGCTCTTCCATGGGGCCATGCACACCCTGCCTATCCTTGGCATCGCCTTACCGCTGGCCACCGCATTGAACGCGATCCATGTGTTGCGCATCTGGCATCGGATATTCAACGGCAAACTGATGAAGGACGTGATCGGCATCCCGGATGCACGCGCAGGCGAGCGCGCTCCGTTGATGGTGGCCTTGTTGTTCCTCATCCTCACGGGTGTGGCCCCGCAGATGCTCATTACGTGGACGACCCCGTTCGCTGAACACCTCCTACACTTCCTCTCATCGACAAACCATTGAATGGACCATGAACAAGCTATACTCTGAATGGAAAAAGGACCTGCCTGCCTCGCTGGTGGTGTTCCTGGTGGCCGTACCGCTTTGCCTGGGCATTGCGCTGGCGAGCGGAGCAGACCCGATCGCTGGCTTGATCGCGGGTGTGATCGGCGGCATTATAGTGGGGTCCACCAGCGGATCGCAGCTGGGTGTTAGTGGTCCGGCAGCCGGATTGGCCGCGCTGGTGGCCTCATCGATCAACGACCTCGGAGCCTACGACATCTTCCTGGTGGCCGTGGTCCTTGCCGGAGCGATCCAGATCATTGCGGGCGTGCTGAAGGCAGGCGTGATCGCCTACTTCTTCCCGAGCAGTGTGATCAAAGGCATGTTGAGCGGTATCGGCATCATCATCATACTGAAGCAGATCCCCCACGCATTCGGGTACGACAAGGATTTCGAAGGCGACGAATCCTTCATTCAACAGGATCAGGAGACCACCTTCAGCGAGCTCGGCCGCCTGGCGGACTACGTAACGCCCGGAGCCATCATGATCACCCTGGCCTGCCTGGCCATCCTGATCGTGTGGGAAATGGGCTTCATCAAGCGGAACAAAGTGCTGTCGCAGATCCCGGGTCCCCTGCTCGCGGTGGTCGCGGGGATCATCCTCGGCGGCCTGCAGGGAGGCTTTGGCACCCACGGCCTCGATGCCGAACATTATGTGGACCTACCGGATCTGAGCGCTGGCTTCGCTGCATTCACGTTGCCTGACTGGTCCGGTCTGGCCGTGCCCGCTGTATGGAAGATCGCCTTCACCATCGCGCTTGTGGCCAGCCTGGAGACCTTGCTCAGCGTGGAGGCCACGGACAAACTGGATCCCGAAAAGCGGATCACGCCGACCGACAAGGAACTGCGGGCCCAAGGGTTGGGCAACATCTTCAGCGGCCTTGTGGGCGGATTGCCCATCACCCAGGTGATCGTTCGCAGCTCGGCCAACATCCAAAGCGGGGCCGGGTCACGCTTGAGCGCGATCCTGCATGGTATTTGGATCCTGCTATGCGTCATCCTGATCCCCCACGTGATGGAGATGATCCCACTGGCCAGCCTGGCCGCCGTGTTGTTCATGGTGGGATTCAAACTGGCAAAACCTGCATTGTTCATACAGATGTGGAACAAAGGCTGGACGCAGTTCGTACCGTTCATCACCACGATCGTGGGTGTGGTCTTCACCGATCTGCTCACGGGCGTTCTGATGGGCATGGCGGTCGGCATCTTCATCCTGCTGCGCAATAGCTACCTCACCCCGTTCCATTTCGATGGCGACATCACGGACCCGAGCAAACCCATCCGCATCGAGTTGAGCGAAGAGGTGACCTTCTTCAACAAGGCAAGCATTCAACGCACGCTGGCCGCGCTGCCCAGCGGTACACACGTGATCATTGACGCGAGCCGGACCATGAATCTGGACGCTGACGTACGGGAGATCATCCAGGAGGAGCTCGTACGGGCGAAGGACCAGGGCATACGTCTGGACCTGATCGGCTTCGATGAACGTCCGATCAAGAAGACGCGATTGCTCATAGCCGGGGTGCTGCGCTCAGCCGACCGCGCCCTTCGCAACAAATAGTACTCCCCTATTGACCACTCCCAACAACCGAACACATACACCATGAGGACCCAAACGAAAGAGACCCAATCACATCTGACGCCCAGCAAGGCCTTGGAGATCCTGATCGACGGAAACAAGCGCTTCGTGAACAACCTGAAGGCGAACCGCGACCTGCTGAAGCAGGTGAATGAAACGAGCGAAGGCCAGCATCCGTTCGCTGTGATCCTGAGCTGCATCGATTCCCGCACCGGGGCTGAACTGATCTTCGATCAAGGCTTGGGCGACATCTTCAGCGTGCGGATCGCCGGGAACTGCGTGAACGAGGATATTCTTGGCAGCATGGAATTCGCCTGCAAGGTCGCTGGTGCCAAACTCGTGCTCGTGCTCGGCCACTCACGTTGCGGCGCGGTGAAGGGTGCATGTGACGATGTGCGCATGGGCAACCTGACCGTGCTCTTGAACAAGATCCGCCCGGCAGTGGACGATACCCGTGTGATCGGTGAGCGCAATAGCTCGAACACCACGTTCGTGGAAAGCGTGGCGTTGCGGAATGTTGAACTGGCGGTGGAACAGATCCGGGAACGCAGTCCGATCCTCAAGGAAATGGCCGCTGCCGGCGAGATCGGGATAGTCGGAGGAATGTACGATGTGCAGACGGGCATTGTCGACTTCCTAGGCCGCTGAACCCGACCCATGGAAGTCGTATCACGCAAGGCACCCCGTGTGGTCATGGATGGTCCTCGCCCCCTTCATCGCGGAGCGATCCTCCTATGCGCCTTGCTCCTGTCCACCTGGGCGATCAGCCAAGGTCGTCGGGCCACCGATGCGAACGGCCACCTGTGGATCTCGCTGTGGGGTGACCATCGGATGAGCAAGCACTGGAGCATCCACACCGAAGGACACTGGCGCCGGGCCGACCTTGGCAGGAACTGGCAGCAACTGCTGCTGCGTCCTGCGTTGAACTATCACCTCAACGACCAGGTGATGTTCACGGCGGGTTACAGCTATTACAGAAACTATTCATACGGCGCCTATCCCATCCCCTTCGCCAACTGGGAGCATAACGCGTACCAGCAAGTGCAACTCACCGGACCCATCGGCCGGCTGTCCATCGCACACCGCTTTCGCCTTGAGCAACGGTTCCTGGCCAAGATCACCCAAAGTGCAAGTGACCCGTACCGGACGGAGTTGGATAGCTACATCCACCAGAACCGCTTGCGTTATCGGGTAGGGTTGACCTTGCCCTTGGGCGACCACGAACGGGTGGAGCCCGGCGTGTTCAGTGCCAACCTGTACGACGAGGTCTTCCTGAACTTCGGGGACGGCCAGCGTTTGGACTACATCCAACAGAACCGCATTTCCGCACTCCTGGGCTACCAGGTGTCCCGACCCATGAACCTGATGATGGGCTATTTGTTGCAGACCATTCAACGTCCGGGTGCAGCCGAAGGATCAGACCTTCTGGAGATGAACTCGACGATCCACCTGGTGCTGGTATGCAATCTTGACCTTCGCAAGAAGAACACACCCGAATAGCGGCATAACCCCTGGTGGGCGGATAACTTTGCCGGTAGGGAACACAACCTATCCAATGCTCGATATCAAAGCCGATCTACACAAGATACTCCTGGGCCGCAACAAGGATTGGAGCGAAAAGATGATGAGGGAGAACCCCGGAATGTTCGAGGAGCTCGCCAAACATCAAACGCCGTTCTTCCTTTGGATAGGCTGCAGCGACAGCCGGGTGCCGCCGAATCAGATAACCGGTACCATGCCGGGTGACATGTTCATTCACCGCAACATCGCCAACATGGTGGTGCACACCGACATGAACGCGTTGAGCGTGGTGGACTATGGGGTGAACATGTTGAAGATCGACCATATCATCGTTTGTGGACACTATGGTTGTGGTGGAGTGAAGGCCGCGTTGGGACCGGAATTCGGGGGACCCGCCGCGAGCTGGGTGCGTCACATCCGCGACGTGGCGCGCATCCACCATGCTGATCTGGACATCATCGCCGATGAGAACGAGCGGTTCGATCGGCTGGTGGAGCTCAATGTGGCCGAACAGGTGTACGACCTGAGCCGCACCGCTGTGCTACGTGATGCCTGGGCGAGGAACCGGAAGATCCAGGTCCATGGTTGGGTGTATCGCCTTACCGATGGGCTGATCAAGGACCTGGGTGTCACACGCAGCAGTTACGAACACGAGGACAGCGGCGTGGATATCGATTGAGCCGCCCTCGGGTCAGGGGTTGCAGTGCCCGCAATGTTGGGGCGCCTCATGGGTCTTTCCGTCAGGTCGATCCACGTGGTGCGTGTAACCGCATGAACGACAGCTCCGCTCGAATGCGCGCACGCTCTCCGTGGGCCACCCGCACAGGTCGCATGGCAGGCCAGGTATGGCCTGGGTGACACGGAACCACAGTTCGCCACAGACCGGACAAAGCGTAGCCAGTTCCTGGCCGAAGCGCTCCGCCGTTGCAGCGATCACCTTCATGCGCGTGGGGTTGTACATGGCGCGCATGTCCGTTTCCACCCAACAGGTACCATGTTGCTCCTGGATCTCCTCCGTGACCTGCCGGAGCTCGGGGAAGCCTGATATCCCTTTTATCAGGACATCACCTTGCTCCCATCGTTCCTTGGTCCGTACCACCAGCCGATGCTCCGGGAATCGCATCCGTTCGGCGAAAGCGCTCACCTGTGGCCAGTTCGCACACCGCTCACCCCCGAAGGCGATCTCCAGAGATACGTGCCTGTAATGGAACACCATGCCATCCCGTGCGTCGTACAGCACGATGATCTCCTCATCACAGGAAATGAACGGTGCGAGCGGATAGGGACCGAACGACCCTTCGCTGGCCACGACCAGGTCAAACCCGCCGATCAGCGCACCATGCTTCGCCTTCTCCACGCACGTGGCCAGTGGATCAAGCCTGCGTTGCACCTCTCCACTGAAGGCCCCGAACTGGTCCGTATCGACACCTGCGATGGGTCGATGACCGGCAAGGGGCAATGCGGCCATGAGTGCCGGACCGATCACGCGCTCCTTCTCATGCATCGTGGCCACACCCAGTATGCGCCCCGCAAAGCGTTCAAGCGAGCGGTCCATGTCAACGCAGATAGCGTTCCGTCAGATCCACCAGGAAGGTGGCCAGTTGACGGCGGTCCTTCTTTCCGCTGAGCTCGGTGAGCGCAGGGAGGTGATGCATCGCGAATTCCAACGAATGGGCCATCTCCACAAGGGTGGTCGCGAACGAACGAGGTGACCGCATGCGGGGAGCGCAAGCCTTCAATTCTCCGGCCATGTGGGCGCACAGGTCCTTGTACGGTTGGAAGAGCTTCAGCTTGTTGTCGGAGTCCACGTTCTTGTGCATGAAGGACTTTGATCCCTCGCTGATAACAAGGTCCCGCAGCACATCCGGATCGAGCTGGGCGGCCACCGCACCCACTGGCCACATCCCGCACAACGCCCGAATGTCACCTTGTAGCCGTTCCCAGGGATCGGTCAACGACCGGCCCTCCTGCTCACAATGTGTCCTGAGCCAGAGCCAGTACAACTGCAGATAGTACTGCAGCAACCGCTGCTTGTTCGGGAAGTAGTTGTAGATCGTCACCTCCGTGCATTCAGCCCGTTCAGCCAGCTTCCGGAAGGTGAAGGCCTCCAGGCCGAGTTCGTTCAGGAGCACCAAGCCCGTCCGCAGGATACGTGTGCCCACGGCACTGCCCGAGGGATCGCGCAGGTAGAGGGTCTTGTCAGGCTCGAGATGATAGCGCACCATTGCGGGTCAAATATAGTATTACTTTAACATTTACATGTAGTACTATTTCTCCTGATGGCATTACTACATTTGCACTCCTCATGGACCCGATCACGCCCTGGAAGCGCCTGACCCAACTGCTGCATGCCGACCGGCGGGAGATCGGCCACATTTATTTGTACTCGCTCGTGGGTGGGGCCATCAGCCTGAGCGTTCCGTTGGGTGTGCAGGCCATCATCAACCTGATCAGTGGTGGCCAGATCGCCTCCAGTTGGGGCGTGCTCATCGCCTTCGTGACCATCGGCGTGGGGCTGACAGGTGTGCTGCAGGTGATGCAACTGGCCCTCACGGAGAACATCCAGCAGCGCCTGTTCGCCCGTAGTGCATTCGAGTTCGCGCACCGGCTTCCGCGGTTCAGTGGCAGGGCGATGGAAGGCCGCTACGCACCGGAGCTGGTGAATCGCTTCTTCGACACCATCACGGTGCAGAAAGGCCTGAGCAAACTCCTGCTCGATGTCCCCTTGGCCGCCCTGCAGATCATCCTGTCGCTCATCCTGCTGACGCTGTACCATCCGTTCTTCATTGCCTTCGGGGCCTTGCTGATCCTGATGCTGTACCTGATCTTCCGGTTCACCGGGCGGATCGGGTTGCGCACCAGCCTGAAGGAGAGCATGTACAAATACGAGGTGGCCCATTGGCTGGAAGAGGTCGGACGTGGCATGACCACCTTTAAACTGGCCGGAACAGCGCGATTGCCGCTGGACCGCGCCGATGAACTGGTGGATAAATACGTTCGGTCGAGAAAGGCCCATTTCGCCATCCTGGTGAGGCAGTATTCAGCCATGGTCGTCTTCAAGGTGATCATGACCTTGAGCCTGCTGTTGCTGGGCGGCCTGCTGGTCATGGGTGAACAGATGAACATCGGCCAGTTCGTCGCCGCGGAGATCGTGATCATCATGCTCATGTCGGCCGTGGAAAAGCTCATTTCCAATGTGGAGGTGGTGTATGATGTGCTCACGGCCGTTGAGAAGATCGGCTCGGTGACGGACCTGGAACTGGAGCGTACGAAAGGCCTCCACCTCCTCTCCACGGACCCGGGGCGTGGTCTGGAGGTCGAACTCTCACGTGTGGTCTTCCGGTCCCACTGGAACGGACATCCCATTCTGTCGGGTATCGATCTTCGGGTAAGGCCCGGTGAGAAGATCTGCATCTCCGGCCCCAACGGATCGGGGAAGACCACCTTGTTGAACATCATCTCCGGCACGGTCGAAGTGGACGAAGGTGGCATTCTGCTCGACGGCCATCCGGCGAACAGCCTGGACCTTGAACACGTTCGCTCGATCATCGGCGAGAACCTGAACTATGAGCATGTCTTCACGGGCACCATCCTGGAGAACATCAGGGTCGGACGGTCGTGGGTGACGGATGCGCAGGTGCTGGAGGCCTGCAACGCCACCGCCCTCACCGATCAGCTGGCGGGACTGCCGGACGGGGTGCTCACGGAGGTCGATCCCCAAGGATCACGCCTACCCAAAAGCGTGGTGAAGCGCATTACGCAGGCGCGCTGCATCGTGGGAGGTCCGCGCTTGATCCTGTTCGAGGACGGCCTGCAGGACTGGAACACCCAGGAACGTGAACGCATCCTAGGCTGGCTCTGCGCTCCTGAACGCCCATGGACATTGATCGCCGTGAGCAACGACCCCTGGTTCCAGACGCGTTGCGATCGTGCGTTCACACTGGTGGAAGGAAAACTGGAGGCATCCGGCCATGCTTGACCTGAGCCCGAACAACCCCATTCCCGCGCTCGACCGTACGGGCCTGCGGTCCTTCGATACCATTGGTGTAGCGCGTGCCAACGTGCTCTTCGCGCGCTGGGTCGGGGCCATCTGCGGGCTGGTGCTCATCAGCCTTTTCCTGCCCTGGACACAGAACATCCGCGCCCGCGGAACTGTCACGAGCCTTTCCCCCGGCCAACGACCCACCACCATTCATGCGATCATCCCAGGTCGATTGGAACAGTGGTACGTGCAGGAGGGACAGCTCGTGGAAAAAGGGGATACCATCCTTCGCCTGAGCGAGATCAAGGCCGAGTACTTCGATCCCAGGTTGCTGGAACGGACGCAGGAACAGATCCAGGCCAAGGAGCTGACGGCGAAAAGCTATGATGAGAAGGTACGCTCGCTCGACGCGCAGATCGACGCGCTCACATCCGGGTTGAAGGTGAAACTGGAGCAGGCGCGGAACAAGGTCCAACAGGCGCGGTACAAGTTGCAGAGCGACAGCATACGGGTGGTCGCGGCCGAAACGGAGATCAAGGTGGCCGAGGATCAATACGCCCGCGGAGAACAGCAGTTCAAGGAAGGCCTGGTGAGCAAGGTGGAACTCGAGCGTCGGCAGGTGGCGCGGCAGCGTGCGAGCGCCGTGTTGATCGACGCCCGCAACAAACTGCTCGATGCGCGGAACGAACTGCTGAACGCACAATTGGAGATCGATGCCATCGGCAATGACTATCGCGACAAGCTCAGCAAGGCGGAGAGCGAGAAGTACGCCAGCCTCAGTCAACGGCTCACCACCGACGGCGAGGTCAGCAAGATGCAGATCGACCTCTCCAACTATACGGTCCGGGCGGGCAATTACATCGTTACCGCCCCTCAGCATGGATACATCACGAAGGCGGTGGTGACCGGTCTGGGGGAGACGGTGAAGGAAGGGGATGAACTGGTGAGCGTGATGCCGGCACAGTATGACCTGGCCGTTGAACTGTTCGTTCGCCCGATGGACATGCCGCTGATCACGAAAGGCCAGCATGTGCGCTTCATGTTCGATGGCTGGCCGAGCATTGTGTTCAGCGGTTGGCCGAATGCCAGCTATGGGACCTTTGGTGGTGAAGTGGTGGCCATCGACAACTTCATCAGCCCCAACGGGAAGTACCGGCTGCTCGTGGCTGCGCAAAAAGGGGACCGCCCCTGGCCATCAGCGTTGCGCGTGGGGGGTGGTGCGATCGGCTTTGCCCTGATGAAGGACGTGCCCATCTGGTATGAACTATGGCGGCAGATCAACGGCTTCCCTCCGGACATGTACACCTCCGCAGGTGATCCCGCCACGGCAAAACACACGGTGGAATGAGGACCTGCTCGCTGCTGGCGTTCCTGGCCGCTCTTGTGGTGCGTGCACAGGTCCCTGCCGTCCTTACGCGCGATTCCTTTGTGCGCATCGTTCTGGAGAACCATCCGGTCGCCCGGCAGGCGGACCTGCGGACGGGCATGGGCGAAGCCTCGGTGCGCAGTGCGCGTGGCGGTTTCGACCCCCGGGCCACCGCAGGGTATGATGAGAAAGTCTTCCACGACAGGAGCTATTTCAGCCTGCTGGATGCGGGCCTGAAGGTGCCCACTTGGTACGGCATCGACCTGCTCGCCGGATTCCAGGACAACTCGGGTGATCTGCTGAACCCGCAGGCGACCACCCCAGCGGACGGCCTGATCAAGGCAGGTGTACAAGTGCCCTTGGGCCAGGGGCTGTTCATTGATCAACGCCGCGCCACGTTGCGCAAGGCCCAGGCTTACCAGCGCTCCACGGATGGCGAGCGGAAACAGATGCTGAACGCATTGCTGCTGCAAGCACTGAGCGACCATACGGATTGGGTGGCGGCCTACCGGGCTTTGCAGGTGGCGAACGAAGCTGTCGACCTCGCGCAAGTGCGCATGAACGCCGTTCGGGGCAGCTGGCGTGGTGGGGACCGTCCGGCCATCGACACGCTCGAGGCGTTCCTGCAGGTCCAGGACCGCCTGATGCGCCAGCAACAGGCGCAGCTGAACTTCCGCAATGCCGGATTGCGCGTGAGCAACCACCTCTGGGATGGGACCCAACGCCCCCTTGAACTGCTGCCGAACGTCCTCCCCGACCCCGGTGACCTGTCCACGCCGAAGGACGTTGTCCCCGCGGATACGACCATCGAACGCGCCATCGCGGTTCATCCGATGCTGGCCCGATCCACCGCATGGGTGGAACAATTGGACGTGGACCGCCGCTTTCGGGCGGAAATGTTGAAACCGGATCTGGACGTGAACTACCAATGGCTGGGCAATGGCGGTGCAATTCGCGGTGAGCAAGGCACAACGTTGCTGAACGACGGCCACCAGGTAGGTGTGGGCTTCAGCATGCCGTTGTTCCTGCGGAGTGAGCGGGGCGAGCTCACGCTCGCGAAGCTCCGCTTGAGCGATGCCGAACTGGGCTTGCAGCGCGACCGCACGGTGATCCGCAACCGCATCCAGGAGCGCCTGAACGACATCAACACCTTCCGCCAACAGACCGAGATGGGCGCGTCCATGGTGATGAACAACGAGCGGCTGTTGAACGGGGAGACCCAGCGCTTCAACGCCGGCGAAAGCTCCCTGTTCCTGGTGAACGCGCGGGAGGTCACGCTCATCGACGCACGCATCCGCCAGGTGGACCTTGAAGCCCGCTTACGCAAGGCCTATTTCAGCTTTGACCACGACGCCGGAACGCTTTGGCGTGCGTGGAGGCCGTAATACGCGGATAAGGTGATGCACCCGAACAGGCCCGCGAACGCACAGCGAACTTCACCGCCCCGCACATTCCAATTTCGACCTTGATCCACCGCCAGCGTATCTTATTGGCGCAAACGGCCTTAGCATGCCCCACGACCATGGAACCCCCTACCCTCCTCCGCCCATCGCTCCTACTCCTCCTGATCGCCCTGGGTGTGGCCGGGCATGCGCAGATCAACAACCGACTTGAATCGGTCCAGCTGATCCAACAAGGCGACATGATGCTGCGGTTGGGCAACAGTGAACAGGCGCTATTGCACTACACCAACGCCATCCAGAAGGACATCGCCTTCGCCGATGCCTATATGAAGCGCGCCACCCTGCTCAGCCGCTTGGGCCAGACCACCCAGGCATTGGCGGACATGGACCGTGCGTTGGAATTGAACCCGTACAGCGAATGGATCTATGATCGCCGCGCGAAGATCCGCCTGCTGGCGAACGATGTGAAAGGGGCCGAGGAGGACTGGGCCCGCGCGGTGGCCTTGCATCCCTATGATGCGCTCCTGCGCGAGAGCCGCGTGGACGCCTGGCTTGCCGTAGGCGATGTGCAACGCGCCGCGAGCGATCTGGATTCGATGCTCACCCGAAAACCGGACGATGTGCTCCTCCTGCTCAAGCGGGGTTCTGCCTCCCTCCAATTGGACGACGCTCCGGGAGCGTTGAAGTGGTTCGACCGCGCACGCGCATCAGCTCCGCGCCTGGCGATCGTGCATGATCTCCGCGGTGTGGCGCTCATGAAGTCGCAGCGCTGGGCCGAGGCGCTCGATGCCCTCGACACCGCCCTTCGGCTGAACCCCGATTTCGACCTTGCGCTCTACAACAGGGGCTTGGTGCATGCGCAACTGGGCAACGGGGAGAAGGCACGAGCGGATATGGACCGTGCCCTGTCCATCGCCCAGGACAAGGCACACGTGTTCTTCCAACGAGCGCTCGTGCGCAAACGCGATGGCGACCTCACGGGTGCGGAAGAGGACTATGACCGGGCACTTGAACTTTCGCCGGACTACCTCGAAGCGCAATACAACCGCGCCTTTGTGCGCAAACAGCTGGGTGACCACGCAGGGGCGATGGCCGACGCGAAAGAGGCCTTGGCCAAGGCGCCGGATGATCCGGCCGCATGGGTGATCAACGGCAACCTGCACTTGATGTACGGGGAGTTCAAGGAAGCGATCAGCTGTTTCGACAGGGCCGTCTCCCTGGATCCGGGCAACGCCAGCGCCTTCTTCAACCGGGGCCTTGCCTTCCACATGCAGTACCAACCCTTGCGCGGTTGCGAGGACCTGGAGCGGAGCGCCAGCCTGGGTTCTGCGCAGGCGCAGGATGCCATGAAGTACTTCTGCGCATTCTGAACGAGGCACACCAACAGGGTATCTTCGCGGCATCATTCCACACATGAGCAACGCCACCTACAACACCCCGCTCCCGAAGAACGAACCCGTCCTCTCCTACGCACCTGGAACAGCTGAGCGCGCCGCCTTGCAGACGGAGATAGACCGTCGCCTGAGGACCACCATCGATGCCCCGATGTGGATCGGTGGAAAAGCGGTGGAAACGAAGGACCTGCGGAAGATGAGCCCTCCGCACAAGCATGCGCACAAGTTGGGCATGGCGCATTACGGCGATGCGAAGCATGTGCGCGCTGCCATCGATGCGGCCTTGAAGGCCAAGAGGGAGTGGGAGAACATGCCGTTCGAGGAGCGCGCTGCGATCTTCCTGAAGGCCGCCGACCTGATCAGCGGTCCTTACCGCTCCCATATCAACGCGGCCACGATGCTGGGCCAGGGCAAGAACGCCTTCCAAGCGGAGATCGATGCGGCCTGTGAGTTCGCGGACTTCCTCCGGTTCAATGTGAGCTATGCCCAGCAGATCTACCGTGATCAACCCATCAGCTCGCCCGGCGTGTGGAACCGGTTGGAATACCGCGCGCTGGAAGGATTCGTCTTCGCGCTCACACCCTTCAACTTCACGGCCATCGCCGGCAACCTGCCGAGCAGCTGTGCGTTGATGGGGAACACCGTGGTGTGGAAATGCGCGGACACCCAGTGTTACAGCGCGCAGGTGCTCATGGAGGTGTTCATCGCCGCAGGCCTTCCCGCAGGGGTGATCAACCTGATCCACGTGAGCGGCGCGGTAGCCGGTGATGTGATCTTCAAGCACAGGGACTTCGCCGGCATCCACTTCACCGGGAGTACCGGTGTGTTCCGGCAGATCTGGCAGACCATCGGTAACAACCTGCCGCTGTACCGCAGCTATCCGCGCATCGTGGGGGAGACCGGTGGCAAGGACTTCATCATCGCGCATGAGAGCGCCGATCCGCAGGTGGTGGCCACGGCCTTGTCGCGTGGGGCGTTCGAGTACCAGGGGCAGAAATGCAGCGCCGCGAGCCGCGCTTACATCCCGGCCAGCATTTGGCCCCAGGTGAAGAAGGAACTGCTCGCCGACCTCGCCGAGATGAAGATGGGCGACCCGCGCGACCTCCGGAACTTCATCGGCGCGGTGATCGATGAAAAGGCGTTCGACAAGATCAGCGGCTACATCGATGGCCTGAGGAAGGACAGGAAGAACATCCAGATCATCGCCGGCGGCAAATACGACAAGCGTACCGGGTACTTCATCGAGCCCACCGTGGCCGTCACCAAGGACCCGAAGAGCACCACCATGTGCGAAGAGATCTTCGGGCCGGTGCTCACCATCCATGTGTACGATCCGAAGCGCTGGATGGACACGTTGAAGCTCGTTGACGCCACCGGGGAATATGCCTTGACCGGTGCGGTGATCAGCAACGACCGCGCGAGCATACTGCAGGCCACGAACGTGCTTCGCCACAGCGCGGGCAACTTCTACATCAACGACAAGTGCACGGGGGCCGTGGTGGGCCAGCAACCCTTCGGCGGTGCACGCGGAAGCGGTACCAACGATAAGGCCGGCAGCTACCTCAACCTGATCCGCTGGGTGAGCGCCCGCACGATCAAGGAGACCTTTGTTCCTCCTACGGATTTCAAGTACCCATTCCTCGGATGAGAGCGGCGGTGACGAACACACGCACGTCATGAGCAAGGAACACACCTACACGAACGGCGAGGTGACGATCGTATGGAAGGCTGATCTGTGCATCCATAGCAAGCGCTGCTGGAAAGGCCTTCCCGCTGTGTTCAAGCCGGGGGAACGTCCCTGGATCACCCCAGAAGGCACCTCGTCGGAGGCCATTGTGGCGCAGGTGGCCCAGTGCCCCAGCGGCGCGCTGAGCATCCGCAGGAACGACGGAACCGAAAGCGGGAAGTAGCCCGGGAAAGCACAGGCGGTCCGGTCCTGGGATCCGTCGACCCACGCCGATCAACGATCGATCGTTCATGGCCACGGGCCCGCAGGTTGCCGGACGGCCCCGGTCGTATACAACTTCACGCCGTGAAACAGAAGTTCCTCCGGTTCATCCCCACCCGCCTTCGCAACCGTTACGGCCTGGGGATCGGTGTTTTCCTGTTGTACGTGTGCTTTCTCAGCGATTACGATCTCTACACCACGCTGAAGCTCCGCCACCAGTTGCATAAGATGCGCAGCGAACACGACCACCTTGCCGGGGAGATCAAGATCATCCGCAAGGAGCTGACGGAATTGAACAGCAGTCAGGACCTGCTGGAGAAGTTCGCGCGGGAGAAATACTATATGAAGCGCGACAACGAGGACGTGTTCGTGATCGTGCGGGAGAGCAACTGATCAGAACTTCGCGGTGAGGGCCGTGGTGAAGGCCCAGTTGTCATTCGCAGGCCGACCTTGCCGGTCCATGAAGGCCGCGTCATCATTTCCCATCCAACGCGCCTCGATCCTCCACATCACCGAACCGGTGAGGCGTTTATCCGCACCCACCGTGGCGCTCAGGATGGGTCTTTCAGTGGGCATGATCACCCGGTCCTCATCGTTGAAGAACTCCACGCGCGACACACCGTACCATCCATGGCCCAAGCGTTGCCGCACCATGGCCAAGGGACCGAACCAACCGCTGACGCCGCCTTCGGCCGTCTCCTGCAGCCCGATATCGAAACCGAGGGTAAGGCCGGTGGTGTCGTCGTTGGCGACCATGTAAACGTTATTGTAGAAACGCCACAAGCCCACGCTGTCGGGTGTGTTGCTGCCCATGAAGGTGCTCCAGTTCCATTGCGTTCCCGCGCGGCTTGAGACGTTCACCTGCGTGCCGAAGCAAGGGGTTGAATAACCCTCGGGACGTTGCATCCGCTGCCAGCCGTTGAGGTAAAGCGCGGCAAGCATGACGCGCGGTATCGGCCTGTATGAAAGGCGGGCGCCCGTTTCGAAATACGGCGTATTCTCCGCCCACAGGCTGCGTGTGAGGTTCCAGCAATCGGCCCCGGTGGCACCTTCAAGGCCGATATGCGAGGGTAGCATGCCAGCATCGATCCACAGGTCCTTCGTCGTGCTCAGCCGAACGCCCACGTTCGCCTCCATCATGGCCCTGATCTCAACCGGCTCGGCCGCGAGGTTGTACTGGGCGTAGGTACCGGTCATCAGGGCGAGGTTGGCGCGCACGTTACGCTGGGCGTACGAGGCCTTCAGGAAGCCCAGGTTCAGCGCCACTTCATTGTGTCGCCGGTGGTTGTACAGGAAGGCGGGTCGCTCCCCATTGGCAGGAGCGGCAAGGTCATAGCAGTAGTACACCTCGGCATATCCGCTGATGGTCAATGGCGCGACGGCGGTCGTATCGGCTGTAAGGGCCAACGTATCGCCGGCTCCCGCACTTACCCGCAGGCAGCCCAAGAGCGACACCAGCACCGCCCCTGAACGCATATCTGCTTTCATGGCCGAAAGGTCCGTTATTCCCTTGGAACCTGATGTGGGCGCACCACATCCCCAGCCGTGGCGCCCGCGGGGGCATGGATCCGACCGTACGATATGTTATTTCACCACTGTAACGTGGCCATGGACATTGCGCACCTCGGCATCGCATGTGCCAGCGTAGGAAAGCACATACACGTACACGCCATCCTGCACGATGGTCCCTCCGTAACGTCCGTCCCAGAAAGGCTCCTTGCCCTCATTGACCCATAGCACCTGGCCCCACCGGTTGAAGATGGACATGGCCACATTGCGTTCACCGAAGCCAGCGATGCGGAACACATCATTCACGCCATCCCCGTCCGGCGTGAACGCGTTGGGCGCATAGACCTGGGGGACACTGTCCAAGGCGATCACGCGGATGCTGTCGGAATGTGGACAGCCCCAGAGATCGACCATGTCGTAGGTGTATACTGCATTGTCCGCAACCACGCGCGCGACGCGACCAGTACTCCCCGTGCTCCACGCGAAGCTGAGTCCATCGATGGGGACCACCAGGTCCAATTGCGTACCGGGGCATGCATACACGGAGTCCGTCAGGTGATGACGTGGGGCGGCAATGATCGGAACGGATGCGGAACCGGTACAGAGGCCATCATCGATCGTCACGGTGTAGGTACCTGCTTCGGTCACCGTAATGGATGCCGATGTCTCTCCCGTGCTCCACAGATAATCCACATCGAGGGTGGTCTGCGCTTGCAGGACGACCTCGGCATCGGGACAGACGACCGTATCGCTCAACACCACCACGGGTAGTTCATTGATGAGCACCACTTCCTGGGTGGCCTGATCGGATTGACCGCATCCAAGGTCGGTGACCGTGAGTGTGATCAAATAAGTACCCGGTTCCGTGTAGGTGTGTTGGGCATCCTCCGCCTCGATCAACGTACCATCCCCCATGGTCCAGGTGTAGGCCACACTGTCACCTGTGCTCAGATTGACCGTGGTCACCAATAGCTCATCGCAATTGCTGGTCTGTGTGGCGGTGAAGTCCGCGACGACCGGTTCCAGCGGATCGATGGTCACCTCGAGCGTATCGCTTTGTGATGGGGAGCAACCAAGGGCATCGCTCACGAGGAGGATCACCTCATAGGTACCTGGGCCGGAGATGACGTGCGTGAAGGCGGTATCGGTGAACTGGGCACCATCGCTCACCTGCCAGTTGAACACGAGATCGGTTCCCGTGCTCTGGTTCTCCGTGACCAACAAAAGTTCGTCACAATCGAAGACCTGCTCAGCCGTGAAGGCCGCTGAGACCGGCACACTTGGTTCAACGGTAACCTCCACCACCGACGTGTCAGCCAAGTTGCACGTGGCGGTGTCACTTACGATCAGCGTGATGGAATAGGTGCCCAACGAATCGAACAGGTGGGTGACACTGGCGGATGAATACATCGTGCCATCACCCATGTTCCACGCGTAGGTCGGCGCAACGCCGGAGGGCTGGGCGGTACATTGTACCGTAAGTTCATCACATCCCGGGGTCTCGAGAACTACAAAGTCCGCCTCCACTTGTAGCGGTGGCCCGATGTCGATGATCGTGGTGGCCGTATCCGCGGTGCTACAGCCTGTTGGGTCATAGGCGATGAGCTGAATGGCGTATTCCCCGGGACCATTGTACACGTGGGTCACGTTCGTGTCCTCATACAAGGTGCCATCGCCCATATCCCAAGCGAATGCCAACGGGTTGCCGGTGCTGGTGTTCTGCGTATTGATCTGCAGGAGCGTACAATCGATGGATTGGTCGAACGTAAAAGCGGCCGTGATCGGCTGCTGTTCCCCGATGGTGATGGGCAGGTAGGTGGTATCGGCCAGGTTGCACGAGAGCGAATCCATGGCGATCATCATCACGGTATAGGCACCCGGTTCCGTGTACGTGTGACCCGGTTCGAACCCGGTCACGGGTGGTGTTCCATCACCGAAATCCCAGACCCATTCGGTACCGGTACTGTTGTTGGTGAACAGGATCTCCACCGGTGCACAACCTGTGTTCACCGTGCTTGCGCCAGCGGCGTTCACACCGGCCACTTGGAAATCGATCTTGAACACACCCAGGTCCCAGGCCACGTTATTGCTGGGCGCGTAAGCGGCGGCGGTGGTGGGCATGCTATTACCTCCGCTGCAAACGCCTTGGTATACGATGCCGTTCTTGTCGAACCGGCTCGTTCCGCCATCCACATGGCTCCCACCGTAATAGCTGCCGAACTGGATCCCCGCCATATCCACATCATACGCCGCGAGATAGAACTGGCTTGCACCTTGTTGGTACAGTGCATCCGGGGTCGTTTCCCAAGTTCCGCTGGGATTGTATCCGCTGATATAGATATGCTCGCAAACGTCCACCAGGAAGGCTACCGGAGCAAGTCCAAAACCGAAGCCGCCAGTGTCGCCGACCTTCGTGGTGAACACGGTCGTACTCAACGTCGGTTCAAATGCAGCGAGGAAAATACCACCGCTAGGGTTGCCATAGATGCCCGCCGGACTAATGGGGATCGCTCCATCGCTCTGCCCATAGATGTACACGTCGTTATCGTTGTCCAGATCAATGAAATAACAGGCGTCATCATCACCGGTGCCGAAATAGGTCCCATTCATCAGGGCTGTACCATTGGCATTGAGCTTCACCACATAGCCGTCCTTCTGGCCACCCTGGAAAGCGCCTTGATAACCACCGGCAACGACCGGGAAGTTGGGACTCATCGTACCACCACATACGTACAGACCGCCCAACCCATCGAACCGAAGTCCGAGACCGTTATCATCCGAACTTCCGCCAATGAAGGTGCTGGTCACCAGCGCCGAGCAGGTCGCATTCACTCCCACCACCACGGCGTCCTGACCTCCGCCTATCGCGGCCTGGAAAGCCCCGGCAAGGGTCGGAAAGTTCGTGCTCTGACTTGAAGAGGCGATGAA
Source organism: Flavobacteriales bacterium (assembly GCA_031411095.1). Lineage (GTDB taxonomy): Bacteria > Bacteroidota > Bacteroidia > Flavobacteriales_F > PHOS-HE28 > PHOS-HE28. The sequence continues at coordinate 92,094 of JANOAK010000032.1, read as the reverse complement.
AATGTTCTCCGATGCATCGAGCATGACCTCGCCACGGTAGGTGTCACCATAATTGGAATACATGTTCTGGCGGCCGTCCTGCTCCGAACCGCCGATGTATGTGCTACCGATCAACGCGGTGGCTGCCGCGTTCAGGTGAACGATCACGATGTCGCTCATGCCATTGTGCGAAGCATCATAGCAGCCGTTCGACGTAGGGAATCCCGGACCATCGCTGCTCCCCAGGATACACAGCTCATTATTGCTGTTAACGATCATGCTATGCGGCTTGTCGTCGCTCTGGCCTCCCAGGTAAGTGGCCCAAATGAGCGTGGACGCATCAGGACTGAACTTATTCACCACGATGTCGGTACCGAAACCTCCTCCGGGTGCGGTTTGGAAAGCTCCGGTGGTAACAGGCAGGCCTACACCGAAGTTCTGCGCACCACCATACATGTTGCCGCTCTGATCGTAGGTGGCGCAGTGACCGTAGTTACTGGCACCTACCTGACCGCTGTAGGTGGCACCCATGAGCAGAGGATCGATGACCACCGCCCTGGAGGCATCGTGCCCTTTCGGGAACTCGAAACCGACACGATCATCGTGAACAACGAAGGAACAGGCCAACGGTGCATGGTCATCGGCATACCAGGCGACGGGCTTCATTTCCGTGAGTTCACCAACACTCGTCCGCAGGAGCAGGTTTCCTTCCTGATCCACCGAAAGACCATCGAGTCCTTCATAGCGGAAGACGATACGTGCGACATCAGCACCGGCATCAAGCATCAGGTCATATTTCACCTGGGCTCGTTCGCTGTGCCACAGCAGGTCAACGCCCGGCCACAGGTCGCTATACCGGACACCCTCAAATACCGGAACATTCGCCGCCCATTTCGATGGCTCGTTCCCGATGAAGTAGTTATGATACTCCGCGCGTTGTGCTCCCCCTACGGTGTGCGCAGTGGGGTTCGCGTCCACGAAGTGCATCTTCCATGCATGCCCTCGGAGATTGAATTCCGCCTTTCGCTCAGGTGTCCAGTGGATGTACTCGTGGACCTGCTCCGCAGCATCATCCTGCAGGCGCGACCACGTAATGCCATCTTGCTGAAGGAACATGGCACCATTCGGAAAGGATGCCTTGAACAGGATGGGGCCTGACCATTGCCCACGGTTGGCCACATATTGGACGCTCCGTTCCATGCTACCGGTCGGTGATCCATGATCATGGGCGAAGGAGCAGATCGGCAAAAGGAACGAGAGACGGATGATGACGTCTCGCATATGGAAGGCCCTCAGGTTCATGTCGCGGTCGGGGTGATTCGATCAACACTATGACGAAGTAAAGGTCGCTCCTCGTTGTCCTGCGCATGAGATCCTCCGGAACGGCATTTCACCGCGACAGGTCGCGCCGGATCCAGGATGGACACGAATGCCCCCGGGAGGGCGTCAGTGCAGGTCCTGTGTAGCCTTTTTTCCCCAGAACGAGCCCATCAGTGATGGTGCCCACCGGCCCCATGCACATGGCCGTGGTCCAATTCCTCGGCCGTGGCCGGACGCACACCGGTGATCTCCACGTCGAAGTGCAACGTGGTGCCGGCCAACGGATGATTCCCGTCGAGCATGACATGACCGTCGGCCACTTCGCGCACGGTGAACACGCCATGCCCCCCGGACTGGAACTGCATCCCGGCCTCCACCTTCTGGTCGGCGGGAAAGCGGTCCAGTGGCACGCGCTGCACAAGCTGCTCATTGAATTCGCCATAGCCCAGGTCAGGCGTCACCACGGCCACGAACTTATCGCCCGCCTTGCGGCCTTCCATCTGTTGTTCGAGCCCGGGAACGATCATCTGGCCCCCCTGGATGTACCCGAATGCTTCATTTCCGGCGGAGGAATCAAGGGTGTTGCCCTGGTCGTCCTTCAACGTGTAATGGAAGCTGACGACGGAGTTCTTGGTGATGTTCATGCGTAGGACGCCGGGGCGTATTTTTGAAAATGGTCGGCGAAAATAAGGCAGGAAGGATCACCCGCACTTCGTTCCGCCGCAGCTTCGGCACTTGAGGCAGCCCTCCTCGTAATAGAGTCCGTCGGCATCCCCGCACTCAGGGCACCTTCGGCCAGCGGCCATCGTCCCGTTAGGGATGTACCGTTGCAAGGTCCTTACCACACCGTTCTTCCAGGTGTTCAGCGTGGCATCGTAGAGGTTGAGGTGGGCCACCACATCCACCACCTGCGGCACGGGCATCGCCTGGCGCAGCATGCCACTGATCAGGATGGCATAGTTCCAGAACTCCGGGTTGAACGTGCGGCTGAGCCCGGGTATGACCACCTGCGCCCCGCGCTCATCGGTGTATTCCAGGTCGTAGATGCTCTTGCCCATGGACGGCTCCTTCCGCTTCACCACCCAGCCCTTGTGCACTCCTGGGGGTATGGCGAAGTCATTGCTTACCCGGCCCGTGAAGATCTCATACGGTGCACCATCGAGCAGGCCCACCACCGCGATCCACGGTTCCGTGTCGTTGTTGAAGCGAAGGACATCAGCTTCCAAGCGAACGGGCCGGGCGGCGCGCAAGGCCGTGGGCCCGGCCTCCTGCTGCATCTCGCCCACCAGCACACCGCTCCGGCTTCCATCGCGGTAAACGGTGATGCCTTTCAGCCCGTGCTTCCAGGCCTCAAGGTAGATGCTCCCGACCTCTTCCATGGAAGCTGATGATGGCAGGTTGATCGTACTGCTGATGCTGTGCGTGGTGTACTTCTGCACCACGGCCTGCATGCGTATCCGCTGGTGCCGATCGATGTCGTTGGCCGTGGCGCCAGCGTATGGACTTAAGGCCGCATCGGAGCTCCCCGTGACCTTCATCCAATCCAGCAGGCGTGGATGATGCACGGTGAACTCCTCCCATTGGTCGCCCAGGGCATCGGTGAAACTGACGGTGGTGTGTGGATCGCTTCCAGCAAGCTTCCTGCGACGTGTGTAGCTCAGCATGTATACGGGCTCGATCCCGCTGCTCGTGCGGGTCAAGAGGCTGAGAGAGCCCGTGGGCGCAACGGTGCTGAGGCTGATGTTGCGCCGCCCGTAGCGCATCATGCGATCATGCAGTTCGGGGAATTCCTGCCGGAGCATCGCAACGAATCCGGAGCTGCCCTCGATCGTCGGCTCGAAGGCCGGGAAGGCGCCTCGTTCGATCGCCATGTCAATGCTGCTGTTGAACTCCGCCACACACTTGGTGCGCATGATCGCCTCCGTTGCCTCGCGCGCTGCAGGGCTGTCGTACTTCAGGTTCAGTGCGGCGAGTGCATCGGCCAGCCCGGTAAAGCCCAGGCCCGTGCGCCGGCCCCGCTTACCGGTATCGCGCAGCAATTCCCATGTACTGCGTTCCGTCAACTTCATCTCATCCGGCTCCGGATCGGAATGGACCTTGTCCAGTATCCGGTCAACCGCTTCCAGTTCCAGATCCACCAGGTCGTCCATGAGCCGCTGTGCATCATACGTCACTTCGGCGAAGCGCACATGATCGAATCGCGCGGCCGCGGTGAAGGGATCCACGACGAAGCTGTGGAGGTTGATGGCCATGAGCCTGCAACTGTCGCCGCCCTGCATGGCGATCTCGCTGCACGGGTTGGTGCTCTCGTTCCGGAAACCGGGGTAAACGGAGGAGGTCGAATAGTGGTGTTGACGGTCCCAGAAGATCACACCCGGCTCGGCCGTGGCGTGCGCGCAGCGCACTAGCGTGTTCCACAGGTCACGCGCTCGCACACGCCGTTTGAACGTGGGTTCGGCCGCATCAATGGGCCATTGTAATGTGAAGTCGGTATCAGCCTCCACGGCACGCAGGAACGCATCGCTCACCCGAACGCTGATGTTCGCGCCGGTGACCTTGGTGAGGTCCTGCTTGCTGGTAATGAAGTGCTCCACATCGGGATGAGCGATGTCCATGGTGAGCATGAGCGCTCCCCTCCTGCCCTTCTGCGCCACTTCACGCGTGGTGTTGCTGAAGCGTTCCATGAACGACACGGCACCTGTGCTGGTGCGTGCGGCGTTGCCAACGGGTGCACCTTCGGAGCGGAGCGAGCTGAGGTCGAAACCCACACCACATCGTCGCTTGAAGAGTTGCGCGAGTTGCTGGTCGGTCCGGAAGATCCCGCCGTAGCTATCGAGCGGCGAGGGGATCACCACGCAGTTGCTGAACGAGGCCAGGCGGTGGGTATCGCCCAAGGAAGCCATCACGCTGCCTTGTGGTACCACATCCCGGAAGCCATCGAACAAGTGGAAGATCCGTTGTTCATCGAGGGGCCGGCGCACCTGGCCATGGGCGGAGAGGGCCTCGCGCAGCGTACCCTGGACCGGGGGATAGCGTGCTTCGATCCGCGCGAACTCCCGGGCCATGCGATGGTGCATTTCGGCGGGACCGGATTCGAGCAACCGTCCATCCCTATCGCGTAGTGCATACTTGTTCAACCACGTGGTGGCCGCCAGTTCATCACCTTGGAAATAGGCCATGGTCAAGGCCAGCGCTTCCGATTCCGCTTGCGCGTCGGAACGGCGGGTGATGGGTGTATGCTCGGCCCCGAGGATGGTCATGGACAGGTCGTTCGAGATCCAGCGAAGCATGCAAATTCCGACCCTGATCACCGGTTCCAAATGAGGCGGATCAGGCATGGCGCAGGATCATCAACAAACGGCTTGTTGATGCTTAAAATTACGTCAGCCGCACCGCCGCCACGAACAACAAAGGCGCCCTTTCGGACGCCTTTGCTGACTTTCACCCGGAACGGAGATCACGATGGACCATCCCGACAGGGTCTGTTGAGGTCACTGCACCGCAGGCGGCAACAGGACCTTATCGATCACACATACGATCCCGTTGGAAGCGGGGACGGTGGCCACGATGCTGGCATCATTGATCATCACCTTGCCATCCTTCACCGAGAACTTCACGTTGCTGCCGTTCACCATGCCGAGCGACTGGCCATCGCGCAGCATTTCCGGCTTGAACACGCCCACGGCCACATGGTACTGCAGGATGTCCTGCAGGTCAGTCTTCTTCTCCGGCTTCAACAGACCTTCCACGGTACCTGCCGGAAGGGCTTCGAATGCAGCGTTCGTAGGAGCGAACACGGTGAACGGCCCTGCGTTGCTGAGCGCGTCCACGAGTTCAGCCGCCTGCACGGCGGCCACGAGGGTGGTGTGGTCCGTTGATCCCACGGCGACCCCTACAACGTTCTTTTGGGACTGGTCGTCCTGAACGGTGGATTGGCCACCTTCGGGAGCGGCAGGTGCGGCGGCCGGATCGATGGCTTGATCCGCTCCTGTTCCGCAGGATAGTACGAGTGGGAAGAAGGCGATGGCCATTGGCCACAGCAGTGATCGGTTGGTTCTCATGGGTGAAAATGCTGCGTTTGCTCGGACAATTTTGACCTTTTTGATCCGTACAGGCCCTGACCAAAGTCAGCGTTGCGCGGATCTTTTCCGCTGCTGGTCAAAGGTCCTTCCGCTGGAAGAAGCGGAAACATCGCCAGGTGGGCCAGATGATCCAGATCGCCATGATCCCCAACGCCGCCCCGATGCCGACCGTCGATCCGAAGAACTCCTTGTACACGGCACCGCTGTACCCCATCATGGCCGCCATATCCAACCGCAGCATCACGGCAATGCGCGCCAGGTCGATGGGGTTGAGCGCGGCCAGCGGAACCACCAAGGGTTCTATGGGTCGATCACTGAAGGCGAACATCAACCACATGAGCAACGCGTCGTACACCAGTACGAAGAGGAACCAGATGGCCAGCCCGATGCCGACACCCCGGGCCTTGTCCCGTTGCTTGAGCGCGATGAGCGTACCGAGCGCACTGAACACCAAGGCCAGCGCAGCCGCCGAACCGAAAAGCAGCACGGCCGCGATGGAACGCCCGTGCACCAGCAACGGCAACCCCAGACCAAAGACCTGTGCAATGACCAGGGCCACACCGAGCGCAAGCATGCGACCACCCAGGATGGACGACCGTCCGATCGGCTGAACGGCCAGCAACTGCGTGAACTCCTGCGTGTCGTAGATGTAGACGATGGTGAAGATCAAGGCGATCAATGGCACCAAGGCCTGCACCACTTGTACAAGGCTCAGGAGGGCTTTGATCGGATCGCCTTCGATCTGGAACAGGCCCTCGGAGAGGAGGAGCAGGAGGAAGGCGTAGGCCAGCACAAAACGGTTGCGCGCCAGATCGACCAGGGTGTATTTGAAGACCTTGCCCATGTCAAACGGATCCGGAAATGAGCAGGGGTATGGCCTGTGCCAGCCGCGGAGCACCGGTGCGTTGCAGGATCTCGGCGATGGGCAGCAGGAACTTCAGTTCGCCATCCTGGAGGTAGGCCACGCGATCGGCCAGCGCCTCCACCTCTTCCATGAGATGTGATGTGATGAGCACTGTTCCGCCCTGCGCGCGCACCTCTTCGGCGTGCGCCAGAACGGTGCGAGCGGACACCGGATCGAGGCCAGCGGTCGGCTCGTCCATCACCAGCAGTCGTGGACGTGAGCGCAGGGCAAGTGCCGCGCTCACCTTCTGGCAGGTTCCACCCGACAGCGCGGAAAGTCGCTTATCCAATTGTTGATCGAGCCCAAGCGCGCTGATCAGCCGGTCATCGGTCTCCCCCGCCTTCAGGCCGCGGACGTCCAGCATCATTTCCAGCAACTGCCCGATGCTGAGCGCAGGTGGGAACTGGGAGATCTGCGGCATGAAGCCGATGCTGCGACGGTACTCGGGATCGTTGCCGATGACGGTACCTTCCACCGTGATCACCCCTTCGGTGGGCCGCACAAGCCCCAGCAGGCACTTGATCAAGGTGGTCTTGCCGGATCCATTCGGGCCGATGATCATCACCACCTCGCCTTGGCGGAAGGTCACGTCCACCCCCCGCAGTGCCCATTGCCTGCCGTATCGTTTTCCCACCCCTTGGAACACGATCCTATCCATGTGGTGGGCGCATCAAGGGGTGATCATCCTTCAAGGCCTCGGGCGAAAGCGATGGCACCACCCGTTCGGCATGATCGAGGAGGGAAACGAACAAGCTCCGCGAGAACACCATGGCGAAGGGCATCCGTTCCACCAGCAAGGGAAAGAACCCGACCGGTCGGTACGGCGTATCGCCGTGCCCATCACGGTCCAGATCGTAGCCGATGTAGCGGTCCCAATAATTGCCCTCGATGGTGTTCAACAGCAGATCCCCATTGGTGCTCAGGTCGAAGGTGTTGCCTTGGAAGATGTTGCCCTTGAACGTGCACGCACTCGCATTCGCATAGAGGCGTAGTGCCCATCCGTTGAACTGGAAGGTGTTCCATTCGGCATGCACGCGGTTGCATCCATCGACGAGCAGTGCGGTGGTGTTGTCCACGAAGGTGTTGTCGGTGATCTCGCCATCGTTGATCTCCTTCAGGAGAAGTCCGTACGAACTGCCCCCGCGATTGCTGAGGAAGCGGTTGCGGCGCATGATGATCTCCTTGGAGAACATCACGGCAACGCCCGCGCCATTGTTCTGGAAGAGGTTGTCCTGGTAGGCATCGCGATGCGAGAACATGAAGTGCAGGCCATAGCGCAGGTTTCCCACGCTCACATTGCGATCGATGTGGGAATCGGTGACGAACTCGAAGTAGATGCCATCGCGATGGTTGCGCACCGTATTCCCGCGGATGGTGGCCTTCGAGCACTTCCACAGGTGTATGCCATTGCCCATCTCGTTCTCCTCCACCAAGCCGCCCTCAACGGTATTATCCTCTATGAGGGCATCGCGGGAACCGCTCAGGTAGATGGCGAAGAAGCAGGCCTCCAGGTGGCAATCACGGATGGTGGTGCGGGCACATTCCTTCGCTTTGATGCCCGCGTTATCATCCATGTTGCTCATGCGTGTTCCGCGGATGATCATGTGCTGCACGGTAACATCGGAAGCGGTGATCACGAGCACTTCGCCGGCCTCCTCCCCATCGATGCCTGCCCCGTTGCGCCCGATGATGCAGACCGGCCTGTCGATGGTGATGGTGCCTTCGCGGATGATGCCGGACACCAGGATCGAATCGCCGATGCCGGCGCTCTGCAACAACTGTTTGAACGTCCCACCGCTACCCACACGGAATTCCCATGTTCGCGCATGAGCGAGGAAGGGCAGCAGGAGCAGGGCTGCGATCAACGGGATCGGCGATGCCCTCCTCACTTTTGCAGCAGCAACTTGGCATGTTCCCAGTCGAGCGCTTCGCCGCCATCGCGACCCAGGGCCTGGTCACGTTCAGCGGTTGAGGCGAAAGCGGCCATGTCCCCGCGCATAGGGCTCCTATAGGCGGGTCCGTGCACATAGGCGGCCGTGGCGGCATTCAATAAGGTGCCCGGATGGGCGTGGTCGCACACGTACCAACCGGCCACCTCCACATTGGCCACCGCGCCGCCCGCGACGAACGGGACCATGCACTCCACACCGTCGAAAACATACTGTCGTCCCCCGTTGGTGATGATGGCCGACGCGAAGCGCTTGTCCATCACGTTCATGCGGCAGTGAGCGCATTCGGCTTTGCCGTAGTCAATGGTCGGTCCGTTCTGAGCACACGCGACCAAGGTCATCAAGAGCGGAACAGTGAGGCCCAGTTGCACGTAGCGGTTCATGCGTTCTTCAACATTTGGAGTGATCTGCGGTGCAGCACCCATTCGACAAGATAGATGAACGCGGCGAGGGCAACTGCGATGAAGAGCACCCAGCCACCGATGTCCGGTGTGGACCATGCATCGAAGTTGAGCAGTTTCTTATGTCCGATGAGCGGTGGTTGATAGGCCATGCCTTCCACCTTGATGGCCGCACGCGGGTCGAGGTCATGGCCGTACTTATAGCCCCAGGCGTACATGTCCCACACAGCCCAGATCAGGAATGCGGCCAACGAGAAAAGCCAACTGAGCAGAACTCCGCGGCGACCGATCGATGCGGCCACCAGCCCCCAGGTGATCAGCAGGTAGAAGGCATAGCGCATGATGGCGAACTCAGGGAACATCTCGTTTTGGATCGTGGCCATGCCGATGTAATGGTTCAGTCCGTTGATCTTGTCGATGTCGCCGGAGAAGCGGTCATGGTAGATCTGCAGGAAGAGGCCCTCCGGATACTGGGGTGCGGCGAGGTCGATCCGCCAGATGGGCAACCACAGGTTCACACCGAGCGCCAGTGCTGCCAACGCCAGAAGCATCCTGGAGGATGGCCGCATCCGATCATGGGATGGTCGGTGGCCGGAAACAACGGCCGCCAGCCCCTGAGCGGGATCTGGCGGCTCGTTGATATCCGTTGGAACGGTCATGGCAGGGCTCATGCACCCGCGTCCACTGACTTGGTCTCCGCCTTCAGCGGAACACTGCTGTTGGGGGGCGAAACGCGCAGGTAGCCTTGCATCTCCTGGTGGAGAGCGGAGCAGAAGTCCGTGCAGTAGAAAGGCACAACACCCACTTGATCCGGGATCCACTTCAGGGTCTGGGTCTCACCGGGCATGATCAGGAGCTCGGCGGTAGCAGCACCCTTGATGGCGAAGCCATGTGGCACATCCCAATCCTGTTCCAGGTTGGTCACGTGGAAGTACACGACATCGCCCAGCTTCACTCCTTCGATGTTATCGGGTGCGAAGTGAGAGCGGATCGTGGTCATCCACACGTGCACCTCATTGCCTTTGCGTTCCACCTTGGTCTCCTTCTCGCCCTTGGCAGCGTATGGGTGCGTGTTCTCGCCGATTTTGAAGAACTTCACTTCGCGCGGCTTCACCAGCTCGGCCGGGATGGCCTGTGCATAGTGGGGTTCACCGATGGTGGGGAAGTCGAGCAGGAGCTCCATCTTATTCCCTTCAATACTGTAAAGCTGCGCGCTCTGTGCGAGCTCGGGTCCGGTGGGCAGGTAGCGGTCCTTGGTGATCTTGTTGTACGCGATCACGTATTTGCCCCAAGGCTTCCTGCTATCGCCGCCGGGAACGCAGAGGTGACCGATGCTATAATAGGTGGGCACACGATCCAGCACTTCGAGCTTCTCCACGTTCCACTTCACGATCTCGCTGCTCACGAAGAAGCTGGTGTAGGCATTCCCGTTGGCATCGAACTCGGTGTGCAATGGCCCGAGGCCGGGCTTCTTCACTTCGCCATGCAACACGCTCGCGTATTTCAGCACGGGGATGCCCATGAAGTCACCTTCCACATCATTGGCGGCAATGGCCTTCTGGATCTTGGCGAAGGAGAACACGGGGATCATGGCCGCCAGCTTTCCGCTGCCCACGATGTACTGGCCGGTGGGATCCACATCACATCCGTGCGGGCTCTTCGGACAGGGCATGAAGTACACGATGTCCTTCAGTTCACGTGGATCGAGCTGCAACACATCCTCGTAGATGGTGGATTCCCCGGTGTGGGTGCTCTCGTTGTACCAATTGCTGTAGTGCTTGCCGGGGACTTTGCGGCCTTTGCCCTCCCTGGCATACTGTTCCGCCTTCTTCCAGTTGACGGCCATGATGAAGTCCTTGTCGCGCTGGCTGGCGTTCACCTCCAGCAGGCTGTATGCCTGCTCCGAGTTGTAGCAGCTGAAGAAGAACCAGCCATCGCTGGGTCCTTTGCCCGTGTGGCTAAGGTCGAAGTTCACCCCCGGAGTGATGATCTGGAAGGCGATCTTCATCTTGCCCACGCTGTCCGGGTGGATGAAGGAGACCGTGCCCTTGAAGTTCTCGCGATAGCTGTCAATGGCCACGTCGCGGTGGGCATCATCGCCCATGGGCACGCTGAAGCGTGTACCGCTTATCACGTATTCGCTGTTGGGTGTGGTGAAGGGTGAACTATGGTTACCGGCGCAGTTGGGGATCTCGATGATGCTCTTTGTGCGGAAGGTGCCCAGATCAACAAGTGCTATGCGGGGTGTGTTATTGCCATTGATGAAGCACCATTTTCCATCGGGCACCCCATCGATCATGGACAGTTCGGGGTGGTGACTATCGTCCCAGGGGATGAAGCCATGTGTGGTCATCAGCATGGGCTTGGTCTCCTCGGAGAATCCCCAGCCGCTCTCGGGATTCACGCTGAACACGGGGATGTTCCGCAGCATGCGCCCACTGGGGATGCCATAGACGCTCAATTGACCGCTGAACCCGCCGCTCACAAAGTTGTAGAATTCGTCATGGGTACCAGGTTTCACATACACCTTCCCGGACGCGTCGCCACTGATGGCGGTCTTGGTGGTGCCGGGTCTGCAACCCTGTGCGGTGCTAAGGAATACAAAGGCACCTCCCGCGGCTACCATGAGCACGGTGGTGAAGAGCAGTGGGCGTTTCATCAGTTGAATGGGTTGAAAGTTGTTGCGGGCGGTGGATCAGAGGGTGCGCATGAACTCAAGGACCTCGCGGGCCTCGTCCTGGCTAAGGTTCTGGTTGGGCATCCGGACAAGGCATTCCTCCAGCATCTTCTGTGCTTCCGGATCGGTCTCGAGCATCACATCCACGTTCAGCACCATGTTCATGATCCATTCCGGCTTACGGCGCTCCATGATGCCCTTCCATCCCGGTCCCACCACCCGGTTCGCACTGGTGCTGTGACATGCCTGGCACTTCACGTCGTACGTGGACCTGCCTTTCTCCACCATGGCCTGATCGATCTCGCCCAAGGTGATGTCGGCCGCCGTCATGACCGGCAGCTTGGAATGGTCGGAACCTGCCGCCGGTGCCGGTCCGGCAGCGCCAGGAGGTGTGGCAGGGGTTCCTTCGCCGCCACCGCATGCGCATAGGCTTAGAACGGTCGCCACCAGCGCAATACCAGCGAGCTTCATGGTCTTCATGGGAAATGGTGGAATTTGTGTTTCGTATCAATGATCGGTGACAAAAGTCATCGGACATTTCCACCCGGCATATGACGTTTGTCACTCTTTTGCATGACGTCCGTAAGGCCGCAGTATCCGGATGACCTCCTCTTCCCTTGCACGTTCACCTGTGGACCACATGCGTACCTGGTTCAGGGTAGCCCTGGGGAACTTCCTGGTCGCGGCCGTGATCGGGGTGGTCCTGCGGTCGATCTACCTGGTGGAGATCCCCTTCCTCATGTTCAAGCCGCTGCTGCATGCGCATTCGCACGTGGCCATGCTCGGCTGGATCTTCATCGCGTTGACCGTGTTCCTGCTTCGTGATGAAACGCCTCAAGGTCCATCCCTCATCAGTCGCCGTTTGCTCTTTGTGGCCCAATTGTCCGTGGTGGGCATGTTGCTGAGCTTTCCTGTGCAGGGCTATGGCATGTACTCCATCGCCGCCTCATCGGTACATCTCGTGGTGAGCTATTTCCTGGGCTGGCGGATCTGGAACGCAACGGAAGCCTGGCCGGCACAAGGCAGCCGCTTGCTGGCGCGCATTGCCGTGGTGATGATGGCGATCTCCACGCTTGGTGTGTGGGCGATGGGGCCCATCCTGGCCACGAAGAACTTTGGTACCGAGATCTACTACTGGAGCATCCAGTTCTTCCTGCACTTCCAATTCAATGGTTGGTTCTGGTTCGCCTCGCTGGCCTTGTGGTCGCGCTGGGCCGAAACGAAAGGCGTGGAGCGCCCATTGGACCGGTTGACGATCCGGCTGTGGCTGGTCTCGGCTTTCCTGACCTTCGCACTGGCGATCGCCTGGAGCCAGCGCCATGGCTCGGTGTATGCGGTGAACTCGCTGGGTGTCATCCTTCAGGCCTTTGCCGGTTGGCGCACGTTCAGGGCCATTCGCAGTGCCCAGGCCACCTTGCAGACAAAAGCCGCGCTCTGGGCCTGGCGATGTGTCACCTATTCGCTCATTGGCATGGCGTTGAAAGTGTTGATGCAGGCAGCAGTTGCCATTCCGCAGGTGGCGATCCTGGCCTTCACCGTTCGTAATTATGTGATCGGCTTCATCCACCTGAACATGCTGGGAGCCATCAGCCTGATGCTCTTTGCCATGGCCTTGATGCAGGGATGGATCGTGTCCACGCATCGCGCCGCGCGCATCGGTCTATCCTTATTCACCGCCGGTGTGCTCCTCAGCGAGTCATTGCTCTTCGGACAGGGAACCCTGTGGTGGTTGGGCTGGGGGAACATGCCCGGCTATTACGCCTGGCTCGTGGCCGTATCCTCCCTGATCCCGCTGGGGGTGGCGGTGCTTTTGCTGCATGCCTGGATGCAGGCACGCGCCGATCGCCGTTCGCTGGGGTTCGGTCCGGTGCCTTAGCGCTTCTCGAACCGAGCGCTCCAGTGCTCGCCGTTGTGCATGGCCAGCAGCACATACATCCCTGGGGACAAGTCGGATACTGGGACCGTGCGTCCGATGAAGGACAACGGCACGGATCGACCTACTGCGTCAAGCAACCGCAGTTCGGTCATCGCCACGCCATCGGGAAGGATCACGTTCACAACGTCCAGAGCCGGGTTGGGGTGTACCTGAATTCCGGTGATCGCGGGGAGTTCGTCGAACCCGGCGGTGGTGCAGTCCAACGTACTGGCCAGACTGTTGTTCCGCTCGGTGATGAATGACTTCAGGCCGCGAATGGTCTGCTGGCCACCACCGCCGCCCCCCTGCACGGTGATGTCGCTGGCGATGTTTGAGGTGAAATGGGCAAGGGTGAACTGCTTGTTCACGTCCGCCGCTACATGAGGCTGTATCAAGGTCGCGAGGGAATCGATACGCGGATCCAGGTATGCGTTATTGAAGTTACCGTGCACCTCGCAGTACATGTTCAGATATGCGATGCGCAGGTCGTCAATGCCCATGATGCGTGTCATCAATGGCCTGTTCAAGGCCACGAACGTTGGGGAAAGCGTCAGTGCATTCTGGCCCATGGCGGGATAGCTACCAAAGGCCATGTTGGCATCCCAGTGGATCCAGTTCCATTGCGTGTTCGAGCTGTCGTGGTAGAGATAATAGTTCCGGGCGCTGTTGATGTAGGAGTCCAGATTCCCGTACATGTTGTCCATGGCCAACGAACGGAGCAGATCGTTCCACTTCCAGCGCACGGGGAAGTGTGTCAGGAAGAAGGCATCATCCGCATTGTTCAATTGGTCGAGCAGGTCGACCAGGTCGGTCCAGTCGTTGGCCGTTTCATTGGTCTTCAGCTCATAACGATCGTAATAGCTGGCCTGATCGGCACCGTACCAGAGCAGGTCGGCCTCGACACCGCTCCCACCCCCACCCTGCTGGAAGTTGTCAGCAGCCTTGAACAGGTTGCCGGCCGTGTCGTCAATATGGCTGTCCAAAAAATCCTTGTCCACCGCCTCCACCATGTCGTAGAATCCCCAGAACGTGCCGTTCAGGTAGATGTTGGCATAGTTGACGCGCGGTGCCAGCACGCCTTGTTCCTGGCAGTAGTCGAAGAAGAGCTTTTCGCGCATGAACGTGGGATCGTTCCAGCAATTATTGAAGTGCACCTTCCGCATGCCATGGTACTTCTGGCCGCCGATGTTGTCGTTGAAGTCGATCTTGAAACTCTTCTTGTTGCCAGGGTGGTTGTACGTGCTGTTGCCCTTCAGGTCCACCTCCACACTGTCATAACTGTACGTGCCCGTGAGGTCAGTGATGGTCACATTGCCGGTGAGGGTTTCTCCCAGGTCGTTGGTGTAGTAGGTGGTCATGGTGGTCCAGAAATCCGGATCTGCGAACGTGAGGTTCACAGTGACCACCTGGTCGGTGTTGAACAGGCTGTCGCTGGGCGCGGTTTGAGCCAGAACGATCGAGGACAGAATGCAGGCGGACAGGAACGATGGAATACGCATGGTCACTGGGAAAATAAGGCCGCAAGATGCGCAATGCCGATGGCAAACGCAGCAGAATGTGACGCGTGTGCCGATGAAGCGGGCATTCGTGGAGAAGGAGCAGGGACCCATGATGCATCCGCCCGGATGCGCGATCTTCGCAGCAATGGGCTCAGAACGACTTTTCGATGCATTCCCCCCTGCGACCCGCGCACAATGGGAAGCGGTGGCCTTGAAGGAACTTAAGGGAAATGACCTCTCCACGCTCAACGTGGAACTGAACGGGACGGAACATCCCCCGTTCCATATGGCGAGCGACGGCGTCCCGGCCGGAATCAGTAGGCGCGGATCGAAACGGATTGGCAACCCGTGGAGGGCAACGATCGCCGTGGATGCCACCGACCCCGATGCCAACGACAAGGTCCTGGAGGGCTTGATGGGCGGCGCCGATGGCGTGGAGGTCTATGGCCGCCTTACCGGGCTCTCACCCGTGCTGGACGACGTCCTCCTGGGTGCGATCGACCTGCAGGTCGACGGTGAACATGGCCTCCTGGGCCTGCTGTTGAAACGTGCAGAGGAGCAAGGCCTACCGGCCAGCGAGGTGAGCCTGTGCCTGGGTGCGCCCCATGATGCCGATGTGCGGATGTTGAAGGACCGCATCGCGAAGTATCCGCGCGTCCGCCTGTTCAGCGTGACCGATGGCGGAACGCGCAGTTCCGTGGAAGCTTTGCAACAAGGTCGGTCGCTTCTCAACCACCTGCTCACACAGGGCTTCAACGTGGATGATGCGTGCGCCCGCATCCAGTTCCGACTGCACCTGGGCGATGACCTCTTTGCAGAGGCTGCCCGACTGCGCGCGTTCCGCGAAGCATGGGCCGTCGTTGTGGATGAGTTCAAACCCGTATACGACTGTTCCCACAACACGTGGATCCAAGCGGTGGTCATCTACCCGAAGGATGCGAGGTCGCCTTACGACAACGTCATTCGTGCAACGCTGCAAGCCATCAGCGCCATCACCGGAGGATGCGACGGATTGACCATTCCCACTCCTGCCCTACCTGAAGGCGATGTGCTTGCACGGAGGGTCGTGCGTAACATCCACAACCTGCTACGCGATGAGTCCTTCCTGGATCGTGTGGCCGATCCGCTCGGTGGCAGTTATACCGTTGAACAACTGACGAACGCAATAGCCGCGAGCCGCGAGCCACGAGCCGCGAGCCTGGAAGCTGCCAAGCCCGAGGCTCGCAGCTCAATGCTCGTGGCGGCAATTCCGAACCGCGAAGAGATCCCCCTGAAGTCCTATTACACCCGCGTGGACCTTGAAGGGATGGAGCATTTGAACTACGCCGCTGGTATTCCTCCCTACCTGCGCGGGCCCTACGGTAGCATGTACGCCATCCGACCGTGGACGATCCGGCAATACGCTGGGTTCAGCACGGCCGAAGCGAGCAACGCCTTCTACCGCCGCAACCTGGCCGCCGGTCAGATGGGCTTGAGCGTCGCGTTCGATCTGGCCACGCACCGTGGCTACGACAGCGACCACCCGCGGGTGAAGGGCGACGTGGGCAAGGCCGGTGTGGCCATCAGCAGCGTGGAGGACATGAAGATCCTCTTCGACAGCATTCCGCTGGACAAGATGAGCGTGAGCATGACCATGAACGGTGCCGTGCTCCCCATCATGGCCTTCTTCATCGTGGCAGCGGAAGAGCAGGGCGTGAAACCGGAGGACCTACAGGGCACCATCCAGAACGACATCTTGAAGGAGTTCATGGTGCGCAACACTTACATCTATCCACCGGGGCCCAGCATGCGCATCGTGGGCGACATCTTCAGCTATTGCGCGAAGAAGATGCCCAAGTTCAATTGCATCAGCATCAGCGGATACCACATGCACGAAGCAGGTGCGCCTGCGGATCTGGAGCTCGCCTACACGCTGGCCGACGGCATCGAGTACGTGCGCACGGGCATCGCCGCCGGCATGAAGGTGGATGAGTTCGCCGGTCGTCTCAGCTTTTTTTGGGGGATCGGCATGGACCTCTTTATGGAAGTGGCCAAGATGCGCGCGGGCCGTTTGCTCTGGGCGAAGATGTTGCACGAGGTCGGCGCGACGGACAAGAAGAGCCTCGCGCTGCGCACGCACTGCCAGACCAGCGGCTGGAGCCTCACCGCGCAGGATCCCTTCAACAACATCGCGCGCACCACGGTGGAAGCACTTGCTGCCGTGCTCGGTGGAACACAGAGCCTGCACACCAACTCGCTCGACGAGGCCATCGCGCTGCCCACCGACTTCAGCGCCAAGATCGCGCGCGACACACAGCTCTACCTGCAGAAGAACAGCGGCATCACCCAGTTCATCGACCCGCTCGGCGGCAGCTACTACTTGGAAAGTCTTACGCACGAGCTGGTCCACAAAGCGTGGGCGCGGATCACCGAAGTGGAAGAGCTCGGCGGCATGAGCAAGGCCATCGAGACCGGTCTGCCCAAGATGCGCATCGAGGAGGCCGCCGCGAAACGCCAGGCCCGCATCGACACCGGTAAGGACAAGATCATCGGCGTGAACGCCTTTGTGACGGATGCGGAGACGAAGATGGAGTTGCTGGAGGTCGATAACTCGGCGGTAAGGGAATCGCAGATCGCACGGTTGAAGAAGATGAAGGAAGCGAGGGATGAGGAGGCAGTGCAAGCAGCTCTACGAGCGTTAACGAGTGCGGCCGGGAGCCATGAGCCGCGAGCTTCGAGCTTGAACGCGGACAAGCTCGAAGCTCGGGGCTCGAAGCCCGAGGCCAATCTCCTGGAGCTAGCGGTAAGTGCAGCCAGAAAACGCGCCACGCTCGGCGAGATCAGCGATGCCTTGGAAAAAGCCTTCGGTCGATACAGCGCCACCATCCGCAGCATCAGCGGTGTTTACTCAGCGGAAAGCATGCAGGACCCCGAGATGAAGGAGGCCATGCGCCTCGCCGATGAATTCTCGAAAGCCGAGGGCCGCCGCCCGCGCATCCTCGTAGCCAAGATGGGCCAGGACGGGCACGACCGCGGCGCCAAGGTGATCGCCACCAGCTTCGCCGACATCGGCTTCGACGTGGACATCGGTCCGCTGTTCCAAACGCCGCAGGAAGTAGCGAAGCAGGCTATCGAGAACGACGTGCATGTGCTGGGCATCAGCAGCCTCGCCGGTGGCCACAAGACCCTTGTGCCCGAGGTGATCAAAGAACTACGCGAAACCTATAAGCGCCCTGACATCCTCGTGGTGGCCGGTGGTGTGATCCCACCGAACGACTACGACTTCCTCAAGCAGGCCGGGTGCTTTGATGTATACGGGCCGGGGACGCGGATACCGGTGGCGGCGCGGGGGATCATTCAGAGATTGATAAGTAGAGTACCATGAGAATTGTGTCGATCGGCTTCATCTCAAGCGTGCTTCTCGCTTGCGGTCAAGGCAGCAGCGAGCCTCAGACAGAGCGCGTGCGTGGCTTGTCCCCAAGCGAACAAGCTGCAATGGACAGCGCTCACATTGATGGTGGTGTCTCCGCCGTTCTTCGGTCCAAGATCCGGGAGACGTTCTACTTGCACAGCCCGGAAGCCTACGACATCAACCGGCGCAATGATTTCCCGGCCCAGAAGCACGCGTTCCGTGGTGTTGCGTTCAAGGTTCATCCCGATTCCACCGCAGATCGTATTGCAGCAATTGCAGATCGCATTCGGCCCGAAGGTTACAAGGCTTATCGCTCGAGAATGGGATTCGGCGGCGAACATGACGAGGTCTGTGTGCTGCAAACCCAGCAAGTTGACATGGCGATCTTGCGCTACGAACAAACCGATGGTATCAACTACGACATAACCACGGATAGCCTTGTCAGCGTTCTGCTTGAATGGAGCAAGGAGTATGACTTGTCCATCATTGGCGCCTCAGGGGATTGGATCGAAGCATCAATTGGGAAGGGGCCGAAGGACTGGAACGAGTGTGCAGCTCGGGTGTATGCATTCTGCCCAGATGTGGTCGACCAAGGCACTGGAAGCGTCGCAGCGCTGGCTGATGAAATGAAGCAAACAAGGACTTTGTACTTGTGGTGGGATTGACCACCGGCTGCGACCCCTTCAGGGTCGGGTCCAAATCCCTGGCGCAGTTCTAATGGCTGTGACCCTTTCGGGGTCAGGCAGTGCGGCGTTTTAAGCAATTTCGAAGAAATCGAGCATGCCGATCGCATCTGGCGACCCCGGAGGGGTCGCAGAAATTAGAAAGGAATGTCCACGTTCATCACGACCCAGCGGGGTCGCAGCCGGTGTTCCGCATGAGAGGCAGAAGCGGCGGCCTGCCGAAGGTGAGCCGGATCTTGCGGCGCGAGCGAGGAGGCTGCGAAAGGGAATAATCGGGGGTTGATGAAAAAGATGCACTTATCTTTCTACATGTTCTGAAGCAATCTGCCCATGGTCCACCGTTCCGTTCTTCTATCCATTGCCATCCTTTCCATGGAAATGGGCTACTCACAATGCACAGCCAACTTCAGCCATGTAGCCAACTGGGATACGGTTGCTTTCACGAACCAGTCATCGGTGAGCAATGCGCACTACTACTGGAACTTCGGTGATGGCTCTACTTCCTACGCAACCGACCCGCTGCATGTCTTTATTGAAGCCGGTACATTCCGGGTCACCCTGCACGTTCTGGACACGGTGAGCCAATGCCATGATGTGCGTCAGGCGTGGATGTCCATCTCACGCCCGTTGGACGAAGTATGTGAGCCGTACATGACAGATTCGGTCTTCACGTACAATGGCTCTGACTACGTTGAGGTGTTCGACGGAGCGATCGGCTGCACGGCCATGTACCGCTACGTCGACGCGATGGGTGGACAGAACTGGCCACTGGGCAATTGGATGGGTTTAAGCGGTTGGGAACACGCATTGACCATGGCCCGACTGCGCTACGTCTCGCACGATTCGATCTTCGGAACGCAATTCCGTCGGGCCTATTACCGCACCATACCGTACAACTACGATCCGGCCCTTAGCTACGATACCTGCTCTGCAGATTTCGAATACACCATCGACTATCAGCCGCAGGGCGCTGTTGGGACGTTCACCACACTTGGTCCTACTGGAGCCGACACGATCTGGATCACCGGCTATGGCAATCCCATTCCCCTTGTCGGGCACGTCTCCACCTTCACATTCCCTTATTATGGCGGACCTTCGGGACACTGGAAGAACGTCTGGCGGCGGAACTACGACCTGAGCTTCGGATGTCTCAACCGCCAAGCGCATACCCTGATCATCAAGGATCCGTACTACGTGGAACCGCCTTCCTGCCTGATCGTCCCTCAACCACTGGATGCGATGGTATACCAGGATGGTACGGCCCAGTTCTTTATATCCTCCCAACCCGGTTCGGTCAAGCAATGGCAACAGAACGCGGGTTTGGGCTGGCAGGACCTGTTCGATGCGGGGCCATACAGCGGCGTGAACTCGGACACGCTATCCGTTTCAAATTGCCAGAACTGGTGGACCAACTACCAATACCGCTGCATCGTAACCGCACCCGGGAGTTCCTGCCACAACACCAGTGAGGTTGCTTTGCTCTCCGTTAGTGTAGGCATGGATGAACTCGTCGCTGCGGGGATCAGCCTGTACCCCAATCCGGTAATGGACCTTCTCAGCCTTCAATGGCCTCGATCGATCGGCACGCTGCAGATCTCGATCGCCACTACACTTGGTCAGGAGGTCACAACGATGTCCGCTTCCGGCACATCCACCCTGATCGATGTCTCGGATCTTAACCAAGGGGTGTACCTCTTGTCCATCAACATCGGTGAACGCAAGGTTCAAGGCAGGTTCATCAAGCAGTGAACCTTACGGGCTCGTAAGCAGGCTCTCGCATTTCGCGTTAGGCACAGTAGCGGAAAGCCCGCAAGCCGTCTTCACCGATGGCTTGAAGTGCCTTCGACCCCTTCAGGGTCGGGTCCAAATCCCTGGCGCAGTTCTAATGGCTGTGACCCCTTCGGGGTCAGGCATCGAGGCGTGTTGGGCAAGGCGAGGAGATCAGTCATAGCGAGACGCGCTCGGCGATCCGAAGGGATCGAACATGCCGAGGGGCATCGGGCGACCCCGAAGGGGTCACAGCCATTAGCAGATCCTTCCCCCGCGCGTTTTCGACCCTGAAGGGGTCGCAGGCATCAGGCACGGTGTCCGCAGGTTCATGGTCCCGGTCGTGATCGTGTGGTTTTGTAGGCTCTCGCATTTCGCGTGACGGATCGGACCGAAAAGCCCGCAAGCCCTGTAATCAGGGCGCGGACTTGGAGGGGAAAGCCGGACCCCGTGTCCGGCTCGTGGGCCGGGAGAGGGGGCACGCCCAAAGGCCGATCAGACAATGAGGGCATCAGAAGATCAGACAGTGACCGCACCTTCCCCACCAGTTAGGCATTCCATTTTCTGATCTTCGGATCGTCTGATCATCTCATCCTTCGTGTTGCTCACGGGCATCACTATTGAATCTTTTTGCCTATATGATGCTCTTGGGCATCTTTTGGATACAACAGAGCTGGAGAAAATGCGTATACTTGTGGGGTAAAAGCCGCGTTATTGAACTGAATCACCATTTACGATGGCAACAAGCAACATCAACTGGAAGCTCCTGAAGGACACCGCTGTGGTGGCGCAACTGGGCAAAGAGCTGCGGCGCATGCGGCTGGAGCGCAACCAGAGCCAGGCCGAGGTGGCCGAGCGCGCGGGCTTGGACCGCACCACCGTGGTGAAGCTGGAGGCCGGTCGCGCCGCCACATTGCAAACGGTGGTGCAGGTGCTGCGCGCCATGGACCGGCTGGAACTGCTCGATGCCTTCCACCAGGAGCCGCAGCCCACGCCCTACATGCTGGTGGAGGCGCAAGAGAAGTACCTGAAGAAGCAGCGCAAACGCGCGGGGCGCAAGCAGCCGGATGTCACTCCGCCCAAACCCAAGAGCACATGGTAACGCATGCAACGGTCAAGTTCTGGGGCAAGCCCGTGGGCCTCGTGGTGTGGAACGACCAGCAGCACCGCGCGGAGTTCCAGTACGACCGCACGTTCGCACGCGGCAGGCTCGATGTGGCTCCACTGATGATGCCGTTGCGCGAGGCGAACGGGGGCGAGCACGTCTTCGCCTTCGGCAACCTGCGCGACGAAACTTTCCGAGGAATGCCGGGGCTCTTGGCGGATAGCCTCCCCGACCGCTTCGGCGATCAGTTGATGAACGCATGGCTGACGAGCCAGGGGCGCGAACCCGGCACGTCGAACCCCGTGGAGCGGCTGTGCTACACCGGTGTGCGGGGCATGGGCGCGCTGGAATTCGAACCGGCGCACCACGAGCTGGAGGCACCGGGCGAGTCGCTGGAAGTGGAGGAACTGGTGAACATGGCCGGGCAGGTGTTGGACACACGCAAGCAGTTCGTGACGCGCAAGTCGAAGGGCAAGGAGGAGGCGCTGTTGGATATCATCCGCGTAGGCACCTCGGCCGGTGGCGCGCGGGCGAAGGCGATCGTAGCCTACAACGCGAAGACGGGCGAGGTGCGCAGCGGGCAGGTGGAAGGGCTGGAAGGCTTCACCTACTGCCTGATCAAGTTCGATGGCGTTACCTCGGATGCGTTGCGGGATCCGAAAGGCTTCGGTCGCATCGAATACGCCTACCACCTGATGGCCGTCGCGTGCGGCGTGGAGATGATGCCTTGTCGGCTGCTGGAAGAGCACGGTCGTGCGCACTTCCTCACACAGCGTTTCGACCGCGTGCTCGACAGCAAGGGTGTGGTGCATAAGGTGCATATGGCCACGCTCTGCGGCATCGCGCACATGGACTACAACGACCCGCTCGCCTACAGCTACGACCAGGCCTTTGCGGTGATGCGTCAACTGGGCCTGCCCTACCCCGACGCGGTGCAGCTGTTCCGCCGCATGTGCTTCAACGCCATCGCCCGCAACCACGACGACCACACGAAGAACATCTCCTTCCTGATGGACCCGCAGGGCGAATGGCACCTCTCCCCCGCCTACGACGTGACATTCGCCTACAACCCCGGCAACATCTGGCTGAAGCAGCACCAGATGAGCATCAACGGCAAACGGCTGGGCATCACGCGCACGGATCTGCTGGCTGTGGCGAAGGACATGAACATCAAGAAGGCCGAGGCGATCATCGATGAGGTGAAGGCCGGTGTGAAGACGTGGAAGAAGTGTGCGAAGAAGGCGGAGGTGGATGCGAGGCAGGTGAACGCGATCGCGGGGTTGCACTTGATCAAACTTTGACGGCGATGAGTGTGATACGAACGATGTTGCCTTCGGATGTTCCCGCTGCGCATGCGATCCGCTTGCGTGTTCGGGAGAACCAACTAAGCGATCCATCGGTGGTGACCGAGCAGGACTATCACAACTTCATGGCGCGCGATACGCTGAGCTGGGTTTGCGAAGTGGATGGATCTATGGCGGGCTTCACAATGGTGGATGTGGAGAAGCAAAACCTGTGGGCACTGTTCGTTGCCCCGGAGCACGAGTTCAAGGGCGTGGGCAGAGCCTTGCATGAGACGATGCTTGCTTGGTACTGGCACCGCGCTGCTATTCTCCGCCTCAGCACAGCACCCGAGACACGCGCCGAACTGTTCTATCGCAAAGCCGGGTACTCATCCAATGGCATCACCAAGAGCGGTGAAGTCATATTCGAGATTCGGCGTCCATCCGCAGAACAATACTGATCAGACATGTCCAAACTGAAGCTCGCCCTCCGCGACATCTTCAACAAGGGGAAGGACATCGACCGGGCGCTGAACGACATCATTTCAAGAGCTTGAAGATCCGCACATCATCGCCGCAGGACACCCTGAGGAAATATGCGCCAGCGTTCAAGTACGAGAGATCCTGTTGCTCGATGTGCTGTCCGGACCAGGTGGTGCGACCCGTTGCATCGATCAGCGCGTAGCGTTCGGTGCCATTGGTGTGGCGCAGTGAGATCCTATCGGTGATCAGTGGGTCCACCAGCAAGGGCGTCATTGATGCTTGATCGTCGATCAGGGTGGAACCGCTCCATGTGATGATGCAGACCCCGCCCCCACCCACACCTACCGGTGATCCAATACCATTGCCACCACCGCCGCCCCCACCGTAGGCGACACCGTTGGCCCCTGGATCGGTAACGGTGCATGCGGCATCGGTGAATCCTGCGCCTTTTCCTCCATCGCCAGCGGGAATGCCACCACCAACTCCGGCCGCTCCACCGGGGGTGAGGCAGTTGCCCGTCCAAACGATCGTGTTGCCCCCAGCAGTTCCATTGGAGGTCGGACCCGCAGCTCCGCCACCCCCACCACCGAAGTAGGTGTAGTAGCCACCTCCCCCCATGCCACCGGCACGGCTCACAGTGCCCCCGAGTCCGGTGCCACCAGCCCCGCCCCCCCCGATATTCGGGTTGGCCACCGTGGTGCCATTTTCCCCAGCGCCCGCGAGCATTCCCAGCCCACCGGCGATCGTCGCCAAGCCACTGCCACCCGCTCCAACAACCATGGAGTAGGACGTGCCGGGTGTGACCGTGAACACACCACGCGCATAGCCACCACCACCGCCTCCACCGCCACCATTGCCGCCCCCATTACCTCCTGCGCCGATCAGTTCCACGGTGATCGAGGTCACACCGGGCGGTACAATGAAGGTGCCGGATGTGGTGAAGACGACTTGCGCTGATAACGCGCTGTACAGAAGGATGACCACAACGGAGATGAAGCTGCGCATGACGGAGGTTTGTTGCTAATGCCCAAGGTATGCCACGCCATCGGCCCAGGCCCACCTTTCAACAGGTCGAAGATCAAGTTCGACCTCCACGACATCTTCAACAAGGGAAAGGACATCGACCACGCGATGAACGACTAAATACAGGAGGCCGTGAACAGGCGGATCCCGATGGTGGAGATCATCCCTAGCAAGCGTCTTCGTCCAGATCCATCGGGGCGCAGCGGGCGGTCGAAGATGTTTCATCCCTTGACAGCGGGAAAAAGATGTTCCGCTTCCTTCAGCCGTCGCATGTCAAGAAACTGTACCACCGCATCGACAAGGACCGGGACAACTTCGGCACGCAGTTCGTGCACTTCGCGTGCCCTTGGTGCCAACACGGACATCGACCGAGCCAGCACGTGACGAAGCGCATAAGGCTGGCCACTGGGACGGGGCCGAAGCATCCATTTCCTATCTTCAGCGCTTCGGCGGCACCATTCGTCGAGCCGCTCACATGAAGTTCCTGATCACCTCTGCTGTTCTCGCGCTGATGGTTGTGATGACCGGCATATCCTGCACAGAAGAGGCACCGAAGGCCGAGGTCAGCGCGCCACCTGCACAGGTTGCCGCACCGCCATCCGCGAACCCGCCTGTCACTATTGAAGCGCCACAAGCGATCGTCAGCGATCCGAATCCTGCCCACGGCGCACCGGGTCACCGATGTGAGATACCGGTTGGGGCTTCGTTATCCACGGCCCCACCCCCTGGATCCCCGGCCATGGCCCCCACGCAAGCACCGGTGACCACACAACCGGCACCGGCACCCATGACCACGGCGCCCGGGATGAATCCACCGCACGGACAACCTGGACACGACTGCAACGTGGCGGTCGGTGCCCCCCTGCCGAAATAAGTGGCGTGGGCTTGGTACAGCACCAAGCAAGATGACACCCACGACGCGCGATGTCCAAGCTGAAGCTCGACCTGCACGACATCTTCAACAAAGGGAAGGACATTGACCGTGCGTTGAACGACATCATGCAGGAGGCCGTGGACAAGCGGATCCCCATGGTGGAGATCATTCCCGGCAAGGGCAGTGGGCAGTTGAAGAAGAAGGTGATCCGCTTCCTTCAGCAGTCGCACATCAAGAAGATGTACCACCGCATTGACAAGGACCGGGACAACTTCGGGAGGTTGTTCGTGCACTTCAGACACTGAGGTCCGAAGACCGCGTCTCGCCTCCACCTCCTTCTCCACGCCTTGACCTTCAGTTCCCGGGCCTGCGGCGCAGGTCATCCAGGCCGAGCGTGGGCGGGCTCTTGAACGCCGGACAGGTGGCACAGACCGTTCCTGAGTCGTTCGGCTGCGGCTCATTTAGCGCAACTGAACGATCCGAAATTCAAGCGTCATATGATCACGACACCCATGCGATCGACTTTGCCATCGCGTTGCTCGATCACCACCGAATAGCGGCCTGGGGCTAGGCTACCGACGGGTAATTCAACATACCTATTGCCTTTCCTGCTCGCCACCTGACGGCCCAATACATCGATCAACCTCACTAAAATATCACCTTGCGATACGAAGACTTCGAGCCTATCCTGGATGACGCGCACTTGTGCATCTGATCCTGCGATCGATCCAGACATGGCTGTATTCACGGGCTGTGTGCAGGACAAGGATGCACCTTGAAGCAGCAGCCAATTGATCGCGATACCACCGCCGGACATGGAGAAGTCGTCAATGAAGAGCGTATAAACATCACCTGCGTTCACGGGTAGCAACGCCAACATGCCATCGCCACCCGCGACCTCGGATGTGTCCGTAGCGCTCGCCATCAATCCAATGCTGCTCGAAGGCTGGGAGATCCTGGATGCGAAGGAGCAGCGTACTGGATCAGCCTGTGGTGGGCAAACGTATGAGCTCGCCGGGCCCCACAGCGCGAGGTCAAGGTCCGTGGTACTGAAGTCGGGCGTTATCGTGAAACCGAGCAGACCACCAGTGGCCATGGAGAACCGGACCCAGGCACCTGCACGTTCACCACTGAACAAACATCCGAAGTTGCTCTGTAGATCATCCACAGCTCCTGCTGAAATGCTGGTTCCTTGGATCAACGTATCCGAACAAACAAAAGCCGCACTATCGCAATCACCTACGTTGATCGGTTGCCCCTGCATGCTCATGCCTATGGTTATAGCTGAGCAGGCCAGAAAAGCACGTGTCGCTGTCCAGAATTCAGTCATTGGATCAATATGCATGCGTAAGGTACCTGGTTATCTATTGGGTCGCTCCTTTGACCTACTATGGCGACTTGTGACCGGTCCGGTACCATCGCCTGCGCGCTTCGCGAACCACAAGTGATGGCGCGTGCCCTTGGTGCCATGCGCATGCACCGGGATCTCCTCCACGTGGAAACCGGCCATGCCGAGTCGTTTGGTGAAGGGCGCATCGGGATGGGTGGACCACACGGCGAGGATGCCATGGGGCCGCAGTGAATCCCACGCCGCCTTCAGGCCACGATGGGAATAGAGCCTGCTGTTGGCGGCCTGCGTAAGGCCTTCCGGTCCGTTATCGGTATCGAGCAGAATGGCATCAAAGCCACCCTTTTCTTCCTTGATCACCTTCGCCACATCCATCTCACGGACAACGGCCCGCGGGTCCAACATCGGATCTCCGGCGCGCGCGCCCAACGGTCCGCGGTTCCATCGCACCACCTCGGGCACGAGCTCCGCCACCACCACTTCGCCTTTCGGGCCCACGTGCTTCAACGCAGCGGCCAGCGTGAAGCCCATACCCAGGCCACCGACGAGCACACGCGCGGTTTCCGGCTGTTTCAGGCGTTTGATGGCGAGTTCGGCCAGCGCATCCTCCGATCCATGGATCGCAGTGGACATCAGATCGCCGGCGATGCCGACCACTTCGATGCTGAAGTCATCACCGCGTTGATACAACCGTAGCTCTCCCCCGTTGTTCGGGATCTTCGCTGTGTCCAGCAGCTTGTTGATACGCATCCGCATGCTCGCTTCGCCGCAGCAGTCAGTGCCTGGACGAGGGCGCAAGGTCAGGAGAAAAGCGGTGGGGGCGCTCAGCACAACCTTCCGGCTTAAGGCAGTTGAACAGCGCAGCCTTTCCACGCCTCTACCTTCGCGCACCACGTTGATCATCAAGTCCTCCCGTATCTCCCGCGCTGAACGGCCCATCCGATCGCGAGGTGGCGCCCTTCACGCTAACGACGTTCATTCATCCATGTCGCAAACGAAAATGTCCTGGGGCAAGGCCTTCAGGCAGTTCATCTGGCCACGCCGTGGCCATGTGCTGGTGGGGCTTTTGTTGATCGCGATCAGCCGCGGGGCCAGCCTGGTGCTGCCTTGGCAGACCAAGGTGCTGCTCGACGAGGTGGTGCCGAACAGGGACCTCGACGAACTGTGGACACTGCTGGCGTTGGTGGTCGGCTCCATCGTGGTGCAGAGCGTCACATCGTTCTACCTCACCAAGCTCCTGAGCGTTGAGGCGCAATTGCTGATCAGCAAACTGCGTGCACAGGTGCAACGGAAGATCCTTTCGCTGCCCGTTTCCTTCTTCGACAACACGAAGAGCGGAGCCTTGGTGAGCCGGATCATGAGCGACGTGGAAGGCGTGCGCAACCTCGTGGGAACGGGCCTCGTGCAACTGGTGGGCGGCACCATCACGGCCATCGCCTCGTTGGTGCTGCTCCTCCGCATCAGTCCGCTGATGACGTTGTGCACGTTGGTGCCCGTGGGTGTCTTCGCCCTTATTGCACTGAAGGCCTTCGGCAAGATCCGCCCGATCTTCCGCACGCGCGGGATCATCAACGCGGAGGTCACGGGTCGTCTCACCGAGACCTTGAACGGTGTGCGTGTGATCAAGGGATTCAATGCGGAAGAGCAGGAGAACAAAGCCTTCGAGAAAGGCGTGGAGCGCTTGTTCCTGAACGTGAAGCAGAGCCTCACCTCCACGGCGCTCATCACCAGTGCGTCGGCCTTGTTGTTGGGCCTTGCCAGTGCGGGCATCATGGGATTGGGCGGTTATCAGATCATCCATGACGAACTGACGCTGGGTGAATTCCTCTCCTTCACCCTGTACCTCGGCTTCATGATCGCGCCGATCGTACAGATGAGCAACATAGGCAGCCAGCTCACGGAGGCCTTCGCGGGCCTGGACCGTACCGAGGAGATCATGAACATGAACCCTGAGGATGTGGCCGAGCAGCGCCCCGTACGGCTTTCGAGCATCCGTGGTAACATCGCGTTCAAGGACGTGTCCTTCGCTTATGAGGAAGGCAAGGAGGTGGTGAACAACATCACTTTCGATGCGCCTGCGGGAAGTGTGACGGCCTTGGTCGGCACGTCAGGTTCCGGCAAGAGCACCATCGCCGGGCTCGCCGCGACCTTCCTCACCCCGAAGTCGGGGGTGATCATGCTGGATGGCCATGACCTCAGCAAGGTGAGCCTGTCCAGCTATCGCCAACACCTCGGCGTGGTGCTGCAGGACGATTTCCTGTTCGAGGGCACGATCCGCGAGAACATCCTCTTCCCCAGGCCCAACGCAAGCGAGGAACAGTTGCGCAAGGCGGTGAATGCCGCCTATGTGAACGAGTTCACCGATCGTTTCGAACTTGGGTTGGACACGGTGATCGGTGAGCGCGGCGTGAAGCTGAGCGGAGGTCAACGACAGCGCGTGGCGATCGCGCGGGCCATGCTCGCCGACCCGAAGATCCTGATCCTCGATGAGGCCACGAGCAACCTCGATACCGAGAGCGAATCACTGATCCAAAAGAGCTTGAACGAGCTGGTGAAGGACCGCACCACCTTCGTCATCGCTCACCGGTTGAGCACCATCCGCCAGGCCACGCAGATCCTTGTGATCGAGCAGGGCCGCATCGCCGAACGCGGCACGCACGCGGAGCTGATCGCAAAGCAGGGACGCTACTACGAGCTGTACACCTACCAGGCTCGGATCTGATCGATCTCAATAACTGATGGTGACGCCCAGCCCGGGCCCCATGTCACTATCGTAATGCGCCCTTATCGCCCACGTCTTGTCCAGCACATAGCGCAGGCCGGCCATGAACTCCAGGTCGGTGTTGTACATGAGGTCCATGCGCATGCGGGGCGTGAGCGGGATGTCCTCACGCATCAGTTGGGACCGGAGTTGGCCATCGGTATCGATGCGCACGTCGACCACCAGCAGCATCGGCAGGGTGTACTGGAATCCGATGTGCCCTACGCTCCGGCTGTTCTTGGTGTTGCGCTGCCCGAATAGGTTGTCCTCCGGATAATTGCCGCCGTGTCCGTCGCGTGTGCGCCAGTCCAGGCCCACGTTCACGAATAGCCATTGCATCTTCCCGAAATAGCGGCCGAAGTGGGTCTCCACCTCCTGGCCATGCGCTTCCGTATAGCCCAGGCGCCATTCGCTCTGCAGGTTCCAGCGCTTGTTCATGTACATCGCCTCGCCATCGTTGCCGTTGGTAGCGAAGTCGTTCTGCAGCATGAAATGCCATGCTCTATCATCGCGGGCGAACAGGCGGGCAGCCTTCTTCACATCAGGCAAGTACGGGTTGGGGGCCGAGTTCTCGTACGTGAATATGCGCCCCATGCCGCTCATCATGTGGTAGAGGATGTGACAGTGGAAGAACCAGTCGCCGTCCTCCGTGGCGGCGAACTCGATGGTATCGGTCTCCATGGGCATGATGTCGAGCACGTTCTTCAGCGGCGCCTGGTCGCCATGGCCGTTCACCACGCGGAAGAAATGGCCGTGCAGGTGCATGGGATGTCGCATCATGCTGTTGTTGTGAAGGATGATGCGCACGTTCTCGCCCTTGCGGATGAGGATGCGGTCGGTCTCCGAAACGGTCTTGTTGTCGATGGCCCAGAGGTAGCGGTTCATATTGCCGGTGAGCTCGAAGCGCATCTCTTTCACGGGACCGGGCGGCAACGCGGTACTGCTGGGTGAACGCAGCATGGCATAGTTGAGCGTGACGATGTTGGAGAGCGCGTTGCTGTTATACCGGACGTCGCCATGATCGGCGTGCTCGCTCGCTTTCGCGCCTGTGATCTCCGGGTACATCACCACGTTCATGTCCATTTGCTGAAGGCTCATGTTCATGCCCATGTCGTCCAGGTCGCCGTTCATCTTCATCATGTCGTTCATCATGTCCATGCCGGCGAAGTATTTGAGCGGGGCCAATGGCTGAGCGAGCTGTTTGATGCCCTTCCCCAGCCAGAGCGAGGTGGAGCGCACCCGATCTTCGCTGGTGGCCACCAGTTCATAGGCCGTGCTGTCCGCCGGGATGTTGACGATGATGTCGTAGGTCTCGGCAACGCCCATGATGAAGCGATCGACCTCCACCGGTTCCACGTCAATGCCATCGCTCGCGACCACGGTCATCTTTCCACCGGCATAGATGATCCAGAAGTAGCTGCTCGCGCCGCCGTTTATGAGCCGTATTCGCACACGTTCACCTGCCTTGAATTGAGGTGCTTCATCCACAGGTTTGCCGTTGGAGAACAGGAAGTCGTAGTAGACATCGCTCACGTCCATGGCGTTCATGCGCTTCCACTCGTTGTTAAGCTTCACACCGAGCGCTCCTTCCTTGATGGCATCAGTGTAGCTCTGTACGGTGCCCGGTCGCACGCGGTGCTTCTTGATGGCGCTCCAATCGTTCGCGCTATGCAATCGGCGGTGTACTTCGAATGGCTTCATGTCCGTCCACTCGCTGAGGATAAGCACCTGTTCGGGCATGGGTTCCTCATTACGCTTGTGGATGATGAGCGCTCCGTGCATGCCGTTCTGCTCCTGCAACTTGGTATGGGAGTGGTACCAATACGTGCCGCTCTGTACCAGGGGGAACTTATACACCTGCGTCTCCCCGGCCTTGATGGGTGCCGTGGTCAGGTAGGGTACACCATCGAAGTGGTTCGGAAGGATGATGCCGTGCCAATGGATCGAGGTCTCTTCCTTTCTCATGGCATTGTGTACCACGATCATCGCCGTATCCCCTTCGGTGAAGGTCAGCGTGGGCATGGGCATCTGCCCGTTCACTGTGAAGGCCTTGCGCGCCTTGCCCGTGTAGTTGACGATGGTGTCCCGGATGGTGAGGTCGTAGCGTGTTGTTTGCGGGGTGAAGTTTCCCACCTGTACGGAGGTACCCAAGGGTCGGGCCCTCGGAGCATCCTGTGCTATGGCGAAGCCTCCGTTCAGTAGCAAGAGCAGCAATGCGACGAACTGGATCGCGATACGCATGAGGCCAAGGCGGTGCATGGGTATATACGAGGGATGCTTTCCACTTATTTGGTGATGGTCTGCTTCACGCTTCCGCATGTCATCATCATACTGCCGTAGAACGGGTTCTTGATGGGCTTTTCGCGGCTTAGCCAGTCGGCGCCTCCTTCATACATCGGGCAGTGGTCCAGGTAGAGGACCATAGATCGGGGAGCAACCTTCGCCAGCCGGACAAAGGGCTCTGTCAATGCCATGAACGCTTTTCGCTGCACCTCGATATCCGTCGCTGATGCGATCGCGGCTACCTGACCGGCCATCGGCTTCATTACATCCATCCAGACCATATGCACGTCATGGTCCAAGGCGCCCATATCCACCGCTACGATGATGGTGGTGAGCTCGGCGGCATGGGCCTTTGCCGAAGTTACGTCGGTGGCCACCAAGGCATCCTTCAGCTCGAAATAGGTCGCGAACAGCGCATCGAAAGGATCTTTGACATCCTGGTCTGGTGCAGCAGGCGACGTGATGACACTATCCATGTGGACATGTGCGGCCTCCGCACTCACCTCCTTCAGTGGTGCATGCACAAGTCGGCGATCGTATTGGCAGCAGCCGGGAAGTTGCTTGTACGCCGCTTCGGGGGCGAGGTAAAGAGCGTTGTCATACCCCGCAAGGGCCACACGCTTCAGGATGGCATCCAGATCCGTGCGGGTGGTGTCGAAGGTGATCACAGCCGTTTTGGCATCCACATCCCAGTCGACCGAGGATTCCCCTTTCACCAAGCCGACCCGCTCAATGGTCTTCTCGCACATTGGGCAGTCGCCATCGATCCTTACTGTTACGATGCGCGCATGCTTGATCTGGGCATTACAACTGGTGTAAAAACCCGTCAGGGCCAGCAGCAAGATGAGCTTCACGGTTCTCATGAGTTCGATAAGTTGATGTCAG
The DNA here is from genome assembly GCA_031411095.1 of Flavobacteriales bacterium. Classification (GTDB taxonomy): domain Bacteria; phylum Bacteroidota; class Bacteroidia; order Flavobacteriales_F; family PHOS-HE28; genus PHOS-HE28. The sequence continues at coordinate 59,482 of JANOAK010000032.1, read as the reverse complement.
CGGTTCACTTGTCCAGGTCCACCCACTTCAGGCGCAGGCTGTTCGTTACCACGCTCACGCTGCTGAAGGCCATGGCCGCACCGGCGATCATGGGGTTGAGGAGGAATCCGTTGATAGGGTACAATAAGCCTGCCGCAATGGGGATGCCGATGATGTTGTAGATGAACGCCCAGAAGAGGTTCTGGCGGATGAAGGACACGGTCCTGCGCGATAGGGCGATAGCGCGTGGGATCGTGTTGAGGTCCGTGCTGATGAGCGTCATGCGGGCCACGTCCATCGCGATGTCGCTGCCCCTACCCATGGCAATGCTCACATCGGCCTGGGCAAGCGCCTCGCTGTCATTGATGCCATCACCGACCATGGCCACCACGGCACCCATCTGCTGCAGGCCGGTGACGAATGCCGCCTTGTCCTTGGGCAACACCTCGCTGCGGAAGTCGTCGATGCCCACCGCCTTGGCCACGGCCTGAGCTGTGCGGCGCGAATCGCCTGTCTGCATGTACACCTTAATGCCGCTTGCTTTTAACCGGGCGATGGCTGCGGCGGCAGAGGGTTTTATGGCGTCGGCGATGGCCACGGCCGCCCGCACGTCGTTGCCATCGGCCAGCCAGATCACCGTGTGCGCGGCCGCCTGCCAGGCAAGTTCCTTCTCCCGGAACTCACCAGCGATCAGCACACCGTTCTCCTCCAACAGGCGGCGACTTCCAACGATCCAGGCGGTCCCGTTCACCACGGCCTTCACCCCTTTTCCGGTAAGGCTCTCGAACTGCGAGGCCTGGGCAGCGCCGCTTGCTGGGTCCGATATGCGCTGCAGGTATCGCACCACTGACTCGGCCAGGGGATGCTCGGAGCGCGACTCGATCGCCAGCATCACGGTTGCCACGGCGGGATCATCCAGACCCACGGCTTCGATCACTTCGGGCTTGCCTTCAGTGATGGTGCCCGTCTTATCGAGCACGATGGCGGTGATGCCGCGTGCGCGTTCCAGGCTTTCCGCATCCTTGATCAGGATGCCGTTCTCCGCACCCTTGCCCATGCCTGCCATGATGGCCGTGGGTGTGGCGAGGCCAAGCGCACAGGGACAGGCGATCACCAGCACGGTGACCAATGCCAGAAGGCCCTGTGTGAACGCATGCTCCCCCCCGAAGATCCACCACACGATCGCGCTCACGATGGCGATGCCGATGACCACGGGCACGAACACCGCCGCGATCCTGTCCACCAGTTTCTGCACCGGTGCCTTGCTGCCCTGGGCCTGCTGTACGGCATGCACGATCTGCGCGAGCAGCGTGGCCGAGCCCACCTTCCGTGCCCGCATACGCAGACTTCCCTTCTGGTTGATGGTACCCGAAAGCAGGGATTCACCTTCCACCTTCATCACCGGCACCGGTTCGCCGCTGATCATGCTCTCATCGACATAACTCTCGCCGCTGAGCACCACGCCATCCACGGCGATGCTCTCCCCTGGTCGCACGACAAGGATGTCATCCACGTTCACCTCAGCGATGGGCACTTCCTTCGGATGCCCATCGGCACCTTCACGCAGCACAGTGCTGGGCCGCAAGCCCATCAACTTCTTGACCGCGCTGCTGGTACCGGCCTTGGCGCGCTCCTCCAGGAACTTGCCGAGCAGGATGAAGGTGATCACCACGGCTGCCGCCTCGAAGTACACGTGGGGCATCAGTCCGCGCGCGGTCCAGAAGCCGGGATCGAGCGTATTGAAGACGCTGAAGGCGTACGCTACGCCTGTGCTCAGGGCGACCAGCGTGTCCATGTTGGCACTGCGGTGCTTCGCCTGCTTCCACGCGTTGATGAAGAACTGGCGGCCTAAGACGAGCACTACGGGCGTGGCAAGGGCCCACATGGTGATGTTGGCCCAGGGTTCGTGCATGAGGAACATGCCGATGGCCACCAGGGGAATACTCAATGCGATGGAGGCCCATAGGCGTTGCTTCAAGGAGCTCATGCGGGCACGCTGGATCTCCTCCAGATCGGCCGTGGCCTCATGCTCATCACTGATGATCAGATCATAGCCTATGCTCTGGACCACCTTCCGCATGGTCGATTCATCGATCACACCCGGCACGAATTCCACCTGTGCAGTATTGGTGGCCAGGTTGACCCCGGCTTGCAGCACGCCCGGCTGGGCCATCAGCATGGATTCCACGCTGCTCACGCAGCTCGCACAGGTCATGCCCGTAACGGGGAAAGTGCGCCTCAGGGTGGGCACATCGTACCCGTTATCCCGGATGGCCTTCACCACATCGCGCACGGCCTCCACGGGCGTAGTGCTCTCGATCACCGCGCTGCGGTTGTTCAGTTCCACGTGGTGCGCGCCCACCGAGGGAACGGTACCCAAGGCCTTGTCCACGATCAGCGCGCAGTGCTCGCTGTCCATGTTCTCCACGGGCAGTACCAGGGTGCTTTTCTCAGTGCTCATAACGGTGATGTTCTAAGCGGCCTGGGGCATCAGGCGGTAGCCGGTTGGCTTCAGTGCTTCCGCGAGCGTTCCGTCGGAGACAGTGCCTTTCACCTCTTCCACGGTCGCCGTGTTGTTCGGCACGTCCACGGCCACGGCCAGCACGCCGGGCAATGCGCTCAGGATGGTGGTCACGCTCTTCGCGCAACCGCCGCAGGTGATGCCCATGGTGTCGAAGCGGCGCTGGTCGATGGCTACTTGGTAGCCTGCCGTGCGTATGGCGGCCACCGCTTCGCGCACAGCCTGTGCGGGGGCGGTGCTGGTCAGGTGGGCCACATGGGCGGTCAGGTCCACTTCGGCACTCGCGATCACGGGTACCTCGCGCATGGCCTTCTCTACGCGCAGCGCGCAATGCGGGCTGTTCACGTCGAGCAGCGGGAGGGTAATGGTCGTGTTGTCCATGGTGGTTCGTGTTTGATGGTACAAAGCACGTGCGACACTGCACCGAGGCGCTTACATTCTCGCCGATGAACGTTACATCGCCTTCACCCCACGTGGTCCAAGGGCAGCCGGGCACCACCGATCTTCTTGAAGGCGGTCGGCGTCATTCCCGTGAGCTTCTTGAACTGCGCGCTCAGGTGCGCCACACTGCTGAAACCTGCGCGGTCCGCGATCTCGCTCATCGTCAGCTCACCGTACTTGATCAGCTCCTTCACGCGCTCCAGGCGTTGCAGCAGGAAGTACTGTTCGATGGTGATGCCCTCCACCTGCGAGAAGAGCGCTGAGAGGCCGGAGTATTCCTTGTGCAACACGGCACTCAGGTGCTCGCCCAGCCTCACGCGCCCCTTCAACTCGCCATCGTAGTGTACCAACTTCACGATCGCAGCCTTGGTGCGTGCGATGGTCACAGCGTCGCGGTCGTCCACCAGGTCGAAACCCTCCATCCGCAACGCACCGCGCACCGCATCCAACTCATCGGGGTGTAGTTTCCGGAGAAGTTCCACTTCGCCGAGGTCGATGTGGTTGGTCTGTAGACCCTGGGCCTCCAGCACACGCGCAACAGCTGCCTTGCATCGGTCGCAGACCATGTTGCGGATGGTAAGGAGGGCACCCATGCACAGCACTCACCTTTTCGTGAAACGCGCTGTCCGTTGTTCGCCGTTCGCGTCCGTGATACGGAGCACATAAGGCGCTGGCTTGAGCGCGCGGACATCCAGTCGAGAAGCATTGAGCGCTACGGAGAGGTGAACACGCCCCTGAAGGTCAACGACCTCCGCCCGCCCTGGCCTAATGCCCTCAATGAACAAGTAGTCACTAACGGGGTCCGGGAAGACCCTCATGCCATCCGGGGTGAGCAACTGGATCCCGACAGAACTGGTCAGCGTGGCTCTGCGGTATTGCACTTGGTCGCTGGCACCCTCACTCCAAACAATGTGGAAGGCGCCATCCGCGTAGGCAATGTCCGGGGTCTTCTGCGCGCCGCTGAGATCCACGTTCACTGTATCAGGTACGCTCAACCCCTCTGGGCCGGTCACGCTCCAACTGAACAACACCTCATATTGACCGCTCATATGCTGCTGCCAGACCACACCTAGCGTATCGCCACTACCGGCAACGCGCGGGTAATTCTGTTGCAACATGGACATCTGACCCGGATGCACATACCCCTGGCTACCCATCGACAGGTCGGTCGCATGTGCATCGCCGATATACACCTTGTTCCCATTGTTGGCGCCGCTCATCCAAACATAGCGGATGCTGTCGCCGAACAGGTAGCCGTCAGGTCCGCTGCTTGGGCAGGCGTTCAGGGCCCAGGCCGTGGTGTCCAACAAGGCGCCAACAGGGAAGGTGGAACCACCATCATCAGAAGCCGCACCGTACATCACACGGATGTTGGGCCCCGCGTTGCGATAGAGCGCCACAGCGCGATCACCTTCAGCCACCACTTGGCTGGGGCAGCAATCGCATACAAGGCCTGGTGCGTAAGGTGCGCTCACCTGTACCGGCGTGCTGAAGGTCGCACCATCCAAGCGCGTAACGACGAAGCGGGCCCCAGCGAAGCCATTGTCGAACTGCATGTATTGCACCAGCGGTGCATCGGGGTCCACCACATCAATGGACGGAAAGCGCGATACCAGCCCATCGTTCGGTTCCACGCGCAGCGTGTCGCCCCATGTCACCCCGCCATCGTCCGAACGCCGCACATAGATGGGTCGTGAATCCTCAGGACTTGCCTTCATCACCACCCACACCGTATTCCCGGCGGCGGCAATGCTGCTGCCCATCCAATCGGCCACCGCAGGCATGCAGCCCGGGGTGCTCACCTCCTGAACAGGAGCGAACCCGTTGCCGTTGCCCACCGCCACATAGTTGGCCATGGGCGACATGTCGCCCCACAGCACCACGGGAGCTCCTGCACCGTTCAGCGCCACACGCGGCCGTAGCGAACCTTCACCTTGGGCATTGCAATCCTGTACTGGCCCCCAGAAAAGGGCGGCCTGCTGCGCGAACAGGGTGGCACCGATGAACATGAACAGCGGTGTGATGTGGCGTAAGAGCATGTGATCGAGGTGTGTAGGGGATGAAGAGGTTCCGGTGACCCCTATGAACAGGGTCACCGGAATAGCTCGAAGTGGATCAACGCTTCTCAAAACGGGCAACGCCTTCCTTGCCGTCCGCATCCGTCAGGCGCAACACATACATGCCCAGAGGAAGCATGGTCACGTCCAGTTTGCCCCCGTTCAGTTGAACGGCGAGCATGGTGCGCCCTTGCAGGTCCATCACTTTGGCCGTGGTCCAGTTGGCACCATTCACAGTGAGCATATCGTTCGTGGGGTTGGGGCTCACACCAACCGTGTTCACGGCCGCCTCCTGCACGCCGACAGCTGCCAGTCCCGCCTCAATGGCGGCAATGATCGCAGGATTATCGCTATCGCTATGGCCCTGCTCGCTGTAGTAGACCGTGTGACCGCTACCACCGACCACCGCAATGGTCGGCATGCCCATGCCACCAAAGTGGGTGGTCTGCGCGCTCATGCCGGCAAAGACGGTATGGGTGAAGCCATTGGTCGTCTTCCAATTGTTCATCTGTGCGCAAGTGATGCTGTTGGTGTAGCCGATGCTGTACAGCTTCACGCGGCTGGGGTCGCTCACATTGGGCAGCACGTTGTTCTTCAAGCTGTTGCCTGCCGTAACGCAAGGCTGGCACCCCATCATCACCAGTTCAATGATCACCACATCGCCAGCGTTGAGCTCGGTGAAGAGGGTGTGCGGCATGCCATCGCAATCGTTGGCGGTAAAATCCAGCGCGGTGGTCTGCGCTTGAAGGCCGGTGGCAAAGGCCAATGCGGTCACTAGGGAGAAGAACTGTTTCATGTTGGTTTGGTTTTGACGTTGTTTTGAGATGAGATCAGTGTTGGAGACCGATATGTGCGGCATACGGTATGCCGCGTTGGTCCGTAATGCGGAGTTGGTAGTCACCGGCGGCCAATGCGGGCAGGTGGACACGTGCTTTTCCGGCGGTGAACAAGCTACGGCCCGCATAGGCGATGCGGCCCAGCGCATCGAACAGCACCAGATCGGCAGGGCCATCGCCGATCGGCAACGACACCACCAAGTGCCCCGAATTGGCAGGGTTCGGCCACACCACCGGACGAACCGGGTTGAGCGCTTCACCGATGCTGGTGGGATCCACCACCAGGAACTGCCCCATCATGCCTTCATCCTCATGCATCAGTAGGTGGCAGTGGTACATGTAGGGCATGTCCGGATCCGCGAAATCCTCGAAACGGGTGATCACCCGCGCGCTGCCTTGCGCTGGCACGAAGACCACATCCTTCCAACCCGTTTCCCACGGCTCAGGCGCCACCCCATTACGGTCCAGGATGTTGAACTGGATGTCGTGGATGTGGATCGGGTGACCCACCATGGTGTTGTTGGTGAAGGACCAGATCTCGGTGCTGCCCAAGGGCACCACCACGTTGATGGAGTCCATGTCCATGAGCGCCCCATTGATGGTGAAGGGTCCTTCGATCATTTCCATGGGGCTCATGAACTGGGGCTCCACCAGGAATGTGCGGGTCAGATCGGCCTCCATTTCGGGTATCGGCTCCACAGGCACCAAGGTGGTGGGTAGTTGAAAAGTGCCGCTTGTGAGGGGTGCGCCCACGGTGAAGCTCACGAGCGGGAAGTCGGCACCATTCAGCGCATTGTCATCATAGCCATCCAATGTGGCCATGCCGTTGCCCACTTCCGCCGCACCAATGATGTCGTCAGGCAGTTCACTGTTATAGGCCATCAGCTGCATGGCCTGCCCTTGCATGGCTGCCAGCTCCAACAGCAGTTCCACACGCTCACCGGGCATCAGCTGCAAACGTGTCAAGGACACTGGCGCGGACAACAACCCGCCATCGGTACCGATCACATGGAAGGGCATGCCATTGGAGAACCCGAGGCGCATGGCACGCTCACTGCTGCCATTCAAACAGCGCAGCCGCACAACCTGTGCGGGCAATTCCTTCCAGGCATCACGCACGCCGTTGGCCACCACCACACTATCCAGTCCGGTGTGCAGCATGATCTGTCCGTCCACGATGGGCTTGGTCTGCAGGATGAGGGGGATGTCGTCCACGCCGTAGGTGCGGGGCAGGTCGAGCGCGGCCTCCTGCGCGTCACGCACGATGATCATGCCCGCCGCGCCCATGCTCACTTGGAAGTCCGTGAGACCATGGCCGTGCGGGTGGTACCAGAAGGTGCTGGCGCGGTCCAGTACGGTGAACGAAGGCGACCAGGTGGTGTTGGGGTAGATGAGCGAATGCGGGCCGCCATCGTTGGCGGGGCTCACGTGCATACCGTGCCAGTGAGTGGTGGTCAGGTCGGGCAGGTTGTTCGTCACATTGATCGTCACTTCCTGACCCTTGTTCAGGATGAGTGTGGGCCCCAACAGATCGCCATTGTAGCCGTGTGTGGGTATCACCTCCCCTGCATGGAACTCCCATGTGCCTTCTTGCAGGATGAGGTCCATGGCGGATCCGCTGAGCGTATCGGGGATGGGCAGCGGGACCTGGGCTGTGACGGTCGCCGGAACGAGCAGGGCCAGGACCACCAGCGCGTGGAACAGGTTGGATCTCGAGATGGGCGGTGGAGCGATGGAACATCGCGCTTGCCCTTGTTCGAATGAGGAATTCGTCATGGTCTCTTTTCAGTCTGTGATCAATGAGGAACAATGTACCAAGGGTGATGAACGCGCCACATGAGCACGATCATCCATCCAAGGATCGTCCTAGATCAAGAGTTTGCGCAGGAGGACCGGGCGATCCAATGGATACCCGGGAGATGGACGGCTCAGGAACAAGGTCCGTGGAACATCCAACGACAGGAGGTCAACAACCAACGCATGGCTCACATTCACAACGCCCGTCTCAATTGGAATGACCAGGCTCTCCTTCACAAATTCAGCCCGCTCGGCGGTCACATGCGTGAATTCGCAGCAATAGGCCCGCACCTCAGGTGAAGAGCTGGTCTTTCCGGGCGGAAGACAGGACTTCGCCTTTCCCCAGGACATGACGGAACGATCGGAGACCACACAATGCATGCGCCACAGCACGGGCAAAGCCTGCGCTACTACCAGCCACAAGGCCAAGGGCAGGATCAGCACATGAAACCGTCGGATCCGCATGACCATACAAGTGTAGGTCCTTTCGGAAGGGATCCATGCGGTTCACGCCTCCGAAGTTCAGCAAGATTGGAGTCATAAGGACCTATGGGGATCCGTACATCTGACGCTCTTCAGCCGACGATCCCTGATGATGCGTGAACTTTGCCCGTTGGCCCGTATGATGCAAGCTTGCATCGATGGCATGACAAGTTCAGTCCGAAGCGGCACGCGCGCAGCCCTTTGCCCAGAAAACAATGGACGACCTCCTCTTCACCTCCGCATCCACAGACCTCCTGGTCCGGCTGATGGTGAGCGTGGGCATCGGCTTCCTCATCGGGTTGGAGCGTGAATACGCCAAGCGCGTAGTGGAGAAGGACGAGCATCTATTCGCCGGGGTCCGCACCTACACGCTCTTCACCCTGTTCGGTTTCCTGTCCGCCTTCCTCAGCGATCACTACGGGGTGTGGATCATGGCTGCATCGCTGCTGGGTTTCACGGCGATGCTGATCACCGCCTACACGCTTACGGCGCACAAAGGCGACTATGGCGGCACCACCGAACTGTCGAGCATTCTGGCCTTCCTGCTCGGGGCCGTGTGCTTTGACGGACACATACTGCTGGCGATCATTGTCACGGTGATCATCACGGCGTTGCTGTCCTTGAAGCTCCCGTTGCATCGGTTCATCGCCGGTTTGACGATGGCGGAGATCCGCGCCTTCATCCAGTTCGTGATCATCTCGGCCGTGGTGCTGCCCTTTTTGCCCGACCGCGATTTCGGCCCGTATCTGGTGTGGAACCTGAAGGATATCTGGAGCATGGTGGTGTTGGTGAGCGGCATCAGCCTGGTGGCGTTCCTCTTCACCAAGTTCATCGGGCATCGTGCGGGCATCATCCTGACCGGGGCGCTAGGCGGCTTGGTATCCAGCACAGCGGTCACGCTCGGTCTTTCGCGTCAAGCGCATGCACAGAACGCGACAGCCGGTCGCACGGCGGCCGTCGGCATCATTGCCGCCTGCACCATCATGTTCCTGCGGATGCTGCTGGAGGTGTGGGTGGTGAACGCACCCTTGGCCACACGGCTCATCATCCCCCTGATCGGTATTGCGGTCCTTGGCATCGTGGTGGCCTTTGCCCTTCATCGCAGGTCCCCCGCGGAGGAGACCGGGAGCAGCCTGATCAAGAATCCCTTGAACTTCTGGATGGCCGTACAGTTCGGCCTGTTGTTCATGGCGGTGCAATGGATGGTGGCCTACGCGATGGATCACATCGGGGACGCGGGCCCCTATGTCGCCAGTTCGTTGGGGGGCCTCACGGACATTGATGCGATCACGTTAAGCCTGGCCCGCGTGGACACCACGGAGGCCAATTCACAGCTGCTGGCCAAGAGCATCCTCCTGGCCGGTCTGACCAATACGGTGGTGAAGACGTTGATCGTGACCACCATTGGTGGGCCCCATGTTCGGCGCTTTGCAGGCATCGGATTCGGGGTGATCCTCGCGGGGGCGGTCACGGCCTTCCTGCTGATGTGATCGGCTCATCCCGTTGATTGTGGTCCTCCACCATCGCGCAAGACGTGTCGTTGGACGATCTTTGCACCATGCGAACACGGATCATCGTCGCAGCATTGATGCTCGCCGTCCTTCCCGGTTGCGAAGCCCAGCATAGTTCACCTATCCCCGGAACCGATCCCCTACCCATGCAGATCTCCACAAATCCGTACTACTCGTTGACGGACACCGCGCACTTGAACATGAGTGATGCGGAATGGAAGAAGGTGCTGCCCGACAGCGTATACCGCGTCGCCCGGGAGCAGGGCACGGAGTACGCGTTTACTGGAAAGTACTGGGACTTCGAAGGCATCGGGCTGTATCGCTGTGTGTGTTGTGGGAATGCGCTTTTCCGGAGCGACGGCAAATTCGCAAGCGCGTGCGGTTGGCCAAGCTTCTTCGAGGCCATCCGTCCAAGCGCGATGACCTACCTCGAGGATCGCTCACATGGCATGTTGCGCACGGAGGTGCGGTGTGGACGATGTGATGGTCACTTGGGTCACCTGTTCGACGACGGACCTCCCCCCACCTATAAGCGCTATTGCATGAACTCCATCGTCCTGGACTTCGAGCCGGGCAAGTGAGGGCCACGACAGAATGGCCGATATGCTTGTTGGCGGTCGAAAAAAGTGCTTCGCATGTGTCTGGATTTCAGAGCATTAGCATTATTCCGAAAAAATGACCATCTTAGCGGTCCTGACATCCCATCCTTCGGCACGGTTATCCTTATCGGCGGAGTGAACGGAATTGAAGAAGAACATGAGCAGCCGCAAGAAGACCCTTATCCTCAGTCAACCACCCCTGAAGCCCGGAGTTAAGCAGATCAAGGTCCGCCTGGACCCACGCACGACCGTCCTGCTGAAGAGCATGAAGGCCTTCCCCTTCTGGAAGCAACGTTATCCGAAGGCTGAAGTGATCGAGTGAGCCTGCCTGCCGCAGGCTGGTGCATAGCGCCGCTCTCATCCGCCCCTTGTTCTGGCCCCCGATAGAACGGCCGTTCCTTTATGCCGTGTTTTCCAAAGCACCCCATGAACGCAACACCCCATGGCCTCCTTCGACATCATTTCCAAGGTTGATCCACAAACGCTGGACAACGCCATCAACACCGCGAAGCGCGAGATCGAAACGCGGTACGACCTGCGGGGAAGTAACAGCACCATCGAATTCGACAGGAAAGGCCTCGTGATCAAAGTAGGTACGGAAGATCACCTGAAGCTGGATTCCATCGTGGACATTCTGCTGGAACGCAGCACCAAGCAGAAGATCGATGTGAAGAGCTACGACCTGAAGGAGGAACCGCAGCCCAGCGGCAAGCTGTTGTACAAGACCATCAAGATCCAGAACGGGATCGAACGCGAGAAGGCCAAGAAGATCGTCAAGGCGATCAAGGATAGCGGCCTGAAGGTGCAACCGCAGATCATGGACGAGATGATCCGTGTGAACGGCAAGAAGTTCGACGATCTGCAGGCTGTGATGGAGCTGTGCCGCACTACCGACTTCGAGGTACCGCTGCAGTTCGACAACATGAAGAGCTGAGTTCGCGCATCGCTGCGGAACACGGATTACTCAGGTGCGAAAGCGCACCATCACCATATTCCCCTTCTCTTCCCGCCGCGTTTCAAGCCTGTCCTTCAGCGCTTGCACGAGCGAGGACAAGGATGCATGTCCGTAGCTGCGCGGATCGAAGCCCGGATCCAAACGGCGCAAGGCCTGGCCGATGAGGCTTAAGGAGGCCTCCTCCTCCTCGCCCCGCGCATTGTCGTACGCCTTCCGCATTTTGCGCATCAGTTCCGCATTCTGCGAGAGGGAAGCGACCGGCGCCTTGGCCGCCGACTTTCCTCCACGTCGTGTACCACTTCCACCTCCCCGAGCAGCGCCACCACCTGCGGTCGCCCCTGCTCCCGTGATCTGCTCCTGTGCGGGCTCCGTAACGTCCAGGTTCTCCACATAGATGAACCGGTCGCAGCCCTTCACGAAGGCCACCGGTGTCTTCTTCTCGCCGATCCCGATGACGTACAGTCCGCCTTCGCGCAAGCGCGTGGCCAGGCGCGTGTAATCGCTATCGCTGCTCACAATGCAGAACGCATCGACGCGTTCGCCGTGAAGGATGTCCATCGCATCGATGATGAGCGCGCTGTCGGTGCTGTTCTTGCCTTTCGTATAGGCGAACTGCTGCACAGGTTGGATCGCGTTCGCGTTCAGCAGCTCCTTCCAACCGGTCATGCTCGTGGTGGTCCAATCACCATAGATGCGGCGGATGGTGATGGTGCCCTGCTTGCTCACTTCCTCGATGATGGAACCGATGCGCTTGGGCTGGGCATTGTCGCCGTCGATGAGCAGGGCGATGGTGGTGTCGTTGATCTTCTTCATGATATCCGGCAACAAGGTAATCGTGGCCTGCGTCCGGTCAGGTGCCCGAGGCATCATCTTTGCGATATCCCGCGTCATACCATCAACAGCCTATATGCCATGAAGTTCACACTGACCCTCCTCGCGCTGCTGTTCTGCACACTTGCCACCCGGGCCCAGACATACTACTACATCAACACCATCGAGGTGGCACCGGCCTCCCCCACCACCACGGATGACATCACCATCACCTTGCAAGGCGATCTGTCGAGCACGAACTCCTACATCTCGGAGACATCGTTCGCGGTGAACGGCAACACGGTGTCCATCAGCGTGACCGCAGGGGCCCAAGGCATCGGCATTCCGGTGCTGACCCCGCACGATGAGAGCTTCAGCATCGGAATGCTGCCTGTGGGCGAGTACTTCATCGCGATCGCGGGTGTCTCCATCAACGACGGTGCACCAGCACCCCAGCACGAGTTCGTAGTGTCGCAAGCGATCCCTACTGCGTGCGACAGCTTGATCGTCGACCATGTGCAATGGCAGGCGTTCAGCGATACCGCCATCGAGGTACATGTGTTCAACAACAGCGCAACGTTGTTCGACTATCCCGGCTTCGTGTTGTTGCAAGGGACGGACAGCATCGCCCGGGAGAACGTGAACTATTTCGGCATCGGAGGTGAGAGCACCCATACGCTCACGTTCGTGGATGGGGCGATCGTCCCCATCGGGCCCTTCCAGGCCCAGCTGCATCTGTGGACGGGGTTCTACCAGCAGCAGGCATGCATCTATGACCTCACCGTGGATTTCTGCCCACCGGCACCGTGTTCGCCCATGTTGGTCTATCTGAACAACTATGGCAACGCGATCATCAACGACACACTTGACTGGCAACTCGTGGACGGTGACAATGCAATTGTCAGTACCGGGACCTTTGCCTTGGCCGATGCCGAACAGTCCGACTACGATACGCTGTGTGTTGCGCCCGGCGACTACACCTTATCCGTTACCAACGACACCTTTACCGGAGGACAGCCTTCATTCGGGTTCACAGTTCCGGGCCTCTATTCCTCCGGCAATGAGCAGCCTTACATCTTTGACAACCTGCCAGACGTCCTCTCCGTGGTGTTCTTCGGCCCCTGTGTCGATCCCGACAATTCGGTAACGGACACGCCATCAATACCCGGCATACATGCCTGGACCGCAAGTGATCTCCTCATCATCAACTCCGGGCAAGACACACCCATTGGGGCCTACATCCTGGTGGATGTCTTGGGACATCAGGTGCGTACGGGCAGCATCCAAGGCAGCACCGGTACCCTCTCGTTGGGTGGAATGGCGCCCGGCGCCTACCTCCTGCGCACCTCCCTGGGCACCCTGCGCTTCGTGCACGCCAGCGGGCAGTGACCGGCAGATGTAGCTTGCGGGCCCATGGCCAGCAGCAAGGAGTTGATCCCCGCGATCGCACGCATCCGCCGCTCGGCGTGTGCCATCCTGCGCATCCGTCCGAAGCCCGTGGCCGCCAACGTATCCACCACGGGGCCACCCGGGTTCGAGCTGGGCTTCGTGGGTTCAGGGGCGTGCATCGCGCGTGATCGGTACATCATCACCGCCTGGCACATCTTCAACAACGCCCAGCCGCGCGACCCGCGTGACAAATTCGTGGTCTTCACCCTCACGGACGATAACCTGGTCGCCTTCCATTGCCCGGTGATCGGTGTGCCCTTGGAACATGCCGCGCACGACCTGGCCGTATTGGAGCTCGGCACCCCCGTGGATCCACGGTTCTCCCTCGAGCCCATGGCCCTCACGCTCGAGGCCGTTCCGGAAGGCACTGAAGTGGTCACCTACGGCTTTCCAGCTCCTGTGGTGAAAGGAGCGAACCTGAGCCCATCCGGCGACTTCCTCGGAGGCGGCAACTTCTTCCTGAAAGGGCATGCCAACACCGGTATCGTTTCCGCCCAGTACGATCTGCATGGAGCTCTGAACTACGCTTTCAACGTGGACTGGGTCCACGGGGAGAGCGGTGGGATCGTATGCGCACTGGACACGGCGCAGCTCTTTACCATCATGCAGAGCTACCGCACGATCGCAACGCCCACGGGCGTCATGGCGGGGCCGCGGATGGGACGTGGTTTCCAGGGGATCGCGCCGGAATTGCGGACATTGCTGGAAGCGCATGTGACCGCCTGAGGGCATGCTACCTTGCGGTATGCCCCACATCCTGATCCTTTCAGCCAGTGTTCGCACCGGACGCCGGAGTCCCCGTGTGGCATTGCATCTCACGAACGCCATCACAGCACGGGGTGATGCCACCTGCGAGGTCCTGGACCTGGCCGAGCTCGATTTCCCCATCTTCCATGAGCGGCTCAAGAACCTCACGGATCCCCCGGCGGCGTTACAGGACTACGCGACCCGGGTTGCCCAGGCGGATGGAGTGATCATCGTTACGCCCGAATACAACGGCGGATATCCGGCGAGCTTGAAGAACGCCATCGATGTCCTGAACGATCAGTGGCACCGCAAGCCGGTGGCCATCTCCACCGTGAGCGATGGGTCCTTCGGAGGATCGCAGGTGCTCACCTCGCTGCAGTTCAGCCTGTGGAAGTTGCGCGCATGGACCGTACCCGCCACGATGCCTGTGCCCAAGGTACAGGAGGCCTTCGACGAAGCGGGGATTGCACAGGCACCCGCCGATTGGGCCAGACGAACGGGTCGTTTCCTCGATGAGCTGATGTGGTGCATCACGGCCAGTTCACGCATGCGCACATGAACCCGCTATTGCAACCGTATGGGGATGTACGTGGGGGCAAATGGCGAAGCGCGCCTTACGGGGCGCGCTTCGAGTATCCTGGTCTCCGAGCTTACGGGCTTGGATGAAGGCTTTTTCTGCACTACGGCTTTTTTGCCTTCTGTAGGCCAGGTTTATCAGATGCTTGTGGAACTTTTTACGGGGCCTTTGAGTGTTGAACGCAAGGGGTTGGAAAAAGGTTGCGATCAAGGAGATCTTTTCCTTCCTGCTCAGAACGGGCCACGCTCCTTGAGGAACATGACGAAGATGAAGGTCATGAGGAAATGGTGCATGAAGAGGAGCACGACCGCCCAGTTCAGGACCAGCTTTCCTGTACCCTTGATCTCCGGGAAGAGCTTCTTGTTGTTGAAGGCGATGATCGGCAGGGGAAGCGTGATGATGAGGAAGGTCACGGCCAGCGCCTTGTATAGGAAGGCATTATCGAACATGTCCAGGAACAGATGCGCGTAATAGAACATCAGCCCTGCGAACGACAACAGTCCCAACCGGAGGAAGATCCTGGCTTCAGCTACCATTTTGCTTTTGGGTTCCATGGGCAAGACGGTGCATTTGTACGCGGTTGCCCCTTCGGGGTTACGTTCTTATGAACACAGGCCGGCTCTATCGGAAGGCAACCCGTGGCGCGGAACCGCGTCGCATGAGCCGTATGAGCACCACACCAGCGAGCACGCAGGCCCCGGCGAAAACCGCCCAGTTGTAGTGCTCGGGTAGATAATCGCGCAATCCGCTCAGGGCATCGTGCCCGGGCTTTGGCAGGGTCAGCGGTCCGTCACCCGATACCGAATGAAGGATGTGCGCCAAGGGCTCCTCCATGAAGGTGTACAGAAGGAGCGAACCAGAGGCGATCAACAGGCCCCACTCCCATCGCCGTAACATGAAGGTGGGATCCTCCGCACGTCTATGTAGCACCAGCAGGCCGATGCTGATCAGCCCGGCCGATACGATGCACGGTGCCAGCACCGGTCCCACCCACACGACCGGTACCAGGAACAGAATGTCCCAGTCGAACAAGGTCGCGGGCCAATCCAGCACGGCCTTCAGGAACACATAGTAGAAGATGTCCCACACACCGAAGCAGTAGATGAACCAGGCGAACCGTTCCAGTCGTCGCGGTGTGATCAGCGCTCCAGGGGCCAGCAGCATCACCAACGTGGCGAGTTCCCGCAAAAGTTCAGTGATGGCGATGTGCCGCTTGATGGGGGCCATCGGGAAGCGGAACTCCACGGGGTAATACAGCTCACGCAGGTACACCACCACGGCACTTTCCAGGAAGGCCATGGCGATCGCGAAGGCCGTGATCCACGGCAACAGCGTGATCCAATGGGCGGGCATCCTCATGAGCGTGAACGAATGGTGGCGGAGATCCCACGATGATCCGAGCCGGCTATGGTGAACAGATCAAGGCCGGTGACCGCCAGTTCCCTCGACACCAGGATGTGGTCCAATGGAATGAGCGCCACGCCCCAAAGGCTGGGCCAGGTGGCCTGGTCACTTTCGGGATGTTCGCGCAACCCGGTGGTGTCGCAGAACCGGATCAGTGCACGATCCCAGCTCACCGTGTTAAGGTCGCCGATGAGGACCACCGGCATGGGGCTTTCGTTCACCATGGAAGCGAGCTGTTCCAGCTGCCGGTTCCGCTCGCGGAAATGGGCGTAGCTGCCGGGCGAAGTGGCATGAACGCTCAGCAGCCGGACAGGACCTGCAGGTGTACCGACCTCCGCGCAGAGCATGGACCTGCGCGCCAAGGGAAGCACATCGATGCGCAGGAACGGAAGCCGACTGAAGAGCGCGATCCCATAACAGTTGTTGCCGGGCACAAGCCGGTGATAGGGGTACTTCGCCTCCAACCCCCGATGCAGCACGTCGGCCCAGGTCGGGCTGACCTCCTGGAAGGAGATCACGTCCGCATTCGTGGCGAGCGCCGTGGCGATCACCGCATCATGATCGTCATTCGGCTGGAACACGTTCATCTGGGCCACCCGCACGAGTTCCTTCCCCGACGTACTCATTTCGGGCTGCTCGGTCCGTTGCGGCGGGAAGGCGAGCAACAGTGCGACAAGCACCGCGGCCGCGCCCGTCCACCATCTCCGCGTGAACAGTGCGAAGAACGCGATCGCCACCGCCAACATGGCCCATTGCCACATGAACGCGCGAGCGATCATCAGCAGGAACGGGTCCGGGGCAAAGGCGATCGCGCAACCGAAGGCCAGCAGGATGCCAGCTGCGACCGGTCCGTCCGTCCAGCGGGAGATCAGTCGTTGGATCATGGGTCCCTGTCCGTTTCCAGGGCGATGATGTCGCGCCTGACCAACCAGAGCGGTACCGCGCCGATCACCCCGAAGGAGGCATCCACACAGCGCCAGAAGAACGGGATGCCGCGTACCGGAGCCCACCCAAAGGCGAGCAGCACCACCAGACCGCAGCTCCAGAGCCCCCATTCAATGATCCATTTGTTGCGCACAGGATCGCGCAGTACGCCGAAGAAGGCGATGCCAATGACGATGTGTGCGAAGGCCAGCCAGTCCGTTCCATACAGGAGGAAGGGATATTTCGTGCCCACCTCGGCGATCGCCACCGCCGCGTGCTCCGACCACGCGTGCCAGGGCCCGTGCCAGGACGATGTAAGGTCGCTCAACCACCGCGTACCCCATTCCAACGGCACCGCGGTGAGCCCGCTGAGCCAGAGGGCGGCGATGAAGAACAGCGTCCAATTCCGGATGCGCCGTTGTCTGCGGCTCTTCTCCATGATCAGTGAGGTGCATTTGTGTGAGCACCCAGGGCATCGAAGGTGCGGCTGTCGGCCAGGGTCCAACTCTGCCAGTGCTGCTCGTGGTATCGCTGGAGGAAGGCCTCGCGTTTCCGGGCAAGAGCGTCATCGAACTCCGCCGGGTCCAGGTGATCGACCCAGCGCACTTTGTTCAGCCGATGCTTCTCCATCTGCTCACGCACCACTTCGATGTTCTCTTCCAATAAGGGCAGCACCTTGTCGCTCATCGCGAGGTAATTGTCGATGTCGATCTCGCCCTGATTGGAATGGCCGAGGTTGTATCGCACGATGGTGCTGTCCCAGTCCATCGTGCTCAACAGCACCATCACCACAAAGGCCGCCCAACCGTTCACCCGCACCAGGAAGAAGAAGCTCTTCCGCTCACGCACCTTGATGTACAGGGTGACAAGGCCCACGAGCAACAGCAGGAGGAACACGATGACACCGATGCGCTTGTATGCCAACCCGTGGAAGGCGATGTAGTGGTAGTTCCGCAGGAAGACGGAAATGCCGAGGATGAAGTTCTGCGCGAGCCATGCGGTGGCGAGGATCACCAGTGATCGATTGTCGCGATGGAAGTTCAGGTTCCCCCGGAACAGGCGCAACAGCACCGCCATGCCGAGCACTATGCTGATGATGAGCAACCAGGTGCCCTCATGCACGAACTCCTTCAGGCTCATACCCGGCTCCACCGCGAAGTTGAACCACACCCAGTTCACATCGATCGCGTTCACCACCAGCAGCATGGCGTTGAGCAGGATGAGCAGCACCAGGCCCATGCGACGTTCCTTGCCCAATGCGCCCATGGAGAGCGGCATCAGCCATTTCGGGCGGCGGGCGCGTACGCGCAGCATCGTGTTGCTCAGCAACGATTCGGGACCTTCGATCCAGGGGCCGGCCAGCCGGATGAGGAGGGAGGCACACCCCAGCATTCCGAGCAGGAAGAAGAAGGTGTGGGCCGTGAAGACCTCCTCGAGCACATCGCCGATCCAACGGAACGCACCGTCGAGCACACTGGCCGAGAGCGCATCGAAGCGGCTGTTACCACCGCGGTACAACAGGAAGAACAGCGCGGTGACAAGTACGGGTATGGCACCGATGCGTATCCACCGGAACGATCGCTGCACGCCGGGAGCATCCGGTGCGGCATCTCCCAGTGCATGCCCCACGCCCAACGGTGTGCATACCAGGTTCACCAGCCACTGGGCCAGGCCTGATGGCACCGTGCGGATGGCCGGGGCGTGGGCCAGGGCAGTGAAGAGGAACAACGAGCAGAATGTGGCGACGGTGGCGATGGTGCTGCCGTGGATCACCAACATGATGACGCTTATCAAAAGGCCCGCTCCACTGATGCGCGCGGCGACGGAAAGCGCGGCCCAGCCGCGGTCATAGGTCACCACACCCGCCACCAGCAAAGCGAACAGGGTGAGGTTGATCCCGATGGACTCCTGCCAGAAGAGGCGGTCGAAGATGATGGCGACCAATAGCAGGGTGAGCAGTTTGAAGCGTTCGGTGTTCATGGTGGGCAAGTTCATTGGCGCAGGTCTTTGCGAAGCAGTTGGTCCATGGCGTCGAGGTGGGTACGGAAAGCCTTCACTCCAACGGAGGTGGCCTTGTAGGAAGTATTCGGGCGATTGCCGATGAAGCGTTTTCTCACCTGCACGTACCGCGCGGTCACCAAGGCGGTCATATGGCTCGCGAGGTTGCCATCGGTAACGCCCAGGAGGTCCTTCAGGGTGCCATGGTCCACCCATTCGTTCACCACAAGCACCGCCATCAGGCCGAGCCTGACGCGACTTTCGAAGGCCTTATTGAGCTGCTCGATCATGCTGCGGTCGAATGGGCCTCACGCTCGTGGCGCATCCACATCAGGCCTCCGTAAACGATGTGCAATACGCCGAAGCCCAATGCCCAGAACATCAGGCCGGCGCCGATCCAGAAGGAGGCCACCACACCGAGCACCAGTTCGCTCAAGGCCAGCCAGCGGATCTCCTCCAATGTGTACTTGCTCGCGTTCAACAAGGCCAGGCCATAGAAGACCAGCGTGGCCGGTGCCACCAGTCCCGGCAGACCGTGGTACATGAGCGCCAGGCAGACCAGGCCGCCGGCGGCCAGGGGAATGAGCAGGTTCCACATCAAACGCAGTGCGGTCCGGTCCCACAGCCCATGCCCCAAGCGCTTGCTCCTGCGCCACGTGAACCACGCGGCACCGACCAGGGCCAGCACCAGCACGATCAACGCATCGACCATCAAGGTGATCAGCAAGCCATCGGTATCGAGCAGGCCTTGGCGCAGGGTGCCGTAAGTGAGCCTATCCCCGGGTGATGCCGCATGTTCCGCAACATGGTACTGCGCCACCCAAGCCCCGCCGAGCGCCACCGCCCCGGCGAACACGCCACTGAGCCCACTGAGCGAGATGAAGCGCGTGCTGCGGTCCATCAGTGTGCGGATGTGGGCAAGGTCGGAGGCAGCGTTGTTCGGTTCCATCACAAAGTACTTTGAAGTGCAAAGTAAACAACGGCGCCGATACCGTGCAAGTATGTGTGGACGGAATTAATGGGAGGTGAAGTAGCCCAGGAGCGCTCCGGCCAGCACCGTGAGGAAGCGCTTCGCGTTGAAGCGGTGGTCCGGCGTGCTTTCGAAGATGATCGTGGTGCTGATGTGCAGCAGCATGCCGATCGCCAGGCCCAGGGCCCGCATGATGGGTGCACCACCCAACAGGTCAAGACCCAGTACGCCGGTGGCGATGCCCAGCGGTACCGACAGGGCGAAGATGATGATCATGGCCCAGGAACGACCGGGGGGCACGTTGGAGCGCTGGAGCACGGTGGCCAGGGCGATGGCCATGGGCATCTTATGCATCAACACGCCGGCCACAAAGGGAAGGTTGCCATGCACCCGTGGATCGGCGAAGGGAATGCCTTCGGCGAAGGAGTGCAGGCAAAGGCTGAGCAGCGTGGCCAGGGGCAGCGTGTGATCGTGGCCCTTGTGCACATGCACATGGCCGTGCTCGATGCCGCGGCTGAAGAACTCCAGCACCACCTGCAGCAGGAATCCACCGAGTATCCACAGGCCGATGCCCTCGCCGCCGGACATGTACAGTTCCGGCAGCATGTGCAGCACGGCCACGCTCAAGAGGAAGGCACCGCTGAAGGCGAGCAGCAGCTTGATGCCGTCGGCTCCCGGTTTTGACCGTCGGACCCACGCACCGGCCAGTATCGGCAGCGCCAGAAAGAGCAGGACGAGCAGGCCCAGGTTCATGGTCGTTGGTCGGGTTCCGCCCCGGCGGGTGAGGGTTTCCGGGCCCAAACGACGATGCGCGGGGAACGGGCGTCATCGAAGGGCAGCGGCTCCGGGCCTTCCGTCACCGATTCGATCCGTAGCCCCGTGGCCTCCACCATCGTGCACACCTCAGGCCGGGTCCAGGCATGCACGCGTTCCATGAACTGTTGTTGTTCGCCGCCTTCCGATACACTGATGCGCTTCACGATGTCATTGCCCTCAACACACCTTCGGATCGTGAAGAACACACTACCGGATCGCTGGCACTCCTCCTCCACCAGTCCTTCGCGCACCAAGGCTCCGTTGAGCAGGTCCAGTACGAGCAGGCCTCCGGGCACCAGGGCCAGTGCGGCATTCTCCATGGCCTGCTGATCATGCGCGCGATCCTCACTGTACCCCAGGCTGGTGAACAGGCAGACCACCGCATCGAACCGCTCGCGGGCGAAGGGTTTCCGCATGTCGTGCACATGGAACTCCACGCCGGGGCCCTCCGAACGTGCATCATCGATACTGGCACTGGAGAGGTCGATACCGGTCACCTGCAGGCCATGCTCTGCGAACAGCCGCGCGTGGCGTCCGCGCCCGCAACCCAGGTCCAACAGCTGCATGCCCGGTTCCAACGCGCCTCGCTGAACGATCACATCCACCCATGCGCGGGCATCCTGCTCGTCCCTATGGCCGTACAGCAGCTTGTAATATCGGGTGCCGAACCACTCCTTGTACCAGGCCATGCCACGCTGAAAAGCCGTCGAAAGTAAGGGAAGCGAGGCCGTGCCTGCGCCGCTTACGTTCACAACTGCGTGGAAAACTCCGCGAGCGTGCAGGACCAGCCCCGCGACCACGCGGGTTCCTTTGCCGCAAGCGTCCGTTCTTGTCAGGCCGCACAATGCTCGCGCACGTATACGACCTGTACGACTCCCTGGAGAAACAGCGGATCATGCTTTCGTTCAAGGGGGACCTGACCCCGGAGCTCGTGACCGCCCTGCTGGCCGTCGTGGAGCGCAAGATGGAGGACCTGGAGCCCGATGCCAAGGCCCGCAAACGCGTGTTCAATGTGGTGATGGAGTGCCTTCAGAACCTGTATCATCACAACGTCAAGGTCTCTTCGCATGCCCAAGGCCCTGTGCTCAGCGAGCCGGCACAGGGCGTGGTGCTCATAGGTCATAACGAACGCGGCTATTCGATACTTACCGGTAACTTCATGGCCAGTGATGAGGTCATGGGGCTGCGCACGCACCTGGACCGGATCAACGATTGTGACCCGGATGAACTGCGCGACATGTACAAACAGACCCTGAACAATGGCCGGTACGGCCGGGCCGGAGGCGGCGGATTGGGTATCATTGATATTGCAAGGAAAAGTGGCCGTAAACTTGAATACGGTTTTGTACCGCTGGATGAGAAGAACGCCTTCTTCAGCTTGAACGTGAACGTCACCACCTGAACACTCTGCCATGGCAGCGATCGTACTTGAAGGATCCCCCAAGACCCCCACCGTCAACTTTGATGATGGCACCGGCCTGCTCGAGCTCAAGGGCCGGAGCATTCCGGAGAACAGCATCGAATTCTACAAACCCTTGATCGACTGGATCGATCGCTACGCGCGCGACCCGAAGCCGAAGACCGTGCTGCATGTGCAGCTGGAATACTTCAACACGAGCAGCAGCAAGTGCATCCTGGACGTGTTCAAGAAACTTGAGCTGGTGCGAACTACAGGGAACGAAGTGTCCGTGTTGTGGCATTACGAGCAGGATGACGAGGACATGCTGGAGGCCGGTGAGGACTACCAGGCCATCATCAACATTCCGTTCAAGATGATCCAGATCGAGGAGGTCGATGGGACGAATCCCTGAGCACCAGATGCTCCCGCAATGAAGGAACCCGGCCAACGGCCGGGTTCCTTCATTCTGTTGTCCTGAATGAACCGCATCACGGCGTTCGCTCCCAGGGCTTTGTGCTCACACGTTCAACGAGCCAGGGGAAGAAGTTCCACTTCAAGGCCAATGCGAGCAGGGCCGTCATCACCCAGATGAAGCCGATGTTGGCCCACGGCGTATCCACACGGTTGCCGAAGATGCGTTTCACCGGGGCGTAGAAGTGCGCTGCGAAGAAACCACCTTCGCGGGGTTCCACATAGATCGGGTCGCTCTTCTGCACCAGTTCTCCGCCCGATTCCGCGATCACGTTCACATCGTTCTTGTTGGTCACATGGTCCGCAAGGCTTTCGTTCCGTTGGCCGTCCAGCAGTTCGAAGTAGCTCTCGCGCAGTGCCGGTGTGGCGGTGAGCTTGGCGATCAGCGCCTCCTTCTCGCGTTCCGCGGACTTATACGTGTTGCGGTAGTGGGTGGTCAGCGTGTTCAACACGGCATCCAGTTCATCCAGCGCGGGTTCGCGCAGCTCCGCCGGTGTGAAGGTGGACAGGCCGTCGAACTTCAGGCCGTTGATCGCCCTCATTTCCTTGGCCATCTCCACACGGATGAGGCCGATGTCATAGATGTTCTCACGCAGGTCGGCATCCTTGTGCAGCGCCCGGCGCAGGGTGGCACTGCGGTCCTGCAGATCGCGCACCCACAGGTCCTTCTTCCAGTTGGCCGTCTTCATCCGCTGATCGAAGGCGTAGAACTGGCGCTCGTAATCATTGTCCTTGTACTGCGATACGGCCAATCCCTCATAGGCCCAGCGGCTCGCCATGATGTTGCCGATCCAGGGCACGCTCTTCTCGCTTGCGAAGAAGGGATGCAGCTTGTCGAAACGCACGATGATGCCGCTGAAGAGGAGTTGCGGGATGATGAGGACCGGGATGATGATGTAGATCACCTTGGCGCTGTTGAAGCTGGCGCTCACGTTGAGGCCGAGCACGTTGGCGAAACAGGCCGTGGAGAAGAACACGGCCCAATGCACGAACGTGAATCCATGGATGCCCAGCACCTGGTCGCCCACCAACGTGAACAGCAGGGTCTGGATCGCACTGATGATGAACAGCAGGCCGATCTTGCTCAGCAGGTAGCTGCTGCGGCTGAGCGAAAGGAACTTCTCGCGTTGGATGATCTTCTTGTCGCGGATGATCTCCTCGGCGGCCACGGTAAGGCCCAGGAAGAGCGCGACGATGACGGCGATGAAGAGGTACTGCGGGATGTTGTCGTTCCGGCGGAAGATGTATTCACTGGCGGCCCCGGGCAGGCTGCTATGGTATCGCAGGAAGAAGGCCATCACGAAGGCCAGGGCCGGCGCTTCGAGCATGTTGATGAGCACGTATTGGCGGTTGGCCAGTTTGCTCAACAGGTCGCGCCGGAAGAACACCAGCATCTGCTTGAACTTGTCCGGCGCGCGGAATGTGCTTTTGGGCACGGTCTTGCCATCGGCCACGCGGCCTACGCGCACTTCCATCTGCGCGCGGAACACTTCGTTCCAGGCCTCGGGACTGATCCGACGCTGGTCCGTTTCGTTGCCGTACTCGTCCACGATGCGGGCCTCGAGGATGTCGAAGATCTGCTCGGGGTTCACGTTGCCGCACGCATCGCACTGGCCCACTTCGCTGTTCACCTGGCCGGTGACCTTCTTGAAGTAGACCACGGCATCCACCGGGTCGCCATAGTAAACAGGATGCCCTTCCTGGTCCATCAGGAGCAGGCGGTCGAAAAGCTTGAAGATCTCCGAGGAGGGCTGGTGGATCACCACGAACACGATGCGTCCCTTCAGTGCGAGCTCCTTCAGCAGGTCCATGATGTGCTCGCTGTCCCTGCTGCTGAGGCCGCTGGTGGGCTCGTCCACGAACAATACGCTCGGCTCCCGGATGAGTTCCAGGGCGATGTTCAGGCGCTTGCGCTGGCCACCGCTGATGGTCTTCTCGAGCGGACTTCCGACCTTCAGGTCCTTGGTCTCATAGAGGCCCAGCGTCTGCAACAGGCGCAGGACGCGCTCGGTGATCTTCTCATCCGTCTGGTCGCCGAAGCACAGCTTGGCGTTGAAGAAGAGGTTCTGGAACACCGTGAGCTCCTCGATCAGGAGGTCGTCCTGGCTTACGTGGCCGATGACACCGCGGATCAGGTCGCTCTGTGTGTGGACATCGATGCCGTTGATGGTGATGTGGCCCTTGCTGGGCTTCAGGTTGCCATTGAGGACGTTCAGCAGCGTGCTTTTCCCGCTGCCGCTGCCCCCCATGATACCGATGAGCTTTCCGCTCGTTTCGGCCATGTGCAGTTCGTGCAGGCCGATGCGGCCGTTGGGGAACGCATATTCGATCGAGTCGGCCTTGAACACCAGCCGGTCACCGCCCTCGCGGTGCATGAAGCTGGAGAGCACATCGCTGTAATAGATCGGTTGGCCGTTCGGCGGACGCACCGACGCACCATTGTTCAGCACATAGGCCTGGTCGCAGTGGATGGGTTGGCCATTGAGCAGCACACGGTCCGCACCGCTGTACCGCATCAGGTAGAGCGCAACGCTGGGCACATGCAGCACACGCATCTCGCCATGGAGATCATGGGCATGTATGTGGCGCGCCTTGCCCGATGCGACCTCATGCGTGGCATCGATGTACAGCATGTCCTCGCTGTCCTGGCGGGCCACGTCGGCCTGTACGAAGGCCTTGCAACGCTGGAATTCGGCCTGCTGGATGTTGAACGAATCGGCCACCGTGCTCACGAACTCCTGTTCCTGCTCCCCCACCTCGCCATCGGAGTGGATGAGCTCCAGCAGGTGCACCAGCACGATGAACTTCTGCCGCTGCGTCAATTCCTCATTCACCTGTGCGCAGATCTTCAACACCTTCACGCTGTTGAGGCTGGTACGCTTGCGGCCTTGTGACGAAGCGCCCCCGCTGTTATGGAACGCCTTTACGAAGCTCTCGAACACGGTCATGTGCGCCGCCGCCTGATCGGGCGTGAACTGCTGCCGCAGGAAACGGGCAACGGACACGCCGCTGCGGCTTGCTGCGGTGGAACCGTCCACCTTCGCAATGATCGCGAACAGCTGTAATAGGGCCTTGAGTATCTTCTCGCTCATCTGTCACATGCGCCTTCCAGGGTCAGGACCCAAAAAGAGCAGCCCTCTTTACGGGAGGGCCACTGGGAAGGTTGCAGGAAGATGAAAGCGGTCAGCGCCCACGCGGGCGGCCACAGCAGCGTGTCACTTCTTGAAGCCCATGAGCAGCACCGCGCAGCCGGAGCCGGCCTTGCTGGGATCCAACTGGGCCTCCATGGTCACATCGATCGTGTTGGCGATCACCAGGTCCCAGTAGGGATCGTTGTTGAACTCCTTGTTGGTGTACAGCAGGTTGCGGTCCTTGTCATACACGCTGAAGACCAGGTTGCCATCGTTCAGTCCGCTGCAAGCGGCCACCCGGTAGGTGGTTCCACCGTACAGCGTTAGACCGAACTCAGCCACCTCATCCTCCCGTAGCAGCGCACGGTAGAACTGACCATCGGGGATGTACGCCTCGGTGATGTGCTTCTCACAGACGCTGGCGATGGTGTCACATTGTGCTTGGGCGAAGGACCCGAACAACAGGGAAGCGGCCAGGATAAGTAGGTGCGTCGTCTTGCGCATATGATCAGGCGGTGATCGTGGTACGGAGAGCTTTCACCTTGGTTGCGATGGCCGCGAACTTTTCAGGGGCCATGGCAACGGTGGATGTGCTGTTGATGTACGTGGTCTTCTTGGCGGCGTCAACGGTGGGAGGTTGGAACTGGTAGGTGGTCGTCACCCCGTCGAACTCCACCAGGAGGTCCTTCAGGCCGGCCAGCAGGGTCTCCTGTCCTTTGCCGCCTTGCCCTTGTTCGAACATGGCCACCAATGCCGACAAGGTCCTGCGCTGTTCGCCCAGGCGGCTCATCAGGGCAGCATCGGGCTTGGTGCCGGCACCGCTAACGGTGAGGTACATGCTCTCGATCCATCCGCCGGCCAGCACCAGGCTGCTCACCACGTTGCGATCATTGTTCTTCAAGTACTGGTCGGCGGCGCGATAGGCGGTGCCCGAGAAGCGCAGCAGGCTGTCCTCGTTGTTCAGGCTCCGCTTGAAACTGTCCAGCAGGCCCTGGTCGAAGGCATTGCTCAGGTCAAGCTTGCCGCTCAGGGTCTGTATCGTCTGCAGGATGTTGAGCGCGCGTTGCCCATCGCGATGCACGGTGACGTAGGCCAGATCGGCACCGAACGCGCCCAGGGCCAGCGCATGCTGGTCGCTGGTCGCGAGCTTCTCCAATATGCTCGCCTCCAGGGGCAGTGCCTTTTCATAGGGCAGGCCCAGCTTCTTGATCAGCAACGCGGTCTGTACGGGGGAAGGAACGGCCACGATCTGGCCACCGACCTTCACCACACCGCCATGGGTATTGGCAGCGGCCGTGTCCAACGAGTCCGTGTCCGAGGGTTGTCCCTCGGCGGGTTGTTGACCTCCGCCACAGGCCTGCAAGGCCAGTAGGATAGCCGCTGCAAGAGCGGATCTGAGATGGGTAGGCGCCATGATTCGGAGCGCAGGGGGGTTGAGTTCGGCAACGAATGTAGACGCACGCTTGGGCGACCGGTACGAATGTCCGGTCACTTTTCAACAACACGGGATGAAGCCGGCCGGCATCCCTACTCCACCACCACGCGCCCAGCCGCACATGCAGCACCTACAATGCGCAGATAATAGGTCCCCGGCGCCAGATCACCACGCTGTACCACCAAACGCCCACCTTTCACCCCGCCATAGGAGCGCACCACCCGGCCCTGCAGGTCCAACAGCTCCACCGCCACAGTACCCTGCGCGGCCATGTGGAAGGTGACCACCGTGCTCTCAGCGAAGGGGTTCGGATGGGCCCGCACACCCGACGCGCCTAGGGGTGCGGCCAGGCCGGTGCTGAGGATGCAAGCGTCCTGCACGGCCGTGGTGGAGTTGGTGTAGGCCTCGTTCACCACATCCACCACATCGGCGATGCAGATCACGCTCTGCGGGTTCATGAAGTACACGCGCAGCACCGGCTGGAAGGTGGTGCTGCGCGCAATGCTCGAATCCACGAACGAAACGGAGATCACGCGCTGGCCGCCGAAGCTGGCCTGCGGTACCACTGGATATGCTCCGGGGTCGGCCAGGTTCTCCACCGTGGTGATCTCGATGCCGCTGAAGAGCAGCTCATAGCCCACCGTCCGTAGATCCGGATTCCGCATGTACACATCCAGGTAGCCCTGTCCCATGTCGAAGGCTCCGATGGTGAAGATCACCGAGTCGTACGGATTCACCACGTGGGGCTTGGGAAAGTCGCAGTGATCATGCGTGCCGGTGCTGTCGGGATGCTCATAGGCCAGGTTCCAATAGCGGCAACTGGCCACCAAGGCGGCATCCGTGACCGTGATGCGGGCGTCGGCATTGGCATCATTGCAGCTCAGTGCGGTGAGGTCGTTGCCCAGGATGCCGTTCACATAGTCCTGTGCATCGCTGTAGTCCTGATCGATGTCCAGGTCCAGGTCGCCGATCAACCGAGGTCCGTTGCACACGCCCTCGCAGTCCATCTGTGCACTGCCGTATGGGGTGCCGGCGCAATCGACATAGGGTGCACAGTCGGGGTCCACGATCACCGAGAAGCCGGGGTTGCGTACCACTTCGATGCACACTTGCGCCCAGTTGTTCACATGGTTCAATTCCACACGGCCCAACGCATCGGGACTGTTGTCCCAGTTGCACCGGACCACCAGGGTGTACCGGCCTTCGGGTACGCCGGTAACGTCGATCCATTGGCAGTCAAGGCCCGCGTTGTAGATGTCGCCACACCCGGCGGTGATGCCCATGTTGTTGCAGCCGTATTGCGCCGATCCACCGCCGCTGCACTCCAGGTCCAATACGCAGAACCCGTTCTTGAAACCATTGACCACCGATTGTCCGGTGCTGTCGAAGAGGATGTAGTCCGCATAGCCTTTGTAATGCCAGTGCCCATGGCAGTTGCCGAAGGTGAACTGGCTGGGGTTGGCACCCGGCGATCCGATGTAGTAATCCTGTGTGCCGATGTTCTTGATGTGGGTGGTGAAGCGCACGATCTCGCGGTCACCGTAGCCGTTGAGGCATCCTTCGGTGATGTAGCAGTTGTTCGGGTTCACCGCCAGGGTCTGGGCGTAGATGGAGTTCTGAAGTGCGCTCTGCACCATGATCAGGTCCGGACCGTCCGGGCAATCGGGATCGCCGGGCTGGAGGCAGCTGCCATCATCGATGGTGGCGAAGGGGTTGTAGTTGCAGGCGTTGATATCGGTGCAACCGCTCACCGGCCCATTGTACTGGATGCTCCAGTTGATCGCCCCGGTGCACGAACCGCCCGCATCCCCGATCCGGATCCAATAGGTCTGGCCCACGGATAACATGGCCGCGCCGATCTGGGCCTGCAGGCCGCAATCGTTGTCGCTGAAATAAATGGATCCCTCCACGTTGTCGGTGATCAACAGGTCCTGGCAGTGGTCGTACAACCAGATGCGCGTGTCGCACGTGTTATCGGTGCAGGTGGAAATGGAATAGAACCCGGTGAGCGCAGGTGTGAAAGTGTACCACGTCTCGGATCCGGGTGCCGTGTAGGCGCCCTCCGGCACATCGATCGCAGACACGCAACTGAAGCCTTCCGGGCAATTGAGCTCACGGCGTTCGATGGATCCGAAGTTGCCCATGATGCTGTCCACTTCCACGCTGTCCAAGAGCAGCCAGATGCCACCCGGAGGCGCAATGCCATCGCCGTAACTGTCGGTAACCTCCACCACCACGCACGAGGAACTGTCGTAGCAGACCGAGCCGCCGAGGTAACCCCCGGATAGGAGCACCACGCCCGCTTCATCGCTCACCGTGAAGTCCAGCTCGTTCGCGAATTGGTCCGGTTCAAGAACAAGGCTGAACAGGGACTCTCCCACCCCGCATGCCGGCGGCGGAGGTATCGTGTCAGAGTACAGGATCCACGTCACAGGGGCCCCGGCGCAGGCGTTCTGATAATCGCCGATGCGGATGTAATATGTTTCCCCGGCGTTCATCCAGGGGTTCACCTGCGTCTGCAGGGCACAGGCATCATCGTTATAGGCCAGCGCGTTCGTCCCCCCCTCATCCACCACCAATCCCGCGCAGTAGCCGTATACCCAGATCTTGGTATCGCAGGTGCTGAGACCGCAGGTGGACAGGTGATATACGCCGCTCTCGTCAGGTACGAAACGGTACCAGTAGTCGTCGGCCTGTGTGGTGTACTGCCCTTCGGTGATCGGGATCGAATTGATGCAGTTCGACCCGGGTTGTGCGATCGACAGGAGCGGCAGCAAAAAGGCCGCAAGGACATGTGTACGGATGGGGACCATGTGGGTGATCGTTCGGGAGCAGCGAAAGGTAGTTGCTGCTGCTCCGCGGAACGGCCCACAATGCGTTGGCATCCGTGGCACCCTACCAGTTCATGGCCTTCTTGTAGTAGCGTGGAAAGCGCACGTACTTGCGCATCCTCCGGTAATACCGGTCAAGGATCGGCGTGCTCAGGTCATAGATCGACCGTTCCTCCTTCCCGGGCTTGCTTTTGTCCTTCGTGTCCATGTCGTTCCGGCCTACCGCCATGTACCAGACACGACCAATGCCTGAAATGTTGCTTCCTGCCTGCCACGGGAAGCACTTCCGCTACAGGTCAGACCTCACGGGATCAGGTCCATACCCGTATGGGGAGGGCACATTCTTTCGGGGTGCTTCGCTGCGGCCGGGATAAACTTGTGGTCCGCCATGCCCACCTACGCCGACCTCATCCTGCCACTGGCGGTACCTGGCCTCTTCACCTATGAAGTGCCCGAGGAACTGGTGCTGCGGGTGCTTCCCGGCCATCGCGTGGTGGTGCCCTTCGGCACGGGCAGGAAAATGTACAGCGCCGTGGTGCGCAGGGTGCACAACATGCCCCCGTTGCATCGCTCCCCGCGCAGCGTGCTCAGCGTGCTGGACGACCATGCGGTGATCACGGTACAGCAGCTCGAACTATGGGAACGCATCAGCGAGCATTACCTGTGCAGCATGGGCGAAGTGATGCTCGCGGCCATGCCGGGCGCGCTCGTGCTCAGCAGCGAAACACGGCTGGTGGCCAGCCCCCAGGCGCGGGAGCACTGGACCGGGAACGCGAAGCATGATGTGCTGCTCGACGCATTGGAGCGTCAACAGGAACTGAACCTCGGCGATGCCGGAAAGCTAATGGGCTTTCGCGATCCGATGCCGGTGATCAAGCAACTGTTGGAACGCGGTGCGTTGATGCTCGCTGAGGAGATCGGCGACAGCTTCACCGCGCGGATGGACCGCTTCGTGAAGCTCGCGCCCGCGGCCAGCGGAGAACAAGCCCTGCACACCTGGTTCGATTCGCTCGAACGCGCACCGCGCCTGCTGGCCTTGCTGATGCGCTACATCGAGATGAGCCGCTGCCTCAGCAACGATCCACGCGAAGTGAAGCGGGATCAGCTTCTCCGCTCCAGCGGATGCAGCGCAGCGCACTTGAAGAAGCTTGTGGAGAAGGGCCTCTTTGAACTTTACGAACGGCCCGCAGGTGCTCCGCCCCCTCCCTCCGGTGCCGCACCGCGCAAGACGCTTTCGCCCGCGCAGGCCCTCGCCCTTTCCGAACTGAAGGCAGCATTTACCGAAAAACCGGTAGCGCTCCTGCACGGGATCACCGCATCGGGCAAGACGGAGGTGTATATGGAGTTGATCGCCGAGGCAATGTCGAAAGGTGAACAGACCTTGTACCTGCTGCCGGAGATCGCGCTCACCACGCAGGTGATCGGCCGCTTGCGCGAGCGCTTCGGCGATCGCGTCAGCGTGTTCCACTCGCGCCTATCACCGCGCGAGCGCACGGAGCTGTGGCTGCGCATGATCGCCGACCCCGACGGTCATCCGCTCGTGGTGGGCGCACGCTCGGCGCTCTTCCTTCCGTTCCACCACCTTGGCCTGGTGATCGTGGACGAGGAACATGATCCCAGCTACAAGCAGCAGGATCCCGCCCCACGCTACAACGCACGCGACATGGCCGTGGTCATGGCGCTCTCCGCAGGCGCCCGCGTGGTGCTCGGTTCCGCAACGCCCAGCATGGAGAGCTTCTTCAACGCGCACCACGGCAAGTATGGACTGGTGCGTCTGCTCATCCGGCATGGCGAGGCCGTGCTTCCTTCCGTTCGCTGTGTGGACATCGCAGATGCCCAACGGCGCAAGAAGATGAAGGGCTACTTCAGCGACGAATTGCTGAACGCCATGAAGGAGGCCATCGCACGCAAGGAGCAGGTGATCATCTTCCAGAACCGCCGCGGCTATGTGCCCGTGTGGCAATGCGAGACCTGCGGATGGATACCCGAATGCGAGCACTGCGATGTGAGCCTCACCTACCACAAGCTGCAGCACAGCCTCCGCTGTCACTACTGCGGTCGCCAGTATCCGCCGCCGGTGCGCTGCGCGGCATGTGGCAGCAATCGCTTGCGGATGCTGGGCTTCGGCACGGAGAAGGTGGAGGAGGAACTCGCGCTGCTGATGCCCGAGTTGCGGGTGGCGCGCATGGACCAGGATACCACGCGCGGCAAGCATGCGTTCGATCGCATCCTGCAGCGCTTCGGCGATGGCGAGGTGGATGTGCTCGTGGGCACACAGATGGTGACCAAGGGCCTCGACTTCGATCAGGTGACCATCGTGGGCATCCTCAGCGCCGACCAGCTGCTGCGTTATCCCGATCTGCGCGCACATGAACGTGCGTTCCAACTGATGTCACAGGTGGCAGGCCGCAGCGGCCGAAAGCGCGATCCCGGCATGGTGTTCATCCAGGCGCGCGACATCAACCACCCGATCATCGGACTGGTGACGGCACATGATGTAGATGGCATGTATGCCCGTGAATTGGAGCTGCGCCGCGCGCACGCCTACCCGCCCTTCACGCGCATGGTGGCGATCACACTGAAGCATCGCTTGGAGGAGCGCGTGGCCACCACGGCCAATGCCCTGGCCTCCATGTTACGCGAACGCTTCGGCGATCGGGCCTTGGGTCCGGAGCCACCACCCGTGGCACGCGTTCGCGACAAGCACCTGCGGTCCATCCTGCTCAAGCTGGACCGCAGCCACTATCGCGCAGAGAAGGAATTCCTCAGCAGCGCCATCGACCGGCTCTTCGCCGAGAAGGAGCACCGCGCCGTGCACCTCGTGGTGGATGTTGATCCCATGTGATTTCGCGAGGAGGCTCCGCGACGAGGCGATCTTTGATCCACCGTGTTCGCGAGCGGGTGTGCACCCAACACCCGCGAAGCGATCTTTGATCCCCGTGTTCGCGAGCGGGTGTGCACCCAACACCCGCTCGCGATCGTTGATCCTTCGCGAGGAGGCTCCGCGGAGCTTGCCCTGAGCGAAGTCGAAGGGAAGCGATCTTTAATGCCCCACGGCCCCGATCAAAGACTGCTTCGGCCCAAATGCGGCCTCGCAGTAGCGGTAAGCTTCGGCCGAGACGGCCTCGCAGGTGCTGCTTCCCCCGTGTTCGCGAGGAGGCTCCGCGACGAAGCGATCTTTGATCCACCGCGTTCGCGAGCGGGTGTGCACCCAACACCCGCGAAGCGATCGTTGATCCTTCGCGAGGAGGCTCCGCGACGAAGCGATCGTTGATCCTACCCGTGTTCGCGAGGAGGCTCCGCGACGAAGCGATCGTTGATCCTACCCGTGTTCGCGAGCGGGTGTGCACCCAACACCCGCGAAGCGATCTTTGATTCCCCGTGTTCGCGAGCCCCGACACGTCGGGGAAGCGATCTTTGATCTCCGCGAACCGCACTCACCCCACCTTCTCCAACAGCGCCTTCCACAACGGCGAGGTTGGCGGCGGCGCTTCCACAACTACCTGCTTTCCGGTAAATGGATGCTCGAAGCGGATGGAACGCGCATGCAGACCGATGGTGCGGTCCGCTTCGCCGCGGCGGGCACCATACTTCACATCGCCCTTGATCGAATGCCCGGCCGCAGCGCATTGGGCGCGCAATTGGTGGAAGCGACCGCCTTCCGGAATGAGTTCCAGCAGCGCATACCGATCGCCTTGTGCCAGCCTGCGGTAATGGGTGATGCAGGGGTGCCCCTCGGGCACCTCCACCACGCGGGCCTTGTGCGCGTGGGCATCATGCGTGAGCCGGTGCATCCAGGATCCCTTTTCGCCGGGCGTTCCTTCCACCACCGCCCAATACACCTTGTGCACGCGCTGCTCCGCGAAGAGGGTGCTCATGGCCGATAGGGCTTCGGCCGTCAACGTGAACAGGACCACGCCGCTCACCGGACGGTCCACACGATGCGGCATGCCGGCACCGGGCCGTTCCGGCGGTCCGGCCTGCACCAACTGGAAAAGCGACATGTCGCCCGTGGGATCGGGCTGCACCGGCATGCCGCCTGGCTTGTTCATGGCCAGCAGGTATGCATCGCTGAAAAGTTGCTCCACGGCGGGTCAGTACTGCTCGCTGGCGTTCGGGAAATCCTTCGCGCGCACA
The DNA here is from genome assembly GCA_031411095.1 of Flavobacteriales bacterium. Lineage (GTDB taxonomy): Bacteria > Bacteroidota > Bacteroidia > Flavobacteriales_F > PHOS-HE28 > PHOS-HE28. The sequence continues at coordinate 25,204 of JANOAK010000032.1, read as the reverse complement.
TCCTTCACATAGTTGCCCACTGCATCGGTGATCACCGTGTGCAGGTCGGCATAGCGACGCAGGAACCGCGGGTTGAACTCCTTGTTGATGCCGAGCATGTCGTGCAGCACAAGCACTTGTCCATCCACTCCCGCACCAGCGCCGATGCCGATCACGGGGATGCTGATGCTCTTCGCCACCTCGTCGGCCAATGCGGCGGGGATCTTCTCCAGCACCAGCGCAAAGCAACCGGCCTCCTCCAGCAGCTTCGCATCGCGCTTCAGGCGGTCGGCCTCCTCCTCCTCCCGAGCGCGCACCACGTAGGTACCGAACTTGTAGATGCTCTGTGGGGTGAGGCCCAGGTGGCCCATCACGGGGATGCCCGCGCTCAGGATCCGGTGCACGCTGTCCAGCACCTCCTTGCCGCCTTCCAGCTTCACGGCGTGGGCGCCGCTCTCCTTCATGATGCGGATGGCGCTGTTCAGGGCGCCCTTCGAATTGCCTTGGTACGTGCCGAAGGGCAGGTCCACCACGATCAGCGCCCGTTCGCAGCCGCGCACCACACCGCTGGCGTGGTAGATCATCTGGTCGAGCGTGATCGGCAGCGTGGTCTCATGGCCGGCCATCACATTGCTGGCGCTATCGCCGACCAGGATCACATCGATGCCTGCGCCATCCACCAGCCGCGCCAGCGAATAGTCGTAGGCCGTGAGCATGGCGATGGGAACGCCTTTCTGCTTCATCTCCAGCAGCGTGTGCGTGGTTACGCGCTTCACCTCCTTGTGCATGCTCATGCGGGGTACGCCAGTGCCCGGCGCAGGGGTTGGTGGTCGCCCCCGGTGGTCGAGGGCGCCCAAAGCTAAACCGCACACGTTACCGGCCATGCCGCTCGCGGCCGTTGCCCTACCGCTGGTCAACATCGTGGGCAGCTTGCAGGCAGGCATCTATCTTTGGCCACCCATGATGTTCAACCGTTCCGTTCGCGCCCTGCTCGCGCTGGTCACCGCTTCCTTCTTCTACGGCTGCAGCACCGACCTCGATGTCACCGCCCCCTATAAGGAGATCACCGTGGTGTATTCGTTGCTGAACAAGAACGACAACATCCACTGGGTGAAGATCAACAAGGCCTTCCTCGGCGAAGGGAATGCCTTTGCCTATGCGCAGATCCCCGATTCCACCGAGTACACCGAAGAGCAATTGCCGCCCACACAACGTCGCATCGAAAAGACGGATGCGGCCGGGAACGTGTTGGCCACATTGGAACTCCGCGATACGATCGTGGACCGGCCCACGGGCATCTTCCATGCACCGGAGCATAAGTTGTATTACTTCCGCGGGGACGCGGCCAACGGGAACCTGGACGCTACGGCCCGCTATCGCGTATCCCTCACGGTGAAGGGCAACACCATCACGGCCTCCACGCCCATCGTGAACGACCTGTCGATCTACAATCCCACGCAGAACCTCAATACGGAGATCAGCTTCAGGGCCGGTGCCGGGTACGTGCCCTACACCGCCTATTGGTTCACAACGGCCAACGCCCGGCGGTATGAGTCATACTATACGGTCCACTATGATGAGGTGCTGGAGGATGGCTCGGTGCACCCCAAGAACTTCTCCTCGCAGATCGGCACGGTGATCTCCAGTACCGCCCCCGGTGACCAGATCTCCGCCTCGTTGAACGGCGAATTGTTCTTCCAGACGGTGGCCTCCCGTGTTCCCGGGGTGCAGCCGGTGTTCGACGAGGCCCTGGTGACCAAACGCATCTTCCGCGGTATCGAGCTCTACTGGTGGGTGGCCGGTCCCGACCTCCACACCTATCTGCAACTGGCCAACCCCATCAGCGGGCTCGTGGAGGAGCGGCCCGATTACTCGAATGTCAACGGTGGGTATGGCATCGTGAGCAGCCGCATGTACAAGCAGGTGGGCGACAGCAACGGCCGCAAGGACCTGAACCAGCAGTCCAAACAGGAACTGCTTACCGGACAGTACACCGGGGGCCTGAAGTTCTGCATACCCGGCAGTCCGGATTGCAATTGAGACTGTCCTTTTGACAGCCCCGCAGGCCGCGCCGGTCAAGGGGTGGCGGTGGCACCTGACAGGGAGGAGGCGGAATGCCCCATGGCACGGACGTTGACCTAGGCGGGCCAACGACAAACGACTACTATGAGCAAGATCATTGGCATTGACCTCGGCACCACCAACAGTTGTGTGGCCGTGATGGAGGGCAGCGAACCCGTCGTCATCGCGAACAGCGAAGGCAAACGCACCACCCCCAGTGTGGTCGGATTTGTGGAGGGTGGCGAACGCAAGGTGGGCGACCCTGCCAAGCGTCAGGCCATCACCAACCCAACGAACACCGTCTTCTCCATCAAGCGCTTCATGGGCAACACCTATGAAGAGGATGCGAAGGAGATCGCCCGCGTACCCTACCAAGTGGTGCGCAGCAGCAATGGCATGCCCCGTGTGAAGATCGCCGACCGCGAATTCACCCCGCAGGAGATCAGCGCGATGATCCTGCAGAAGATGAAGAAAACGGCCGAGGACTACCTGGGCACCACCGTTACGGAGGCCGTGATCACGGTACCGGCCTATTTCAACGACGCCCAGCGCCAAGCCACCAAGGAAGCGGGCGAGATCGCCGGCCTGAAAGTTCGCCGCATCATCAACGAGCCCACCGCGGCCGCCCTTGCCTACGGCTTGGACAAGAAGCACAAGGACCAGAAGATCGTGGTGTTCGACTGCGGTGGTGGAACGCACGATGTGAGCGTGCTGGAACTCGGCGACGGTGTGTTCGAGGTGAAGAGCACGGACGGCGACACCCACCTCGGTGGCGACGACTTCGATCAGGTGATCATCGACTGGCTCGCCGACGAATTCAAGAGCGACGAAGGCATCGACCTGCGCAAGGACCCCATGGCCCTGCAGCGCCTGAAGGACTCCGCTGAAAAAGCGAAGATCGAACTGAGCTCCACCACCAGCACGGAGATCAACCTGCCCTACATCATGCCCGTGAACGGCATGCCCAAGCACTTGGTACGCAGCCTCAGCCGCGCCAAGTTCGAGCAGCTCGCCGACAGCCTCATCAAGCGCACCATCGCCCCTTGCGAAAGCGCGCTGAGGAACGCCGGCCTGAAGACCACGGACATCGACGAGATCATCCTCGTGGGTGGCAGCACCCGCATCCCCGCCATTCAGGACGCGGTGAAGAAGTTCTTCGGCAAGGACCCCAGCAAGGGTGTGAATCCTGACGAAGTCGTTGCCATCGGTGCCGCCATCCAGGGCGGAGTGCTCACCGGCGACGTGAAGGACGTGTTGCTGCTCGACGTTACCCCGCTGAGCCTCGGCATCGAGACCATGGGTGGTGTAATGACCAAGTTGATCGAGGCCAACACCACGATCCCCACCAAGAAGAGCGAGACCTTCAGCACGGCCAGCGACAACCAGCCCAGCGTGGAGATCCACGTGCTGCAAGGCGAGCGCCCCATCGCTTCGGGCAACCGCACCATCGGCCGCTTCCACCTCGACGGCATTCCGCCCTCACCCCGTGGTATGCCGCAGATCGAAGTGACCTTCGACATCGACGCCAACGGCATCCTGCATGTTGGGGCGAAGGACAAGGCCACCGGCAAGGAGCAGAGCATCCGCATCGAAGCCAGCAGCGGCCTCAGCAAGGACGACATCGAGAAGATGAAGAACGAGGCCAAGGCCAATGCCGACAGCGACCGCCAGTTGCGCGAGCGTGCCGACAAGCTGAACCAGGCCGACAGCCTGCTCTTCCAGACCGAAAAGGGCATGAAGGAGTACGGCGACAAACTGCCAGCCGACAAGAAGCAGCCCATCGAGGACGCCATCGCCAAACTGCGCACCGCGCACCAGGCACAGGACATGCCCGCCATCGACACGGCCATGGCCGAGCTGAACACCATATTCCAGGCCGCCAGCCAGGAGATGTACCAGAGCGCGCAGAACCCCCAAGGTGGAGCGGCCAATGAGCCCGCCAACGGCTCCGGCAGCAAGGACCAGGAAGTGACCGACGTGGACTTCGAGGAAGTGAAGGACGCGAAGAACTGATCAGGACGACTTGTGAACACAGCGGCCCCGACTTGTCGGGGCCGCTGTCGTTTCAGACCCTTCGCGAGGAGGCTCCGCGACGAAGCGATCTTTGATCCCACCCGATTCGCGAGGAGGCTCCGCGACGAAGCGATCTTTGATCCCCCACTCGAAACGATCTTTGAACCCCCATGGAACGCGGCGGCGCCACTTACATCGTCACCAACAGGCCGAATGGCGTCCTCTACGTCGGCATGACCTCGGAACTGATCATCCGCACATGGAAGCACAAGACCCGTTTCTACCCGAACAGTTTCTCCGCCCGCTACAACCTTCATCACCTCGTTTACTACGAATTGTTCCCGACGATCGTGGAAGCCATCGCACGAGAGCAGCAGTTGAAGGCAGGAAGCCGGAAGAAGAAGATCGCGCTGATCGAAGCGTTCAATCCCACCTGGAAGGATCTGTATGACGATCTCCTTGCGACCTGGTGACCTCCCGCTTCGCGAGGAGGCCCTGCGACGAAGCGATCTTTAATTCCCCCCTACCTCACCTCCGCGACCAAATGAACCTTACCCCCTACATAACTCTCCTTGCGAAGGGGCTGCCCGTGGTCATCGAAGTACACCCACTCCCCGATGCGCCCCGAGTCGCCTTGTTGACGGTCATACTGTGACCTTCCCTCACAGCGGACCTGACCGTTGGGCCAGTATTCCTTCTGGGCCATCACCACGCGCTTCTTATCAACAAGTGCCAGCGTGCTGATCGGCCGGCCGTCGGGCGCGAAGAGGTCCATGCGGGTGTATACCGGTAAGTCAGTATGCCGCTCTTCCGCGTAGCGCAACTGGCCGTTCACATAGTGCTCGGCATAGCTGCGCTGGTCGCCCTTCACATACACGGCCACCGTGCGAAGCTGACCGTTCGGGTGATAGGTGGTCAGGCTGCTGCGCGTATTACTCACCACTTGGTACTCCCGTTCCAAGGCACCGCTGGGCCAGAAGTTCTTGTACACCAGCAGGCGGCCATCCTGGTAATACCCGCGATGTTCCAGGACGCCATCGGGATAATGGTCCTCCACCTTGCCAGTGCATGGCCGGCCATCGCACACGCGCACGGAATCACCGCCGAGGGCTTGGTTCAAGGCATCATACGCATCGATGGGTGTGCTGGTGCCCAGCAGGCTGTCGGGGATGTCGAACAATTCCTCCGCGAACAGGGGCTCTTCGCTGGGCTGGCCTTGTGCCTCGAGCGTGAACAGGGAGGATGCACATAGGCACAGGGCGAGAATGGACCAGGTCATCATCAAGGGCTTCATGGCTGCTTTGAACGGAAGGGATGCCGGGGATGTTCAGGATCTTTCCCGATGGATGGGAACGAGTCCTGTTTGCCCTATCTTCACACGCATTCCAAGCTGGTCTGCTCATCCGTTGCTCCGCGGTTCGTGATCCCTTATGATCAGTTGCCTCCTGTTCACAAAAATATTTTTGGGCTATTGGATCTCGACAAGCCCTTATTATTGCTCCTGCTCCAATCACGTATTTCCGTCGACGAACACAAGATGACGCCATTCCGAACACAGCCGATGGCTTCCGGACGTATCGCCCCCACTGCGGATAACGCAGTAACGGCAGGCTGTTCCGCATATTTCACGTTCTGCACGGTCAGCGCTCCCTACGGGAATAGGCGACCCTCCTGGCGGTGACCAGGTTCCACTTCACCACACCTTCCAACGAAAACCAACCAAAACCCCAACTCATGAATTGTCGAAACTCATCGGCACCGTCTCCACGGCGAACGTGGAGCTGGTTGAAGGCGGGCCTGTTCACGGCAGCGGTCGCGCTGTTCGGAACGGCGAATGCACAGGTAACGGTCACCAACCCGGCGAACACCACGCCGGGTCTTGCTGCAAGCTACCCCACGCTGGCAGCGGCCATCACCGACCTGAATGCCCAGACCAACATTGCGGGTCCTGTAGTGCTGACGGTAACAGGGAGCGAGACCGCCCCTGCAGGTGGTTACGCGATCACCGCGGTGCCCTTGGGAACGTCCGCCACGAACAACATCGTGATCAACGGTGGTGGCTTCACCATCACGGCTTCTCCTGCCCATACGGTTGCCAGTTATACGGACGCCATCTTCAAACTCGTGGGTGCTGACTGGGTGACCCTTCAGAACTTCACCATGGTGGAGAACGCCGGCAACACGAACACAGCCGGGGCCACTAACACCATGACCGAGTGGGGCGTTGCCTTGCTGTATGCCGCTACCAACAACGGCGCACAGAACTGCACGATCCAGAACAACACCATCACCCTTAATCGTCTTTGGGCGAACTCCTGGGGTATCTACGCGAACTCCACGCACTCTTCCACGAACATCACCACAGTGGCCACGGCTTCGACCGTGCTCGGTGGTAGCACCGGCTTGAAGGTCTATGGTAACACCATCAGCAACGTCAACAACGGTATTTGTGTTGTTGGCCCCACAGCTGCTGCTGACTATAACAACGTGGTGGACATCGGTGGCACGGGCGGCGCCCAGGCCAACACCCTCACGAACTTCGGTACCACAGGCACCTTTGCCAGTGCACCCGCCAACGTTGATGCAGCCGTGAACGGTATTCTGGTGCGGAACAGCATCAACATCAACATCTCGTACAACACCATTACTTCTTCCGCAGGTGGTACTACGGTTGGTACGCTCCGGGCCATCAACCTTCCGGCCTTCAGCGTTGCCCCCACCGGCACGATCGTGAACTCGATCAATAACAACGTCATCTCGCTGCAGTCCGCTGTAGCAGCAGGTGCGGTCAACGGTATCCTCGTGAACGGTACAACGGGTAATGCCACCACCACGCAGAACATCAACAACAACAACTTCACGCAGCTGAACCATTCCGTTGCTGCGTCAGGGGCCATCCTCGCCATCTCGGATGCAATGGCCAACCTGAATAACAACATCAACGGGAACACGTTCACGAACCTGACCACCAATACCACGGGTTCCTTTACCTTCATCGGTAATAGCATCACAGTTCCTGCCGGTGGCAGTCAGAGCCTGAGCAACAACTCCATCGTAACGGCCTTCAACAAAACTGGCTCCGGTGGTGCCGTAACGGGTATGACCACAGCGGGTAGTTCCACGACGATCACATCGAACTGGAATAACAACACCTTCTCGAACATCACTGTGACGGGTATCACCACTGTTACGGTCATCAACCAGACCGATGGTGGCACCGTGAACCACAACATCACGGGCAACACGATCAGCAACATCACGGGTGGAACTGGTACCATTTCCTGCCTCGTGTCAAGCTTCGGTGGTGGCAACGGTGGCAACGGTAACCTGGTGAGCAATAACGTCATCAGCAACATCAACGGACAAGGCACGGTGACCGGTATGACCATTGGTGCCTCCGGCACGACCCAGACGGTCACAGGTAACACCATCTTTGGACTTACGTCGTCGAGCACGACGCTTGCTGTTACAGGCATGATCGTCAGTGGCGGCACGACCTTGAACGTGTTCGGTAACAAGATCTACGACCTCACACAGACCGCTGCAAACACCACATCTCCTTCCGTCGTAGGTATGACGGTTTCTGGTGGTACCACCGTTACGGCTTACAACAACCTGATCGGCAATTTGTCGGCATCCTTGGCGAATGCCACGAACGCGTTGGTCGGATTGAACATCTCCGGCGGAACCACGGTACGGTCCTACTTCAACACGGTCCGTCTCGCTGGGTCCAGCACAGGTGCCGTCTTCGGAAGCAGCGCGGTCAGCGCGAGCACCACACCGAACGTGACGCTGACGAACAACATCTTCATCAACACAAGCAGCACCACCGGTGCAGGTCTGGCGGTTGCCTACCGTCGTAGTAGCACCACGCTCACCACGTACAACGCCGCCAGCAACAACAACAACTTCTTCGGTAGCACGATCTACACGGATGGCACGAATACGGATGTGACCATGGCGGCCTACAAGGCACGCGTGGCGGCCCGTGACGCTTCGTCGTTCTCCGAGAACACGACCTTCACCAGCACCGTCGGCAGCAATGCCGGATTCCTGCATGTTGATACGGCCACACCCACGCAAACGGAAAGCGCGGGAGTGACCATTGCCGGCATCACGACCGATTACGATGCACAGACCCGAAATGCTTCCACGCCCGACATCGGTGCGGATGAATTCGCAGGTATCCTGCTCGATCTGAGCGGTCCGGCCATCAGCTACACGCCCCTGACCAACACCCTCTGCACGAACGCTCTTTCCCTCACGGCCACGATCACGGACCCCAGCGTGGTGAACGTGACACCCGGCACCAAGCCCCGCCTGTATTACAAGAAGAGCACGGATGCGAACACCTACGTGGGTAACACCAGCGCGGACAATGGTTGGAAATACGTGGAGGCCTCCAACGGCGCATCGCCGTTCAGCTTCACGATGAACGGAGCACTGCTGCAGACGGCCATTGCCGCCGGTGATGTGATCCAGTATTTCGTAGTGGCACAGGACCAGAACGGCACCCCGAACGTGGGCATCAACAGCGGAACATTCGCTGCCACGCCCGCGAGCGTTAACCTCACGAGCGCGGCGTTCCCGCTCACAGGCACCATCAACCAATACTCGGTGCTGAACTCGGTGGCCACCTCGGTGACCATCGGTGCTGCTGGAACATATCCCACCCTTACAGGTGTAGGTGGTCTCTTTGCAGCGATCAATGGAGCTGGCCTTTCCGCCAACACGGTGGCCACCATCATTGATGCCTCGATCACGGAGACGGGTGCCACGGCACTGAACCAGATCGCTTACGGTTGCTCCGGCACCGCCACGCTGACGATCAAGCCGCAGACCACCTCCACCCTGACGGGTACGGTGGCCAGCGGCGCGCTGATCAAACTGAACGGCGCCGACAACGTGATCATCGACGGTAGCAACAGCGGTGGAACGGACCGCAGCCTGACGATCACGAACTCGAACGTTACGGCACCTTGCGGTGTGTGGATCGCCAGCACCGGCCTCGGCTTGGGAGCGACGAACAACACGGTGAAGAACTGCAACATCAACGTGAACGCCGCCACCACGGCCACGGCATACGGCGTTTCCGTATCCGGTGCCACGATCGGTTCCGCTGGTGCTGACAACGACAACACCACGATCCAGAACAATGCCATCAATGCTTCGGGTGTTGGCGTATACGCAAACGGAAGCACTACGGTCAGCGCTGGCGCCATCGACAACCTGAACATCGCCGGCAATGCCTTCACGGCCAACTCGGCCTTGAACGTCATGGGAGTACGGGTCGGAAATGCACTGACCGCGTCCGTGAACACCAATACGTTCAACCTGGTCACATCCACTTTTGATCAACCTACGGGTATCTCGATCGAAGCAGGTGTTTCGAACTCGTCCGTTACCGCTAACCAGATCACCCAGGTCGTAACGACCAACACGGGTGGTTACGGCGGTCGCGGTATCACCATCGGCACAGGTTCCGCAGCCAGCAACATCACGGTCGCGAACAACTTCGTGGCGGGTGTGAACGGTAGCAATTGGAATTCGTTCGCGAACTCGTCCGCTTTCGGCATCGGCATCGGTGTCACTGGAAATGGTGCGCTAACGACGGTGACCGGCGGTGTGAACCTGTATTACAACAGTGTGAACATGACCGGCAGCATGGGCTCCGGTTCCACAACGGCCATTACCACTGCCCTGTATGTGGGTACGGGTGCTTCCAACCTGGACATCCGCAACAACATCTTCGCGAATACGCAGACCGGCACGTCGGCCACGCAGAAGAACTACGCTGTCTACAGCGCTGTGGGGAATACGGCATATGCGAACATCAACCACAATGATTACTGGGTGAGCAACTCGTTCAACGCGGGTTCAGCGATCCTCGGTTTCATTGGCTCCGACCAGGCCTCTTTCTCCGGATTCACGACCGCCTTTGGCGGCAACGCGAACTCGAAGAACGTGGCGCCGGTGTTCGTATCCACCACGGATCTGCACCTGGACAATGCCAACGTGAGCAACGGTACCAACCTGGCTTACGGCGGCACCACGGTTTCCGTGACCACGGATATCGATGGTCAAACGCGTGGTACGCCTCCGACCATCGGTGCCGACCAGTACACCCCGCCGTTCTGCGTGGCACCTTCGGCCACGGTGGCTTACGTTTACGACTGCGGAAACACGCAGTTCTTCCTGAACGTCACCGTAACCGGCCTCAACGGCGCCACCGGAGCTGATATCTTCAGCGATTACGGTGGCAATCCCGGTGGCCAGGTGAACGTGGGCACGGGTACCTACCAGCTCGGTCCCTTCCCCAGCACCACCAATGTGGCCCTGACGGTGATCCGGAACGGCGACCCCACCTGCACGAACGCACTGGGCTCCTTCACCTACAACTGCGCCGATTTCGGCAAGAACGCGTTGTGGTTTGATGGTGTGAACGATGGTGTGAACTGCGGCGCCACCCCGTCATTGAACATCACGGGCACACAGCTCACCTTGGAGGCATGGATCTATCCCACGGCCTTCAAGACGAACGTGTTCGAGGGGAACATCATCAACAAGGAGGGCGGCAACGCCGGTTACCAGCTGCGTTGCGGCGGAGCCGGTGTACTGGAATCCGCGCTGGGTAACGGCACGGGTTACATCACGGTGACCAGCCCTGCCAGCACGCTCACGCTGAACACGTGGCAGCATGTGGCCGTTACGTACGATGGTGCCTTCGCACGCCTGTTCAGGAACGGTGTGCAGGTGGCGCAGGTAGCAGGTACGGCTGCCATCACCACTTCACCCAACGCCTTGCGCATCGGTGATTACGCGGTGACCCCAGGCGCTCGCACCTTCGCCGGCAAGATCGACGAAGTGCGCATCTGGAACATTGCGATCGACGGCGCTACGATCAACGCCAACCAGAACGTCGAGTACTGCGGGTATGAGGCCAACCTCCAGGCGTACTACCGCTTTAACCAAGGTGTGGCCGATGGCAACAACGCGGGTGTGACCACCTTGACGGACATCACCGCCAACGCCAACACCGGTACGCTCTACAACTTCGCCCTGAACGGCACTACATCCAACTGGGTGCAGGGCAAGACGGGCATGGTGTTCTGTGTGGCTTGCTCAGGTCCCCCCACCGCGGGCACCATCGTGGGCAGCAACATTGCCTGCTCCGCAACCACCAGCACGCTCACCCTGTCCGGTGCCACCACAGGCCCCGGCATCAGCTACCAGTGGTCCTACGGTGCTGCTGGCGATGGATTCGCAAACCTGCTCGGAACGGGCAACACGCAGTCCACAGCCACCATCCCCTTGGGAACCTGGGAAGTGCGCGTAACGGTGACCTGCTTCGGTAATGGCAGCAACGCTACACCGGCCTTCTCCTTGCAGAAGAACCAGACGCCGACCGCGTCTGCCAGCAGCACCAGCCCCGCATGTATCGGTCAGCCGCTGAACCTCACCGGCACGCACTCCAACCTGCCCGGGACCACCTTCGCTTGGACGGGCCCGAACGCCTTCACCAGCACGCAGCAGAGCCCGCAAGTGAGCGCCTCTGCCACGTCGGCGATGGCCGGTACCTACAGCTTGACGGCAACGACCGGCGGATGTAGCAGTGCACCAGCCACAACCGTTGTGGTGGTCAATGCCAGCCCGGCCATTTCATCGGTCACGGCCACACCGAACCCGGCCTGCTTCAATGGCAACAGCCAATTGCTGGCCAGCGGTGGCCAGCCCGGCACGGTGGACCAGTATTCCTTCAGCAGCGCTCCTGGCACCTTCACGTCCATCGTGGGTGCTCCGGGTACCGTGGTGATCAATACCGGTTCGGATGATACGAGCTATGGCCCTTACGCATTGGGCTTCAGCTTCGTGTTCAACGGAACCACCTTCACCACCGCCGGCGTTAGCGCGAACGGCTTCGTGGGGCTTGGTGCCGCTCCGAGCAGTTCGTACACGGCGATCAGCTCGGGTGCCAGCAACAACATCATTGCCGGCTTCAACAACGACCTGTATGGTCTGACCGCTGGCGCCACCATGGTGTACCGGCTCTCCGGCACCCCAGGCAGCCAGGTCTTCACCTTTGAGTGGGCGAACTGGGGCTACTGGTCCGGTGGTTTGAACGAGATCAGTTTCCAGATCAAGCTGTACGAAGGCTCGAACAATGTGCAGGTCGTTTACACGAACGGTACGGCCACCACCGCCAACGCTGTACAGGTGGGTCTCCGCGGTTCGTCCGCTGCGGTCTACAACAACCGCACGACCACGTCCAACTGGTCTGCCACTACAGCCGGTGGTTCAAATGCTGCTACCTGCACCATTGATGCAGTGGTTCGCCCTGCCAACGGCCTCACCTTCACGTGGACACCTCCCGCACCGACCTGGAGCTGGAGCCCGGCCACCTTCCTGACCTCCACCACCATTGCGAACCCGGTTGCACAGAACGTGACCGCTGCGAGCACGACCTACACGGTGACCGCCACAACGGCCGCCGGTTGCACGAGCTTTGGCACGGTAACGTTGACCACCAGCGGAGCGTTTGATGCGGGTACCATCACGGGAACCACCTACTTCTGCGCAGGTGGCAGCACCACACTCAGCCTCACAGGTCTCAATGGAGTGGCACCGTTCACCTACGCTTGGTCCAATGGTCCCACCACGGCAACGAGCGCGGTGAATACGGTCGGTCCTGTTACCGCCACCATCACGGATGCATGCGGTAACAGTTACACGACGCCTGCGGTGAACATCACGCAGAACTCGCTGCCTCCAGTGGCCGTTAACCCCACCACGGGTAACTACTGCGGCGGTGCACCGGCGATCGCGCTGGCTGCTTCGGGTGCGAACACCTATAGCTGGTCTCCTGCAGCGGGTCTTAGCGCCACCACGGGTGCCAACGTGAACGCCACCCCTGCGACCACCACCACCTACACGGTGAGCGGTACGGACGGCTTCGGTTGTGTGGGCACGGCCACGAGTGCCATCACCTACCAGACGCCGCCTACGATCACCATCACATCCAACCCGCCGAGTTTCTGCGGTACGGGTGGTGGCGATGCCGTATTGACGGCCGGCTCTGCCAGCATCAGTAACTACAACTTGACCTGGACCAGCCTGAGCGGTGCGCCGTTGAGCCCTGGTGTTCCCGGTCCGTATGATGCGTCCACGTCGATCACCGCCACCAGCAACTACAGTGTGCAGGGTGTTGGTGCTACGGGCAGCCCGATCGAAGGCTGCGTGGCCAATGCGAACTACTCGTTGGGTGTGTATGCATTGCCTTCGGCCTCGATGAGCTTCACGCCGACCGCTCCGCAGTGCCCAGGTGCCACCATCACGGTGAACTCGGGACTCTCGGCGGGCAACTTCGTGAGCACGAGCATTCCGCACGCCCCCAGCACGCCTCCTCCGACACCAACGGTGTTGGCGACCGCCGGTGCTGCGGTGGTTCCCTTGTCCACAGGCTCCTTGGACGATGGCGGTTGGGGAGGTATTCCCATCCCCTTCACGTTCAATTTCTTCAGCACCCCGTATAACGCGATCAGCGTTGGTACGAACGGCACCTTGATCTTTGGTGGCCTCACGGGTCTGACGGACTTCACGTTCACCACGCTGCCCAGTACGGCGGAACCATTCAACATGATCGCTGTGCTGGCCATGGACCATCACCTGACCACCAGCGGCACGGCCAATGGCACGCTGCAGTACTGGACCGAGGGTATTGCCCCCAACCGCGCGTTCGTTATCCAGTATCTGAACGTGCGCGAGTTCGGTGCCACCGAGATCAGCACGGCGCAGTGCAAACTGTACGAGACCACAGGCGTGATCGAGGTGCATGTGACCTCCTCCACGAACGTGGATCGTAACAAGGTGGTGGGTGTGAACAATGGCAACGGTACCATCGGCGTACTGGCCTTCGCCTCCGGCACAGTGGCCGCTGCGAACAACCCGATCGTTACGCCCTTCGCCTACCGCTTCTCGCCCCCCAGCAACTACACCACGGTGTGGAATCCTGGTCCTTCGGGAACGAACATCTTCTCGATCACGAGTGCGCCAGTGACCACCACGACCTACACACTGACCTACACGGACCAGAACACCTTCTGCCAGAACACCTCGACCATCGTCTACACCCCTGGTACGGGAGTGACGGCTGGTACGGTGACGGGCGGTACGACCCTGTGCGTAGGCGCGACCACCACCCTGACGGCCGTTGCGACGGATGGTGTTGCTCCGTACACGTACCAGTGGTATGACCCCACTAACGCACCGCGCGGTACTGCAGCCACCCAGGCGGCGGACATGTTGGGCGTATGGACGGTGTTCATCAATGATGGTTGTTCAGGTCCAGGTGTTACCGTGAGTGCCACGGAACTTACCCAGGAGAACTACCAGAACTGCTATTGCACGCCGAACTACACCACGGGTAAAACATCGGGTGACCTGATCTCGCAAGTGGAGATCACGGGTACCACCTTGTTGAACAACTCGGGCACGGCTCCAGTGAACCCTGCCTTCACGTTCTTCACGGGTGCGCCGAACTTGACCGCCAACCTTCAGGCCGGTAGCACCTACAACGTGACCGTGACCATCGGCAGCTTCACGAACCAGGGCATTGCGGTGTGGATCGACTACAACAACGACGGTATCTTCTCGACACCAAGTGAGCGCGTGGGATACACGGCGACCAACATCCTGGGCGCTTTTGGCAGCGGGTCCTTCCCCATTACGCTGGCCTGCAACCCGCCCGTTGGCGAGCATCGCATGCGTGTGCGTGAGGTGTATGCGACCGCTGGTATCACCATCAACCCCTGCAACACGTACACATGGGGCGAGACGGAGGATTACTTGATCACCATCGACCCTCCTCCTCCCTGCCCAACGCCTGGTGGCATCGCGGCTACGACGACCGGTGCAACTACGGCGAACGTGAGCTGGGTCCCTGGTTGCCTGGAGACCGCTTGGGTGCTTGAGTACGGCCCAGCCGGATTCACGCCTGGTACGGGTAACACGGTGCCTGCGCCCACGAATCCGTTCACATTGACCGGCCTGAGCCCAAGCACACCGTACAGCGTACTGGTGTACGCCGATTGCGGTGGCAACGGTCAAAGCGGTCCTTCGAGCAGTACTTCCTTCACCACGGGTGCTGCACTTAGCTGCACGGCCGGTACCTACACGGACAATGGTGGAGCCGGTGGCGTGTACGCAGCGAACTCCAACGAGTTGGTGACCATCTGCGGTAACGAGCCGGGCGAACTGGCGGCTGTACAGTTCAGCACGTTCAACACGCAGGCATCGTTTGATGCACTGTATGTGTACAACGGAACGACCACCGCTGACCCACTGATCTCCTCGGGTAACACTGCGGGCAGTGTTCCGGGTGGTGTTGCTGGCGGCTGGTGGGGAACCACGGCGCCAACGAACACGGCCTACCCAGGATTCCTGATCGCGTCGAACCCGAGCGGTTGCCTCACCTTCAAGTTCGTGTCCAACGCTACTACCCAGAACGCCGGTTGGACGGCCACGGTGGCCTGCATCGCGAACAACCTGAGCTGCGGTACGGCTGCGCCGATCGAATGCGGCGAAACCAAGACCGGCTTCCATAGTGCCACTGGCCCAACCAACCTGCCCACTGGTGCATGTGCCTTCAACGGCGTTGCGAGCACGGGTGACGTGAACTGGTGGGTCTACACGGCCACTGCCGATCAGGATGTGACGGTGAACACCTGCGGAGCATCTCCGTTCGATACACGTATCTCGATCTTCAAGCCCATCACGGGTTGCTCGGATCTGGTGTGCGTGGGCGCGAACGACGATACCCCAGGTTGCCCCAACGGTACATCTGAGATCACCTTCCGTGCGCTCAACGGCGAGACCTACTATGTGGCGCTGCACGGTACCGGTGCCATCAACGGGCTGTTCAACCTGTCCATGTTCTGCTCGTCCATCTGCGCTACGGACGTGAACGACAACGACAGTTGTGGTGTGGCCCTGCCGATCACCAGCCAGTTGGCTGATGGTACGGAGGTGGCCTTCACCGATGCGAACACCTGCTCCCTTGCCGATGGTCCTACCACCTGCTCGGGCGCGTCGCCTGTGATCGGTAACTGGTACAGCTTCAACACCGGTGAGAACACCGCGCACGATCTGTACCTGTACAACAACGGCACGTCACCCTATACGGCCTCCACCCTGAGCTATGCACTGTTCAGCGGTGACTGCGAAGCCCTGTTGGCCTCGGGCCCTGTGGATTGCGCCACCCTCGGTGAGGGCCTGAGCAACCTCGGACCGTTGTTGACGGACGCGGATTACAAGCTGCTGGTGTACAACAACGGTGGAACGGCGCGTGGTACCTATGGTGTGATGCTTACCCACCCAGGTCTCTACGATGCGGAAGTTGTCAGCATCACCTCCCCTGTGGGCAGCACCTGCGATACGCAGTTGTATCCCCAGATCGTGCTGCAGAACAACGGTGAGGTCACACTGACCTCCGTGACACTCGATGTGAGCATCGCCGGCCAGCCCACCCACACGCTATCCTACCTCTGGACCGGTTCGCTGGCCACGGGTCAGAGCACGGTGGTGGTATTCCCGACCTTCATCGAGACCGATCTGGGTGGACCGTACACCATGACGATCGAAGCGGTGAACCCCAATGGACAAGCCGATGTGCTCCCTGCGGATAACGTGGCCACCTCTGTCTACAGCGCCACCGGTCAGAACTTGACCGTGCGCATGACGATGGATGCGGGTACGAACACCTCATGGGAGATCTACGACACCGACTTCAACCTGGTGGCGAGCCTTGACCCCGTGCCTTCCAACACGATCGACATCACAACGGTGTGCCTGTCCACCAGTCTCAGCGATTGCTTCTACTTCCGGATCCTCGATGGCTCCGGTGATGGCATCGTTGGCGGAGGTTGGGAGTTGAGGAATTCAGCTGGTGGTGTAGTGATGCGCGATGACGGTGCGTTCACCGGCAACGGATCACAGTCACCTGCCGATCCCACGGCTTACGCGAACTATGGTGAGAGCGGCGGCGTGGCCGTGCACCAGGTCTGCCTGCCTGTAGGTCCCTCGGCGCCCTTGGCCAGCGAGTGCGGCATCTTCAACAACGTGCTGAAGAACAAAGTGTACTGCCGTACGGTGCCCGGTATCACGAACTACCAGTTCGAGTTCCGCAATCCGAACGTGGGTACCTACCGCCGTATCACTGTGCCCCGCAGCTATGTGGCCTTCGGTGAGATGGTCACCAGCCCGCTGCAGCCCGGTGTTACCTACTTCGTACGTGTCCGCGTGGATGCTGGCAATGATGGCCTCGCGAACGACCATTTCGGTACAGGTTGTGAAATGGCCCTCGCCGCTGTGCAGCCTGCATGCACCCAGCTGATCAGCGCTCCTGGTGCTACCTTCTCCTGCGGTGTTACCAAGACCTTCGGTGGCAGCGATAAGATCTGGGCGCAACCCGTTCCATACGCCACGCAGTACCGCTTCAGCTTCATGGGCGGCCTCATCGACATCGATGGTGCCAACCCGAACCTGGCAACGGATACGCTTGGAGTTGACTTCGTGAACGATCCCCCAGTGGCTGGCACACGTAACGTGGTCCGTCCGAACTACATCTGCCCCTTGAACTGGACGACCTACCAACTGGTGAGCGGACAGACCTACCAAGTGAAGGTGCAAGCGTTCGTTAGCGGTGCGTGGGTGGATTACTGCGGTGCGATCTGCTCCGTAACGATCTCCAACCCGGGCATGAACGGCGACAACGGCCGGATCCAGGAGCTGGTACCTGAACTGAGCAGCGAGCTCTTCCCGAACCCGGTGGGTGATGGTCGCGTGAACCTGCAACTGGCAGGCCTCTCCGACAGCGAACACACCATCCTCGTGGAGATGTTCGATGTATTCGGCAAGCGTGTGATGGCCCAGGAGTTCGCTACGGGCGGAGAGACCTTCCGCACCGTTCTGGAACTCGACGGTACCATGGCCACCGGCATCTACATGGTGAACATCACTGTGGATGGCGTAACGACCACCAAACGTCTGAGCGTGCTGTAAGGCATCCGTTCAAACAAGCTCAAAAGCAGGGGCCGCTTCCGCAAGGAGGCGGCCCTTTGCTTTTCATACCCAAACCCGTCCCGGGATCACCGCGAATGCCGCAGCGCAGCGAAGGCATGAACGGTGATACCCGGGACCTCGCGCGCAAACCAAAGCCTGCGGCAACCAGCGCGCGCAACCAACTTCCACCCAACTACAAAAAATCCAACTCCGTCCCGGGATCACCGCGAATGCCGCAGCGCAGCGAAGGCATGAGCGGTGATACCCGGGACCTCGCGCGCAAACCAAAGCCTGCGGCAACCAGCGCGCGCAACCAACTTCCACCCAACTATAAAAAATCCAACTCCGTCCCGGGATCGCCCCAAATGCCGCAGCGCAGCGAAGGCATGAGCGGTGATACCCGGGACCTCGCGCACAAACAAAGCCTGCGGCAACCAGCGCGCGCAACCAACATCCAACCCAACTACAAAAAATCCAACTCCGTCCCGGGATCACCGCGAATGCCGCAGCGCAGCGAAGGCATGAGCGGTGATACCCGCGGGGAGGCATGAGCGGTGATACCCGGGACCTCGCGCGCAAACCACCACCTGCGGTTCCTGGCGCGCGCAACCAACTCCCGACCACATGCCACCGGATCTCAGCCCCAAGATCAGCGCCTGCGGCCACCGCGCAAACCTCTTTTTTTCGACACCCCTTGACGATCCACCCCATTCATCTACTTTAACGCGGTCTTCATCGACACCAACCCAAACCCTTTCCGGATCCATGAGAAAAACCATACGCACCCTGTTGAGATCAGGGCTGCTGGCAGGTGCATTATTCGCACTGTCAGTGAATACATATGCTCAGTACACGGTGAGCCTGACCGCGAACCCCGGCACCACGGGCAATGGCCCCATGGGCTCGTCCAACTACCATGCAAGCGAGCACATCTACCTCGCTTCCGAGATCGGGACGGACCTCAACATTACCCAGATCGGATTCGCCATGAACGCGTTGACGGGCTTGCCGAAAACGTACAACAGTGTCAGCATTTACCTGCAGACCACGGCGAACACGACCTTCGTATCGGGTCTGTATTCCACGGCAGGGTATACCTTGGTGTACAGTGGTCCGATCACGTTCCCTTCCGCGATCGGCTTCACGGATGTAACGCTCACCACCCCGTTCAATTACACCCTGGCCGCAGGGAACCTGCAGATGCTGGTGGTGCGCACCGATAACGTTACAGCCGCGGGGCCGGTGATGAACTCCGCCAACGGTAACAGTACCCTTGCGACGGCTAGCACCTGCCGCCGGTACAACGGCACAGGCGTACCGACGATCGGCGTTACGACCCTGGCCATAACGGCATTCCGGGCTGCGGTGAAATTCTCCAGCAGCGCAGGCAGCTGCGCGGCCTTTCCGGCCAATTTTAGCCAGACCGCCTTCCACTGCTACCAGCTGACCCCGTCCTATGCCCTGTTACAGCGTAATGCTGCAAACGGTTTCGCTGCTGCGGGCACGGGCTCCGTCCTGTTGAATTTCTTCAACCTCGCCGCTGCAACGACATCAACCATCTTCAC
Organism: Flavobacteriales bacterium; assembly: GCA_031411095.1. Classification (GTDB taxonomy): domain Bacteria; phylum Bacteroidota; class Bacteroidia; order Flavobacteriales_F; family PHOS-HE28; genus PHOS-HE28. Next base: position 5,531 of record JANOAK010000032.1, on the reverse strand, counting down.
TCCGGTGTTCACCCCCTACGGTGTACTGAAGCAGCTCAACTTCGACGTGGCCGGCGCAACGTACCCCGCCAACGCACCGGACCAGATCTTCGTGGAAGGATCCACCAATGGAGGTGCCACTTGGACAGTGCCCATTGCGACCTTGGATAACAGTGTCGGCGGAGCGTTGAACCCAACGGGTCTTTCGCAGACAGCAGGATATGTACCCACCACGGCAGCTGAATGGGCCACGCGCTCATATAACTTCCCGGGTACCGTTAACCGTATCCGCTGGCGCGCGATCAGCCAGTTCGGCAACCAGGTCTACCTCGATAATATCACGGTGACCAACCCACCCGCTTGCCCGACTCCCATCAATGTGGCCATTGGCAACGTCACCGGCTTCAATGCGAATGTCAGCTGGACCTGCGCGAGCTGCACAGGCTCCTTCATCATCGAGTACGGTGCACCCGGCTTCACCCCTGGAACGGGAGCCACTGCTGGCGGCGGTGGCACGGTCGTAACGGCCGCTTCCTCCCCCGCAACGATCACCGTGCCTTTGGCGCGCACGAATTATAACGTGTACGTGCGCCAGAACTGTGGCGGTGGGAACTTCAGTGCGAACACCGTCGTTACCAACTTCCTATCCGGATGCGGCGCGGCCTTGGCCTGCAACTACGATTTCCACCTCACCGACAATTACGGCGACAGCTGGAATGGCGCCTTGGTGGAAGTGCGTGAGAACGGATTGCTGGTGGGCTCCCTCGGTCCACAGGTGGCTACGTGCGATGCCAATGTGGTCTATGAACTCTGCGATGCCGGCGCCATTTCGCTGATCTGCACCAACCCTGGTGCGTTCCCTGACGAACCCGGCCTGACCATGAGCGACCCCTTCGGTGGTGTGGTCTATGAATTCCGCGGACCGTCCACCTACCCCGGTAACTGCCCCATCTTCTATCCAACACCGGGTTCACTCTCGAACCTGACCGCAGGAACCTTGCATGCGGGCGTGGTGGATTGTGTGCAGGATCCCTGTACTAACCCTCCTGTGGCCGGAACGCTCCAGGCCAATGCCACGAACGTTTGTGCCGCTGGCGGAAGCGTGGGACTGCATTATGCCGGTGGCTCCAACGGCAGCGGCCAGACACTGACCTGGGAAAGCTCAGTGAACGGCACTACCTGGGCCACGATCCCGGGTTCCACCCCCACCATTACGCACAGTCCGACGGACACCACCTACTACCGCGTCATCGTGACCTGTGGTGCGGGAACGGATACCTCCAACGTGGTCGTGGTGAACGCCAACACGTTCCTATGCTATTGCACAGCCACCCATTCAGTGGGTTGCGGTAACGGTGATATTGTGAACGTTACCTTGAACACGCTGAACAACACGACCACCTGTTCGGCGCCGGCCTATACGGCCTATGGCCCGAGCGGTACGACCACCACCACGGTACAGCAAGGCGTGGGGTACAACATGAGCGTGACCACGGACCAGGGATGCATCATTTCCGTCTGGGTGGATTGGGACCACAACGGTGTGTACAACACGAATGAGTGGAGCCAGGTGTCCGTGGGCAGCGTGGCGAACGCGGCCAGCACCATCAACCTGGCCGTGCCCTTGGGGGCCACGCTCGGGGCCACGAACATGCGCGTCCGTTCACGCTTCACGGGCAATGCCAACGGCGCAGCGAATGCGTGCGGCAACTTCGGATCAGGTGAAGCGGAGGATTATATCATCAACGTGGCACCTGCCCCTCCCTGCCTGCCTGCAACATCGGTGGCCTTCAGCAGCGTGAACACGAACGGGTTCACGGTGAACTGGAGCAATGGTGTCAACAGCTGCGGCACCGCCACCTACTCCGTGGAATATGGCCCTGCTGGATTCGTGCAGGGATCAGGCACCACATTGGCTCCTGTGACCGCAGGTCCAGTGGTGATCGGCGGCCTCACCGCTGTTACCCAGTATGACGTATACGTGACCCGTGACTGCACACCATGCGGCGACGGTCCTGGCGTTAGCTCGTTTGGCCAGGTGGTCACCTATCCGGATTGTGCTGCAGCACCCGCCATCGTGTGCCCCTCGGGCATCGGATCATTCGGACCCAACGGGCCCGGCGGCTGGAACTTCGTGGAACCCACCTTCAACTTCACCACGTCGGGTAAGGAGCAACTGTTCTTCCTGAACGCGAGCGTGCTGGGTACGTACAGCATGAGCCTCACCGCAGCCGCGGGCAGCAGCCGCGTGGCCGTGTACTTCAAGGCCGTGGGCGCCTGCGATCCTACGGGCTGGACACACGTCGGTACGAACCAGTTCACGGTGCAGTCATTCACCTTCCCCGTGGCCACCACCGGTCAATACTGGGTATTGGTGGATCCGGTGAGCGCGAGCCTGCCGATCAACACCTACGGCGTCACCTTCGTGTGCCCCGTGCAGAACATCGATTGCGCCTCTGCTGAACCGATCGCGTGCGGTGCACAGGTACAGAGCAGCACGTCTGGCCTGCTCAACTCACTGCCCCTATCGGCCTGCGCCTTCTCTGAAGCACCCAGCTCGGGCGGTTCCGTGTGGTACAGCTACACCAACACCGTGGCACAGGAGGTAACGGCCACCACCTGCGGAACGGCACAGTTCGATACCCGCATCAGCATCTTCCAAGCTGCCCCCGATTGCGACAATCTGGTGTGCGTGGCGCAGAACGACGATGGTACGGGTTGCCCCAACTTCAGCAGTGAAGTGAGCTGGGCGGCTGCGGCCAACGTGCAGTATTACATCGTGGTGCACGGCTATGGTGCCGATGAAGGCATCTTCCAGATGAACGTGTTCTGTACGGCCCCCTGCGCTCCTGCGGTGCCGAACGACGCGTGCGGCAACGCCGTCACCCTCATCCCCGCATTGGATGATGGCAGCGGTGTAAGCACCTCCGGCGACAACAGCTGCGCGCATTCCGACCAGTTCACCAGCTGCGACGGCTTCGGTGCGCTGCAGGGCATGTGGTACAGCTTCAACAGCGGCCCCAATGCGCTGATGTTCATGGACCTCGCCCTCGGATCGGCGGGAACAATGAACTATGCGCTCTACAACGGTGCCTGCAGTGGGCTTGGTGCCACGGGCGAAGTGGATTGCGTGATCGGCGGAGAAGGCCTGAACACCCAACTCCCCGCGCTCACCACCAACACGGACTACCTGTTGTATCTGTGGAATGATGGAGGCGTGGGACAGGAAGGTGACTTCACCGTTCTCCTCCGCCACCCCGCGCTGAACGATGCTGCGGTGGATACGATCCTCGACCCATCCAATGCATTGTGCAGCACCACCATCGACCCACGCATCGTGATCCGTAACAATGGCGAACTGAACCTCACCAGCGCCGTGATCTCGTATCGTATCGACGCCGGCACACCGCTGGTGTACAACTGGTCGGGCGACCTCGCCTACCAGGAGACCGACACGGTGACACTGCCCACCATCAGCAGCCCCAGCTTGGGCGTGCATACGCTCCATGTGTCCAGCAGCCTCCCCAACGGGTCGGCCGATGGGCTCACTGCGAATGATGCTGTCTCGAAGGTGGTGAACATCACCGGCGAAACGGTGGTGGTCGCCATCCTGACGGATAACAACGGTGGACAGACCACCTGGGCGATCGCGAACAGCCTTGGCGAGACCATGGCGGCCGGTGGACCATACACCGGGCAGAACAACGCCCAGGTGAACACCAACGTTTGTCTTTCCACGAACCAGGGCAATTGCTTCAGCTTCTACCTGTTCGACAGCGGCGGCGATGGCCTGCTCGGTGCCGGTCAGTGGGAACTGCGCAATGCGCAAGGCCGCTCGGTGCTGCGGGACAATGGACAGTACACCTCCACCTCGCCCGTTTCGCCACCAGGCTGGGCCGGGTATGGTGACAACCATGCCTTCTGCCTGCCCGGCGGACCCAGTGCTCCACTGCCTACGGAGTGTGGCATCTTCACCAACCTGCTTGCGGACAAGGTGTACTGCAATACCGTGCTGGGCGTTACCAACTACCAGTTCGAGTTCAGCAACCCTAACGGTGGCTGGGCCCGTCGCATCGCTGTTGCACGCAACTACGTGCAGTTCGGCGAAATGGTGACCACCCCGCTCGTGTACGGCACAACCTACTTCTGCCGCGTCAGGGTCGATCAAGGAGCCGCCGGCTTCTCGGATGATCGCTTCGGCACGGGTTGCGAAATGGCGCTCAACGCCGTTCAGCCAGCTTGCACCGCCCTGATCTCCCTGCCGGGTAACACGTACTCCTGTGGCGTTACCAAGCGCTTCCGCTACAGCGATAAGATCTACGCACAGCCCGTGAACTTCGCCACGCAGTATCGTTTCCGCTTCGAGGGAGGACTGATCGACATCGACGGACCGAACCCGAACCTGCTGACGGATACACTGGGTGTGGACAATGTGAACGATCCCCCAGTGCTCGGTGCACGCAACACCATTCTGCCCACGTATGTATGCACCCTCAGCTGGGTCCAATGGCAGCTGGTGAGCGGGCAGACCTACCAGGTGAAGGTGGAAGCCTTCGTGAACGGTGTATGGCGCGGGTACTGCGGTGCCACCTGCAACGTCACCATCCAGAACCCACCGGAGAGCGGACGCATGCCCGAGGAAGTGCTGCAGACCAGCGCCGAACTGTTCCCCAACCCCGTGAACGACGGACTGGTGAACCTTCAACTTAGCGGCCTCGCGGACACCGACCACAACATCAGTGTGGAGATGTTCGACGTGTTCGGCAAGCGCGTGATGGCACAGGACCACAATGTGGCCGGCGAGACATTCCGCACAGTGCTGGAACTCGATGGCAACATGGCCGCCGGCATCTACATGGTGAACATCACCGTGGACGGCGTAACGACCACCAAACGCCTGAGCGTGCTGTAAGGCATCCGTTCAGTGAACGTCAAAAGGCAGGGGCCGCTTCCGCAAGGAGGCGGCCCTTCGCTTGTTCACCCGACCCGCCCGGGATCGCAACTGGACGTGGCCTGCGAGCGGGAGCGATACCCGGGACCTCGCGCGCCGACCGCACCTGCGGCCAACAGCGCGCGCACCCAACTCCGATCCCTATTTAACATCCCCACCCCGTCCCGGGATCGCAACAGGATGGGGCCCGTGCGTGGGCGCGATACCCGGGACCTCGCGCGCCGACCGCACCTGCGGCCACCAGTGCGCGCACCCAACTCCGATCCACCTATTTAACACCTCCACCCCGTCCCGGGATCGCAACAGGAGGAGACTCGTGCGTGGGCGCGATACCCGGCACCTCGCGCGCCAACCGCACCTGCGGTCACCAGCGCGCGCACCAAACTCCGATCCACCTATTTAACACCTCCACCCCGTCCCGGGATCGCAACAGGATGGGGCCCGTGCGTGGGCGCGATACCCGGGACCTCGCATGCCAACCGCACCTGCGGCCACCAGCGCGCGCACCAAACTGCGATCCACCTATTTAACACCTCCACCCCGTCCCGGGATCGCAACAGTACGGGGCCGTGCGTGGGCGCGATACCCGGGACCTCGCGCG
>JANOAK010000031.1:0-160984 GCA_031411095.1 Flavobacteriales bacterium | reverse complement strand
AACACCACATGTCCACCCTCAACATCATCCGCAACAAGCTGGTCAGCCGGGTCTTCGCAGCGGTCAACCGCCAGGAGCCTTACCTGGACCTTCACAAGTTCGCGGCCTGACTTGCACAGGTCTTAGAATACAGGCAGGTCTACCAATTCCGCCACCTGGGTAGGTGAACCCTGCTAGCAAAGGGACGGCGAAAATAGCGCTGGAACGCAAGTCGCCGATCAAAGGGAGATAAAACCCCAGAAGAGCCCGGTCACAAAAAGCAGGATGAACACGATGAAGTAGGGTATGCTCATGACCAGAAAGCGCATCAGGGTGGAGGTCCAGCGTTTGCCATAAACGGTGCGGAGTGACAGGAGCAGGTAACCCAGGCAAACAAGCATCGCAGGTGCCAGCAACCAATCGGGCCATTCCCCGGGCAGCACCAGCGCAAAAAGGAGGAGTATGCTGAAGTACAGGAAGAAGATGGTGTGGATGTGCACTGAAAAGATCAGGTGCTCCCAGTAATACCGCTTCGGATAAAAGACCCATAACAGCAACACGGCGGTGAACGGCATAAGCAGGAACATGATGAACGAAATGCTCTTGATCGCCAAATGCGCCATTCGATAGGCACCTTGTGTGGACCCGACCTGCAACCGACCGATGGACCGGATCGCTCGGCGCTTGAGCCAGCTCGATGTGGTATCGGTCCCGGTGCGCAGGATCGAATCAGCCTGTTCATCAGTCATGTCCGCACCGATCCGCATGAAGCGCTCTTGTTCCTCTTTGTTGGGGAATGTCACATGTTCATTCCCCAGAAAGCTCACCTGGCGTTGCACATCAAGAGAGCCAACGTCAGGCAGGTGACTTACCGCGTCAGTGAGCCGCTGGCGCAGCCCTGCCGAAGTATCGACCTGCGCTGTGCTCAGCAAACTGTCGAACAACGCGCTGTTCCCTGTGAGCAGTCTTTTTCGCATGGCCCCATACCACGGAGAATCGATCGGCAAGTAGAGCCGCGCCACCAATTGCGAATCGTTCTTCAACGGTCGGAGAACATTGTCAGGGAGCATATCGTGAAGCGTGGATACCGCAGATCGCGGCCCTTCTCCCGCCGTGATGCTCACATGAATGCCTCGGTCCACCCACCAAGTGAGCAACGCAAAGAAGATCACGCTGGTGAAGACGTAAAAACGGACAGGGTGCACATACCGCGCGTGCTTTCCTTCCACGAAGTCCTTCGTCAGTTGTCCGGGCTTCGTGAAGATCATCTTCAGCGTGCTCCACAGCTTCGTATCGAAGTGCGTGAGGTTCTCCACGAACTCGTACGCGAAATGCTTGAACGGCACCCGCAAGTCGTGGTTCTCCTGACCACACTGTGGACAGAACTCGAAGCCCGCCTGCAGCGCCGTGCCACAGTTCGGGCAGGCCGTGGTCTTGTTGCGCTTGCGGGACATCAGGTCCCGAAGATCACAACTTCCGCAACAACCCACGCAGATCCGCCTTCTCGCACAGCCCAAGGTCCCTGTACATTTGTAGGGATGGCCGCCTCCACGCCCGTGTTCGACCGCCGCATCTTTTGGGATGTGGACTATGACAACATGGACCTTGACGAGAAGTGGAAGTTCGTGATCGAGCGCGTATTCGAGCGGGGTGATGTGGAGGACATCCGGCAATGCCGCCGTTATTACGGCGATGAGCGCGTTCGTGAGGCGTTGCTCACGGCGAAGTTCCTGCCCGAACACAGGCTATCCCTCGCGAGCGCGGTCGTTGGTGAACCTCTGGAGAATTTCCGATGTTACACGTTGAGGCACTCCCACCCGGGTCTCTTCCCATATTAGAGCGGTTAATGGCCATGCCCGCGCTACTGGACCTTGCACTGGTCGGCGGCACAGCGCTGGCATTGCGGTATGGGCACCGGGCCTCCGGGGACTTCGATCTTTTCGGGAACACGTTCGATCATGATCTTATCAGGGATGCTCTGAAGAAAGAGTTCGGTACCACCTTCGAGTACGAGCCGGGTCGTGGAAGGTCCATTGGCCTGTTCTGCTTCATTGCAGGCGTCAAGGTCGATATCGTGAATCACCCTCATGCACGCATCGGCGACATCGAGCAACATGGCGTTGTGCGGATGTATGGCGACAAGGACATTGGTGCGATGAAGATCCAGGCACTGTTGGGCCGGGGTAAGAAGAAGGATTTCTGGGACCTCTGCACACTGCTGCAACACCATGACCTCGCTGAGATCATTGACTGGCATCGTGCGAAGTACCCCGACCAGATGTTAGCGATCAGCATACCCAGTGCGATCACATACTTCACGGACGCCGAAGGCAGCGAAGACCCTGTCAGCCTGCAAGGCCAGACGTGGGAAGAGGTAAAGCGCTCGATCTCCAGGGCCGTGAGCGACTATTTGCGGTAGCGCTTACAGCATCCGCAACAAGCGGCGCAGATCCACTTTCTCGCCCACGATGCGATCGAGGTCGGCGATGGCCACGCGCTCCTGCTTCATGCTATCGCGTTCGCGCAGGGTCACCGTGTTGTCCTGCATTGTTTCATAGTCCACGGTGATGCAGTACGGTGTGCCGATGGCGTCCTGGCGGCGGTAGCGCTTGCCGATGCTGTCCTTCTCGTCGAACTGGCAGTTGTGCGAAAGCTTCAGGCCGTCGATGATGGCGCGCGCTTTCTCCGGTAGTCCGTCCTTCTTCACCAACGGCATCACGGCCACCTTCACCGGTGCCAGCGGTGCGGGTATGCGCAACACCACGCGCTCTTCGCCACCTTCCAGCTTCTCCTCTTCGTACGCAGCGCTCAGGATCGCCAGGAACATGCGATCAAGGCCGATGGATGTTTCCACCACGTAGGGCACATAACTCTCGTTGGCCTCGGCGTCGAAGTACATAAGCTTCCGGCCACTGAATTTCTCGTGGCTGCTCAGGTCGAAGTCCGTGCGCGAGTGGATGCCCTCAAGCTCCTTGAATCCCATGGGAAAGCGGAACTCGATGTCGCACGCGGCATTCGCATAGTGCGCCAGCTTGATGTGGTCGTGGAAGCGGTAGTTCTCCACGGGCAGCCCCAACGCACGGTGCCACGTGATGCGCTTCTCCTTCCAGGTGTTGTACCACTCCATCTCGGTGCCGGGCTTCACGAAGAACTGCATCTCCATCTGCTCGAACTCGCGCATGCGGAAGATGAACTGCCGTGCCACGATCTCGTTGCGGAAGGCCTTGCCCGTTTGCGCGATGCCAAAGGGGATCTTCATGCGTGCGCTCTTCTGCACGTTGAGGAAGTTCACGAAGATGCCCTGTGCCGTTTCCGGACGCAGGTAGATCGTGCTGCTCTCGCCGCTCACGCTGCCGAGCTCCGTGGCGAACATCAGGTTGAACTGGCGCACTTCGGTCCAATTGGCCGTGCCACTGATCGGGCATTTGATCTCCTCGTCGATGATCAGCTGGCGCACGGCTTCCAGGTCATTCGCTTCCAGCGCCGTCTTCATGCGACCTTCCACGGCGTTGATCCGCTCCTGCGCGCGCAACACGTTCGGGTTCGTGGCGCGGAACTGCTCCTCGTTGAAGGCCTCGCCGAACTTCTTCTTCGCCTTCTCGGTCTCCTTCTCGATCTTGTCCTGGTACTTGGCCATGTGGTCCTCCAGGAGCACGTCGGCACGGTATCGCTTCTTGCTGTCCTTGTTGTCGATCAGCGGATCGTTGAAGGCGTCCACGTGGCCGCTGGCCTTCCACACCGTGGGGTGCATGAAGATGGCCGCGTCCAAACCCACGATGTTCTCGTTGAGCTTGGTCATGGCCGCCCACCAGTACTGACGGATGTTGTTCTTCAGTTCGGCGCCGTACGGGCCGTAGTCGTATGTGGCGCTCAGGCCGTCGTAGATCTCGCTGCTGGGGAACACGAAGCCATACTCTTTCGCATGGCCGATGAGGGTCTTGAGGCGGTCTTCTTGATTGCTCATGATGTAAGGCGGACGTCTTGGAAATCTTTGACGGCGCGGGGCGCAAAAGTAGGTGGGAGCTGCTAGCTAGGAGCCACGAGCTTTGAGCCACGAGCTGCGAGCTTGAGTTCGGCTAGAGTCAGGCTTTTAGTTTGGCCATGAAGCTCATGAGCATTTTCTGTTCTTCATCAATGGCTTGGAGCAGAGCGACCACCTCAGCCTTTGGAGCCCATTTGCGCCGTTGTAGCGTGAGCGTTTGCGTTTCGAGTTCGAATGCCGAGCCAAGGGCGATCTCCATGAAGCGGTGCTTGTCCTTTTCACTTCTCCGTGAATTCCCCTCGGCGATGTTCGACGCAATGGAAATGGCTGCGCGTGTTGACTGACTCTTCAGCTCAGCAGCTTTCTGCCAGGGCAACTCTTCATACAGGTCGAAGACCATATCGGTGATATCCATGGCCTTTTGCCAGTCCATGAGCTTCTTGAAGTCTTTCATGAGTGGTGGGTTTTATTGTGAAAATAGCTGTGAGCCACGAGCCATGAGCCATGAGCTGCGAGCTGCGAGCAGGTCGGGTCAGATGTGGTGAGAACAAGCTCGAGGCTCGCAGCTCGAAGCCGGAAGCATCAGGCCCGTAGCTTTGCAGCCCGATGATCGAACACCGCGGCACCCTCATCAGCGAAGACCTTTTCGAAAAACGCTTCGTGTGCGACCTCAACGCGTGCAAAGGCGCATGTTGCGAGCAAGGCGATAGCGGAGCACCCATCACGCCCGAGGAAGCGGCGGAGATCAAGAAGTACTACGAGGAGATCAAGCCGCACATGACCGCGCGCGGACGCAAGGCCGTGGACAAGCAGGGCACCAGCGTGGTGGATTCCGATGGTGAGCTGGTAACGCCGCTGATCGATGAGTACCAGGAATGCGCGTTCGCGAAGAAGGACAAGCTGGGCATCTGGAAGTGCGGCATCGAGAACGCGTACCGCGAGGGGAAGATCCCGGTGAACAAGCCGCTGAGCTGCCACCTGTATCCGATCCGCGTGGAGAAACTGAAGTATCACGACGGGCTGAACTACAGCATATGGGACATCTGCAAGCCGGCCTGCTCGTGCGGTGCCAAGCTCGATGTGCCCGTGTTCCGCTTCCTGAAGGGACCGCTCACCCGTGCTTATGGCGCCGATTGGTACGATGAGCTCGAGGTGATCTACCAGGAGTGGCTGAAGCAGCCAGTGGTGAAGAGCAAGCGCTGAGCGTCGCTCGCTCCCCATCCGCGCCACTTTCCCAGCGCTGCGCGTCGATCATCACCCACCGATCAAGCCTTTGTTGGCCCGCCAAGGCGAGCATTGCGCGGCCTTGTTCGCATTTGTTGATGACCGCCCTCACACGGCCCACAGCCGACGCGACTTTCCCCTGCCTTCGGGCACCGCATTGCCCGGGCCCCGCCACGTTCCGGCGTTGTTAAGTGATCGTGAAGAAAAAACCCTTGCGAGTGTCGCGAACCGATCCCGCCCACGATCCACGCGGCGCACCGGCCCGTGTTGAAAAGATCGGGGATCAGCTCATGCTTTCCCCTTGTCAGCACTCCCATTGCCGTCCACATTTGTGACCCGACGACGAGGCAGCATTTCCGCCGACCGCCGGACCCGAACAAACCGAAGCATTCAAAAAAGGAGGCCGCCCTCCTTCGCGCCCTCGTCACCCTTTTTTCAGATCCACTACACATCATGTCCGATAACCGTTCCGATAGCCAAATGAGCATGGATGAGGCGCTCACCAACAAGGCCCAGGCCGACCTGGAGCCGCTCTTGCGCGAGAACAAGGACCGCTTCGTCATCTTCCCCATCCAGCACAACGACATCTGGTCGTTCTACAAGAAGCACGAGGCCAGCTTCTGGACCGCTGAGGAGATCGACCTGCATGCCGACCTGGTGGACTGGGCCACAAAACTGAACGACGACGAGCGTTACTTCATCAAGCACGTGCTTGCCTTCTTCGCCGCGAGCGATGGCATCGTGAACGAGAACCTTGCCGAGAACTTCCTGCACGAGGTGCAGTACACCGAGGCCCGTTTCTTCTACGGCTTCCAGATCTCCATGGAGAACATCCACAGCGAGACGTACAGCCTCCTCATCGACACGCTGATAAAGGACCCCTTCGAGAAGGACAAGCTCTTCCACGCCGTGGACACCATGGATTGTGTGAAGAAGAAGGCCGACTGGGCCCTCAGCTGGATCAGCCAGGGCGGCTTCGCCGAGCGCCTCGTGGCCTTCGCTGCGGTGGAGGGCATCTTCTTCAGCGGCAGCTTCTGCAGCATCTTCTGGCTGAAGAAGCGCGGCCTGATGCCGGGCCTAAGCTTCAGCAACGAGCTGATCAGCCGCGATGAGGGCCTGCACTGCGACTTCGCCTGCCTGCTCTATACCAAGCACCTGATCAACAAGCTCAGCAAGAAGACCGTCGAGAAGATCATCACCGACGCCGTGGCCATCGAGAAGGAATTCGTGACCGACGCGCTGCCCGTGAACCTCATCGGGATGAACGCCAAACTGATGCAGCAGTACATCGAGTTCGTGGCCGACCGCCTGTTGGTGGAACTCGGTAATGACAAGGTGTACCACGCCACCAACCCCTTCGACTTCATGGAGATGATCAGCCTGCAAGGGAAGACCAACTTCTTCGAGAAGCGGGTGGGCGAGTACCAGAAGGCCGGTGTGATGAACACCAACAAGGAGGGCAACAAGTTCGCGCTGGACGCTGATTTCTAAGGGTCGCGGACCGTCTTATGTCCAATGTCCCATGCCGTTTGCGGCATTCGCCTAGGACATCGGACATAAGACAGTACCTGAGCTCCGTCCCGCTTTCAAAACGAACATCCACCCGTTGATGAACTGCTGAGAACCACCGACGAAAACCAATAGATCAACGACCACCTTTCCATTCCCGATAGCGGGGCCAAATGGATCACCTCAACGAATCACCCAACGGCCAGGCGGGAGCTCAGCCGAAGGATAAAAACCAACGAAGCAGCATGTATGTAATTAAACGCGATGGACGCCGGGAGGCCGTGAAATTCGACAAGATCACCGCACGGGTGAAGAAACTCTGCTATGGGCTGGATCCCATCGTGGACGCCACTCAGGTCACCCTGAAGGTGATCGACGGCATCTTCGACGGTGTCACCACCACCGAACTCGATAACCTGACAGCCGAGGTCGCCGCCACCATGACGGTGAAGCACCCCGACTACGCACAGCTCGCCAGCCGCATTGCGGTGAGCAACCTGCACAAGAACACCAAGAAGTCCTTCACCGAGACCATGAAGGACCTCTACTTCTATACCGACCCCAAGACCGGTGCCCGCGCCAGCCTCATTGCCGACGACGTGCACAAGATCATCCAGGACAACGCCGATGTGCTGGACAGCGCGATCATCTACGACCGCGACTTCACCTACGACTTCTTCGGCTTCAAGACCCTCGAGCGCAGCTACCTCCTGCGCCTGCACGGCAAGGTGGTGGAGCGTCCGCAGCACATGCTGATGCGCGTGGCCGTGGGCATCCACAAGAACGATCTCGATAGCGCCATCGAGACATACAACCAGCTGAGCGAAGGCTGGTACACCCACGCCACCCCCACGCTCTTCAACGCCGGCACACCCAAGCCGCAGATGAGCAGCTGCTTCCTGCTGCAACTGAAGGACGACAGCATCAGCGGCATCTACGACACGCTGAAGCAGTGCGCCCAGATCAGCCAGAGCGCCGGTGGCATCGGCCTCAGCGTGCACAACCTCCGCGCCAAGGGCAGCTACATCAAGGGCACCAACGGCACCAGCAACGGCATTGTGCCCATGCTGCGCGTGTTCAACGACACGGCCCGTTACGTGGACCAGGGCGGCGGCAAGCGCAAGGGCTCCTTCGCCATCTACCTCGAACCCTGGCATGCCGACATCGACGATTTCCTGGAGCTGAAGAAGAACCACGGCAAGGAAGAGATGCGCGCCCGCGACCTGTTCTTCGCCCTGTGGATCCCCGACCTCTTCATGAAGCGTGTGGAGCAGGGCGCCGACTGGACGCTCATGTGCCCCAACGAATGCCCCGGCCTCAGCGATTGCTGGGGAGATGAGTTCGAGGCGCTGTATGAGAAGTACGAGGCCGAAGGCAAGGGCCGCAAGACCGTGAAGGCGCAGGACCTGTGGTTCCATGTGCTGGAGAGCCAGATCGAAACGGGCACGCCCTACATCCTCTTCAAGGACGCCGCCAACCGCAAGAGCAACCAGCAGAACCTCGGCACCATCAAGAGCAGCAACCTCTGCACCGAGATCATCGAGTACACCAGCGCCGATGAGGTGGCCGTGTGCAACCTCGGCTCCATCGCCCTGCCCAAGTTCGTGGAGAAGGGCAAGTTCGACCACCAGAAGCTGTTCGAGGTGACGCTGCAGTTGACCAAGAACCTCAACCGCGTTATTGACCAGAACTACTACCCGATCCCCGAGGCACGCCGCAGCAACATGCGCCACCGCCCCATCGGCATCGGCGTGCAGGGCCTCGCCGACGCCTTCATCCTCATGCGCTATCCCTTCGACAGCGTGGAGGCCAAGGTGCTCAACCGCGAGATCTTCGAGACCATCTACTACGCCGCACTCACCGCCAGCAAGGACCTCGCGAAGGAGGAAGGCGCCTACGAGACCTACGCCGGCAGCCCCGTGAGCAAAGGCATCCTGCAGTTCGACATGTGGGGAGATCCCGGCTTGAAAGGACCGGCCGGGATAAAGCCCTCCGACCGCTGGGAATGGGACGTGCTACGCGCGGAGATCAAGAAGTACGGCGTGCGCAACAGCCTGCTGATGGCACCGATGCCCACGGCCAGCACCGCGCAGATCCTGGGCAACAACGAGTGCTTCGAGCCCTACACAAGCAACCTGTACACACGGCGTGTGCTCAGCGGCGAGTTCATCGTGGTGAACAAGTACCTGCTGCGCGACCTGGTGAAGCTGGGCCTGTGGAGCGAGGAGATCAAGAACAAGATCATCGCCGGCAATGGCAGCGTGCAGCACGTGGCCGAGATCCCGCAGAACCTCAAGGACCTGTACAAGACCGCGTGGGAGATCAGCCAGAAGGTGATCATCGACATGGCCGCGGACCGGGGCGCCTACATCTGCCAGAGCCAGAGCCTCAACATCTTCATGGAGAACGTGAACTTCGCGAAGCTCACCAGCATGCACTTCTACAGCTGGAAGGCCGGCCTGAAGACGGGCATGTACTACCTGCGCACCAAGGCCGCCACCGACGCCATCAAGTTCACGCTGGACAAGGCCACCATCGCCAACAGCGCCGCTGCGGAAGTGGCCTCGAAGGCCAACGGTGTGCCCGTGGGGAGCACCATCATGCTGGAACCGGTGATCAGCGGACCTGTGGTGACGTCCAACGGAGCCGCCCGCGTTGAAGCGCACTCCGTTGTGCAGGACGCCAATGACCACAACGGCCCCATCCTGAACGAAGTGGCCGCCCAACGCGCCGCCGCCCTGCGCCAGGCCGAAGCCGAACGCGCACAAGCCGAGATCGCCTGCTCACTGGATAACCCGGAGGGGTGTGAGATGTGCTCGGGGTAGAATGAGCTGAATGAACACAACAAGGAAGAGCGGCTCGGAAGGGTCGCTTTTCTTGCTTCTACAAGAGTGCCTATGAGAACCAATACACTCTATGAAGGACTCCCGCCATTCTGGAGATGTCCGAGTTGCCAGCGATCAAAGGAGGGGATAGTTCGAACAGGATCGACTGGCGAGAGAATCGCACTAGTAGTTCAACATCATGATCACCTGCGTGATCTGCCAAATGCCGCAATGCGCGCTCGATATGGGTCTGACTGGCCCAAATTGAATCCCCCAGCGCTTGTCCGCCATCTGAATCGAATTGAATCGTTCATCGTCGGATTCGAAAGCACAGTCATGTGCGAAGACTGCAACAACGCAGAGGCGTCTGCCAAGAAAATGGTCCGCGCGCATCGGTATTTCTCCTTCGCCCCATTCGAGGTGCGCGGGTTCATAGTGGCGGTTGAGTGTGCCGTGCATAAAGTCGATGGGCCACTATTGACAAAGACCTATGCTACACTAGAACACGACTTTCAGCTCCGATTGAGAGTTGCCACCGAACTTTTCGAACGAGCAGTTCAAGGGGAGTTCTGGGCATCAAGGCGCTAATGGCCCGCTCCTCTGGCCAGGACGCCTTATGAGTTCTTAACCCATGACGGACTTTGCCAGCACCCCGCCGATCAGCACAACAAGCCCGTACACCAACTTGCGCTGGCCGCGGCGCTGAAAGTGGATCATTACGGCTTCGAAGCAACCGTTTTCCAAGGACCACTTGACTAGTCGGTTGTCCGTCAACCAATCCCGAGTAGTGCTGGTTGCCGTTTCCGAAACAGCTTCTAGGTGTTCCGGGAAATCCAACGTCAATTGCTCGGTCCGTGCGTTCATGGCAGATTGTAGTTTGATGTGCTGTCATACTCATCATAGGTACCGCACGGTTTCAGTTGTTGAAAAGTCACCGAATCTGGCGTAAGCTCTTCCAGCCGCTGACTCCAGTTGCCGCCCGTTATGCCGCGTTACCAGTCCAGCTAGGACCTTCATCGCAGCAAGTGTGCGAAGCTGGCCGCAGGTCCTCACAACGATCCTCATTCGACATGCACACGCTCCCGAATGCCGTCCGCGCCGCGGTCATTCAACTTTGCCTTTCCCGTCGCAGGGTCTCCGCAAATGCGCTGTGCATTCGTACATGGGCACGGGACCCTGCGGCACATGGTTGTGCAGAATCCCGAGTAGCCTCCAGTTGTCGATATGCTGTGCCGAGTGACCCGGTGTGCCGTAGGACCTTTGGCCCCTCGAGCAGAAGGCCGCCCGAGCCGGAACGACAGTGACTCCACCCGCAAGTGCGGCCACAGTGCAGCGCAGCTGCTTAGGGTTTGAATTTCAGCTTGCGAATTCTGGCCGCCAGTATTTGGGCTTTTTTCATGCGCTCGGTGTATGCCTCAGTCGCAAGTTCAGAACCAAAATGCAAACATGCTGAGACATCGTCTCTGGTAATTTCGGGAAACGACAAGAGGATTTCATCAATGGGATATCCTCCGGCCAACTTATCGAAGACCATGTTAAGGGTAACCCTCGTCCCTTTAATGGAAGGCTTGGTTCTGTCGACATTTGGTTCAAAGCGCTCATGATATTCCATGGTCAGTTGGTTTTGTTAACGGACTTGCAAGTCATTTTCTTCCATTTGAGCCAACGCAGCACTGGTAGTCAAGTGTGCTTATTGTTGCGCCTGGCCGCTGTGCGTATTTACGCCTCACTCGACGATCCATTCACCTCTTTCGTCCAAAACGGTATTGGAAAATATGACATAACGCGTCTATTTGAAAAAGAGCGCTTTCAGGTAGCTGCGGCCACTCCGGCTACCCATCAACATAGTGCGCAACTAATAAACAAGCAAATGGAATCGGAACATGATCAATTCTTCGACTCGATGGGCGAGTTCAACGAAGCGGGTAAACAAGCGGCGGCAACCAAAGAAACCGAACGGAACCGGCAATTGGAGAAGTTATTGACCGGCGAACTCGACGGTCCCAAACTGCATCGCTCACTGGTTCAACAGGCATATGAGGAAGTGTGCTCGACTCTAACCTCGGAAAAAGCGAAATACGATGTTCACATTACCACTTGGCAGAAATACCCACCGCTTCCGTTCAAGTTCAGCGTCAGCGGTTCCGCACTGACCTGCAGCCTTGGCGTTTCAGTGGATGAGGGACAGCAGGGAAGAGCCGTTGTTATTGCAAAACGACTCGAAGAGAACGGCAAGACGCTTGTGGAACAACCGGAGATCGTTGGCCTGACCTCAGATGTGTTAGCGGAGCTCATGAAAAAGATGTTGCGGGAACTGCATTGAACCCCCGCTAGCGCGAATGTTCTCTGCCGCTGGCGCGGATTCATGATCCGTGCCGTGCGCACATAGACAGCATGGATGCTTGTGCGAAGGAATGGACTTTCGAAAACACGCTACAGGCCACCACCCCCGTCAGGCCTATCACAAGTGCTGCAAGTACTAACAGAACAGCAACGGCAGCCCCGGCGCCTTTCTTCTTCCGCGCTGGCGAATCATCCACAACGGCCGTATTTACCCGGTGCATGTATCCTGCTTTCACCAATAAGGAGTCCGCTGGTGTAGCATTCCTGAAGTTCCGGTAGGTCGCGGGGAAACCGGTCACGGTAGCGGTTGTTGAACTGCCTTTCGTTTCGATCTCGAAGGAGGGTGATACAAGCACATCGGCATGCGCTTTTTTGATGGCATCGACAAGCGCGAGATTCTTCACTGTTGCCAAGGATGTGCTGGATCCGGCTGCAGTGCCACTTACTTTCTGCTCTTTCACATCGAGGTCCGCGATCACCGGAGATTGGATCACGCCCGGACCATATATCTCCAGCGTCTTGGCGGTCTCAACTTTTCTTGTGGTCGCGCAGGACATTAGTAATGCGAGAATGGGGATCAGCCAGGTGCTTTTCATTGCATAGGGTGTAGAGCGCAGAGATAAGTATTTCCCCCTTCCCAGCTGGTGCAGATCTATCCTCAATCCTCACCCACGGCCTCCGCAACGGCGACGTGCCTCCGCTAGCGCGAATGTTCCCCCGCTAGCGCGAATGTTCTCAGGCTCAAACGCTGGCGCGGATCTGTGATCCGTGCCATTCATGCATCTATTTTGCGTTCATGAGCCGCAAGTACACCCCCGGGCCATGCTCGGGGCCATGACCAAGGGGGCATTCATCACCGCTCTTCATACATTTGGAGAACATCCATCCGCGCCATGTCCGAGACCGAACTGAAGAAGCGCTTGATCAACCGCATCCACCGTTCGCGGAATCCTGCCTTGCTGCGTGAGGCGTACCGGTTGATGGGAACGGATGCCGCTGACCTTGAACCGTACAAGCTCACGAAGGAGCAACGGGCGTCCATCGCTCGCGGGAAGAAGGACGTGAAGGAAGGCCGTACGCTTACCGCGAGCAAGGCCAACAAAGCCATCGATGAATGGCTCGGCAAGTAGTCTGGTCGCAGAACGCTCAACGGGAGCGCGTTGAGGTCCTGAAGTACTGGGTGGAGCGCACGAGTTCAGAAACGTACAGCAAGAAGCTCGACAGGATGTTCCGGACGGCCTTGCGCCTGATCGCGGAGCACCCCAAGCTCGGCAGACCGACAGATGATCCGGAGACACGGATGAAAGGCGTCGGCGACTATGAACTCTTCTATTCTTTCACCGCGACGGAGGTGCATGTGCTGTCCGTGTGGCACGGCAAGCGCGATCCTGCTGATCGGCCGTTCTGAGGGATGCTCCCGCTGGCGCGGATCTTCGCGGATGCTGGCACGGATCTTCCCCCGCTAGCGCGAATGTTCTCAGACTCAGACGCTGGCGCGGATCTATGATCCGTGCCCTTCTTTTCCCCCACCTATTTTGCGTTCATGAGCCGCAAATACAAGATCCATGATCAAGAGGACCTTCACTTCCTGAGCTACGCGGTGGTGGGCTGGGTGGATGCGCTTAGCAGACCCATTTACAAGGACATTATTGTCGAAAGCCTTGCTTTTTGTCAGAAGGCAAAAGGGCTGCAGCTTTTCGCGTGGTGTATCATGAGCAACCATGTGCATCTCATCGCCAAAGCAATGGAAGGCCTCAAGCTTCAGGACATCATGCGCGACCACAAGAAATTCACAGCCAAGAAGATCTTGGAAGCGATCGAGCAGAACGGTCAGGAAAGTCGGAAGGAATGGATGTTGCCACTGCTGAAAGCTGCGGACGGATCCACCCACTTCTGGGCGCCTGCGCCAAAGCCGGCTACGGCGCCGGCGCGCAACACGATCTGCACCCTATCTGGCTGCGGACGCCTGCGGTGATCGATCAGAAGCTGGAGTACATACATATGAACCCGGTGAAGGAAGGACTCGTGGCGGAAGCCCATCATTACGCCTATTCGAGCGCGGGAGCCTATGCTGGCCTGGCGGCAATGCTACCTGTGGAAATGATGTGATGTTCGGCACGGATCATAGATCCGCGCCAGCAGACGAAGGCATCGTGGCGGAAGCTCATCATTACGTCTATTCGAGCGCGGGAGCGTATGCTGGCCTACCATCAGTGCTGGCCGTGGAAATGATCTGATGTTCGGCACGGATCGAAGATCCGCGCCAGCGGGCGCAGGGTCCTCTTCAAGAGACTTGCGGCGGGACGGAAGCCATGTTCAAGGGACCTGCTCGATCCTGATGTTATTCGGCGTTGTGCTCCCGATGTTCACGAGCACCGGGTCGCGGTCGTTCGCGGAGCCGGTGTACTTCACGGTGCCGTCCATATTGGCATCCTCGAGGAAATAGCCCGGGACCGCATTGTTCGGGGTGGTGCTCCCCACGCGCAGCAGGATCGGGTCGCGGTCGTTCAGGCTTCCAGTGTATTTCAAGGCCCCATCCCGGAGCGTATTCCCGGACCATAGCATCTGCACGCCGTTCACATTCTTTGCCGCATCGGTCCCGAAAAGCGCGGTGGTGCCATCGCTGAGGTCATAGTTCTTTGGCGCTATGCTCACACGCACGGGAACGGCGGTCATCACGCCCAGGTGATTGCGGTGCCGCACGGCGATGTGATGATCCCCCACGGCCAGGAGGAATTGCACGGGTGAAACGCCGTCCGTGCCCACGATGTCGCCGTCGCGCTGGAGCAACGCAGCGCGTGTGGCCTTTACCGTGGAGGGTGTGGTAGCATCGCGCAGCTCCACGACCACCCAATCCACGATCGCATTTGTGCCGGTCACGGACAGCACTGTGTTGGTCGTGGTCTCACCTCCACCGCCAACATGTGCGTAGCCCAGGGACGTGTACGGCTCGGTCAACGGTAAATGACCTTGCACGCGTAGATCATCGCGCATCAGGCCCACCCCTGGATCATAAGGCCCCTCCAACACCACCCGCACGCGCAGATTCAACCGCGGCCGCAGGATGAAGAGCCCTTCGTTGATCCCGGAGACCAGGACGATGCCACTACTGAAATACGGGTAGTTGCCCCAGGCCCCGTTGTAGCTGTTGTTGTTGTTCGCCGGGTAGGTGTCGAAATACGCCGCCAGGCTGAGCGAACCTGCAGCGACATTGGTGGCGTCAAGCACATGCAGGCCGCTCGTGTAGTTGGCTTCCCAGACCAGGCCCTTGTGCAGGTACAGGTTGTGGTCGCTGCTGGCGTTGGGGCCGTCGAATGCACCCAGGTAGAACGGGTTCTCGAGGTCTTCGATATTGAAGATCCGGGTGCGGGTGTTATGCCCAAGGTTCGCCTCATCACCCTCGTCGTCCATCAACAGGAACCGGTGATCCTCCGTTACCCAGCCCTGGTGGCACAGGGAGCCGCCTGTATAATTCACCGTGCTGATGCGTGTCATGTCCGTCTTGTCCGTCACATCCACAATGGTGGCGCGGTCTGGCGTGCCGGTGTGGAAGTTGAAGCTGATCTGCTGACCAACGTGCTCCGTGTCCGGACCGCTGTATGCAATGGTCATGTTCTCGTGGATGTACCCATCGATGCTGTAAGTTCCTGCGATCACCGGGGCGAGCGGGTTGGAGACGTTGACGACGTGCAACCCGCCGCTGGCCGTGTTGGTGCCAACCGCGTACACGTACGGAGCCTGCTTGTCCGCGTGGATGGTATGGCTGTTCCCAAAGCCTCCATACCACGCATCCTCGGTGAACGTGACCGGTGGTGTGACCACATTGCGCAAGCGTGTCAGATCGAATACCTGGAGGCCATGCCCGGATATCTCGCTGCCCACGTAGCACCAGTTGCCCGAAACCTCCACATCGCGCCATAAGGACCCAGTTCCCAAGTGCGTTGGGAGAAAGCCGATGCGCACAGGAGCGGTGGGCACACTGACGTCCACGAAGGAGGTTCCGGTTCTACAGCCCACCACCGCATACTCGTGACCCGTAAGCGGGTCCGTCCAGCCCCACAGGTCCGCAACACTTGTAATGCTGCCCAGGTGCGCGGGTGTCATGACCGCCAGCAGATCGATGCCGTTGCAGGGGTAGCCTCCCGCAAGGCCGTTGACGCACGGGGTCTGTGAACGGAGGGCCGTGGCAACGCCCAAGGAGAGGATGCATAGGATGTGGCGCATGACCCGAAGTAAGTTCCTTTTTCACCCGCAGAGTCTACCCGTCGGCCATGGGCGTGACTCGTTGGTGGTCACGGGACCTGCGGCAGAGTTGCGCAGGCTCCTCTTGAGACCCTGCGGAAGGACTAGTACAGGGGGTGTGAGATGTGCTCGGGGCAGGAATGCTACCGTATCCAGCCAACATCCCGTGGAATTACCTCCCCGATCCCGGGGAGCGCCCACGCAGGAGGTTGGCGCAATGCAGCTTTTGGACCTTGCGGCATGCTGCTTCGCGATCTGGCACGGTGATCACTGTGGTTGGGCCAAGGGAGGCTGATCACGCTTCCTGGCCAAACGATCACACATGCATCGATCCATACACCCCAACGCATGAAGAACCTGAATCTCATATCCGCCCTGCTGCTGGCAGGCACAAGCACCGTCGCGGCTGCGCAGAACACTTACTCGTTGGTGGCATCGGACTTCCAGTTCAACCCGCTGGAGCTGAACATCAACGTGGGCGATACGGTGCGCATCAGCTTGAATCCGGGTCATAGTTTCAGGGAGGTGTCCCAGGAGACCTGGGACCTGAACGTGGGCGCCCCCGGCATTGGTTGGGAGTTCGAAGCCCCCACGGTACTCACGGTGCACGACCTGGTGACCACAACACCCGGCACCATTTACTACGTGTGCGTGCAGCATGTGAGCGATGGCATGAAGGGCATCATCAACGTGGCGGAAGGGCCCATCGGTATCGGGGAGCGCAAGGGCTCTTCCTACCGCTTGCATCCGAATCCGACCACGGGGTGGGTCAGCTTGAAAGAGGCGCCGGAGGCGGCTGTAAGGGCCCGCGTGTTGGATGCTACGGGGCGCCCTTGCCTCGAACATACCCTCGCAGGGAACAACCTGCTTGATCTGCGCTCCCTGGTACCGGGTGGATATACCGTGCAACTCGTGGATCGCGACGGTATGATCCTGGTGAACGAGATGGTGATCCTCGAAGGTCGGTAAGCTCCTCCACCGCCTGGAAGCAGCATTCCGGCGCCCGGCGAGCCGGAACGAATCCGTCGGGACCCCGGAGCTCGAGGGGGCATCAGGCAACTTTCGGCGCCATGGGACGTCATCCGGGCGAGGAAAGTAGCTTTGAACGTGCCCATACGACGATCATCCATCCCGAGCCGGTCCCTACGGCTCGTGCTCGCTCTGCTAGTGATGCTTGGCCTCACCCGGCCAGCGGCTGCTCAATTCACGCAGAACATTCCGTTCACCAGCGGGCCCATCCCGTTGTGCGACACCAGCACCTTCACGGCCAACGTGAGTGGGATCGGTACGCTGTATCCCCCGGGCTGGAACTGGTGGACGTTCTCACTGCAGCAGCTGACGATGAACATCACCAGCGATCATCCGCAGACGCTGCAGATCACGCTGACCTCGCCTGAAGGCACGGACCTACTGCTCTCGGCCTTCAACGGGGCGGGGGGCCAGAACTATACCAATACCACGTTCATGTACGATACGTGGTGGCCGAACATCACCACGGGTACGGCGCCCTTCAGCGGTAACTGGTCCGCACAGGGGGGTGGGCTGAACGTGTTCGATTACGAGAACGCAGATGGTATCTGGACCATCACCGTGGTCGATACGGCGTGTACGAACACCGGCGGTGGTGGCGGAGGCAATGCCTGGGTCCCCGGCTGGTTCGATGGGAATGCCGGTGGCATGGGCGGGTTTGCGTTCGGCTTCACCGGTCCGCCTCCGTGCTGGGGGGGCATACCATATGGTTCGTCCATGCTCTGCCCGGGCGAAACAGTGGACCTCGCCGCCTACTATGGTAGCAGCGGTTTCTCCATCACCTACAATGACCCCAACTGGGCGCCTGTTGCGGACCCAACAGCCGTTAGTGCACCAGGCCAGTATTGGATCGATGCCTTCGATCCCTTCTATGGATGCATGTATTCCGCCACCTACGACATCTATGCGATAACGCCTGTTGCATTGGGTCCGGACCAGTTGGTGGAACAATGCGCTGGTGGCGGTCCTGTGGACCTGACCGCGCTGGTCCCGACCACCGGCACCTTTCCGTCCTGGACATACAATGGCTCACCTGTCGCTACATCCGTCGTAGCTGCAGCCACCGCACCGGGTACATACCAGATCATCAACAACCCCGGCACCACGTGCAGTGACACCGCTGTCATCACGCTCAGCATCACGAACGGTCCGTTGTTGGGCCCCGATCAATCCGCGAGCATTTGTGCGGGTGGCACGTCCGACCTCACTGCACTCTACAACACCACCGGGTTATCGGTAGCGTGGTCTTTCGCGGGCTCACCCTATGCCACGCCTGAGGCCGCCACCGATGCCGGCCTGTACACGCTGATCGGCAGCTCCAACGCCGGATGCACGGACACGGCCGAGGTAACGCTGTCGCTCCAAGCGCAGCCCAGCCTTGGCCCCGATCAAGCGCAGGACCTGTGTGCCAATGCATCGCTCGACCTCACCACGCTGTACTCGACCACCGGCCTGAATGCGACCTGGACCCTGATGGGCTCTCCCGTTACCGACCCCACCGCGGTCACCACAGGCGGTGCGTATCAGCTGATCGCATCGAATGGCGCGGGATGTGCGGATACCGCAATGGTCGCGGTGAGCGCGATCGCCACTCCGATGCTGGGGCCGGATGCCTCAGCTGCGATCTGTGATGGAGCCAGTGTCGACCTCACGCTCCTCTTCAACACGACAGGCCTTACCACGACCTGGACCTTGATCGGATCGGCCGTTACGGATCCCACGGCCGTGAACGCAACGGGCCTGTACACGCTGGTGGCCACGAATGCGATCGGCTGCAGCGACACGGCCGATGTTGATGTCCTTGTCTCCGCGAACCCGACCCTGGGAGCGGACCAGTCGGTGACCGCCTGTACCGGTGTGGCGGTGGACCTGACGGCATTGTACACGACGGGTGCGGATGCCACTGCATGGACGTTGAACGGCGATCCTGTTGCGGATCCCTCGGCTGCGATGGGTGCGGGGAGTTACACGCTGACCGTGACCAACGCGGCCGGATGTATGGACATGGCCGTGGTAACACTGTCACTGGATCCAACGCCATCATTGGGAGCCGACCAGACAGCATCGATCTGTTCCGGCTTCAACTTCGACCTCTCGTCCGCATATGTCACCACCGGCCTCACGTCCGGCTGGACGCTGAACAATGCCCCGGTGCCCAACACAGCGGCCGTGAACGCCAGTGGCCCGTATCAGCTCGTGGCGAGCAACACCTATGGCTGCAGCGATACTGCCGTAGTTGAGCTCACCGTGAACGCCAACCCGGCGCTTGGTGCGGACCTCACGTTCGCGCTTTGCCCATGGCAGACGATCGACCTGGGGGTGGTGTTCCCTGTCGCAGGGATGTCCGCGACCTACACGATGAACGGCCAGGCGGTCGCCGATCCCGCGGCAGTGTATGATGCCGGCATCTACTCGGTTTCGGTGACGGATGCGAATGGCTGCACAGATGAGGCCACGGCCACCGTGAGCAACGTGGAATGCCTGTGCGTTGCGGATTTCAGCACCGATGTGCGGTGCATGCAGGAGCTCGCGCAATTCACCCTGCTGGCCGATTCCGCCATTGTAAGTGCGCATTGGGACCTGGGCGGTGCTGCGACCAGTTCAACCCAGATCGATCCGTTGTTCCGGTTCACGGCTGAAGGCGATGTGCTCGTTACGCTCGTGGCCACGTTGAGCTGTGGGGTGGATACGGTGGAACGCTTGATCCATGTGGATGACTGTTCGGATTCGTGCTGGGTCTACGTGCCCTCTGCCTTTTCGCCCGATCAGGATGGCATCAACGACAGCTGGAGCTGGAAGGGCGAGTGCTTCCCCGAGGACTTCTCGATGGTGATCTTCGATCGTTGGGGTGAGGTCATGTTCAGCTCCACCGAGCCGTGGCGGTCATGGGATGGCACGTACAACGGAGCATTGGTGCCCCCCGGAGTTTACGCGTACCGCGTGGGGTATCGGTTGCCGTACCAGGAACGGAAGGAGGCCTCGGGATCGATCGCGCTGTTGCGGTAGTGGTCAGAGGTCAAGCTCCCGCTTCCGATCCATGGGCAGATCCGTTGAGGATCATCGCGTGCGTATCACTCACACCGGATCACCACCAACTGGTTCTGCTTGTGCGAGGTCTTGATCAGCAAGGTCTCCTTGCCTTTGCCCCGCCGCACGATGCAACTGGCGGTGTTCGGTACCACACGGCCTTCGTTGTTGGCCACCACCAGCAGGAAGTTCGAGCCGCGCCGCAGGTCGAGTGCCAGGCGGAAAGGCTCCTTGGTGAGCGCATGGTTGCTTAATACGGGCACTTCGTTCAGCAGCACGCTGATCGTATCACCATCCATCTCCGCATCGTCCCACATCCGCAGGGTGATGCGACGCTGGTGCGTGTGGAGGGTGGCCAACGTGTCCACTTCGCGCTCCGTGTAGGGAACAAGGATCGGCGCTGGTGGACGCGGTTCCTTGCGCTTGAAGCCGATGTGGTAGCGCGTCACGATGCTGAGGTAGTTATCGCTGGCGTTGTAGGTGGCTGCACCGGAGCCGAGGTTCGCGTTCATCTCCCAGGCCTTGTTGCCATCCAGGTGGATCACGTACCGCAGGGCCACCTCGAAGCGGTCCTTTCCCTCAGCACCGAAGCGCGCGAATTCGGGGGCAACGTATGGACGCACCGCATACGGTGCTTTTGTCACCGTGCGATATCCGTTGTTGTCCCGCACGAGCTCATCGGCACGCTGGAACGTAAGCCCCAATGCGACCCCCAACTTGATCCGGGAAGGGCGGCGCTCCTTCGCACGCTTCAACCACCACAGGTCGAGCTCGGCCCGTTTGCTGGTATGATATACCTGGTTCCGCACACTGTCCAGCGTGAGCATGTATCCGTTGATCCCCCACGCACCCAACACCGATACACCGCAGCGTTCGCGGTACGTAAAGGATGCGCCCGTCTCCAGCATGGCCCCCACCCAAGGGAAGCTGTTGGCCTCCACGCCACCGGTACTGCCCACCAGGCTCGCCATCTGCACGCTGGCGCCCAAGCCGAACAACATCCGGGTCTCCACATCGCGCGGACGTTCCACCTTCTCGGTGTTCAGCACCGACTGCAACCCGGTGAGGCCGTTGAAGATGCCGATAGGCAGGTATGAACCGCCGCCCCCCCCACCGCCACCGCCCAGCAGCGACTGTGCATGACCCGTCATGACGATCATCAATACAGATAGGAAGGCCGCTGCGCGCATGGTCACCTTCAACGAAGGTCGGGCGAAAACGCGAACGACCACGGGTGCTGGGACCTTCGGGCCGGGTGTGCCATTCTGCGCTCGGGCCTTACGCTATTCTGCGGGCCACCTCGTCCCAGTTCACCACGTTCCACCAGTTGGCGATGTATTCATCGCGCTTGTTCTGGTACTTGAGGTAGTATGCATGCTCCCATACGTCCATGCCGAGCAGGGGTGTTCCGCGCAGTTCACTTACGTCCATCAGGGGATTGTCCTGGTTTGCCGTGGAACCGATGCTGAGCCGGCCCTTGTCGGCCACCAGCCAGGACCAGCCACTTCCGAAGCGTTTCATGCCTGCGTCCGCGAACTGCTTCTTGAACGCCTCCACGCTGCCGAAGGCGCCGTTGATGGCATCCAGCACCTTTCCTGTGGGATCACCGCCACCACCGGGCTTCATCACCTGCCAGTAGAGGTTGTGGTTCCATGCACCTCCGCTGTTGTTGCGCGCCTTCGCGCTGTATTTGGAGATACCGGCGAAGAGCTCCTCGGGTGTGGTGGCCGTGATGCCTTCCTCGGTGATCGCCTCGTTGATGTTCTTCACGTAGGCCGCATGGTGCTTGGTGTAATGGACCTCCATGGTCATCTGGTCGATGTGCGGCTCGAGCGCATCATTCGCGTATGACAGGGGTTCTTGGGCGAAGACCAGACCACCCGGGCGGCCGGGTGGGAGGTTGGGCTCATCGTCGTTGAACAAGCTCAATCCCATCCCATCGGCGAAGAGGGGGCCGGCGATGAAGGCGCCAGCGGCCAGGTGAAATGAGCGGGTCAGGAAGTTCTTGCGGTCCATGGAATTCATGTTGGGAGGTTTGGTGATGTCAAGATAATGTCATGCCGGGGTCCGCCGTTGCGGATGGTCCGGGTCCTTCATGCGGCATTTCGGTCTCTGTCATCGAGCCGCCAGGCACCCATGCGATGAACGCTGAGGAGGATACGGAATGATAGCGATCTTCGGGGCGCACACATGGCCCGCACCAAGCCCCGTACCTTCCTTTCGGACCTGCTGGATCGGCTGGCGCTACCCCGCGCACAACAGGTGCTGGTGGTCCTGTGCGCGCTCGGGCTGTACGCCAACACCCTCGGTCACCAGTTCGTGCTGGATGACGGCCTTGTGCTCAGCGATAACACGATCGTGCAGAAGGGCATCCGGGGTATTCCGGAGATCCTGACGAAGGACAGTTTCCATGGCGCCATCGGTGAGTCGGCCTATTTGACGGGCGGCCGCTATCGTCCGCTTCCGCTGATCACCTATGCGATCGAGGTGTCGCTCTTCGGCCTTGACCCGGCCGTGCATCATGCAGTGAACATCCTGCTCTATGCCTTGACCGGTCTCCTCCTGCTGCGTGCTTTGCGGCGGCATGTGTTCCCCGGGCATCCCCTTCCCGCGCTGGCGGCCACCCTGCTGTTCATCTTCCATCCCCTCCACACCGAAGTGGTGGCCAACATCAAGAGCCGGGATGAGCTGCTGTCCCTGCTCTTCCTGCTTCTCACCCTCCATTATCTGCTGGACCATGTGCGCCCTCGGGAGACCGGGACCAGGGAGCCCGCGAAGAAGAAGGAGGAAAAGGCAGGGACCACCGCCCCCGGCAACCACCCGCTGTTGAAAGCCTGCCTCTTCTTCGCGCTGGCCTTGTTGAGCAAGGAGAACGGTGTGGTGTTCGTGCTCATGGTCCCGCTCACCTTGTACGTGGTGGCCAAGCGGTCCACATCGCAAGCCCTGCGCGGAGCCATCCCGTTCGTGGCCATCACTGTGGTGTATGTGCTTTTACGAGCCCTGCTCCTGGGGGACCAAGGCCGGGAAGTAACGGAGGTGATGGACAACCCGTACCTGCTTGCGAGTGCCGCGCAGAAGTTCGCGACGATCCTGTTCGTATTCGTGAAATACGCCTCGCTGCTCTTCCTCCCACACCCCCTCACCTACGATTATTCGTTCCGGCAGATCGCATATCGCACCTTCAGCGACCCGGTCGTATGGCTGGGGGCGATCCTGTTGTTGGGCCTTGTGGCGTATGCGGTCCGTGGGACGCTCAAGCGCGATCTGCTCGCGTGGTGCGTTGTCTTCCTGCTGGCCACGTGGGTGCTCGTGAGCGGCATCTTCTTCAACATCGGCGCGCCCATGGCGGAGCGCTTCATGTACCAGGCCTCGCTGCCGTTCGTGATCGCGATGGTGGAACTTATCCGCCGGGGCACACAGGGGTTCCCCCAACGGATCGCGATGACGGCTCCGCTCCTCCTTGTGGGTACCATCGTGCTGTTGTCCGCCTTTGGCGGTGCGACCATCACCCGCAACAGGGTATGGCGCACAGGGGATGAACTGCTGCTTCATGATGTGGTGACCTCGGCCAATAGTGCGCGGGCGAACACATACGCGGGGGTGGCCAGCATTCACTTATCCGATGCTGCCCGTGAACCGGGTGAGAAGCGATCGCATGCCATGAGGGCGCTGAGCTTCCTGCGGAGGTCAGCGGCGATCAAGCCGATGTACGTACCGAATTACCTCAACCTGGGTGTCGCGTACATGCGGCTTGAGGATCTTCCACAGGCCGAGGCCGCCTGGGATACGGCGCGTATGCTCGATCCCACGAGCGGCCTGCTGAAGCAGTATGAGGCCTACCTCCACGATGTGTATTACCGTAAGGGCCTGAATGCGGGAGCGGAACACGACAATGTCCGTGCGGTGCTTGACCTGCGAAAGGCGGTGAGGTACGTACCCACCAAGGCAGATACGTGGTACAACCTGGGCGGGGCCTATTACACCATGGGCGACACCGCGGAGGCCAGGAAGTGCTGGGAGCGCAGTTTGCAACTGGATCCCCGGAATGCGGCCGCACGTCAGGGCTTGGCTGCGCTCGCGCGCTGATCGTCCATAGTGGCTGAAGGCGAGTGTTCCGTAGCGTTGCTTCCTGTCGGATGTCATTGCTGTTCCAGTAAGGAAGGTTCCACCTTGTGTGCATCATGGCGATCTCAACACCATGGCCATCATAAGGAGAACAGCAGCTCAAGCCACAGGGATCGGACGCAGTGCGATCACCAGCCGGCTCATGAGCGTGAGTACGGCCAAGGCGCACAAGAAGACAGCGCTGGTCGAGGGCGTTGGAAGGAAGAAGCGGAACTGAAGAGGGCGCCGGAAAAATGCGAACGAGCGGGAATGCCCGCTCGTTCGCATCGGCATTCGTGGCCTATGATCAGGTAAGGATCAGGATGAGGAGGAGGATGATGATGATCGTGCCGGCAGAGATGTAGATCACCTCGCCACCACGGTTGAACTCCCGCGCCTCATCCTTCAGTTCACGCGCTTCCGTGCGCAAGGCCTTGCGCTCCGCGGCCGTCAGTTCCGAACGGTCCATGGTGGTGATGGTCTCCAGTCGATCGGCGATGGCCAGAACGCGCTCCTGGTCGGCCGGGCTCAGCTTGGCCAGGTTCTCCTGGTTCACCATGATCTTCTTGCCAGGCTCTCCGGCCACGGCGATCGTCATGGGTGCAAGGGCAAGAAGGAAGCTGAAGGACAGTATGCGGGAACAGATGGTTCTCATGATCATGGTGTGTTTGTTTTGTGAATACCTGCAAAGAAGTATACCGCGTTCGGTCCAGAGCTAATCCTCTGGATCACAGGCGGAACACAAGCCGGCGTTGACCTGCCGTAACGGACCTTTGGGGAGATCGTGCCCCAAGCTTGTGGAAGCTCCGCACCTTAACAATACCGGTGGCTCTTGACCGTAAGCTGCCAAATGTCATGTTCACAGCAGGTGGTGTGCTTGAACTTTCGGACAAGGAATCCATCACATGCGCACACTCCTGATCCTTCTTGCATTCATTCCCCTTGTTCTTCCGATACCGTCCTTGGCCCAGGACGAATCCCCTGGTGCCGAGGTGGATGCCTTTGTGACCTTCCGGGTGGAAGGCATGACCACCGCAGACTGGACCCGGATCGCTGGCCGGGTGGCGAAGGAGCAGACCATGAACGTGGAATATTCCTGCACGCGTACTTGCGTGATCGTGCTCAGGATACAACCCGCCCAGATCGCCGACAAGGCGGATATCATCGCCTTGGTGAAGCGCATTGTCCGGGAGGCGGGCGTGAAGGGCAACATCGATTTCCTCGACATCCACGTGGAACCTCACGGGGGCGATAAGTGCTGATGCAGGCGAGGCAGTGCACCTGCCGCCACGTCACTCGCCATAAGGTCGTCATTCAGGTCCGGCATGTCAATGGGGATGGCCGAACATCCTGCTGATCACCCACGCCGGCCGCGGGTTGCCGCGTGTGGACGGGGCTGGGGGCTGGCGTGCGACAACGCGTGCACCTAGCTTTGCGGACCTATCCCTCTCCATGAACATCATTACCCGGGTCAATTGTTCGATCCTGCTGTCCGCCTGTGTGCTACTCGCCACTGCACAAACCTTCACCCTCAACAGCACACCCCTTACGAATGAGGCGGCCCGCTCTGGCGGCTGTGTAGGCATAGCCGACATGGATGGCGATGGGTACGACGACCTGATCCTGCTGGACCAGAGCAAGGTGTTTTCCGTCGATTACCAGAGCGCCAATGGCACCTTCACCTCATATGCGTATGGCACCATCTCCTCCAACAGCCAATGGGGCATGGCCGTGGGCGATGTGCAGAACGATGGCCACAAGGACTTCGTGAGCGGGGGTAATGGAGACGGTGCACACTTCGTGGAGATCAGCGCGCGGGGCGTGTACACCACGAGCACACTCAACAACAGCGTAATGTTCATGCAGTGCATGAACATGATGGACATTAACAATGATGGTGATCTGGACGTGTTCGGCTGCCATGATGATGCTGCTCCGCGCATCTGGCTGAACAACGGGAGCGGGGCACTGAGCTACAACGACTACATCAACTTCGCCACGAACCCGAGCAGTGACATGAGCGGCAACTATGGCAGCACTTGGACCGACTTCGACAATGATGGCGACCAGGACCTTTACATCACCAAGTGCCGGCAGGGGGTGAACTCGGCCAGTGATCCACGGCGCTGGAACCGCCTTTTCGTGAACAACGGTAGCAATGCCTTCACGGATCAAGCCCCGTCCTACGGTGTACAGAACCAGGAGCAGTCCTGGTGCAGCGACTTCGCGGACATCGACAACGATGGCGACCTGGACCTGATCACCATGAACCACAGCACCACCGCGCAGTTGTTCAAGAACGATGGCGCCGGGCACTACACGAACAACACGGTGGGCAGTGGCCTACAGTATTCCAACTTCTACCTGCAGACGAAATGTGAGGACCTGGACAACGACACCTATATCGATATCCTTTCCGGCGAGGGGAACTTCTATTTCCACAACAATGGGAACGGCACGTTCACACGGCTCACCAACCTGCTCCCTCATCCCTCCACCACTCACGTGCTGCATTCCTTCGCGCTGGGCGACATGAACCATGATGGCGCCATTGACGTGTACGCGAGCTACGGCACCGGTTATGTGACACCGAGCACTTCGCGCGATGATGAGCTATACCTGAACAATGGTAACGCGAACCACTACCTTAACTTCCAGCTCACGGGCAGTACAAGTAACCGGGATGGTGTGAGTGCGCGTGTCACGCTCTACGGCCCGTGGGGCAAGCAGATCAGGGAGGTCCGCGCGGGCGAGAGCTACAGCATCGTGAACTCCTTCACCTGCCACTTCGGGCTGGGTGCCAACCTCTATGCCGATTCCGCTGTGGTGCGCTGGCCGAGCGGAACAACGGATAGATACTACAACCTCGCTGCCGATCAATGGGTGGCCGTGGCCGAGGGACAGACGAACCGCACCAAGGTCTCCGTGATCGCAGCGCTCGGCGGACCCTACGATCAGGCGACCGGTCTCATGTCGGACGGACTGCGCACCCTGGGCCTGATCCCGCTGAACGAGCCGTACTCGGCCCTTGGGTTCACCATCACCGGCATCAGTGCCGTGCGGAAGATCCCGCAGGTGGTGTTGAACACGACCGGCAACAACGCCATCGTGGATTGGGTGTGGGTGGAACTGCGTGATGCAGCGAACCCGACCATCATCCGTGTGGCCCGGCCCGCATTGGTGCAACGTGACGGCGATGTGGTTGAACTCGATGGGACGCGCCCAGTTGCCATGGGTGCTGCGAATGGATCATACAAGGTGGTGCTACGTCACCGGAACCACTTCGGCGTGATGACGAACACCGCTGCGACCTTGGGCGCCAATGCCACAACGATCAACCTCAAGCAGAGCAGCACCGTGGCCTATGGCACCGAAGCGCGCCGCGATGTGAACGGAACGCTTGTCCTGTGGAGCGGGAACGTGGTGAGCGACAACGCGATCAAGTACACCGGGTCCGGGAACGATCGGGACCCGATCATCGTGGCCGTGGGCGGAACCACGCCGAACAACGTGATCTCCGGCTATCGCGTCGAGGACGTGAACATGGACGGCTCGGTGAAGTACACCGGCTCGGCCAACGACCGCGACCCGATCCTCGTGAACGTGGGGAGCACGCTGCCAACGAACACCAAGGTGCAGCAGTTGCCTTAGTGGACTTTTAGTATCGCTGCCTGGGGACATCGCTCACCGGGCAGTTGGGCAACCGGGATGATCGGTCGGCGTCTATCTTGCGTTACAGCCCAAGCCCATGATCCGTTCATTCATCACCTGCTTTTTCATCGGCGCTGTCCTCCTCGTTCCTGCCCAATTCGGACCCATCCAGTTCGCGTTCGGGAGTGATGCGAAGTATCCGATGCGGATCATGGCCGGCGATGTGGACGGTGACGGCGACCTGGACCCGGTGATCTATAACGAAGGCACAGGCAACATCTACACGCGCGGCCTGTACTGCTTTCCCAACCTCGGGGGTGGCCAATTCGCATCCAGGCAGACCATGTTCATCGGCAGCATCGGCAACGCATCGGTAACCCTGATGCGGGATATGGATGACGATGGGGACGCCGATCTGGTGGCCGATGATTCCTGGTACGTGAATGATGGCACTGGCGCGCTCACGCTCGTGGGCAACTACGTCACCGCAGGCACCGCGGCTGGCTTGCTCGAGGACCTCGATGGTGATGGCGACGTGGATGATCTGGTGCGCGATGCGAACGGTGTGAGCCTGCTGCTCAACAATGGCGCCGGCATCTTCTCCATGGGCGCAGGGATCGGGCCGGTCGGCACCAACTCAAGCCTCGCGGCCTCCCGCGCTGATCTGAACAACGACAACCTTCCCGACCTGGTGATCGGCGGCAACAACACACAGACCGGCTGGTACGCCAACCTCGGTGGCGGCCTTTACGGTCCCCAACAAGCCATCACCGACCTCATCTCCCCGGCAACCCCGTTCTGTGCCGACGTGGATGGGGATGGCGACAAGGATGTGATCGGTTTCGGGCTCCCTGGCGGTACCGTATGGTTCGCCAACGATGGTATGGGTACCTTCACCCTTGGCGATACGATCCCTATCGGAGTTCCGAAGGCCATCGCTGACTTTGACGGCGATGGGGATGTGGATCTCACGGTCACCACCGGGACCACCTGCAATGTGCAATTGCTGCAGAACCAGGGCGGTCTTTCGTGGATTAACATCTCCGTGGAGACCGTGAGCGGATACAACCTGGTGGGCACCAGCTATGCACCCGCGGACCTCGACGGCGACGGTGATGAGGACCTGCTGGCATGCAGCGGTATGGACCTCGCCGCTTGGTACCCGAACCTCGGTAACGGCTCCATCGGCCTTCGCGAACGCTTCTGCCAGACCATGGCGGGGGCGTATGACATCAGTGCCAGCGATATCGACCTGGATGGCGACCAGGACCTCGTGACCGCGAGCTACTACGGCGATTGGGTGTGCTGGTATGCCAACAGCGGCAATGGAACCTTTAGCCGTCAGAATGTCATCGTGGAACACAAGAACCAGGTCTCAGCATCCCGCACGGCGGACCTGAACGGCGATGGACTGTCCGACATCGTTACCAATGTGGGGAGCTGTGCGATCATATGGAACAACAACGGTGGCTCTTCCTGGACCCCGGACACCTTGCCTGGCGCGGGCGTATCGCGCTGCGAAGTGGACCTGGACGGTGATGGCGACCTCGACCTCGTGGGCAGCGCGAAGTGGTATGAGAACGATGGCTCTGGGTTGTTCACGACCCACGCTGAACCTCAACTTGTCGCGGGCACGGTGCGCGCAGGGGATATGACCGGCGACGGAGTGGTGGACCTTGTGATCAGCGGCTCCACTGTGCTGGTGAACGATGGGGCCGGGAGCTTCACGACCGTTGCGAACGGGACCGGCCAGAGTTTATTTGGCCTTGCGGACCTGGATGCGGACGGCGACCAGGATGTACTTGGCATCAGGCAATGGGGTGGTGCGATCCTGCTCGATGGCCATTTCAACGATGGATCTGGCTCGCTGTCCACCCTGAACCTATTTACCGGACCCACCGGCATGCCACGCACCATCCTGGTAAAGGACATCAACGGCGATGGATACCCCGATGCCGTGTGGGCACTGAGCAACGGATACACGCACCAGACCTACTACAACCTGAACATCGGAAATGGCCAGTTCGGACCGGCCAACCTGATCGATCCCACGGCGGAAAGTGCTGGGGCCATGGCATTCGCAGACCTGAACAACGACGCCGTGGAGGACCTGGTGACGGCACGCTTCCGCACCATCAGCTGGCAGGAGAACGAATTCTTCAACGCCTTCCGACTGCGCGGTTCGGTCTTCCTGGACTTTGACCTGGACGTTGCGCTCGACACTTCCGACCATAAGATACCCTATCGGCTCGTCCGCACCGATGCGAACAACATCCTCGTATGGACCAACAGCGCAGGCGACTACGACCTGCCGGCAGACACCGGCACCTGGAGCGTGTGGCACGCACCGCCTTCGATGTACCAGGTAACCAACGACCCCGACACCCTCACGGCCACGCTGACCACACCAAGTCCGATCGAGGAAGGTCTGGACATCGGACTGGCCCCGGCCTTACAGGACAGCTCGAGCTTCCTAAGCATTACGTATTCCGGCCCGTTCCGCTGCAACACGGATGTGGTGGTATGGATCAACCTGCGCAACACCGGCACGTTCATACCGGAAGGGGTCGTGATCGAATATGATGTGCATCCCGACATGCTGGTGTCCTCCGTATGGCCGACACCGGATTCCGTGGTGGCCAACCAGTTCTACTGGCACGTGGACAGTCTCGGTTGGTTCCAGCAGTTCGCTGCTCAATTAGTGATCCATGTGGGCCCTGCAGGTTCCCTGCGTGGTACTGGATACATGGTAACTGCCGCGAACATGCCGCTCTTATACGATCAACCGTTCGTAGCGAGCGTCGTCAGCTGTGCAATGGACCCCAATGACAAATTGGTGACCCCGCAGGGCTATGGCACGGCAGGGGCGGTGGACATCGATACCGAATGGCTGGAGTACACCGTGCGATTCCAGAACACCGGTACCGATACCGCCTTCACTGTACAACTGTTGGACTCGCTGGACATGGACCTTGATCCGCTGAGCATGGAGGTGCTGGATGCGAGCCATGCGCTCACGCAGATCCTCGTGGACGCCAACAACCTGGCGTTGTTCCGTTTCGAACGGATCCTGTTACCGGACAGCAACGTGAACGAGGCGGCCAGCCATGGATTCGTGAAGTACCGCATCAAGCCGAACGCGGGATCGCCTCATCTTACGGAGATCACGAATGCCGCAGCGATCTACTTCGACCTGAACGCACCGGTGATCACGAACACCACGTTGAACACCTTGGTGGACTGCAATGCGTTCGATGCCACGATCGGTCCGTTCGATGTCGATATCCTTCAAGCCAGCGTTGGCGTGAGCTATCAATGGTATCAGGACGGCTCGCCCATCCCCGGGGCCAACTCCCAACAATTGGTGGTCACCGGCTCGGGATCCTACTCCGTGGTGGTCGTCAACGCATATGGCTGTGCCTTGATGAGCGATGAGCTGCAGGTGGTGATCACCAATGTTGGCGACATTCCGGAGCTGCACATCGCGCTGATCCCGAACCCGGTGCACGAGCATGCCAACCTGATCCTGAGCGAGCGCCTATCTGAAACCGCACGGGTGGAAGTTGTCGATGCCATGGGCAAGGTCCTGCGCACCATGGCCGGTAACGGCTCACGTTCGATCACTATCGATCGTCGCCGCCTGCCCGGCGGCGTATATCTGTTGCGTGTGATCGACGCTGATCGCGTTATCGCCTCGCACCGGATGATGTTGGATTGATCGATCAATCGAGCTTTAAAACCGCCAGGAACGCCTCCTGCGGGATCTCCACGCTGCCCACCGAGCGCATCCGCTTCTTCCCCTCCTTCTGCTTCTCCAACAGCTTGCGTTTACGACTGATGTCTCCTCCATAACACTTAGCCGTAACATCTTTCCGCAACGCCTTCACCGTTTCGCGTGCCACGATCTTGGCGCCGATGGCGGCCTGGATGGGAATGTCGAACTGTTGGCGGGGCAGCAGCTCCTTCAGCTTGCTGCACATCTTCTTGCCAAGTTCGAAGGCGTGGTCGCGGTGGATCAGCGCGCTGAGCGCGTCCACCTTCTCGCTGTTCAGCAGGATGTCCAGCTTGATGAGGTCGCTTTCCTTGAAACCGATCGGATGATAATCGAAGCTCGCGTAGCCGCGGGAGATCGACTTCAGCTTGTCGAAGAAGTCGAACACCACTTCGCCGAGCGGCAGTTCGAAGCTGAGCTCTACCCGGTCCGTGGTAAGGTAGTTCTGGCCTATGAGGATGCCGCGTTTCTCGATGCACAAGGTCATGATGGGGCCGGTGTACTCGGCCTTGGTAATGATCTGTGCCTTGATGTAGGGCTCCTCGATCTTTTCGATGTGCATCACCTCGGGCAGCTCGCTCGGGTTGTTCACGTTCACCACCTCGCCGTTGGTCTTCGTTACCACATAGCCCACGTTCGGCACGGTGGTGATCACGGTCATATTGAACTCGCGCTCCAGCCGCTCCTGGATGATCTCCATGTGCAGCAGACCCAGGAATCCGCAGCGGAAGCCGAAGCCCAGCGCAGCGCTGCTCTCCGGCGTCCACGTGAGGCTGGCATCGTTCAGCTTCAGCTTCTCCATGGCATCGCGCAGCTCCTCGTACTCGTCGGTGTCCACCGGGAAGATGCCCGCCCACACCATGGGCTTCACATCCTCGAAACCCTGGATCGCCGCTTCGCAGGGACGCTCCTGGTGCGTGATGGTATCGCCCACCTTCACCTCGCTCGCCGTCTTGATGCCACTGATGATGTAGCCCACATCACCCGCGCACACTTCGGGCTTCGGGCGCAGGTCCATCTTCAGCACCCCCACTTCATCTGCGCCGTAGGTGACCCCGGTGTTGAAGAACTTCACCTTGTCGTTCTTGCGGATGGTGCCGTTCATCACGCGGTAGTATGCGATGATGCCGCGGAAGGAGTTGAAGACGCTGTCGAAGATGAGCGCCTGCAACGGCGCGTTGGGATCGCCTTTGGGGGCAGGCACGCGGGCCACTACGGCCTCCAGGATCTTGTCCACGCCCATGCCGGTCTTTCCGCTGGCCGAAAGGATGTCCTCCAGCTCGCAGCCGATAAGGTCCACGATCTGGTCCTTCACTTCCTCCGGATTGGCCGAGGGAAGGTCCATTTTGTTGAGGATCGGGATGATCGTGAGGTTGTGCTCGAGTGCGAGGTACAGGTTGCTGATGGTCTGCGCCTGGATGCCCTGCGTGGCGTCCACGATGAGCAGGGCGCCTTCGCACGCGGCGATAGATCGGCTCACCTCGTAGCTGAAGTCCACATGGCCCGGCGTGTCGATCAGGTTCAGGTTATACTTCTCGCCATTCAGGGTGTAGTCCATCTGGATGGCCTTGCTCTTGATGGTGATGCCGCGCTCACGCTCCAGATCCATGTCATCCAAGGCCTGCGCTTGCATGTCGCGGTCGGCGATGGTGCCGGTCATCTGCAGCAGGCGGTCGGCCAGGGTGCTTTTGCCGTGGTCGATGTGGGCGATGATGCAGAAGTTACGGATGTTCTTCATGGGGCAGGTAAGGACCGAAGCACCCGACCGGCCGTGGGGCCGAAGCGGGTCGAAAAGGGGCGCGAAGGTACGGCCTCCGCATTTTGGAAGGGGCAGGCGGCGTTTGGCCGGATATCTTCGTCAACACGGCCGGAACCCTAACACCTCGATCCCATGCAGAAGCATTACGCCTTGATGATCTTCGCGTCACTGTTGGTCGGCGGCCTTTCCGCCCAGACCGTGCTGACACCGGAAGCCTATGATGACCTGAAGGGCCATGGCCAATTGCCCGAAGGCCCGATCACCATTTTGGCCCACGGTCAGGGTGATCTGGCCCCGGCGTCCTGGATCACGGAGCGGGGCACAGGTGGTCCGTGCGGTTGCTGGGTCGCCCCTGACACCAGCTATACGAGTGCCATGATCGAGAACGATGATATGAGCTCGGGCCTTATCCTCCTGCCCTTCTCCTTCAGCCTCTTCGGACAGCCCTACTCGTCGTTGTATATCAACAACAACGGGAACATCTCCTTTGATAGCCCCTATTCCACGTTCACGGCTTCTGGGTTTCCCTCCGCCAACTTTGTAATGGTGGCTCCCTTCTGGGCCGATGTGGATACACGGGACACGAGCAACTTCGAGGATTTCCTCCATGGTCAGGTCGTTTTCAAGGTCACCCCGACAGCGCTGTACGTGAACTGGGTGGATGTGGGCTACTTCGCCATGATGGGAGATAAGCGCAACTCCTTCCAGTTGATCATCACCGACGGCACCGACCCCGTGATCCCCGGCGGCAACAATGTGAGCTTCTGCTACAAGGACATGCAATGGACCACTGGTAGCGCCAGTGGCGGGCAGAACGGGTTCTTGGGCACCCCGGCCACTGTGGGCGTGAACAAGGGCGATGGCGTTGATCACGCACAGATAGGCCGATACATGCTCGACGCCGACACGTATGCGGGCCCCTATGCCGATTCCAGCGGCATCAGTTGGTTGGACAGCACGCACTTCTACCTGAACACGGCCGGCGCCAACCTGCCCCCGATCTTCGGCAGCACCTTCAACTGTGACACGGTGGTGGTGCAGATGAGCGGCGGTGGCGACCACCAGATGGACATGGTGCACAAACTGTACGTGCTGCCCGGTGGTCCTGAGCAACAGGTGGTCTGCGTATCCGATGCGCCAACCCTTCCCAACTTCGTTCCGGTGAACGCCGGTCCGGCCGAGTTCCTCGAGATCCCGTTCGTGATCGAGACCAGCGAGGCTGAACTGGGCATGCATACGATCACCTTCACGGCGTATGATCCCGCCACACCGAGCCTGACAAGCACCTACACACTGGGTGTACAGGTTCTGGCGGCCACGGTGGGCATGGAGAACATGACCGCAGGATCCCAAGCCTTGCAGGTCCTACCGAACCCTGCGAATGCACTGATCACCATTCAGCTACCGGCGGGGGTACAGGCCGGCCAGCTGGAACTGTTCTCAGCTGA
This sequence comes from Flavobacteriales bacterium, assembly GCA_031411095.1. GTDB lineage: Bacteria > Bacteroidota > Bacteroidia > Flavobacteriales_F > PHOS-HE28 > PHOS-HE28. The sequence continues at coordinate 126,090 of JANOAK010000031.1, read as the reverse complement.
TGGACGATCGGTAAAGCGTTGGTCCTCAGCCACAGTGGCGGGCCCGAACACAGTGGACATCCAGGATCTCCCCGAAGGCACGTACCTGATCCGTTCCCGCACGGCGAACAAGGTGTTCAGCTGCCGTTTCGTGAAGCTGGCGGACTGATCATCGCCGTATTCAGAAGGCTCCCGGCCCACACAAGGCCCGGGAGCCTTCGTATTTTAGGGCATTCGCGGGCAACTTTCGGCCCTCAGATCGCATCATCAGACACGGACCACCATGACGGATCAGGAGCTTGTAGCCGGATGTTTGAAGGGTGAGCCGCTGGCGCAGAAGGAGTTATATAAATCCTATGCCCGGAATATGATGAGCATTTGCATGCGATACGCCAATGGACGAGAGCAGGCGCAGGACATCCTGCAGGACGGCTTCGTGAAGGTGTTCCAGAAAATGGACCACTTCCGCGGCGACGGGCCGTTGGGTGGCTGGATCGCGCGCACCATGGTGAACACGGCCCTGGACCACATCCGCCGGAACAAGCCCTATGACCACAGCTTGGACCTTACGGAGGCCGAGCATCTTCATCAAGAGGACGAACAGGTGCTCAGTGGCATGAGCGCCGATGAGATCCTGGAGATCATCCAGGCCCTTCCTCCCGGGTACCGCACGGTGTTCAACCTCTTCGCCATCGAGGGCTATCCCCATAAGGACATCGGGGAGATGCTCGGCATCAGCGAGAACACCAGCAAAAGCCAGTTCATGAAGGCGCGGGCCTACCTGCGCAAACTGCTGCCCAAAGAGGCGGCCGACATCTACGGAGATCGGAATGAAGGATAAGTTGATCGATACCCTCCAGGAGCGTTTCGCCCACCATGAAATGGGGGTGGACCCTTCCACGTGGAATGCCATCAGCGGCCAGCTGGCCGCTGCCAATGGCTCCGCGTTGAGCGATGTGCTGAAGGACAAGTTCAGCGGCCATGAGGCCCCGGTGGATCCCCATGTTTGGGAGGCCATCCATTCACAACTGGGCCAGGGTGCCGCAACGGGTGGGGGTGTTGCCGCAGGATGGTGGGCCGGAGGCATCGCAGCTGCCTTGTTGGTGGGCGGCCTCTTCTGGTTTAACGCTGAGCAGGAGCCTACAGCCGCGGTGCGCCCCATACCGGCCAGGGCCGTACCTGCCGACCGGGTGACCGTTGAACCAACGGCCGCTGCCACGCAGAGGCCTGTAACACCGGTGAAGGATCCCGAGATATTGGCCGAACAGCTTCCTGCGACAAAGGCCGCCAGCAAGCCAGCAGCCCCAGCGAACACACCGGAGCCCCCCGTGGGACAGGAGGTGGTGAGCGCGGTCTGGCAGGACCTGGTGAAGGAGAACGCCGCGGAACCGCACTTCTCCGATCGGGTCGAAGCTGTTCCGGTATATGTGGCCCCGCCCGTAGAGCTGATCACTCCATCCACTGTGCAACCTAATACGGTACCAACGCCGCACCCGAACGCACCTGCTACCGGCACGGACCATCGGACCGACACGGAGGCCGAACCGGAGCCCGCCGCCGAGTCCGAGCCGGAGTTCGTTGAGCCGCAACAGCCGCAGATCTACATCCCCAACGTCTTCAGTCCGCAAGGCGATGGTGTGAACGACCGATTGAAGGTGGTGGGCAGTCATTACCAAAAGGTGCTTGTGCGCATCTTCTCCGCCCAGAGCAACGCACTTGTCTTCAGGGCCGATAACCTTGACGATCAATGGAACGGCCGCGACATGAACAATGTGCCTTGCCCCGAGGGCTACTATTTCTACGCCATCGAAGTGACCGGCGCGGATGGTACCACTACGTCGAAGGGCGAAGTGGTCAAGCTGTTCCGTTGATATGAGCATGTTCACATCACGAGGCCTTGCCTGCTTGCTACTGGCCCTCTCCGGGGCGGCCGCGTGGGCGCAGAACGAGATCATGGAACTGAGCCCGGAGCGGTATCGGGAATTGAAGCTTGCCGGCCAGCTGCCACCCAAGTTCCACTGGAGCGCCAATACGCAGGCACCGGTGTTGGTGACCCCTCCAACATCCCAGCCGGACAAGCCGGCGAGGCCCGGGCTACAGAAAGGGGGCAACGTGAACGCCTGCAACTGCTGGCTCGCGCCCGATGGCTCCTACACACTGGCCATGCCGCCCAACGACGACGGGTCCTCGGCGCAGATCAACCTGCCGTTCCAGTACAACCTGTACGGGCAACTGTTCAACACCTGCTACATCAACAACAACGGGAACATCTCTTTTGATACGCCATATGCTACATGGAGTGCCGATCCCTTTCCGACCGCAGGCTTTGTGATGGTGGCCCCCTTCTGGGCTGATGTGGATACTGATGGCGCAGGACAGGTGTGGTACAAGGTGACGCCAACGGCGTTGTATGTGAATTGGGTGGGCGTTGGCTACTTCCCAAGCCAGACGGACAAGATCAACACCTTCCAGCTCATCATCACCGACGGCAATGACCCGGTGATCGGCATCGGCAAGAACACCAGCTTCTGCTACCAGGACATGCAGTGGACCACGGGAAGCGCGTCGGGGGGTGTGAACGGCTTCGGCGGAACACCGGCCACGGTGGGGGCGAACCTGGGCAACGGCGCGGATTACATCCAGTTCGGGCGTTACGACCATGCTGGCGTGGACTACGACGGCCCATTCGGCGCGAACGATGGCGTAAGCTGGCTGGACAACCAGAACTTCACCTTCACCACCGAGGTGTTCACCTCCAACATCCCGCCGATCGGCGTGGGTAATTTCCTCTGCGATACCGTGCATGTATGTGCTGGCGAAGTGGTGAACCTGGAGATGCAGTTCCTGAGCCCCGAATCGAACCAGACCACCACAGTGGTATCCTACGCGCCGGACTTCAGCAACTATACGGTCGTTACCAACGTCCCCGGCCAAACCGCCGCCATCACCACCACCTTCACGCCCCTGCCCAGCGAGGCTGGCTTCCACGTGGTCACCTTTGAGGCCACCGATAGCGGCGATCCGCCCCCTGCGCTCACCAGCACATACAACATCGTGATCGACGTGGAGGTGGCCACCAACATGGAGCCCGGTGATACCACGGTCTGTGACAATTCGGCCCCTGTGGACATGTACAGCTTGCTCGGCGGCAGTCCGCTGCCCGGTGGCACTTGGACCGCCCCTGATGGCACCGCCCACAGCGGCACCTTCCTGCCCGGCGAGGATGCTGATGGTGCGTACGTCTACGCCGTGGGCAATGGTGGCAACTGCCCCAACACCGGGGTGATCACTATGACCACCGTAGGCCATGCCGATGCTGGCGATGATGCTGCCCAAGCCTATTGCAGCTCCGATGCTGCGGTGGACCTCTTCACACTTCTTGGAGGAGCACCTCAGAACACGGGTACATGGACCGGTCCTGGTGGCTCGGCGGTCAGCAGTACGTACGACCCCGCAACAGATGCCGGGGGCGCCTATGTGTACACGATCACCGGTACCACGCCATGCCCCAGCGATGCCGCCACCGTGCAGATCACGCTGCAGCAAGCGGTGGACCCGGGTAGCGATGGCGCCATCACCCTCTGTACCGATGCGGCCCCGCTCACCCTGGTGGACGCATTGAACGGCAACCCCGATGCGGGCGGCGCGTGGACCGCTCCCGGTGGCGCTGCCTTCGGCAACAGCTTCTCGGCCGCCACGGATGCTCCGGGCGTGTACACCTATACGCTCACAGCGGTATTGCCTTGCCCCACGCTCAGCAGCACCCTCAACATCGCGGTGGATCCCCTGCCCCATGCCGGGGAGGATGGCGAATTGGCCCTTTGCGCCGATGCGGCCACCACTGCGTTGTTCCCGAACCTCACCGGCGACCCCGATGCAGGTGGCATATGGCAGGATCCCAACGGTATGGCCCATGCCGATGCCATCAACCCCGCCAGCGATGTCACAGGACCCTACTCATACATCGTGAATGGTCCCGGAACCTGCCAGCATCTAAGCGACGAGGCCAGCGTGAATGTGGTGGTGAACCCGCTCCCCGTGGTGGCCTTCACCGTGGAACCCGATAGCGGGTGTGACCCGCTCACGGTCATCTTCACCAACACCACCGATCCGGTTTTCATCGGCAACTCCTGCGTGTGGGACCTGGGCGATGGAACCACCGGGCTGGGGGAGTGCGGCACATTCGAACATGTATACCAGGAAGCTGGTTGGTACAACGTGAACCTCACCATCACCACCCCGGAAGGCTGCACCGACCACCGGATCCTGCAGGGCGCCGTGCTCGTGGAACCCGCGCCTACGGCGGACTTCTACTGGACCCCGGAATTCGGTACCGATGAGAACAGCAACCTGCTCTTCCTGGCCGAGGACCCCCACGCCAGCATCTTCCACTGGGACTTCGCTGGCATGGACTCCAGCGATCAGCGCCAGGCCCATCATCTGTTCCCGAACACCATCGACGGTGAGTACGAGGTCTGCCTGCATGTGTCCGACCGCTACGGTTGTGTGGACAGCCTGTGCCAGGTGGTGAACGTGGTGATCCCGGCGGTTTTCGTGCCCAACGCGTTCACCCCCAACGGTGACGGGGTGAACGACACTTTCCGTCCGCAGGTGCGTGGTATGGAGGCTGAGGAACATGAACTGTACATCTTCGACCGCTGGGGACAGGTGGTCTTCAGCACCCGGGAGGCGGCTCAGGGATGGGATGGTGCCCATCAGAATGGTGGTGAGATCCTGCCGCAGGGTGTGTATAATTGGCGCCTCATTGAACGACCCTTCAGATCGTCCGACAAGAAGGAATGGTTCGGGACCATCACCTTATTGAAGTGACCGATCACAATGCAGCATTGACCTCGAACCCATGACCAAGACACTTCTCCGCATCCTCGGTGGTATGGCCCTGGCCATCCTCGCGCTCAACCTGAACGCCCAAGGCGTGAGCTTGAGCATTGAGGAATACTCGACCATGAAGGCCTCTGGCACCCTGCCTCCGGAATTCCATGTGGAATACACCACGCTCCCGGTGGCCACCCAGCCCGTTGAAGGCAGGGACAAGCCATCCCGGGGCGGTCAGCCCAAGGGTGGCGGCAACGGCCTGTGCAATTGCTGGATCGAACCCGATGCCAACTATACACTCGCCATGGCCCCAAATGATGACCTGAGCTCGGGCATCATCAATCTGCCGTTCACGTTCAATCTCTACGGAGACCTCTACAACAGTTGCTACATCAACAACAACGGCAACATCTCCTTTGGGACCCCCTATGGGACCTTCTCCTCTTCCGGTTTTCCCTCCGCCAACTTCGTGATGGTGGCCCCTTTCTGGGCCGATGTGGACACCCGTCCAGCCGACGGTGGCACCGTAAAGTACCTGATCACCAATAGCGCGCTGTACGTCAATTGGACCGACGTGGGGTACTTCTCCATGATGACGGATAAGCTCAACACCTTCCAGCTCATCATCACCGACGGCACCGACCCGGTGATCGGCGTGGGCAACAACGTGAGCTTCTGTTACAAGAACATGGACTGGACCACGGGCTCCGCATCCGGTGGGGTGAACGGCTTTGGAGGCACACCCTCCACGGTGGGCGCGAACCGCGGGAACGGTGTGGACTTCATCCAATTCACGCGGAACGACCATGCAGGTGCTGACTACGATGGACCGTTCGGGAATGCGGATGGTATCGACTGGCTGGACTTCCAGAACTTCCGTTTCACCACGGCCGTGAGCACCCAGAACATTCCGCCCATCACCAGCTCCAACTTCCTGTGCGATACCGTGGAGGTGTGCATGGGTGAACTCGTGGACTTCGATGTCACCTTCCTCACTCCGGAAGGAGATCAGGCCATCATTGATGCCACGGCCAGCGCGCCCACCATCGACAACTTCAACTACACTATCACCAACAACGTCACCAGTGCTGGCATCAATGTCCAGTTCATTCCGCAGATCGGGGATACCGGCTTCCACGCAGTGACCTTCACCGCGCAGGACAATGGCGCCGATTCGCTGACGAGCACGGTAACGATCATCCTCGCCGTTTACTACACGCCGGACATCCCGCCCGCCATCGAAGGCAGTGCCGAGGCGTGCGAAGGTGTAGGTTCCGTGATCACGGCCACCCCCGGTTACGATGCGTATTACTGGTCCAACGGTTTCAATGGCCCCACCATCCTGGTCGGCCCTGGCACATACTACTGCCTCGCCACCAGCGGCAATTGCCGCCTCGCGTCCAACTTCATCACCGTCACCGAGGTGCCCAATCCTGAGCCCGACATCACAGGACCGCTCTTCAGCTGCGGAGGTCTCCCAGTGACCTTGGGGGTGGATGATCCTTACGTGTCGTATCAGTGGTCCAATGGCTCCACCGATCCCAACATCACGGTAGGCACCGGGCAATACGTTGTCACCGTGACCGATACGAACGGATGTGTGGGTTCGGCCACTCCGGTGAACGTACTGACCGCCAATGATCCAGCGGCGTTCTTCGATAGCGACAACGCCTCCACTGTGTTCCCCGGTACCACGGTCACGTACACGGACCAAAGCAGTGTGCAGGGCAGTACCATCACGAGCTACGCGTGGGCCATCGATGGAGCACCGGCCGGGAACGGTACCACGCTGGTGGTACCTTGGGATACGCCGGGTACCTACGTGGTCACGCTCACCGTCACCAGTGCGGATGGATGTGTGAACACCTATTCCTTCACGCAGATCGTGATCCCCACGGAGATCGAGATCCCCAACGTGTTCAGCCCCAATGGCGACAACCAGAACGATGCGCTCGTGTTCCCCGGAGTGGAGTACTACCCCAACACCAGCCTGCGCGTGTTCAACCGGTGGGGACAGGCCATCTACGAAAGCACCAACTATAAGAACAACTGGCGCGCACCGGATGTGGCCGAGGGCACTTACTTCTTCGTGCTGAAACTGGCCAATGGCAAGGATTACAGCGGTCACGTGACGCTGTTGCGCTAGGGCTGATAGCACCTGCAGCTAACGAACGCCCCGCACCTGCGGGGCGTTCGTTTTTCGCGGCAACCCGCCTCAGGGTATCTTCGCCGCCCGGTCGCATCACGGCCGGCAAGGGAAACGCATGAAGGTCATCGACCACCTCAGGAAGGCCAGCGGCACGCTGTTATCGTTCGAGATCCTTCCTCCCCTGAAAGGAAAGGACATCACGTCCATCTATGAGGGCATCGATCCGCTGTTGGAGTTCAAGCCGAGCTTCATCAATGTGACCTACCACCGGGAAGAGGTGATCTACAAGGAGCGCGGGCATGGCCTGCTCCAGAAGATCCGGCTGCGCAAACGGCCCGGCACCGTGGGCATCTGCGCCATGATCAAGGCGAAATACGATGTGGATACGGTGCCGCACTTGATCTGTGGGGGCTTCAGCCGCGAGGACACCGAGGATGCGCTGATCGAACTGAACTTCCTCGGCATCGACAACGTGCTGGCCCTGCGCGGCGATGCCATCAAGAACGAACCGGCCTTCATACCGGAGCGCGATGGCCATGTGCATGCCGAGGACCTTATCCGCCAGATCGCCGGCTTGAACAAGGGCAAGTACCTGCACGACGAGGAGCAGGAGGCCGCCCCCACCGACCTGTGCATCGGCGCCGCCTGCTATCCCGAGAAACACGCCGAGGCCCTCAACCTGACCACCGACATAGCCTACCTGAAGCGCAAAGTGGACGCTGGTGCCGAGTATCTGGTAACGCAGATGTTCTTCGACAACACCAAGTACTTCCGCTTCGTTGAACTCTGTCGCGCTGAAGGCATTCACGTGCCCATCATCCCGGGCCTGAAGCCGCTCACCACGCTGAAGCACATCGCCTTCATCCCGAAGACCTTCCATGTGGACCTGCCGAACGCTTATGCGAGCGAGCTGATGCGCTGCACCACCGATGCAGAGGTGAAGGCGCTGGGCATTGAATGGTCGGTGCAGCAGTGCCGTGAACTGAAGGCCGCTGGCGTGCCCTGCCTGCACTTCTACACCATGGGCAAGAGCGATGCCGTGCGCGCGATCGTGGGTCAGGTGATCTGATCAGCCTGGGCTACTCCTCCTTTCCGCCCACGCAGACCACGAATTCCCCGCGCGGCTCCTTGTCCTTGAAGTGCGTCGCCAGTTCGCCCAGCGTGCCGCGCATGGTCTCCTCGTGTAGCTTGCTGATCTCGCGTGAGAAGCTCGCTGGGCGCTCAGGACCCAGGACCGACGCCAGGTCTGACAGTGTGCGAAGGATCCGATGCGGGCTCTCATAGATCACGATCGTGCGCGCTTCGTCCGCCAGCTGTTCCAATCGTGTGCGGCGCCCTTTCTTCACCGGAAGGAAGCCCTCGAACACGAATCGGTCACAGGGGAGCCCGCTGTTCACCAGCGCTGGCACGAAGGCCGTTGGACCGGGCAGGGTCTCCACCGGAATACCGGCCTTCACGCAGGCCCGCACCAACAGGAAGCCTGGGTCGCTGATGCCGGGTGTGCCGGCATCGCTTACCAAGGCATAGGTGTTGCCGAGGTTCAACCGGCCGATGATGTCCTCCAGCACGCGGTGCTCATTGTGGGCGTGGAACGGAATGAACGGCTTGTGAATGCCCAGGTGCTGCATCAACCGGCCGCTGACCCGCGTATCCTCGGCGATGATGCCGTCCACCTCACCGAGGACACGCACCGCCCGCAGCGTGATGTCCTCCAGGTTGCCTACAGGTGTGGGCACCAGGATCAATCGGCCTCCGGTGGTCATCGTTCCCGCAGGAGCTCAAGCAGCGTGGCGTGCAGGTCGTTGAACTCTGTGAGCGGGAGGGTCTCCGGTCTGTCGAGCACATCATGGTAGGCCGTGATGCCGCCCATGGTATATATGAAGATGGCCGGGACGCCCTTCGCCGCGAAGGGGCAATGGTCGCTGTTGCAGGCGGGACCACGCGCCTTCACCTGCGCAAGGCGGGGTGTGCGTGTGTTCACGGCCACCAGCGCGTCGAACACCGCCTGTTGTGCCGTTGCGTTCACCACCGTTATGCCCTCCTCCCCTGTGCCATTGAGGTCAAGGTTGATCAATAAGCGGATCTGTGCGAGGTCGATCGGTCGGTCCGTTACGCACCACGTGCTACCCTGCAGCCCGGCCTCCTCGCCCGCAAAGCAGATGAACAGGACGTTCTTGCGCAGAGGCTTCTTCTTGATCTCTTCCGCCAGGGTGAGCAGCATACTCACCCCGCTCGCGTTGTCATTCGCCCCCGGAAAGAGCACGTCAGGCCCCATCCGGCCCAGGTGATCATAGTGTGCCGTTATTACCAGCCATTCCTTGCTTCCCCCCTTCGCCATCACCGTGCCCAGAACGTTGCGTGCCTTGTGGCGGTGGATCAGGCGCGGGGCCACATGTATGCCGATGTCCACGGCCGTATCGGGCAGGAATTCCGGACGCACCTCCAGCAACGCGTTGCGCAGTTGCTCATTCGCTGCGCCCCAGGTGAGCTTTGCACCGGCCTTGCGGATCACGGGGGCATAGCGCACCACTTCCCGCTCCAGCGACGCATACAGCGCGAGGGAGTCCTTGTTGGTGGTGGCCGGGAAGTGGAGGTAGGCCGCGTTGCCGGAGATCACGCTCATGGTGAGCAGGCGTCGCTCGGGCGGAAGAAGGTCGGCGAGGTAAAGCGGCACCATGCGGAAGGTGCCGTTCGCGGGACCGCTCGCAGGGTCCACAAGGAAGTCGATACCCGGTTTCAGTGGGGTCCCGTTGATGCTCAGGCGCACACTGTCGGGAAAGCTGTTCACCGCGAATTCGAACGGCTCGAAGCGTAGCCCCTTCAACTTCTCGAGGCCCAATCGGTCGAACTGTGCGGCGACCCAATCGGCCGCAAGACTGTCGCCCCCCTGCACATATCCCCGCCCGTGCATGCCATTCCCGGCCAGGGTGGCCACATAAACCAGCGCCTTGTCGCGCGGAGAAGGACCCGTCTGCGCTTGTGCCAGACCGGCGATCGTGAAGGCAACGGGCAACAGGAGCGTTCTGCGGATCATAGGTAGCGTCGTTCAATGAGGTCGAGGAAGGACCGCATGGCATCGGCGTCGGGCACCTTGCCCAGCGGGCCGATGATCTCCTTATCCACATAAGCTCGCGCCTCCTCCGCAGAGCCCAGGCCGTTCAGCTTGTCGATGGCTTTTTCGTAGCGTTCGCGTTGACCTTGGAACAGTTCGGCCACGAACCAGAACTTCTGGCTGAGGGCAATGGCCTTGTGCAGGTCGGCCACGGGCCCCTTCTCGAGCTTATCGGCCAGCGACGCCGATCGGGGTGCAGGCTTGGTGGCTTCGGGGCCTTTTTTGGGCGCGGGGGGGTCAACAGCCCTAGACGCGCGCACAGCCACCGGTTCCGATGCGGCCGGGGCTGGGGGTGAGGCGGGTGTTGTTTCGGTCTCCGCAATGGCGTCGATCAACGAGGTCTGCCGGGGGGTCACCTCGGCTGGACGCGTGTCCAAACGCATCGGAGGCATCTCCACGGGTCGTGGGGGTGGCGCGGGTTCCGCTACCGGGGGCGGGGGAGGGGTCACCCGCACCTCTCGGGCCTTATGGCGCAATACCACCAAGCGCTCGTACAGGCTTCGGGCCTGCTCCGTGGTGCGATCAACGCCGTCCAGATCGAGCTGGCCCTCATCCAATTCGCCAAGCGCCTTTCGGATCTGCTCGATCAGTTCGTGCATTCGATCGGTCGGTCGTCCTTCCTCCATGCCGTGGTTGTTGGCCGTATCGCTGTGAAGTTCCGTCTATTTTCGTGCCATCCAACGGAGGCCGGCGCGGATCATCCCGCCTGGCCGCCCGTTGAACTGCGCCCCGAAAGTAATCCGCTCCATGTTCCTTGAACGCTCCGCCAGCCGCACGCACCGCAAAGGATGGGTGGAAGTGATCTGCGGAAGCATGTTCAGTGGCAAGACCGAGGAGCTGATTCGCCGGATGCGCCGCGCGGAATTCGCCAAGCAACGCATCGAGATCTTCAAGCCAGGCGTGGATGTGCGCTATGATGCATCCGACGTGGTGAGCCACGATCGGAGCACCATCCGCAGCACCCCGGTACCGAACAGCAGCAACCTTCTCCTCCTGGCATCGGACATCGAAGTGGTCGGCATTGATGAAGCCCAGTTCTTCGACGCAGGACTACCGGAGGTCTGTGAGCAGTTGGCCGCCCAAGGTGTGCGCGTCATCGCCGCCGGCCTCGATATGGATTTCCAGGGTCGCCCGTTCGGGCCCATGCCCGGGTTGATGGCCATGGCCGAGTTCGTCACCAAGGTGCATGCGATCTGCATGCATTGCGGCGAGCTGGCCACCTTCAGCCACCGTAAACATGCCAGCAAGGACCTGATCCTGCTGGGCGAAACGGACAGCTATGAGCCCCTGTGCCGGGGCTGCTTCATCGAGGCCCGCGTGAAGCAGGCCGAGGAGGCCCAGCGCACAAATGCCTGATGGAACGCGGGCACCGCTTGAGCGATATCGCCAGGGCCGTTGGAGGACGATATGTGCCGCATCATCCCGACGCGGTGATCACTGAACTGGTCATCGACTCCCGCACGGCTGCGCCCACCGATGCCACGTTGTTCGTTGCGCTCAAGGGAGAACGACAGGATGGTCATCGCTACCTGAAGGAACTTGCGGACCGGGGCTTGCGCCATGCGCTGGTGAATGAAAGCGCTGCGATCGTCGTGCCTGGCCTCGACCTTATTGTGGTGCCCGACACGTGGGTGGCGCTGCAACAGTTGGCGGCGTGGCATCGGATGCAGTTCAACTACCCCGTGGTCGGGATCACGGGAAGCAATGGCAAGACCGTGGTGAAGGAATGGATATTCCAAGCCCTCGGGGGTACCGAGCATGTGGTGCGCAGCCCTGGAAGCTGGAACAGCCAGGTGGGCGTGCCCCTGAGCGTTTGGGAGATGGGCCCGCAGCACACCATCGCCCTCTTCGAGGCCGGCATCAGCAGACCCGGTGAGATACAACGCCTTGCCAACATCATCACGCCCACGATCGGGGTGTTCACCAACATCGGTCCGGCCCATGGCGAGCATTTCCCGGGGGGCGACCTGCAGAAGGCACGCGAGAAGGCGACGTTGTTCAAGGACAGTGTCGCCATTGTTCATTGCCGTGATCATGCGTTGATCCGGCAGGCCCTGGAGGAGACCTGTGCCGCTGATGCCCTTGTGCCTTGCTGGTCCAGGAAGGATGAGGCGTTCGTGCGGGTGGTGGAAGAGCAGCCCCAGGAGCATGATACCACGTTGTTGGTACGGCATGCCGGTACTGAGCGAACGATCATCATTCCCTTCACCGATGAGGCGAGTATCGAGAACGCGCTTCACGTGATCACCTTGCTCCTGCACCTGGGCCGGCCCCTGGGCTGGGTGGCCGAACGCATGGCCGCCCTGCGACCTGTTGAGATGCGCCTGCGCATCACGGCCGGTGTGCATGACATTACGCTGATCGACGACAGCTACAGCAATGACATCGCCTCGCTGGGCATAGCGCTCGATCATCTGGTTCGCGTTTCACATGGGCGTGAACGCGTTGTGGTCGTGAGCGATATCCTCGAAGGCGGTGGCGAGGAGCGCGCTCAGTATGCCACCATGGCCCGACTGCTTGCTTCCGCAGGGGTAAAGCGCGTGCTTGGGATAGGACCTGCCATGACGCGCAATGCCACGCTCTTCCCCATGGAGTTGCGGACGTTTGGGGATGCCCAGGCTCTGTTACATGAAGTGACCGTGGGCAGTTTTGCAGGAGCGGCCGTGTTGGTGAAAGGTGCACGTGCGTTCCAGCTGGAACAGGTGGTGGAACGCTGGCAGGAGCGGGTGCATGGTACGGTGCTCGAGGTGGACCTCGATGCGCTACGGCACAACCTGCACCACTACCGCGCCATCGTCGGCCCCGAGGTGAAGTTGATGGCCATGGTAAAGGCCTTCGGATACGGTAGCGGGGCCTTGGAACTGGCACGCACCATGGCCCACGAGCGTGTGGACTACCTCGGTGTGGCCTATGCCGATGAAGGGATCGAACTGCGCCAGCAGGGCATTGAGACGCCCGTGCTGGTGATGAACCCCGAGCCGGTGCCGCTGGAGACCTTGCATCGGTTCCGCCTTGAAGCGGAAGTGTTCGATCGCCGTTCCATGGAAGAGGCCCTAGCGTTCGCCACCCACACGGCCGATGAGGTCCGCATCCACATCAAACTGGATACCGGCATGCATCGGCTGGGCTTCATGCCCAAGGAGCTGGAGTGGATCCTAAACACCCTGCGACAGGCAGGGCGGCTGCGGGTGTCCAGCCTCCTCAGCCATCTGGCGGCCAGCGAGGATCCGCAGCATGATGCGTTCACGCATGGACAGATCTCACTGTTCTCCAGCATGGCCGGTCGGATCACTGAAGTACTGGGTTATCGCCCGCTTTGGCACATAGCGAACAGCGGCGCCATCACGCGCTTTCCACAGGCACGCTTCGACATGGTACGCCTGGGGATCGGACTGCATGGCGTGGGGGCCGATGATGTGGAGACGGCGCAGCTGCTTCCTACCGCCACCCTGCGCACCGTGGTGGCACAGGTGAAGGACGTTCCAGCAGGCGATAGTGTAGGCTATGGCCGCCGCGCCGTTGCCTCCCGACCGATGCGGATCGCGATCCTGCCCATCGGCTACGCGGATGGACTCTCACGGCGTCTGGGCCACGGTTCAGGACGGGTATGGATCCACGGCCGACCTGCGCTCTTCGTTGGTGCCATCTGCATGGACATGTGCATGGTGGAGGTCACGGATGTTGTTTGCTCCCCCGGTGATGATGCCATCGTCTTCGGGCCGGAGCACCCCCTTCAGGATTTTGCGCGTGATCTGGGGACCATTCCCTATGAGGCGCTCACGAGCATCAGTACGCGGGTGAGGAGGGTGTATACCCGGTCGTGATCAGCCCTCCAAGTACACACGTTCTCTGGGCGTCGATGTTCGGCATTCCAGCGTCCTGGGGGGAGGAGGACGGTTAACTTCGCGATCCCCGATCCACCCCCATGAACCCGACCCTGATGCTCCGTTCCCTGCTGGCCTTGTTCCTCCTCTCCGCACCCGGGCTCCTGCGGGCCCAGGGCCCTGCCTTTGTGCAAGGCGACCTTCTGGTGATGTTGCGCCTTGGTGGTGATGTGCAGCAGGTGGCCAGCGAGCTGAGCATCGTCGATGGGAAGCCCACTGCGTTGACCGTTGTGCGAATGGTGAGCGCGCCCATGCGCACCTGGCTCCTGCATTACGCGAACACGGAGCTGCCGCAGATGGTGATGTTACGGGCACTTCGACAGCACGGAGCTGTGGCCCTCGCACAGAACAACCACGTGGTGAAGGACCGGGTGGTTCCGGATGACGCCCAGTACGGGCAGCAGTGGCACCACCAGAACATCGGCAGCGAGGCAGCATGGGATATCGCTACCGGAGGGGTCACCGCAACGGGCGACTCCATCGTGGTGTGCATCATCGAGAATGCGGACCTGCCACATCCGGACCTTGTGGGCAATGCGTGGTACAACATACATGAGGTCGCGGGTAACGGCGTGGATGATGATGGCAACGGATATGTGGATGATGTGCGCGGCTGGAGCCCTCAGAACAACGACGATAATGTGTACGGAGGAGGTCACGGTACACAAGTGGCCGGAATGATCGGGGCCAAAGGGAACAATGGAAGCCTGGTGGCCGGAGCCAATTGGGATGTGAAGATGATGGTGGTGACACGGCAGGGTATTGCCGAGGACGCCGTGGTGGAGTCCTATACTTATCCCCTCGTGCTTCGCCGGGCCTACAATGAGAGCAACGGTGCCTTGGGAGCCTTCGTGGTGGCCACGAATGCCAGCTGGGGCATCGACAATGGACAACCCGCGGACGCACCCATCTGGTGTGCGATGTACGACACCTTGGGTACCGCAGGCATCCTCAGTTGCGGGGCCACGGCCAACAATAACGTGGATGTGGATGTGGTGGGCGACCTGCCAACGGCCTGTTCCAGCGATTTCATGGTGAGCGTGACGGCCACCAACAACAACGACGTTCGCACCTTCTCCGGCTACGGCCTCACCACCATCGACGTGGGTGCGCCCGGTGCGGATGTGTTCACCACCACCATGGGCGGTGGTACAGGGAGCACCAGCGGCACCTCCTTCGCGAGCCCGCTGACGGCCGGTGTGATCGGGTTGTTGTACAGCGCTCCCTGCAGCAGTTTGATGGACCTCGTTCAGGAGGATCCCATGCAAGGGGCACTGTATGTGCGGCAAGCACTTTTCACGGGAGTGGAACAGGTCGGGAACCTGGGCGGGCAGACGGTGACCGGTGGGCGCATCAACAGTTTCAACAGCCTGCAATGGATCATGAGCAATTGCGGGGCCTGTCCCGCGCCATATGGCATCGCATCGTCCGTCACAGCGCTCGGGGAGGCCACCATCAGCTGGAACAGCACCGCCAGCGATGTGTTCAACCTCCGTTATCGCGCCGTCGGCAGCGCGGATTGGACCGTGGTGGATAGCATCACCGATCACCAATACACGCTGACCTCTTTGCCCTACTGCTCCGACTACGAGTTCCAGTTGGAAGCGGATTGCGACACCACCACCAGCGACTTCGGGGCTTCCTTCTTCCTCACCAGCGAAGGGTGCTGCACTGCGCCGGGCGTCCTGAACGCCTTGGCGATCGATAGCACCAATGCGTCGATCAGCTGGGATGATGTGCTCGTAGCGAGCAACTATGTGCTCCGGTACTCGATAGAAGGTACAGGCGCGTGGACCGAAGTATCCGGACTCCCTGACAACAGCACCACGCTGAACGGACTGCAGGGTTGCACGGTGTATGAAGTGCAGATGCGGTCCACGTGTGTGGGAAGCCTTTCCGACTGGGGCCCCAGCACGGTGTTCAATACCCCGGGCTGTGGCCAGTGCCAGGATGGGAATTACTGCCCCAGCACGTCGGATGATGCCAGCACCGAATGGATCGAACGGGTGATCCTGAACAGCATCGATAACACCAGTGGCAACAACGACGGCTACGCCGCGTTCACGGACCAGGGTACGCTGCTGACCTTGGGCCAGGACTACCCGCTCACCCTGACACCGGGTTATTCCGGATTCAACTACGCCGAGTACTTCACGGTGTGGATCGACCTGGACGGGGACGGTGCCTTCGAGCTCCCCGCGGAGCGCATCTTCGATGCGGGTAATTCCGTGAACGGCACGCTCACCGGATCACTGACCGTCCCCACCGGTTCCCCCGCAGGACCTATGCGGATGCGTGTGATCATGAAGTACAACACGGCTCCGGACGATGGCTGCACGGATGGGTATGACTACGGCGAGACCGAGGATTATTGCGTGACCCTGCAAGCGGCCAATGCGATGGACGAGCTTTCCCGTGGCGGCATCCGTCTTTATCCCAACCCTGCGGTGGCGCACATCACGCTCGACCTGACCGGATCCCCGACCACTAGCGGCGTTGTAGAAGTACTGGACAATACCGGGCGCCTGCTGATGCGCGAACTCTTGTGGAACGGTCGTGCGCTGCTGCCCACCCTCCATCTGGCGAACGGGTCCTATCCGTTCCACATCCTTTCCGGCGGATCACGCATGTACGGCGGCACGTTCCAGGTGCAACACGATTAAGCCCGGGCCGCCTGCCCCCTGAACGCTCCCGCCTGGCCGGGGGCGTTCGTGTTCAGGGGCCTACCTTCGGCCGGACCGCATGGAGCTCAGCGTCGTCATCATCACCCGCAACGAGGAGCGCAACCTGGCGCGCTGCCTGTCCTCGGTCAGACCCGTGGCGGACGATATCGTGGTCGTGGACTCGTACAGCACCGATGCCACGGAGCGCATTGCCAACGACCATGGTGCCCGCTTCATCCCGCACACATTCGAGGGGCACATTGAACAGAAGAACTGGGCCATCACGCAGGCGAAGTTCCCCTGGGTGCTGTCGTTGGATGCGGATGAGGCCCTTGATGAAGAGCTCACGCGCTCCATCGCTGAAGTGAAACGGACCGGGACGGCCGATGGCTATTCCATGAACCGCCTTACGAACTATTGCGGCACATGGATCCGACATGGCGGTTGGTACCCCGATGTGAAGTTGCGTTTGTGGGACAGCCGCAAGGGGCGGTGGGGGGGCGCGAACCCCCACGATCGCTATGAGATGCTGGCCGGGTCGCGCACCGCACATCTGCGCGGAAACCTGTTGCACTACAGCTACCACAGCATCAGCGACCACATCAAGCAGGTGGACTATTTCACCAACATCGCCGCGAAGGCCATGTACAAGCATGGGCGTCGTGCCGGCCTGCTGAAGCTGCTCCTCAGCCCCGTGGTGAAGTTCATCGGCGATTATTTCCTCCGGCTCGGATTCCTCGATGGCCATCACGGTCTTGTGATCGCCCGCGTAAGCGCCCATGCGACCTTCCTGAAGTACGCCAAGTTGCGCCAGCTATGGCGCGAAGGAGCATGAACGTGCCATCCAGGATCATCCTTTCCCGCCCCGATGCCCTGGGGGATGCCGTGGTGACCATGACCACCGCCGGGTGGATCAAGCAGCACGCGCCCGGAGCGCACATCACCGTGCTCATCAAGCGATATACGCTGGATGTATGGCGCCAATGCCGGCACGCGGACGGGATCCTGGTGTTGGAGGACCTTGAGGCCATGGGTGATGCGGGTGCTGTGCGCGAATTGCAGGCCACCGGGGCCGGGGCCATCGTGCATGCCTTCCCACACCGCCAGGTGGCACGCTGGGCGAAGCAGGCGGCGATCGCGCGCCGCATCGGAACAGGTCATCGCTGGTGGCACTGGACCACCTGCAATGAGCGCGTGTTCTTCAGCCGGAAACGCAGCGACCTGCATGAGGCCCAATTGAACATCAACCTGTTGCGTCCGTTCGGGATGGAGGTGCCGCCAAGCCTCGCGGACCTTGTACCGCATATCGGGTATGTGGCTCCCGTGCCTTCCGCGGAAGTGAACTCGTTATTGCGGCCGGACCGGGTGAACGTGATCCTCCATCCCCTGTTGGGAAGCGGTGTTGGTTGGGGCCTGGCGAACTTCGCGGAGTTGATCGCTGCGCTTGATCCGGCCCGGTATCATCTGCTGGTCACCGGAACGGCCGACGAGGCCGAACGCTACCGCAGGGCGCTTCCGCTCGATGCCGGACATGTAACGGACGTGGGCGGCAAACTCCCGCTGCATGGGTTGATGGAGCTGATCGGTGCCTGTAGGGCCTTCGTATCCGCGAGCACGGGACCCTTGCACGTGGCCGCGGCCAGTGGTGTCCGTGCGATCGGCCTGTTCAGCATGCGGCGTCCGATCCTCCCCGCCCGTTGGGCACCCATCGGTCGCGATGCGCATGCGCTCACCTTCGATCCATGGTGTGCGCGTTGTGCTCGAGGGGAACGCTGTGATTGCATCGAGCGCATCAGTCCCGACCGGGTGGTCGCGTTGCTGGATACGCTTGTGGCGTAGCGAGAACGAACAGCGCGTAGTGGAAGGCAAAGAACGTGGCCCCCATCTGTGTCTCAATGGTGTCCTCGCTCAAGCAGGATACCAGGAAGATGATCGCCCAGCAAACGAACAGGGGTTTCCGGAACGTGCCACGCATCAGGGCCGGCGCGAGCCAGCTGAACATGCTCCACGCCACGCCGAACACGCCGAAGCTGATCAACAGCGTGAGGTATTCGTTGTGTGCCCGCAAGCGCCATTTCGCATGTAGGCTGCTTCCCATGCGATCATATTGCTCCGCGAAGGCCGGGCGCGTATCACCGGTGCCCACGCCCGTGAGCCAATGCTCCCGCGCGATCTGCATTCCTGCACGAAGGAACTCCATGCGCATGGCCACGGAATGGCCATTGGCGTCCCCTGTTGCGCGGTACCGCTCCAGCTCATAAAGCACCTGCTCGATGCGTGCCCGGATAGGGTCACGACGACCGCTGGTCACGCTGGTGATCCCCTGTTCCACACGCCTGAAGTCCGCCTTGCTCAGGGCGGAAAAACCAACCGAGTCCTTTCGTACGCCCAAGCTCGCGAGGTAGTGCACCAGCGTGTGGCGGAGCGGTTGCCCTTTTGCGTCGGCACCGTGGAGATCGAACGTGCTGTGCCGGCGCCAGGCGCGCTCAAGTTCCTGGTCCGCCACATGTATCCACACGTAGTGACCATTCTCACGGAGCGGGGCCTTCCGGTCGTGGTAGTAGGGTTCCCCGCCGATGCTGCGGAGGTCGAGCCGTGCCAGGTCGATGGGCTCGATCCGCTCGTACTGACCGGCACACCATCGCACATAGAGCGTGGCCGATAGCGGCAACATCAAGAGGACCGATCGAAGGACCCAGCGCCGCTTGGAAGCCATGGAGCCGCTCCACCGCCATCCGGCGTAGAGCAGGAGCAGCAGGAGGATGAACGCGCCGGAGAGGCTGCTCAAGCGGTCCATGAAGAAGGCGATCCACACGAGGGCGAGACCGTGCAGCACCCGCTGCCATCGCTCGCCTGCGTATACCACGAAGACCGCTGCACTGAAGCACAGCAACAGGGCAAGCCGGATGTGACTGATGAAGATGGAGAGCTCGCGATAACCGCCCTGACCCACCACCTGATAGCGCAAGGCCATGCACACAAGGGTGCTTGTCACCGTACTCCAGGCACCCAGCAACAGCACCAGGCGCAGTTCCTTTGACGAGAGCGGCGGAATGGAGGCCAGCACCGGGGTGAAGGCCAGTATGGGCAGCAGGATCCGGCACAGGTCCAGCCCCCAAGCCATGTCCTCCGTCCAGATCAGCCCGAGCGCGTGCAGGCCGAAGAAGGACAGGAAGATCAGGCTTGCCGACGAGGAGAAGGCCCGCTTGAAGCGCCCACCAAGGTCACGATACGCCAAGCCATGAACCAACCAGTTGCCCACCAACAGGAACTGGGATATGCTCAGCAGGAATTCACTCCAAGGCAAGGCGATCGCCGTGAGGGCGAGCGCAGCCACATGCACCCTGCGAAAGGTGTCCGTGCGATCGGTCATGCGGGGACTTAGCGCACACACACCCGGTCAATTACCCCCCTTCGCTGCGCCTTTGAGGATGTTGGCGTGGTCGGGACTGTTCAGGCTGTTCACCGCGCGTTGCACCAAGGGGTCGCTGGCCAGCATGGCCTTCGCGCGACCCGTGGTGTGGTAATAGCGTCCCACGATCTCGCTGCGAAGCACCTCCTCGATGTCTGTGCGGAACCGTTGGAGCTCCTCGGTGCGGTCCGGGTTCAGTTCGGCCCGCAGCGCATCGATCGCGCTCTTGGCATGATCGTAATAGCGCTCCTTTTTCGCGGCCTCCTCCAGTTGCTTGAGCTTGTCGTTGCTCTCGGTGCGGTACTCCACCTTGCGATCCTTCACGAAGGCCATGAACTCGGCCCAGGTGGCATCATCGATGGTGAACTTCTCGGGCGCGGTGATGCTGTCATGCGACCAGTAGAAGCGATTGGCGAAGTCGAAGAACACATCCGACGTGTACAGGCCTCCCACCACTTTCGGCAGATCGGGGTCCGCCACCAGCACATCGGGTGTGATGCCGCGACCGTCGATGACCGGACGGCCATTCCGGGTCTTGAAATCCCGGATCAAGGAGTCGGCCTTGATCACCGCGTGACCTGTGCTGTCGTGTTTGGCGTAGTCAAGTTTCTGGATGCAGCGACCGCTGGGGATGTAATACTTCGCTACGGTGACCTTCAGCTTGCTGTTGTAGAACAGGTCGCGCGTCTGTTGCACCAGGCCCTTGCCATAGGTGCGCTGGCCCATGACCACCGCCCGGTCCAGGTCCTGCAGGGCGCCGCTCACGATCTCACTCGCACTGGCGCTGCCAGTGTCCGTGAGCACCACCAACGGCATCTCTGCATCCAGCGGTTCGCTCAGGGTCTTATAGGTCTTGTCCCAATCCGCCATCTTGCCCTTGGTCTCCACCACCGTTTCGCCCTTTGGTACGAAGAGGTTCACGATGTTCACCGCTTCGCGCAGCAGGCCACCTCCGTTCCCCCGAAGGTCGAGGATCATCTTCTTGGCTCCCTGTTCCTTCAATTCCATGACAGCGGTCCGCACATCATTGCCGGCGGTCTGTGTGAAGCTGTTGAGCTTCACATAACCCACCTGTCCGGCCGCGTCGACGAAGCCTTTGTACGGTACATCGGGGATCTTGATCTCCTCCCGGGTGATCATATGCGTCTGGGATGGGCCGCTGTTGCGTGAGGTGATCACCTTCACCTGGGTGCCGGCCTGCCCCTTGAGCATCTTGCTGACGTCCTCGGTGGTGAGGCCTTTGGTCGGCCGGCCGTCGACCTCCAATATGGCATCACCCGCGCGGATGCCGTTCTTCATGGCCGGAGCTCCTTCGTACGGTTCGCTCACCACGATGCCACCATCCTTGATGCGGATCATCGCGCCGATGCCGCCATACTGCCCTGTGGTCTGGAAGCGGTAGTCCTCCATGTCGCTTTCGGCGATGTATTGCGTGTACGGATCGAGGCTTTCGAGCATGGCATCTATCCCCGTGGTCATCAGCTCCCCCGGGTTGGTCTCATCCACATAGTAGATGTTGAGCTCCTTGTACAGCTCGTTGAAGATGTCCAGGTTCTTGCCGATCTCGAAGTAGTTGTCGCCTGCAGCGAGACCAAGTCCGGCACCCAGTGCGATGACCCCGGCGAAAGCGAAGTTCCTGATATGGCGTGATGGGTTCTTCATGGTGAATGGTGCAACGTAGCACCTTGGTGTTGGGTATGTTCAGGGGACGGGATCATGCCCGTGGCCTCCCCACGGATTGCAAGATAGAATGCGCTTCAAGGTGAGCCACCCTCCCCGCAATGCCCCGTGGCGTTGCAGCGCCTGCACACCGTATTCGCTGCAGGTGGGCGTGTAGCGGCAGGCCCCCGGCAGCAGTGGCGACAAGCTGTATTGGTACAGGCGCACGAGTCCGATCAGCATCCGGGCGATCATGACAGCACATTTTCCATGGAAGCAGCGGGCAGGTTCTTCTCCATCCAACGCTCCATCACGAGAAGTAGTCTGTCGCGAACCTCGGTGTAGGGCAGGATCTCGGACGATCCGTAAATGATGAGGAGGTCCCCGCGCTTGCCGGCCGATCTCAGGCGTTCACGCCAAGGCTGCTTGTTCAGCCGGAAGGCCTCGCGCAGGAGGCGTCTCACCCGGTTGCGATGGCGGGCCTGTTTCAGGTGGCGCTTGGGTACGGCGAAGGCCACGCAGAGCGTTGCGTTATCGTCGGTGGCGTTGTTCAGCAGGCCCACAATGCGGATGGGTGTTACGGTGACGGCCTTGCCCGCGCGGATCACGTCGGCGATGGCATCACGGCCATGGAGCCGTTCATTCTTCCGAAAGGTAGCGCGCACCGTGGGGGGCATGAGGACGGGCGGGGTCTGGTGGGGGCGGACCGTTGCCAAGGTGCCCGGCGGGGATGCGCTTACTTCTTGCGGGCCTCCTTGGCCACCTTCTTCAAGTAGAGCTCGATGGCCCCGGTCATGCTCGGCGCCTCAGGCATGGGAGCCTCGATGTCCAGCTGCAGGCCCGCATCGCGCACCGCTTTGCTGGTGGTAGGACCGAAGGCGGCGATGGCCACGCCGTTCTGCTTGAACTTGGGAAAGTTCTTCTTCAGGCTCTCAATGCCGCCGGGGCTGAAGAACACCAGCATGTCGTAGGTGAGGTTCTTCAGGTCGCTCAGGTCCGCCGCCACGGTGCGGTAGAACACCGCGTTGGAATATTTCACACCCGCCTTGTCCAGCAACGCCGGGATCTCCTGCTTCTGGATGTCGCTGCAGGGCACCAGGTACACCTCGTCCTTGTGCTTCTTGATCACGTCCATCAGGTCGCTGAAGGTCTGCTTGCCGATGAACACCTTGCGCTTGCGGTACACGATGTACTTCTGAACGTAATAGGCCACGCTCTCGCTCACGCAGAAGTACTTCATGGTCTCGGGCACCGTGAGGCGAAGCTCCTTGCACATGCGGAAGAAGTGGTCCACAGCGTTGCGGCTGGTGAGCACGATGGCCGTGTGGTCCAGGATGTTGATGCGCTCCTGGCGGAACTCCTGGCCGGGCACGGGTTCGATCTTGATGAACGCCCGGAAGTCGATCTTCACCGAGAACTTCTTCGCCAGATCGGCGTACGGATTCTTATCGTCCGTAGGCGCGGGTTGCGAAACCAGGATGGTCTTGATCTTCAAGGCCGCTCGCTTTTTGTGGGTGTAGCGCTAAAAGGTGAAGTCCCGCATATGCTGGAAGGCGAGCGCCACGGGTAGGATTTCGAGGGCGCAAAGGTAGAGCAAAACATAACCCGTCGATAGTCCGCTGCCCCGCCCGCAAAGCACGGCCCTGAACCAACGGAACACAAGCATGCAGCCCAGCAGGATGAGACCCGTTCCGGAGATCCATGGGCGCCAGGTGGCTTGATGCGGCCAGGCCATCAAGGCCACCACGGGGAGCAGGGCCACCCCCAGGGCCACGTTCAGGAGCAACAGGGTATAGATGTATTCCGATGAGCCACCATCCCCTCGGAACAACAGCCCCAACAGGCGGAGCAGCAGGAACTGGCCCACGAATATGGCCAGGCACAGGCCGAAGATCCGCGCCCAGGCCCCCAGCCCCCGCGGCCATCCACCGTACAACACGCTCCACTGATAGAGGAAGAGCGCCACGATGCCCGTGGCCATGATCACCAGGGCCACCAAGGTGCGGTCCTGGATGTCCACCTCGTCCCGCATGGATTGGCGGCCCAAGCGCAGGCCGAAGACCGTGCCGGCGAGCAACCGCCATTTCCTGGGTGACACCACATTGATCCATCCGAGCAGGCCGACCGCCAAAACCACCACCAAGGCCATCCAATCCCCCGCCAACGGGTCGGTACCGCGCAGCACATCCATGGTGCGAAACTATCCCCCCATCCCACGCCTGCCTGCCTTGAGGCACCTACTTTTGCACTCCGATACGCTGAACGTTCCGATCGGACGGCACGTTACAGCGCATCCAACGGCCCCAGGGGCCTTCGCACAACGATCACACCAGCATGGCAAGCACTTCCACCACGGCCAACGGCAAAGCCACACAAAAAGCCGCCACCGACCTCTTCCAGGCCCACGACCACTACCTCGTGGATGAGCTCTTCACCGAGGAGCACAAGCTGATCCGCGACACGGCCCGAAAGCATGTGAGCAAGCACCTGAAGCCCATTATCGAAGAGGCCTTCGAGAAGGAACTGTTCCACCCGGAGATCATTCCGGGCCTGGCGGAGATCGGCGCGTTCGGTCCCATGGTGCCCGTGGAATACGGCGGCATGGGCCTGGACCAGATCAGCTACGGATTGATCATGCAGGAGATCGAGCGGGTGGACAGCGGACTGCGCAGCCTGTGCAGCGTGCAGGGCTCACTGGTGATGTACCCGATCTGGAAATATGGCAGCGAGGAGCAGAAGAAGAAATGGCTGCCCCTGCTGGCCGCCGGCAAGAAGATCGGCTGCTTCGGACTTACCGAACCCGACCACGGCAGCAATCCCGGTGGCATGGTCACCACCTTTGTGGACAAGGGCGACCACTACCTGCTGAACGGCGCGAAGATGTGGATCAGCAACAGCCCGCTCGCGGATATCGCCGTGGTGTGGGCCAAGGCCGAGAACACCGAGGGGCGCATCCACGGCCTCATCGTGGAGCGCGGCATGCCCGGCTTCACAACGCCCACCACGCACGGCAAGCTGAGCCTTCGCGCCAGCCCTACCGGAGAATTGGTATTCGACAATGTGAAGGTGCCCAAGGCCAACCTGCTGCCCAACAAGAGCGGCCTGGGCGCTCCGCTCGGCTGCCTGGACAGCGCGCGGTACGGAATTGCGTGGGGCACGCTGGGCGTCGCCATGGAATGCTACGATACGGCGCTGCGCTATGCGCAACAACGCATCCAGTTCGGCCGGCCCATCGGCCAGTTCCAGCTCACGCAGAAGAAGCTCGCCGAGATGATCACCGAGATCACCAAGGCACAATTGCTCACATGGCGCCTCGGTGTGCTGCGCAATGAAGGCCGCGCCACCACCGCACAGATCAGCATGGCCAAGCGCAACAACGTGATGCTCGCCCTCACCGTGGCGCGCGAAGCCCGCCAGATCCTCGGCGGTATGGGCATCACCAACGAGTACCCCATCATGCGCCACATGATGAACCTTGAAAGCGTGGTGACCTACGAAGGCACGCACGACATCCACTTGCTGATCACCGGCATGGAAGTGACGGGACTGGCGGCGTTCAAATAGCCACGTCCACTAACGGCCGGCACCACGTTCATTTCTCGGGTACAGGCCTGCCTTGCAACGGGATCACCCATCCCACATTGATCTGCCAGCTACGGTCGAAGCTGTTGAGCTCGCCGATGACCTGACCGTTGACATCCGCCAGCACAACACCGTTCCAGATGTTGGATAGACCATACTGGTAGCGGCCTTCCAGAAAAAGCCAGGTGGTGCCTGCCGTGAACGTGAATCCGCCACCGCCGCAAAGCCCGATGTTCACGCGCTGCATTTTTATAAGGTCCGGATCGAGTACGACCCCGCTTGATCCGCTCATGGCGTTATCCAGAGGAATGGCCCGTGCACCGATCATGCGCCCAATGGTCGGTCCGAGCAACAGATACGGCCGTGCAGGCTCCTCTGCGAAATGCAATTTGGCCAGGAGCGCGATATCCAAATAGTCCAACATCAGGCGTTCGCTCTGGAAGACGGACAGCAGCGCGGACTTATATGTGTATCCGCGCTGAACAAATGCCACTTCGGGTACAAGGCTGACCCGCTGGGTGAATGGCACATCTAAAAGCACGGCAAATGCGGGGGACGGGCGTGGGTCGGTCTCCAGGTTGATGTCGCCGGGCGGGGTGTCATCCACATCAGGGAACACCATGTTCGACCAGGTCACCCCGGCCCGGAAACCCAAGGCCACTTGCGCCCGCAGCGATGTGATGGCTCCACAGGTCAGAAGGCAGATGGCAAGTAGTAGAGCGCGGGGCATGGATCGTTCCGCAGGAAAAATAACGAAGTCCTCGGCTTCACGTGATCAACGCGGGTACGAAATGATCCTCAGCGCTCTTCATGGGCGACAGGATTTCCTGTTCGGCTTCTTCAACTTGCTCGTTCCACGAAGTTCGTGACCAACTTTATCCGTTGGGCAGGTTCCGTTCCCAAGCACGGAAAACAGTCCTTTGCTCCCATGGAACGAAAGCGTATGGCCATCATCGGCGGCGGGCCAGCAGGTCTCATGGCGGCGGATGTGCTGGCACCGTTCTGCGATGTGCACCTGTACGAGCAGGGTAAAAGCGTAGGCCGCAAGTTCCTCGTAGCAGGACAGGGCGGCTTCAACCTCACGAACAGCCTCGATGGAGAGGGATTGGCGGCGATCTATACCCCGCCGGGTTTCCTGGATGAAGCGATCGCCGGCTTCGGCTCCGCTGCGTTGAGGGCGTGGCTATCCGAGATGGGCATCGGAACCTATGTCGGCACCAGCGGGCGGGTGTTCCCCACCAAGGGCCTCAAGCCGATCGATGTGTTGAACGCGATCCGGAAGCGCCTTACGGATCGCGGAGTGCACTTCCACCTCGAGCACACGTTCGTGGGGTTCGATCCGCAACGGCAGGCCATCGTCGAACACAACGGCCAGCGCACCTCCGTCGAAGTGGATCATACCTATTTCGCGCTCGGCGGGGCCTCGTGGCCGGTGACCGGCTCCACGGGAACATGGTCGGAACTGTTGGCTCCGTTGGGCATCCAGGTGGCCATGTTCCAAGCCTCGAACTGCGGGGTGAACATCGCCTGGCCTGAACCATTTGCACGTGACCATGCTGGCAAGGCACTGAAGAACATCGGCGTGAAGGTGGGCGGGCGGATCACCATGGGCGAGGCCACGATCACCGCGCATGGGCTCGAAGGCAATGCGATCTACCCAGTGGTAGTTGAAGTGCGCGAAGCGTTGAACACTGCATTGCCTGCGGTGGTGCGCATCGACCTGAAGCCGTTCAATACGGTGGAACAGGTATTGGAACGGATCGCCGGGAAGGAGCCTCGGAACTATGGTCAGGGGCTCAACCTCGACCGTGCGGCCATGGCCCTGCTGAAGGCCTTCACCACCAAGGACCAGTTCCTTTCGCCATGGAGCCTGGCACATGTGGTGAAGGACCTGCCGATCCCGGTCGATGGGCTCCGGCCGATCGAGGAGGCCATCAGCACCGTGGGCGGTATCCGCCCCCAGGACCTCGCGCCCGACCTTTCATTCAAGCAACATCCGCATCTGTCCGCGCTGGGTGAGATGGTGGACTGGGATGCCCCCACGGGTGGATTCCTGCTGCAAGCGTGCTTCGCCATGGGGCACCACGCGGCCATGGCGATGGTGAGGCGGGATCCCCTCCAATAGGGAAACCCCGGCGCAGAGCACCGGGGTCCCTTTAGGTGGCTTTATCACGAACACCCCCTGATCGGCACTAGAGATCCTGGTTCTTCAAGGCCTCCTCCTCGGATATCACCTCGATCATCCGCTGGTCATGGCGGATCCGCATCACGCCAGTGCCGTTCACGAAGGTGATGTAGCCCACAGGCCCGGCGTGTTTTTCGTTCAGGTGCTGCAGGGCCTCCTCCAGCTTTACATCGAACTCCAGCTTCTTGTTCTGCTGACAGGCGCGATCGTTGTTCATGGCGTTCCGGGTGTCCAGATACACTTCCTTGGGAAGGAAGCCCGGCTTCAGGAACATCAGGCGGGCCTTCACATTCGCCGGTATGGTGAACTGGAACTTGCCGTTGGCCTGAAGGCTGCTCTCCAGGCATTCGTTGTTCTCCAACTCCACGACCAGCACCGCATCCCGAAGGTCCATTCCGTCGGCCATCATATAGCCCGTGATCGTAACATCGGTACAATCGCCCTGCGGTGCGGCGAATGCAACAAGGCTGAACAGAGCAAGCAGGGCGGTGAGCAGCGCTGCCTTGAAGGTGAGGGTGGGATTCTTTTCCATGGCCTGACTGTGTTGATAACAACTATGGGACAAAAATCCCCCTAAGCTTGGGCGGCAGCAATACCCATAAGGGGGGAGATGTGGGGGGTTGAACGCGACGACCGATCCACGTGCACACTTCACTCGGACGGGCCCAGGCCTGAAATGCGTAAATTGGCTATCCGACCATTTTCCCATCGTGCCGGCCTCCTCACGCGAACGCGCGTGGGATGGGCGACATAGCGGCGTTCATGGCCTTTCCACAGCACCGGATGGAGCAGGCGGAATGATGGGTCCGGCAGGACGACGCTAGGCGCTCGCCGTTAGATCCAGCAACGGTCCACCGCATACTTCACCAGCCCGGCCGTGCTGCGCACGTTCAACTTGTTCATGAGGTTCTTGCGGTGGGTCTTGATGGTGTCCACGCTCACGAACAGGATGGCCGAGATCTCCTCATTGGTCTTCTCCAAGGCGATCAGGCGGATGATCTCCCGCTCGCGCGCCGTAAGGCCTACGTATTCCCCGTCCATCCGTTTTTCGGTGAAGCGGTATCCCTCCTCCACGCTTTTACGCGCCTCTTCGCTGATGTATTTCTCGCCGCGCATCACGGCGCGCAGGGCCTCCGTCAGTTCCTCCTTCGAGGCGCTTTTCACGACATACCCGCTGGCCCCCTCGATCAACATGCTGTTCACATATTCGATCGCCGTGAGCACGGAATGGGCCAGCACTTTCACGTTCGGAAATTGCTCGTGCAATTTGCGCGTGGCATCGATGCCATCCATGCCCGGTAACGAAACCTCCATCAGGACGAGGTCGACCTCATGGGTCGCCAAGGCCTTTAGCAACGCAGTGCCCGTGGAAGCATGCCCCACGATCTCGAACTCCGGAATATCGGATAATCGCGCACGCAGACCCTCGGCCACCAGCTCTTGTGCGTCCGCAACAATGATCTTCGTCTTCTTCATGTCCATTTCTCCCAACGTAAATATGTGATCCAGATGTCGGGAAAATAACCTTCGTTCATAAATACATATCGTCATTCGACCGTGATCCTGTTGTTCCTGTGGTCGCGTGGATCTCATGACGCTCTCTTTCCGGAAGTATTGCGCCGAGTGCCGATGGTTGCAGGGTCAATGGCGAACTTCACCGCTCCCGGGACAGATCCGGCACGAACACACATGAAAGCCTGGATCCTTCAACGAAATGACCCCGACCCACGAAAGGCCTTCATCCTCAAGGATGTGCCCGACCTCAGGCCCGGGCCTGGTCAAGTACTTCTGAGGAACGAGGGCTTCGGCCTGAACTACGCGGATGTGATGGCGCGCAAAGGCCTCTATCGTGACGCTCCCCCTCCCCCCTGTATCATCGGGTATGAGGTTGTGGGGCGTGTGCAGGCCTGCGGCACGGGTGTTCCTCCTGAGCTGGTGAACCAGCGTGTGGTGGCCATGACACGCTTCGGAGGCTATGCGGAACAGGCGGTCACCGACTTCCGCGCCATCGCGCCCGTCCCCGAAGGAATGGGAGTGGGCGAAGCTTCTGCGCTAGCGACCCAGGGCTGTACCGCCTGGTACATGGCGAACTACGCGTGTGTGCTTCGGAAAGGTCAGCGCGTAGTGATCCACAGTGCTGCTGGGGGAGTGGGTAACCTGCTTGTGCAGATCGCGGTCCGCCGCGGGTGCGAGGTGTTCGCCGTGGCCAGCAGTGAGCGGAAGATGGAATGGCTCCGCGACCTGGGCGCGCATCATGTGATCGACCGCAGCGTCTCCGACCATGCCGGGCAATTGAAGGTCCTGCTGAAGGAGGCGCGCGTAGACGTGTCGTTCAACGCCGTGGGTGGCAGCACCTTCCGGAAGGATATGGCGCTATTGAACGCAGGCGGGGCGCTGGTCCTCTACGGTGGCGCCGAACGGGGAAAGGGGAACGGTCCGTTCGCGACGCTCGGCTTTGTCTGGCGCATGGGGCTCACCGTGCCCATTTTACTCATGATGAAGAGCCAGAGCCTGATCGGGGTGAACATGTTGCGCATCAGCGAACACCACCCGGCCCTGCTCGCCCAATGCGCCCACGAGGTCGTCGCCGCTGCGGGCAATGGATGGTTGAAGCCCCATGTGGAGAAGGTCTTTGCCGCCGAACAATTACCCGAGGCCCAGGCGTTGTTGGAAAGCGGCCAGAGTATGGGGAAGGTGGCCGTGAAATGGTGAGCCTGCGTCCCCCGGCCCCAATAACTTCGCACGGTGCAACGACCCGAACTTGATGCCTTGCCCTTTGCCAGCTGGGGCCTCGGCTTGGAGCGTCCGCTGCTGGTGGCCGGCCCTTGCAGTGCCGAGAGCGAAGACCAGGTGCTGACCACGGCGCGCAGCATCGCCGCGCTGAACCCACAGGTGAAGGCCTTCCGGGCTGGTGTCTGGAAGCCGCGCACCCGTCCCGGAGGTTTCGAGGGCGCGGGTGACCAGGCCCTGAAATGGCTTGCACAGGTCCGGAAGGAAACAGGGCTGCTTTCGATGACCGAGGTGGCCACCGCCGAGCACACGGAAGCCGCACTGAAGGCGGGCATCGACATGCTTTGGATCGGTGCCCGGACCACGCCCAATCCCTTCAGTATCCAGGAGATCGCTGATGTCCTGCGGGGCGTGGATGTGCCGGTGTTCGTGAAGAACCCGATCAATCCCGACCTGCAGCTGTGGATCGGCGCCCTGGAACGCTTGAACAGCGTGGGTCTCAAGCGCATCGCAGCCATCCATCGCGGATTCAGCTGGTTCGAGCGAACACCTTATCGCAACAGCCCGATGTGGGAGTTCCCGGTCCGCTTGAAAGCGGCTTTCCCGCATCTGGAACTGCTTTGCGACCCCAGTCACATCGCCGGGGATCCCTCGCGCCTGGGCGAGATCGCACAGCAGGCCTTGGACCTGAACTTCAGCGGCCTGATGATCGAGACCCACTGCGACCCGGCCCACGCGAAGAGCGATGCACAGCAACAGATCACGCCCCAGGACCTGCATGGGCTGCTGGCGAGCTTGATCGTCCGCACCGCTGTCCCACCCGCCCGTCAGCACGCCGAGCTGGAAGAGCTTCGGGACCTGATCGACCAGTTGGACGACGAGATCATCCAGAAGCTGGCCTCGCGCATGGAGATCGCCGAGCGCATTGGGGACTTCAAGCAGGTGCACAACATCGCCATCCTGCAGCCCGAGCGGTTCAGCCGCATCGTGAGGCGCCTGCTCGCCATGCGGGGTGAACTGGGATTGAGCTCCGTCTTCATCGAGGAGTTCATGAACGCGGTGCACCAGGAGAGCATCCGGCGGCAGGGCCAGGTGCCCCCGGCCGACCCCGGAGGGGCAACGGATCCCCCGGAACGCACCGCTCGTCGTTAGGATCACCCGGTTGGGCGCTTTCCATGTACGTCTGCCAAGGGCCACCTCCTACATTGGGGCCCCGGAAAACATCCGGCCCCTGCAAGGTGTTCCCATCCCTATACGATCAACGAACCGTTAACCCATCACACATGCGAATTCTTTCCTCCTTGTCCGCGGTGCTCTTCGCTGCCGCTGCCATGGCGCAACCGGTGTTCTCGAATCAAAGCGCGATGCTCTCGCACAATGCCAGCAGTGGCGCTTGTGTGGCCGTCACCGATATGGACGGTGATGGGCTCGACGACATCGTGCAACTCAACATGAGCACACATGTGTATGTGCTCTATCAGAACCCGGATCACTCCTTCGTCACCTACGATTATGGGGAGGTGGACAACAGCGTGCAATGGGGCTGGGCCATCGCCGATGTGGACAATGACGGGCACAAGGACATCTTCAGCGGTGTTTCCACCACACACTTCCTGCACATCACGGCCCGTGGGGTGTACACGTTCACCGACCTCGATGGACCGACCATCTTCACGCAGTGCATGACGATGGCCGATTGGAACAATGATGGTCGCGTGGATGTGTTCGCGTGCAATGATGTGGGCCCCAGCAACATCTGGATCACCAATGCCGCAGGCACGCCGGTATATGATGCCAACGCCATGCCCTGGGCCACGCCGGCCTGCACAGGCACCGCCGGTGATATGAGCGGCAATTATGGCAGCACCGCTACTGACTTCGACAATGACGGCGACATCGACCTGCACATCAGCCACTGCCGCCAGGGCGTGAACGATCCGAACGACTGCCGTCGGTGGGACCGTTTGTTCGTGAACGATGGTAATGGCAATTATTCCGATCAGGCCGCAGCGTATGGACTGGAGAATCACGAACAAGTGTGGACCAGCGACTTCGGGGATTACGATAATGACGGCGACCTGGATGTTTTCAGCACCACACACAGCAGCACCATGATGCTGTTCGAGAACGACGGCACCGGCCACTATACGAACGTGACCGCGGGCAGTGGCATCGAAGTATCCGGCTTCTTCCTGCAGGGCTTGTTCCGCGACCTGGACAACGACACGCACCTGGACATCATGACCGCCAGCGCCGAGTTCTACATGAAAGGGAACGGCGATGGCACCTTCACCCAGGTGGATAACGTGTTCCCTGCTGCCAAGAGCATGCACAGCTTTGCATACGGCGACTTCAACAACGATGGTTTCGAGGATGTGTACGCCAGCTACGGCGATGGTTATGTGGACGGAGACCCCAGCTTCCCTGACCGCCTTTGGATGAACACACCCAATGGCAATCATTGGCTCAACGTGAACCTGCGCGGCGTGGTGAGCAACCGCGATGCTGTGGGTGCCAAAGTGATCATTACTGGCCCTTGGGGAACACAGGTGCGTGAAGTGCACGCCGGCGAGAGCTATGGCATCACCAACACCTTCACCTGCCACTTCGGTCTGGGTCAGTGGACCAACGTGACATCCATGACCATCCAGTGGCCCAGTGGCCAGGTCGATACCTACAACGACCTCACCGCCGACCAATCCATCAGCGTGGTCGAAGGCATCTGCATTTCGCCCAACGTGACCATCGCCCTGAGCGGTGATCCTGTCGTTTGCACGGGCGGAGCGGGCCTTACCCTCGATGCCACCACCGCTGGGATCACCGGTTACACATGGAGCACCAATGCGACCACCCCCTCCATCACCGTGAATTCCGGTGGATCCTACTCCGTGATCGTGGATGATGGCACCGGTTGCACCGGACAGGCCAGCGTGTTCATCACCGAGAACCCCGACGAAACTCCCACGGTCACCGTTTCCGGCGAGACCACGATCTGCGAACTGGACAACGTGGTCCTCACCTCCAGTGCAGCGAACGGTTACCTCTGGAGCAATAGCGGGAACACGCAGAGCATCACGGTGAACACCGCAGGCACGTATTCAGTGACCGTACAGGGTCTTTGCGGAGCCTTCACCAGTGCTCCGGTCACCGTTGACGTACTGGATGCTCCCGACGCACCCACCAGCAGCGATGTGAACATCCCGAACCCCGGCACGGCGAACCTCAGCGCAACGGGCACCAACGTGGTGTGGTATGATGCGGCCAGCGGTGGCGCGCAAGTGGCAACCGGCAACACCTGGACCACGCCCACACTGAACACCAGCACGTCCTTCTGGGCCGCCGATCAGGCCCAGTATGGCGGCGATATCAGCTACGGTGGACAGACGGACCGCATCAATACCGCCATGCCCGGGCAGTACCTCTCGAACAACGCGTACTTCCTCATCTTCGATGCGTACGAGGACCTCGTGATCAAGAGCGTGAAGGTGTATGCCAGCGGCACGGACGATCGCACGATCGCGGTGGTCGATGGGAATGGCAACACCGTTGCCAGCGGGGTCTTCTCCGTTCCGGATGGCGAGAGCCGCGTGAACCTGAACTTCGCTGTGCCCGCCGGCACAGGTTACGGTCTGCGCGTTATGAGCAACAATCCTCAGTTGTGGCGGGATGGTAACGGCAGCAACCCCACCTTCCCATACGCCTTGGGTACGCTGGGGTCCATCACCACAACGAACGTCACTGGCAACAACACGCTGGAGTACTACTACTTCTTCTATGATTGGGAAGTGCAACGGCCCCTCATCGTATGCGATGGTCCGCGCACGGAGGTACTGGTGACCGTTGGACCTGTGGGCATCAACGACAACGACGCCTCAGGCTTAAGCATCTTCCCTGTGCCCGCACAAGGTTCGTTGAACCTCAACTGGGGTGCGATCAATGGCATTGCTAACGTGGAGCTCGTTGACCTTGCCGGTCGCGTCGTCCTGGTCCGCCAGCTCAATGCCGCCATCAGCAGCTCGCTCGACCTGTCCACCCTCGCCTCTGGCGAATACACGTTGCGCGTAACGCATGCGGATGGCGTGGCTGTCCGCCGTGTGGCCGTGCGTTAGGACGAACATCACCATTGCAGCGCCCCGTGGATCATTGGTCCACGGGGCGTTCGCTTTCAGGCAGACCCGGACAGCGGGTCTATCTTGGCACCGTTGCAGATGACAGAGCACGTGAACGAACCCTCCCTCCGCCTGGCCGTGGTGGGCCTGGGTGGTATAGGCTGTGCATTGGTGGTACGCCTGGCCCGTATGCCCTTTGAGCAGATCACCCTCGTGGATGGGGATCGTGTGGAGGTTGGCAACCTGGAAAAGCAGGAATTGTACGCCGAGGTGGATATCGGGCGATCGAAGGCCGAGGTTGCCGCGGCCTGGATCGCCATCGCGCCAGTGAAGGCCCGCATCGTGCCGATGGATGCCTTCGTTGATCCGCATAACGTGGAGGAACTGGTGTCCATGCACGACATCATAGCGGATTGCACCGATGATCTGCATGTGCGCAGGCTCATCGACCGCACCTGCCGCGATTTCGGTGTTCCCCTGGTAAGTGGAGCGGTGCATGGACGCCAGGGCCAGGTGATCGTTCTGCATCGTGCAGGTGCAGGCGAGGACATTTCCCTGGGGGATCTTTTTTCCGGAACGGCCGCCGCGGAGCAGGATGGCTGTGACATGCGTCAGGTCCCCTTGGACGTCCTCGACCAGGTGGCCGCGCGCATGGCCACGCACATACGCGAACTGCTCAACGGGGGTATGCCGGTGAACGGACGTATCGATCTGTATGATCACAAAGCCCGCGCGTGGTCCCAGGTTGAACCACCTCGTGTTGCATGAGTGAAGGGGTCATCCTGTTGTTGGTGGCTGCCGTGGCCTTTGCGTATGCCCTGGTGGGTCATGGTGGGGCCAGCGGCTACCTCGCGTTGATGGGCGTGCTGGGCTTCGCACCCGAAGTGATGCGGCCGACCGCCTTGTTGTTGAACATCTGCGTAAGCCTTATCGCCTGCATCCAGTTCAGCGCGGCCGGTCATTTCAGGTGGAAGTTGTTCTGGCCTTTCGCAGTGGCAAGCGTACCGCTCGCCTACTTGGGCGGCCGCGTGGGGCTCGATCCGCTCTGGTACAAGCGGGCCCTTGCCCTGTGCATCATCGTGGCGGCCTTGCGCCTGCTCGGCCTGTTCGGCCCCGGCAAGCGCGCGCAACGCGATGTTCCCTTGCTCCTGGCGCTCATCATCGGGGCCATCATCGGGCTGCTCTCCGGCATGCTCGGCATCGGCGGCGGCATCCTGCTCAGCCCGGTCCTGCTCCTGTGCGCATGGGCCGATGCCAAGGGCGCTGCGGCCATTTCGGCGCCCTTCATCCTGGTGAACAGCATCGCCGGCCTCCTCGGATCCTCATCCGAGGCCTTCCACATTGATTGGACCATGCTGCTGTGGGCGGGTACGGCCGTCATCGGCGGCATCTTGGGAAGTTGGATCGGCGCGCGCAAGGCCCCCGAACCCCGGCTGCGCCAGGCATTGGGTGCCGTACTTCTACTGGCGAGCATCAAACTTTGCTGGCCATGATCGGCGTTGAAGAGGCCAAGCGCATCCTGCTGCAG
The DNA here is from genome assembly GCA_031411095.1 of Flavobacteriales bacterium. Classification (GTDB taxonomy): domain Bacteria; phylum Bacteroidota; class Bacteroidia; order Flavobacteriales_F; family PHOS-HE28; genus PHOS-HE28. The sequence goes on along the minus strand of JANOAK010000031.1, from coordinate 90,262 downwards.
CATGTGCGGCCCATGCCCTTCCTGCCCGTGCCCATCCATGAATCGGAGGGGTGCGTCCTGGCACAGGACATCATTGCGGCTCACCCACATCCGCTGTTCGACATGAGCGCCGTGGATGGATACGCGCTTTCAGGTAACGGCGGCCAGTGGCGTGTGGTCGGCTCCATTGCGGCGGGTGACGTTCTTGGTCGGGAACTGCTCGCCGGGGAATGTGCACGGATCTTCACCGGAGCACAAGTGCCTGCGGGAACACATGCGGTGGTGATGCAGGAGCGTTGTGATCGCAACGGAGATCTGGTCATGATCAGCGGTGAGTCGCCGGCCCAGGGGGCGAACATCCGCCGCCGGGGTGAGCAGTTCGACACGGGCGATCCCCTTATGAGGCAGGGAGACCGCATGAATTCGCCGGCCATCGGGCTGATCGCATCGGCGGGCGTAGAGGAGGTGGAGGTCTCCTTCAAGCCATGGGTGTCCGTGGTGCGCACGGGTGGCGAATTCATTCAGGACGGACTTGACCCGACAGGCCGCATCTTCAGCAGCAACGATGCCATGCTCATGGGGGCCCTCCTGGCCGAGGGCTGCGAAGTGGATGATGAAGGTGCCTATATCGCCGAGGATGATGATGCTGAACTGACGATCACACTGGAGGAGGCCAGCGAGGCGGATGTGATCATCACCACAGGAGGTGTTTCCGTGGGCGACCACGACCGTGTGCGGGCCGTTCTGGAGAAGCTCGGGGCCACGATACACTTCCACGGCGTGGCCCAGAAACCGGGCAAGCCGATGTTGTTCGCCACCTATAAGGAAAAGGCCGTGTTCGGCCTGCCCGGGAATCCACGCGCCGTGATGGTGCTCTTCTTTGAGTATGTCCTGCCCTTCCTGCGTGCGGCCCAAGGTGCGCGCGATCCATGGCTGCGCACCGAACAGATGCCCCTGGCACAACCGCTGGTGGTGAAAGGTGATCGCGCCGAGTTCCGCGCAGCACGCCTGAAAGGAGGGCGCGTGGAGCTCTTGCAGGACGAAGGCTCGCACATGTTGCGCTCCATGGTGAACGCCGATGCACTGGTCTACCTGCCCGCCCATCAGCGCGCGTGGAAGGAGAACGAGCCGGTGGAGGTCCATTTCCTGCCCCGATGACGGACAGACAATGGACCGGGGTGGTGCTGGCCGGAGGCCGGAGCAGCCGCATGGGCCGGGATAAGGCGCTGATCGAACGCGACGGCATGACCCATCTCGACCGCGCAATCGAACTGCTGCGTCCGCATGTGCGCGAGATCTTGGTGATCGGCGATCCGGCGAAGTATTCCCCGGAACATGGTACTGTCATCCCCGATGATGTCCCCGGCAAGGGCCCGCTCGGTGGATTGACCACGGCCTTGCGCCATGCGCGGTATGTACGGCTGCTGGTGGTGGCCTGTGACCTGCCCAACATCAACGACCGCCTGTTGGTGAACCTCAAGAAGGACCTGAAGGGGGAGGTGGATGCCGTGGTTCCCCGCCACGGTGAACAGGTCGAGCCTCTGGCCGCGGCCTTCCACCGCCATGCTGTGGAGGCGTTCGACCGGGAGCTGACCAACGACCGGTTGAAACTCGGCGACGCCCTGGGTCAGATCCGCACATCGTATCTCCGTGTGACGCCGGGCGACCAGGGCTGGCCTGCTGATCTGTTCCGCAATTTGAACACGCCTGCCGACCTTTGAGCCATGCGCATCCTGTTGTTCGGCATGATCGCGGAGAAGGCCGGGACCGATGAGCTGGAGATGATGGCTCCGGGCACCTTCGCGTTGCGGCAAATGCTGGCGCAACGGATCAATGGCCTTGATCGCATGAGCTATGCCCTGGCCGTTGACCGCGTGATCGTGCATGAGGATGTTGTGTTGAACGGTACCGAGGAGATCGCCGTGTTGCCACCCTTCGCCGGCGGATGACCGGAATAGAACGCAGATGACGCGGATCTTTATGATGGACGCAGATCAACCCGAACCCCAAGCGCACAAGCTCCGCGACATCTTCGTGGACGGTGCCATCAAGCCTGCATTCATCGCAGAGAGCATCGCCAAGCACGCCACGCGTACCGATATCGGCGGTCACGAGATCTTCCTTGGCCAGGTCCGCGCCGACCAACAGCAGGGCACCAACACCCACCAACGAACGCGCGCCATCGAATACACGGCCTATCGCGACATGGCCAATGAACAGATGACCTTGATACGCGAGGAGGCTTTTGCGCGTTGGCCGCAGATGACATGCCTCCACGTGCACCATAGCCTCGGTGTCATTAACGCCGGTGAGCTGTGTTTCATGGTCTTCGCCAGTGCGCCGCATCGCCAGCAAGCCAGAGAAGCCGTGGCCTTCGTGACCGATGAAGTGAAGAAGCGTCTGCCGATCTTCGGGAAGGAGATCTTCGCCGAAGGCGGGCACGTCTGGAAGGAGAACCAGTAGCGTCGACCCATCGGGTCGACCCGTAGTTGTATAGACATGATCGACATCACCCACAAGTCCACCACCCTGCGCGAAGCCACGGCCGAGGCAACCGTGGTGGTCAGCCTTCCCGGGACCATTGCCGCCGTGAAGGAGAAGCGCGTGCCGAAGGGCGATGTGCTCGAAGCCGCGCGTGTGGCCGGACTCTTCGGTGTGAAGCGCACGTCGGATATGATCCCCGATTGCCATCCGCTACCGGTGGAGCACGCTTCCATCACCTTCGACGTGCGCGACCTGTCCATCGTGATCACCGTGAAGGTGAGGACGATCTACCGCACCGGCGTGGAGGTGGAGGCCATGCACGGCGCCAGCGTGGCCGCGCTCACGGTCTACGACATGTTGAAGCCCATCGACAAGGGCATTACCATCGACCGCATTCGCCTTGTGGAAAAGAAGGGCGGCAAGAGCGATTGGATCGACGCGTTCGACAAGGCCCCGCGCGCTGCCGTGCTCGTGATCAGCGACAAGGTGTCTTCCGGCAAAGCGGAGGACACCGCCGGCGCGGCCATCAGCGAGCGGCTGAAGAAGCTCGGCGTGGTCGTTGACAAGCAGGCGGTGAGCCCGGACGAGCCGGAGCAGGTCGCCACGATCGTGAAGGCCTGGGCCAGCGAAGGGCTGGACCTGATCCTCACCACAGGCGGCACGGGGCTTTCACTGCGCGACCGTACGCCCGAGGCCATCGCGCCCATCCTCGACCGGGAAGTGCCGGGCATCATGGAAGCCGCCCGCGCCTATGGCCAGGAACGCATGCCATTGGCCATCATGTCGCGCGGAGTGGCGGGCATGATCGGGCGTACGCTGGTGATCACCCTGCCCGGCTCAACACGTGGCGCACAAGAGACGATGGACGCGCTGTTCCCCTTCGTGCTCCACATCATCAAGGTGCAGGAGCATTCGTACAGGCATGGAAAATGACCATTCATTGGAACGATCGATAACACGCGCACATGCAAACGATCCTCGGCGCCAACGGCGTCATCGGCCGCGAACTATCAATGTTGCTTCCCAAGTACACCGACCGGATCCGCCAGGTAAGTAGGGCTCCAAAGATGGTGAACGACACCGACGAGCTTTTTTCCGCTGACCTGCTGGATGCCGATGCAACGGCGAAGGCTGTCGCCGGCAGCGATGTGGTGTATCTGCTCGCAGGCCTGAAATACGATACCAAGGTTTGGCAGGAGCAGTGGCCCAAGGTCATGCGCAACGCGATCGACGCATGCAAACGCCACAACTGCAAGCTGGTGTTCTTCGACAACGTGTACGCCTATGGCCGCGTGGATGGCACCATGACCGAGGACACGCGGTTCAACCCGTGCAGCAAGAAAGGAGAGGTGCGCGCGAAGGTCGCCACCATGCTGCTGGATGAGATGAAGCAAGGTGAACTGCAGGGCATGATCGTGCGCTCGGCGGACTTCTACGGATCAGGTGCCACGCTCAGCCTCACGCATTCCACCGTTACTGAACGGTTGAAGGCTGGGAAGACGGCGCAATGGATCGGCGATGCCAAGGCCGCACACACCTTCACCTACACGCCGGATGCGGGCCGGTCGTTGGCGCTTCTGGCGAACACGCCTTCCGCGTTCGGCCAAACCTGGCATGCCCTGACCAGCAAGGAAGCTATGAGCGGTGAGCAATACGTACGGACCGCTTGTGAGCTTGCGGGAAAACCGTACAAGATCCAGGTGGCACCACGATGGATGCTCGGCCTCATGGGGCTGTTCGTTCCCGTGCTGCGCGAGAACATGGAGATGATGTACCAGTTCGAACACGACTACCGCTTTGACAGCAGCAAGGCGGAAAAAGCCTTGGGTGCGACAGCAACGGGCTATCGCGAAGGCATCGCGTCCACGTTCAAGGCCTAGCCCCCAATGCTCACCATCGGCCGCGCGCTCAGGTCTTGCAGCACCTCTTCCTGACTTTCCGGCTTGAACGGCGGGAGGCCGCCCAACATGGCGTGTTTCGCCAACACGTTCGCCTCGATCAACGGAGCAATGTCCTCACCACGGCGGAGCGCCGATAACAGATCGGTCTCCTCCCGGGCGAATAGGCAGTTGCGCATTTTGCCTTCGGCGGTCAGGCGAAGTCGGTCGCAGTTTCCGCAGAACGGTTCCGTTACCGTGCTGATCACCGCGAAGGTTCCCTTCCAACCGGGCACGCGGTAGGCCTTGGCCGTACTGTTCGCGTCATCGTTCAGTTTTTCGAACGAATGCACACTGCCGATGTGCCCGAGCATTTCGGCATACGTGTACACACGCTCCCGTCCCCAATGGTTCCCGGCGAAGGGCATGAACTCGATGAAGCGCACGTGCACATCATGGTCACGTGTGAATTCAACGAAACGCAACAGCTCATCGTCGTTCACACCACGCATTACCACCATGTTCACCTTCACGCGCAGTCCGCGGCGCAAGGCCTCCAGGATGTTCGCATGCACGCGGTCGAACCCGTCACGTCGGCTGATCTTCTTGAACCGCTCGGCGTCGAACGTGTCCAGGCTGATGTTAATGCTCTTCAAGCCCGCATCGATCAAACCATCGAGGTGCTTGTCCAGCGTCATCGCGTTCGTGGTGAGCCCGAGCGATACTCCGAGCTGGGCCATGTCGCGCACGATGTCCACAGCATCGGGCCGCACCAACGGTTCCCCGCCGGTGAGCCGGATCTTGGTGATGCCGTACGTCTCCACGAACAACTTCGCGATGGTGCCGATCTCCTCGCGTGTCATCAGCTCCTCCCGCTTCAGGAAGTGCTGGTCCTCCGGCATGCAGTAAGTGCAGCGCAGGTCACACTTGTCCACGATGCTGATGCGCAGGCTGCGGTGGGTGCGCTGGTGACGGTCGATGAGCGGAGTGAACACGGCTGCAAGTTACCTTGGACGGCGGCGCATAGGCCCATTTAGCTATGCGCCAAGTTGCATGAAGGAACGTGTTCGATGTGGATGGTGTCTGAAGGACGACATCTACATGCATTACCATGACACGGTCTGGGGCGTGCCGGAGCGCGATGACCGAAAGCTCTTCGCGAAACTTTGCCTGGACGGTGCCCAGGCCGGGCTCAGCTGGTACACCATCCTCATTCGCACCGAAGGCTATGCCAGGGCCTTCGACAACTGGGACGCCGAGAAGATCGCGCGCTACACACCGAAGAAGATCGAGAAGCTCCTGCTCGACCCCGGCATCATCCGCAACCGGCAGAAGGTGGAGAGCGTAGTGAAGAACGCCAAAGCCTACCTCAGGATCATGGAAGGTGGAAAGGGGTCGTTCGACGACTTCCTGTGGAAACACACTGGACACCGGACCATTGTGAACCAGTGGAAGGAAATGAAGCAGATACCCGCCAGGACGCCTGTGAGCGACGCCATGAGCAAGGACCTGCAGAAAGCCGGTTTCAGCTTCGTTGGCAGCACCATCGTCTATGCGTTCATGCAGGCCTGCGGCATGGTGGATGACCACCTGGTGACCTGCTGGCGCCGGACCGGATAGGCGATACCTTGCACCATGCGCACACCTGTCGCACCGATCGAGATCACCCGGGTGGAGAACGGGAACACCGTTCCTGCGGACGATCTGCTCGTGATCGAGGAGCCGCTGGAGATCAGGCTGGGGTATGGACCTGAGCATGACCGGAAGGAGACCCGTCTCAGCGTGACGATGCGGACACCGGGGAACGACGAGGAGCTGACACTGGGTTTCCTCTTCACCGAGGGCATCATCTCAGACCCCTCTCATGTTGTCCGCGTTGCCTATTGCGAGAACGTGAAGGAGGAGGAACGCGGGAACGTGGTGCGGGCCGAGTTGCATCCGGACGTGGACCTGGATCCGGCGAAATGGCAGCGCAACTTCTACACCACCAGCAGTTGCGGTGTGTGCGGCAAGAGCAGCATCGACGCCGTACGAACGCAATGCACCATGCCGATGGGCCGTGCGATCAAACTCGATCATACATTGATCACCTCCCTGCCGGAGCGCATGCGCAATGCGCAGAACGTCTTCAAGCACACCGGAGGCATCCATGCGGCTGCACTGTTCAATGCGATGGGTGAGCTGGTGGTGTTGCGCGAGGATGTCGGCAGGCATAATGCCGTGGACAAGGTGATCGGTGCGGCGTTGAGCGGACACGTCCCCATTAGGTCCGGTATCCTGCTGGTGAGTGGGCGCGCGGGGTTCGAATTGGTGCAGAAGTGCATCATGGCCGGCATCCCGGTGATGGCCGCCGTGGGGGCGCCCTCGTCGCTGGCGGTGCAATTGGCGCGCGACAACGGTCTGTTGCTCATCGGTTTCCTCCGCGACCAGCGCTTCAATATCTATGCAGGCGAACCTACACTGGTCCAATGAAGCGTCCACATGCTCCGCTAAGCGACCGGATCGCCGAGCTCACCCGCGAGCAGGTGTCCATCGTCCCGTACGATCCAGTCTGGACGGAGCAATACACCGTGGAAGAGGAGCGCCTCGCCCGCAGCCTGCCCCCCGGACTGGTCAAGCGCATCGCTCATATCGGAAGCACGGCCGTGCCCGGCATGAGCGCCAAACCGATCGTCGATATCCAGGTCGAGGTCACCACGCTCGATAACGTTCAGCGCGATGTGGTGCCGACCATGGAGGACATGGGATACGAATTCATCTGGCGTCCCACCATCGGCGAGGAGGCCCCGTTCTATGCCTGGTTCATCAAGCGGGACGGGCAGGGACATCGTACGCATCACGTGCACATGGTGGAGCCGGATCAGGCATCAACGGACCGCATCCGGTTCCGGGACCTGTTATGCGCCGATCCCGCTCTGGCCCAGAAGTATGAAGCGCTGAAGCAGGAACTGGCCAGGGTCCATTCAGGCGACCGGGCCACCTACACGGCCTCCAAGACACCGTTCATCCAGGAGGTGCTCAACTTGCATCGACCATAACCCCATGAGATCACTTCTGCTCCCCCTGTTCGTGCTCTTCGTCGCGGTTTCCGCGAGGGCACAACGCACGTTCGATGTCACCATCGCCGACAGCACCTACCATATGAAACAGTATTGGTTCGTGCTGTACACCAAAGGCGATGCCGCCCCGCTGGACAGTGCGACCAACGCCATCACCCTCAAAGCCCACCTGGAGCATCAGGACGAACAGAGCAAACGCGGGCTGATCGTGATGGCCGGTCCGTTCGGTGATGACGGCCCTTGGCGTGGGATCCTTGTCTACGACTGTGATTCAAAGGAGGAGGTGGAAGGATACTTGCGGACGGACCCATACGTGCGCGCAGGGCAGCTGAAGTTCGAGGTCCATCCGTGGTACGGAGCGAGAGGCACTACGCTGAAGTGATCACTCTTTCGCGAAGCGCAGGTCCGTCCGCGTTCCGGCCTGTTCAATACGGAGCGAATACATCCCGGAGCACAGGCCCTCCACATTGATCGACCGGTCCGTGCCCCATACGTGTTGTTCGGTCCGCACCACGCGACCCAGATCATCTGTAACCGTCAGATCGATCGGGCCGTTCATCGGAGCGATGGAGCGGATGTATAACATTGAGGTCGTGGGGCTCGGGTACAAGACCCAGCGCGAAGGTTGGAGCAACGGTTCAGCCACACGCGTTACAATGCTCTGGCCGCTCAGGATCCAGATGTCAGGGTCCAGCAAGGCACTGTCGGCCTGGAACGGCAGGGTGAAGCTGAAGGCCTCACCGCTGAACGTATGGTCCAACACGATGGTGGTGTCCATGCTGTTGTTCTTGAAGCGGATGGGCACGGGCATTTCGAAGAACGTGGTGCTAGGGTGGGAGGGACTCTGGAACAGGGTAAGGTCCACCTGGCCATTGCCGTTCTGGGCCCATTGCATGGTGTAGGTAGGGTAGCCTTCGCCGGTGAACCAGTCGGACATGAACTCCGTGAGGTCGCGGCCGCTCGTCGCCTCCAGGTGCGTTACCAGGTCACTGGTACGCGCGCTCCCATAGGCCAGCGCGGGGTCGTTCAGATAGTTCGTACAACCTTGATAGAACGCGCTGTCGCCACAGACCCAGCGGAGCATGTGCAGGACCATGGCCCCCTTGCGGTAGGTGAGCCTCGCGCTGAAGATGCGACCGATATCCACGGTGTCTGCGCAGAATACGCTGCCCCCCGGCTCACTGGTGATCGCATCCACCGTGCCGCGCAGATAGCCATGCCAGTATTGTGGAGCGAGGTAGGCATAGCACAAGCCCTGGAGGTAGGTGGCGAATCCTTCGTTCAGCCAGATGTCCTGCCAGCTTGCACAGGTCACCTTGTCGCCGAACCATTGGTGGGCCAATTCGTGCGCGGCGAGTTCATAGCTCCAACCGCCCATGCTGGTCATCGTCTGGTGTTCCATGCCTCCGCCCCAGCCGAATTGCGCATGACCATATTTCTCGTTCGCGAACGGATACAGGCCGAAGAGTTGGCTGAAGAGGGGCATTTGCTGCGCCACATCGCCTGCGTTCAACTCGGCCATGGTGGGGTTGTCCGCGTAACTGTAGGTGAGCATGGGTATCGTGCTGCCCCCGATCACGATGTCCTGCTGGAAGATGATGTAGTCGGCCACGGCCATCGATATCAGGTAGTAGGCAATGGGATACCGATGTTTCCAATGGTGTGTGATAAGGCCGTTGGCCGTGTCAGCGGATACCAGCAGGCCATTACTGCCCACACGGTAGGGCACAGGCGTGGTGATGTACAGGTCGGTGGAGTCGATCTTATCATTCAGGTCCTGTTTTGCAGGCCACCAATCCTTGGCGCCATAGGGCTCGCTCAATGTCCAGAGCGTGGGTGAGCCGTTGGGCTGTGTGCCCGTCCCGAAACTTCCGAAGCCCGTGGTTCGTGGTACACCGTGGTAGGTGATGGTGAGCGAATCCAACGCCGCACTGTCCAATGTCTGGGGCAGCACGATGGTGAGCAGGTCGCCGGGTTCGTGCGTCCAGGTGGCTTGGGAGCCGTGCCATGTCACATCGTCCACGAGCAGCGTATCGCTCAGGTCCAGCACCACCTCGCTCAGCGTTTGAAGGGCCATGAAATGAGCCGTGACCTGTCCAGCGATCGCACGCACCCCGGGATCCACCTGCCACTGACAACGCAAGTAGCGCAGGTCGTAGCCCCGTGTGGGTGGGCCGTCGTTCCGCGATGCGCCCTGCCAGGCGTGTCCTTCGCGCCAGGCCGTTCCGTCCAGCACCGCATGGTCGAATTCGATCTGGGCGGTTGCACCCAGGCTGAGCAAAAGGGTGAAGGGAAGGAGGATGCGCATATGCAGCCAAGTTAGCGCCTTGCACAGCGGAGGCCCCACCAACTCGCAAGCGATGCTCGCGTTACCGTACCTTGAACGGAATAAGGCAGCCATCCATGGCCGAATTCGTCACCATCGCGGTCTTCAGGCTACCGCATGAATATGCAGTGGTGAAGGCGCGCATGGAATCAGAAGGTATTCCCTGCTTTGCGAAGGACGAGCGCACGGTGCTCTATACCAATGTGAACGGCGGCATCAAGCTCCAGGTGCCTGACACGGATGTTGAACAGGCCATGGATATCCTCACGGATGCGGGCATCGAAACGGTCGATGGTGTGGACTCGCTGTATGCCCGGGAGCCTTGGCTGGAGGCACTTCGCCGCCGCGCTGATCAACCTATGGCCCCGCCGATATTCGTCCTCATCGCCTTGGGCCTGATCGCCTTGTTGCTGATGATCTTTCGGTGGAACAGCTGACGCGCTGGATCCTTACAGCCACTTCTTCTCCAACACCTCCCGCGCGTGGTAGGTGATGATCAGGTCAGCGCCCGCACGCGTGAACGCATGCAGGTTCTCCAGTGTCATCAGGCGCTCGTCCACCAGTCCTGCGGCAGCGGCGGTCTTCACCATGCTGTACTCGGCGCTCACGTTGTAGCACGCGAGCGGCAGGTCCGTGCGCTGGCGCAGGTGGGCGATGATGTCGAGGTAGGCCAGGGCGGGCTTCACCATGAGGATGTCCGCTCCTTCCTGCTCATCGAGCAAGGCTTCGCGCATGGCCTCGCGACCATTGCGCGCGTCCATCTGGTAACTGCGTCGGTCGCCGAAACCGGGCGCTGATCCCGCAGCTTCGCGGAACGGACCGTAGTACGCCGAGGCGAACTTCACGGCGTAGCTCATGAGCGCGGTGTTGGTGAAGCCACCTGCGTCCAGCCCTTTGCGCATGGCACCGATCCGGCCATCCATCATGTCGCTCGGCGCCACCATGTCCGCACCCGCCGTCGCATGGGTCAGGGCCATCTTCACGAGGCGGTGCACACTTGCGTCATTGACCACTTCATGGTCACCCGCCTTCGCCGAGGCTTCGGCGGACGCGTGCACCAGGCCGCAATGCCCGTGTGTGGTGTACGCGCACAGGCACACGTCCGTGATCACGTACAGGTCATCGCCGAAGGCCTTCTTCAACTCGCGGATGGCACTGGGCACCACGCTGCGCTCGCTCCAGGCCGCATCGCCTTCCTCGCTCTTCGGTTCCTGCACGCCGAACAAGAGCACCTTGTTCAGCCCCAGCTTCAGCCCCGCCTCCACGTCCTTCAACAGCATGTCCACCGTGAGGTGGTTGATCCCCGGCATGGCCGCGATGGGGTCCTTCATACCACTCCCGGGCTTCACGAAGTAGGGATAGATGAACTGCGCCGCATGCACGCGGGTTTCAGCGATGGCATCGCGGATGATGACGTTCTTGCGCGTGCGGCGCGGGCGATGGGTGAGTTCCATGATCAGGTCAGGATCGGGTGGCAATGGTGAACACGGCATCCAGCAAAGCCATTTCATTGCTCGCCCAGGGGATGTGCGCAGTGACACCGGAAAGTTCATGGATGCGTTTCGCCGTGCTGGTGCCCATGGCCACCACGTGTTCCCAGCGGCCTAGGTCGGTGACCGCATGCAAGGCATCAGCGTGGTTCGGACTGGTCACGATGACGAGGTCGCCGCTCAGGGGCCGTGTGAAGCGCACCGGTCTCATTTCGTAAACGGGCAGGTCGATCGCATTGCCCATCGGCATCACCTGTTGCACGGTGCGGAGCCCCTGTGCGGTGCAGGGGAACAACACACGCAGGTGACCGAAGCGTTCCACGTACTCCTGCGCGATGGTCGGCGTATCCGGGCCATCCCCGATGAAGACCACTTCTCCGCCGTGTTCGCGGACCTCCGCCGCGGTGCCCGGCCCCATCGCATCGCAGGGGGAAAGCAGCAGGTCGCCACCGCCTTGAACGAAGCAACGCACAGCGTTGCGCGAGGTGAAGAAGATGCGGTCATGCTCGGGCACGTTGCCGAAGGGCACTGCTGCGGGGGTGAGGAGTTCTGCGCCGCTCACGTGAAGGCCGTGCGCCGTGAGGACGCGTGCAAGCAGCTCATCGCCGTTCATCGCCCGGGTGATCACCACGCGCATCGGTGCCAGCGGAGCCTGTAAGCGCCGCAGCGTTTCAGCAGCCAGTGCGTTCACGTCCTCCCCGTGCAGATGGATCCGCCGAGGCATCTCCTCCCACACCCGTGCGGCGGAGGCCCATAGGTCGACCCGGGCACCGTGCTTGACGGCATGCACACCGAGCGGCACCTGGCAACCACCGCGATAACCGAAGAGCACAGCCCGCTCTAGGCCCACACAGAGGGCGGCCAGATCATCGTGCAGGTCCTCCGCCGCATGGTTCGCGCGTGTATCGGCGGCGCGCGATTGCACCGCCAGGGCGCCTTGCGCTGGGGCTGGTACGAACAGACGGGGATCGAGGATGCGGACCTCAAGGTCCTTCAGGTCCAGACCCAGACGATCGATACCGGCCTTGGCCAGCAGGATCGCGTCGTAGTCTCCGCTGCGCAGCTTCTCTACGCGCGTGGGCACGTTGCCACGCAGGTCGCGGATGTTCACATCGGGGCGGAACATGCGCAACTGCGACTTGCGCCGCGCCGATGAGGTGCCCACGATGGCGCCCTGCTTCAATTCGAGCGCGTTCCGGAGGTCCAATGCTTCGCGCCGGATGATGAGGAGTTCTTCGCACGCGGCGCGACCGGCGATGGCGGCGATGTGCAGGCCTTCGGGATCCCGCGTTTCCAGGTCCTTGCAGCTGTGGATGGCCAGGTCGATGCTGCCGGCCAACAACTCGTTCTCGATCTCCTTCGTGAAGAAGCCCTTGCCCTCCATCTTGTCGAAACCGATGTCCTGGATCTGATCACCCTTGGTCTTGATGATGCGCTGCTGACACTCCACGCCACGCGCCTTCAACCGTGTTTCGATGTGGTCGGCCTGCCAGAGCGCCAGGCGGCTGCCGCGGGTGCCGATGACCAGCGGACGATCGCTCATGCGTTGTTCTCCGCGGCCAGGGGCGAAGATGCCGATCGCGTGGCATCAGCGGAACGCTGATGCTCCTGGAGGATGATCCGCTTGGCCAACTTCATAGGCACACTGATGTACTTGCGCTCGAGGTGGTCCAGCACCTTCTCCAACACCTCACGCGAATGCGCATCCAGTTGCGCTATGTCCTTGGCGAAGACCTCGTTCACCGCGCGTTCGCGCAGCGCTTTCACTTCCTCTGGCACACTGCTCATCGCACGTTCCACGCTGCGCTCCTGGGCCATGCCTTGGAACTCACGGACGCCTTCCTCCACGATGGACATGCATGCCCCGATCTCCTGCTGGCGGCCGCATTTGTTGTCCTCCGCCTGGGCCTGCAGGTCCTCGATACGGATCAAATGCGCCGGTACGTGGCCCATGCAATCGAGCGCGATGTCATGCGGAAGAGCGAGGTCCACCAACACACGTGGCTTACTGTCGCCTAGGCTGAGCGCAGCGAACAGCTTTCGGTCCACGATGGCCGTGCCGCGACCGATGCCGCTGATGATCACATCGAAGCCTTCGTCAAAGGCCACGAGCGTGTCGAGCGGGTACGCCTCGCCGCCCACCTCCTTCACCAGCGCTTCGGCCTTGCCGAAGGTGCGGTTGAAGATGTGCAGGTCCTTGAAACCGTGCTTGCTCAGGTAACGGCACATATCGGCGCAGGTCTTACCCGCGCCGATCACAAGGAAGCGCGCGTCCTTCTTCACCCCATGGTCGCGCAAGGCGCGATAGGCAAGGCTCACTACGCTCACCGGGCGCGTGGCGATGGCGGTCTCGGTGTACACCCGCTTAGCCGTGATGACCACTTGCTTCATGAGGATGCGGAGCCGGTCGCCGGTAAGGCCCAGCAGTTTGCAATGCTGGTACTGGTCGCGCACCTGCGCCAGGATCTCGCGTTCACCCACCACGAGGCTTTCGAGCGAAGAGGCCACGCTCATCAGGTGGCGCACAGCATCAGGACCTACGAAGTGCTCGGCGGCCTGCTCGGCGTGTGCCAGGGTGGCCGCGTCCAGCTGCGGACGCCATGCGCGGATGAGTTCGGCGCTGATCGGATGGCGATCGGCGGGTGCGACCAGCACGAGTTCGGCACGGTTGCACGTGGCGAGCATGAAGCACTCCTCGGCCAAACCGCTGGATATCAGGCGTTGACCAGCTGCACGAAGCTCCTCCGCGTCGGCGTGAAAGCGCCCCACCACTTCCAAGGGAAAGCGCTGGTGCGAGATGGCGAGGATGTGCAGGCGGGCGGTCTCCATGAACTACGCCGCGAAGTTCCTTACGGCCATGGGCGCGGCCGGTCACGGAACTGTCAGGTGCGGTGTTCCTGACGAACGTCAGGGACGGGTACGGAAAAAGGGGCGATGGGGTGGGGCGTCATGGCTGCACCGCGCCAAGTCCTCTTTGGCGTCCTCGACCCTTGAGCACGAACCACGCGGCACACCCGGACATCCCCAGCACGAAAAGAACACCCCCCGCAGGCCAGTGCATCACCTTGAACAGCAAGCCGACCATCGCCGTGGTCGCGGAAACGACCAGGAGCCAGAGGAACCGCTGATCGAGGACCTGACCTGCTTTAAACTGATCACGCGCCACGACCAGCAACGCGAGCGTCGCTGCAAGGGCCCCGTACATGACCACATTGGCGAAGGGCCAGTGGAGCAGCTTGAACAAGACCGTGGCCGTGATCAGCACCCCGGCCAATGATCGAAGAACAGGTCCCAGTGAAAGCGGACGGGATGTCAGGTCCTGCACCAAGGAGAACATGATCAGCAGCCCACCTGCCAGCACACTGGCATTCGCACCGGGCCAGTGCATGACCTTGAACATGAAGCCGATGATCATGGCGGCGATACCGATGGGGCGGAGGTTCATGTAAGTGGGTTTGGGTCTGTAATGCCCTTCTTGGAACAAGGTAACGGACCAAACAGGCGAGCGGCTGCGCGTTGTCGGAAGAGCAGGAGGGTGGCGAGGGAGCGGATGAACCGTGAGGCCATAGTATGGACCAGGATATGTTGCAAGGTGATCCGAAATGTCAGGATGGATCACTTGTCCACATGCTGATCATTGCTGCGGATCCGATCAGTAGCAAGATCACGGCGATCAGTTTAATGCGTCCAGACGTTACGGGGTAAGGGTTTCCCTGGTTGTCGAGCCGAGAGACTAAGGCCGAATGGCGTTCTAGAAAATCAACTCCTCTTTGGAAGAATAGCCACCAAGCGGTAAGGATGAAGTTCAGAACGATCGTCGCATGGAACAACACCATGTACGGATCTCGGATGTTCGGTTCAAGGAAGTCATGGGGCAATAGTGAGCCGAATAGGCAACCCATGCCCATGATGACCCATGGCAAATTTCCCAAGATCAAATACACACGAAAGGCTACCTCATAACCCCCTAAGAGGTGCGTAGCTGATGCTACATGGGCCAGTCCGCGTTTGCGGATAACGAGCGCGTTATAACTCGTCGCAACGATCAACGCGATCCAAAAGTGCCTGAAAATGAACATGCGGCCGGCCTACGCCATCACCTTCTTCGCCCGCGCCATCATCTCCTCCACCGCCTCCGCCTCCACCGGAATGTCCGCGAACAGATCGATCGGCGCGTCGCGCGTCACCAGGATGTTGTTCTCCAGACGGATGCCCAGCTTCTCCTCGCGGATGTAGATGCCGGGTTCCACGGTGAACACCATGTTCTCAGCGACCGGCTCGCTCCAAAGGCCCACGTCGTGCACATCCAACCCGAGGAAGTGGCTGGTACCATGCATGAAGTACTTCTTGTAGAGCGGCGGGTTCCCGTCTCCGACGGGACCTGCGGCCTGCTTGGCCACATCGTGCTTGTCGATCAGCCCGAGACCGACCAGCTCGCTCTCCATGATCCTGCCCACTTCCTTGTGGTAGTCGGCGAGGCGCGTACCTGGACGCAGCAGTTGTGTGGCCTCGTTCTTCACGCGCAGCACCGCGTTGTACACGTCCTTCTGGCGCTTCGTGAAGCGGCCGTTCACCGGTACGCAACGCGTGAGGTCGCTCGCATAGCCGCCGTATTCGCACCCGAAGTCCATCAGGATCACATCGCCATCGTTGCACACCATGTCGTTGCTGATGTAGTGCAGCACGCAGGCGTTGTAGCCGCTGGCGATGATGGGCGTATAGGCATGTCCGCGCGATCCGTTGCGCAGGAATTCGTGGGTGATCTCCGCCTCGATCTCGTACTCCTTCACGCCGGGCTTCACAAAACCGCACACCCGCTCGAAGGCCTTGCCGGTGATGGCGATCGCGCGTTTCATCTGGGCCACTTCCTCGGCGCTCTTGCGGCTGCGGATGCGGTGCATGATCGGCGCGCTGCGCTTCACGCTGTGCAATGGATAGCGCGAGCGGACCTCCTTGTTCTTGCGTTCCTCGCGCGTTTCCACCTCATTGCCCTGGCGCAGGTGCTCGTTGCTGTTCAAGTACAGGTGCTCGGCCTGCGGTGCCAGCCGCTTGATCGTGGCCTCGTACATCGAGGTCCATTGCACGTTGGCCACGCCGCTCAGTTCGGCCGCTTCCTTCAGGCTGAACTTGGCGCCTTCCCAGATGGCAATGGTGTCGCTGGTCTCGCGCACGAACAGTATCTCGCTGTCCTTCAGGTCCACCGCATCGGGGAAGAGCAGCAGGATGGTCTCCTCCTGGTCGATGCCGCTCAGGTGAAAGATGTCGCTGGCCTGTTTGAAGGGCATCGACCCATCGGCGCTCGTGGGCATGATGTCGTTGCTGTGGAAGATGGCGAGGCCGCCTTTTTCCATGTGCTGGCGGAAACGGGCGCGGTGCTCGCGGTAGGTGGCGGCGGACAGGGGGGCGTAACGCATGGTCGTGCAGAGGTGAAGTGCTAAGGTAGGGGGGTGAAAGGGTGCGAGAGTGAAAGGGTGCGAGAGGGCGAAGGGTGAGGCTTTGGGCGTGCCCCCGGCTCAAATGCAACCGGGGTCGCGCTTTCCGCTGCAACTCCGCGCCCGGATTACCGGGCTTGCGGGGTTTCCGCTGCAATCGCTCACGCGAAATGCAGATCTGTCCCCACGAGCGCTCCTACATTTGGTTGAAACCCCTGGACCGATGGAACAACTCGGATACATGCCTGAGTACATGAACACTGCTGGTGTGCAGGTGCTGGAAACCATGGAGATCCTCGCCACCTCAAGAGTCCTGAAGACCATCAAGGGCAGATACGAGTTCCTCAAGCAAACACTTCCGATTCTCCAAAGCGGGGTACACAATTCGCGCTATTCAGTCGACATACAAGGCGCCATCGATCGTTACCACGGCATGTATTACGACAAGCGACCCAATGAAGAAGCACTTGCGGCTCTCCAAAACCCCAATGCCGTTCAGCTACCCGAACTCTATAGTCGTGCGTTGCTTCGTGGAATGGCAGCCCACCTACGCGAGGAGAACGAAGCCATCCAATCGTTGAAGCGAGCCGATGCGGTTATGCGTCGGAAGGCAAAGCTCTTGGAGACAGTTCGTGTGGCTCAAATTGAATTGGATGCCGAGTGTCTCGCGGTTCCCACCTACGCCTCTGCCAAAGCAGTTCTCAACGACTTGGAAAAACAACTAACGCCGACGGCCAATCAAGTATAGTCATGAAGCAGTTCGACCTGAACATTGAGAAGATCCTCGAAGATTGGGAAGTCTATCACGCACTACGTGAGATCATCGCGAATGCGTTGGATGAACAAATCCTCTCCGCAACCCAGGACATCGACATCTACAAGATGGCGGGTGAGTGGCATGTTCGCGACTACGGGCGTGGTATCACGTACAATCACTTGACCCAGAATGAGAATCCCGAAAAGCTCCAGAACCCAAAGGTCATCGGTAAGTTCGGCATTGGCTTGAAGGATGCGCTTGCCACGTTCGATAGGAAAGGAATCAAGGTCACTATCCGTTCGAAGCATGGCGACATCACCCTTTCAAAAGCGGCGAAGGAGGGGTTCTCAGATATCGTGACACTTCACGCGCAAATCGCTGCGGCTTCAGATTCAGCCCTCACCGGAACCGATGTCGTCGTAAACGGTTGCACGGATGATGACTTGGACAAGGCCAAGAAACTCTTTATCCGCTTCTCTGGAGAAACCGTTGTAGAGAGCACAAAGCATGGCGATGTGGTTTCGCGGGCGGGTGGCGAAGGCAACATCTACATCAACGGAGTAAGGGTGGCCCAAGAAGAGAACTTCCTCTTCAGCTACAACATCACTGTTCTCTCCGCTGCTATTAAGAAGGCGCTCAATCGTGAGCGAAGCAATGTTGGCCGAACTGCGTACACCGATTCGGTTAAGAAGATCCTGCTGGCGTGTACCTCCCCGAACACAGCTCAGCTACTATCCGAAGACCTCAAGAACATCAACCTCGGAACCAACCGAGACGAGCTTTCATGGATCGACGTGCAAGAGCATGCCGTGAAAATCCTGAACCAATCAGGCAAATACCTGTTCATCACGTCACTCGAAGCGATGTCGCACCCCGACATGGTAGAGGAGGCTAAGGCTAGCGGACGCACCATTGTCACAATACCCGAAAACCTGAAGTACAAGATCCAGCAGACCAAAGACCTGGCAGGGAACCCGATCGCGGACATCTCCCAGTTCGTGGCTGACTACAACGACAGTTTTGAGTTCGAGTTTGTTGAGCCAGAACAACTCACACAAGGTGAGAAGGCGGTTTTTGGCACGACAGGGGACATCCTTGCTCTTGTGGGAGGGAAGCCTTCAATCGTGGAGTCGATTCGCATCTCGTCGAAGATGAGGAAGGACCTCTTTGCTAGTCGAGAAACACTAGGGGCGTGGGATTCTCGATCCAACAGCATCATCATTCTTCGGAACGAGTTGAGAGGCATTGGTCCCTACTCGGGAACATTGATCCATGAAGCGCTGCACGCTGGCTCGGGGGCCACGGATATCAGCCGGTCATTCGAGACGGAGCTGACGGAAGCAATCGGGAAGATCTGCGCGAAGCACTTCGAAGGAAAGGTGTGAGCATCCACTTCCGCATTTACATCGTTCAACCCGCCCTTGACGCATTCGCCGTCAATCCGCCGCACGACGGCAGCCAATGCCCAAGTCAACATCCTCCGCTGGGCTTTCACTCGCGGCCTCCTCTTGCTATGCGGCACATACATCCTCAGCCTCTCCGTCCGCGCCCGGTATCCATAGTCCTCCTTTGCTCGATGAGGTCGCGCTTGCTGATGCGCGGTGCTCGAGATAGATGCTGGCGGAATAGGAGGCGAAACGTATGGTGCAGATGTAGTGAAACGCAAAAGGAAATCGTGGCGCTTGTTGAATTTCGAATGCGTGGTGATGGTATGGGCGTGCCTCTTCGTCCAAGCCTCGGGTCGTGCTGTCCGCAGTTGACTATGATTCGCTGCGGGATTGTTGCTTCTGTCCCTCACGCGGAAATAGGAAACCTGGCGATCTTTGGCTGATGACGAGCGCCAAAGCCCCCAACCAAATGTCGTCTGAAGAGTTTGAAGTCGAACTGGACAAGCTACCCGCCATCGAAGAGTATCGCCAGAATCTGGCTACACTGCCATGCTTGAATCTTCAGCAAGCTACCCAAGAAGAGATTCGACGAGCTTTCTTCAAGCACGCAGGCGTTCTACCCTATCAGACGGGCAATCTCAACGCGGGAGTCATAAACAAATTGACCGTTTATCGCGCTCGAGTTGCCGTTGACGAAGACCTTGAGGACACGCGTCTGATGCGAACTTATTCGTATCCCTCATCTGGTCAGGTCAAATCAAATGGTCGAGCAAATCTGAAACACCAACCGGTCTTCTACGCTTCAGATTTTCCATTAGGAGCGCTTGCCGAAAGTAGGCCAACTTCGGAGCAGATAGTGTATTTAAGTAAATGGCGGTTCGAGTGTCCTAGGGATATTTTTTACAGCGCGCTGCTTCCACTGAGTATTCCTACGAGCAACCCTTGGTATAGGGCTGCCGTAAATCAAGCTCAATTTCGGACCGAAAAAATTGGCGAGGACCAATCGCAAAGGAGAGCACACCTGATTGCACTCTTCGAAGCGGTGTCCGACCTTTTTGTGAAAGAGAATTCACCTTATGCTCTGTCATCCTGGTTGGCGAGCAAGACCTTATATGATTTCGATGGCATTGATTTTCTCGTGTATCCAAGCGCTACCTCCGAGGGGGCTGTGTGCAACCTTGCTTTCCATCCAAACTTTATCGACTTATACGGTCGGTTGAATTCTGTCGCCCGCTTGAAAATTAATTCCCTTACGCCGCCTGGTCCTGGAATGACCATGAACTTCAGCATCACAAGCGTTGGAGAAGTTGGGCGAACTCACATTCGGTGGCAACTTCCTAATGACAACAACACAAAATGGATCCCAGGAAGGGTTGGCCTCTCTAAAGCCGGTCAGTCCACCCAAGTTGAAGACTGAAAATAGAGCCCATGCCCAAACCCAACAAGACCCACGCCACCACCGCTAGCGTCGATGCCTTCATCGACAAGCAGCCGAAGGAGGAAGTGCGCGACGACTGCCGCACGCTGATGAAGTTGATGCATGAGCTCACAGGTGAGGAGCCATACATGTACGGGCCAACGATCGTGGGCTACGGCAGCTACCACTACACATACGTCAGCGGCCACGAAGGCGAAGCGCCACTGCTGGCCTTCAGCCCCCGGAGACCGGAAATGGTGATCTACTTGTATTCCGAGGACATGGGACCGGAGCTCATGGCGAAGCTGGGGAAGTACAGGGCCACCAAGAGCTGCGTGTATGTGAAACTGTTGGCCGACATCGACATGGGCGTGCTCAAGACCCTATTGAAGAAGTCGATCGCGCTGGTGCGGACGTCTTCGTCCCGCTGAAGCGGTAAGACCTATTCGCAGCAGTAGGCAGCCTTACTTGATCCCGCCCGCCAGGATCTTCTTCAACTGCTCCACCAGGGGTGGCACGTACTTGTTCGTGATCCGGAAGATCTGAGTATCGTCGATACGACCGTAGTCGTGGACAATGCGGTGACGCAGCCCTTCGATCTTGAACCAGTCAACGTCCGGGTGGGCCTTTTTGATCGCGCCGGTCAAGTTGTAAGCGGCTTCACCGATGATCTGGAGCCTGTAGACCACAGAATCGCGCTTGTCCTCGTTCGCGGTGAAGGCCTCAAGATCGACGCCATCCATCTTGCGCACAACAGCTTCTGCGGATTGCAGCATGTCGATGAGCCGCACCTTGTCGTTGCGCTCAGACATACTTCAGGTCCTTCTCGATGAACTCCATGTAGTGCGGCTTCACGGCGGTGCGCATCACCAGATCCACTTCTCGCTGCACGATGCCTTGCAGTTCCAGCAATAGGTCGAAGTAGTCGAAGTCCGCTCCGGGCTCGAACTCCACCATGATGTCCACATCGCTGTCGGGCCGGAAGTCATCGCGCGTGGCGGAGCCGAACACGGCCATGCTCTTCAGGCCGTACTTGGCAAAAAGCCGGGCGCGTTCGCGGCGCAGAACGGAGAGAATGTCGGCAAGGGTGCCCATGGGATGCAAATATCCGGCAACCGGGCCATTCCTTGGCCAATTCTGCCCGAGCGTCCTGCTCGTGTATGCTGGAAGCCGTTGGGGCCGGACAATTCCCAACACCCTGCGGTTGGCGACTTGCTTTTCGTTCGAACAACCTGCCCCGTAAGTTTGCCGCCCAGCGAACGCATTCCAGCCGTCCGCTGTTATATCCCCATGGCTCGACAAGGTCTTTTCGGCTCCTCCCTTACCAAGAAGTACTGGATGGCCCTCACCGGCATCTTCCTCATCACCTTCCTGGTGGTGCACGCAGGCATCAACGCCATGATCTTCTTCAACGACGGTGGCGTCACCTTCAACTTCTGGGGGCATTTCATGGGTTCCAACCTGATCATCCGCACCATGGAGATCGTGCTCTTCCTGGGCCTCATCGCCCACGTGGTGGACGGCCTCATGCTGTGGAGCGAGAACCGCGGCGCCCGACCGGTGAAGTATGCCATGGAGAACGGCAGCGCCAACCGGTCCTGGTACAGCGCAAGCATGGGCATCCTGGGCACGCTGATCCTGCTGTTCCTGCTCCTACACCTCTGGCATTTCTGGGTGAAGAGCCGCCACATCGTGGGCAGCCTGGAGGAGTATGGAACCGACGGTGCGGGACAGGAGAACCTGTACGCTCTGATGCTCGAGGTCTTCAGCAACCCCGTGGTGGTGGTGATCTATGTGTTGGGTTGCTTCAGCCTCTTCTGGCACCTGTTGCACGGCTTCAAGAGCGCCTTCCAGAGCCTGGGCATCAACCACAAGCGGTACACCCCGATCATCGCTATGATAGGCACGGCGTTCAGCATCGTTGTTCCCGCCCTCTTCGCCTCGATGCCCATCAGTATGTATCTGGGCTGGATCAAGTGAATACCACATGCGCCCTGAGCCGATAGCCGCGAGCCACGAGCTTAACCCGGTTAAGCTCGTGGCTCGCGGCTCATAGCTCACCGCCAAACGATATCTGCGACCATGTCATCAAAACTCGACAGCAAGATCCCGCCCGGCCCCATCGATAAGAAGTGGACCGACCACAAAGGGCACATCCGCATCGTGGCACCGGCGAACAAGCGGCGCATCGACATCATCGTGGTGGGCACGGGCCTCGCCGGTGGTGCAGCTGCTGCTTCGCTTGCCGAGATGGGTTACAACGTGAAGGCCTTCTGCTTCCAGGACAGCGCACGGAGGGCACATAGCATCGCTGCACAAGGGGGCATCAACGCCGCGAAGAACTACCAGAATGACGGTGATTCGACATATCGCCTCTTCTACGACACGGTAAAGGGCGGCGACTACCGCGCCCGTGAAGCGAACGTTTATCGCCTTGCGGAGGTCAGCGCGAACATCATCGACCAGTGCGTGGCACAAGGAGTTCCCTTCGCCCGCGACTACGGCGGATTGCTGGACAACCGTTCTTTCGGTGGGGTGCAGGTGAGCCGGACTTTCTATGCTCGCGGACAGACCGGTCAGCAACTGTTGCTCGGTGCCTACAGCGCGTTGATGCGCCAGGTGGGCAAAGGCGCGGTGCAGATGTTCGACCGTCACGAGATGCTGGACGTGGTCGTGGTGGAGGGCAAGGCGCGCGGCATCATCGCCCGCAACCTGATCACCGGCGAGATCGAGCGCCATGGTGCGCATGCGGTGTTGCTCTGCACAGGCGGTTACGGCAACGTGTTCTTCCTGAGCACGAATGCCATGGGCAGCAACGTTACCGCCGCATGGAAGGCGCACAAGCGCGGGGCCTTCTTTGGCAACCCCTGCTACACGCAGATCCACCCCACCTGCATCCCGGTGAGCGGAACGCACCAGAGCAAGCTTACGCTCATGAGCGAGTCGTTGCGGAACGATGGCCGCATCTGGGTGCCAGCGAAGCTCGAGGACGCAAAAGCGATCCGTGAAGGCCGGAAGAAGGGCAGCGACATCCCCGAGGCCGATCGCGACTACTACCTCGAGCGCCGCTACCCGGCATTCGGTAACCTGGTGCCGCGCGACGTGGCCAGCCGCGCCGCCAAGGAACGTTGTGATGCGGGCTACGGCGTGAACAGGACGGGTGAAGCTGTGTACCTTGATTTCGGTGCCGCCATCGAGCGCTACGGCAAGCAGCAGGCGAACATCCTGAAGATCGACAACCCCGGCAAGGAGCAGATCACGGAACTGGGCACCAAGGTGGTGAGCGATAAGTACGGCAACCTCTTCGAGATGTATGAGAACATCGTGGGCGAGGACCCTTACAAACACGCGATGAAGATCTACCCGGCCGTGCACTACACGATGGGCGGCCTGTGGGTGGATTACAACCTGCAGACCACCGTACCCGGGCTCTTCGCCTTGGGCGAGGCCAACTTCAGTGATCACGGCGCGAACCGCCTGGGCGCATCAGCGTTGATGCAAGGGCTTGCCGATGGCTACTTCGTGATCCCTTATACCGTGGGCGATTACCTCGCCGATGACATCCGTACCGGGCCCATCGATATCAAGCGCCCCGAGTTCGAGGCCGCCGAGAAGGACGTCAAGGACCGGATCAGCCACTTCCTGAACAACAACGGCACCAAGCCGGTCGATGACTTCCACCGCCGCCTCGGCAAGGTGATGTGGGACAAGTGCGGAATGGCGCGCAGTGAACAGGGGCTGAAGGAGGCGATCGCCGAGATCCGCCAGATCCGCGATGAGTTCTGGAAGGACGTGCGGGTGCCCGGAACGGCCAACAGTTTCAACCAGGAACTGGAAAAAGCAGGCCGCGTGGCCGACTTCCTGGAACTCGGTGAACTGATGTGCATGGATGCGCTGGACCGTAACGAAAGCTGCGGCGGTCACTTCCGCGAGGAGTACCAGGAGATGGACGGAGCGCAAAAGGGTGAAGCCAAGCGCGACGACGTGAATTACGCCTACGTGGCGGCTTGGGAGTGGCTCGGCGAGGCCGGCAAGGCGGAACTGCACAAGGAGGCACTGGAGTTCAATGAGGTGAAGTTGACGCAGAGGAGCTACAAGTGATCATGTAACGTCGACCCACCGGGTCGACACACAACAGCAAGGCAGATGGGCAACATGAAACTCAACCTCAAGATCTGGCGCCAGAAGGGTCCGAACGACGCCGGTCAGCTGAAGGACTATCCCGTGAACGACGTGTCCGAGGACATGAGCTTTCTCGAGATGCTCGATGTGCTGAACGACGACATCGTGCGCAAGGGCGAGGATCCGATCGCCTTCGATCACGATTGCCGCGAGGGCATCTGCGGAAGCTGCAGCCTCTTCATCAACGGTGAAGCGCACGGCCCCGGTCGCGGCATCACCACCTGCCAGCTGCACATGCGCAAGTTCAAGGACGGCGATACCATCTATGTCGAACCCTGGCGCGCCAAGGCCTTCCCGGTGATCAAGGACCTCGCCGTGAACCGCGGTGCCTTCGATCGTATCCAGGCCGCCGGTGGCTTCGTGAGCGTGAATACCAGCGGCAACCTCGTGGACGGCAATGCTGTGCCCATTCCGAAGGATGATGCCGACAAGGCATTCGATGCGGCGACCTGCATCGGATGCGGGGCCTGTGTGGCCACCTGTCCCAACGGTAGCGCCATGCTCTTCGTGGCGGCCAAGGTGTCGCAGTTCTCCCTGCTGCCACAAGGCCGCCCTGAGGCCAAGCTCCGCGCGCTCAACATGGTGGAGCAGATGGACAAGGAAGGTTTCGGCAACTGCAGCGCCATCGGTGCGTGTGAGATCGAGTGCCCCAAGAACATCAGCCTCGAGCATATCGCGCGATTGAACAGGGAGTACCTGGCTGCGACGGTGACGAAGGAGTGAGATGGCCCGCTGTGGTCCATTCCACCAAATCGGCACTGCCTTCTTCAGGGTGAAGTGTCCGCCATGCAGGAGGAGTTCAGGAGTGTGGCGACAGCAACCCTGGTCGGGCCCATCACTTCACCCGCTTCACTGCCTGAGCGGGTGTGAGGACCGGGATCATATGCTGCTGCTTGAAATCCTTGTCGTTGCTTACAATGGCGTCCACGTCGCCCGCGTTCAGAGCGGAATGGAATAGAATAGCATCCTCCAGGTCGGTCCATCCACTGTTGATCCCGCCAACCAGTTCAGCCAGTCCCATCGAGCTGAAGGTCAAATGCGGCAAGAGGAAATTCAGCCGCTGAACGACCTCATGCATGGACAGCCCGTATTTCTTGAGGGAATAGAGCAAGGTCATGACGGAGACCGGTGCCAACAAGATGTCTGCACGCCCTGCCGTGCAGTGGGCGAACAAACGGAGCGAATCCTTGTGCGAAGGCCTGTCCATCTCGAAGAGGTCGAACAGGACGTTGGTATCCGCGAAGAACCTCATGCTTTGCGCTTGGCCACCTTCTTTTTCGGTTTGTAGCCCCATGCGTGCGCCAAGCGCGGATCTTCCTCCAGGTCCTTTGTGGTGACCTTTCCATGAAGCCATGTACCCATCTCGCTCAACCAGTCCGGGATCTCCGCCTTAGCTGCCTCCTTTCGTTCCATGTCCTCAACCAGGTCATCAACGATGGCGCTCATGGGCCGCGCCTTGCGGGCACCTGCCTTTCGCAGCATGGCCACGGTCTTCTTGTTCAGGCTGAGCGTGATCTTCGTTTTCATCGCATTCCAAATATACGTACGCGGCCTCCCGCGATACATACGCAACTTGCAACGTAGCTTCGGGCCGTGCAGTTGTCCAGTAAGCTCCCTCACGTCGGCACCACCATCTTCACGGTGATGAGCAAGCTGGCGCAGGAGTGCGGCGCCATCAACCTCAGCCAGGGCTTTCCCGATTTCCCCATTGATGAGAAGTTGAGCGAGCTGGTGAACGCCGCCATGAAGGCCGGCCACAACCAATACGCACCCATGCCGGGCCTTCCTGCTTTGCGCGATGCGATCGCGGCCAAGGTGCAACGGCTCTACAACGTTGGTTACGACCCCGCGACGGAGATCACGGTGACCGCCGGTGGAACACAGGCCATCTTCACGGCACTGGGGGCCGTTATCCAACAGGGCGATGAGGTGATCATCGTGGATCCGGCCTACGATTGCTATGCGCCGACCGTCGAACTGTTCGGAGGCACGCCGGTGCATGTGCGTCTGGGCGGCGACATGAAGTTCGATGCCGCCGCCGTGCAAGAGGCCATCACGCCGAGGACACGGGTGCTGATGATCAACACGCCCCACAACCCAGCGGGCACCATCCTGCGCGATGCCGACATGAAGCGGATCGCTCATATGCTGCTCGGCACGAACATCATCCTCATCAGCGACGAAGTGTATGAGCACCTCGTTTACGACAACGAAAGTCATGCCTCGGCCATCCGCTATCCCGAGTTGCGCGAACGCGCCTTTGTGATCTTCAGTTTCGGCAAGGTGTTCCATACCACAGGCTGGAAGATGGGCTACGCGCTGGCACCGAAGGAACTAATGACCGAGTTCAGGAAGGTGCACCAGTTCAATGTGTTCAGCGTGAACACGCCGATGCAATACGCACTGGCCGAGTACTTGAAGGACCCGTTGAACTATGAGCTGGTGCCGCGGTTCTACCAAGAGAAGCGCGACCAGTTCCTCATCGGACTGCGCACTTCGCGCTTCGAACCGCTGGCCTGCGAGGGGAGTTACTTTCAATTGGCGGACTACAGTGCCATCAGCGACGAGCCCGATACCGCTTTCGCAGAGCGGCTGGCCCGTGAATTCGGCGTCGCGGGCATTCCCCTGAGCCCCTTCTACAAGGATCCGCCCGCGGGCCAGCGTATCCTCCGCTTCTGCTTCGCCAAGCAGGGTGAAACACTCGACAACGCCATGGAAAAGCTATGCGCGATCTGAGGGTGACGCTCGTGCAGAGCATGCTGCACTGGGAGGATGTTGCAGCCAACCTCGCGATGTTCGCTTCGAAGTTGGCCGGGCTGAAGGGCACTACGGACCTCATCGTGCTGCCGGAGATGTTCACCACCGGCTTCAGCATGCGCAGCGCCGACCTGGCCGAACCGATGGACGGCTCCACGGTAACGTGGATGAAGGATCAGGCACGCCTGCTGGACGCCGCGATCTATGGCAGCGCCATCATCACCAAAGGTGGCCGATGCTTCAATCGCGGGCTTTTCGTGCGCCCCGACGGATCCGTGGAGCAGTACGATAAGCGGCACCTGTTCCGCATGGCGGAGGAGATCCGTCATTATTCGCCCGGTGAACAGCGCGTAGTGGTCGAGTGGCGGGGCTGGCGACTTTTATTGCAGATCTGTTACGACCTGCGATTCCCGGTGTTCTCCCGGAACCGGGGCGATTACGATGCCGTGCTGTACGTGGCCAGCTGGCCCGATGCACGCCGCTATGTCTGGAACCAGCTGCTCATTGCCCGTGCGATCGAGAACCAGAGCTACGTGATCGGCGTGAACCGGGTTGGCATGGACGGGAAGGGTCACCATTATTCAGGTGGTTCCGTGGTCGTTGATCCACGCGGGGACCCAGACGAGATCGCGGCAGGTGAAGGTCTGTTGCAGGCCGTCCTGCATCGCGAGGCGCTGGATGACTTCCGTGCGAAGTTCCCGGTCGGAAAGGATGCCGACGATTTTGAGCTGAAGCCCTAACGGAGAATGGTCACGTGACCCATCTCCTTGTGCTCGAAGCCTTCCTTGCCGGACTCGTGCTCGCGGAACTTGTAGGACATCCGCCATACGTATACGTCGTCCTTGAGCGGTTGACCGTGGAACGTGCCATCCCACCCCATGTTCGGGCTATCACCTTGGAAGATCACGCCGCCCCAGCGATCGAACACCAGCATCTGGAATTCGCCGATGTTCTTGCCGACCACATTCCACACATCGTTGATCCCATCACCGTTCGGTGAGAAGGTGTTGGGCACGAAAATGCTTGGTGGGCAGAATTCCTCCACCACGGCGGAATCGGTGCGTGCACAGTTGTATTGATTGACCATGCTCACGTAATACCAGCCATATGAACCGGCGAGGATCACCTGGCTCGATTCACCCGTGCTCCAGTCGTATTCGCTGCCTTGGTTCCCGGCGTCGATCACGACGTAGTGCGGCTCATCCGTCAGGCAGGTGAAATACCTTCCCGTGGAGAGCGCTGTAGGTCGCGGATTGAAGACCACCAGCAGGCTATCGCGTGTCACGCAGAAACCATTGCTCACCGAAACCACATAGGTGTGGGTGTGACGGACTTCAATGGTTGACGTGGTCTGCCCTGTGTTCCATACGTTCAACAGGTCGGGTTGGCCGGAACTGAGCTGCAACACCTCGCCCTCGCAGAGCACCGTGTCCTCTCCCAGATCAACAACCGGGTAAGGAATGAAGGAGACCACGGCATCGTACGTTGCACTGCAGTTCGATGTGTTGGTCACGGTGACGACGTAAATACCCGCTGTGACCACACTGATCTGCCGTGTGGTGGCATTTGTGCTCCACAAATAGGTGCATCCATCGTTGCCGGCATCCAGGATGACCTCCTGGTCCACACAGGCGGAGACGTCCACCAGCACATCGACAGGAGCCGCCCGGAAGGTGACCTGTATCGTATCGCCGTCAGTGCAATGACCATTTGTGGCCGCAACGTTGAAACTGCCGGAGACCGTGGGGGAAATGGTCTGGGACGTGGCACCCGTGCTCCAATCATACACGAGCCCCGATGTGCCTGCATCCAGCACCAGCGTTTGTCCCGTGCAAAGTGAGGTATCGGGGCCAAGGTCGATGTGCACCTCGGGCATTAAGGTGACCAGCGCATCGTATGTCGCACTGCACCCTTGGGCCGTGGTGATCTCCACCGAATACGTGCCGCTTGCAGAAGGTGCGATGGTCTGTGACGACGCGGAAGTGCTCCACGCGTAGGTGCTGCCCGAATTGCCGCCGTTCAACGTTGGAGGCTGGTCGATACAGGTGGTGACATCCTGCAACACATCCACGGGCAAAGGGTTGAGCTCCACATGGACCTGGTCACTGCGCTGGCACCCTTGTGCACTTGTTGCGGTAACGCCATAGGTCCCGCTCTGCGATATGGTGATCTGCTGGGTGGTGGCGTTCGTCGTCCAGACCACATTGTTGCCCGGGCTGTTCGCGTCCAGGACGAAGGAGGTGGCTCCGCATACGGCCGTGTCCGCACCGAGGTCCAGTGTGGGCAACGGGTCCATGGTCACATAGTAGGTCTTCACGGCCTGGCAGCCCTGGAGATCCGTGATCGTGCACACGTAAACACCGCCGGCGCTCACCGTGATCATTTGCGTCGTTGCGTTCGTGCTCCATTCGTATGAGGAACCCGGGAAGCCAGCATCGAGCGAGAGCCCGTTCCCCTCACAGGCGGAAAGGTTGATGGGCGTGATCATCTGGTCGAACGGATCCGTGATGGTCACGGAATCGGTCACGCTGCATCCGAAGGCGTCCGTTATGCTGACGTGGTAGGTGGCCGTGGTGTCGAATTGGATCGTGGGTGACTGGATATTGGACGCGTCCAGCAACTGAGCAGGGGTCCAGCTGATGATGGGCGAGGGCACGTTGTGGACCACGTTCAGCGGATGGCCCTGTACAATGCAGATGGTCTCGTCGGGCCCGGCATTGATGCTGTATGCGGGGCTCGCATTGATGGGGATCGCATCGGTCAGTATGCAGCCGGTCCCTGTTTCGGTAATGGTGGCCGTGTAGGTCGTACTGGTCGCTGGCGTGGCGGTGGTCACCGCGCTGTTCAGGTTCGAAAGGGTCCCGTTCGAAGGCGTCCATGCCAGCGAGTATGGAAGCCCGGCCACCACTGCTGCCGTGAGCACACTACTCTCTCCATTGCATAGTTGTGTATCGCTCGCGCTTACGTCAATGCTCTGCAATTGTCCCACGGTGATCGTTACGCTGGCATTGTCCGTGCATCCAATGGCCGTTGTTGCGGTCACACTATATGTCGTGGTCGTCGCAGGCGTCGCGGTGGTGGTGCTGCTGGACGTGCTGCTGAGCGTGCCGTTGGCAGGGGTCCATGCATAAATGATCCCTGTTCCGGAGGAAGGTGTTGCCTGCAAGGGAACGGCCATCCCTGCCGTGCAAATGGTGTCGTTGTCCGTGATGGCCAGGTCGAATGCGGGTGCGACCGTTACGTCCACGGTCCCCTGCTTCGTGCACCCCATGCTGTTGGATGCCGTCACCGTATAGGTCGTGCTCGTGGAGGGCGAGCCTTGCGCCGAGGAGGCGTTAGGCGTGTTCAGTCCGGCCGCAGGTGACCACGCGAAGGTGATCCCGGTGTTGTTGTAGTGTGTGATGATGACATCGTCCAACGCCCAGATGTCGCTGCCAGCGCCGGAGTTCGTCGGCTGGCTCCAACGGAATCGTGTGTTCCCGCTCAAGGCTCCTGCAGGTACGGGCACCGTCAGGTCCGTCCATGCCGGGAACGATGCCTCGTTCAGCGTGGTGATGGTGACCCACGTCGACCCATCCAGGCTATACGATAACACCACATCATCGCCGGGTTCGGCATCGTCGCATGGTGCGGTGCCGTTCGCGATGCGCATGGCGAAACGCAGGTTCGCTCCTGAGGTCATGTTCAGTGGGGCGGTGGTCGCCATGCGAACACCACCTCCGTCGAACCGGAGCGCTGTTCCGCTCATCGATCCGCATACCGCACTGAGACCACCGCCCTGAACGCTGGCCCAAAGAGAGGACGTTGTGCCTTCGAACAGATCGAACGCGATCGAACGCTCGGCCTGGGCCTGCAGGGTGATCGGTTCACCGGCGCAGATCTGTGCATCGTTCACATTCGCGCGGACCGCGATCAGGTCGCTGGGTTCCACGTTCACGAAGACGCTGTCGGTCACCTGTCCGCAGCCGACCGGACTTGTCACCTGCAACACGAACCAGGTGTCGCTCATGGGTTGAGCGGTCGGGTCGGGGATGGTGGCGTCGCTCAAGGCGCCGGCCGGTGTCCACTGCAGATCGAAGATGCTGGGGTCCGGTGATGGGATCGAATTCAGTTGAATGTCCGCGAACTGACAGATGGAGTTCGGGGAAATGCCGTTCGCAGTAACATCCAGCGTGAGGGGTACCGGCACACCTACTTCCCACTCCTGGTGCACGGGGCATCCGCTCACCGGCAGGGCGCCGTCCACGATGTAGGTGTCATTGGCGTACGGCGTGAAGGTGTAACTGCTTCCGGTGGCCAGCACCGTATTCGGGGCGCTCGCCGCGGTCCACTGCGCCGTTGCCAGCATCTGCGGTGCGTTCAGCGTGATGGGGTCGGAGCTGCAGATCACTTGCGTGGGTGGGGGAACAGGGGCGGAAACGTTGCTCAGGACCAATGCATAGCTCTCGCCGATGCCGGTGCCGGATGAATACGCCAGGAATCCATCGGCAGCAGCGAGCGTGTGTGTGCCTGCGCTGATGGGGATCACCGCGGTCGAGTATCCCGTGCATCCTGTATACGGCTGGAAGAGCGCAGCGCTCACTCCCGCACCGTCGAGTGTGAGCTGGCCGATATCGGCCGTTTCCATCACAATGCTTACGGAATGCGTGCTGATCTGTGCGGAGGCCACCGTATTGAACGTGGCCGTGTTCGTCACCCGTTCATCCGGCAGAAGTTCAACCATGCTCGGATCGCCCTTGTTGGCGCAATTGAAACCTTCCATGAACTCGGTGACACTGATCGGAAGGTTCGACGAAAGGCAGACCGCGCTGGAGGCGCTGTTGACCTCATATTTCTGGCCGGCGTTCAAGGTGATCGGCGCTGCGCCATCGATGGAGATCTGCGTTCCGGATTGGTGTGCAAGGATGCGGTAGGTGTATTGGGTGGTGGTGCCGAATGTCACGGTATGGAACAAGGTGCCCCATTTGTCCGTCGGTATCATCTGCTCACATATGTGGTCGCAGGCGGAACAACCCACTGGAACGTTCGCGCACATGCTTCCACCGAAGACCGCGAAGGGCCGGCAACTCCCGCTCTGGGCCGTGCCAACGATCAGCGTACCGGTGAGGTCAAGCGACGCCAACGCACTTTGTACTTGATAGCTCTGCCCGGCGTTCAAGCTCACGGTGTAGGGCACACCGGCCGCGTGCCCACCGCTGGTGTTCACGGTGGGGGTGATGGTGACCTGGGTGCCATCCTCGGTGGCCACCACCAGTAATTCGCTTTTGTAGAAATCCGCAAAACCCGGCAGGCCGCGGTAGGCCTCGACACGGTAGGAGATGCCCAACGAGCTCGCCGGCAGGATCTGCGTGCCGTCGGTGCTGAAGTTCTGCAGATTCACTGCGGTCACCGTCACATCCGCTGAGCTTTGGATCAGGATGCCCTTGTCGTTCACCACATCCCCCCCGGTGTGTTCGGTGGTGTTGGGGATCGTTACGGTGGTGACGCCACTGGATGCAATGGAGAACGGGGTGCTCCACCCCGAAAGTGGAATGCTCACCATGCCCGTCACCGCCGTTCCCGAAGCGATCTGGAGGCGCAGGCCTTGTGTGCCGTAAGCGTTCTGCATGAACCCCATCCAGAACCGGTCACCCGCCGTGGGCAACTGTCCCGCTTGGGCGAACAACCGGCTTCCACAAAGGAGGACGGCCAGAACACCCAGGGAGGTTCGCGAAGCGTGTTTGAATATCACCGTGTAGGAGCTACGTGCGGGGCGTTGTACGCTGGAACAGCCTCAAGGTTCCATCGATTGGACCTCAGAGGTTTGCATCGTTCCAAGGCCAGGCGTTCCGGTTGGCCCGAAAAGGTGCTTACCATTGCTTCAGTAGACGTACCGACCACCATGCCGTTGCTTCGGTTCCACTGGGATTTCTTTGGCCCTGACGCACCCCGGACGGCGGAGCACTTCCTGCATCATGTGGATGAGTTCTGCGCACGCGAAGGGATCCAAGGCCAACGCCACTGGGTCACCACCTTCCCGGTGCGGTGCACGGCCACCTTGGAGTGCGATGAGGCCCATATGCTCCTCGTGCGCGACCGCCTCAAGCCCAAACGGGCTGAACGGGTGGGCTGATGATCAGCCCAGCGCCCAACGCAGCACCCGCAGCTTGCCCTTGCTGTACGGTGGGTATTGAAGTCCATGGTCGATGATGGTGGACGCCGTTACCACTCCTTTATGGTGTGAGAACAGGTCGAAGGTCCTTTTTCCGTGGTATCGGCCCATACCACTTGTGCCTACCCCGCCGAACGGGAGCTGAGGATTCCCGAACTGCAACATGCCGTGGTTGATGCACATGCCACCGGCATGTATGCGTTGCGTGAAGTATTCCTGCACACCCTTGTCCGTGCTGAACACATAGGCCGCGAGGGGGAACGGAACTCGACGCACGGCATCAAGCACCTCTTCACGTTCGTTCCAGGGGAGCACCGGGAGGACCGGCCCGAAGATCTCCTCCCGCATGCACATGCTATCCAAGGCCATATCGGTGAGCACGGTCGGCGCCACGTACAGATCGTCCTCATCGCTGGGTCCACCAATGCGCACACGACCCTCCGCCAGGTAGGCCTTCACAACTGCAAATCGCTTGGCGTTCACGAGCCGCGCGAAGTGTGGACTGCGTTGTGGATCATCGCCGTAGAAGCGGTGGATCGCCCGGCCCAGTTCCTCCACGAATTCCTCCAGCACGCTCTGGTGCACCAACGCGTGGTCCGTGGCGATGCACGTCTGGCCGGCATTGAGGTATTTGCTCCAGGCCACGCGCGTTGCGGCCTGCCTCACGTTCACTTTGTGGTCCACAACGGCCGGACTCTTGCCCCCCATTTCCAGGGTGACTGGTGTAAGTGTGTGCGCCGCCATCGCCATGATCTTCGCGCCCACCGCCGAACTCCCGGTGAAGAAGATGTGGTCGAAGCGGAAGTGTTCGATGAGCGCAGGCCCAATGGTGCCTCCCGGTCCGTTCACCACGGCCACATGGCCAGGGACGAAGGCATCCGCAAGGATCCGCTCGAGGACCACCGCCGTGTTCGGGGTCTCGTGACTTGGTTTCACCACGGCACAGTTCCCGGCGGCGATGGCGCCGATCAACGGGGAAAGCAGGAGCAGGGCCGGATAGTTCCAGGGGGCGATGATGAGCACCACGCCCAGAGGTTCACGATGCACGGCACTGCTGGCCGGCTGAATGCTCACCGGTGTGGGCACATGCTCCACACGCATCCATTCATCCAGGTCGCGCAGCGCATGTGCGATCTCCGCGTGCACCAGGCCCACGTCGCTCATGTACGCCTCGAAGCGCGGCTTCCGCATGTCGACGTGCATGGCCGCCAATAGTTCCTCCTCGTGCTTGCGCAGCGAATCACGTAGGGCCGTCAACGCCTGGCGCCGATAGGCCTGTGGGCGGGTGACACCCGTATTGTGGAATGCCCGCATCGCCGCTGTTATCAGAGGGATGCGCTCCGCCGGTGTGGGCTGATATTGCATGAGGCATGAAAGGTAGGTCCCCGCTGTGTGCAGGTTCAGGCTGCCAGGATAAAGTCCGCTCCTTCGACCAGTCCGCGCGAAGCGAGGTATGCGGCAATGCGATCACCCGTGCCCCGCTGGCTGATGAAGGAGATGATGAGCGCTTCGCCGGGAGGTGGCAGACCATCATGCGCGATGAACCGGTGGCCAGGTACATCCCGCTTTTTCACGTCGGTGAACGCATAAATCCGCAAGCCTTCTGCTTCGAGCTTTGCCGCACGGTCGCGGCAGAGCCCACTGGTTCCGGCGATGATGATCGGACGGCCATCCGTGAACTTGCGCGTGTACCAGGCCGCGATCCATTTCGCTTTGGTCGTGAAGAAGGCGTCCACACTGTAGTTGCTGTGTGTTCGGCTGAGCCGTTGCGCATGATCGCTCCACGTGAGCAGTTCCTCCGGGAGCTTCGCGAAGCGCACGCCCTGGTGCATCCAGCGCAGCCACAGCTCATGGTCCTCCGGCACAGGAGCGGTTGAATAATCGCCGAAGCGATCCACCAGTTCCTTCCGGAACATCGCCGTTGGATGCGCGAGCGGTGCATCCACAAATCGCTTGATGTAATGATCATGCGACGAAAAAATGGCGTTCTGCCAGTTGACGAACCAGGCCATGCCGCTGCTCTTCTCCACCGTTGTTTCGAAGCGCGTCCGCGTGCCGAGCACACCGATCTCCGGATGTGCGTTCATGTACGCGACCTGTCGGGCCAGGCGTTCGGGATGCGCGATGTCGTCGGCGTCCATCCGAGCGATGAGCGGTGAGACGCAGTGCTTGAGGCCTGTGTTCAATGCGTGGGCGATGCCGACGATGGGTTCGTTGACCAGGGTGATACATGGATCACGTGCGCACCACAACTGGGCGTTCGCTGCACTACCATCGCTGCTTCCATTGTCGATGAGCCGCAGGGACCGATCGCGGTAGGACTGCTCAGCAATGCTGCGGATGGCGGCATCCAAGGTGTCTTCCGCGTTTCGGAAGGGGAGGAGGATGGTGACGCTGCTCACTCCTTCGTGAACCGAATGGAGCCCATGTCCGTCCTGAACACATGAATGCCAGGTAACAGTCCGGCAACATTGATCTGGGAGATCGATCCCTGCATCGTTCCTGACCCAACGGTGCGCCCAGTAATGTCAATGATGGAATACACTGTCGTTGTGACGTGATAACCTATGCTGACGTTCAATCGATCAGTCGCCGGTACGGGGTAAATGGAAAGCTGTGGTGCTCCCCCACTGATCCATTCCGGCAAACCCACGGCAGGAAGATCCAGCCTGCTGATGAAGCTGCAGCCATAGGAGACGCAATTCAACGTGTCATTACCGAAAACGGCAGGGCCTTCAAAGCGCCCGAACGCGCGGATCGATCCTTGGGTGAAGTTGATCCTGCAGGCTTGGTCTTCGTTGGGGCTTCCCGCACCTACGCCAGTGATCCATTGTCCCGTGGGGCGCATGAGGGCGGCGAAAACGTCGCTCATTCCCGCGCTTACGAGCGAGTCACCCCCGAAGCTGGCCGCATCTGAATAAGAGCCGGCACAAGCCAAATTCCCATCCGGCATCTGTTCCATGTCCGTTACCCAACCGCCCCATTGTTCGGAGCTCACGGCCGACGTCCACTGTCCGTTCGCGTCCAGGACCGCAAGCGTATGAACGGGTGCACTCGTAGCGCTGCGTATCACCTGATGGGGACCAAGATCTGCGGTGTCCGTGACCAGGCCAAGGACCATGGTTCTATCATCCTCGGTCTGAACAATGGCTTCCAACTCGAATCCGCCGCTGTGGTCATTGCCGATCGAACTAAGCCAGATGAGCGAACCGTCAGGTGCCCATTTTGCGAGATAGGGGATCATTGCATATGCGGGGTCGTTGAGGGGATTGGCGGTCAGTTGTTGCCCATCGATGTTACCCGAGGTGCCGTGAACTATTCCGCCCAGGATCACATTACCCGATCCGTCCAGTGCGACATCATCGAAGAGGATCTCCATGGCCTGTCCGAAGCTGTTGAACGTCTTTGCCCAAGCCCATGTCCCCCCCGCGTTCACTTTGGCAATGAATGCGTCCGTTCCGTAACCGCAGGCTGCTTGGAAAGGCCCGAAATGTACTGGCGGTCCTCCCCCCGCATTCCAGTCTCCCGCGACATATACCTCGCCCGTCCCACTGACTGCGAGCTTTGCGCGTACGTTCTGGCCAAGATCACCGCCAGCGAGCCATTGCCACTCACCATTGGTGTCCAGTTTGATAACACAGATGCCGTTCGGGAATGGTGCGACCTGAGGCGTTGAATTGTATGTCAATCCGCTTGAGTCCAGAGCAGCGGCGATGTAGAGCCCACCGTTACCATCAAGGGCGATGGCGCAACCGGACTGCGGTAGACCATTCGAAGTCCCCCCCAGCCGTGATGCCCATGTCCACTCGCCCGAACTCCCCAGTTTCGCGATGAACACATCGGATGTTGGGCTTGATGAAACAAGCGACGTGTTCCCCAAGATCAATGTGCCACGGAACGTTCCGATCACGAAGGAATTTCCCAGATCATCGGTGATGGCATCCGCGAGCCATGCGACCCCGGTAGCGCCATCAGTGGATACCTTGATGGTGCCTTGGAATATGGGGGTCTGGGCCTTTGCAAGTGGAATGAACGCGAAGGACAGGGTGATCAGCGTATTTCTGAGCATGGGCGGTCTGGTTGAGGGCCACACGAAAGGTAGGCGTTGAGCCATCACCTTGCGGCGCCCAGCGCCGCAAGCACCACACCCGCTTTTTGTGCCCCCACCTCCGCCACCACATCCTCAGCAGGTGCTTCCTTGATACCCTTGATCG
Source organism: Flavobacteriales bacterium (assembly GCA_031411095.1). Classification (GTDB taxonomy): domain Bacteria; phylum Bacteroidota; class Bacteroidia; order Flavobacteriales_F; family PHOS-HE28; genus PHOS-HE28. The sequence goes on along the minus strand of JANOAK010000031.1, from coordinate 52,749 downwards.
ACCCGAAGCGGGTGAGCAGCTTCTTCGCGGTTTCCGGCCCGATACCCGGGATATCCTCCAATCCGGTGCGCACGATGCGTTTGCTCCGTTTGCCACGGTGGTGCGTGATGCCGAAGCGGTGCGCTTCATCGCGCATCTGTTGGATCACCTTCAAGGTGGAGCTCCGCTTGTCGATGTGCAGGGGCACGGGATCCTCCGGGAAGTAGAGCTCCTCCAGGCGTTTCGCGATGCCGATCAACGCGACCTTGCCGCGGAGTCCAAGGCGGTCGAACACGTTCATCGCCGCGTGCAGCTGGCCTTTGCCACCGTCCACAACGACCAGCTGCGGCAAGGGGTCACCCTCGCTGATCAAGCGGGCATAGCGCCGCTCCACCGCCTCCTCCATGCTTGCGAAGTCATCGGGTCCTTCCACCGTGCGGATGTTGAAGTGGCGGTAGTCCTTCTTGCTCGGCTTGGCGTCCTTGAACACCACGCACGCGCTCACCGGATCGGTGCCCTGGGTGTTGCTGTTGTCGAAGCACTCGATGTGGCGCGGCAGTTCCGATAGCCGGAGATCCTGCTTCATCTGGTCCAGCACACGGTTGGTGGCGGCCTCCGGGTCCACCAGCGACTCCTGCTTCTGTTTGTCGATCATGAAGTACTGCGCGTTGCGCTCGCACAGCTCCAGCAGCTTCTTCTTGTCCCCGATGCGGGGCACAGTGAACTGCACGCCCGGCACCTCGATACCCGGATCGAAGGGCACGATGACCTCCGGGGCGAAGCTCTGGTAGCGCAGGCGCAGTTCGGCGATGGCCGTTTGCAGCAGTTCCTGGTCGTCCTCCTCCAGCCGCTTCTTCAGTTCAATGGTGATCCCGTGCACCACCGCGCCGTCGATCACGCGCAGGTAGTTCACATAGCTGCCGTTGGCGTCCGTCACCATGCCGAACACATCCACGTCGCCCACATCCGGGTTCACCACGATGCTCTTGCTGCGATAGTTCTCGAGGCGCTCGATCTTCTCACGTAGGTCCTCCGCTTGTTCGAACTCCAGCTTATCCGCATGATGGTGCATGCGCTCCTTCAGGAACTTCAGCACGCCGCTCACACGCCCTTTCACAATGCTCCTTACCAGGTCGATGTTCGCCTCGTATTCCTCCGCCGATTGAAGTCCTTCGCAAGGGGCCTTGCAGTTGCCGATGTGGTATTCGAGGCAGCGCTTGTATTTACCCGCAGCGATGTTCTTCGGCGACAGGTCGTAGTTGCACGTGCGGAGCTTGTACAACTTGTGGGTCAGCTGGAGCACCGTTCTCATGGTGCGCACCCCGGCATAGGGACCGAAATATTCGCTGCCGTCGTCCACCGGATTCCGCATACCCTCCACCCGCGGCAGCGCCTCGTTCCGGATGCGGATGAACGGAAAGCTCTTGTCGTCGCGCAGCAGGATGTTGTACCGCGGCTGGTGCTGCTTGATCAACGAGTTCTCCAGCAACAGCGCATCGAACTCCGTATCCACCACCATGGTGCGCAGGTCGCGGATCTTGGCCACGAGAAGTGACGTCTTGCCATCGCTGTGGTACTTGGCGAAGTAGCTGGTGACCCGGTTCCGCAGATCCTTCGCCTTGCCCACGTACAGGATCTTGCCGTCCGCGTCGAAGAACTGGTACACGCCCGGCTTGTGCGGCAGCAGGCGCACTTTCTCGCGGACGTCCAGGGGTTCCATGGTGCGAAGATCGGCACTCCCCCACAGCATTCCGCTTGGTACATTTCCCCCATGCAATTCTCCGCCGCCCAGATCGCCCAGCTCCTCCAAGGTACCGTGGAGGGCGATGCCAATGCCGTCGTATCACGCCTTTCGAAGATCGAGGAGGGCGGTCCCGGTTCGTTATCCTTCCTCGCGAATCCGGCCTACACGCAATATGTCTATGCCACCACCGCCTCGGTGGTGATCATCGGCAAGGACTTCTCCTTGACCGCTCCGGTGAAGACCACCTTGGTGCGTGTGGCCGATGCGCAGGGCGCTTTCGCCAAGGTGTTGGAGATGTACAACACGATCAAGCTGAACAAGAAGGGTGTTTCAGCGCAAGCGGCCATCGCCGACAACGCCACCCTCGGTACCGATTGCTATGTGGGTGCACTGGCCTTCATCGGCGAGAACGTGAAGCTGGGCAACAACGTGAAGATCTACCCGCAATGCTACGTGGGCGATAATGTGACCATCGGGGAGGGGACCACGCTGTTCGCCGGCGTGAAGATCTACTCGGATTGCAGCGTTGGCAGGAACTGCATCATCCACAGCGGTACGGTGATCGGCAGCGACGGTTTCCGCTTTGCTACCGGTCCGGACGGCGGTCAGAAGATCCCGCAGATCGGTAATGTGGTGATCGAGGACGATGTGGAGATCGGTGCGAACTGTGCGATCGATCGGGCCACGCTGGGCTCCACCATCCTGCGCAAGGGCGTCAAGTTCGACAACCTCATCCACATCGCCCATAACGTGGAGGTGGGCGAGAACACCTACTTCGCGGCCGGGGGCGTTGTGGCGGGTTCCACCAAGATCGGGAAGAACTGCATGTTCAGCGGGCAGGTCGGCATCATCGGCCACTTGAAGATCGCGGACGGTACCATCATCGCGGCACAGAGCGGCATCAGCAAGAACACCAGGGCCGGAGAGGCCTACATGGGCTCACCCGCCTTCGAGGTGCAGAAGTATCGGAAGAGCTACATCCACTTCCGCAACCTCGAGAAGATCGTGGAGCGGATCGAGAGGTTGGAGAAGGAGGCGTGATCCGTCGTGGTGGGGATAGCAGAAAGGGCCGCCTCGATCGAGGCGGCCCTTTCCAAAGGTCGTTGTGAGATGCTTAGCGCACCACGTTGAATTGCTGCACGGTCTTGTCGCCGTTGCGGACCACTACTGCGAAGTAGGTTCCGGCGCTCAGTTCGCGGAGGTCGATCGTGTTGTTACGTACTTCACCAGCCTCAACACCGAGGGTGTTCATGGGGACCACCACACGGCCCATCATATCCATCACCACCACGCTCACCGCGCCTTTGCGGGCGGAAGCGATCTGGAGGGTCAGGCTTTCGTCGGCAGGGTTCGGGAATACCAGGAGACCGTCCTTGCCGTTGTTGCCCATCTCAGGAGCCTTCTTGTCATCCTTCTTGCAGATCAGGAAGCCTGTGTTGGTGGTGCCTCCGTGCATGGACTCGTTCACGTTCGTCAACGCTTCGTTCAACTGCGAAGCTGTGAAGCTGCTTCCACATCCACCGATGAAGTTGTTGGCTTCCGTGAGCAGTCCGTACACCGAGTAACCCTGGAAGGGGCCCGAAGCGATGATCGCATCGCCGAGCACATAGCTCGATGCACCGAAGTCAGGATCGCAAGCATCCACCATCACGTTGATGGTAGCGGCCACCAGTTGACCTGCGAGCACGTTGCTATAAGATCCACCGGGATTGGTGAGCGTACCGGCAGGAAGCATGGAAGCCGTGCTGCCGCTGGGGAGGAAGTCCTTCACGGCCGTGGAGCTTGTCAGGCGAAGCGTGTTGGTGCACCCGATGGTGATGCCGTTGGGGAAGCAGGACGTCCAATGGTTCTGCAGGTACATCGCGGGGTTATTGCCGCTGGGCTTAGCGCCCCAACCACCCTGGGTCTGGGTGCGCAGCATGCAAGGCTCAGCATCGGGGCAGTCGATCACCACCTCCTCGGTCACTGAACAATTGTTCGCATCCGTAAAGGTCACCGTGTACATGCCGTCGTCCAGGCCTTCCACGGACTGGGTGTTGGCACCGTTGGACCATGCATAGGTCCAGGGGGACTGTGCTCCTTCGATGGCGACAACCGCGCCCCATCCGCCGCTGCCACTGCAGCCGGACTCAACTACAATGGCGATGTTGCACTGCGCATTGGCAGTACCCATCACCAGTGACAAGGCCACTGTGGGAATTGCCTTCAGAAATCCTGAGAACACGTGCTCCATGATATCGGGTTTTTTGTTTGTTGAGCAAAGCTGACACAAGTACACAGGGCTGTCAAGGTCTTTCACCAGAAATATTTTGGTTTGTCGACATTTATTGGTTGCTGGTCTTCCATTTCGGTGGATCCATCGCTCCGACGCCCCTGGGGATCCTTCCTCTCCGGTGGCGTCCCCAAGGTCCAGGCAACACGCATTACTGGTGCTTCAGGCTGCAAGGGACCGGCAGAGAACTAGGTTATGTACCCCAACCTTGGTCATTTGGGACGGTGCTCGATCGGAACCGCGCCCTGCAGCGGTTCACAGCTTGTGCGCCAGGACCGCCGTCTTCCGGATCCGCTCAACCTTGCCGCTCAGGTCGAACGCCTCGAATACGGCGACATAAGGCCCCATCCGCGCCATTCCGCCGCCCTCCATGATGCCGTTCCAACTCACCGCCCCACTGGTACCCAGCAGTTCATTGTCCAACAGGGTCACCACCTCACGTCCGGCCAGATCGTAGATCTTCAAGGTGCCGGTGAAGCCCGGCTGGTCGAGGCGATAGGCCAGTGTGAGGACGTCCTGGTAACCATCGTTGTCCGGTGAGAAGATGGCCGGTTCAATGTTCAGTTCGCCGGACGTGGCAGGGGTGGCGTTGTACTGCGAGTTCCGGTACCCGGGAGTGGCGAAGCCAACGGTCTCCGCAGCACTATGCCAATTGGTGGGGTCGTTCGCAGGACGGTCCGGGTCCACGCGTTCAAGGCTTACACCGTTCACAGAGTTCAGGAGCGAAAAATGCAAGGCATCATCGTAGGCGAAGCGGTCCAGGGTATCCCCCAGGATGTCCTGCAGCACCACCACCCCCGCGCCATTGTTGTAGCTCGGCATCACGGCCTGGAGGAAGCGATCACGATGGCTAAGCGGATACTCATCCGCGATGTTGGCGGTGTCCTCGGCGATCAATACATACTGGCCGGGCAACAGGAGGTAAGCGGCCGAGGTGATCACCGTCGCATTGCCAATAACGCCGTTGGTCTCGTTCGCGAGTTTCCAGTTCGCCAGGCTCAACACCTTATTGCTGCGGTTGTACAATTCCACGAAGTCGCTGCCGGTTCCCCGTGGATCGTACAATACCTCATTGAGCACCACATCGCCCGGAAGGACGGGTTCGGGCAACGCGACGGTCAGGACATTCCCCGCTCCGATGGCATTGCCAACACAGTCCGTTGCACCGCTTACTGTAATGGTGTACAACTGGCCCACCGCCATGGGCGTGGCCAGCGTTAGCTGCACGAGCGCATCACCGCTCACGGAGACGAGGTCGATGGCAATGGTCGGGTCGAACACATAGCTGGCGCCGGGCAGGCTGCCAGCGTTCATGGGTTCATTGAAGAGGAGTTCCACCTGGGTGTCCGTGTTCACGAAGGCGTTCACGAGCGCAGGCGGCGTAACGTCGGGCACAATGGCGAACACACTGTTCTGCTGTCCCGGGGTTCCCCCTTGGGCCGCGTTGCTGGCGGTCCAATTGGCGGCCGTGCTGCACGGCGTTGTGGGGTCGATGCGTTCCAGGGTCCAACCGCCCGCCGCCTTCACACTGTTGTTGTACCAGCTGAGCGCGTACGTGACGGCATCGATCGTGGTTGCGCTGTTGTTCGCGAGCGAGAGCCCGTCGCCATCGTTGTTCAGGGACGGGAATGTCGCGATGGCCGCGACGGTGCCGAACGCTTGGAACGCAGCGGCGTTGGCATCGTCAGTGAGGATCACATGCGCCCCGGGTGGGATGGGTATGCTGGGCAGGGTCCCGATGGTGCTCCCGTCGGTGATGGTCCAATTCGCCAGGTCGAATGTCTTGTTCGTCGTGGTGTTGTGGATCTCCACGAACTCGACATCCGGTAGGGCTACCACCGGCGATGGGTCCGCCATGATCTCATTGATGATCACCTCGCCGGGCAATGCAACGTCGGGGGTGAAGTACAGGAAGTCCGTGGTGGACGATGGTGCGGGATTCCCCGAGAGGTCCTGTGCTCCACTGGCCATCAGCTGATACGTGTTCCCACTGGTGAGCGCGATGCCCGGGGTCAGGTGCACCAGTGCCGGGTTGGCACCATCCAGCACCTGGGCCGACACACCGATGAACGGAACGATGTCGTAGGTGCCGATGGCAGCAGCGTTCAGCGGCTCGTTGAAGAGCACATCGACCTGCGTTGCGGAGATGGCCGTGACCGAGACCACAGAGGGCGGGGTGACGTCCAACACGATGGGACCCACCATCACGTTATCGAGGAAGTGGTTGTTCACCGCGCTTGCGGCCGTGCTCTGCTCGATGCGGATGCCGAAGTGCGTGCCGGCGGTGTAGGTCGCATCCACTGTGGTACCCGCTGTGGTATATGTGCCGGTGGCGCCATCGTCATACAACAGTGTCCAATTATTACCAGCATCGCGAGTCACCCGGATGTTGAAGGGATTGTCGGTGCTGCTGTTCACGATCCCGTCAGCGCTTGCGATCAACGGCGTGGCGGTGCCTGCGTCACTGCGGAAGAGCTCCACCCGATCGCCCGTTCCCCCGAACCGCACGAAGTAGCCGTTCACCCCGCTCTGCAGGTCGGCCGCACTGCTCACCAGATACACATCGGCGTAATTGGCGCCGCTCGTGGCGAACTTCAGATTAATGTAGTAGTCCCACTGCGCGCTGGTGGCCTGCGTGCTCGGTGTGCTGAGGTAATAGTTCGCGGCCCCGGGGCTGTTGCTGCGCAGCTGCCCGCCCACGGCCACGTACAGCGCGTTCGTGCCGCTCCAGACCGGTCCGTTGGTGTAGTCGTTGTCGTTGAAGTCATCCACCAATTGGGCGAAGGCGATGCCCGAAAAGCTGCACAGGATGAAGGCCAGCGCGGCGCGAGGACGTACGGAGTTCATGGGAATTCTGGGCGGATGATCGTAGAGGCCCGCAGTGGCCGGGTTCCTGCTGCCGACAAGGTAGTAGTTTAGTCCACTGATCAAATGGACGGAATCACATGAGGGTAGCGGTCGTTGGCGCCACCGGACTGGTGGGCGGGGTGATGCTGAGGGTGTTGGAGGAGCGTAACTTCCCGGTGGACGTACTGATCCCCGTGGCCAGTGAACGCAGCGCAGGGCGAACGGTGCGATTCCGCGGAAAGGACGTGGAGGTCATGGGCATGGAAGCGGCCATTGCAGCCAAGCCCGATGTCGCGTTGTTCTCCGCCGGGGGAAGTACCTCGCTGGAGTGGGCGCCCCGCTTCGCCGATGCTGGCTGCACGGTGATCGACAACAGCAGTGCCTGGCGCATGGACGCCACCAAGAAGCTGGTGGTGCCCGAGGTGAACGGCGAGGTGCTCACCGCTTCGGACCGGATCATCGCCAATCCCAACTGCAGCACCATCCAGCTGGTGATGGCCCTGGCACCGCTGCACAAGGCCTATGGGGTGCAGCGCGTTGTCGTGAGCACCTACCAGGCCGTAACGGGCACGGGGATGAAGGCCGTGCAACAGATGCAGAACGAACGCGACGGCATCATCGGAGAGATGGCCTACCCGTTCCCCATCGATCGCAACGTGATCCCCCGGTGCGATACATTCACCGAGAACGGCTACACGAAGGAGGAAATGAAGCTCGTGAACGAGACGAAGAAGATCCTGGATACCGGCATACGGGTAACGGCCACCGCTGTGCGCGTTCCCGTCACCGGCGGTCACAGCGAATCCGTGAACGTCGAGTTCGCGCGCGATTTCGAGCTGGAGGATGTGCGCAGGTTGTTGCGCAACGCACCAGGCATCGCACTGCGCGATGAACCCGGAAAGGATGAGTACCCGATGCCGCTCCATGCCAGTGATCGCGATGAGGTGTTCGTTGGCCGGTTACGCCGCGATGCAACCCAGCCCTGCACACTGAACATGTGGATCGTGGCGGACAACCTGCGGAAAGGGGCGGCCACCAATGCCATCCAGATCGCGGAGACCTTGATCGCACGCAAACTGCTCGCCCCGGCCCGCTCACTTGCCTGAGCCCTTCCGATGAGGTACCAACTGCTCCCCTTCGCACTGCTGCTCGTCGCATCGATGAACGGCCAGTACGTGCCGGATACGCTTGCGGCGCGCCTTCGCCTTACCGATGTGTTCCTGTACAGTGGCGGGTTGCCGGACCCAGCGTATGCGGCAAGCCTGGCCGACTGGCGCCTGATGGCACCGAACTCCACCCTGCTGGCCCGCGACCTTACCGACCATGACCTCAGGAACGGTGGGGAACAAGTGATCGGCGCCTTCGCGGCCTCGGTCTGCTTGGATCTGCGCAAGGCGGGTCCTGCTGCACGATCCGGCGCTTACCTGCGCATCGGCTTCAATTTTATGCAACATGCAGGGCGCGGTACGGAGCTGGTGAAGGAGACCTATTCACCATATGACACCCTTACCTCCTCACAGACCGGGGAGGTCACTTACATCGATTCCGTGGTCACGAGCCGTTACAGCTTTGATCACCGGTACGGTCAGTTGGCGCTGGATGCTGCCGTGATCTACCTGAAGGAGTATCCGCGCCGCTGGTCACTTTTCGGGGGCGGAGGCATCCAGGTGGGCTCGTCGTTCGCCGGCAAGGTGAGCGTGCAGCATTCCATCCAACGGGAAGTGACGCCACGCCTCGTTGGAGAGTTCGGCCGGCCCGATGACCGGGGTGCTTCGAGTTCCGTATCGGAGGATCTCCGCTCGCGCAGCGATGTCTTCATCGCCGCCTATGTTCCTTTGGGCGTGTGCTATCGACTGGGATTGAAACGGCCCTTCTGGCGCGCGATGAACCTGTGCTACGAGATGCGCCCCATGCTCTGGCTGGGTGGGGCACCTGAACTGAATGCCGGACCACAGGTCGGCGTGGCGCACTATTTCGGCTGGCGCGTGGACCTGGTGAAGTGAAGCGGTCCGTACGCTTCAGGCAGGATCATGGATCACGCTCGGTCGTGCCCGCATCCTGCCGAAGTTGATCCGCCTGTATCGCGGTGTTGATGTCCTCCTGCAGGGGACGTTCCGTGGCGCTCGGGGGCGCGTCGTGGTGGGGGTTACGGCGCATGAAGATCATCATGGCAACACCCACACTGATGGCCGCATCCGCAATGTTGAACACGGGCCGGAAGAACTCGAAGTGCTGCCCGCCCCAGATCGGCAGCCACTGCGGGAATCGGCCCTCCCATAGGGGGAAGTAGAACATGTCCACCACCGAACCATGAAGGAAACTGGAGTACCCCGGTGTGCCGAATTCGGCCAGGCCCTGGTACCCCATGGTACTGCCCGTGGCCGAGTTGAATACCGTGCCCTTGTCGAAGATCAGGCCGTAGAACGCACTGTCGATGATGTTGCCCAACGCGCCGGCGAAGATCAGGGAGAGGCTGGTGATCAACCACGCTTCGCGCTTCTGCCTGACCAAGCGCAGCAGGATCACCCCGATGACCGTTACGGCCACGATACGGAACAAGGTGAGCAGCAGCTTGCCCATGTTGCCGCCAAAGCGCAGGCCGAAGGCCATGCCGTCATTCTCCACGAACTGCAGGTAGGCCTTGGTGCCACCTTCGCCGAACATGGGCACGTATTCGCCCAGGAAGAAATGCGTCTTCACCCAGACCTTCAGGGCCTGGTCGGCAAGCAGGACCAGAAAAGTGACGAGAAGCGCGCGCTTCAAGGGACCGCGGAAGGGTGCAGGCCGATCAGCTGCCCATCTGCTGCTTGGCCTCGATGCTCAACGTGGCATGAGGTACCAGGCGCAAACGTTCCTTGCTGATCAAACGTCCGGTTACACGACAGATCCCGTAGGTCTTGTTGCGGATACGCAGCAGGGCGTCCTCCAGGTGCTTGATGAACTTCTCCTGGCGGGCGGCCAATTGCGCCGTCTCTTCGCGGCTCAAGGTCTCGCTGCCGTCCTCGATCATCTTGAACGAAGGGCTCGTGTCCTCGGTGCCGTTGTTATCGTTGTTGGCCAGTGTCTGCTTCAGCAGGTCATAGTCCTTGCGGGCCTCGTCAAGCTTGGAGTTGATGATCCCTTTGAACTCCTCCAGCTCGGAATCGCTGTAGCGCTCCTTGCTCGCGGCCTCCAGCGTGCTCACCTGCTTCTTCACCATCGGTGCGGACTTGTGGATCACCGGCGCGGACACTTGGGTGACCAAGGGTTTGGCGGGGGCCTTTTCTTCCTTCTCCTTCTTCACGGTTGCTTTGGGTGCGGGTTTCGCCGCTTTGCTGGGTGCAGGCTTGGGGGCCGGTGCCGGCTTGGGCGCCGGGACGGCTTTGGCAACGGGTGCGGGCTTGGCGGGCGCAGCTGCCTTTGCAGGTGCCTTGGCCACGGGCTTGGCGGGCGCCTTCGGAGCTGGCTTTGCGATGGCCTGCTTGGTGGCAGGCGCGGGCTTCTTCGCAACGGGTGCCGCCACCTTCTTAGCGGGCGCTTTGGGTGCAGGCTTGCTCACCTTCTTCACCGGTGCCGCTTTCTTTTTGGCAACTGGCTTCGCCTTGGCCGGTGCGGCTTTCTTCACCGGCTTGGTCGCTTTCTTCGGTGCCACCTTCTTCACAGGCGCGGCTTTCTTCACCGGCTTTTTCGCGGCGACTTTCTTCACCGGCTTTGCGGCTTTCTTGGGTGCAGCTTTCTTGGCCATAACGTACCCGTTCTAAAATTGGTCCGCGAATATAGGCGCTTCCCGTCCTTATTGGCCCGATCGCACCAAGCGCAGCGCGCAGCTCGTCCGTTCGTCCAGGGCCACCTCGTGCATGCCTTCTGCACCGGGCGGGAGATGGTCCACAAATAGCTGGTCCTCAGGGGTTACGGCCAGCGTTTCGGCCAGGATGTGGCGCGCATGGCCGCGAATGGCCGCCTCGAACTGGGCGTTCCCGTTGCGCTGCACCTGTAGTTCCACCCGGTCCGTCACATCAAAACCGCTCTCCTTCCGCAAGGTTTGCACCCGGCTTACCAGTTCGCGCGCCAGACCTTCCTCGATCAGGGCCTCGTTCATGGTGATGTCCAGGGCCACGGTCAACGCCCCATCGCTGGCCACGCTCAGCCCCGGCACGGTCTCCGCGCTGATCTCCACATCATCACGCAACAGTTCCACCTCCTGTCCCTCGACGTTCAGCTTCATGCTGCCGTCCGCTTCCAGTTCGGCGATCTGCGCTTGCGAGAATCCGTTCACCACGGCCGCCACGCTCTTCATCAGCTTGCCCATGCGGGCACCGAGCTTCTTGAAGTCGGGCTTGATCTTCTTAGTGAGCTTGCTTTCGCTGGCGTCGAGGAGCACGAGCTCCTTCACGTTCACTTCGCTCAGCACCAGGTCGCGCACCGCCTCCAATCGCGTGCGCATGGCGGTGTCGAGCACAGGCACCATCATCTTCTGCAAGGGCTGGCGCACGCGATGACCTTCCTTCTTGCGAATGCTGAGCACGAGCGTGGTGAGCTTCTGCGCAAGCGCTGTCCGCTCCTCCAGTTCGGTGTCGATGAGCGACTCGTCATGCTTCGGCCAATCGCTCAGGTGTACGCTGGTGCCCGTGAGATCACGGTACAGGCGATCGGTGAAGAAGGGCGCAATGGGTGCGCTGAGCATGGCCACCACTTCGAGGCAACGCTGCAAGGTCTGGAACGCGGCGTTCTTGTCCGCGCCCAGTTCGCCTTTCCAGAAGCGGCGGCGGTTCAAGCGGACATACCAGTTGCTCAGGTCCTCCACCACGAGATCCTGGATGGCACGCGCTGCGATGGTCGGCTCGTAGTCGGCGTAGTTCGCATCGGCCAGTTTCATCACGCTGTTGAGCCGCGAAAGGACCCAGCGGTCGGACTCCGTCAATGTCGCTTCACCCGTGCCATCGAAGCCATCGATGTTGGCATACAGCGCGAAGAAGTTGTAGGTGTTGAAGAGCGCACGGAAGAACTTGCGCTGCACTTCCGTGATGCCCTCGGTGTCGAACTTCAGGTTGTCCCACGGGGAGGCATTGCTGATCATATACCACCGCACGGCATCAGCACCGTATTCGTCCAAGGTCTTGAACGGATCCACAGCGTTCCCGAGGCGCTTGCTCATCTTCTGGCCCACCTTATCCAGCACAAGGCCATTGCTCACCACGGCCTTGTACGCCACACTGTCCTGTGTGAGCGTGGCGATGGCGTGCAGCGTGTAGAACCAGCCGCGCGTTTGATCAACGCCCTCCGCGATGAAATCCGCGGGGAAGGTCTCCGCGAAGGTGGCGTTGTTCTCGAACGGATAATGCCACTGCGCATAGGGCATGGCGCCGCTGTCGAACCATACGTCGATCAGGTCGGTCTCGCGGTACATCGGTCTGCCGCCGGGCGAAACGAGCGTGATGTTGTCCGCGAAAGGGCGGTGCAGATCCACGCGCTCATAGTTCGCATCGCTCATGTCGTCCACCTGGAACGTGGCATAGGGATCCTCCTTCATCACGCCGGCCTTCACCGCGCGGGCGATCTCCGTCTTCAGCTGTTTCAGCGAACCGATGCACAGTTCCTCGGCGCCATCCGCCGTGCGCCAGATGGGCAGCGGGATACCCCAATACCGGCTGCGGCTGAGGTTCCAGTCCTGCAGGTTCTCCAGCCAGTTGCCGAAGCGGCCGGTGCCGGTGCTCTCGGGTTTCCAATTGATGGTCCTGTTGAGCGCGACCAGGCGGTCCTTCTTCGCGGTGACGCGCACGAACCAGCTGTCGAGCGGATAGTACAGGATGGGCTTGTCGGTGCGCCAGCAGTGCGGGTAGTTGTGCTCGTACTTCTCCACCTTGAAGGCGCGGCCCATCTCCTTCAGCTTGATGCTGAGCTCCACGTCCACGCTCTTCTCCGGCGCCTTCCCTGCGGGGTAGTATTCGTTCTTCACGTACTTGCCCGCCAACTCGCCCATCTCGGGCGTGAAACGCCCCTGCAGGTCCACGAGCGTGAGCGTGCCGATGCCGTGCTGCCGCGCCACGCGCATGTCGTCCGCGCCGAAGCTCGGTGCCGTATGCACCACGCCGGTACCATCCTCTGTTGTAACGAAGTCGCCACCGATCACCTTGAACGCATCGCCGCCCTCGGGTTGCGCGTAGGGCAGCAGTTGCTCGTAACGGATGCCTTCCAACTGGTGGCCATAGAACTCGCCGTCGACCTTCCATGGTATGTTCTTACCATCCTTCTTGTAGTCCTCGAATGAAGCGTTCTCGTTCTTCCCGTTGAAGTACGCTCCGAGCCGGGCCTTGGCGAGCACCATGGTCTGTGGCTCGTGCGTGTAGGGATTGAAGGTCTTCACGCGCACATAGTCGAGCTTCGGGCCCACGGTGAGCGCGCAGTTGCTCGGTAATGTCCAGGGCGTGGTCGTCCATGCGAGGATGAACACATCGCCTCGGTTCTCGACTTCGCTCGAACTGACGGTCGGGGTGAACAGGAACTCGCTCGCACTATCCCGCTTCACCTTGAACATGGCCACCACGCTGGTGTCCTTCACCGGCTTGTAGGTGCCGGGCTGGTTCAGTTCGTGCGAGGAAAGTCCCGTTCCTGCGGCCGGTGAGTAGGGCTGGATCGTGTAGCCCTTGTAGAGCAGTTGATCGTCGTACAGCTTCTTCAGAAGATGCCATACGCTTTCGATGTACTTGGTGTGGTAGGTGACGTAGGGGTGCTCCAGGTCGAGCCAGAAGCCGATGCGCCTCGTCATGTCGTTCCACACGTCGGTATAGCGCATCACGGCCTTCTTGCACGCGGCGTTGTAGGCCTCGATGCTGATCTTCTTCCCGATGTCCTCCTTGGTGATGCCGAGCTCCTTCTCAACCCCCAGCTCGATCGGCAGCCCGTGCGTGTCCCAGCCGGCCTTGCGATCCACTCGCTTACCCTTCTGCGTCTGGAAGCGACAGAAGATGTCCTTGATGGCGCGCGCCATCACATGGTGGATGCCGGGCAGCCCGTTGGCGCTGGGCGGACCTTCGTAGAACACGAAGGGCGGAGCGTCCTTGCGCAGTTCCAGGCTTTTGCCGAAGGTGTCCTCGGCCTCCCACTGCTTCAATACCTCGTCGGCGACCTTCGGCAGATCGAGTTCATCATACTGCGTGAAACGCTGGGCCATGGCTGAAAGGGGCGCGAAGATAGGCCGCGGCCACTTGTGATGCCGGAGGGGCCCGGGTGCTCTGGTTCAACTTGACCGGAGGGATCTATAGGACCGTAAGAGCGGGTCCATCGTGTGTGATCGTCTAAGCTGGCCGCCCCGAAAAACACAGGGCCGAACGGTGGGTTCTATGGTTCAGTCATGTACCTTCAACCCACTTAACCAAAACTTCACGACCATGAAAAGAACCGTACTCCTTCCTTTAGCATTGATCAGCCTAACGGGCACCATGGCCCAAACGATGTTGATCGATGAGACTTTTGACGCTTACGCCGTAGGCACAGCGATGTCGGCCAATGATCCTGCACATTGGGCTGTATGGCCCGGTGGTGACGACCAATATGTGAGCGCAGCGTATGCCCGCTCGGGCAGCAACAGTCTGGCCTGCATTTCCACGAGCATCGTCAATGGTGGTCCTGGTGATCAACTTCTGCTGCTTGGCAACAAGACGACCGGTACGTACGACCTCACCTGGTGGATGTACATCCCCGATGCCAAGGGCGGCTATTTCAATGTGCAACATGCGGAGGATGTCACCACACCCTCATTCGCGGCCGAAGTGATCTTCAATGGCGGCAACGTGTCGGGCAGTGCGAACAACGTGGATATCTCGGGTATCTATCCAGTGGCCGCATGGTTCGAGGTGAAAATGCTGTTCCACCTGAACGATTCCTCCGCCACGCTCACGGTGAACGGAACGGACCTGATCACGTGGCCGTTCGCGACCGAGACGGATGGTACCGTAGGGCCGAACCAACTGGGCTGTATCGACATCTTCTCTTACGGGGGAGGTACCGTCATGGGCGAGGCCTATATCGATGATCTTTCCTACACCGACATTTCCAACATCTCCGTCCAGGAGACCGCGATAGGTCAGGTGCGCGCCTACCCGAACCCTGCGGACGATGTGTTGACGATCGAGGTGGCCGCAGGTGCAGCCTCCGCTGCGGTGCAGCTCTTCGATGCGACCGGCAAGCTGGTGTACGTACCGGTGATGCGTTCAGGCGATGTGCTCCGTGCCGATGTGGCCGGGCTCGCCAGTGGCGTCTACACCGTTCGCATCAACAACAACGGAAACCTCTCCGTGGGCTCGTTCGCCAAGCTGTGATCCACTTTCCCACTATGCAAAAAGGCCCGGCATCGCCGGGCCTTTTTGCATACTTCAGGGGTGCTATCGGCTAGCCTTTCTTCACCAACTGCACCTCGGCCACCAGGCGCACCTCGTCGCTCACCAGCACACCCCCGGTCTCCAGGGCGGCATTCCAGGTAAGTCCCCAGTCCTTTCGGTCGAACGCGCCGGTAACGGAAAGGCCTGCCTTGGCATTGCCCCAGGGATCGGTTGCGGTACCGGCCCATTCCACATCCAGCGTCACCGGCTTGGTGATGCCCTTGATCGTGAGGTCGCCGATCATCTTCCAGTTGCGTCCAGCGGCCCGTAGGTCGGTGCTGCGGAAGGTGAGCTTGGGGAAGTTCTCTGCATCGAAGAAGTCCCCACCCTTCAAGTGCGTGTCGCGGTCGGCGCTGCCCGTGCTCACCGAGGCGAGTTCGGCCCAGAACTCGACGGATGCGCCAGAGAGGTCGTCTCCCTCCAGTGTGGCCTCGGCCCCGAAGCTGCCGAAACTGCCGGTGACGTTGCTGATCATGAGGTGCTTCACCTTGAAGTGGATCTCACTATGTGCGGGATCAATGGCCCATTGGGTGGTGGTAGCGGTTGCTGTTTCCATGTGGATCTGTTGTTGGTCGTAGCTTGTGTTTGAACGTGGGTACAAAGCTCCAGTCCTTGCCCGGTGGCTCACATGAACCAATTCAAGGGTCCAGGGGAATTTTCTTGAACAGATCTAAGTTCCACTGTCCATGGGCCGCCATTCGGGCCCTATCACTGGACCGGCAGTTCGTCAACAGCTTTGGCGATCTGTTCGCCGACATACGCGCATGAAGGAGCTGTGTAGTGCCCCAATGCGAACGTGCCTGTGCGAGCGATGGTATCGTTGCTCGTACGGTTCAGGTCGAGCACATGTGCATCAGGCATGATGCCGGTGAGTAGTTCGTCGACATTCCTTTGAGGTTGCATTCCCGGAAGGACCACGAAGAGCACATGGTCCTTTCCCCCGAAATAGGCGCAGACATGCGCAGTGAACGACCTCAGTCGTTCCCGGCCGAGCTCGGTCGGAGGCGTGTGGGGAGGCGACCCGGGCGAGGGCTGTCGGGTCCCTATCCGCTGGCTCACCATGGAGGTCAAGGTCGCTGCCCGGTCAGCCAATTTGTGGCAAATGATGCTTTGATAATAGAGGGTTGAGAAGGCCCGTTTGATCGGATCGTCCGGCGGGGCACAGGCATGCCGCTTGAAGGCCGTGAACAGGTCAACATGAGGCTTTGTATCGATGAATTCATCCTGTTGTTCGGGGATGTCCGAGAACGACCAGAGGTCATCCTGAAAGAAAAGCAGCACGGCAATGTCGGCGGGCTTGGTCCCCTTCACTTGTTCGCGATAGATGTGGAAGTTGCGATACAGATCGAACCCGGGCCATGCCGTGTTCCGCACCAAGGCCGGCCGGGATAGGTGGTCCCCTAGCACATGGTGGATCGTTGCGCTATCGGGAACGCCGTAAGAAAAGGCCATGGAATAGCCACCGATGAGAACGATCTCCTGCGTGTACACAGGGGGGACCTTCGGCATGCGATCGCCTCGATCATCGAGCTCCAATCCCTCCAGGAACAGCTCGTTCTTGAACCGCATCCAGCCCGCATAGTTCGGAGCGAACCGGAACGCATATTTCGGGTCCGGGTCATGGATCTCGCCCGTGAACCAGAGGGAGTTCTCCATGGTGCGGGACAGCACAAGGCTCAGGAACCCCTCGGCGCATAACACGGCCACGCAGGCAATGAACAAGCGCGGGACCCAATGCCGTGATGTCCAATTGATGACGCTCATGGATCAGAACTGGAAGTAAATGAACGGTTGTGGTTTGATGCCGAGCGTAAGCACCGAAACAAGCATGAAGATGTAGAACCCGAAACGGATAAGAGACGGCCATTTCAGCACCAACAGGTCATCATGCGATCGCTCCTGGGCCAGGTGGAACGAAAAGAGAGCGGTCGTAAGCATGATTACAGGTAATAGAAGCATTGGAACCTCGGGCGACCAAGTGAAGTTGGTGAGAATGTTGGCGAGGATCGCGGTTGCCTGCTCCATGCTCGTTGCCCTGAACAGAAGCCAACCTCCCAGGGTTAAGACGTACATGCCAGCCATGCGGAAACCCCGACCAATGCCGGCATAGCGAGCGGAAATTGAGCCGGGACCGCCGCCCTGTGCGCTCAGTGCATGATCGATGCATAAAAGCGAACCGTGGTAGATGCCCCAGAACACGAAGTTCCAGGACGCTCCGTGCCATAAGCCGCCAAGGAACATGGTGAGCATCAGATTGCGGTACTTCTTCAGCGGCGCTCCTCGGCTACCGCCCAAGCTGATATATAGATAATCACGCAGCCAACGCGAAAGGCTTATGTGCCAACGCCGCCAGAAATCGCGCGGGGACAAGGCCAGGTAGGGTCGCTCAAAGTTCATGGCCAGGTCAATGCCCAACCAGCTGGAAATGCCGCGGGCTATGTAAGTATAGCCAGCGAAATCACCATAGATCTGCAACGAGAAGGCCATCAGGCCCAACAAGCTGGAGATGCCCGAAATGCTGTCCGGCCTGGCGAATGTGTATTCCACCAAGGGGGCCAGCGTATCGGCGATGACCAGCTTCTTGAAGAAGCCGATCAGCACCCAGTACAACCCCTTTCGCATGTGCTCAAGCGTGATCACTCGCTTGCGCTCCATCTGCGGAAGAAGGTGCCCCGGCGTTTCGATGGGGCCGGCCACCAGTTGGGGGAAATAGGACACATAGGCAGAGAAGTTCAGCAGATCCCTGCAGGGCAGCACTTTTCCCCTGTACACATCGATCGTGTAGGCCATGGTCTGGAACGTATAGAATGATATGCCTACGGGCAGGATGATCGATAACGTGTGCATATGCACCTCCACCCCGATCAATTCCATTAATCGTCCAAAATTCTCAATGCCGAAATTCAAATACTTGAATACGGCCAGCAGCGACAGCTGCAGCGTGAGGCTGAACGTCAGCCATCGACGCTTCCGGCGCTGGTCAGTGGCCTCGGCGATGCGTTGGGCCACGAAAAAATCGACCAGCGCCGAGAACCACAGGAGGCCAAGGAACCGGACGTCCCAAGCCCCATAGAAGATATTCGCCGCCACCACCAGCAATAGGTTCTGCCAGCGAAGGCGGCCATGCCGCTGCAACACGATGTACAGCGCATAGAAGACCAGGAAGAAGAGGATGAAGGAAAAGCTCGTGAAGACCATGGGGCAGGGGGGCGCGTGATGGTGATCCGGGATGGGCGTTGTTCCGCCCGTTCAGCACGCGCTTACTCCAAATTCATTGGTGGCTTGGGCCTGGCACATGAAGTTCATGACCACCCGCACCGAAAGTATCATTCAAACTTATTGGCGGATGGATCTGGCCATCTTCCGGCCGTAATAGAGTTGAGGCCCGTCCCCCCTTTCCTAGGGTGATGACCGCCGTTCCTTGCAAAAGCCGGTGGGTCGAATACTTCGCTCAGACATCCACCCGTTGGGCGCTTCCATGCGAATGTCCGTATTGGCCCTGCCGAAGCCGCAAATGCGTACCCATGGGAGCGCTATGGTCGGGCAGTTAGCGATCGGAGATACGAGGAGCGTGCCATGCCCGGCCTTTGCTATGTTTGCCACCCTTCCGCCTATGGGCAACGGCACCCGAACCCCAGAACGCCCGGCGGAGGCAATGAGCATCACCAGAACAACACATCCGAAACGCAACCCCCTTCAACGATGAGTGCTGAAAGTAAAAACGGTAAGATGTCCAGCATGTTCGTGGCCATCGTGATCCCCCTGGCGCTGTTGGTCAGCGTGCTGTTCTACGCCTTTGTGCTGGGTGATCCGGCCAACTTCGAAGGAGGCGACCCCATCAAGGGCCATCCCGTAGAGGCGGAACCCGGACACACCTTCGGCCTGATCCACAAGGGAGGCTTCATCGTTCCCATCCTGATCACCGTGAACCTCCTGGTGATCATCTTCAGCATCGAGCGCTTCCTCACGCTGAACAAGGCCAAGGGCAAGGGCCGCATCGAGGCCTTCCTTGGAAAGGTGCGGCAGCTGCTCGCCAATGACCAGGTGGAGGATGCCATCGGCGCCTGCGACACGCAGCAGGGCAGCGTGGCCAACGTGATGCGCAGTGGATTGGAGAAGTACAAGATCGTGCTGCATGACGCCAACCACGACAAGGAGACGCGCCTGCAGGCCGTGAAGCAGGAGCTGGAGGAGGCCACCGCGTTGGAACTGCCGATGCTCAGCAAGAACCTCGTGATCCTCTCCACGTGCGCCAGCATCAGCACCCTGCTCGGTCTGATCGGTACCGTATTGGGGATGATCCGTTCGTTCAGCGCGCTGGCCACCGCCGGCACGCCCGATGCCACTGCGCTGTCCACCGGTATCTCCGAGGCCCTGATCAATACAGCCTTCGGTATCATCGGGTCGTGCATCGCCATCATCATGTTCAACTA
The DNA here is from genome assembly GCA_031411095.1 of Flavobacteriales bacterium. GTDB lineage: Bacteria > Bacteroidota > Bacteroidia > Flavobacteriales_F > PHOS-HE28 > PHOS-HE28. Next base: position 33,117 of record JANOAK010000031.1, on the reverse strand, counting down.
CTTCAGCACCAAGATCGACGCCATCACCCATGGCATCGATGAGGCTGGTTTCAGCGTGAGCCAGACCCTGGCCAACCACAAGTAGGGGTCGGACATGTCCGACCCCAGTGGGGTTGGACCGTTCGGTGCCAAACAACCAGAAGCCATGCCGAAGATCAAAATGCCCCGGAGCAGTCCTTCGCTGGACATGACCCCGATGGTGGACCTCGCCTTCCTGCTGGTGACCTTCTTCATGCTCACCGCCCAGTTCCGACCGGAGGAAGCGGTGGCCGTTGACACGCCCAGCAGCATGAGCCAAAGCCCCATTCCCACAGAGAACATGATGACCATCATCGTGGACAGTGCGGGACGCGTGTTCTGGGATTTCACGGACAAGAAAGTGCGCACCGCCGTGATCAAGGAGATGGCCACCCGGTACAAGTTCCAGCTGAACGATGACCAGGTGACCCGGTTCACCAACCTCAACGCCATCGGCATTCCGGCACAGCAGTTGCCCGCCTACCTGGACCTGAACAGCCCCAGCGAGCGCAAGGAGGTGGATAGGGCCAGCAAAGGCATTCCCATCGACAGCACCAACAACCAGCTGCAGGATTGGATCCGCGTTACCCAGCTGATATTCAGCGCTGATGCCGAGGGCAAGAACCCCCTTGTGGCACTGAAGGGCGATGGCAATGTGAACTACTCCACCATCAACAAGGTGATCAAGATCTTCCAAAGCCCCACGATCAAGATCAACCGGTTCAAGATGATCACCGACCTGGAGGAGACCCGCATGTGAACCTTTGCTCGCATTGCGTGTACCTTAGAACAGACCTCGGAAACAAGAAGACGCCAAGAACCTAAAGCAGACCCCGGATAACACCGGGGATGACCATGGCAGAAGTACCCGGAGGAGAAGGTGGAGGAGGTGGTGGCAGACACCAGAAGAAGCGCGCCAAGAAGGGCAGCACCCGCATCGACATGACGCCGATGGTGGACCTGGCCTTCCTGCTGCTCACGTTCTTCATCCTCACCACCACCATGTATAAACCGTCAACCCTGCAGTTGACGTTCCCCGTGCCTCCTGAGGACGACAAGCCCAAGGAGCTCGACAAGGTGAACAACGCCCTTACCCTGTTCCTCACGAAGAAGGACCAGATCCTGTACTACCGCGACGCCTACAAGACGGGTGAGACCCAGCTCACGCAGACCAATTACAAGGACATCCGCACACTGCTCATCGACCTGAACAAGCCCACCATCGAGCGGATCAACAGCTACGCCAAGCGCCTGAACGAAAAGAAGATCAGCGAGGAGGTGTTCGATAGCTTGAAGAACGAAGCGCAGAAGCAGAAGGAAGCGCTCTTCGTGATCATCAAGCCGGAGAAGGACGCCAAGTTCCGCAACATGATCGACATCGTGGACGAGATGGATATCAGCGGCATCGGCAAATACGCCGTGCAGGATACCATCAAGCCCGAGGAGCAGGCCCTGATCGACATCGAGAAATCCAAATTCTGACGCGTCATGGGAGCCATCATCGCCATCCTCGTCCTGCTCGCGCTGAGCATCCTGCTCACCGTGGACAACAGCTGGATGAACGTGTTGCAGCAAGTGCGCAACAACGTGGTGTTCGCCAACCACAACCAGGCTTACGGCGCCTATGAGCTGCGCCGTGATTACAACCGCCGCCTTGGCATGGCCCTGGTTTTCGCCATCGGCTTCATGGTGGTGGCCGTGGGTACGCCGTACATCATCAACAAATTCGGCGGTGCCGACGACACGGTGGAAGTGAAGAAGAAGATCGTGGACGTGAACCTGGACCTCTTCGAGGAGCAACCCGAGGAACCACCTCCACCCCCCGAAGTGATCCCGCCACCCCAACCGCAGATCGAGACCGTGCAATTCGTCGCGGTGGAAGCGGCGGATGAGCCCGTTGAGGAACCACCCCCCACCCAGGCCGACCTGGTGGAGACCACCGCCGGCGAGACCACCCAGGAAGGTGAGAAGATCGATGCGCCCCCGCCCCCGCCCCCCGTGGAGGAGGAGGTGTTCGACCTGGCCGCCGTGCAGGAACAGCCTGAGTTCCCCGGTGGCATGGAGAAGATGTACGAATTCATGCAGCGCACGCAGAAGTACCCCGACATGGAGTACGAGGCCGGCATCCAAGGCAAGGTGTACGTGCAGTTCACCGTCGCTAGGGATGGTTCCATCGAGGAGGCCAAGGTGCTCCGCAGCGTGAGCGATGGACTGGACAAAGAGGCCATGCGCCTGGTGAAGAGCATGCCCAAGTGGAACCCCGGTAAAATGGGCGGCAAAGCCGTGAAGTGCCGCTTTAACCTGCCTGTTGTGTTCAAGTTGAAATAACGCGGAACCGATCTTTTTGGCACAAGGCCCCGGCATCCCCGGGGCCTTGTGCTTTTCGAGGATTGATGGCCTGATGGAGATGTAGCGTCCACGGATTGATCGGCGCCGTGAAATGCAATGAGCGGACGCGATCATGCCTTGTGTATGCGTGCCCCAATGCACAAGCCATGGCCCAGTTCGAGAACACCTCACCTGCCAACACCCGCCGCCAACGCCCACGGCCCGCGCCCGTCCGCATGGACATGACGCCGCTGGTGGACCTTGCATTCCTGCTGCTCACCTTCTTCATCCTCACCACCACATTGCGGCGCATCGAGGCCATGGACCTGGTGGTTCCGCTGGGGAAAGGCACCAAGCCCTCGGACAACACGATCACCTTCCTGCTCAGCGGCCGCGACAGCATCTTCGGATACGCTGGCTCACTGACGCCCGGAAACTCGCCGAAGCGCTACGGACGTGACCAGGTGCGCACGGCACTCGCCGCAGTACCCGATACCAGTGGCCTTGCGTTGGTGGTGAAGACCGCCCCCACCGCGCAGTATGCCAACGTGGTGGGCCTGCTCGATCAATTCGCATTGCGCGGGCTCAGGCGGTACAGCATCCAGGATGAGTGGCTCCCACAGGAACGCGCGGCCCTTGGTCAACCGCGCTGACCGCGGTGTCCGCTGTGCAATGCCGTTCCTCGTGTCAACACTACCGCTCGCGCTGCCAGGCATCGGACCGGCACAATGAACCTTCGGCCACATCAGTTGTACAGGAGGACAATGGTGGCACTCGACGCTTAGCGAAAACGTATTTCCAACGACCGGCGGATCCGCCGGAACAGTTCAAACAAACCACCCACACCATGCTTACCACCGTCCACTTTATCCTGTTCACAATCGTCTGCTTCCTGCTCAGCGCGGACCGCGCCTGGGACAATGAGACCAAGCCTGAGCGCAACGAGCTGGTCTTCGCCGGGCGCCACCGGGACTATGGAGCCTTTGTGCTGCGCAAGTACTACGAACGGCGTTTCATGCTGGCTTTCTTGGGCGCGATGCTAATAATGGGTTCGGCCATTGTGCTTCCGCATGTGCTGGGCATTACGGGTGGTCTGGTGCCGCCAATACCCGATACCGGTGGCATCATCGTGGACCTTACGCCGGTGGTGGATGAACCTGTGCCCGTGCCTCCCGGTCCGCCAACGCCACCAACACCTCCCACACCCACAGCGGCCAGCGCCGCTGCTTCAGGGATCATCGTGGTGGATAGCACATCAGCGGCCCGCGACAGCTCCAGCGCACCCTTCATTCCGGACGGCGGGGGCACGGGTGGCGATACCACGGGTACCGGCGATCCCGTTGGGCCACCATCAGGAGGCGGGGGGAGCGGCCTCGGCTTCGGTGATGCCACTGATACCTTGGAATTCGGGATCCTGGAAGAGGTTCCTGAGTTCATCGGAGGAACCCCGGCCATGGCCCGCTTCATCCGCGACAACGTCCGCTTTCCAGATGACCTGCTGCAGGGTGAACGCGTCTATGTGGGTTTCGTGGTGGACGCCGACGGCAGTGTGGTCACCGTGAAGTCCAGGAAGGGAACGGACAAACAGCTCATCCGCGAGGCCGAGCGCGTGGTGCGTGCCATGCCCAAGTGGAACCCCGGCAAGCTCAATGGCAGGTCGGTTCCCTGTCGCATGGTGCTGCCGATCATCTTCGAGACCAAGTAGTTTAGCGGCGATGAAGTTCTTCGCCCTCGTCATGTGCGCACTCTATGTGCTGGCCGGAAGCCTGTTCCTGTTCACCAACGCGCTGGAAGGGTTCATCCCGCGCTACCGCATTCCCATCGGCCTGTTGCTCGGTGGCTATGGTGTGGTGCGGGCCTACATGTGGCGCGTGAAATACATGGAACGGACCGACGGTGATTGATCCGGGCTTCGATCGGGCGGTGCAGCGCGCCGGTGGCCCACGGATGACCTCCGTACAAGCGTGGGCCATCCTGCTGCTGTGCATGGGCGCCTGTGGTCCGGCACCTGACCCGCGCGAGGACGATGTGCCCACCAAGGGACATGTGCTGCTGCTGGCCGACGAGGACCTGCGACCCATGGTGGAAGCAGAGGAGCTTGTTTTTGAAAGCATCTACACCAAGGCTGAACTGGACATTCGCTATCTACCCGAAAGCACGCTGCTGAAGGCGATGATGAACGACAGCGTGCGTTGTGTGGTCACCACGGTGCTTCCGGGCGGCGAACAGGAGGCCTACTTCAACCGACGGACCGTGAAAGCCCATGTGGTGCCGATCTGCACTGATGCCATCGCTGTGGTGGTGAACAAGGCGCGCAGCGTGAAGCGGATGAGCCTGCTCGACATCCGGACGATCCTGTTCAGCCAAAGCCAGCAAGGTCCCACATGGGCTTCCGTGGAAGGGACAGCGGGCGGCACCGAAGCCATCAGGGCCTACGTGCCAGTGCAGGGTGGCGGCGTTGCCCGCATGCTCCGCGACTCGCTCATGGGCAGCGATTGGAGCGGCTCATTACGGGCGCAACCCTTGGAAAGCGTGGCGGCCGTGGTGGCCCGGGTGGCCGCCGAGCCCAACGCCATTGGGTTCATCCCGTTCGCCCTGATCAGTGATGAGGATGACCCAGAAGCAAAAGCCTTACGAGCACAGGTCAACCTGCTGCCTATCAGCCGAATGGATAGCCTGTCACAGCCCGCGGGCATGCCCTATCAGGTGGATACGTTACCCGCCTTTTTCCCGAGCCAGAGCACGCTGGCCGACCGCAGCTACCCGCTCATGCGCCAAGTGGTGATGGTCCTGGCCGAGGGAAAGAGCGGTCTTGGCACTGGGTTTGTTTCCTTTGTCGCCAACCACAAAGGCCAACGCATCATCCTTAAACTGGGACTGGCCCCACACAGGATCCCCACACGCGATGTGGAGATCGTACATGAATGAACCCGCACATGAGAACCTTCCTGACGCTGGCACTGGTCGGCGCCGCACTTTCCGCTGGATCGCAGACCCTCGCTGACGCTGTCAAGCTCACCGACAAGGAGCAATTCGAGAAAGCCACGTCCGCGTTCCGGTCGATCCTCACGGCCGACCCCAAGAACGCGGAAGCCTGGTTCTATTTCGGTGAGAATTACTGGGCTAACGAACGTGCGGACAGTGCTGAGTACTGCTACCGTCAGGGTGCTGGCGCCAACGCCAAATTCCCCCTGAACAAAGTGGGTCTGGGCAAGGTATTGTGGACGCGCGGCCAGGCCGCCGAAGCACAGACACTTTTCACTGAAGCTGTGAACACGGCATGCGACAAGGCTAATAAATGCCCTAAGCCACTGCAGGCGAACACGTACCGTGAAGTGGCCGAGGCACTGGCCCAAGGGAACGGCCGCGACCTCATCAAGGCGCAGGAGTTCATCGCGAAGGCGCAGGAGCTGGATCCGAAGAGCTCCGAGACGTATGTACTGAAAGGCGACGTGCTGTTCGACCAGAACCCGCGCGATGGTTCGGCCCCGCTGGAGAACTACAAGACCGCCATCAACCTCGACCCACTGAACCCGAAGCCCGTCGCACGCAAGGCCTTCATGTACTACCGCGCCAAGAACTACCCGGCGGCGATCGATGAGTATGCGAACGCCATCGCGATCGACCCCAACTTCTCACCCGCCTACAGCGGCCGCGCGGAGGCGAACTTCATGGCCCGGAACTACGATGCCGCCACAGCAGATTACGACAAGTACCTCTCCTTGAACACGGGCAGCCGCAGTGCCCGCCTGCGCTATGCCAAGTTCCTCTTCATGGCGGGCAAGTACGACGAGTCGCTCAGCGAGATCGATGCGCTTCAACGGACCGGTACCACGGATGCCACGCTGAAACGTGTGGAGGCCTATGCGCTCACCGAGAAGGGCCGCTTCGAAGAGGCCAAAGAGGCCATGGACGATTACTTCCAGGAGCAGATGGCCGAGAAGACCATCGCCAGCGACTACGAGTACATGGCCAAGATCTACTCCGGCCTGGCCTCTGCCGCCGTGGAAGGTTCCACTCCGGCGAACTTCGATTCGCTCGCTTGCGAAATGTGCATCAAGAGCGCCATGATGGACCGTTCCAAGGACTACCTGTACGTGGAAGCGATGAAGCTCTTCGTGAAGACCAAGAAGTATGACAGGGCCATCGCCATGATGCGATCGAAGATGACCTTGGGCAAGCCAGAGACCAATGACTACTACTACCTCGGCGATGCGGCCTTGAAGGGCAAACGCTGGTTGACAGCGGACAGCGCATGGGCCACCTACATCCAACGCAACCCGACCGCCTACCAGGGCTACAAGTTCCGGGCACGCGCGCAGAACGGCATGGACAGCCTGGAGGTGAAGAGCTTCCTGGCCAAGCCTTTCTACGAGGAAATGCTCCTGAAGATGAAGCCGGAAGAGAAGGAGAAGAGCAAGAGCGATGTGGAGGAAGCGCTGAACTACCTCGGCCTGTTCCACCTGTACAGCAAGGAGGCAAGGGACCTGCCCAAAGCGCGTTGCTACTTCGAAAAGGTGAAGGCCCTCAACGCGGGCACGAGCATCACCAAACAGGTCACGGATGTGATGCTCATGACCAAGGAGCTCAAGGACATCACGCCCAGTAGCTGCGATTAGTCTTTTTCGCTGCTTCGGCTCCAACGCAGGGTCTCCTCAGGGGACCCTGCGTTGCGTTCAGCCCGCTACTTTCACGCCATGCTGTCCAAGAACAACCGCCTTACGCTGTGGATCCTCTTTGCCATGCTGCTCGGCATCGGCGTGGGCTACGCGATGCATACGGGAATGGAGGTGGAGGCCCGGAAGGGCGTGGCGGACAACCTGAAGATCCTCACCGACATCTTCCTGCGGTTGGTGAAGATGATCATCGCGCCACTGGTGTTCAGCACGCTGGTAGTGGGCATCGCGAAGCTCGGCGATATGAAGACGGTGGGCCGCGTTGGCGGGCGCTCACTGCTGTGGTTCTTCACGGCCTCGTTGATCTCCCTGCTGCTCGGGATGTTGTTGGTGAACGTGTTGAAGCCGGGGATCGGATTGCAGCTCACCATGAACCCGGAGGATGCGAAGGATGTGTTGGAGAAGACCCAGAGCTTCTCGTTGAAGGGCTTCATGGAGCACGTGTTCCCGCGCAGCATCATCGAGTCCATGGCCACCAACGAGGTGCTGCAGATCGTGGTGTTCAGCATCTTCTTTGGCGTGGCCTGCGCCAGCATCGGTGATTACGCCAAGCCCGTTGTGCACCTGCTGGAGAGCGTGTCGAATGTGATCCTGAAGATGGTGGGCTACGTGATGAACTTCGCGCCCTTCGGGGTGTTCGGGGCCATCGCCGCGGTGATCGCCATCCACGGGCTTGGCGTGCTGCAGACCTATGCGGTGTACATCAGCCAGTTCTACCTCGGCTTGGTGATCCTGTGGGCCATCCTGCTGGGTGTAGGCTTCCTCTTCCTGGGTATGCGAATGAAGGAACTGATGCGGCGCATCCTGCAACCCATCACCATTGCCTTCAGCACCACCAGCAGCGAAGCGGTGATGCCCAAGCTGATGGAGGAGCTGGAGCGCTTCGGCTGCAAGCCCAAGGTGGTGAGCTTCGTGCTGCCGCTGGGCTACAGCTTCAACCTCGATGGCAGCATGATGTACATGACCTTCGCCAGCCTGTTCATCGCGCAGGTCTATGGCATCCACATGGACATGGGCACACAGCTCACCATGCTGCTCACGCTGATGCTCACCAGCAAGGGCATCGCCGGCGTGCCGCGTGCTTCACTGGTGGTGGTGGCCGCCACGCTCAGCATGTTCGGTGTGCCAGTGGAAGGCATCGCGCTCATTCTGCCCATCGATCACTTCTGCGACATGGGGCGCAGTGCGACGAATGTGGTGGGCAATGCCATCGCCACCAGCGTGGTGAGCAAATGGGAAGGGGAACTTGGGCATTGAGCAAGTCCGCCTTCGCTGAAGCTTCGGCGGAGGAGCTGGGAGGGGGAGCTGGGGCATTGAACCTTCCTGCCTTGACACTATTACACGCTCAAGGCGGCAATGGTCCGTGATAGGAAACGCAGGGAGTTTCATACCACGGACACTGACCATGCATGGGCAGTTCCTGGCGAAGTGTGTCGCCTGCGGTGATGGTCAGCAGGCCGAAAGGCCCATGCAACCATTGTTTCAAACACACCGTGTCGATGGGGTCGGTGTACATCACGGGCTTGGAATGGTCGCGTAGCAGCTCTTTGTACTTCGTGTCATCCACACGGTCCTCATCAAGCAACACGTAGGCGCCTGCAGGCAGCACGACACGCCCATGGCCCTCCTGGTCCATGCGGATGGTATCGATGATGGGCTCCCGCAGATCGTTGAGTCCGAATTGTCCCGTACTGTCCGGGAGCGCCTTACGAAGGATCATCCGGCCCATCCACGGACGCGGCCCCGGCAGCATGTCCGGATCCGGTGCCGCTCCGCCGCAATACGTTTCAGTATACGTGCAATGCAGTTCAAGAACACCAGTGGACGGCACGGCCGGGGCAGTTCGCGTTGCGGCTGTGCGAGGACCAGTGCAACCGGGGATCAGCGCGATAAGGACCATCAGCATGGTCAACGGAGCCATCCGGCTATCAGAGGGCTTGTCCAATGCGGTGCGCGCGTTTTGCATGACGATGGAGCGTTTGCAATGCCCTCGATCCTGGCGGACAACTCGACGGGACCAACGAGCCAACAAGGTAACGACCGGCTTACAGCCAGGCGACCAGGCCCGGCATCACCCCGAACACCACCACCGCGATCCCACAGATCGAGATCAGCAGCCAGTTCATGGGGCTGACGACCAGCACGGGCGCTTCATCCGCTGGAGTGAACACCTCGCGGATCACCACGGCGTAGTAGTAGATGCCCACGAGTGCCATCGCCACGGCGAAGAGCGTGATCTTGATGTGCCCCGCGGCAATGGCCAGCTGGAACACCTTGAACTTGGCCATGAAACCGGCGGTGATCGGAATCCCTGCAAGTGACAGCAGCAATAGCAAGGCCACCAGTCCCAGCCAGGGACTCGCGCGAAAAAGGCCGCGGAAGATCCGGATGTGCTCGTCGCCATTGGATGCCCGCTTGGCGACCGTCATCAGGATGAACATGCCAAGCGTTGCGAACGCGTAGGTGAACAGATAATAGAACAGCCAGCGGGCGGTGTCCATTCCCCCGCTCAGCACCAGCAACAGGAGGAAGCCCGTGTGAGCAATGCTGCTGTACGCCATCAGCCGCTTGAACTGGCTCTGGCGCAAGGCGGTGATGTTGCCCACCAGCAAGGTGACAGCGATGATGCCTAGGAGGGCGTGGCCCAGGGCCACAGGAAGTCCCATCACCGTGGCCAGGCGATAGAGCCCTGCAAAGGCGGCCATTTTCACCACGGTGGCCATGAAGGAGGTCACCACCGTGGGGGCACCCTCATACACATCGGGGCTCCAGAAGTGGAAGGGCACGGCCGCCACCTTGAAGGTGAGACCCACCAGCAGGAAGAAGCTGCCCAAGAGCACAAGGATGTTGTTCGGCCCGTTCACCAACGCGGTGAGCTTGTCGAGCTCGAATGTTCCGCCCGCACCATAGATCAGGGCGATACCCATCAGCAGGAAGGCGCTGGCGAAGGATCCCAGCAGGAAGTACTTGAAGCTGGCCTCGCTGCTGCGGAAACTGTGGCGCTTGGCACCGGCCAGGATGTACAGCGGAATGCTCAGCACCTCGATGCCCAGGAACAGCGCCAGCAGGTGGGTGTAGCTCGTGAGCATCAGGGCGCCCACAAGGCTGAAGGTCATCAGCGCGTACTGTTCGGCCACGTTGTGTTCCTCGCGGGCGTAATAATCCATGCCGAAGAGGAAGACCAGTGCCGTGATCGCGAGCAGGCCGATGCTGAACATGCGCGACGGCGCGTCGAAGCGGAGCATGTGGGCGAACTGTGGAGCGTCGATATGAACATCGCGCACGATGAGGAAGATCGCGGCGGCCAAGCCCAGCCCGCCCACGGGAGCGATGATGCGACTGGCGCCCACGCGTGCACCGGCACCGAACAGGCCGATGTACAACAGCACCACGCCCAGCACGGAGATGAGGATCAGCGCGCTCATGTCAGTTCGTGACGGACATTTTTCCGGGAAGGGACTGACATGCGTAGGTCTATCATGGAAGGATCATCAACATGAAGGAATCGGCGATGGCACCATTCCGGATCAAGTGGCCCTGGTACTGACCAGTCGGCATATTGGCCAGATCAGTGTCACTGATGAGGCCAAGCTATTGAGCATGAAGTTGTGGATGTTGCTATCCCCGATCCGCGTCAAAGTAAGGTAGCCAGCGGCCCCGGAATCCAGATGATACCCGACAGTGACCGGTCCTTGGGCCGGGTTCGGATGGACCGATAACACCCACGCATCCTTGACCATCACGTCTACTTCATCATAATCCTTGAACCCGTCCAGGTCTGAGACGATCTCCAATTTGTACTTGGTGGTGATCATCGGTGATACCGATACGGACGGACCACTGGCCACCAAAGCACCGGTTGCGTCGTACCAGTTGTACAGGGCATCTTCAGCAATTGACGAGGCGGTCAGTGTGGCGGTCGGTTCGCCCCGGAGTTCCATGTTCTGGCCACCGTCCGCAATGAACAATTGTCGCGGCGACCATCGGACGGTGAAGTGTTCAGCGCCCAACAGGTGCTCTGGGTCTCCAGTGATGTTCTGGCTCATGTGAAGAACATACGTACGTGGCTCGGTCACTTCCTCACAGAGGAAATTGTAACCTACATAGACGGGAAAGGTGGTTCGCGCTGTCCACAGGACATCAGGGATCACCGCATGAGCACTGGTCAGGACGAGCTCACCCTCATTGATCTGCTTGACGCCCGTTGCTTGGCCGAGTTGGGGAGAGACTTTCGCCCAGCCTTCCGTATCAAAGACCACATGGACCTCGGCTTCGTCCACAACAGTTCGGACTAAACCGGCTTGCACAGCGTCAAATCGCAGGTCTGACACCAAGTTGGTTGGTCCCGCATTCCCGACGTAGGTGAATACACCCGGTGGATACTTCACACCGTCGATCACCGTCGGTTGCATTCCTGGAACAATGTCCACAACAGTCGTATTGCGGAGTGCGATGTTGTTGTTGTGATATACATCCAGTTCTGCCTGCCCGGGATACACAGTGATCGGATCCTCCACACTCCCTTCAATGCGCGCAAGTAGACAAGTTGACCAGTTGTCAAAAATATACGGGTTGGGGACCTGCCATTCGAATTCCAGGATCGTGCTTTCTCCAGGACCCAGCTCGGGGATCGTCAATGTCCCGATCACTCCGCCGATGTCCGGGTCGGAGCCATCCCAATTCTGCGGCCAAGAGGTCGAGGTCGACTCCTTCGTCCAGTACAGCCTGAGGACCTCTGCGCCTGCTGATGGGACGCATGCCCTGTTTCTGACTTGAACGTAGACGTAGTCAGGGTCGTCAGCCTGGTACTCGGGATCCTGGTGTTCGTGGATCAAGAAGCCATCCGACTCGTTCCGTACCCAGATGTCGGGGCTATGGTCGAAATACCAGCCCCATGGATAACCCGGATCGAAGCCTGTATCATCCTCTACATCCCGGAGGTAGAGGTCGACAACATCTGATGCTTGAGCTATCGTGGTCAGACATGCTGTTAGCAGCGAACTGTTCGCGACAATATCATTGATCCTTCCAACCTGATCCGGTGTGAGTTGTGTCTGGCAGGCGGGGTGGGTGTACGACATGACATTATTCACGTCGGGGGCATATGGATCCCCGTTCGCATCGACCCCTGAACTTAGCCAAGTACATGTACCTCCATCAACATCACCGCCGAACCAGTCGAGATTCGGATCTGCTGGGGTGTCGCAAACGAAGTCGCCGCAGGCATTGCAGTTGCTCATGTCGACCAGTTCAGCGCAGCCGGATTCACCGGAGAAAGTCCCGTGGTGCGTGTGATAAAGACCCAAACAGTGGCCCATTTCATGGGAGATCACATGCGAGAGGACCAGATCGACTCCGAGATACTGGCCTCCGATCCAGATCCAGTTTCCAGTGATCGGCGCGTACCCAGCATTATACTGATCGGTTTCAAGGAAGAAGATGTTGATGGCATCCGACACCCCGAGAGAGCTCATCGGGACAATGTCCGCAGCCGTGAAATCATAGAATGCATCGTCATCAATGTAGTTGATGTCGACAAGGTTGAACCTGACGCCATGAGAGACGAAATCCTCGCGCAGAATGCACAACGACGCATTGATATCGTCCAAACCACGGCCACCTTGGCCGGAAGCATCACGGACTACATGCGCTACAATTCGGAAGATCAGGTCACCGCCGCCACGAGGAAGCAGTGGTTGATGCGATGGTTCGGTAAGCAGGTTCGGCACATCGGAGTCGGTGCCACAAAACGACTGGGCGAAGGTCAAGTGTAAAGTCAGCCCTAAGGAAGCAGCTAGTATCAAGCGCAGACCCACTGGAACATGGCGACCGGTATTTGTCAGGAACGTATCCATGGCGTTCATCTCAGGTGTTGAAGCCTCACGGATATACGATCCGGGCGGTCAGCTATCGAAACCAGGATATACTGCCCGCTTGGCAGATCAGGGATCCTTAGGAGGTTTGAACTGAGCGTGGGTCTTGCGATCACTGCCCCGGTTAGATCGAGCAGCAGAAAGGGTGGCTGGACATGAAGACGATCAGGAACAACGAACGCTTCTGTCGTAGGGCCGATCAGAAAGGTCGGGAGGTGAGCGAGGTCACTCACCCCGTCCACGGATGTCGGGCAACCGGAGAAGTACTGCGCCATATCACTTACCGAGGATTCGATGACCCCTGGTGCTATCGGGCCGACTACAGCACCCTGCTCAAATCCCAAATAGAATGTGCCGCATAAATGTGTCATGTAGCTGCCCGGCTGCTCAAGATCCGGAGGCCAACCAGGAAAAATGTTGCCCGCAAGATCACTCACATGGAAGCCCGCGAAAATCGTATCACCGACCTCCCACAGATCCGTCCCTACCCGGCATGCACCACCACCACCCAGATCATATGACCCCCAGACCGTGATCGTGTCACCAGGCAGTACCGCGCCATAAACCGCATTAAGCACCAGGAACCGCATCCCATAGTATACCTGTTCAAGCTTTACACCGAGCACTCCGATATCGGCCGGACTCTCGGAAGGGTTCATGCTTTCACACAAGGTTGGGGGCGCGGAACAGAAACATGCCTTCGCCTTTAGGGTAAAGCCACTGAAGCTGATCCCGATCCAGCACACATAGAGGAATGCGCGGACAGGATACCGGGCATTCCTGAAAGTGTTCAGAAGCACGCTCATGTCAGTGCAGGCTGTTGATCTGAGAATGTGCCGCAGCGCAGACGACGAATGCTACAACCGCGAAAAGATGTTTCGCTGCCAATATACAGAAGTGTTGAGCCGCACGATGAAATCCACGACTTGTGAGCGGAACATGCCAACCAAGCATTGTCCAAGTGACCGTGGAACGAGGACCATATCGCCATGCACCGCTGTGCTGAAGACCTTGCGCCCGGCGAGGTCGAAGACATCGAGTGCCACTGGCCCAGCAAGCCTAGGGGCGATCACGAGTTCCCACGATGTGCTCGTTGTCCGAATGGAAACATTCGCTTCCGTTGTCGCCTGGGGGGCTACTCCGACAGAGCAACCCGACAAGTGCGCTGACATCTGCCCAATTGTGGCACTCGGAACACCTTGCGTGATCGGACCTGTAACGATCCCCGCTTCATAAGACAAGTAGAACGTCCCACACAAACTCGTGACGTAGCTGCCGACTTGCTCCAGATCCGGAGGAAAACCAACTGCGAAGAAGTTCCCGAGCAGATCCCCCGTATGGAACCCGGCAAAGAGCGTGTCTCCGGTCAGCCAGCTATCTGTCGGAACGCGGCAATCGCCACCACCGCCACCATCATAGGAGCCCCATACGGTGATCGTGTCCCCGGGCATATCCGGTCCGAGCAGGCTTTCGAGCACTTTGACGCGCATGCCGTAGTAGTAGTCATCCAACTTCACTCCCAAGATCACGGCATTCGCGGGATGCATGTCCGGCTGCATGCTCTCGCAAAAGGTTGGTGGAATCAGACAAGTGCATCCGTTCACGCACATCGTCATCGTCGAGAGCAAGCTGCCGATGACCACCCGCAGGAATCTTCTGTTCAGGCTCATGGGCTTGCTCAGTTGAGGCTGCTCAGGAGTGCTTGGACGGAACCTTTGATCAGGTGCAGGATCGGCGCCGGGTAGAAGCCCAATACCAGGCTGATGGCGATGAGCGGTACCAGGAACAGGTGATCCGTTGTGTCGGCGTCGGCAGCGGTGGAAAGTCGCGCGTTCACGGGTCCCAACATCACGCGTTGGTAGGCATACAGCATGTACACCGCACCGAGGATGATCGTGCACACGGCCGCCAGGGCCATCCACGCGCCGTTCTGCACCTGCCACAGTCCGTTGAACATGAGCCATTCACCCACGAAGCTCTGCGTGAGCGGCAAGGCCACGGCGTTGATCATCACCAGGAAGAAGAGCGCGGCCAACTTCGGCGCGGCGTGCTTCAATCCGCCCATGGCGCCCAGGTCCAGGGTGCCCGTACGACGTTGCACAGCACCCACGATGTACAGCATGCTCACCACCAGCACGGCATGTGCAAAGGCCTGGTAGAGCGAACCGCTCACGCCATACGTGTTCTGCGCAAAGAGACCTGCGCACAACATCCCCACGTGGCTCAGCGAGGAATACGCGACAAGGCGTTTGAGGTCCGTCTGGCGGAAGGCGATCCAGGCGGCGTACAACGCACCGATGATGCTCAACCAGATCACCGTGCTGCGCCAGAAGTCCACGCCTTCAGGCACGATCGGGAACACGAACCGCAACACACCGAAGAGGCCCATCTTCAACAGGACACCTCCGAGCACCATCGTTCCTTGCAACGGCGCCATCGTGTACGTGTCCGGCTGCCAGCTGTGGAAGGGGAAAATGGGCAGTTTCACGGCGAAGGCGAGGAACAAGGCCCAGAACAACCAGTGCTGCACGTCCACCGGCAGGTGCAGCGCGTGTAACGCGGAGAAGTCGGCGCTGTGTGTGGGCTCCTGTACGACGCAGTACGCAATGCCGAAGAGCAGCGCCAATCCACCGAACAAGGTGTAGATGAAGAAGCGCATGGTGATCGCACGCACGTTCACAGCCCGTCGGTCGCCGGAGCTTCCCAGCGTAGGCGACCAGAAGAGGAGATAGAGGAACAACGGCACCAACGACAGTTCGTAGAAGACGTAGAAGAGGAAGGCGTTCTGCGACAGGAACACGCCGAAGAGGAAGGTCTGTGTGAACAGCAGCAATGCGTTGACCAATGCAGGTCGGTCGCTCTCCTCCTTCGCACCTGCCGCGATGATGAACGGGAACATCACACTGGTCAGCACCAGCATCAACAGGCCGATGCCGTCGTAGCCCATCTTCAACCGAAGACCCCAGTCCGGGATCCAGTCGCGGTCCAGGAAGGTGAGCTCGCCACCCGGATAGTTCCACCATTGAACGAGCACGATCACAGTGCACACCAACGAGGCCACCATGGCGATCGCGCGGGACTGACCGTGAGGACGGGCAACCAGCAGCAGCGCACCGGTGAAGAAGGGGATGAGGAGCAGCGCGAGCAGGATCATCTTAGGCGCTGTAAAGGGTCCAGGCCATCAGCAGCAGCATGCCCACCACCATGGCCAACAGGTAAAAGCTCATGTTGCCGCTCTGCAAGCGACGCAACACCTTGCCGAAGCGCTGCGTGGTGTTGCCCGCACCCACCATCAGCGGTGTCATCAGCATCCGTTCACCGACGCTGAAGAAGTGCGTGCTGAGCCAGCCGAAGGGCTTCTCGAAGAGCCATGCGTACAGCTCGTCAAGCTTCCACTTGTTCGCCATCAGGCCTTGAAGCATCGGCATGTCCGCAGGCTCGGGATCCAGTGTGGCCTTCTTGCCGAAGCGGTTCCATGCAAAGAGGATCACCAACAGGATCAGGCCCACCGTCACACCCATCAAGGTCCATTCGGTCGAAGGGCTCAACAGCATGTACTCGGCGCTGATGCCTTCCGCCGCGCTTTCGAGGTAATGCTTCATGCCTTCGTGACCGCCGAACAGGTGCGGCACGTTCAGCAGGCCACCGAAAGTGCTCAACACGGCCAGCACCATCAACGGCAGGGTCATCACCAGCGGGCTCTCATGCGGATGCGCTAGGCCGCGGTAGGTACCGAAGAAGGTGAGGAACAACAGGCGGAACATGTAGAAGGTGGTGAGCAGCGACACCACCATGGTGGCGGCATACAACGCCGGATGCTCCTGGTATGCGGCCATCAGGATGGCGTCCTTGCTGAAGAAGCCGCTGAACAGTGGAATGCCCGCGATCGCCAGTGTGCCGATGAGGAAGGTCCAGAACGTGATCTTCGTAACGCCCTTCAAGCCACCCATGTTGCGAATGTCCTGTTCACCTCCCAAGGCGTGGATCACGCTGCCTGCGCCAAGGAACAACAGGGCCTTGAAGAAGGCGTGCGTGGTCACGTGGAACATCGCCGCGCTATAGGCGCCAAGACCGAGCGCAACGAACATCAGGCCGAGCTGCGAGACGGTGGAGTAGGCCAGCACCTTCTTGATGTCGTTCTGGAACACACCGATGCTCGCCGTGAGCAATGCGGTGATCAGGCCGGTGTAGAGGATGACATCCTGCGTGAAGGGTGCCAGGCTGAACAGGGCACTGCTGCGCACAACGAGGAAGATGCCCGCCGTGACCATCGTGGCCGCGTGGATCAGTGCGCTCACCGGTGTAGGACCGGCCATGGCATCCGGCAGCCAGGTGAAGAGCGGCAACTGTGCGCTCTTGCCGATGGCGCCAATGAACAACAGCAAGGTGATGCCGGTGAGCACCGCCGTGGAAAGTCCACCGGCCTGTGCGAAGACATCCACATAATTCAAGGTGCCCGTTACGCTGAAGATCCACGCCAGCGCGAGCACGAAGCCCACATCGCCGATGCGGTTCATCACGAAGGCCTTGCGCGCAGCATAGTTGTAGGCCGGGTTCGAATACCAGAACCCGATGAGCAGGTAGCTGCACAGGCCCACACCCTCCCAACCGATGAAGGTCATCACGAAGTTGGCGCCCATCACCAGCAGCAGCATGGCGAAGGTGAAGAGGTTGAGCTGTGCGAAGAAGGTGGCCACACGCGGGTCATCGTGCATGTAGCCGATGGAGTACAGATGGATCAACGAACCGATGCCCGTGATGATCAACATCATCGTGAGCGAGAGCGCATCGATCTGGAACGCGAAGGGCACCTGCATGGAACCGATGCCGATCCAGTTGAAGAGGTGTACGATGTGCGTGGAGCCTTCCGCCGGATGCTCCTGGTGCATGCCTGCTTCATGCAGGACGGTCACTACCTCATGTCCCAGGAAGAGCACAACGCTGCACGCGAAGGAGAGCGCCACCATCAACGTGGCCAACATGCCCGCACTATTGCCTTTCAGCTTTCGCCGGAAGGCGGCCACCACCACCGCACCGGCCAGCGGAAAGGCCGGCACCAGCATCGCGAGCAGGTCCGTCCTCACCATTTCAATCGGCTCAGTTGGTTGATGTCGATGCTGTCCACGTTGCGCTTCATCATCACCAGGATCGCCAGGCCCACGGTGACCTCCGCGGCCGCCACGAGCATGATGAAGAACACGAAGACCTGCCCACCCGGATCGCTGTGGTGCGCGCTGAAGGCCGTGAGCAACAGGTTCACACTGTTGAACATCAGCTCCAGGCACATCAGGATGATGATGGTGTTGCGGCGGAACAGCGCGCCCGCCAACCCAATGCTGAAGAGGATCATGCTGAGCACCACGTAGTGCTCCATGGGTACGACCTGGATGGCGGTGACGATCTCCTTCATGGCATCGTCACGGTTTCAGACTTGTCCTTACGACCCAGCATCACGGCACCGATGATCGCGCTCAGGAAGAGTACGCTGCTGATCTCAAAGGGCAGCAGGAAGGGCCCGAAGAGGCTCTGCCCAACGCTCTTGACGAGTCCTGTGCCGGCGTTGAACTCTGCGCCGGGAGCCACTTGGATGCCATGTTTGATTGCACCGAGCACGGTGAGCAGGAAGATGCCCGCAGCCGCCACAGCCGCCACGCGGCCCAGCAGGCTCTTGCGCGGCTCAATGGCTTTGTTCAGGTTCAACAACATGATCACGAAGAGGAAGAGCACCATGATGGCACCCGTGTACACGATGATATGGACCACGGCCAGGAACTGGGCGTTCAGCAGGATGTAGTGACCGGCGATGCTCAGGAAGCAGAGGATCAAGGAGATCACGCTGTTCACCGGACTTCGCGAGGCCACCACGCCAATGGCACAGGCGATCGAGATGAACGCGAAGATGTAGAAGAGGTACAGCATCCGCGGCGGCTCAGCGATTGTGCGAGAATTGTTTCTGCTCCTTGAACTTCAGCACCTCCGGCGTCTGGCGCTTGCTCACGTCCACGCGCAGGCTCGGGTCCAGCGGTTCCACCAGCCATTCCTTGCCGTACACGAAGGGGCGGCGCTGGTAGTCGGTGGGCACAAGTCGGTCCGTGAGGAAGATGGCCTCCTTGGGGCAGGCCTCCTCGCAATCGCCGCAGAAGATGCAGCGCAACATGTTGATCTCGTAGATCGAAGCGTACTTCTCCTCGCGATACAATTTCTCCTCGCCCTTCTTGCGTTCCGAAGCGACCATAGTGATCGCCTCCGCAGGGCAGGCCACCGCGCACAGTCCGCAGGCCGTGCAACGCTCGCGGCCCTGATCATCGCGCTTCAATACATGCAGGCCCCGATAGATGGCCGCGCGCGGACGCTCCTCCTCGGGATATTTCACTGTGGCCGCCTTCACCGTGAAGAAGTGCTTCAAGGTGATGAACATGCCCTTGGCGATGGCCGGCAAGTAGATGCGCTCCATGAGCGTCATCTTCTTGTTGCTCACCTGTCGCGAGCGCTGCGTCAGCGGTTGCATCGGGGCGCTCATTTGAAGATCAGGGGCTTCAAGTGGATCCAGCCGCCGGTGAGCAGCACGTTCAGGATGGCCAGCGGGATCAGCTTCTTCCAGCCCAGGTACATCAGCTGGTCGTACCGGAATCGCGGTAACGTCCAGCGGATCCACATGAAGACGAAGATGAAGAAGATGATCTTCGCGAAGAGCATCATCGTGCCAAGCGCCGTGATCAGCACACCGGTCTGTCCGGCCTGCTCCACGAACGGAATATCGTAGCCGCCGAAGAAAAGCGTGGCCATCACCGCGCTGCTGATGAACATGTTCACGTACTCGGCGAAGAGGTAGAAGCCCAGCTTCATGCTGCTGAATTCGGTGTGATATCCACCGACCAATTCGGTCTCGCACTCGGGCAGGTCGAAGGGTGCGCGGTTGCACTCGGCGAAGGCGCAGGTGATGAAGAGCAGGAAGCCCAGGGGCTGGTGCACCACGTTCCACAGGCCATCGAGCTGTCCGGCCATTATGCCGCCCATGCTCAAGGTTCCGGTATGCAGTACCAGGGCCACGATGCTCATGCCCATGGCCAGTTCGTAGCTGATCATCTGGCTGCTGGCGCGGATGGCGCCGTACAGCGCGAATTTGTTGTTGCTGGCCCACCCCCCCAGCATGATGCCGTACACCCCGATGCTCACCATTGCGAAGACGTATAGGATGCCCACCTCGGGGTTGGCCGCCTGCATGTTCATGCTCCAGTCCCCGATGGTCACCGTGCCGCCCCAAGGGATCACCACACCCGTGAGCAGCGCTGTGGTCATCGCGATGGCCGGGCCCATGAAGTAGAGCCAGCGGTTCGCCGTGGCCGGAATGAAGTCCTCCTTCATGAACATCTTGCCCCCATCGGCCAGGGGCTGAAGGATGCCGAAAGGTCCCGCGCGGTCCGGACCCACGCGGTCCTGCATGAAGGCCGCCACCTTGCGCTCACCATACGTCTCATACGCCGCCACACCCAGGGTGACGAGCAGCAGGACGCTGAGGAAGATGACGGTGGTGAGCATCAGCGAAGGTGAATGTAGGGGTAGATCTCTACCGCAAAGGACGCGAAGGGCGCGAAGAAGCCCATGCGGCCTTCTTGCTCAGTTATCAGGCAGTGTCCAACGCTCATTCCCTTTGCGCCTGCCTGACCGGCAGGCAGGCTCTTAGCGTCCTTTGCGGTATTCACTTCAGCGCTTATTGAAGTCGAATGGTTCGATCGAGGGCGCATCCGGCGCAGCCTCGTTCACCAGCTTCTGCTGCAGCTTGCGGTCGTAGTGGCCCGTGCTGATCACGCTGTGGCGGTCGATCTTGCGGGGGCCTTCGATGGTCCAGTCGCTGGTCGTCTTCTTCTCGAAGCGGCAGGTGTTGCAGATGAACTCCTCCACCTCGCCCCACTGGTCCTTGCGGCCGGTGACGCGCAGGATCTCCTCGCCCTTCAACCACACCACGGCCTTCCCGCTGCATTTGTCGCAATTGCGGTGGGCGTCCATCGGGTTGGTGAACCACACCCGGCTGGTGAAGCGGAAGGTGCGGTCGGTGAGCGCGCCCACAGGGCACACGTCGATCATGTTCCCGCTGAAGTCGTTGTCGATGGCCTGGCTGATGTAGGTGCTGATCTCGCTCACGTCTCCGCGATTGATCACCCCGTGCACGCGGCCCTCGGTGATCTGCTCGGCCACCTTCACGCAGCGGTAGCACAGGATGCAGCGCGTCATGTGCAGCTTGATCGTGTCGCCGATGTCGATGGGCTCGAAGGTGCGGCGCTCGAACTGGTAGCGGCTGCTCTCCTTGCCGTTCTCGTAGCTGAGGTCCTGCAGGTGGCATTCCCCGGCCTGGTCGCAAATAGGGCAGTCCAGCGGGTGGTTGATCAGCAGGAACTCCACCACGCCCTTGCGCGCATCGAGCAGGTCCGGGCTCAGGGTGTTCTCCACCACCATGCCGTCCATCACGTTGGTGCGGCAGCTGGCCACGGGCTTGGGCATGGGACGCGGGTCCTTCTCGCTGCCCTTGGTCACCTTCACAATGCAGGTGCGGCAGTAGCCACCACTGGTCTTCAGCTTGCTGTAGAAGCACATCGCCGGGGGCACCACATGGCGGTCGGCGCTATTGCGCTCGCCGATCATGCGGGCCGCCTGCAGGATCGTAGTCCCCTCGGGAACCTCGATCTCGATGTTGTCTATGGTGACCTTCGGCATGGCGTAGCGCGCGGCAAAGAAAAGCGGTGGCGGCGAATACGCGCTGATGTATCGACGGTCTATTGCACAACCACCCGGTTGTGGACAACACCTGTACCCGCCCGGTTGTTCCTGCGGCCCGCATCTGGGCCTACAGTCACGCCGCTTTCACCCCCTTAGCAACCCGTTCATCCGGTAGCTGAGGTCCATGAACAGCACTTTTGGGTGCCCCGGATGATCACGTAGCTTTACCACATGGAAACGCTTCGCATCAAAGTGCGGGACCGTAAAACCCGCACCCTGCTTCGGAAACTGGAGCAGGAAGGCAGCATTGAAGTGGTCAGGAACACACCCCAGGAAGTGCTGGCCGATGTCATGCGGGCCATGCGTACCTCGGTCAAGGAGAAAATGACCATGGAGGACGTCACGGCGGAAGTGGAACAGGTGAGGGCTAAGCGCCATGCAGCTGCCAAGAAGGCCCAGGCTCGTCGTTGATACGAACATCTGGGTAAGCCACCTGCTCACCGGTTCATTCCATGGGCTGGAAGCGGTGGTGCGCTCTGGGCGTGTTGTTCTGCTTGTTTCCACATCCTCAATGGATGAGTTGAAGGAGGTACTCGAGCGTCCGCGGATCAAGAAGAACTTCCACCCCGAATTTGTGAAGGCGTTCCTGATCAGCATGGCGCAGGCCGCGACGCATGTGACCGTTCGCTCCAAGGTCATGGAGTGCCGCGACCCCAAGTACAACTATCTGTTGGCATTGGCAAAGGACGGACGAGCGGACCTGCTCATTACTGGCGACAAGGACCTATTGGTGCTGGAGGCCTTCGCGGGCACGAGGATCATTTCTCCAGCGTCCTTCCTCCGAACATTCAAGGTGAACTGATCCGCATTCAGTTCTCTTCGCTCGAAGCGCCGGGAAGCTACAGTCACGGCGCTTTCACCCCCTTAGCAACCCGTTCATCCGGTAGCTGAGGTCCATGAACAGCACCTTGGGGTTGGCGTTGCGCTCCAGGTGGCCATGGGCCGTCTCCAGTTCCAGCCGGATGCCCTCGGCGTTACGGGGGTTCACGAAGGGGCTGAACTTCTTTACGAACTCCAGCTCCTCGCCGTAGCTCCGCACCAATTGCGGCACCTGCTGGCCGTGCAGCACGCACTGGCGGATGAGGAACAGGGCATAGCGCATGAAGGCCTTTTGCTTCTCGCGGCCCATTTTTCCGAAGTACTCGCCGAACTCCACCGCGTCGGGCACCTTGTTGCCATAACAGGCCCGCAGCCAGTCCCGGAAGAACACGAAGAGCTCCTCCTCGCTCTTTTCGGCCATGGCGTAGGCGTCCAGGATGTCGCCATCGCTGCGGGCACCGATCGCGCGGCAGTCGTCCATGCTCATGTCCGGATACCGCTCGCGCAGGCCGTCCGCCACCTCGGCGGGGTTGAGGGAGGGCACCTTCACCAACTGGGTGCGGCTGAGGATGGTGGGCAGGATCTGCTCGTTGGCATGGCCCACCAAGAGGAAGGCCGTGTTCGGCTCGGGCTCCTCCAGCACCTTCAACAGCTTGTTGGCGGCGGCGGGGTCCATCAGTTCCGGTAGCCAGACGAGCATCACCTTCCACCCGCCCTGGTACGCCTTCAGGCTCAGCTTGCGTTGCATTTCCGCCGCAATGTCCACGCCCATGCGCAACTGCTTGTTCTCGCCCTCGAGCTTCACGCGCCACAGCTCGGCGTCCATGTTGGGTTCCTTCAGCACCGCAGCACGCCATTCCGTGATGAACACCTCGCAGGTCCGCTGCTTCTCGCTAAGGAAGATCGGGAAGATCAGGTGCAGGTCCGGGTGCGCCAGCTTGGCCACCATCAGGCAGCTCGGGCAGGTTCCACAGCTATCGGCCGCACCGGGCTGCTGGCACAAGAGGTATCGCGCGTAGCCCAAGGCCAGGGGAAGGCAGCCGCTGCCCCGCGGACCCAGGAAGAACTGCGCATGCGGCACGCGGCCCTCACGCACGTTGCCGATGAGCTTCGCCTTCAACGGGGCCTGACCGATGACGTGGGAGAACTGCATGGGCTGCAAAGCAACGAACATCCGAACAGGTAGGCATGGGGGCCTATCTAGTTGAAATGGCTCCTAGTTCAACTACGATAAGATCTCGGCTGGAGGAACTGCCTACTCCACCACCACTCGCTCGTGGTACACCCCATCCTTGTCCGTGCATTTGATCACATAGGTGCCCTTGCCGTAGCGCGAAAGATCTACCTCTTCGGTGCCTTTGCCGGGGGGTAGGGGACGCTGATAGAGCAACTTGCCTGTCGGATCGAACACTGAGTACCAACTCTCCGCCGCAAGCGGTTCTTTGAACGCTAGGGTGAACTGGCCTGGGTTTGGGTTTGGGCGCACACTCATTTTTTGGCTCTGCCGTGTCCAAAGTGGCACGCCCGTGCTGAAGGTGCAACCATCGTAGGTGGTTATGGGAAAGGCGATGTCGCTGACGAAGGCGGGTTGCTCAACCACCCCATCCATTGATGTTAGAGCAAAACTGCTATCCGTAGGGAAGAGTTCCAATACCTCTACAGGATGGTGACTTTCCCAGCAGGAGTAATGTCCAAGCGAATCCGTCTTGAAAAGGTAAGGCATCGCAAGGTTCCCCCCGGGCAGTTCTCCCCATATCCACCCACTCAAAAGATACCCCCCGTCCGAGTATGCCAGCACATCCATGGCATAGTGCTGGAAGCCAGGACGCCCCACGGAATGTGCCCACAGCGTATCGCCGTTCAAGTCAGTCTTCATCAGCAGTGGCCTGTAGAAGTATGGGAGCTGCGCTTGTCCCAAAGTTGCCAAGACCACATAGTTCCCGTCCAGTGTTCTCTCGATGCGCGAAGGATGCAGCGTGGACCACCCGTTTGGAGCGCTATCGTAACCACGGCACCATTGTACCTCACCTGCCCCGTCCAATTTCATTATGAACAGCTTGTAGGGCGTGGTGCTCGAATAGCCGGTGACAATGAAGGAACTATCGGACTCGATCACTGCATCATGAACCTTGCCGAAGGGCCGCATATAGCTCTTGCACCAAATGAAGTTCCCGTTCGCATCCAAACGAGCCACTGATCCACCGGCCGTATCCATATCGAATCCTGCCAGGAGGTCGCCGCCGGGCAGTTCCTTGATGAACCGAAATCCACCATGATGACCGAACCGCCTTGACCATAGTGGGGCCAATGAGGAATCAGTTCTGAGCACGAAGAAAAAGGTATCGCGACCCCAGGTGACCGCGCCATGATCAGCCATGACCGCCAGATCACCTGTCAAGTTTCTGCATCCGTCCAGAACATAGTGCCGCAAGGCCAGCACATTGCCCATGGAATCCATCCGGCCAATAGCGGGATGTGTGAATGGAAGCGTAATCCCTCCGGACGAGGTACAGGAGTCCTTCACATAGTTCGTGGCAAAGTAGAATGCGTTGTCGGTCAATTTCCGGACCGAGGTAACCCCGACCATGGTATCGGGAACGTAATACCGCGTTTGAATAATAGTGCCCTGTGGGTTGAGACGAGAAACTCCCCACCCCAAGGGCGTTAGCAGGTTCCCACTAGGAAGGCTGAGCACATTGAATTTGAACCCCGATGCGGCAGATTCGAATATCCTTTCAAATGTTGGTTGCGCTTGCGTGCAATTGATGCAAAGCACCAGCAAGCCAGTTAGGCTAATGGATTTCATGCCTTACTGTATGATCAGTCTTTTCACTTTGGTGGTCGTGGCATCGGAAACTTGCACGCAGTAGGCCCCCTTGGCCAAGTTGCCTATAAGACGAAGTCGTATCGGGCCGCTCATACTACTCCAAGAATGAACCCTCCTTCCAGTCAGGTCATATAGGACGATGTCCTTGGGTGTAGAATCCGGCAACCGGACGAAGAGTTCGTCACTAGCCGGATTGGGATAGATACTGAAGTCCCAATCGAGAACGGCCGAACTCAAGTCAACCACATTGGGAACAAACATGCTTCGGCTAACAGGATACGGGGCGATAATGAACGCATAGTCCGAATGCAGCGTATCCAGATAGTTGTTCGCGATGCCGTTCAATGGATCATCGGAAAGATCCAAGAGCGCGCGACCCGTCGAAGTGCTTGTAATGGGATCATTGGGCGGCACGCTGGCGTTCATAGGCGTAGGGAAGTAGGTGATGTAGAGATCATGATCCTGTGCGAATCCCGGAAGTGATACGGTGTCGGTTGTAGGCGAAGTGCAGCCGAGGAAGTTCTGAAGGCCACTAGAAAGGTAGTAGTTATTCATTGTCCATGCGCTGAGATTGTGGACCCAGCCGATGGCCATGGTGCCCGACTCATTCACAAGATAGTAGCTCTCTACGCCATTTGCAGTGTCGTGAATCTTATGGGGTGCGAAACTCCAGTTGAAGAAGTCGTAGTCCTGCAAAGCCGGATTTGACAGCATGTCAGCCAATGGCTTGAACTGGTGGAAGAGATTGCGATTGACGATAGGCACAGCGAGGCCGCCGATGTCCACATAGTTCGTATCCCCCAAAGCGTTCGAGTATCCCCCGGGAAATTGGTGCTGGAGGTAGACTAAGCTGGATGGGTCCGGCGGGGGCGGTGTCAATGACCCCTCCCACCAGAACACTCTTTCCCAGAGCCACGTCATGCCAGTAGCGAACTTGCCGCTGAAGGCTCCTGCCCAGAGTTCGTTGTGAAAGGAGACGTCATAGTTGTGAAAGACCTTCTCGATCTGTTCATTCCAGCTACCAAATTCCATGTGGCTCCAGTAGTTGCCCTCGCCAGCGTTGATCGGCTTGCGGGCCTCCGGTGGTGTACCCGTAACCGTATTCCGCAGCCGCTGCGTCTTGTCGAAGTTCCAGCGCATGCCCCAATCGGGCAGGTTCTCTTTGGAGGTGTCCTGATAGAGGTACATGTGGGCATCGATCAGATCGATATCCGGATTGGTGAAATGACGATAGTAGAGTGATGAATCGGTCCAGTGATCTGGATCCGCATAGCTTACAAGGAACAGTTTCCTGTTTTCTCCCAGGGGCGAAGCGGCTGGGTTTTCCGGCACTTGCACACCGCGCACGTACTGGGCGAGCTTGCTGTACCAGTGGTCCATGGTGGCCGGCAGAGCCGTATCCTTCGGCCAGAACCCGTAGCTCTCGGGGCAGCAATCGCTCGTACTTCCGATTGTCACGCTATCCCGCCCAAGCAGCAGGTCAACCTCGTTGAACGGCTCCAATGCGGCGATGTTCACCGAGTAGCCCCAGCGCGAGAGCATGTATTTGTACTTGCGCTTCCAGTAGTAGAAAACGCCGGCATTGTATTGCGGGTCACCATTGGTGTCCGGGGTGAAGAAGAAGCGCTTCGTGTCCAACACGCCCGTGCCCGGATCGCGGTAGGGGTAAAGAAAACTCCTTACGTAGGGGTGATTGCCCCAGCCGGTGGTCTCGCCTCCGCGACCAGGACAGTTGGGCTCAACGCAGATCTGCAGGTAAAGCTGGTCAGCGCGGGCGCTGTCCAAGGTGCGGTCCAGATCCCAGGCGGTGTATTGGCAGTTGCCGGTATCGAGGATCCCCCCATTGCTATCGTCGTTGCAAGGCAGATCATTGTAGAAGCTGTCGTACACGCCCGCGTTCACCCACTCCATGGCGGATTGGTCCCAGGTGAGGGCCAAGCGCAGGTAGTTGCCGCCAACGGCATGCAGTTGCCGCATGGTCTGCATCATGATCTTCCGGTCCCGCAGGTAGTACCGGTACCATGCCCCCCAAGTTCCAGGTGGAAGGTCATCGAGGATCCACCTGTGGCGGATGCCGCACATGTTGGTGCCCATGCCGAGGAAGGCGGTGCCGTCATCGAACTGGAGGAGCCGCCGGTTGGTGGTGTTCACATGCAGGAAGCCATGGTTGTCTTCCAATGGCGGATCGCATTGGAACGCGTAACCGGAGTGCGCCAGGGAAGGCAGGGGCACATCAGCCAAGGTACGGGTGTGCGGGGCGCGCACGGCGAGGGAGTACAGCCAAAGACCTTCTTCATCCGGCGCGAAGCGGAAGCGGATGCGATATCGGTCCAAGGGGTTCGCGGTGTCCGCGGTCAGCCGTGCGAGCGGGTCATCGCTCCGCCAGTGCGCCTCCCGCATGTAGAAGCCCCACTGCATGCGATGCGCTCCGGTGGGGCTGGTAACGGTCATCACCACTTGCAGCGAGTCGTCGGCGTAGGGGTTCAGGTCGTGGGCGGCGTCAACATGGCCGGGCGTGGCGGTGTTGTTGGTACTGTTGGAATAGTAGTGGGTGAAAAAGCTGTCCACCGCTGCCAAGTAGACCTGTGGCAACCTGAGGCCCACTTCCAGCTTTTCCCATTTCTCCACGTGTACCAAGTTGTCCTGTATGTGCGTGCCGGGGTCCGGCGCAATGAGCACCAGGTCGGCGGGTGCACCAAGACCCTCGTCGATGCGTGCCCTGAAGCTGCCAGTACCAGAAAAGCCACCAGCATGGAAGCCGTTCGTGAGGTGCACGCTGGTGCCCGACGTGAACTCCACCTCCGCCGTTCCGGAAATGGTGACTTGCGAGGCAGAGCTGCAAGGAGCTTCAATTGGCTGTGTCACAGTGGACTGGTGCGCGCCGCTGGCCCAATCCACGTTCTGGATGCAATTTGGCGGATAGGGCACTTGCGCCAGCAGGGCGTTACAAAGTACCAAGAGCGCTACGGCGGTCGCTATCCGTTCCATGCGGGTCAGTGTTGGATCAATTCGAGCGCCTTCAATCGCTGCTCCAGAATATCCACGCGTTCTTCCAGTTGAAGGATGTACAAGGCCTGTTCTTCCGTTACCTTGATCAAACGCGCCTGCATGTCGCCCACTTCAATACCCCCTATCGCCTCCACCTCGGCAGCCGAGGGCAGGCCGGGAAGGTGCTGGTACTCCTCAACGAAGTGGCGGAACTCACGAATGGAAGGCAGGGCGTAATCCTTCGCGAAAACATAGTCAGGCCAAGGGCCGGTCTTTACCAGCACATCGCGGGTGCTGATGCCGCCTTCAACGAACAGGTTGTAAGCCGTCTGCTGATAGACCGGCGGACCCGGAGTGCCGATGCCCACCTTGCCATCCGGACGAATGGTCAAGCGCACAACATTGTTAGTGATCAGGTGAAACGCGGCATTGTTCAGCGTGCCCAGCACCTCACCGGGCCCGATGACATTACCGCAGTGCGTCCACGGGATCCCGGTCGCATGCGGACAGCCGATCGCATCGGGTATGTCATTGCCATGGCCGCCGCCAAAGGCTTTCAAAACACCAGTGGAATCGGCCATTACAACACCATATCCACCTGTGCGCTCAAGTGAAGGCACCCTCACCTGTCCACTGCTCTTTAATCGCAGCCGCTCCGCCCCATTGCTCTTGAACACCACATCCTTGTTATCGCTGGTGCCGATGTATTGCACGGCCGGGTTGGTCCCCGCATTGCCGCTCATGGTCCAGTCGCTGCGGTCGGGTGCGCTTAGATACACCTGTTCCGATCTGAAAGCGCACCCGTTCGCGTCCGTGACCGTCACCGCGTAGTTACCGGAGGCCAACATACTGCGGTCCTGCGTGGTGGGCCCGTCTGACCACTCGTACGTATAGGGGGCTATTCCGCCTACCGGTGTAACATCCAGACTGCCGTGGTAGCAGTTGTAGCAACTGATGTTGTAGTCGTTGGGATACACATAGGGCACCAGCTCAAGCTCCAGCGTAGCCGGCTCCGTAAGGGTGAACTCGGCTCGACCCGTTACGTTATTCGCGTCCTTGACGTTCACGGCATAGAACCCGGCCGGTACATCGCTCAGGTCCTGAACGATCGCCCCGGTACTCCATGTGTACTGGTATGGTGGCGTGCCCCCGGTGACCGTGATGTCGATGCCCCCGTCCTTGTCCCCAAAACAGGTGACGTTGAAAGCATGGTGGTCCGTAAGCACGGCGTTGATGGTGATGGTCTGGGCCATCGCCGAGCCGCTAAGTGCGATCAATGCGAGCACGGCCGGTCTTTGCAGGGAGTGTGGCATATTGGGCGTAGTTAGCGGGAAGGTATGCAGTAGACGTGGTACTGAGGACCGTCGGTTAAATAACAATTGTCATTCCCGCCACCGCCACCGCCACTCCACGTGCCACCATGCCGGACATGTGGCCATGCGGACAGGCGGCATCTATTTTCGCACCCCGTTCGCCGAAGCGCACCAGTGCCCAGGCACCCACCATGCTGACGATGGATTCCTTCAACTTCAAGGGACGAAAAGCGCTTGTGCGCGTGGACCTCAATGTGCCGCAGGACGCCACCGGCAAGGTCACCGACGATTCACGTGCCCGGGCCATCGTGCGCACGGTGAACAAGATCCTCAGCGACGGCGGCAGCGCCATCCTCATGAGCCACCTGGGCCGCCCCAAGGGCAAGGTGAACCCCGCGATGAGCCTGAAGCCCGTGGCCGAACACCTCGCCACACTGCTCGGCAAACCCGTGATCTTCGCCACTGATTGCGTGGGGCCCGATGCGAAGGCGAAAGCCGCTGCGCTGAAACCCGGCGACGTGTTGGTGCTGGAGAACCTCCGCTTCCACCCCGAGGAGGAGGCCGGCGACGAAGGCTTCAGCAAGACGCTTAGCGAACTGGGCGATGCGTACGTGAACGATGCTTTCGGTACGGCCCACCGTGCGCATGCCAGCACCACCATCGTGGCGAAGTTCTTCCCCAAAGACAAGCTCTTCGGTTACTTGATGCAAGCCGAGATCGACAGTGTGGGCAAGGTGCTGAAGAACCCGGAACGCCCCATGACGGCGATCGTGGGCGGCAGCAAGGTGAGCAGCAAGATCGAGGTGCTGGAGAACCTCCTGAGCAGCTGCAACGAACTGATCATCGGCGGCGGCATGGCCAACACCTTCGTGAAGGCGATGGGCGGTCAGACCGGCGCTTCGCTCGTTGAGGAGGACCTGCTGGACACCGCACGCACCATCATCGAAAAGGCCAAGGCCAAAGGCGTGAAACTGCACATCCCCACGGATGCCGTGGTGGCCGATGCCTTCGCTGAGACCGCCAACACCGACCAGTGCGCCGCCGAAGCCGTGCCGGATGGCTGGATGGCGCTGGACATCGGACCCAAGAGCATCGAAGCGTTCCGCACCGCTATCCTGAGCAGCAGGACCATCCTATGGAACGGCCCCATGGGCGTGTTTGAGATGACTCCCTTCCAACAGGGCACCATCGCCATTGCGAACGCTGTGGCCGAGGCCACGCAGAAGGGCGCTTTCAGCCTGGTAGGCGGTGGCGACAGCGTGGCGGCCGTGAACCAGTTCGGCCTCGCGGACAAGATCAGCTATGTGAGCACCGGTGGCGGCGCCATGCTGGAGTACCTCGAAGGCAAGGTGCTGCCGGGGATCGCGGCGGTGCAAGGGTAGTCCACACGGCGGCTGTACAGGTGCGAAGTTTGGAAAGCGGTCCCCTGCGATTCTTCTTCTCGCTTCGCTGCCGCAGGTTGCGTCATCAAATGTTCATGCTGATGAAATGGATATTACCCACGATCGTTTTCTTGGCAACATTCAGTGCGTGTAAGGGCCAGGCCCGTCTCGACACCATTGTTGTCCAACAGGGCTCCGTGACCGCGTTCATGCTGAACGGCAAGCAACTTCGACCGAAGGAAATGGTTGCGTTAATGCAGCCCTATCCACTTGCGCAAGGACAGATGCGGACTGCTATTTCCCAAAATACGGTCGGTCAGGTCTTCGCATTCGCCGGTGGCTTTGTGGCCGGCTGGTTCATTGGACGTGCACTTACGGAACGACCTGCCCGATGGCCTCTTGCTGCGCTGGGGGCTGGGCTGTTAGGCATATCGGTACCCTTCCACAATGCTGCTGTCAAGAACGCCAAGCGCGCAGTTCGGATGTATAACTATAGCGTTCTGATCGGTCAGTGATCGATCAGTCCCATCGGCCAATGCGGATAGTAGCGACCCGCGCCATGTGGCGCTTCACTTCTCAACATCCGCTTTTTCCACCTCCTCCTTCACCTGATCGATCGCCTGCTTCACCCACTTCGTTTCGCCCAGGCCGGGTACGATGATGGGCGCGAAGGCCCGTAAGGGCGCGAAGAACTTGGACTCCTGCTGCGTGCCCAATGACGGCGCCCAGGAGCTGTCGTGCTTCGCGAAAGCGATGTTCAACAACACGCTGATCACAAAGGCCTTTTGGAATACAGCCAGGGCCATGCCCGCCAACTTGTTCGGTATGCCCAATTGCGCAGCATCCACCAGCTTGGTGATCAGCCGTCCCAGCAGGTGCACGGCGAGCATGATCAAGGCCAGGGTCACCAGGAAAGATAGGGCCTCCTTCGAGGGATCGAGCCCGAGCCACACGGCCACCTTGTCGTTGAAGCGGAGGCCACCCCAGATGCCCAGGACCAAGGCCACCAGCCCCGCGAGCTCCACGATGAAGCCGCGCGTGAAGCCCCGTATCGCCGCGATGCCCAGAAATATCAGGATGGCCCAATCGATCCAGTTCATTTCGGTGGAATGAGGATGGCGTGAAGATGCGGCGATCCAGCGAACCATCTTTGCAACCCGTTCACCCTCCAAATCGTAGCCCCTCACCCTTGGATCTTCAATTCGAAAAGCGCTGGCGCGACCTCCAGAAGAAGCTGGAAAAGCGCTTTGAGGGACCGGTGGACCTCAAC
Organism: Flavobacteriales bacterium; assembly: GCA_031411095.1. Classification (GTDB taxonomy): domain Bacteria; phylum Bacteroidota; class Bacteroidia; order Flavobacteriales_F; family PHOS-HE28; genus PHOS-HE28. The sequence goes on along the minus strand of JANOAK010000031.1, from coordinate 848 downwards.
GGCATCATCTTCCTGATCGGGGTGCAGGAATTGGGGCAGCACGCGCGTGAGTTCAAGAAGGACGAGAAGCTGGCCTTGATGCACATCGCCATCTGCGTGCTGCTCCGGCCTTTCGGGTACTACAAGGAATTGGGCCGCGATGCCGATGGTTGGCCGCACTTCGAGCGGATCAAGGACCTGCCTGCCCTGGATGCCGCCGGACAGGAGCGGCTGATGAAGGAGGCGGTGCTGGAGTACTTCGAGGGGTAGCGCGAGAGGCGCGCCAAGGCGCGGGTTTGACCGCAGATGCACGCGGATGAACGCTGATGGACGCAGATGAGTTCAAGTGTGGCCTCGCGCAGAGGCGCAGAGAGCGCAGAGGAGGAGGCTGCGCGCCAAGGCGCGGGGTTAACCGCAGATGCACGCGGATGAACGCTGATGGACGCAGATGAGTTCAGGTGCGGCCTCGCGCAGAGGCGCAGTGCGCGCGGAGGAGGAGGCTGCGCGCCAAGGCGCGGGTTTGACCGCAGATCCACACAGATGGACGCTGATGGACGCTGATGGACGCAGTTGGGTTTGCGTGTGGCCTCAGCAGAGGCGCAGAGCGCGCAGAGGAGGAGGCTGTGCGCCAAGGCGGGGGTTTGACCGCAGATGCACCTGCCGGCCGGCAGGCGGGCGCGGATGAACGCTGATGGACGCAGATGAGTTCAAGTGTGGCCTCACGCAGACCTGCCTGCCGGCCTTTAGGTTCGTACCCAAATGAGAAAGGAGCCAGGGGTGAACTTAGCCTGCCGCCAGGTTGGAAGACCTAGTGCCTGTATCAGTCCCCTGAACTCCTCGCTCTGTTGCCCAAGGACCAGTTAGAGTTC
>JANOAK010000030.1:0-2917 GCA_031411095.1 Flavobacteriales bacterium | reverse complement strand
CCTCGCGTCTAGAACTCTAACTGGTCCTTGGGCAACAGAGCGAGGAGTTCAGGGGACTGATACAGGCACTAGGTCTTCCAACCTGGCGGCAGGCTAAGTTCACCCCTGGCTCCTTTCTCATTTGGGTACGAACCTAAAGGCCGGTAGGCAGGCTCGCGAACTCGGGAATGAACCATCGCTTCGGATCCGCCAGAGCGCGGATCCTCGCGAATGCGGTGGGTAGGGCTGCTGGCCCGCGCGCAGCAGGGCTGTAACACGAAGCCTTAGCGAAGGGTCACCAAGACCTTGTCGATGCGTGCGCCATCGAGGTCCGTCACTTCGATCATCATGCCCATCCACACGAAGCGTTCACCGGGTGTGGGAATATGCCCGAGTTGCTGCAGCACAAGGCCGGCTATGGTATCCGCGGAAACATCACGCACCAGCTGCGAACGGTCCAGCCGGACCAGCAGGTCGTGCAAGGGATAATGCCCATCCACCAGCCAGGAACCATCGGCCCGCTGCACCAGTTGGTATTCATCGCGGTGGAAGTCGCTCACATCGCCCACGAGCGCTTGTAGGATGTCACTGATGGTGACCACACCGGTGGTGGCCCCCAATTCATCGGCCACCAAGGCGTACCCTTCACCGCTTTCCTTGAACCGTTCGAGGGCTTTGTATGCGGTCATGTCCTCATGCACGAACACGGGGGGTGCCATCAGCGAACGCAGGTCCAGGGTGGCATCATCCATGCGCAGCAATAGTTTCTGCAACGTGACCATGCCGATCACATCGTCCAAGGTGTTCTCCACAACCGGGTAGAACCCGTGCACCTCTTCGCGCAGCATTTTGCGAACGGCGGCAGCATCATCGTCCACCCGTAACACACGTACGTCGCGCCGGTAGGTCATCAATGAGCTCACCTTGCGATCGCCCAGGGTGAAGACGCGTTCCACGATGTCCTGCTCGATACCGGTCACCACACCCCCTTCGGCACCTTCCTGGACCAGCGCGCGGATCTCCTCCTCCGTCACTCCACCTCCGGGCCTGGGTTTTATCCCGATGAGCCGGAGGATCATATTGCTGGTGAGGGTGAGCAGCCATATGAACGGTGCAGTGATGATGGAGATGGCCCGCATGGGCAGCGCCATGGCCTTGGCGATGGGTTCGGGCATGGTCATGCCGATGCGTTTCGGCACCAGTTCGCCAAGCACCAGGGAGAAAAAGGTCATGGCGATCACCACCCCGATCACGGCCAGCGAATGGGCATAGGCCGCCAGTGCGGGGATGCGAACGATGACGGCCTGCAGATCGGCCGTTACGTTCTCACCACTGTAGATGCCGGTAAGGATGCCGATCAGTGTAATGCCGATCTGGACGGTGCTGAGAAAGCGGCTCGGATCGTTCGCCAGCGCCAATGCCGCCTTGGCACGGGCATCCCCACGCTGGGAATCGCCTTCCAACCTGCTCTTTCGGGCACTGACCAGCGCGATCTCGCTCATCGCGAAGACGCCGTTCAAGAGGATGAGCAAAAGCAGGATCAGCAATTCCATGGGCCACGAAGATCAGTGATGTAGGGGGAGGAACGGATACTGTCCGTCCCCGGCGCATCAAAATGTGTTCAACTTCGGTCCATCCGGCCTGACCCATACATGCATACCGGCATCTCCGGCATTTGGTCCTGCTCCCCGGAAAACGAACACACCGGTCACCACACGGATCCGTCCGATCTCAGAACTCCGCGCTCTTCGGCGTCCTCGGGAACGGTATCACATCGCGGATGTTCCCCATGCCGGTCACGAACAGCACGAAGCGCTCCAGCCCCAGGCCGAAGCCCGCGTGCGGCACCGTACCGAACCGGCGTGTATCGAGGTACCACCAAAGTTCTTCGGCAGGAACGTTCATGTCCTTCATGCGCGCCTCGAGCACATCGAGCCGCTCTTCGCGCTGACTTCCACCGATGATCTCGCCGATGCCAGGGAAGAGCACATCCATGGCCGCCACGGTCTTGCCCTTCTCGCTGTACCCGAGATCACCGGGCGCATTGGTGCGCATGTAGAAGGCCTTGATCTGCGCGGGGTAGCCCGTGACGATCACCGGCTTTTTGAAATGCTTCTCCACCAGAAAGCGCTCGTGTTCGCTCTGCAGGTCCACGCCCCATTCAACGGGATACTGGAACTGCTTCTTCTGGAACGGCTTGCTGCGCAGCAGGATCTCGATGGCGTTATCATAGGTGATGCGCTCGAAGGGGTTCTCCAATACGAACTTCAGGCGTTCGATCAGTCCCATCTCGGCGCGTTGTTCCTTCGGCTTGGTGGCCTCCTCCTCCTTGAGGCGAGCGTCGAGGAACTCGAGGTCGTCCATGCTGTTCTTCAGCACACGGGCGATCAGGTGCTTGCATAAACCCTCGGCCAGGTCCATATCGCCTTTGAGGTCCATGAAGGCCGCCTCGGGCTCGATCATCCAGAACTCAGCCAAGTGACGGCTGGTGTTGCTATTCTCAGCGCGGAAAGTCGGTCCAAACGTGTACACTCGGCCGAGCGCCGTCGCGTATGTTTCTGCTTCGAGTTGTCCTGACACCGTCAAAAAAGTGGACTTGCCGAAAAAGTCGCGGCTGTAATCGACCTTGCCATCTTTCATGGGCAAGCGATCGAGCGGCAGCGACGTAACGCGAAACATCTGCCCAGCTCCCTCTCAATCGCTGGCCGTAATGATCGGAGTGTTCAAATAATAGAACCCTTCGCTCTGAAAGAACTCATGCACACTTATTGCAAGGCGATTGCGAACGCGAGCAACTGCGCCGAATGAGTTCGTGCGAGCTCGGAGGTGAGCCCACTCGCGTAGTTTTTCGAACGTGTGACGTTTCTTCTGCAGCGGATAATCGTTCGCATCGGCTAAACCGATCACACGCACGCTCGTAGCCGCCAGTTCGGTTGCT
>JANOAK010000029.1:0-126826 GCA_031411095.1 Flavobacteriales bacterium | reverse complement strand
CGCCGCCCACCAGCGAGATCTACACACCGGACCACCCTCTTGCCCCACTCTCCGCTATTCAGTTCTCCCTGCGGGTTCCTGAGCAAGTATGCATGACCAAATGACCCCTGCGGGTTCCTGAGCAAGTATGCGCGACCAAATGACCCCTGCGGGTTCCTGAGCAAGTATGCATGACCAATGACCCCGAAAGGGGTCACAGCCATTAGACGATATCGTTCAATTGGTGATCTGACCCCACCGGGGTCACAGCCGGTATTCGCGTTAGGGATGGCAGCGGCACCCCGCACCCCGGGCTTGACCCGGGGGAGGAGTACAGCGGACAGCCCGACGGCGCGGCGCCCCCGGATGTGAACTCCGGGGTGGACGCGCCGGAACGCCCAAGAAAATTGCCCATATAGATCGCCTCACTTAGGAAGCAATAAGACGACCCCAGAGGGTTTATATCAAATCTGGATGTCGATGAAGTTGTATTCGACCCTGAAGGGTCGTAGGCTGATGCTGAATACCTTGCCGAAGTGAGTGGTCGAAACCACGCCTACTTCGTGAATATGAAAGCAGCCCACATGGATCAGTTCGCCATCTTCTGTGCAATGGCGGTATCAATAGCCTTTACGAGTTGCTCGGACAATGATCATCTCGAAAAGGGATTTCCTGTCCCCTCATCAAATGACCAACAAGGGAGCACCGAGGCGAACGGCCTTAACCGAGACTCCCTCAAATTCCCAACACGGCCGAGCAACGTGCTTCTTACGGGGATCCCGAATGTCAGGCTCACTACGGTTTACAAGGTGAATTACAGCAAGGAGGACAGTGCAACGTTCATCGGATCGAACAACTATCACCATGATGACTACCAGGACGAGCCCACTACTTCGAACAACTGGAATGGCCACATCATCCCCGGCTTCGAAGCCGTTTACGGATACAATCTGGTGAGCATCTCGCACTATGACATCGCTGCGAACAAGCAGAAGCTGTTCTTCGAGCGACCCGTTCTGGTCAAGACCCTATACTATCCCAGCTTCAGCTCGGACACACTGAACAATGCTCCAGTGTCGCGGGCGTATTTCATGCTTACAGCCTATGATGAGGACACGAACAAGGATGGATACATCAATATCCGGGACCTAAGAAGGATGTACCTCTTCAACCTGAACGGCGAAAAGCAGGGCTACCTCGTACCCGCGAACTACTCCGTGTTCAAGTCCGAATACGACCCCGGTAACGACCTCCTATACGTGTTCGCCCAGTTGGACGCCAACGGCGATGGAAGTCGGGACGAGGGGGAGTCCATCCATATCCACTGGATAGACCTGAAGGATCCGACTAGGACTGGAAGGCAGTACTAGACGATTCCGGCGCTGGCCTGCATTTGAGCCCTGGGGGCGCAGAAATCAAGCTTAATCGATGGTAATGCAGCCTGGATCCTCCAAATAGTAGGCATGACCGGGATCAACATAGCGCTCTGTTCGTATCAACTTCCCGCGCAAATAGAATTTCCACTCTCCCGTCCTGCATGAAGACCCATACGTGTATTGCAACGTTCCTTCCAACACAAGGAAACCACTCTCATCAAAACGTTGGTACGATCCATCGGGACAGACCTTCCTGCTTGAAGTGATGGTCATCTGCTGCGGGTGGTCGATTGAAGAAGTCAGTACGGTGTCAACAACCGTGGTCTTCAGAGTTTGATACTGCTGAAACACGTGACCATCGGAAAATCTCGTGATCACCAACGATGGATCAACAGGCTGTGCCGTTAGCCCGTTCGCAAGGAGGAGCATCAGACTGAGCACAGTGGTTTCGATCCCTGTCTGCTTCATTGTCCATGAATGTAGATGTTCACGACTGATCTGCACTTCGCGTGAGCGATTGAAGCGGGTACCCCGCAGCGACGAAGGGGCGAGGATTACGAGCGGAAAGCGCGACGGCGAGTCCTCGAGCCGGCACGCCCAAAAAGGCCTACACCGTCACCCCCTCCATCACCTTCCGCACCGCCCCCTCCATCCTCCCCAGCATCGCATCCAGCTCCTCCGCTGTCCATGTCACGCGGATGTTGAAGCTGATGAGGCGGCTCATGATGGCATCGCTCTTGGGGAACTTCATCGTCTTCAGGTCCTGCGGCAGGCCGAGCTCGTGGGCCACCAGCTTGTACGGCATGCTGAGGTTCTTCACATGGTCCCACTGTTTGATGTAGTGGAACATGTTGTCGTACCAGTAACCGTGCGGAATGCCCGCTTCCGCGAAGAGCTTCACGGTGTCGCGTGCGGCCTGTTCGTTGGGCAGCAGCAGGTGGAAGAAGGTGGCGCTGTCGCCGGCCTCATCGGTATGGCGGCGGAACTGCAGGCCGGGGATCTTGCTGAGGCGCTCCTGGATGATGGCCTTGTGCTTGCGCTGCTGGGCCAGGATGAAAGAGAGCTTGCGTGTCTGGGCCAGACCGATCGCGGCGTTGATCTCACCGATGCGGAAGTTGGTGCCCATGATGGGGTGCTGCTCCATGCCGCGGTTGTTGCCGATGTGGTCGTGTCCGTGATCGGCGAACTGCTGGGCGGTGTCCCACAGCTTCTGGTCGTCCGTGATCACGATGCCTCCTTCGCCGCAGGTATTGATCTTGAAGAAGTCGTAGCTGAAGCTGCCCATGCGGCCATACGTACCGAGCATCCTGCCCTTGTAGCTGCCGCCAAGCGCCTGCGCGCTGTCCTCGATGAGCTGGATGTTCTTCTCCTTGCATACGGCCATGATCCCGTCCAGATCCGCGGCCGCACCGCACATGTGCACAAGCAGGATGGCCTTGGTCTTCGGGCTAATAACCGCGCGGATGCCCTCGGCGCTCATGCACAGCGTGTCATCGATCTCGGCGAACACGGGCAATGCACCGGCGAGCATCACCGCTTCGATAGTGGCGATGTAGGTGAAGGGCGGCACGATCACCTCATCGCCGTAGCCAACGCCGCAGGCGGCGAGCATGGTATTGACCGCCGTGCTTCCGCTGCTGACCGCCAGTCCGTACTTCGCACCGCAGAACTTGGCCACTTCGTGCTCGAAGTCCCTGGCCTTCCAATGGCCCTGGCGCTGCGCATCGTGATTGAAGCGGAAGAGCACGCCCGTGTTCAGGACGTCCATCACTTCCTTCTTCTCCTCTTCGCCAAAAAGTTCGGTGCCGGGCATCGTTGTTCAGTTGGTCCGCAAAGGTAACGGGGTGAATGTGACCTGACTCACTTTGGTGACAGGGCAAGGAAAGCGATCGGCCCGCGTTACTTTCACATTCAATTCCATGCACATGTGGCTTCGACCGTTGTTGTATTGCTGCTTGATGATCGTTCTTCACGGTCGACTTCTGGCCCAAGGGTGCAGCGATGCGGGCGTTTGCACGGCGGGTCCCATCGGGCAATTGCATCTGTGGCAGGACAGCACGGCCGATGTGGTGGACTATCGGCACATGGCCCGCGTCAGCTACAGCTACGCCCTCGGAGAACAGGGCACCACGATCATGCAGGTGATGCCGGAGATAAGCATCGGGATCGGGCCGCGGTTCTCCGTGCAGGTGAAAGTGCTATATATCTGGGCAAGCGGGAACCTCGGTGAGAACCAAGGCATCGGGGATGTCATCGCTACAACATCCTATGCTTTCGTAAAGGAACGAGATCGCAACATCACCGGGACCCTCGGTCTGCGGCTGCCGACTGGTTCGACAGATGCGATGGCAATCGGGATCCCTCTTGGAATGATAAGTCTGAGTGTATTTGCACCACTGCCCATGCCCTACCAGACAGGTCTTGGAACCACGGACCTTCTGCTCGCAGCCCAATACCGCTGCAAACGTTTAACTACCGCTCTAGCTTATCAATACGTCTTGGACCAGGGCAACATGAATACGTTCTCACACGAAGCCTGGTCAAGCGATCCGGACGCGCTGGGCTACTTCGAGAGCTACAGGCTCGAACGCGCGGATGACCTGGTGGGTCGTATCCAATATGCCTATGGCTGCGGGAAACTCTCCTTGCAACCGGGTCTGCTGGCCATCTATCACATGCGGAATGACACACGGCTGGAAAATGTGATCGGGGTGGACCCGATGTTAACGCGGATGGAGGTCCATGGTTCCCAAGGACTCACGCTCAACATCACTACCGACCTGCGCTACAAGCTGGCGGAACAATGGGCCATTGAAGCCACCTTCGGCACGCCCCTGATCACGCGTGAAGTGCGCCCAGACGGATTGACCCGCTCGTTGGTGACAGGGGTTGGGCTGCGCTATCGTTTCTGAAATTACAGAGGCAGACTTGCCGCATTCGCATGGCGTTGCGTATTCGTTGCGCCGTTGCGCCTTGCCTTCGCCGAAGCGGCTACGCGCAGGCACGGTCGTTTGCGGTTCAAGGCATTCCCCATCTTTGACTGATGCGCACGATCACTGTGGTGTTGGGCCTGTGGTGCGGCTTTGGCGCATTCGCCCAGGTCGACCTGCCCGTCTTCGGCAAGCAGGACGTGATCAACGGCTACGCGAAGGACATCGAGGGCGAGGTGCTGTCCTACTTCAGCGTGTACCCGGAGCACGCCACCACCGCATTGCTCACGCGATGCACGGATGGCAGAAAAGCCATCGCTTGGGAGACAGCCGCGGTGCCATTCTCAGAACGGGAATCGACGCAGTACTTCTACTTCAGCTGGATCGCCGCGCACAACAGCACCACCAGCGGCGGAGACCGGAGCTTTGACCTCTTCATCAACGATCAGCTGGCGCTCACCTTCACAACGCACCACAACACGAAGCCTGGTTCATGGAGCGCCGCAGGTACCGACAGCCTATCTACCGGACAGGCAGGCACCAAGCTGGTGTTCGAGTATTCCAAGATGGACCGGCACGGCGATGCGCATGGCTTCGCGCATCTGCGAGTACCGAGAAAGTACGTAACGCTCGGTCAACCGGTGAAGTTGAAAGTGGTGGGCCACGCGCAGGACAGCCCGGACTGGTTCATGACCTTTCGGTATACGTTCGAGGAAAAGGTGGAGGTTGAAGCGCTTCCGTTCGTCTACAAAAACGGATCAACGCGACCGCTCCAAGTGACGGTCATGCACTTCGGTGGTCCGGATGAACTTGGAGTTTGGATCGGGAACGATGCTGAAGGCAGGTTCTTCCCGATACGCCATGGGTTGCAGGTGATCGATGCGGAGCTTCCTGCTGGAAATGATGCTAGCAATGTCCATGTGCATGCTCAATTAGGACAGGAGCTTCAAGCCGTGACCGTCGATACGATCCTCCATCTCGCACCTATCATCCACCGCGACATCCACCTCGTTCACCACAGTCACACCGACATCGGCTACAGCCACCTGCAGGCCGAAGTGGAGCGGATACAGAACAACAACATCTTCAAGGCACTGGAACTGATCGACCGCACGAAGGACTATCCGCAGGACAGCCGCTTCGTGTGGAACGTGGAGAGCCTCTGGGCCGTGGAGAATTTCCTGGGCATCGCCAGCGAGGCGGACAAGCAGCGCTTCATCGCGGCAGTGAAGAGCGGCAGCATCGCCCTTAGCGCGAACTACGCGAACATCCTCACCGGCCTCTGCACTCCGGAGGAAATGCACTGGATCGTGGAGTACGCCGATTCGCTGCGGAAGTGGTACGACCTGCCGATCACCATGGCGATGCAGACGGACATCCCCGGCATGAGCTGGAGCATGGTGGACGCCTACGCCGCGCACGGCATCCGCCACCTGAGCCAGGGGCCGAACTACATCCCCGACATGCCCGACGGCGGCGACCGCATCGGCAGCACACTGCGCGAACAAGGCGACAAGCCCTATTGGTGGAAGGGCACCACGGGCAAGGACAGCATCCTCGTGTGGACGGCCGGCCAGGGCTACGGCGGCTGGCACGGTTATATGGCCGGGGCGATCAAGGAACGCGGCACACGGAAGATCGCCGCTTACATGAACGATCTCGCGGCGAAGGAGTATCCCTACGACATGGTGCAGTGGCGTTACAACATCGTGAGCGACAACGGGCCGGTGGACAGCACCCTCAGCGATTTCGTGCGCGACTGGAACGAGAAGTACAGCTCACCCCGCTTGATCATCGCCAATGCGGGCGCGATGTTGCAAGAGTTCGAAACGAAGTACGGCAAGCAGATCCCCACCTGGAGCGGCGACTTCACGCCCTATTGGGAAGATGGCGCGTACAGCACGGCGAAGGAGGAAGGCGAGGTGCGCGTTCTCAGCGCGCGACTTTCCAACCTGGTCGATGCGGCGAAGACCCTCAAAAAGTCCATCGACCCGCACTTGCTCTACCGCGCCAAACGCAGCATCGTGATGTGGCACGAGCACACCTGGGGCGCGTGTTGCAGTATCAGCGATCCGGATGCGCACTTCACCACCGACCAGTGGCGGGTGAAGCAGGACTTTGCGGATAGTGCGGGGTGGTATGTGGAAAGGATTGAGCGCTCTATGCTCCCGATCACCTCAAAGCCAGATACGCTCCTCGCAGCGAACACCCTTGATTGGCCCCGCCGGGGGATAGCTCGTTACACTATTGTTGAACCTTCGCTCAAAGAGGTTAAGAAATGGCAGAAGCCAGACCTAGACTGCCCGTTTGGCATAGGGATATCGCTCGACGGTACGCTTATTCGAATTGACGAGAGAAGTTCCGATAAGGACTGCGCTGGGTTCACCATTGCACCCGAGTTGATCTGGAATGGCGTGAGTGAATCAACTCATTCCATTGCCGCCCCGATTGCAACATACATCGAACCACGGAATTGGTATGGTGCAATCAAATTCTGGGCACTGTCAAATGGTGATACCATGGAAGTCATTCCATGGAGGAATCAACTAGAACCTAAATGGGGCTTACGATATGTCATTGATAAGAGCATCGTGCGCGACAAGGAATCCCTCCACCTCGCCCTCCCCTTCAACATCCCCAACGCCACCGTCCGCATCGGGATCGGCGATACCTGTGTGACGCCCGAGAACGGCCGCATTCCAGGTTCCAACAACGACTTCTTCTGCGCCCAGCGCTGGATCGACGTGAGCAACGACAGCATGGGCGTCACCATCGCATGCCCGCAAGGCGCGCTCTGGGAAGTCGGCGAAATGGTGGACGAGCGCAAGGTGAACCCTGGCAAAGGCACGAACCCCGAGATGTACAAAGCCTGGAAGACCGAGGCCAAGAGCAGCAGTACCATCTACCTCTACGCCCTCAACAACTACTGGCACACCAATTTCAAGGCCGACCAGGAAGGGCCGATCACCTTCGACCTGTACTTGAATATGCACGGGCCGTTCAAGCTGGAAGAGGCGCGGCGCTTCGGGCTGGAGATGACGCGGCCGTTGATCACGTGGTGGAAGTAGAAGTGCCGCAAAGGACGCAAAGAGCGCAAAGGCTGTACCGGCCGGACGCGAGAATTGAGTTGTTCCTCTTTGCGTCCTTCGCGTCCTTTGCGGTAGAAACGCATTCCATGAAGAAACGCACCCTCAACTCCTTCGGCGAGCTGGTCTTCTCCAGCGGCCCCAGCGGTTCCGGCAAACCAACGGCAGCGCCGGGTGAGCAGGATATGCGCATCCACCTGGACCGCCTGAAGGGGAACAAGTTGGTGACGCGCATCGTGGGCTTCATCGGCAAGGAGGCGGACCTCGAGGAGCTGGGTCGCACGCTGAAAAGCAGGTGCGGCGTGGGCGGCAACACCAAGGACGGCGTGATCCTGTTGCAGGGCGATCACCGCGACAAGGTGCTGGCCTTCCTGACAGAGAAGGGCTACAAGGCGAAGAAAGCGGGCGGTTAGGCCATGAGCACATTCGGTATCGACCACTTCATCAGCCAATTGATCCAGGGCGCCATCGACGGGGCCATTCAGCGGCGCACCGCGAGCTACAACGCGGACCTGGGTGCCGAGGTCGTTGAGCTGAGGCCCGTGAATTTCATTGCATGGATGGGCGGCATTTACGTGCTCATGGGTGTGGCATTCCTGTTCGGGTCATACGTTGAACTTCCCGCTAGAGCGGGCTGGCTGTTGCTTGCCTTTGGGCTGGCCTGTCCCCTCATTGGCTGCTGGATGATCATGTTCCGTTCGAGGTACAGGGTTTATTTCAATGAGGAGAAGATCTACGTCCGGCCATGGCTCGGAGAGATCCGGATTTACGCATTCGCTGAGATGGCTTCAGCCGGCACAGCCCGGAATGGAAAGGACCTGAGGATCACCCTGCGCTCCGGAAAGAAGCTCACCATTAGCCACTACTTGATCGGTTCACAAGTGCTCAAAGCGAACATCGTAGATTACCTGACAGAACACGATCAGCGATGAACACGAAACCGACAGCATGCCCCAAATGCACGGGCAACATGGAGGAGGGATTCATCATGGACCACGCCCGCAGTCAGGTCATGGTCAGCACGTGGGTCGAAGGGCGCCCGGAATACAGCTTTTGGTTCGGGGTGCAGCGGAGCGGAAAACGAAAGCTGAGGGTGAGCACCTGGCGATGCAAGTCCCGCGGGTACCTTGAATCTTATACTGCGTGAACGAGCAGCTGCTCACATGGCGAAAGCGAAACGAACCGAGGTCATCCGCTTCACCGCTGAACTGGAGAAGATGCCAGGCCGTTTTGCATGGACCTATGTGGAGTTCCCCTATGAAGTGGAGAAGCTCTTCGGCAAGAAGGGCGTGGTGCGTGTGAAGGGAACGGTGAACGGCGTGCCGATCGATCGCGCCTTGATGCCACGCAAGAGCGGATACCACATGATCGTCCTCAGCGCCGAACTGCGGAAAAAGGCGAAAGTGGAGGTGGGGGAGAAGGCCACGTTCGAGATCTGGCTGAACGAACGACCGGATGAATTGGAACTGAGCGAGGAGCTAAAGGAAACGTTGGAGTTCTTCCCGGAATTCGCCCTGGCCTGGAAAAAGCTCACCCCGGGCATGAAACGGAGCATGTGCATCTGGATCAACAGCGGAAAGACCGTGGCCACACGGGCGAAGCGCGTGGCCGAACTGCTCCGGCGTTTCGATAGCGGGCATCCGTGGTTCGGGGGACGCCAGGTAAAGGGATAGCATTCATCGGGTCCAACGCCTGTTTCGTCCGAACAGGAATGATGAACTGTGTGTTCAGGGATAACTTGCCGACCTAGTTGCAAACCTCCATGACCCCCTCCCGATCCCTTTTGCTGGGTGCCCTGCTGATCCCCGCGTGCGCATTGGCACAAACCGCTGTCGAGCAGAAGACAACGAATTCCCTCGGACAGACCGTTACGGTCGCTGGGCCCACCGGATTCCTCAAGACCCCGCCCATGCGCGAATGGCCCGCGGTGCACGATGTGGCCTTGGAGGAGCGTGAGCTCCGCCGGGAAATGGACCAGCACCGCGCCTTGCCCGAGATCCTGAACCCAGCGGCACTGGATGAGCCCGATGGCGCCGTGCAGACCGCACCGGCCACCCGGGCGTTGCGTGCCCCGCTGGTCAGCTGGAACGGACAGGCCGGCAGTGGTGTGCCACCCGACCCTACCGGCGCAGCAGGCACCGATCGTTACGTGCAGGCGGTGAACACGGCCTTCCGGGTATACCAGAAGACCGGAACGCCCGATGGCACCTCGCACAGCCTCAGCAGCCTGTGGACGGGCAGCAGCAACCTCGGTGACCCCATTGTGATGTACGACCGCCACGCCGATCGCTGGTTCATCTCCCAGTTCAACGACGGCCCCAACCGCATGCTGCTGGCCGTTTCCGAGACCTCCGATCCCACCGGTGCGTACTTCACCTACGAGTACACCTTCTCCCAGTTCCCCGATTATCCCAAGTTCAGTATTTGGTGGGATGGGTACTACATGACGAGCAACAGCAACAAGACGGCGGTGGTGTTCGAGCGCTCGCGCATGCTCACGGGTGATCCAACGGCACGCATGATCTCGCTCAGTGCCCCCGGCGTCATCAACAGTGGCTTCACCAGCGTGCTGCCCGCGGATGCCGATGGCGACCTGCCACCCAACGGTACGCCGTGCTATTTCTTCAATATCGAGGACAACACGTGGGGCGCTCCAGCGGACCGCATCAAGATCTATACGATGAACACGAACTGGACCAATACGGCCAGCACCTCGGTAACGCTCTCCCAAACGGTGAACACCGCGACCTTCGACCCTTGGCTCGGCTCCGGCTGGGACAACATCCCCCAACCCGGTACCACCCAGAAGCTGGACGCAGGGCTGGGGATTTTCTACTACCGCGCTCAACACACGCGCTGGGCCGACCACAACAGCGTGGTGCTCTGCCACGGCGTGGATGTTGGCAGCAACCATTGCGCGATCCGCTGGTATGAGCTGCGCGATGCCAACGATGGCAACTTCAACATCTACCAGCAGGGCACGTGGAATCCGGATGCCGCGGACCGCTTTTATGGAAGTATGGCCATGGACAACAACGGCAACATCGGCCTGGCCTACAGCTGTGCCAACGATGCCGACGGCACCTACGCGGGCCTCCGCTACACCGGTCGCCTGGCCAACGATCCGTTGGGACAGATGACCTTCGCCGAGCAGACCATCATCAGTGGTACAGGGTCACAGACCTTCACCAACCGCTTCGGTGACTATGCGCACATGTCGCTGGATCCCGATGGCGAGCGGTTCTGGTTCACCGGTGAATACCTGGGTACCGGTGGCAACACCCGCACCCGCATCTGCGCATTCAACCTGAACCTGGAAGTGGGTGTTGATGAACCCACCACGGCGACCCCCACCGCGCAACTGGACATCGTGAGCAATGGCTCCATGTGGACCGTACAGGCAACGTGGCCAGGCGCCACGCGTCCGCTGAACCTCGATGTGATCGGTCTGGACGGACGCATCGTGCTCACCCGGTCGATCGCATTTGCCGGAGGACAGGCCCTTACAAGCATAGATGCCAGCGGCTTGTCCGCCGGTGTCTACTTCGTACGCATCTCGGATGGTGCAGCTCAGCAGGTGGAACGCATCGTACTGGAGAAATGAGGATCCACATCCTGTTCGCGGCCACAGCTGCTGCCCTGTTGATGAGCTGTTGCCACCGCAAGACCGAGGCGGCCGCCGCCTCGGCCACACCCACACCACCCACCGCTGCCGATGGACGTTCCTCCGGCCGTGTGACCACCGAGTTTGCCAACGAGGGTTGTCCCGTGTTGGTGGATCGGGGCGAAGGCGAGGAACAGCGCTTCTTCATCCCCATCGGTCTCGACCCGAAGTTCGCCAAGGACGGCACCAAGCTGAGCTTTGTGTACCGCCTGTCCCGGGCATCCTCGGGCATGTGCGGCAAAGGGCAGCCAGCGATCCTGGAAGAGATCCAGATCGTTCGGTAGTCGCGAATAACGCATCAGAGCAACGGAACGGGCGCAGGTATTCCTGCGCCCGTTCTGCGTTCGGTCCGATCGAGCCTAGTAGGCCGACAGCTTCGTGAGCGCCTCCTTCAATCGGACCTTCGGCAGGAACTGCTGCTCCAGTCCGGTGTCGAAGGGGATCGGGGTGTCGATCGAAGCAACGCGCATCACCGGCGCATCGAGGTATTCGAAACACTCTTCAGCGATCACGGCTGCGATCTCACCACCGATACCGGAAGTGAGCGTATCCTCGTGCAGCACCAGGGCCTTGCCGGTCTTCCGCACGCTCTCCAGCACGCGCTCGCGGTCCCAGGGCTGCAAGGTGCGCAGGTCGATCAGGTCGGCGCTGATCTTCTGTGCATCGAGCTCGGCCAGGGCCCAGTGCACGCCCATGCCGTAGGTGATGATCGTAAGGTCGGTGCCTTCGCGCAACAGGGCAGCTTCACCGATGGGCACGGTATACCAGCCATCAGGTACCGGGCCGGTCAACGACCGATAGAGGTTCTTGTGCTCGAAGTACATCACTGGGTCGGGATCCTCGAACGCGGAGCACAGCAGCCCCTTGGCATCCGCAGGGAACGCGGGGTAGACCACCTTAAGTCCGGGTGTTTTGGTGAACCAGGCCTCGTTGCTCTGGCTGTGGAAGGGACCGGCCCCTGAACCGGCTCCTGTGGGCATTCTCACCACCACGTCCGCATTTTGTCCCCAGCGCCAGTGGGCCTTCGCAAAGTTGTTGGTGATCTGCGTCATGCCCTCGCTCACGAAGTCAGCGAACTGCATTTCCACCATGGCTTTCATGCCGTTGATGCTCAGCCCGAGCCCCGCGCCCAGGATGGCGCTTTCGCAGAGGGGCGTGTTGCGCACGCGGTCCTTTCCGAACTCGGCCACGAAGCCATCGGTCACCTTGAACGCACCGCCATATTCCGCGATGTCCTGTCCCATCAGTACCAGGTTCGGGAAACGGCGCATGCTTTCACGCATGCCTTCGGTGATCGCTTCGATGAAGCGCTTTTCCGCACCGATCGCCGGTGGCTCCACCACGGCGGGCCGCGCACCGATGACGATCGGCCGGGCATACACGTCACGGATCTCGGCTGCCAGGTCCGGCGTCACGGCAGGCTCTGCGAAGGCCACTTCCACCGCTTCCGCGATCTCGGCTTTGATCTGCTTGCGCACGGCGTTCATGTCCGGCTCGCTCAGGACGCCCGCTTCCATCAGCCAGCGCTCGTAGTTCACCACCGGATCCTTCTTCTCCCACTCGTTGAAGAGATCCTGCGGCACGTATTTCGTGCCGCTGGCCTCTTCGTGCCCACGCATGCGGAAGGTCATGCATTCCACCAGCACCGGGCGCGGGTCCTTGCGGATGCTTGCGGCCACTTCGCGCAGGGTGTGCACGACATCGAGGATGTTGTTGCCCGCCACCACACGACTTTCCATGCCATAGCCGATGGCCTTGTCCGAAAGCAGCTTGCATTTGAACTGCTCGTCGCTGGGCGTGCTCAGTCCGTAGCCGTTGTTCTCGATAACGATGATCACGGGCAGGTCCCACACGGCGGCCGTGTTCACACTTTCGTGGAAGTCGCCTTCGCTGGTGGCACCGTCCCCTGTGAAGACGAGCGTGCATTTCTTTTCATGGCGCAGCTTGTGGGCCAGCGCGATGCCGTCGGCCACGCCCATCTGCGGGCCCAAGTGGCTGATCATGCCCACCAGTTTGTAGTCCTGCGTGCCGAAGTGGAAGCTGCGATCACGGCCTTTGGTGAAGCCGTTCATGCGCCCCTGGAACTGGCTGAAGAGCCGGGCCATGGGCACATCCCGCGAGGTGAAGGTACCCAGGTTGCGGTGCATGGGCAGGATGTACTCATCGGCCTCCATGGCCAGGGCGGCGCCCACGGCCACGGCCTCCTGACCGATGCCGCTGAACCATTTGCTGATGCGGCCCTGGCGCAGCATGCTCAACATCTTCTCCTCGATGAGGCGCGGGCGCAACAGGTGCTCGTGGATGCTGAGCAGTTCGGTGTTGGAGAGCTTGCCGCGCTCGAATTTGAGCTGCTTTTTCTCGATGGCGTCGATGGTCATGCGGTTGTTCCTTGAACGGAGGGCAAAAGTATCGGGCCACGGAGGGTTCCGGGTGCGGGAAATGGGAGAATGCCAACAGGACATGTACGTTATCCACGGGGTGGATCGTTAGGTTCGCGCTTCTTCGGCCATGACAGACCCTGCGACCACCACGCGTTTCCGACCGCTCATGAGGCTGTTGGCCACGTTGGGCGTGGTATTGCTGATCTTCAGTGCCCAACGGGTGTTGTTCTTCCTGCTGAACCGGGAGGGCTTCCCGGCTCCGCCGCTCTCGGCCTTTGTCGGTGGCCTGCGGTTCGACGCCAGCGCCATCGCCTGGCTGTACCTCCCCTGGACATTGGCCATGCTAACGGCCCCTTACACCTTTGGCCGGTTCCATCTGCTGCACAAGCTTCTTTTCCACGTGAGCAACGCGGTCTGCTTTTTCCTGAATTGCACGGACCTCGAGTACTACAAGTTCACCTTGAAGCGGAGCACGGCCGATCTGTTCGGCATTGCCTCCGGTGGAAGCGATCTGGCCCATCTGGCACCGGTGTTCGCGCAGTACTACTGGTATGTTGTGCTCATCTTCCTGGGGTCGATGCTTATGGCGGAAGTGGGTTATCGTTGGGCCTGTCGTCGTTGGGCATTTGTGCCGGCGCGGCCCTGGTGGTCATGGCGGCTGATCGCGATCGCAGTGGTGGTGATCGCATCGCGCGGGGGCACCCAGTACATCCCATTGACCGTGTTGGATGCCAGCAACTATGCGCCGCCGGCGTACATGCCGTTGGTGCTCAACTCGCCCTTTACAGTGATGACCAGCGCTGGCAAACCCGCCCTGCGCGAAATGGAGTTGATGCCGCAGGCGGAGGCGGACCGACTGTGGCCCGTGGAGCACCAGTACGGCGACAGCGCCCGCATTCCACCGCGCTCCAACGTGGTGGTGATCATCCTCGAGAGCTTCGGCGCCACGTACAGCAACCTGTTGAACGGTGGTCACGGAGGGTACATGCCCTTCCTCGATTCGCTGATGGCGAACGGCATGTACTGCACAGAGGCCTACGCGAACGGTCGCCGTAGCATCGATGGCATCCCGGCCGTGCTGGCCTCCATGCCGAAGATGATGGAGGAGGCGCTGATCACTTCGCCATACAGCGACGCCCCGCTGACCACGCTTCCCGGGCTGCTGGCAGCGCAGGGCTATCATACCAGCTTCTTCCATGGCGGCCACAACGGGACCATGGGTTTCGATGCCTTTGCCGCAAGTGCCGGCTTTCAGCGGTACGTGGGTTTCAACGAATTCCCCGATAAGAGCGAGGACGACGGGGTATGGGGCATACGCGACCGGCCCTTCCTCCAGCACTTCGCTTATGCATTGGGCCAGGAACAGGAACCCTTCATGAGCGCGGTGTTCACGCTCAGCTCGCACCATCCCTATCAACTTCCACCGTCCGAGGCCGAACGTTTCGCGGGGGGGGCACTGCCCATCCATCCAACGCTGCGTTATACCGATGATGCGCTCCGCAACTTCTTCAACGTTGCCCGCACGCTGCCATGGTTCGGCAACACGCTCTTCGTGATCACCTCCGATCATACGGCCGACCTGGAGCGCAATGGCGAACAGGCCGGCTCGGCATACGATCACTGGATACCGATGGTCTACTACATGCCGGGACATATCGCGCCGGAGCAGATCACCCGCACCACGCAGCAGATCGACATCACCCCGACCGTGCTTGACCTGTTGGGCCATGACCAGCGCTTCTTCTGCCACGGGGCCAGCGTATTGCGTCGCGAGCGGGCGCCCGCGGCGGTGAGCCAGGGGAGTGCTACCTGGATGGTGGTAACGCCCCGCGCGCAGCTCCGCAGCAATGGCACGCAGGTGCTGTGGCTGGAAGGAATAGGCAGCACGTACATGCCGGACAGCATCACCCGCCCGGACAGTGCGGACATCGCGGGTGCACATCGCTTGCTACAGGCCTCCATTCAACAGTTCAACGGACATTTGCTGCGCCGCGACATGGTGGTGAAATGACATGAAGGCCACGATCATCCTGAATCCCCGCTCGGGCAAGAAGCGCGCGCTCACCATCCAGGACCGCGCCATGAGCATGGCGAAGGAATTGGGGGTGGAACTCACCGTGCGCATCATTGAGGGCATCGGCCACGGCACGGAGCTGGCGAAGGAAGCGGTGGCCTCGGGTGCGGACCGTGTGATCAGCGTGGGGGGCGATGGCACGCTGAACGCGATCGCCGGAGGACTTGTGGGCACAAAGGTGCCCCTGGGTATCGTGTCCATGGGCAGCGGGAATGGATACGCCCGTTCTCAACGCCTGCCACTGAAGCCGGAGGACGCCTTGCGCATGGCCTTCACCGGCACGGCATCACCGATGGATGTGTGCTACCTCAACGACCACTTGTTCCTCGGCACCGCAGGCATCGGATTCGACGCGCGGGTCGCACACCGCTTCGACAAGAGCAAGGGGAGGGGCATGAGCGGTTACCTGAGGATCGTGCTGCAGGAGATCCTCGGGGCAAAGCCCATGCATGTAGTGGTGAAGGCCAATAGTGCGACCACGGAGCACGATGTGCTGATGATGGTGTTCTGCAATACGCGCGAATTCGGTAATGGTGCCATCATCAGTCCGGGCTCATCGCCCAATGATGGGCTGGCCGAACTGCAGGTGGTGAGCAAGCCACCGTTCCTGCACATGCTGAAGGCCTTCTACGACGTATACACCAACCGCGCGGATAGCAATCCGTATATGACCACCATCGTTGCGCGGGAGGCCCAGGTGCACCAGGTTGGTACACTTGCGCACCTGGACGGCGAACCGATGGACATCGGGAAGGAGGTGCGCTTCCGGTTGGAGCCTAAGCGCCTATGGGTGGTGAGGGGTTGATCACTTCCCCTTCAACTCCAATTGCTTCCGTTCCAACTGCATCGGGTTCGGCTGCCTCCATTCACGTTCCTTGAAGATGTCGAAGCGCGTAGGCACCATGCGCTGCGGCCAGCTGTTGTTGTCAAGGTCGCAATCGGCTGTCTCCAGGAAGGGGTCGAGGGTCACGCTCTTCACTTCTTTGCGCTTCACGAAGACCTTGCTCACCTCATCGGCGGTCTTCCAGATCTCAGCAGGGATGCGCTCGGTCTCCTTGGTGCCATCCGCATATTCCCATTCCAGGATCACGGGCATCACCAGGCCGCCGATGTTCTTGAACGAAAGTTCGTACAGGTGCAGGTCCTCGTTCAGCAGGGCGAGTTCCTCGGGCTTCAGGTTCTTCTTCCACTTCTCGAATTCGGTGACGTCGCGTTCCGTGGCAGTGATCGGATCGAAGCGGTTGTAGAAATCCTTGGTGCTCTGGTCGCGTTCCACCACCACTTGCGCCACGTCGGTCTTGTTGCGCTCACGGCTGATGTCCACCACCTCGCGGGACCTGTCTTCGCGCTTGAGCTTCTCGGCCTGTAACGGATCGCGCGGATCCATGCGCTTGTACTTCAAGTTCTCAATGCTGATGTCCACATGGTCCGTGGTGTAGAACCAGCCGCGCCAGAACCAATCGAGGTCCACGCCACTGGCGTCCTCCATGGTGCGGAAGAAGTCTGCCGGTGTGGGGTGTTTGAACTTCCACCGTTCACAATAGGTCTTGAAGGCGTGGTCGAAGAGTTCGCGGCCCATCACGGTCTCGCGCAGGATGTTGAGCGCGGTGCAGGGCTTGCCGTATGCGTTGTTGCCGAACTGCGTGATGCTTTCGCTGTTGGTCATGATGGGTTCGATGCGTGCCTTCACCTTGTCCGGTGAGGCATTGGGATCACCTTTCATGTAATCCACGATGTTGCGGGGTTTCCCACGCCAGCTGGGATAGTCGCGATCCCAAGCCTGTTCGGTCAGGTATTGCACGAAGGTGTTGAGCCCCTCATCCATCCACGTCCATTGGCGCTCATCGCTGTTGATGATCATGGGGAAGAAGTTGTGGCCCACCTCATGGGTGACCACGCCGATCATGCCATATTTCGTGCGTTCGCTGTAAGTGCCATCCTTCTCCGGACGCCCTCCGTTGAAGCAGATCATCGGGTATTCCATGCCGATCTTGTCGGTGTGGATGCTTTGGGCCACAGGGTAGATGTAGTCACAGGTGTGCTCACTGTAGGTCTTGATGGTGTGGGCAACGACCTTGGTGCTGTACATCTCCCATAGCGGGTTCCCCTCTTTCGGGTAGAAGCTCATGCACAGCACATTGTTCACGACACTGGCTTGACGTCGCATACCCGGAGGATCACCAGGTACTGGGCCACTCAGCAGCGGCTGGTTCATACCGTCCCACATGAACTTGCGGCTATTGGCGAAGGCCACATCGCGCACGTTGGTGGCCTTGTAGGTCCAGGTCTTTTTGCCCACGGACTTCTTCGCGTCTGCGCTTTTCGCTTCGTTCTTCTTCGCTTCCTCCGGCGTTACAATGAAGACCGGTGCCGTTGCGATGCGCGCCTTGGCCAAGCGTGAACGCTGCTCTGCCGTCAGTACGGCGCTCTCGTTCTGCAACACGCCGGTTGAAGCCACGATGTGATCTCCCGGCACGGTGATGCTCAGCGTGTAATCCCCGAAGTCGAGGGTGAACTCGCCGGCGCCGAGGAACTGCTTGTGCATCCAGCCACTATAGTCCATGTAGGCCGCCATGCGTGGGTAGAACTGTGCGATGGTGAAGATGTAGTTGTCCTCCTCCGGGAAGTGCTCATACCCCCCGCGGCCGCCCACTTTCATACGGTCGTTGATCCAGTTCCACCATTCCACCTTGAAGGCGTATGTGGCGCCCGGTGCAAGCGGCTTGGGCAGATCGATGCGCATCATCGTCCTGTTGATGGTGTACTTCAGCTTGCCCCCGCTGGCATCCGTAACGGCTGTGATCTTATAACCACCCTCAAAGGGCTTCACCCATTTGTCCACCTGGTCGAGGCTGACACTATCGCCGATGGTCCCCGTGCGGATCATGTTCGCATCGCTGCCGGGTTCGTAGATGTTCTGGTCGAGCTGCAGCCAGAGGTAGTCCAGCTTGTCGGGGCTCTGGTTGTGGTAGGTGATGGTCTCTGTGCCGCTGAGTTTCGGAACCGGTCCGGTCGTCTCATCGATCTCCACGCTGATGTTGTAATCGGCCTTCATCTGCCAGTAGGCATGGCCAGGGGCACCGCTCGCCGTGCGTTGTTCGTTGGGCGTGGGCAACTCCTGGTCGAGTTGACGGAACTTGTCCCGGCCATAGCGAGGTGAGTCCTGAGCAGAGACCAGCACACCGACCAGGGCGGCGGTGAAGGTCAAGGGGTACTTGCGCATCATGCTCGCGAAAATACGGCGCAGGACGCGGGTGGTTCGCGCTGCATCGCGATCTTTACGCTTGATGAAAGCCCTGCTCCTCTCAGCTGCCTTGGTATTGACCGGCTTTGCGCCACATGAGTTCTTCGTGTCAATTCTCACGATCCGTCACACCAACAGCACAAGTACCCTTGACCTGACGTGGCGGATCACGGCCCATGATATCGAGGAGGCCCTTTCTTCCCGTGCATCGCTCAAGCTCGGTTCGGATAAGGAGCATCCCAAAGCGGACAGTCTGCTGAACCGGTATTTCATGGAGCATCTGGTGTTGTTCCAGGAGGATAAGCAGATGGCATGGAAGTGGGTGGGCAAGGAACTGGATGGGGAGGCCTTGTACTGCTATATGCAGGTGGAAGGCGTGAGCACACCGAACGACCTGACCGTCTCCAACTCGCTATTGCAGGATGTCTTGGTGGACCAACAGAACCTGGTGCATGTGGAAGGTGAGAAAATGTCCACCCGATCGCACACGTTCATTCGGGGATCTGGCCCCCATATGTTCTCGTGGTAGCATCCGTTCTTAGCCATGAGGATGGCCGCGCGAAAGATCGGCCGGTGAGCGGTGTGCGACCGGACGCGGTGATCCGCGCATTGGCCGCTGTTACGCTGATGTGCGGAGCATGTGGCCCGGGCGAACTGGATAATGACGCTCCGGATTTAAGCGCAATCGGCTCGGATACCGCCGCGGCTCGTGCGCCAGGCGTGGTAGCGCACAGCACCCTCGCGGACACCTTTGGTTTGGCGGCTGACCTCCGGATCATCGCGCGGAAGCTGGGTCCGTTGGATCCGGGCATCCGGGACCAGCTCACCGCAGTGGAGGTGCTGTATTACTCCTTTACGGATAGCGCCTGCACACAGGTGGATAAAGCGCACGTCTATTCCGGCATGCTGGTGGTGCATGCGTGTGTAGCCCAGGAGGTGAGGGCCATCTTCGAAGGGCTGCGACGCGACACGTTCCCGATCGCCCGGGTCATCCCCATAAACCGGTATGGGTTCGATCCTGATTCGACGGGATGGAATGATGCGGCTTCCATGGCGGATAACAACACCTCGGCCTTCAACTACCGCAGCAAGCCCACGAGCGGTCAGCCCTCGAAGCATGCACAGGGCATTGCGGTCGACATCAATCCACTCCTCAACCCATTCGTGCGGCACAGTCCCAAGGGCGGCTTGCGCGAACCGGAGAAAGGCGTGTACGACCCGGCCCGTCCAGGTACGCTCACACGGGCCAACATCATGAAGCACCTCACCACCCATGGTTGGATCTGGGGCGGGCGATGGCCCAACCCGGTGGACTATCAGCACATCGAGAAGGTGGGTCGGCTTTGCGACCCTTCTGAACGTGCACCTCGCTGACCTGATCCAGGACCGGAACAATATACCGATGACCCGCCAGCAAAAGGCCGACTTCGTAGCGCAGAAGCTCGCACAGCTCTACCCCCGCACGACCATCCCGCTCGACCACCAGGACCCCTACACGCTGCTGGTGGCCGTTGTGCTCAGTGCGCAATGCACGGACAAGAAGGTGAACGAGATAACGCCGCTCCTCTTTGCCAGGGCGCGCACACCGCAGCAGATGGTAAGGTTGAGCGTGGAGGAGATCCAGGACATCATCCGTCCATGCGGACTTTCACCCATGAAGAGCAAGGGCATCCATGGTCTTTCGCAGATCATTCTTGAAGAGCATGGGGGAGAGGTGCCGCGCACCTTCAGCGCATTGGAAACACTGCCTGCTGTTGGGCACAAGACGGCGAGCGTGGTGATGGCGCAGGCCTTTGGAGTTCCGGCGTTCCCGGTGGATACGCACATCCACCGCCTGGCGTATCGCTGGACGTTGAGCTCCGGTAGGAGCGTGGAACACACAGAGGCCGACCTGAAGAAGCTATTTCCAAAGGAGAGTTGGAACGCGCTGCACTTGCGCATCATATTCTTCGGTCGCGAGCACTGCCCCGCGAAAGGTCATGATCCACGCAAATGCCCGATCTGTTCGGTGATCGGGCGGAAGGAGATGTTCGCGAAATGAGCGCGGAAAGCGGAAGCGTCGCTCTGTTGGAGCCGTGCGGATGATGCCGATCCGTGATAACGGCGTTCCTAGCGCACCGCCTTCAGGGCGCCACAGTGCTCGCCGCCGGTGCGACCGGCTCCGCATCCATGCCTTTTCCCGAGAATTTGCAGGCGCGCCACATGACGATGCAGCAGATCAAGGCGAACAGCGACATGGCGTAGAAGGGCCAGCGAGCGGAGTTCGGGTGCGGCGTATAGGTATCGGGGCTGGACATGTGGGTGCGTTGCGAAGTAGGGGCAAAGAAAGGAGTTGTGTGCGAATGGCGCGCACCATGCGTCAGTTGATCTCGTGACCCGGCTCCTCCAAATAGTCCACCACGGCCCTGCTGCCCTCCCATATACCGTCGAAATACATGTTCTCCTTGAACAAGGGCACCATGAGGCTGTCGGCGAACTTTTGGCATTTCCATTCCGGGAACACCGTCTCCGTTCCCAGTCCCGGTGCCATGTACACTTCCCGCAAATGTCCGCTGAAGGCGATCACCAATCCGTTGTTC
Source organism: Flavobacteriales bacterium (assembly GCA_031411095.1). Taxonomy (GTDB): domain Bacteria; phylum Bacteroidota; class Bacteroidia; order Flavobacteriales_F; family PHOS-HE28; genus PHOS-HE28. The sequence goes on along the minus strand of JANOAK010000029.1, from coordinate 105,513 downwards.
CGCCGCTTCTTGCCCACCTTCAACGAGTCACCGCAAGTGGCGGCGAAGGAGCGCAGATCGGGCTGACCATTGTAGGAATAGGTGGTCACCAGGATGATCTCATTCCCGGTGCGCAGTTCATGTCCCCGGAACAGCGTATCCAGCCGGTCCTCCTCTTCGGAACTGAAGACATTTTCACCATCGATGACGAATCGCTCAGGGATGTCGGTCTTCTTCGGCGTGAAGGCCAGGATCAACAGGACGAACAGAGCGAACAGAAGGGGGCGCATTGCACCAAAGTACGTATCTGAAGGATCTGGTCGGCCCCCCCGAACATGAAGCAAGGGAAGGGAGTGCCGTTCAACTCCGCATAGGCACCCGTACGGCCGCGAATTCCCGCCGCATCACTGAATAGCTGTGCCCTTTGGAGATGATGTGCACCTTCATGCCTTCAATGCTGAAGGGCTGTCCTTCCTCCACATCCGCATAGTCGCTGTAGCTGATGTCATGGCCATCGAAGATCATCACCTGGCCACTACCGATGGTCTCCAGCATATCGGAGTTGGTGATCACCACACCCGTGTCCTCACCAAGCCCGATACCGATGGCGTTCGGGTTGCTGGCCACCGCCTGGCTCAGTCGACTGAAGCGACCGCGCTCCACGAAGTGGCTGTCGATGATCACATCCTGGATCAGGGAGGCGCCGGTGGTCATCTTCACGCTGCCCTTCACCAGCCCGCTGGAGCTATGGCCTTGATAGATCATGGTGCTGCTCATGCACATGGCGCCAGCGCTGGTGCCGGCGATCACAAAGCCCGCTTCCTCGTGGTAGCGGCGTTTCATGAGCTCCAGGAAGGCCGTGCCCCCGAAAATGGTGGTGAGGCGCAACTGGTTGCCGCCGCTCATCATCACGCCATCGGCCTTGGCCAGCCGCTTGATCATGTCCGGCTTCACGTCGGCCCGTTCGCGGATGTCCATCACATCGATGTTCTTCGCGCCTAAACGGCCGAAGGCTTCGATGTAATTGGCGCCCACCTCGAGGGGGATGCTACTGGCGCTGGTGATCACGGCGATGCGCGCATTGATGCCGCCCATCTCGTCCATCACCCGTTTGAGGATGCCTTCTTCGATGAAGCTGCTTTGAAAGACCTTGGCGTTGTGCCCGCCTTCGGGTTCCGTGCCCTTGTCCTCGTTACCGCCAATGGCGATAAGTTTGCCTTTTGGGTTCATGTGCTGGTGTTGACCCCCGCCCCGGATCCCGCTACCTCTGCTCAACTGCGGAACATGTTCCGTATAGGAACAACGCTCATGCAGCCTGCGACAGGCCTCGGGTCCGCCACCCCTTTTCACCGGGGTAGCGCCGACGAAATTAGAGGACCCATCCCAGTCCTGAACCTCCGTTCCAACGAAGTTTGAACAACCTGCCGCACTATATTGCCAGCATTCAACCCTTTTCCCATGCGGATCCTCGAGCTGAAAGCCATGCGCGGCCCCAATTATTGGTCGGTCCGCCGCCATCACTTGATCGTGATGCGGCTCGACATCGAGGATCTGGAGCAACGGCCCACGGACAAGATCCCGGGCTTTTACGAGCGCCTTACGGCCATGCTGCCCTCCATGTACAGCCATCGGTGCAGCGAGGATCATGCTGGGGGCTTCTTCGAACGCGTGAAACGCGGTACGTGGATGGGCCACGTTATCGAGCATATCGCGTTGGAGATCCAGACGCTGGCGGGCATGGAGACCGGTTTCGGCCGCACCCGCAGCACGCGCGATGCGGGCGTGTACAATGTGGTGTTCAGCTACATCGAAGAGCCTGTCGGCATGTTCGCGGCCAAGTCGGCCGTGCGGATCGCTGAAGCCTTGATCAGTGGCGAGAAGTACGACCTCGATGCCGACATCCAGCAAATGCGGGAGCTCCGCGAGGACAGCCGGCTGGGTCCCAGTACCGCCAGCATCGTGCAGGAGGCTGTCGCCCGGGGCATTCCATATCTCCGCCTGAACGGTCAGAGCCTTGTGCAACTGGGGCATGGCATCCACCAAAAACGGATCCGTGCCACCATCACCAGCAAGACCAGCAACATCGGTGTGGAGATCGCCTGCGACAAGGAGGAGACCAAGCAGCTCCTGGAGAGCTATGAGATCCCCGTGCCCAAAGGTCGTGTGGTGCGCACTGAGGAGGGTTTGGAGGCCGCACTGGATTCCGTGGGATTCCCCTGCGTGATCAAGCCCATCGGGGGTAACCATGGCCGCGGAGCCACCATCGGCATCAAGACATTGGACGAGGCGAAGGTCGCGCTGGCCAAGGCAAAGGAGATCAGCCGCAGCGCGATCGTGGAGCGCTACATCACCGGCCTTGATCATCGCCTGTTGGTGATAAACCATCGGTTCGTTGCCGGAGCCAAGCGGACGCCAGCGTGCGTGGTGGGCGATGGTAAGAGCACGATCGCGCAACTGGCCGAGGAGGTGAACAAGGACCCGCGTCGCGGCTATGGCCACGAGAACGTGCTTACGCGCATCGACATCGATGATCACACGTTGAAGTTGCTCGCATTGAAGGACCTCAGCCCCGATAGTGTTCCGGCGAAAGGTGAAACAGTTTACCTGAAGGCCACGGCCAACCTGAGCACAGGCGGCACAGCGGACGATGTCACCGAAGTGGTGCATCCGTTCAACGTCTTCCTCGCCGAGCGCATCAGCCGCATCATCGACCTGGATATCTGCGGCATCGACATCATGACGGATGATATCACTGTTCCGTTGAACGAATCGGGGGGTGCTGTACTGGAAGTGAACGCCGCGCCCGGCTTCCGCATGCACCTCGCGCCCACTGGCGGTTTGGGCCGGAATGTGGCCGAACCTGTGGTGGACATGCTCTTTCCGCTCGGCACACCAAGCCGCATCCCCATCGTGGCCGTCACAGGAACGAACGGAAAGACCACCACCACGCGACTTACAGCGCACCTCATGCGCAGCGTGGGATACAAGGTGGGCATGACCTGTAGTGACGGTGTGTACATCATGAACCGCCTGTTGATGACCGGCGATTGTACCGGCCCGTCCAGTGCGCAGTTCGTGCTGAAGGAGCCCGTGGTGGACATGGCCGTGCTGGAGACCGCGCGTGGTGGACTGGTGCGCAGTGGTCTCGGATTCGAGCATTGCGATGTGGCCATTGTGACGAACGTGGCCGCCGATCACCTTGGATTGAAGGACATCCACACGCTTGAGGAACTGGCCCATGTGAAGAGCACCGTACCGCGAAGCGTCCGTCGCGATGGTTACGCGATCCTCAACGCTGACGACGAGCTGGTGATGGCCATGCGCAAGCAGTGCGATTGCAAGATCGCCCTGTTCAGCCTGGACGAGAACAACCGCCTGATCCGCCAGCACTGCAAGCTTGGGGGACTTGCCGCCATCTACGAGAACGGCTTCGTCACCATCAGCAAGGGTGAATGGAAGCTGCGCATCGAGAAGGCCGTGAACATCCCGCTCACCTATGGTGGCAAGGCGGTGTTCAACATCCAGAACGTGCTGCCAGCGGTGCTCGCGGCATACGTGCGTGGCGTGAAGGTGGAGGAGCTGCGCGAGGCGCTGATGACCTTCGTGCCATCACCCGCGCAAACACCGGGACGCCTGAACCTGTTCCAATTCAAGAAATTCCAGGTGGTGGTGGATTACGCCCACAACCCGCACGGCTTCGAAGCGCTGGGCAAGTTCCTGAGCAAGATCCCGGACAGCCCGAAGGTGGGCGTGATCGCCGGCGTTGGCGACCGACGCGACGAGGACACCGTGAACCTCGGCCGCCTCAGCGCGCAGATGTTCGACGAGATCATCATCCGCCAGGACCGCAACCTGCGCGGAAAGACGGACGACGAGATCATCGCGCTCATGGTAAAAGGCATCAAGGAGATCGATCCCAACAAACCCGTCAAGATCATCAAGAAGGAGGACGAGGCCATCCGCTACGCCATCAGCAACGCCAAGCCGGGCAGCTTCCTCACGCTTTGCAGCGACGTGGTGCCCGATGCCCTCGCGTTGGTGCTGAAGCTGAAAGAGGAGGACGAGAAGGTGAGCTTCAGTACGGACGACATTCCGAACAGGAACAAGGAGTTGGTGGGGTGAGGAAAAGGTGATATTCTATAGGGCTCAGGGGTGGGACTTAAGGCCGTCTTCGTGGCTCGTTCTGCGGAATGACGTAGGCCGGATCGTGGAATAGTTTGCCCACGGGTCACAGGCCTATTGGAGGTCGCGTTTGCTCGGAAACCTAGGCCCAGCATGGCCTATCCACGTTGGACCACGTGATGGCGCGCCGGTTGTACCACCATGAGCATGGCAACCGACGAACACTTCAATGCCCCGGGCGATGTCCCGGAACCCATCGATGATCACAAGCCGACCGATATGCCGGCCACAGTGAACATGTTCATCATCATCGCGGTGGTGGCTGCGGTCTCCCTCGTGGTGATGGTGGCCCTGCATTTCGCGGGCTGAGATGACCCGTGCGATGACCGGCCTGATCCTCCTACCGCGTAGGTAGTAAGCGCATTTGCGCCTGGAGAACGCGATAGGGCAGCGTATCCGCAAACGATAAAGGCCCTTCGCCGGATGGCGAAAGGCCTTTAAGAGGGGTCGGGGAGGGAGCCTTATTTGGGCTCGGCCACGAGGGCCTGACGCTTCTCTTGGATACGGGCACTCTTGCCGCGGCGCTCACGCAGGTAGAAGATGCGGGCGCGACGTACCACACCACGCTTGTTCACATCGATCTGATCGATGAAGGGAGAAGCGATCGGGAAGATGCGCTCCACACCGATGTTCCCGCTCATTTTACGCACGGTGAAGGTGGCGGTGCTGCCGCTGCCTTTGCGCTGGATCACCACCCCTTGGAATTGCTGGATACGCTCCTTGGCGCCCTCAACGATCTTGTAGTGGATGGTAACGGTATCGCCAGCCTTGAAGTCAGCGTACTGCTTCACGGGGGCCCATTCTTTCTCGAGTTGCTTAATCTTGTCCATGGCGCTCAGCGGGTTAACGGGAACACGTCCCGAATTCGGGGCCGCAATATTAGGGAATAATTGACGAAGAACAGCACCTAACCTTCGTCAAATGAGGCCAAAAGATCAGGGCGTCGCTGTTGGGTGCGCTTCAGGCTCTCTTCATGGCGCCAGGCCTGGATCTTCGCCTCATGCCCGCTCATGAGGACCTCCGGCACCTTCCAGCCCTGGTAATCCGAAGGACGGGTGTACACCGGGGGGGCCACCAGGCCGTCCTGGAAACTGTCCGACAGGGCGCTGGTCTCGTCGCTGAGCACACCCGGCAGCAGGCGTATGATGGAGTCGCTCAACACGGCAGCGGGCAGTTCACCTCCGCTCAGCACATAGTTGCCGATGGAGACCTCGCGGGTGATGAGATGCTCGCGCACGCGCTCATCCACACCCTTGTAATGTCCGCAGAGCAGGATCAGGTTCTTCAGCTGGCTCATGCGGTTGGCCATGGGCTGGTCCAGCAATTCACCGTCCGGGCTCATGTAGATGACCTCATCATAGCTCCGTTCTTTCTTCAGGCCATCGATGCATCGGTGAATGGGTTCGATCATCATCACCATGCCGGCACCACCACCGAACGCGTAGTCGTCCAGTCGCCTGTTCTTGTCGGTGCTATGGTCGCGCAGGTCGTGCACCACCACCTGGGCCAAGCCCTTGGTCTGGGCGCGCTGCAGGATGCTCTCGCTGAAGTAGCTGTCCAGCAGGCGTGGGAGGGCGGTAAGGATGTCGATGCGCACGGAGGGCGGACTGGGCCACAAAAGTGGTGAAAGGCCGGTTGCCTGCGGTGCTTCCCCCTGCGAGCTGTTCACATTACATCCGGGGCCGCTTTCGCTCATTCGTTGGTGCGACTACCTTTCCGGCATCGATCTTGCCAACCACGCCCCAAATCACCGCGCCATGATGCGTTCGTTGCTGCTCGCAGCCGTTTCCACCCTGTTCCTTGCGGTCCAAGCCCAGAAACAGCCGTATGAGGACCTCCTCGTCAAGTATGTTGATGAGAAGTACGAGGACTGCCTGGCCAAGGCACAGGCCTATACCGAGAAGGAGTCCTCCAAGAAAGATCCCTTGCCCTTCCTCTATATGAGCATGAGCTTGTACGAGATGAGCAAGATCGAGAAGTACCGGGCCATGGAGGAGTACAAGAAGAGCGACCGCGATGCGGTGAAGTTCGCTGAGAAGTACCGCAAGAAGGATAAGAACAAGGAGTTCTTCGATAACTACGCTGATTATTGGAGCAACTTGAACGAGATGGCCGGCGGCGCTGGTTTGAATGAATACGAATCGAATGCGTTCACCAAGGCCAAACAATGGTTCGACGGCATGACCGGCTATTACCCGGAGAACCCCGGTCCCTGGTTGATGCTAGGCCTGTCATTGATGAAGTCGAACATGGTGAAGGAAGGCGAACTCGCCGTGGCCAAGTTCCAACCTGCGCTGGAGGCCGCTGGTGGCATCGGCATGTTGCCCGATGACCAGAAGAAGTTGGTGAAGGCCGCTTTGATCCACTACGCCACCTACCTCGATGGCAAGGGCAACAAGGCCAAGGCCAAGGAGATGCTGGAACTGGGCAAGGACTTCTTCATGGACGACGCCGAGTTCAAGGGCGCGTACGAGAGCTATTGATCTTCTTCCTTCGGAACACGGAAGGGGTTGTCTCACCGAGGCGGCCCCTATTGCGTTGACCGCATGAGCACCATCACCAAAGCGGGCAGCAGGAGCAGTTCGGCCACATAGGCAAAGGCCAGCGTGGAGGTGATCAGCACACCCATGTAGAACACGCTGGCGAAATCGGAGAAGATGAGGGTGACGAATCCGGAGAGGAGCATCAGGCTGGTGACCGTTACCGCCTTGCCCGTGCGGAGGTAGGTGCGCTTCAGCGCATAAGCCGGTGAGAGGCCCGCACGCAGGTGCTGCCTCAGCGCGGCCAGCATGTGGATGGTGTCGTCCTCGGCGATGCCGAAGGAGATGGAGAAGATGATGGCCGTGCTCACCTTCAGGTCGATGCCGGAGAAGCCCATCACACCAGCGATGAAGACCAAGGGAACAAGGTTGGGGATCAAGGCCACCAGCACCATGCGCCAGTCGCGGAAGAACCAGAGCATGATCAGGGCGGTGAGCAGCACGGCGAGGCCCATGCCACCGACCAGTTGCGTGCTCAAGGTCGCGTTGTTGCGGTCGATTAGGAAGGCCATGCCGGTCTGGTGGAATTGCACCAGCTGCGGATCCGTGTTGGCCGCGATGAAGGAATCGAGCTCGGCGTTCTTCCCTTTGTGAATGAAGCCGCCTTCATCCACGCAGCGGCCTGTCAGCCGCGCCGTGCGAGCATCGGCGCTCACCAAGGGTCCGAGCAGGTCCTTCCCGAGCATCTTCGTCCTGCGGGCCATACGGGCGCATTCGGCGCTGTCCTCCGGAAGCCTGAAGAAGGTGCGGTCGCCCCCATTGAAGGCCTTGTTCATGGACCGCATGAGCAGCACGGGCGAGGCGATACCATCCACCTGGTAAGCCTCCGCCACATGTTCCTGCACGCGTTCGATCTGCTGCAGCACCGCCAGGTCCCACACGGTGCGGGAACTGTCCACCACGTTGATCTCCATCTCGAAGGGCCGCACACCGCCGAAGGTCCTTTCGAACCACACGAAGCCCTGCTTTAGCGGATCGGAGTTCGGCAGGTCCTCCAACAGGTAGTTGTTCACCCGAACACGCGAGATGCCGACCACACTGATCACCGTGATGGCAGCGAACCCCCACAACACGGCGGACCGGTTGCGCAGGGTCCACAGGAACAGCGACGGCAGTTGTCTGTCCCAAGGGGATGCTTCATTCTTGCGGGGAAGAAGGCGCACGGGATCGATCAAGACGAGCAACGCAGGGAGGAGCACAAAGGCCAGCGTGAAGGCGAGCAGCACACCGAGTGCCGTGTAGTAGCCGAATTCCTGCAGTGGTTGTATGCTGGCGGTGCCCAGTGTGGCAAAGCCGATGCCGCTGGTGACCGCCGTGAGGAAGGTGGGTAAGCCGACCTCATGGAAGGTAAGGGCGATCGCCCGGATGCGCGGCACCCCTCGCCGGATCTCCTCCAGATAACATTCGAGGATGTGCACCACGTCACTCATGCCCACCACAAAGAGGATGGTGGGCAGCAACATCGTCAGAATGCCCAGTGGCTTGCCGATGGCCGTCATGAAGCCCACCTGCCACAGGATCGAAAGGCCCACCACGGCGATCGGCACAAGCACGCCGTAGACGCTGCGGAAGCCGATCCACAGGAATACGGCGAGGAGCAGGATGGATGCGGTGAGGAAGAAGAGCATTTCCCGCACCATGGTGTTGATGTAATGATCCTGGCCTACGATCCGCCCCACCACGCGAGCGTTGGCGAATCCGCTTTCATTCATCACGCGGCGCACGTTCAGGAGAAGATCGTCGCACTTGGCCTTCGAGAGCCCAGGCTCGGCGTTCAGCACCACGATCATGGCGCGGGCATCCTCGGAGAAGAACATGTCGCGCACCCGGGGATCGTTCCAGATGCGGGCGGAATCCAACGCGAGCAGATCGCTACTTGCGCTGTCGGCCGCGCCCTCCAGACGCAGGTAGGGTGTTTCGAACACCCCCAACGGTGTGATCACGGGCTCGGTGAGGCGCGTAGGTGAGAGCACCTTCATCACCAAAGGCAACCGTGCAAGGCGCATGGCCAGGCTGTCCACACGCACGAGCAGGTCACGGTCGAACACGCCTTGATCCCGTTCTATCCCGAACATCAGGAAGTCATTGTCATACCCGAACTGCTCGCGGAAGGCGAGGTAGCGGTCGAGTTCCGGGTCGTTGTTCGGGAAGAACTTCTCGAAGTCGTAATCCACCTTGACGTTCCGCAGGCTGACGGCCGCGGCCAGCGATATGAGACCGATGACCAGCAATGCCAGTCGCGCGTTCCGTGGGGTAAGCCAACGTTCCAGTGGGAGGTCCTTCTTCTCCATCAACAGGGCATGGTCGATGCGGCGCTGCGAAGGTGCGGTGAAAGCGATGGATGGCAGGATACTTTCGCCGCGTGCATAGCCCCATCGGAACACGTTCCTTCGTCCTCTTGTTCGCTCTTTGCCTGGCGCTCAGCGCACACGCAGGAAAGCTGAAGAAGGCCTTTGCCGCCTTGGAGGTGCGCAACTACTTCCTCGCGCGTGAGTTGTTCATGAAGCAGGTGGCCCGGCAACCCATCGCGGCCAACTACGGCCTCAGCGTGATCACCGGCCGCGCAGACAATCCGTTCTATCAGCTGGATTCAAGCTACGCGTATATCCAGCGAGCCGATGCGGCCTTTGCGATGGCAGGGGACAAGGCACGGGCAGAGGTGGGATCATACGGTGTGGATGCCGCAGCCATTGCGGCTCAGCGCGAGTACATTTACGGCATCGCCTTCGACCAGGCCAAGGCGGTGAACACCATCTCGGCCTTCGACAATTTCATCCAGCGCTATCGTTCAAGCGCGCATGTGAAGGAGGCCACGGAGCAACGCGATCACCTGGCCTTTGTGGAGGCGCGCAGCACCAATACCGCTGCCGACTACGAGGCCTTCCTCCAACGTTATCCCGATGCGCGCGAAGCGTACGAGGCACGCAACCGGCTGAACGAGGCCATCTATCGCGAAGCGGCGCCCAACGGCACCATCCCCGAGCTCGAGAACTTCATCCGCGATCATGCGGACAGCCCGTACATCCGCATAGCCGAGGCGGAACTGTACAAGTTGAGCGCACCCGATCGTACACCCGAGGAACTGTCGGCCTTCATCCGGCGGTATCCGAAGAGCCCCCATGTGCCGGAGGCCTGGCGCACGATCTATGAGACCAGCACGCGCGACCTGAGCGCGGCATCGATCACCACCTTCCTGAAGAACTATCCGGATTATCCGTTCATCAATGAGCTGGCTGCGGACTTCAATACGGCGAGCCTGGTGCTGTACCCCTTCCGCCAGGGCGATAAGTGGGGCTACATCGATGCCAGCGGCGTGGAGCGCATCAAAGCCGAATACGATGTGGCCGAACCCTTCCAAGGGGGACAGGCCATGGTGGGGAGGGATTCCCGCATGGGCACCATCAACAAGATCGGACGGACCGTGATCGAGCCGATCTACGATGAGGTATATGAATTCAGCGAAGGGCTGGCCACGGTGGAGATGAACGACAAGGCCGGCGCGTTGGACAGATCGGGCAACGTGATCGTTCCGCTGGAGTACGACGAGCTCGGCGAGTTCAGCGGCGCGCTGGCCTATGCGGCCAAGCAGGGCAAGTTCGGGTATGTGAACGCTTCCGGCGCCTTGGTCATCCCGCTGCAATACGACGGCGCGAACACGTTCCGCAACGGAGTGGCGGTGGTGGAGAAGGATGGCCGTTCCGGCGTGATCGATGGTCGCGGCGACCTGGTGGTACCGTTCCTATATGACTGGGTCGAGGGCTTTGTGGGTCCGATTTCTCGCGTGCGGAAGGAGGACCGCATGGGTGTGATCAGCGTGTTCGGCGATGTGGTGTTGCCGGTGGAACATGGGCATGTAGGTGCCTATAACGACGGACTGGCCCTGGTGATGGACAAGGGCCGTTGCGGGTATGTGGATGTCAACGGGCGCTTCGTGGTGCCACAGCAGTACAACATGCCCGAAGGAACACCCACGGCGTGGGGTGACTTCCACAACGGTGTTGCACGCGTGCTGGTGGGCGACAAGATGGCGCTGATCGATACCAAGGGCGAACGCATCTTCCCCGCTCAGTTCAGCGATATCGGACTGATGGAAGGAGGGATCATTCCCGTGAAGAAGAAGAACAAATGGGGCTTCATGGGCCGTTCATTCACCGCGGTGGTGGAGCCCCGATATGATGCTGCATGGGATATGCACCAAGGATATGCGCGGGTGCGCATGGGCCAGTTGTTCGGGCTCGTGGACAGCACAGGACGCGAGGTGATCGCACCGAAATACAACAAGCTGTCCGACGTGAACGAGGGCCTGCTCGTGGTCGCTGGAATGGAACGTCAAGGTCTGATCGATGTCACAGGCAAGGTGCGCGTTCCATTGGCCTTTGATGAAGTGGAGGTGATCGATCGGGCGACCGTGCGGGTGGCCAATGGCACCGGCACCGGCCTTATCGATAAGAAATGGGCCTACCTGCGCCTGGACAACGGGCAGTACATCTGGAAGGAAGAAGGCTTTGATGCCCCAGCGGGCAATTAGTCCACGATACCCTAGCGAAGCAGGGTCACATGGCCGGTGAGCCGCTCTTGTGAGACACCCTCATCGGTCACGGCCTTGTATTCAACACGCCAAGTGTAAACGCCATCCTGGGAAGGGGTGCCGTTCACCGTCCCATCCCACGCTTCGCCGATCGCGTTGCTGCTGAAGATCATGTCGCCCCAGCGATCGAAGATCAGGAAGGTAAAGCTCCGAACGTTGCCGCTGACCACGGGCACGAACGCTTCGTTCAACCCATCGCCGTTCGGTGTGAACCCATTAGGCACGAAGACCAGCGGAGCACAATCGCCGTCCGTAATGATGATCGTATCGGCCGCGTTGATGCAAGGGCCGGTGAGCTGCACCACATACATGCCGGGATGCCGCACCAGCAGGGTGGGGTTGTCCGAGCCCGTGTCCCATTGGTAGCTCGCGCCGTAGGTGGTCGCATCCAATTCAAGTTCAGCACCCAGGCAGATCGTGGCATCCGGGCCGAGGTCAATGCTGTCCACGCGATGCAGGAAGGTGATGTCCACGGCATCCGAATGAGTGCACCCGTCCAGTGACAGGGTCACCGTGTACAGGTCGCCGGTGGTCACCAGCACACTGTCGCCTGTGCTGCCCGTGCTCCAGAGAACGGAGGCGCTGGAAGCAGGCACAACGAGCAGTGTTGAATCCCCATCGCACAACACCTGGTCACTGCCAAGGTCCGGGATGGGAAGCAGTGTGTACGTCACGTTGATCGCGTCGGTGGCCGTACATCCGTTCACCTCGGCCAACACCGCATACTGGCCTGCGGTGGTGATGTTGAAGTCCGTACCGTGCGAGCCATCAGGCCAGGTCAGGAAAACTCCCGGAAGGACCAATGACAGGGTCATTTCCTCGCCTGGACAAAGCGCGGTATCCGGGCCAAGGGCCACCACGGAGGCATCGAAGTAGGAGACGGTCGTGGCGTCGGAAACGGAACAGCCCCCGATGGAGATCGTCACCGAAACGGTGCCGGGCGTGTTCACCAGGAATGAACCCTGGGCCGAACCATCGTGCCAGAGGTAGGTGGCTCCTGGTTGTGCCGCATCGATCAGCCAGTTGGTGCCTGTGCAGAGGGTGGTGTCATCCGGCAGAGCAATGGTGGGCGAGGCCAGTTCATCGATCACGAGCTCATCGCTGGCCGAGCAGCCGTTGAGGGTGACCGCGACGCTCCACGTGCCCGGTGAGGCCACGACGGACGCAGCGGTGCTGCTGTTGTTCCATAAATAGGTCGCTCCCGGTTGAAAGGCGTTCAGCGTGATGGTGCCAGTGGCGCAGAGCGCGGAATCGTTACCAAGGTCAACAACGGGCAGCGGCACATCCGTCAAGTGCAAGGTGTCAGAGGTCTCACATCCGGAGAGGATGATCCGCGCCCAGTACGTGCCACCACCCGCGATGACGCGGGTGGGTTCATTGCTGCCATCCTCCCAGAGATAGCTCGCGCCCGCCACGGTGATATCGAGGTCGAGGGAGGTGCCTTCGCACAAGTTCGCATCGGGGCCCAGGTCCAGGGGTTCCAAGGGGACGTGTTGCACCAGGATCGAATCGCTCACGGAACAGCCCTGCACGGTGATGTTCGCCCAATAGATACCATCGTTCATCACCGTGATCGATGGGCCTACGATGTTGGTGCTCCACACCGTGGTACCGCCGGGAATGGACGCTTGCAACGTGAGCGGAATGCCCGGGCATAGGAGTGTGTCATTGCCGAGGTCCAAAGACAATGGGTTCACGTAGTCCACCTGTATGGCATCCGTAACGGCGCATCCGTTCAGGTCCACGGTGGCCTCGTATGTTCCCGGTGCGCTCACGGTGATGGTAGGAGCGGTGCTGCCCGAGTTCCACAGGTAAGTGGCCCCGGTGAAAGAAGCATCGAGGGTAAGTGTCGCTCCTGCGCACAGGGTGGTGTCATTGCCGAGGGTCAGCGCCGGCATCGGCTGCACCTGTACGGCTATGGTATCGGTCACCATGCATGCTCCTTGGAAGACCTGCACGGAATAGGTGCCCGCCGCGCTTACGTTCAATGTCGGCCCACTTGCGCCTGTGTTCCATAGGTACGTGCTTCCGGGTAAAGTGGCGTCGAGGACAAGCACGCTGCCCTGGCAAATGGATGTGTCCGGCCCGAGGTCAACGGCGTTCGGGTCGGCATAGGCCACCACGATCGTATCCGCCCCTGTGCAATGGTTGGGATCGGTGACCTGCACCCAGTACGTGCCGGCCACGGCGACCATTTGGGTGGGACCTGCCGAATTGTTCTGCCAGAGGTAGGTTGTGCCGCTTGCAGTGGCATCGAGCAGGAGGGTTGCCGCCGGGCACAGGGTGGTGTCGTTGCCCAGGAACACATCCGGGCTCGGGGCCATCAGCACGTTGATCGTGTCGAACACCATGCAATTCCCCTGTTCCACGCCCACCCAGTAAGTGCCGCCTCCGCTCACCGGCAGGGTGGGATCGTTGAAGCCATTGTTCCACTGGTAGAACGTTGCGCCCGCCGTGGTGGCGTCCAAGTACAAGGTGGTCCCTGTGCAGATCGTGGTGTCGTTGCCGATGAACACCGGTATCGGAGCCGCATAGTTCACGATGATCGCGTCGCTATCCGTGCAGCCGTGGCTGTCGGTGAGGGTCACCGAATACGATCCCGGCTGTTGCACGAGGTAGGTCGCGGACATGGAGCCATCCTGCCAGCTGTAGGTCATGAACGGCGTGGTGGCGTTGAGCAGCAGGGTGCTCATGGGACACAGCGTGGTATCCGGTCCGAGGTCCACGCTGGGCGCCGTCCAATTGCCCACGTTCACCTGATCACTGGCCGAGCAACCGTTCACCGTTACCTGTACGCTCCAGGAGCCGATGCCTGCCTGGATGGTCGGGGTGGTGGCTCCGTTGTTCCAGAGATAGGTTGCGTTCGCCGTTGTGGCATCGAGCAGGGCGGTGGCTCCCGGGCACACCATGCGGTCCATGCCGAGGCTCACACTGGGCAAGGGCACGATCGTCACCTGGATGGAATCGCGCACCGCACAGGTGTTCATCGTTACATCCACCCAGTACCAGCCGCTGCTGGTGGCATTGATCGAAGCTGCGGTGGATCCCGTGTTCCAGGTATAGGTGGCACCGGCGATGTTGAGGCTGAGCGGTACGGGCGTTCCCGCGCATGCGGTGATGTCGGCCCCCAGATCCACCGATTGTAGGTTGAAGTGATCCAGCGCAACCGTGTCGCTGGCCGAACAACCGTTCACCGATACCTGAACATGGTAGATGCCGGGCACATCCGTGGTGAGCGTGGGGAGCGTGGTGCCATCCTGCCAGATGTACGTAGCCCCGGGAGTGCTCGCATCAAAGGTGATCGCGTCGCCCGGGCATGCCGTCAGGTCATTTCCAAGGTCCACGGCCGGAATGGGGTTGACCACGATGGTCGTTGTGCAGGTGCTGTTGCATCCGTTCGCATCGGTGAACGAATAGGTGAGGGCATGCTGCCCATTGCCCGCAATGGCTGGATCGAATACACCGGATGTAACACCGTTACCGCTCCAGTTCCCACCGGTGGGACTTCCTCCCAGCACGATGGGGTCAGCGTTGGCGCATACGGCCACAAAACTCCCGCAATTCAACACCGGGAGGGCGCTCACGGTGATGCTGGTGCTGCATGTGGAAGTGCATCCATTACCGTCGGTGAAGGCGTACGTGAGCTGATGGGTTCCTACACCCGCATTGGCGGGAGTGAAGGACCCGTTGCTCACACCAGGTCCGCTCCACGTGCCACCGCCGGGAATACCGCCCAACGGCATCGCGCCCTCGTTCACACACATCGGTGCATAGTTCCCACAGGCGATCACGGGCATGGCATCCACCGTGATGGTGGTGGAACATGTATTGGTGCAGCCACCTGCGCTGGTGAAACTGTATGTCAGGATATGCGCTCCAACACCAGCGACGGTGGGATCAAAGGTGCTGCCGGAGACACCGGGGCCGCTCCATGCACCGCCTGTTGGTGTCCCCCCCAACGCCACCGTTCCTGAAGCGATGCAAACTGGGCCGTACGCGCCGCAGTTCATTACAGGCGACGGGTCGACCGTGACAGGTGTCGTACACGTGTTGCTGCAACCGTTCCCGTCGGTGAAGGTGTAGGTGAGGTTGTGCTGGCCAACGCCTGCGAGCGAGGGATCAAAGCTCCCCGCGTTCACGCCGGGGCCGCTCCATGTACCCCCTGTTGGCGAGCCCCCCAGAGCCGCAGGTGGAGCGTTCACGCAGAAGGGACCCGGACTTCCACAATCCATAACAGGCAATGGATCCACCGTGATGTTCGTGCTGCACGTGTTCGTGCAGCCGTTGCCATTGGTGTTGGTATACGTCACCCCGAACGTTCCTACACCGGCCGTTGCGGGGTTGAACGCATTACCGCTGACACCTGGGCCGCTCCACGTGCCACCTAGGGGTGCACCCACCAGCGGGATCGAAGGTGCGCTGATGCAAACGGGCCCATAGTTGCCGCAGGCCATCACGGGTAAGGCGTTCACGGTGATGGTGGTGGAGCACGTGTTGGAACATCCGCCGGCGCTGGTGTAGCTATATGTGATGGTGTGGGTACCTGTGCCCGCGAATGTGGGATTGAAACTGTTTCCCGCGATACCGGGTCCGCTCCACGTACCTCCGGCCGGCACCGCCGCCAATGCCAAGGCACCCGAGCCCATACAGACCGGACCGTAGGTGCCGCAGTTCAGGACCGGCAACGGATCCACAGTAACGGAGGTGGTGCACGAGTTGGTGCATCCGTTGCCATCGGTGTAGGAATACGTCAAAGTGTGTTGACCGGCACCCGCGATCATTGGATCAAAGCTTCCTGCGCTCACGCCGTTGCCGCTCCATGAACCGCCCGCCGGCAGACCATTGAGCACCGCAGCCGGTGCATTGATGCAAAAGGGTCCATATGCACCACAGGCGAGCACGGGCAATGGGTCCACCGTGATGTTCGTCGTGCAGGAGCCCGAGCAACCGTTGGCGTTCGTGTAGGAATACGTGAGCGCATGCGTGCCTGCTCCGGCGGTTGCCGGCACGAACGAATTGCCACTGATACCGGGTCCGCTCCACGTGCCACCTGCCGGGGCTCCGGCCAGGGCAACCGCAGGGGCGCTGAGGCAAACAGGCCCATATGCACCACAAGCGACCACCGGCACCGCGTTCACCGTGATGTTCGTTGTACAACTATTGGAGCAGGTGTTGGCATCGGTGTAATTGTAGGTGAGCGTATGGGTGCCAACGCCGGCAGTGGCCGGCACGAACGTCGAGCCCGATACACCGGTACCACTCCAAGTTCCCCCCACCGGTGTGCCGGCCAAGGCCACGTTGCCGGATGACAAGCACACGGGTCCGTAGCTCCCACAGTTCATTACCGGTGGCGGGTTCACGAACACATGCACCGTATCGCGCAGGATCACCGTGCTGCTGAGCACCATGTCGTCCAGACCGATGTCGTTGCCAATGCCGTATTCACTCATCAACTGAAGACAGAAATCCAATTGTGTGGCCGCCGTGGTCGCGGTCCAGGTGCTGTTGAAGGTGGTCCACTGCCCCTGTACGTTGGAGGCGACCGCCAGTCCGGTGGCGGTGCCATCGGAGATGATCCATTGCACCTGCGGAGGTCCGGAGGTGGCCAGGCTGGCCATGCGGAAGGAAAGGTTGTAGGTCTGACCGGGACAAACGGTCACGTTCTGGCAGTAGATGGCGCTCCATGCCGTGGTGAAGCCACCGTTCAACATCAGGAAGACCCCGTTGCCCACCCCTTGCCATTGCGTGTGGAACGTGTTGGCGTTGCTGCCGATGTTGTAGTGTCCTTCCGTGTAGAGGTCCGGGGAGAACAGGAAGGCGGAGATGAACCCGGTGTTCCCTGAACTGAAATTCCCATTGAGGAACAGGTTACCGGTCGGGTAGCTCACCTGGCACCAGTAATCCCCAGGAGTACTGACCGTGATGTTCTGGGTCACCGCCCCTGTGCTCCACAGATAATTTGAATAACCCGGAGGCCCAAGGAGCTGAACGCTTTGACCTTGGCAGATGGTGCGGTCCTGTCCAATGTTGATCGAACAGACCGGCTGGGCCACCGACACCATGGCGCAGATCACCCCGGAAAGGGTCAAGGCATGATGTAAGTGTCTAAGCGTCAAACGATAATGATGTAAAATACACGCAAAGGTCGGTGCTCCAGCGAAAGATCCGTCCGTTCATACACGTTCTCTGTTCACATATGTATGAATACAAGGTTGATGCCGTCCCAACGCCACTGGATCCCAGCGCCGTTGCCATGACGCATTTGACAGGCCTCACGTGCGCTGGATGTCGATAAGTCACATCGAATTTGCTGCGCAGGCCATCGGGACCGCATAATAGAACTCAGCAAGGTACTCCTGGTCCAGCAAGTGGGACATGGAACACGGTCCGCTGGCTAAGCAGCGGAGTACCTTCGCGATCCCGATACAGGGCCGGACGCGCTACAGCCGCCTAGAGCAGCAGAGGTCCCGACCCATTCCAGCCATGTTCCCGCTCACCGCCATTACCCGATATAAGCTGCGCAAGCTGCTGAAATACGGATTGGTCACATGGGGCGTGGCCTGGGTGCTCACCCTGTTCAGCGGGGAGTTGGTGTTGGGACAGTGGCCTGCATGGTTCCTGCTCGGCATCTGGACCGGTGTGCTCGAGGAGTTCCTGTTCGGTCGTCGGTTCCGCGTGCTGGCCATTCCGCTGCAGTTCCTCGGGAAAGTGCTGGCCGTGAACGTGCTCACGATGCTCTTCATCATCATCGCCTTCCTGTTCGACCGCGAGCAGTTGTTGCCGCTATCACAGAATGCGGATTTCAGTCCTGCACAGATGATGCTGATGCCGCAGTTGTATCGGCTGGTGCTGCGCGTGGTGGTGGTCACCTCCATGGCCATCCTAGTGGTGCAGGTGGAGGAATTCATGGGCCAACGCTTGTTCCTGGGGTTCCTGCTCGGCCGATATGAGCGGCCGATCGCGGAGGAGCGGGTCATGCTCAGCATCGACCTGGTCGGGAGCACGGCGTTGAATGAGAAGCTGGGCGACCTGATGTACTTCCGCTTTCTCAATACCACCCACTCGCTGATGACCGATGCCGTGCTGCGGAATGAGGCCGAGATCCACAAATACGTAGGCGACGAGGTCATTTTCACATGGACCATGCGCAGGGGTGCCCGGGAACTGAACTGCCTGGACCTCTACTTCGATATCATGGCGCGCATAGAGGAGAACGCGGAGGAAATGACGCGCCTTTTCGGAGTGGTGCCGAAGTTCCGCGGTGCTGTGCACGGCGGGCGCGTGATCACCGCGCAAACGGGGCACATCAAGCGCACCATTGATTTCAGTGGCGATGTGATGAACACGGTGAGCCGCATGCTTGGCCTGTGCAAGGACCTGAAGACCGACTTGCTGGTGAGTTCGGACCTGCTCGCCCGCATGCCCCAGGCCACCGAGCGTTTCACCTTGGGCGACGAATTGATCCTGCCCGTGAAAGGGCGCAGGCGTCAGGTCCATGCGCGATCGGTCCAACGCTTTATGAAATAGCCGTGCATTCCATCCAGGCTGGCACCAGCACCATGCGACCTTCCGTGCGCTCGATCCTGCTAGGTCTGCCATTGCTCTTTTCCGTTTGGATACTGCACATGTCGATGCGCGCGCAGACAGCGGTCCCCTACGTGAACGCGAATGATCACTTCGGTGTGTTCCAGGGCGGAACGTTCCACGAGCTGACCTCCGGTCCACCGATCGCCGTATTCCCCAATGCCGAACGGCTTGGTTTCATCACCCCTTCGGGTGGCCTGGTCCTGTGGTCTTCGACCGGCTTGACGGACCTGTACGCCGGAACTCCTTCGGACACGGTCCGGATGAAGGCAGCTGTCGCGGCTGCCGCAGGACCGTTCGCATGGCGCCAAGGCAAGGCACTTTATGTGTTGCAGGAACGGGGCCCCTTGCTGTTGACCTCGAACGCAGGCCAATTCTCGGTGGAGGACAGCTTGGTCGTTTTCCATGAGATGGAGGATAGCACGCTGAGCGTGTATTGGCGCGGTAGGTCATTCCCGGTGGCGGATGTCCTCGGATCATCGGACGTACCTCAGTGGAAAGCCGGCTCGAACACCTTGGTGTTCCTCGATCGTGCACGGCGCACGGTCCATCTTGTGTACCGTGGGATCGTCCAAGTGCTGTGCGACAGCACTGACGTTGGCCGTGTGGCCCCCGGGGGCGATGTGGTGGCCTATTGGGATGATGCGGATGATAGCTTCAAGGTGTTCGATCGCGGAACGCACATTTCGGTGGAACCGTTCTCCCCGCGATCCTTCAAGGCGGGCGACGGTGTTGTGGCCTGGGTCAGCGCCAGTGGCGCTTACAGGTGTTACATCCAAGGCAAGGTCATGGCCATCACCTCCACCGCACCCACCGATTACTTCGTCCAGGACAGCACCATCACCTGGGTGGAGAAGGGCGAATGGCGCACCTTCCACAACGGGCTGGTGGACACGATCGAGCGTTATGTGCCGGAGAACTGGCAGGTGTCAGGCACCATCATCGCCTATCAGGACCTCAACCGGGAACTGCGGATCTTCAGGAACGGGCAACGCATCATGGTCACGCGTGAGCCGGGGATCCAGCGATTTCAATTGGTGGGCGATGCAGTGGTGTGGAACAGCGGCACCGGCACGGTGAACGTGTGGTGGCAGGGTACGCGGTACGAAGGGTATTGAGGGGAGGGCGGCCGGAGATGCGGATCAGGCCTCGTTGGGCCGCGTGTCGATCGGCATCGGTGTGATGTCCGTGACCGGCGATACCGTGTACAGGGTAACGCTCCGGAGCTTGCCTTTCAGGGGCACTTCGCCCACGGAACGCAGGCTCCATTTCGACGGGGGGAGCACCAGCACATCGAGCAGATCCTTGCTCAACAGGATGTCCACACCATGCTCATTGCACGCGGCCTGTATGTGTGCGGCCGTGTTCACCGCATCGCCGCTGAAGATGGTCTGTTTCTTCACCAGGCCGATCTCGCCCGTGGTCACCTGGCCATAATGGAATCCGGCCTTGAACACAGGCACAAAGCCATACTGCTCGCGGTAGTAAGCCGCCCTGCGCTGCAATTTCTCGCGGATGGCGAAGAAGCACCGCAGACAACGCTGGCCTTTGATGCCCCGCTGGAGTTTCCAGCTTACGCTGATCTCATCACCCACGTATTGGTAGATGTCCCCCTCCGTGTAGATCACCGGGTCCGTGATGTCGGCGTACACATCATTCAACAACTGGAAATAGCGCGTGTCACCGATGCGTTCGGCAATGGCCGTGGAGGACCGCATGTCCAGGAACATGAAGATACGTAATTCCTGCCGGGGTTTGAAATAACCCCCGAGGAGGAATCCGGCCGTACCAGCCCCCAACTGATCGTTCAGCCGCACCATGAGCATGGTGCCCCCCATCAGCAGCGAGCCCCACAGGAATTTCCCCAGGAACTGCCAGGTGATCACGCCTGAAAGGACGGAACGCAATGGCTCGCCGGTGGGGACGGTCATGTTGCGGAGCACCGACCACGCGAGCAGGACGCAGAGCACCACCAGGCTCATGATGCCGAAGGCCGGCAGGAACGGCAGGTTCCGAAGCCTGTCCCGGAGCAGGAAGATGTAAACGCCGCCCCCGATCAGGCCGCACAACAGCGATAACCAGAAGTAATGGTCCAACATGCCCGATCGGTCCGGTGGCAGACCGGCCCGCTCCAAGGCGTTGCTTTCCCAGAGGGCGCCCAGGGTGCCTGCGATCACCCACGCCAGCGTGATCCGCAGCGTTCGGTGGGTGCGTCGTTGCGCTTTGGACAGGTTGGACGGCATGGAGCGGCGTTCGATCGCAAGTTATCGGGGCCGGGTGGATCAAGGCGTTTTGCTCCTGCCGCTGGGTGCGTTGCGCAGCGCGTGCCGCGGTGCCACCAGAACGTAATAGACCGCCACAACGGCAAGGCCCGAGAAGAAGAACGGCATGGCCAGTTGACGGGTGCCGTCATGGAAGAAGAACTCGCCCACCATCCACGTGCCGTTGGCCATGATCCACAGCACCACGGCCACACAGTGCAGGAGCTCGCCGATCTCCTCGCGGCTTTTCCAAGCGATCCATAAGGCCATCAGAAGTGTGGGCACGATCATGATCGTCCCCAAGATCTTCAGGTCCATCACCCAGCACATGTCCTTCATGAGCCAAAGCACGATATGGAAGTTCTCGCCTTTGCGGATGGAAGTGATCAGGTTCATGTGGATCGGGGTAAAGGAAGGGCTGGCCTGCGAAGATGCGATCTGATAACTTCACCATGTGGAAGGTTCACCCATTTCTGCCAGGTGCCCATCGCCTAGAGGTTGTCCCCGCACTGTTGCAGGAGGTCATGGCGTGATCTTTGGTACGCTCGCACTTCCCCTGATCTCCCTTGACCGGGAAAGGGCTGTGGATCATCAAGCGACCTTCTTTGCCGTCATCCCCTAAGCACGACCGGATCATGAAGAAATGGTTACTCCTCCTGGTCCTTTTGACCCCATGGATGGGCTGCGCCGAAGTGCATGCTCAACGGTTCTATGTGAAGTTGAGCGGCAAGGTCACCGACCATTTCACGGGTGATCCCTTGCGCGGGGTGCGTGTCCGTTTGCTGAAAGCCGGGAAGGAGGAGTCCGAACTCAAGAGCAGGGCTGACGGAACCTATGAGTTCACCCTGGACCGTGGATGGCGCTATTCCATCTGGTACAGCCAGGATGGGTACATCACCAAGCACATCAATGTGGACACCGAGGAGATCCCCCCGTACCCCGACGTGCCGTTCTATGAAATGGACGTGCAGATGACACTGTTCGAGTGGATCCCGGAGTTCGACTTTTCGCTCTTTGACCTGGCCTTGGGAGAGGCCAGTTATAAGCAGAGCGTTCGCAACATGAGCTGGGACGTTCAGTACACCGAGTTCATCCGTCCGTCGCTGGCCCAGGTGATGGACGAGTACGAGAAGACGTACAAGGGATATTACAAGCGCAACAAGGGCAGGCTACCCCCGAAGGTCGTTGTGCCCATGGCGATGGAGGACAGCACCAAGGGAGGCACCGAACCCACAGGACCGTGATCAATATCGTAGGCCAGGTGTTGTGAGCAGTGACCGATAGGGTTTCGGGATATCATGCCCGTTGCGTACCCGGTTCCATCGCACCAACGATCCTCGCGCACTCCACCGCTTCCTTCACGTCATGCACACGAAGGATGCACGCGCCATTCACCAGTGCCAGGGTGTTCAGTACCGTGGTGCCGTTCAACGCATCCCCTGAGCGGATGCCCAGGAGCTCCGTGATCATGCGCTTGCGCGAAAGCCCGACGAGCACGGGCATCCCCAGTGCGACGATACGCGGCAACTCGCGGAGCAGGGTGTAGTTGTGTGCGGTCGTTTTCCCGAAACCGAATCCGGGATCCACGACCACATCCGCGATCCCGGCCGCTCGGCACGCGTTCGACCGATCACTGAGAAAACGCGTCACCTCGATGGCCACGTCCGAATAGTGCGGCGCCTGTTGCATGGTGGCGGGTGTGCCCTGCATGTGCATCAGGACATACGGTACATGCAACGTCGCGACCGTGCTGATCATCGAGGGGTCGAACAGGCCCGCACTGATGTCGTTCACCAAACCCGCGCCAACGCCAACGGCTTCGCGCGCCACCTTGGCGCGGTAGGTATCTATGCTCAACAACGCGTCCGGAAAGCGTTGATGCACGGCTTCGATCACAGGAAGGACACGCTGCATTTCCTCCGCTTCCGACACCTCGACCGATCCAGGTCGTGAACTGGCCCCACCGATGTCCAGGATGCCGGCTCCATCCACCAGCATGCCCTCCGCCAGCCGCAACGCAGCATCAACATTCACGCGGCTCGCAACATGGAAGGAGTCCGGCGTGGCATTGAGGATGCCCATCACCAGCGGGGAACGCAGCGGTACCGATAGGTCCTTTACACGCCAAGTGCGGTCGCTCAAGCTCATTAGGTTCGTGGGCTGAACGTGCGAAGTTCGAACAATGTCCCCGCCGCTGCGAACCTTATTGCTATTGCTCGTGCTGGCACTAAGCCGCGAGGCCATGGCCATACGGGTGGAGGGCATCGTACGCGATGCCTTCACGCGATGGCCCATGGCAAAGGCCTTGGTGGTGGTGTCTGATAGCACAGGTCATACGCATCAGCGTATCACACGCATCGACGGGTACTACCGGTTCGAGTTGCGCAACGGGCGGCGTTATGTGATCCGCTTTTCCGCCGAAGGCTGCGTTACGCGCCATGTGATCCTTGATGCGCGCACAGTGCCCAGCCGGCAGGTGGACCACATCACGGCGGAGTTGGATATGCGGCTCTTTCCTCCATTGGAGGGAATGGACCCGGCATGGGTGGGGGAGCCGATGGGTGAATCAGCTTGGAGCACCGAGGCGGAGAACGTCGTTTGGGACACGTTGCGCTCTGGTCCGCAGATCGCCAGGTGGAATGCGTTGCTCGAGGCTCACCTGGTCGCGCATCCGGAACAGCGCCCCAGCAGGATGGAGGTCTGGCTGGCGAAGGCATTCGACCTGGTGCGCGAATGGGGTCTGTTCATAAGCCTCACCTTGGCCTTACTCCTGCATGGCGTGGTGGTGCGTGTGCTGCGGGTGACGGGGAAAGGGGCGGGGAGGGCTGTGCTCGCGGGGGTATTGGTCGTCGGTGTATGGTTGGTCCTGGACCTGCGGCATGAAACGGGACCATTGCGGGCCGTTGCGCTCATCGGTCTGCTGATGGCTGTGTGGGCAGCGTTCCAGTTGGTCTTCCGGGAGTGGACACGCGGATCGGATGACCTCGTGGTGGTGGAGGCCGATGACGATGCGGACGCTCATGACGAGCCGGATCACGTGGACGAGGAGGAGCCGGGCGCAGCAGAAGGATCCCCCGTTGTGTCACCTGAAACGATGGAGGGCGGACGGCGAGCAAGGATCATGTACTGGGTGCGCATGGCGATCTTCTTCGCTGCGCTGATGACGTTCATGAGCGAAGGAAGAAATGGACTGGAGAATACCCGGGGTGCCTGGGCGTTCACATTGACCTGGGCCACGATCGGGCTCATGGCCGCGCTCACGCTGGCCTGGCTGCGCACGCTTTCGGACAAGTGGCGGAACCATCGGTCCTTCCTGAGCGCCGGAGGTATGTGGTGGGTGGTGCTTCCGCTCGTGGCGGTGACGGTGGCTTCGTACATGAACCGCTCATTTCCACAGGGCCACGAACGTTGCACTACCTGGAACGTGGAGGATGTTTCCTGGAGCCGCCGGAGCATCAACGTGTATGTCTCCTGGGCCGGTGAACGCAGACGGCTGGAGATGCCCCGGGCCGTGAAGGAGCAATTGACGACAGTGGATAGCCTGCGCTGTTGTGTGCGCAAAGGCCTCCTCGGTCATGATCATGTGTTCCGCATCGATCCCGTGATCACCGCGGATCCACGCTGAGGTCGTTCCTTTGCGATCCACCATGGACCGCACCCTGCACCAATACGACGCCGTGATCGCCGAATGCATGGCCCTCTTCACCAAGAAGGCGCATGATTATGGAACGGCCTGGCGGATCCTGCGCGTGCCATCGCTCACGGACCAGATCATGATCAAGGCCCAACGGATCCGCACCCTGCAGCAGCTGGGGCACAGCCGGGTGGAGGAGGGCATACGACCAGAGCTTGTGGGGATCATCAACTATGCCGCCATGGCGTTGGTTCAATTGGACCTGGGTGTGGTGGAGGCGCCCGATCTGGGATCCGCAGATGCCGCAGCGCAGGTACGTGTCCGGATCGAACGTGCCCGCGATCTGATGCAACGTAAGAACCATGACTATGGCGAAGCCTGGCGCAGCATGCGGATAAGTTCCCTGGTGGACCTGATCCTGATGAAACTGCTCCGCATCAAGCAGATCGAGGATAACGCCGGGAACACCTTGGTGAGCGAAGGCATCGATGCCAACTTCCTCGACATCGTGAACTACGCGGTCTTCGCCATGATCCTGCTCGACGAGGCCGATCAGGCCTGACGCCTACTTGGTGGTGAAGGAGGCGAACATGGCGTCAGCCAGATGCAGCGACTCCTCGTAATTGCTTGGCTCCGCCATGTAGGTGAGCACGTGAACGCGCACGCCATGCAGGTGAAATCGTTGCTTGATGCGCATGGCGGTCCCGCTCATCTTCGCCGAATATTCGCGCTGCAGCACATCGCCCTCGCCGCTTTGGGTGAGCTCCGTGACCTCCGTAAGCCGCTCACCGAGCCCTGCCGCCCCCATGGAGGCGATGGCCTCCAATGACCGTCCGTCGCTGTCCATCACCTGCACCTCCATCCGATCCCGATGCACGGTCATGCTGTCCGCACGGGACATGAACAAGGCGCTCAGGCCTTGAGGCCCGCCCGGTTCCTGTGTCCAATTCCCCGGGTAGGTGAGCACGCAATAAGGGCCGCTCCATTGCCTCCAGCCAGCGTTCTCCGGTATCACCACCGAGGTCCGTACCGTGGCGGTGTATTGTGCGGAAGCGACCAGGCAGATACCTGTTATCATGAAGAGCAGGACAAGGCGGAGCATGGGCGTTCGGGGGTTCGTATCCCGGCTGTGAAGGTAGATGCCCAGGTGCAACGCGCTGCCGGAGGATCGCCCCAAGGTGTGTAAGCCACTGGTCGCGGCATCGGTGTTCATTAACAATCGCCTGTTGATCGATCCCTGAAAAAGGCCGCGATCGGCCTTGGATCCCACGATCCACGCGGGTAGTTTCGCGGCCCATACGGCGCGTGCCTACAGCCACGGTCGTTGCAACGCATGGCAACGTTGAACAAGTTGATGGTATTGGGATTGTCAGTGATGACCCTGAACCAGGTACAGGCCTACGAACTGCGGGTCCATGGCGTGGTCACGGAGTACCTGACCGGGTCCGTGATCACCAATGCCGTGGTACGGGTGTATAAGGATGGGATGAAGCAACAGGCGGAGGAGACGGGTGTCCTGGGCCTCTATGCCGTGAAGCTCGATAACAATGCACGGTATGTCATCCGGTTCAGTGCGCCGGGCCACCAGACCAAATGCTTCAGCGTGGACACCCATGGACTGGCGTGGGAGGGGGAGAACAGGACCAAGGACCTGTTCGTGGAGATGACCTTGTTCGAACGCATCTCGGATATGGACCTGAGCTATTTTGACCTGCCCATGGGTATGGCCCGGTTCCAGCCCGCCACCGGACTGGTCACGTGGGATGAGGAGTACGATCAGCGGATCCGCGCGGAGGTGCAGACCATCATGAGCGAATATGAACGCCGGATGACCGCCACGGCGGATGTAAGCGTTCCCCAACAGGTCGTGTCGTCCGCGCACACACGTTCCGCGCGTTAACGGATCGTTGATCCCGACCTTCGTGGACCTGGAGGCATCTATTTTCGCCGCCACGCGAGCGGCAGATCCTGCCCGCCATCACCAGCGCTGCACACCATGAAGTACTTCCTTTACCTCTGCCGCATCCTTGTGGGCGCCACGTTCATCGTCAGTGGCCTGGTCAAGGCCAACGATCCGCTCGGCTTCAGCTACAAGCTGGAGGAATACTTCGCGGAAAGCGCGCTGAACCTCACCTTCCTGGAGCCGTTCTCGTTGGCGTTGGCCATCCTCGCATGCCTGGCCGAGGTGGTACTGGGGTTCGCGGTGCTCGTTGGCGGCCGGATGAAGCTGGCCAGCTGGGCGCTCCTCCTGCTCACCTTATTCTTCGGTTGGCTCACCGCCTACACCGCCACGTGTGATCCCCAGGCGAAATATGAGAGCATCGAGGCCGGCGTGAAGGTGATGAAGGATGTGACCTGCGTTACGGATTGTGGCTGCTTCGGGGATGCGATGAAGGGATCGCTGGGTCGCAGCCTAACGCCTTGGGAGAGCTTCACCAAGGACCTGATCCTCCTGGTCTTCGTGCTGCCCATCTTCTATTTCAGCGTCTTCCGCAAGCCCGGAATTCCGTTCAATACCGTGGGGGATGACAAGGTCCTGCTGCCGGGCGGGCTGCTGTTGGTGGCGATCTGGTCCTGGGTCTTCGGGTGGAGCTTCTTCATCTGGTTCACCCTGGCAGGTCTGGCCGGATACCTCTTGATCAAACGATCCATGAATGGCGTGAAGGCCGAATGGGTAACTGCCTTGTGGATCACGCTCTTGAGCTTCGGCTTCATCTGGTACGGCTTGCAACACCTGCCCTTGAAGGATTACCGCGCATACGCCGTAGGCAAGAGCATCAGTGACCAGCAGCAGATGGGCCGTCCGCCGGTGCAGAACATCTTCGTTACGTACAGGAACAAGGTCACGGGAGAAACGAAGGAGTTCGATTCCAAGGGCAAATACCCATGGGACGACAGTACATGGGTCTATGTGGATCGCCGGATCGAGGAGATCGAACGCGGCATCCCCAGCCCGGTGCAGGATTTCCGCCTCACGGACAAGGATGGCGTCGACATCACGGCGGACATCCTGGCGGAACCCACGCCCATCCTGTTGATCGTCGTGAAGACAATCGATAAGGCCACTACGTCCTGTTTGCCCGCGATAAAGTCCCTGACGGATGCCGCGTACACGGATGGATGGTATGTGTATGGTGCCACGGCCAGCGGTTTCGATGAGGTGGAGACCTTCCGGCACCAACATCAACTGGCCTTCGATTTCGCCACCTGCGACGAGGTGACATTGAAGACCATGATCCGCAGCAACCCGGGAGTTGTGCTGTTGAAGGAAGGCCGCGTGATGGGCCAGTGGCACTGTAACGACGTGCCCACGCTCGAGGCGGTGAAGGCCATGGTCAAGTAGTCGTGCCTGCGCACCCAACCATCCACCCGCTCCTCCGTCTACCTTTCGGATCGCCGGCACGGCCGGTGTTTCCGTTCGAACGAACCATGCGCGCATTGCTCTTCATCATCGCCGGTTGCATCGTCGGCCCAGGATGGGCTGCCGCAGGACACCCGCCCGCTGGTCGTTTGCTTCCGGGCGATGCATCCGCCGTAACACACCGCTTGCTGACGCCCTTTCCCGCGCCTCCTTCCTACAAGCGCGTGTTCAGCACCTGGAAGGATAATCCCCACGCCAGCCACACCTTCTTCGCACCGAGCGCCATTCCGCTGCGACAGGGGCAGGGGTATTACCAGAACAGCTACGTGCTCATGCATTCCGCATGGTTCGCTCCGTTGAACGAGGTGAGCATCGGGGGAGGCTTCCAGGTGATGAGCGTGCTGGCGAGCCTGCGCCCGGGGCAGAAGAAGTTGCCGGGGTACTTCCTGGCCATGAAGATCGGCAAACGCCTGCAGCCCGGCATTCATGCCGGCATCTATGCCGTGGGCACGCAGCTCAGCAACGACCCCCCTTTCCGGGACTCACTCGACACCAGCCGGAAGATGGGCGCCGTGATCGGCCAATGCACCATTGGCACCATGGAGGCGCATGCCACACTGAACTTCGGCTACGGCGTCACCGGGATCGGCCTTACTCGCAAACCGCTCTTCGGTTTCAGCGCCCAGTGGCGATTCACCGAACCGCTGGCGATCATCACGGAGAACTGGGTCCTGAACTTCGGTGTGGATGCGTTCCCCGTGTACACCCTGGGCGTGCGCTTCATCCACCGCAAGCTGGGGGCCGATGCGGCACTGGTGTACAATAAGGAGCTGTCGGAAGGGCTGGGGCCGGTGCTTCCCTATTTCGGCTTCTCGCTCCTCTTTTGATCCACCCGGGTTGTTGACATCTGTTCGTCAGGTGGCTGCCGGGCACTTTTCACCGCGGCCATCTTTGTCGACATCACGGGGCACGATCACCCTGTGCTTACCATCATGCGCAGGATCATTGCAGGCAATTGGAAGATGCATAAGGACCGGGGCGAGGCCCTGGCCCTGATCGACGCGATCGTGGGCACCGACCTCGGCGAACACGACGTGCAGGTGGTGATCGCACCGCCATTCCCGTTCCTGGCGATGGCCGTGGATCGCACGCGGGGCACGGGCATTGCGGTGGCCGGGCAGAATTGCCATGAGAAGGACCACGGCGCATACACCGGCGAGGTGAGCGCTTCCATGCTTTCCAGCATTGGTGTGAGCCACTGCATCGTGGGGCACAGCGAGCGTCGTCAGTATTTCGGGGAGAGCGATCATGTGGTGGGGGAGAAGATCGGGATCCTGCTCGCATACGGCATCACGCCGATCTATTGCTGTGGTGAACGCAAAGAGGAGCGCATGGCGGAGCAGCACTTCACCACGGTGACGGAGCAGATGAAGGCTGCCCTGGGTGGACTTTCCGAGGCACAGCTGGAACGGTTGATCGTTGCGTACGAGCCCGTTTGGGCCATCGGCACAGGCCTTACGGCCACGCCGCAACAGGCCCAGGACATGCATGCGCACATCCGCGGCCTGCTGGCCAGCCACGGTGCGGGCGTGGCCTCACGGGTGCCGGTCCTTTACGGGGGCAGCTGCAAGCCGGACAATGCAGCATCGCTCTTCGTACAGCCCGATGTGAACGGCGGCCTTATCGGAGGGGCGGCGCTCGTTCCGGAGCAGTTCACCGAGCTCATCCGCCTGGCCGGGAACGCAGCGCTCCAACAGAACACATGATCCCATCATCCCCGTCCACACACCCGGCCATCCAACGTGAACTACACTGAGGTCACCTTCCTGGTCAACCCCCTCGCCCCTTGGCGCGACATCCTGATCGCGGAGCTTGGCGATATCGGTTTCGATAGTTTTGAGGAGACCGCGCATGGCGTGAAGGCGTATGTGCCCAGTGACAGGTTCCAGCCCAACGACGTCGCCGGTATGCAGTTGCTGCGCGATCCACATGTCACCATCACACACACCGTGCGCGAGGTGGAGCCGCGCAATTGGAACGCACTATGGGAAAGCAGCTTTGAACCGGTGGAGGTCGGACAGCAGGTGCGCATCCGCGCTGATTTCCATCCGCCGGTCGACGGTTTCGTTCACGACCTGGTGATCACCCCGCGCATGGCCTTCGGCACGGGTCACCACTCCACCACGCGCATGATGGTGGAGGCGATGGTGCCGATGAAGTTGACGGGCAGGCACGTGTGCGATCTGGGCTGCGGTACGGCGGTGCTGGCCATCCTGGCCGTGCGGCTCGGGGCCGCCTCTGTGCACGCCATCGACATCGACGAACAGGCCGTTCTGAACGCCCGGGAGAACTGCGCCTTGAACAATTGCCCCCACGTGGTTGTGGACAAAGGCGATGTGGCCCTGCTGAAGCCCGCCTCCTGCGATGTTATCTTGGCGAACATCGAACGCAACACGCTCCTGCGCGATATGCACGCCATGCGCGATGCGCTGCTTCCTGGCGGTGCGCTGCTGCTCAGCGGCTTCGTTCAGGCGGATGTGGAGATCATGCGGAAGGCCGTGATCGATGCGGGCATGAGCCCTACCGGAACCATGGCCCACGGCGAATGGGCGCTTCTTGTATGCAATAGACCATGAGCACGACCGATCTGGATCCCCGACCCTGGATGATCCGCGCATTCATCGCGGCACTGGTGTCGATGTGCCTGGCACCGGTATCGGCCCAGACCAAACCCTTCTCAGCGGACCAGGCCACCTTCCTGGCGGAGATGACCGCCTTCATGGTGGATGCCGACAAGAAGGAGGGCAAGCCCTTCATGGAGGATGTCTTCACACCGGCGTGGAACGGCACCTTCTTCACCACCGCGCAGCGCACTCGGGTGGTGGAACTCTCCAACGCCATGCTGAAGAAACGCTTCGAGGCCTTTCCCTCGTTCCGCGACTACCTCGCTTCGCTTGCGGCCTTCGCCTCCAGCCGCCGCAGTGCGGAGGACTTCGATGCCTGGATGACCTGCCTGGAGAACGCTGCGCGCAGCACGCGCAAACAGAACCTCGCCGACCTCATCGGCATGAGCGCGGACCTCTTCAAGGACAATTCGTTCCACAAGAGCACGAGTGTTCAGTGGCGCACCACCAGCGATCAGTTCAGCTTCGCGTTCGACAGCATCCCCAAGGTCAGCTTCCCGCGAACGGACGTGCATTGCCTGGCCAAGGGCGATAGCATCGTGATCCACAACACGTCGGGCGTGTACTACCCGACACAAGGTATTTTCCACGGCCGGGGCGGCCTCCTCACCTGGGAGCGCGCCGGACTGAAACCATCGGCCACCTTCGCCCAATGGAACTCGGCCTACACGGTGCGTGCAAAGAGCTCGGAGATCGAAGTGGACAGTGTGCAGTTCACGGATCCCTACTTCGACGGACCCTTGATGGGGCGAGTGGTGGACAAGGTGCTGGCGAACGTGACGGCGGAGAAAGCGAGCTATCCCCGCTTCGAGAGCTATGGCCGACGCATGCGGATCCGCGACATCGTTGAAGGCATCGACTTCGAAGGGGGCTTCACGCTTCAAGGGGCCAGGCTGCAGGGCTACGGCACCAAGGAGGAGCCCGCGTTCCTCACCTTCTACCGCGACAAGCGCCCGTTCATCGTCACCTCCGGCCTGTTGTACACGATCACCCCCGACAAGATCACCAGTGAGCAGGTGGGGCTCACCCTGCGGCTCGAAAAGGATTCCATTTCACATCCGAGCGTAAGCGTGCGCTTCCTGAAGGACAAGAAGCAGCTCATCGTGATCAAGAGCGACGAAGGCCTGGGCAAGGCCCCGTGGTGGGACAGTTACCACCAGCTCGACATGTACTTCGAGGAACTGCGATGGAAGCAGGGTGATCCCCTGCTCGAACTGGGGAACCTGCAGGGGAGCGCGCAGACGCGGACGAACTTCGAGAGCTACAACTACTTCAAGCGCGCGCGTTACGAGGCCTTGATGGGGGTGGACGCCATACATCCGCTCTCACGCCTGCGCGAGTTCAGCAAGAAGGCGGGGAACGATTTCACGGCCACCGAGTTCGCTGTGTTCACCAAGCTGCAGAAGCCACAGGTGATCCCGCTGCTCTTCGATATGGCCATCCGGCGCTACATCGATTACGATCCCGAGTTCGAGCAGGTGCATGTGCTCCCCCGGCTCGGCGAAGCCGTGCTCGCCAGCGCGAAGAAGATCGATTACGACGTGCTGCAATTCACCAGTAACGCGGAGGATGGCGTGAACGGCACCATCAACCTGCTGAACAGCGACCTCGTGCTGAAGGGTGTCGCCAAGATCATCATGAGCGATTCGCAGGACGTACGGATCTATCCGAGCGGACGTGAGGTCACCTTGAAGAAGGACCGCGATTTCACCTTCGGGGGGAACATCGCTGCGGGCAAGCTGAACTACTATGGAAAGGAATACTACTTCCACTACAAGCCCTTCACGATCGATCTGTTGAACGTGGACAGCGTGAGCTTCTATGCCGACAGCTTCGAGCCGAACGAGAACGGCGAGTACGGCCTGGTGCGGGTGAAGAACGTGCTGGAGAAAGTGACCGGAACGTTGGAGATCGACGACCCCAACAACAAGAGCGGCATCCAGCAGGTGATGCGCGAGGGCAAGATGGAGGCCCGATACCCGGCCTACCCCAAGTTCAACAGCACACAGGAGAGCTACGTGTTCTATGACCGCGGGCACATCCAGAAAGGAGCCTACAAGCGCGACAAGTTCTACTACAAGAGCGATCCCTTCCTGCTGGACAGTCTGGACGACTTCCAGAACTCCGGCCTCACCTTCAGCGGAACGCTGATGAGCGGTGGCATCTTCCCGGACATCCGCGAGCCCTTGAAGCTGCAGCCGGATTACGCGCTGGGCTTTGAGCGGACCACCGGTGATGGCGGACTTCCACTGTATGGTCGCAAGGCCACCTTCTCGAACACGATCAAGCTCAACGACAAAGGCCTGCATGGCGATGGGGACCTCGCCTACCTCACCACCGTCGCCACCAGCAAGGACCTGTATTTCTGCCCGGACTCCACCTACGGAGTGGCGGACACGCTGTCCAACAAGGAGTCCGCCACGGCGGGCATGAAGGTGCCCAAGGTGCATGCCGCCAATGTGTTCATCCGGTTGGAACCTGCCAAGGATGTGTTGCTGGCCAAGCAGGTCGAAAAGCCCATGGTCATGTACGGCGGCATGGCGTACCTTCATGGAAGGACGGAGCTTACGCCGGTGGGCATGACGGGTGCGGGCCTTGTGGACTTCACCAACGCCACGCTCAAGAGCCGTTTGTTCTCATTCGAGACCATGAGACTGCACGCCGATACCAGTGACTTCCGGTTGACGGAGGGTGACACGGCCAGTATCGCCTTCCGCACGGACAACGTGAACGCCACCGTGAAACTCGATGAGCGCATCGGCGACTTCGTGAGCAACGGTAATGAGACCAAGGTGGAGTTCCCCGTGAACCAGTACATGTGCTACATGGACCGCTTCAAGTGGTACATGGACCAGGGCGACCTGGAACTGGAGAGCGATCGCAAGGTGGCGGCTGTGAACGAGGACCTGCAACTGTCCGGCACCAACTTCATCAGCACGCGACCCGACCAGGATTCGCTCAGCTTCATGGCCCCCAAGGCCCGCTACGACCTGAAGCAGCACCTCATCACCGCGAATGATGTCCAATACATCGGCGTGGCCGATGCCCTCATCACCCCGGACAGCAACCGCGTGCGCATCCGTCGCAATGCCGAAATGGACCCCATCACCAACGCCGTCATCACGGCCAACGCGGTCACCAAGCATCACACGATCTACAACGCCACCGTGAACATCAAGGCCAAGCGGAACTACAACGCAAGCGGCGATTACGATTACGTGGATGAGACGAAGAAGGCCTTCAAGTTCCACTTCGCCAACATCAATGTGGACACGGCCTTCCAGACCTATGCACGCGGCCGGATCGGGGAGGACGAACGGTTCCAATTAAGTCCGGCCTTCGATTACTTCGGCGACGTACTGCTCCAAGCGAGCAGCAAGGAGCTCACCTTCACCGGCAGCACACGCATCCTGCACGACTGCCGCGGTATCGAGCGCAACTGGATGCGCTTCACCGGCAGGATCGACCCCGCGGAGGTGTTCATACCCGTGGGCGACAGCATCAGTGACGACAGTGGGGCCGATGTTGGCGCGGGCATCTTCCTCACCAGCGAGGATCCGTACAAACCCTATGGCACCTTCCTGAGCCGAAAGGAGGCCAAGGCCGATCGGGTGGTCATCAATGCAAAAGGGCTGTTGTATTACGACAAGGCGAAGAAGCAGTACATGATCGGTAGCAAGGAGAAGATCCGCCAGTCCGATCTGGCGGGCAACCTGGTGAGCCTGAGCACCGACAACTGTGCGCTTACGGCCAATGGCCGGCTCAGCACCGGCACCGACCTCGGTCGCGTGGATGTAGCGAGCTACGGTACCATGGTCTATCACGGGGACAGTGCGCGGTCCAAAGCCGACCTGTCGATGTATATCAACTTCTTCTTCCACGATAACGCCTTGGAAAAAGTGGCCCAGGACATCCTGGCCTATCCCGACCAGAAGGCCGTGGACATCACCAAGACGCCCTATGAGCGCAGCCTGCGAGAAGTGCTGGGCAAGGAGAAGAGCGACAAGCTGATCAGCGAGCTCAGCATCAAGGGCGAGATCAGGAAGCTGCCCGAGGAATTGGTGAAGTCGTTCGTCCTGGCCGATGTGAAACTGCGATGGAACCCGGAGGACCAGGCCTGGCAGAGCAGTGGCCCCATCGGCATCGCCACCATCCTGAAAAAACCGTTGTTCCGTGCGGTGAAAGGGAAGATCGAATTCCAGCGCAAGCGCAGCGGTGACGCGTTCACCATGATCCTCATGCTCGACGACCAGACCTATTGGTTCTTCCAGTACGCCCGTGGCCAGATGCTCACCTACAGCAGCGATCCGGCCTTCAACACCATGCTGGCGGAACTGAAGGAGGACAAGATGAAGCAGGAAAGTCGCAAGGATGAAGCGGAATTCCGCTTCATGCTCACCAACAAACGTAAAGCGGACGAATTCCGCGATCGCTTCGGCCTTTGAACCATGGACGCACACTGGGTGTATGCAGGGATCGCGATGGTGCTCAGTTACCTCTGCGGGAGCATTCCCACCAGTGTATGGTGGGGCCGCGCGTTCTACGGCGTGGACGTGCGCGACCACGGCAGTCGGAACGCAGGGGCCACCAACACGTTCCGCGTACTGGGCATGAAGGCCGGGGTGCCGGTGTTGCTCATCGACATGCTGAAGGGCTTCGCGCCGGTGCGCATGCTGGCGTGGTGGAGCGGCTTGGAGACCGATTCGGCGGATTTCACCTGGTTGCGTGTGGCCCTGGCCCTGGCGGCCGTGGTGGGCCACCTGTACCCGGTCTTCGCCGGCTTCCGCGGTGGCAAGGGGGTGGCCACCTCCTTCGGGGGCATCCTCGCCCTGCACCGTGGCATCGCGCTCATCTGCGCTGCGGTGTTCCTGTTGGTGTACCTGCCTACGCGCTACGTTTCGCTCGGATCCCTCTGTGCTGCGCTGGCCTTTCCCATTGCCGTGTTCGCCCTCGTACACGACCAGCACGATGTGCTGCGGGGCTTTTCCGTGGTCATCTGCCTCATGGTGTTCTGGACCCATCGCACCAACATCGGCAGGCTGATCAAGGGGGAGGAGACACGCATGACCTTTTCTAACGGAAGTCACCGATGAAACCAATTCCCATCGATCTGGGTTTAAGCCCCCACTCTCGGATGACCCGCACCATTGGACTCACCTTACTGTTCTGCGCTCCACTGGCCCTTGCGGCCCAGGGGGGCGATGCGGAACTGCGCTCTTCGGCCGACGCTCTGTTCGCCAAGGGTGAATACGCAAAGGCCTACGAATCCTATCAGACCCTGCTGGGGAACGACCGGGAGGATTTCGATCTGAACTTCCGCTACGGCACGTGCGTGCTGTTCGCCGGAGTGGACAAGGATGACGCGATCCTGTACCTGAAGCGCTCCACCCAAGGTCCAACGCCGCCAGCACTGGCCTGGTACTTCCTGGGCAAGGCTTACCACCAGAGCTATCGGTTCCAGGATGCGCTCAAGGCCTATGAGCGCTTCAAGGGTACAGCGGATAAGAAAATGCTCATCGACCATCCGGTCGACGCACTCGAACTTCAATGCCGGAACGGGATGAACCTGCTGAGCAACCTCAAGGAGATCGAGGTGCACAACAAGGTGGAGGTGGATGGCAACGAGTTCTTCCGCTTCTACGACCTCAGCAGCATCGGTGGCCGTATTGTAGTGACACCAGAGGAGTTGATGACGAACCTGGACAGGAAGCGGGGCGACCGTTCGCTCATTTACATACCGGACAAGGGCGGTCCCATCTGGTTCGCCAGCTACGGTAAGTCCGGGGAGACCGGCCGCGACATCTATCGCACGGAGTTACTTACCAACGGTCAATTCGCCTCACCGGTGAAACTGGCCGGATACATCAACACGGACCAGGACGAGGATTTCCCCTTCCTGGCACCCGATGGGCGCACCTTCTATTTCTCCAGCAAAGGCCACAACAGCATGGGCGGATACGATGTGTTCCGCAGCACCTACGACCAGGGTCTGGATGTGTTCGGCCCGCCGATCAACCTGGACTTCGCTGTGAACACCCCGTCGGACGAAATGCTCTACCTCACGGATCCATCCGGAGGGGAGGCCTGTTTCGCCAGTGGCCGCGACAGCAAGCAAGGGGCGCTGCATGTGTACCGCGTCTCCACCTCGCAGTCGCCCATCAACATCACCGTTCTCAAGGGCACGTTCGCCTCCTTGATGAAGCCGGAGGACCGCAAGGCCCACATCATTGTCCAGGACGCGATGACCCAGGTGGACGTGGCCGATGTACGCACCGACATCGACGGTAATTATGTCCTCGCGCTCCCGAAGAGCGGACGATACCGGTTCCTGGTGGAGGCCGGTGATGGTGGCCGCACACATGTGGGGACCGTCGACGTTCCCCGCAATGATGCACCCAAGGCCTATCGCCAGGAAATGAGCCTGGTGGAACAAGGCGGG
This sequence comes from Flavobacteriales bacterium, assembly GCA_031411095.1. Classification (GTDB taxonomy): domain Bacteria; phylum Bacteroidota; class Bacteroidia; order Flavobacteriales_F; family PHOS-HE28; genus PHOS-HE28. The sequence goes on along the minus strand of JANOAK010000029.1, from coordinate 68,261 downwards.
GAAAGGCTGTTGATCAAGAACTATTTCGAAGCACCGCTGAACGAGGACATGATCGCCTTGGCGATGGACGAGATCAAGCGTCGCGCCCGACTGGATGTGTCGACCCCCGCCCCTATGGTGAGCGAGCAACAACCCGCGCCTGGCACGGGTGATGATGTGATCACCCAGGCCGGGTTCGCCGGCAACGTGACGAAGGAACAGGCGATGGAAATGGCGCACACGGATGCGCAGGAACTGTCCGCCCGCGAGAAGCAGCTGGAGGAGCGCGCGGCCGTGGCCTACAGCATGGCACTGGAGAACGCCACACAGGCGGAGGCCCACATCAAGCAGGCCGAAGGCCTCATCGCGCAGGCGCAGGCCACCACGGATGAGACCGAACGCAACCGCTTGATGACAGAGGCCGCCCGCTTGCGGAGCCAGGCCCGCGCGGCGGACCGCCGCGCCAATGCTGCGTTGCAGGCAGGCAACACCTACGACGCCGAACGGGCCGGCACCTCGATCAAGGCACAGAACGCGAACAAGCTCGATCAGGACCTGCCCGCGGTGCTGGCCGGTACGGACCAGGCCGTAGCCGTGGCGAAACTCAAGCAGCTCCGCATGCGGATGGATGAGAAGAACGCACCGGATGGTTCGATCACCGCCACGGAGAAGATGCGTCGTGCGGCCACCGAACGCGAACGCGAAGCGGCCCGGATGCTGCAGCGCGCGAACGCCGGCCGAGCCGATGAGAATGAACTGGCCGATCGCGTGGCCCGCAAGAAGCGCGAAGAGCAGGAGGCCAAGGGCGGCAAGAAGGCGACCATCGCTCAGGAACGCGCCGAGCTCGAGCGACAATTGGCCCTCCTGCACGAGGAGAACGGGGCCGCTTTCGCACGCGCCCGGGCCGCCGAGAACATCACGGCCACAGCCCGCGGCCAGGCCGACCTGGCCAAGCATCTCGATACGGCTCCGCCGCCCGCCACGATCAACGAGCTCACGGCTGAACAGGTGCGCCAACTGTCCGATCGCATCAGCGGTGCGGGCATCCGGCTGTCCGCCCTCGCGGTGGATGAGCGCTTTGAAGCCGCCGTCGCCGAGGAGGCGCTCGCCGCCGAACGCACACAGTTCAATTGGTCGGTGGCACCTGACGCCAACGCTTCAGGCCCCATCGCCGCAACCACCATCGCACCGCGCGACAATTCCGGCGCGCCCGATCGTGCCCAGGGCAATACGGTCACCCTAAGCCCAGCCGAACTGGCCGCGCAGCGCCTGCAGCAGGGCGGTCAGGTGCAGCAGCCCGCACTGACGCCCGACGCGGAAGCGCAGGCCCGACGCGATGAACTGGCACAGCAGCCGAACGACCTCGCCGTAGAGGGTACCGTTCGTTCCACAGGAACGAACGCGCACACCATGGCCGTTACTCCATCGCGTACGGATACGGACATGGCCTCGGCGCGTGGCATCGTTCCGTTCTCCGGGAACGAGAGCGAGGAAGTGACATCCACCGAACGCCGAATGGAGGACGGCGCCGTACAGGATGACGGACCCACCCCCACACCACAGGTGGAAACACCGGAGGAACGTGCCTTCGTGCTATCGAATGAACTGGCCGAGTTGCAGCAACTGCGCATGGCCGAAAAGAACAAGGCGCGCAAGGACAGCCTTGACCAACGCATTGCGGACATCCGGCGTGAGCTCAGTGAGGTAGGCGCGCAACAGTCCGCCATGAGCGCAGGTCAGCAGGGGTCGAACGACAATGCCATGGATACCGGGCAAGGCGCTCAGGCCGACAATACGACCGAGAGCATGGATGAGACGGCCACCTCCACGCGACCCGCGATGATGTTCCCGGAAGGCGCCACAGAGGAAACATTGATCGTCGGCGTGTTCCCGGATTATGAGGCGGGCCGCGTGCGCATGCGTGATCAAATGACCGATCCGCAGGAACGGCGCGCCGCGCTCCACGGCCTGGAGCTGATGTTGGTGGACAGCATCGAGGCGGAGAATGTGCGGCAGTTGGCCGCGCTTGAGCGCAGCCCTGCCGAAGCCACCACCATCCTGGCACGTGTGGATCGCCTGCGCCAGATGAAGGAGCAGCACGTTCAGGAGGCGGACCGTATCCTGGCCGAAGGTGATCAGTCCTACGCCGCGCAGGAATCGAAGGCCATGGAGGACGCCGTGATCGCCGATGCCAGCCGCTTGCAAATGCGTGCTGATGGGCCCACGGAGGAGCAGAGCCTCACACCGCACAATGATGCGTACGTGAAACTTGCCAAGGACCCCGAGGATGTGTACTCCAGCGTGTTGGAGAACCACTCCACCAAGCAGGATGTGGGCGAAGCGGTGCGCGAACGTGACCGTGACCTCATCCTGATGGTGGACCTGGAGGATCGCATCGACTCGATGGAAGAGGCCCTGGCCGCCATGGAGAACGGCAAGGAGTACGACGCGTTACGCGAAAAGGCGGACCGCGTGACCGACGATCACATGATCATGCGCACGGAGATCGGTCAACGCATGGCCTACATCATGCGCGAGGAGTTCAAGGCCGCGCAGGATAGCGCCAAGGGGATGCAGAGCACCATGAACCGCATGGGGCTGCCGGCGAACGAGCCCTTGCTATTGATGGCCTCCAACTTCGAACAGGAGGCGAAACAAGGCATGGCCACGGCGGCGCAGTTCAGGAAGATGGCGGACCGCAGCGAGAAGATCGAGACGCGGGACAGCCTCCTGAGACTGGCCTACACCGATGAACTGCTGGCCTTGAAGAACATGGACCGTGCGATCACCGCGCGCAACTATGTGGTGGGCGATGATTTCAAGAAGGGCGAACAGATCGGTTACGAGGACATCGAACAACGCATGTTCGGCGTACCAGCACCATTGCTGGCTCAACAAGAGCGTCCGGGATCCAACGAGGGACAGGAGAACCGAGCAGCTTCGCAAGGCGAGGTGATCACCGACCCCGTTCATGTGAATACAGCGCAGGCGGCTCCGGCTGGTTCACCCGTGGTGGGAGTTCCGGCTCCAGTGCAGCCGACCACCGCAGCGGCACAGCGTACGGAACCGGAAGTTGTTGGCGCGAAGCCGACAGTCCCGACGAACGTGCCTTCGACCCAGGCCAACACGCAGGGAGCTCCTGCCGCGCAGGTGGCCGCCGCGCGTCCGACACCTGCCAACCCGGCTGTTGGGGGTGCTACACCGGCCCGCACCACGACCCCGGCCGTGGGTTCCACAACGGCGCCTGGCACCATCGCCACCACTTCGCCTTCCAACACATCGGATGGTGTGCGCACCGGCCCCGTCTCCGCTCAGCGCGATCCGCAGACCACCACCTCCGCCGCACCTGGCACGAACGCACAAGTAACGGGCAATGCACCCGTCCAGACCGCGGACCCTGCCGTGGCCGCCATGCGGGCCAAGGAACTGGAGGACCTTTCCATCGCGGCGGCCGATCGGGCCAGCGCTTTGGAGGACAGCGCGACAGCAGCACCTCGCGCGAAACGCGATGTGATGTTGCGCGAAGCCGTCCGTCAACGTCAACTGTCGGATTCGTTGCACCTGGCCTCCATGAAGGCGGCCACCGGTGCATATGAACTACAGGCGAACAACGAAAAAGCCACCCAGGCCGAGCAGCTCAGGAAGCGTCTTGCCAAGTACTATTACCTGCAGGACCAGGAACAGGCCTTGGTGATCAATGCCGACGATATGAGCCGCTACTTCGAGGCCCGCTCCAAGGCGCTTGAACAGCGTGAAGAAGCTGCGAAGGCACATGAGCTCGCAGCAAGCACCAAGGCATTGTCGGACACGCTTCTTGCGCAGAGCGGCGACATCCTGGCCAACCCCAATCCGGGCGGCGCTCCATTGACACCCGAGCAGATGGCCACCGCGTCGCGCTTGTCCGATCAGGCCGTGCGCCTGGCTCAGCGGGCCGATTCCCTGCGCCGTGCGGAGGACAGGCTGAAGATGGCGGCCACGATGAACGAGTCGCAGGCCGGAGCGATCCTGCAGGGGCTTGAGCCGCAGCGCGGAACGGACATCATGGCGTTGGAGCAACGCACACGGCGCACCGAACCCGGCCTGGCGATGGCCCGGGCCAATGCCATCGACGCATCCAACGCAGTGGCGCCAGGGCGTCCTGTGACCACGGCGGTGCCTTCGATCGAAGCTTCCCGCCAAGCGGAGGATCCAGCTGGTGATAACACCGCAGCAGCAACGCCTGCACCCACTTCACCAACAGGTGATGCCGGGACGGGTGCACCTCGCCTGTTGGATCCCCTCACCTCCGACATCTTCACCATCGATGCAGCGAACACCACGCCTGACGGTCCCATCCCAGTGGACGCACCGATGCCTGCCGGCGTCGTGTTCAAGGTACAGATCGGCGCATTCCGTCATGATATTGCCGCGGGATCCTTCGGTGATCTGGCACCGGTGCATGGTGAGCATGTGGGCAATGGCATCACGCGCTATACGGCCGGCATGTTCACCTCGCCCCAAGGCGCGGTGAAGGCCACCGCCGAGGTGCGCGAACAGGGATACCGCGATGCCTTCGTGGTGGCTTACCAGGATGGCCGACGCATTCCGTTGGCCCAAGCCATGCACCAGATGCGCCCGGCCGGTGGTACTGCACAGCCGCAGGTCACCGCATCCGTACCCGCCCGACCAGCTGCGGAGATCCGCCCGGTCGTAACGCCGATCAGCGCTCCGGCCTCGGATAGCGAGAGGGCAACGGAGGCGGAGGTAATGGCCAAGTACCCGGCCACTCCGGAGCAGTTGCTCGCCCAGTTCGCTCCTCCGGCGGATGCCACCGCCTACTACAACGACCCCAAGGCCGCGCCTGCCCGCCAGGTGGAGACCGTCAAAGGCCTGTTCTTCACGGTGCAGGTGGGTGTGTACAGCAAGCCCACGGCGTTGGACAAGCTCTTCAACATCACCCCGCTCAACAGCGAGCGCACCGAAACACAGAAGATCCGCTACACCACAGGGATATATGTGGACATGGAGAAGGCACGGGCCCGCAAGGACCAGAGCGTGGGGTTGGGGGTGAAGGACGCCTTCATCACCGCATACCTCAATGGCAAGCGCATCCCCATGCGCGACGCCCGCGCCCTCATCTCCAAGTTCGGAGCGGCCGTGTTCGTGGAACCGGCGATCATTACCCGCTGACCGCTGCCGGGCGCGGCCCTATTTTTGCGGTCACACCTATGTGACCATGAAAATGCACCTGCGCCCGGAAGAGGCCTTGCTTCAGGAAGTGCTCCTGGAGGAAGGCCCTGTCAAGGAGATCATCCTGCACAACGACGACGTGAACACGTTCGAACACGTGATCATCAGTCTCATGGACATCTGCGGGCACGAACCCATGCAGGCGGAGCAATGCGCGTGGATCGTGCATCACAACGGCAAATGCAGTGTGAAGCGTGGCACCTTCGACCAGTTGGAACCCAAATGCACCGCCTTGCTCGAACGCGGGCTGTCGGCCGATATTGAATGACCATGAAACGCATCCTCGCCATTGGTTTCAGCGTGCTGCTCATCGCAGCCTGCTCCACTGTGCCCATCACGGGGCGCAAGCAACTGAACCTGCTCCCCGAGAGCGAGTTGATGGCCATGAGCCTGGGTGCGTACCAGGATTTCCTCAAGGAGACCACGCCCTTGCCGGCGACCAACCCCGATGTGCAGACCGTGCGGCGGATCGGCAGGCGTCTGGCCGATGCGGCCACCAAGTACCTCGCCCAGAACAACGCCTCTGAGCGGGTGGAGGGCTTCAACTGGGAATTCAATGTGGTGGATGAGCCTTCGGTGAACGCCTGGTGCATGCCCGGTGGCAAAGTGGTGGTGTACACGGGCATTCTGCCGGTCACCCAGGATGAGACCAGCCTGGCCCTGGTGATGGGTCACGAGATCGCGCACGCCATCGCTCGCCATGGCAACGAGCGCATGAGCCAGGGACTGGCCGTGCAGGGTGCGGGCATGACCTTGCAGGTCATGGCCTCGCAGAAACCCAACCTCACCAAGGACCTGCTCCTGCAATCCTTCGGCATCGGTAGCCAGCTGGGCATGCTGGCCTATAGCCGCAACCACGAGAGCGAGGCCGACAAGATGGGGCTGGTGTTCATGGCCATGGCGGGGTATGATCCACGGAGCGCTCCCGCGTTCTGGGAGCGCATGGCCGCCCAAGGCGGGGCCAAACCCCCCGAGTTCATGAGCACGCACCCCAGCGATGAACGCCGCGTGGCCGACCTGAAGGCGTACATGCCCGAGGCCATGAAGTACTACAAGCCGCAATAAGGCAAACCGCGTATTTCAACTCCGCGATCTATATTCGCGGCCACTTTAACGGACCCGTAGCTCAATTGGATAGAGCACCTGACTACGGATCAGGAGGTTTGGGGTTCGACTCCCTACGGGTTCACGAAGGTTGAAGGGAGGCGCTGCGAAAGCAGCGCCTCTGTCATTTCCCGGAGGCGAGGCATTCCGTGGGCCCTCAACCCATCGCTTGAGGGCCACGGGCTACATTCGCAGCCCTTTTCAACGGAAACCATGGGATTGAAGTGCGGTATCGTCGGTCTGCCCAACGTGGGCAAGAGCACCTTGTTCAACTGCCTGAGCAACGCCAAGGCGCAGGCCGCCAACTTCCCCTTCTGCACCATTGAGCCCAACATCGGCACCATCACCGTGCCCGATGCGCGGCTGAACAAGCTGGCCGAGCTCGTGAAACCCCAGCGCATCGTGCCCACCACCGTTGAGATCGTGGACATTGCGGGGCTGGTGAAAGGCGCGAGCAAAGGCGAAGGGCTGGGCAACCAGTTCCTGGGCAACATCCGCGAGTGCGACGCCATCCTGCACGTGCTGCGCTGCTTCGACGACCCCAACGTGGTGCACGTGGATGGCAGCGTGGACCCTGTGCGCGACAAGGAGGTCATCGACATCGAACTGCAACTGAAGGACCTCGAGACCGTGGAGGCCCGCTTGAAGAAGGTGGAGAAGCAGGCCCAGATCGGCGAGAAGGAGGCCAAGCGCCGCTTCGACCTGCTTACGCGCATCCGCGAGCACCTGCTCAAGGGTCAAAGCGCCCGCGCCGCAGTGACTGACAATGATGATCCCGCGCTGCTCGCCGAGTTCCAGCTGCTCACCACCAAGCCGGTGATGTATGTGTGCAACGTGGACGAGAAGAGTGCCATCAAGGGCAACGCCTACGTGGACAAGGTGAAGGCCGCCGTGGCGCATGAGAACGCCGAGGTCATCTTCGTTACCGCCGCCATCGAGGCCGAGATCGCCTCGCTGGAGACCCCCGAGGAGCGCGAGATGTTCCTGAAGGACATCGGTCTGGACGAGCCCGGGGTGAACAAGCTGATCCACGCGGCCTACCACCTGCTGAAGCTGCAGACCTACTTCACCGCAGGAGTGCAGGAGGTGCGCGCGTGGACGATCCACCAGGGCGATACAGGACCCAAGGCCGCCGGGGTCATCCACAGCGACTTTGAGAAGGGCTACATCCGCGCCGAGGTGATGGCTTACAACGATTTCATCACACTGGGCAGCGAGGCTGCCTGCCGCGCTTCCGGCAAGTTGAAGGTGGAAGGGAAGGAGTATCTGGTGAAGGACGGTGATGTGATGCACTTCCTCTTCAACGTATAGGCGGCAACCCAACGAACCTGAACCGTTCTTAGGCCGTTCGCCGGGACTTCCACATCTTCGCCGCGCATGCAGGTCCGATCACTCAGCATCATCATACCCGCGTACAACGAGGAGCGCACCATACACGAAGTGTTGGGCGTGGTCCATGCGCTGCAGCTCCCCAACGGGATCACCAAGGAGCTCATCGTGGTGAACGACCGCAGCAAGGACGGCACCTCGGCCGAGGTGAAGCGCTTCCAGCGGGATCAACCGCATGCCGGTGTTGTGTTGGTGGATCAGCCTGTGAACCGGGGCAAGGGTGCGGCCATCCATCGCGGCATGCAGGAGGCCACGGGCGATATGCTCATCATCCAGGACGCCGACGTGGAACTGGACCCCACCGAGATCGTCCACTTATTGGAGCCGGTGCTACGCGGCGAGGCGGACATCGTCTTCGGCGACCGCTTCGCGAACGGGCTGCCGTACCCGGGCTTCAGCAAGAAGAGCTACTACGCGAACAAGTTCCTTACGTGGTTCAGCAACGTGGCCACCGGTAACCCGGTGCGCGACATGGAGGTGTGCTACAAACTGATGCCCACGCACATCGCCAAGGGGCTTGGCCTCAAAGAGGAGCGCTTCGGCTTCGAGCCCGAGGTCACCGCGCGCCTAAGCCGCATCAAGGGCCTGCGCTGGAAGCATGTGCCGGTGAGCTACACCGCCCGGACGCGTGCCGAGGGCAAGCACATCGGCTGGAAGGACGGCTTGCGTGCGCTGTGGTGCTCCGTGAAGTATCGCTGAGCGTTCCGCCCTCCCTCCACCCGCTTGTCAACCTTCTGATGGCGGCTCGTGCCCGTGGTCTACATTTCGCGCCCATTCGAAGCTGCATGTCCAACCCCGTTCCCCGTCCTGTTCTCGCCGCTCTGATCCTCGCCGCCGCATGTGGCCAGGCCTCCGACCCAGTGACCCAAACCGGATCCCCCACCATGACCAATCCGCTCGCGACCCGAAGCCCGTTGCAGTTCCAAGCCCCGGTCTTCGACAAACTCAAGGATACCGACTACCGTCCCGCGATCGAGGCGGGCATGAAGCAGCAGCGCGCGGAGATCGACGCGATCGCGACCAACCAGGAGGCGGCCACGTTCGAGAACACCGTTGTGGCGATGGAGCAGAGCGGTGTGGACCTCGCGCGTGCGAGCAAGATCTTCTTCGGGCTCACAGGCAGCGCCACCAACGACAGTCTGCAGGCCATCAAGGCCGACCTGGCGCCGAAGCTCACCGCGCATGGCGATGCCATTACGTTGAATGATGCGCTCTTCCAGCGCGTGAAGGCCGTGTATGACGGTCGGGCCAACGCGGGCCTCGATCCGATGTCAACGCGGTTGATCGAGCGGTACTACACGCGGTTCGTTCGTGCGGGCGCGCTGCTCAACGCGGACGAGAAGGAGCAGATGAAGAAGTTGAACGAGGAGGAGTCCAACCTGAGCACCAAGTTCCAGGACAACATCCTGAAAGCGCGGGCAGCTGCAGCGGTGATCGTGGACAGCAAGGAACAACTCGAAGGGCTCGCGGAGGAGGCCATTGCAGCGGCTGCTGAAGCGGCGAAGGCCAAAGGGCAGGAGGGCAAGTGGCTGATCGAGATCGTGAACACCACTACGCAGCCTGTGCTGACCAGCTTGAAGGACCGGTCGTTGCGCGAGCGGATCTACAAGGCGAGCATCTCGCGCAACAGCAGCGGTGAAACTGATAATCGTAAGATCGTGACGCGGCTCGCGCAGCTCCGCGGGCAGAAGGCCAAGTTGCTGGGCTTCCCCAGTTGGGCGGCGTACGTGATGGACGACCAGATGGCGAAGACGCCCGAGGCGGCACTGAAGCTCCTGGGCGGGCTGGCACCGGCCGCCGCGCGCAACGCCAAGGCCGAAGCGGCCAAGCTGCAGGCGCTCATCGACAAGCAAGGGGGCGGTTTCACCCTGCAGCCATGGGATTGGGACTTCTATGCCGAGCAGGTGCGCAAGGCCGAATTCGACCTCGATGAAGCCGCGCTGAAGCCTTACCTCAACTTCGATACCGTGCTGCAGAAGGGCGTGTTCTTCGCTGCGCAAGAGTTGTACGGCCTCAGCTTCAGGGAGCGCACGGACCTGCCCGTGTACCACCCGGATGTGCGGGTGTTCGACATCATCGATACGGGAAACACGGTGATCGGCCTGTTCTACGGCGACTACTATGCGCGCGACAACAAGAACGGTGGCGCCTGGATGGACAGTTTCGTGGACCAATGCGAACTGCTCGGACAACAGCCCGTGATCACGCAGAACTGCAACTATGTGAAGCCCGCCGCGGGTCAGCCCTGCCTGTTGAGCTTCGATGATGTCACCACGCTCTTCCATGAGTTCGGGCACGCGCTGCATGGCATGTTGAGCCGCCAGAAATACCCCATCTTCGCGGGTACCGCCACCACCACGGACTTCGTGGAGTTCCCTTCGCAGATCAATGAGGCCCTGGCCACGGATCCGAACGTGCTGGCCAACTATGCCAAGCATTACAGGACCGGCGAGCCCATGCCGGCGGAGCTCATTCAGAAGATGAAGAACGCCAAGACCTTCAACCAGGGCTACGCCACCAGCGAATACATCGCTGCTGCATTGCTCGATATCGAATGGCACATGCAGGGTCCGGATGCTCCGCTGGTGTCCGACGTGCAGGCCTTCGAGGACGCTGCCCTGAAGAAACACGGCCTGTTGAACCAGCAAGTACCGCCTCGTTACAAGACCAACTACTTCAGTCACATCTGGGGCGGCGGCTACAACGCCAACTACTACGCCTACATGTGGAGCGAAGTGCTGGATGCCGACGGCTGTGCGTGGTTCACCGAGCAAGGCGGCTTCAACCGCACCAACGGCATGCACTTCCGCAGCACGGTGCTGTCGCAAGGTGGCAGCAAGGATTGCGGACAGTTATACCGCGACTTCGCCGGACGCGATGCGCGGTTGGAACCCTTGCTCGATCGGAGGGGGTTGAACTGAGCGGGGAAGGGCGCAAGGGTGATGGCCACCTTTCGCTGGAACAGATGGTTTGATCGCCCGATCGGGCTCTCGGAACGTCAGAAATGTCCCTCGGCGAGACCCCTCCGGGGTGATGTACTTTGCATCGCTCTCGCTTCTCTCACCTTACGCGTTCCACGCCCATGCGATCCCTGTTGTCAGGTATTTTCATCGTTGCCCTTGTACTTGCCGTCGCTGGTCAACAGACCAACCGGATCGGTAACGTTCCCCAGCATATCCTGGAGCTTCGTTCGAGCGGTGCACGTTTTGTTCAAACGAGCCCGCTGCGGACCGTGGTGCCGAACGCGAAGACCGATGCACTTTGGTCCACCGCCTGCCGAAGCGCGTTGGTACTGGGCTACGACCGCGCCGCCGCCGAGGCCTTGATCGCTGCGCATCCCGACCACCTGGCGTTGTCGATCCCCACTGCGAGCGGGACACTGGTGCTTGACCTTGAACGCACCAGTGCGATCAATGAGGACCTGACCATCCGCCAGGCCAGCGATGGTCGTACCGTGGAGCCGGAAGCCAGCGTGCATTACAAGGGCATGGTGCAGGGGAACCCCCTTTCATTGGTCTCCGTCAGTGTCTTCCAGAGGGAGATGATGGGCCTGATCTCCGATGACTCGGGTGAACAGGTGATCGGCCGCTTTGATCGCGCACCGGAGGACCTGCACGTGCTCTATCATGAACGTGACCTGCTCGGAACATACAGTGCTGTTTGCGGCACGCCGGATACACCGGGCATCTACGGTCATGATGCGATCCAGGCCGACCCCGACGATCGTTCCATGCGGTGCGTGCGTTGGTACTGGGAGGTGGGGAACGACATCTTCCTGAACAAGGGCAGCGTGGCCAACGCCACCAACTACGTCACGGGCCTCTTCAACCAGAGCGCGACGCTCTATGCGAACGACGGCATCAGCGTGTCCCTGCAGGAAGTGTTCGTGTGGGATGTGGCCAGTCCGTACAACGGGACCAGCAGCAGTTCCCGCTTGAGCCAGTTCGGTACAACGCGCACCAGTTTCAACGGTGACATGGCCCACCTGTTGGACAATGGTGGCTATGGTGGCGTGGCCTGGTTGAACACGTTGTGCGCGGGCACCAGTTCGCGCATGGCATACAGCGGCATCAACAACAGCTACAACAACGTGCCCACCTATAGCTGGAGCGTGGAAGTGGTGACGCATGAACAGGGCCACAACCTCGGCTCCCGCCATACACATGCGTGTGCGTGGAACGGGAACGGCACCGCCATTGATGGTTGCGGACCTACGGCGGGTTATACCGAGGGAAGCTGCCCCACGGTCCCCAATCCCACCGGCGGCGGTACCATCATGAGCTACTGCCACCTCGTGGGCGGCGTGGGCATCAACTTCAACAATGGCTTCGGGCCGCAGCCCAAGGCGGTCATCCTCAACGCGGTGAACGCCGCTTCATGCCTTCCCACGTGTGGCACCAGCTGCGATCCACCCGGGCTCAGTGTCTCCTCCCTGACGCCCACCACCTGTACGCTCAACTGGACCAATGTGAGCGGGGTGAGCTACACCATGCGATGGAAACCACAATCGAGCGGTACCTGGACAACGGTAACGGGGCTCACCACCACGTCCTATGCGCTCACCGGCCTCATCCAATCCACCGCCTACGAATTCCAGGTGCTCACGGTGTGCGCATCGTCCAGTTCAGCCTATTCCGCCTCGTACAACTTCACCACGCCGGCACCATGTCCGGACAGTGGCGAGCCCAACAACACGCTCGCAGCGGCGGTGGTCATCACGCCACCCACAGCGATCAATGCGCTCATCGCTTCATCGGGTGACCAGGACTTCTACAAGTTCACCACCACAGGGGGGACGGTGAACCTTTCCCTGAGCAACGTTGCCGGGGACTATGACCTTTATCTGTTGAGCAGCACCGGCACACAACTGGCCGCATCGGAGGCGGGGGGTACCAGCAGTGAGAGCATCAGCTACACCGCCGCGGCCGGGACCTACGTGATCAAGGTGATGGGTTACGGCGGTGCGTTCAGCGCCTACCAGTGCTATCTGTTGAATGTGAGCGTATATCAATCCTGTGGCCCCGTCACCGGATACAGCGCATCGAACATCACTTACAACAGTGCGTTGTTAAGCTGGAATGCGGTGACCACGGCCACGACCTATGAACTGCAGTGGAAGCCTTCGGCCGGTTCCACGTGGACCCTGCTCACGGGCATTACCACGAATTCGTATGCACTGGGAGCACTGGCCTTCAGCACCGTGTACGACTATCAGGTGCGCCCGATCTGCCAAGGCTCGCAATCGGTGTACGAAGGTGCCTCGAACTTCACGACCACGGCGGCACCTTGCGAAGTGGCACCACCCATCCTGCTGGCCGCACGCATGGTGTTGGAAGGTCCGTACAGGTCCGCGAACGGCCTGATGATCGATTCGTTGCGGACCTATTCGCTGATCCCACTGACCGAGCCTTACACGGCACTGGGTCTACCTGTAACGGGCGCCAACACCATCACCTCGGGTGTGTTGGCGGTAACGGGGGGCAACGCCATGGTCGATTGGGTGGTGGTTGAACTGCGCGACCCTGCGGCTCCAGCGACCGTTGTGGAACGCAAGGTGGGCCTGCTGCAGCGGGACGGGGACGTGGTGGCGGTCGACGGCACTACCCCGCTCGGCTTCTGCTCAGCTGCTGGACCGTATTACGTGGCCGTGCGGCATCGCAACCACCAGGGGTGCATGACCTCCCAGAGCGTGGTGTTGGGGGGCACGGCGACCACCGTGGACCTGAGCACGAACGCCACGGCGACGTACGGTGCCGATGCGCGGAAGGCGGTGGGTACGGCCATGGCCTTATGGGCGGGCAACGCCACGGGTGATAACATGCTGATGTACACCGGGGGAGGCAACGACCGCGACCCGGTCCTGACCGTGGTGGGCAGCACCACCCCGAACAATACGGTCACGGGTTATCTGCGGGCCGATGTGAACATGGACGGCCGTGCGAAATACACGGGGAGCAACAACGACCGCGACCCGATCCTTGCCAACATCGGCAGCACCACGCCGAACAATGTGCGGGTGGAGCAGCTGCCCTAGGATAAGGCGCGCGTGCCGGTGATGTTTTTTTCCGGACATTCGCAACCCCTAACCCAATTCCACCATGCTTCGGAAGTTCGTTACCGCCCTCGCGATCGTCGGCAGTATTGGTTCGCAGGCCCAGCACACGTATTTCCTCCTCGATCCACCCGAGGCGGAGATACCGGCCGTGAAGAAGATCGCCGTGCTCGACTTCGGAGGAGAGCGCGGGAAATCCTTCTCCGAGCGCCTGATGGCCGAGCTCCTGAAGAACGATAACGGCATCGAGGATGTGAGCGCCGGTCTATTCAAAGTGGTGCGCGGTGAGTGCATGCAGCAGGGTGCCCGTACCCAGGTGTTCACGATCATGGAACGCAGCGAGATCCAGCGTGTGTTGAGCGAGCAGCGGTTCAGCAATTCAGGTGTGGTTGATGAGTCCACGGCCGCGGAATTGGGCCGGGTGCTCGGTCTGGATGCCATGATCATGGGCAGCACGAACTATAACCGCACGTACAATACAAGCACCCAGGGCGAGACCAGCTGCAAGGAGTTGAAGGTGAACGCCACGGTGAGCCTGAAGGTGGTGGACGTGACCACCGGCCAGGTGCTTAGCGTAAAGAGCGAGGAGCGTACGGCTACGCACAAGGCCTGCGGCAACGCTTCATTGAAATCGATGGGAGAGTTGCTGGATGACGCATTGGCGAAGTGTGCGGTCGCCCTGGCGGGGCATATCGGCCCGCACTTCAAGGCGCATAAGTTCCAATTCGAACGGATCAAGGTGAAGGAGTATTCCGCCATGAGCAAGAAAGCGGAGGACCTGTTGGAGACGAAGGACCTCAACGGCGCATACAACCTGTACAGCACGATCAGCACGGGCGATCCGTACAACGCCCAGAGCCTGGGCAACATGGCCAACATCCATTTGATCTACGGCAATGTGGATGATGCCGTAAAACTGCTGGAGCGCGCCGCGGCCATCGATCGCGAGAACTACGGTGAGCATTTGAAGTTCGCTCAGACAAAGCAGGCGCATGCGGCGAGGCTCGCTGCGATGGGGATCACCATCACCCCGCACACCTTCAATGTGTCCGAAGGCGCCGCCAGCATGAATACCGTGACGACACGCGGCAACAAGGATGACCGGTACGAGGTGCGGCGCGATGCCGGTCCCGGATCCGAAGTGATCGCGAAAGTGCCCGGTGGGCTCAACTTCAATGTGGTCGAGACCAAAGGCGAATGGATGTTGATCAAGCTGCTCGACGACAAGCAAGGCTGGATCAATGCCGATGATGTGAAGCGCTGATCATCCGATCGGTGACACGGGAACGGAGTGCCTGGGAACAGGCGCTCCGTTCTGCTTTTGGAGCGACCCAGCCTGATATTCGCGTGGCCCTGTATGTACGGCTGGTATTAGTTCAGCGTGTACGGGACCTTGCGTGTCACCACCTGGGGCACTTGCACCGTGCGTGTTGCATACCGCTCCTTCAGCACGGCAGCCGAGACCTTCACCATCACATCGATGTATCCGAGCATGTTGTCATTGGCAAGGCCTAGGTGCACGCGGCCCTCGAGCGGCGAGCGCACTTCCGCAGCTTCGCACACCACATCCCCTTGAAGGATCGGGTCGAACCCCTGTCCGGTGCGGAACATCTGGGCCTGATCGGCATTCGCGAGCAGATAGTACTTCACCGCCTCCATGCCATCAACACGTTCAAAGGGGCTGGGCGATCCCAACAGCAGAGGTGTCAGGGGATCCGCACCGGCGGCGATCTTCAGCAAGGGATCCCCGCTCGTGCGGAACCGTTCCCTGGCCCTTTCGAACTCGGCCCGTCCGGCAGTGCCAGCACCGATGAAATAGCCCCAGGCGAACGTGCCTTTCGGCAGGTCGATGGTCAACAGCGTTTTGTTCGAATTGAGGTCGTGCATGTCACCGGCCTGCACGCGAAGCGTCTGGCCCAGCAGCTCCGTGATCACCGTGTCGTTCTTCACGAAGTATGATTCCTCCTTGTTCACCTGGATGGTCTCCGTGCTGGTGCGCCATTTCACTTCGGGGTTGAAGCGGACAGTTGCCTTGCTGGCAGGAATGCGCCGGATGCGCAAGGACGTGGCGCGGTCGTAGGGTTGCTCGGTGGAAAGCCGGAAGCGGAGGATGCAACGCTCATATACGGGAAAGGTCTGCTGCGTCAGGGCACTGAACGAGCGTTTACTGTACACGGGTACGCCATCCGGTTCTGAGAACACATCGATCGAGTTGCTGGTCAACGCGCTCCTCATGGGGGAGTCCAGGACCACGAGATCACCCTTCTCGAAGGCGTAGTAGCATGTTGGATAGGCGTAGTCCTCGCCGCGATGTTCGCGTTGCCAGTCGCCCACGGTGCGGCGCCCTGGGATGGCCATTGGAAGATCGGCAACGAACACGGTGTCCATCCCCAAGGCCACAGGGGCTGACGGTGTGGAGGTGATGGTGAACTCCACGGCTTTTTGACGGCCCGCTTCCACAGAGACCAACTCGTTCTTCACGGCCGGCCTACCGCGCTCCACGTATTCCAACTGCACGAGGTGGTCGCCCACGGTGACCACCTGTATCAAGGGGGAGTTCGGTTCCACAGTGCCGATCAGGCGACCATCCACCTCGACCTCGCCCCGGGTATTGGAGATGATCAGCAATTTGCCGGTGGTCTGGCAAAAGGACAGGTTGGCCAGCAGGGAACATGCGATCACGAGGACGGACTTCATGGTGGGGGCGATATTGTCTACCGCGATGATACAAAAGCCTGAGCCAACGGGAGGTTGGTCGGGAACCTCCCCGGTACAGGCGCTGAGTGGATACCATGGCCCGGGGATGTTGAAAACTCCCTCGCGATCGTTGAAAACCGCCGTCCGGCGCGGGGTCCGTAGGGTGGCGCAGCCCATCTACCTTCGCTGCGACATCGGGGAACCCTTGTCGTTGTTGGAAAAACAGGTTGAATTGAACCGTTCCGACGCCACCCGCCGCGCTTCCTGATGCGTTGCGTTCATGTTGCGTCGTCACGTCGTTGCGGTTCTTGGATAGCAGCATGAGCGATACGAACTATTCCGAAGAGCATATCCGGTCGCTGGACTGGAAGGAGCACATCCGCCTGCGGCCGGGCATGTACATCGGCAAGCTGGGCGATGGCAGCAGCTTTGATGACGGCATCTATATCCTGTTGAAGGAGGTGCTGGACAACTGCATCGACGAGTATGTGATGGGTCACGGAAAGAAGGTGGAGATCAAGATCGAAGGCACTCGGGTGGAGGTGCGCGACCATGGCCGCGGGGTACCGCTGGGGAAGGTGATCGACGTGGTGAGCAAGATCAACACGGGCGCCAAGTACGATAGCAAGGCCTTCAAGAAGAGCGTTGGTCTGAACGGTGTGGGAACGAAAGCGGTGAACGCTCTGAGCAGTTATTTCAAGATCGAGAGCTACCGCGAAGGCGAGATGAAACGCGCCGAGTTCGACCGGGGCGTGCTGCGCAAGGACAACAAGCTCGAGAAGACCAGTGAGAACAACGGCACGCGCGTCGTCTTCGAGCCGGATGAGGAGATGTTCCGCAGTTACCAGTACCGGGAGCAGCACATCGAGCGGCTCCTGTGGAACTACTGTTACCTGAACACGGGCCTCACCATCCTGTACAACGGACAGAAATTCCAGAGCAAGAACGGCCTATTGGACCTGCTGAACACGAAGATGGACGGCGAACCGCTGTACCCGATCATCCATCTGGTGGGCGAGGACATCGAGGTGGCCATGACACACGCCAACCATTACGGTGAGGAGTATTACAGCTTCGTGAACGGCCAGCACACCACGCAGGGGGGCACTCACCAGGGCGCGTTCCGCGAAGCCGTGGCCAAGGTCATCAAGGACTACTTCAAGAAGGACTGGGAAGCGGGCGATGTGCGCACCGGCATCGTGGCGGCGGTGAGCGTGAAGGTGATCGAACCGGTCTTCGAAAGTCAAACGAAGACGAAGCTGGGCTCCCTCGAGATCGAACCCGGCGGACAGAGCATGCGCTCGTTCATCGGCGACTTCCTGGCCACAAAGCTGGACAACTTCCTGCACAAGAACCCGGAGACGACCAACGCGCTGCAGAGCAAGATCCTCGAGAGCGAACGCGAGCGAAAGGAACTTTCCGGTATCCGCAAGCTCGCCCGCGAGCGGGCGAAGAAGGCCAGCCTGCATAACAAGAAGCTGCGCGACTGCCGGATACACCTCAGCGATCCGAAGAACGACCCGCGCAAGATGGAGAGCACGCTTTTCATCACCGAGGGCGACAGCGCCAGCGGCAGCATCACCAAGAGCCGCAACGTGGAACTGCAGGCCGTCTTCAGCCTGAAGGGCAAGCCGCTCAACAGTCACGGACTTACCAAGAAGGTGGTGTACGAGAACGAGGAGTTCAACCTGATCCAAGCCGCGCTCGACATCGAGGATGGCATGGACGGGCTGCGGTACAACCGCATCGTCATCGCCACCGATGCCGATGTGGACGGCATGCACATCCGCCTGCTGATGATGACCTTCTTCCTCCAGTTCTTCCCGGACCTGATCAAGAACGATCACCTTTACATCCTGCAAACGCCCCTGTTCAGGGTACGCAACAAGAAGGAGACGATCTATTGCTACAGCGAGGGCGAGCGCGTAGCCGCCATTACGAAGCTGGGCAAGACGGCGGAGATCACCCGGTTCAAGGGACTGGGCGAGATCAGCCCGGACGAGTTCAAGCACTTCATCGGGCCCGACATCCGACTGGAGCCGGTGATGATCACGAAGGACGCCCTGGTGCATGACCTGTTGGAGTTCTACATGGGCAAGAACACACCCTTGCGGCAGAACTTCATCATCGACCACCTGAAGATCGAAAAGGACGTGGTGAAGGAGGAGACACCGATGAAGGCCATCGCCAGGAAGCTCGCCGAGAACGAAGTGGAAGCGGAAGCATGATGAGAAGCAACGGGGATCGGCGTTGCATGCGGACATGTGCACATGTGATCATATGCACATGGACACTGGTCTGTGCCACTGTGGGCGCCTCCGCCCAAAGTGTGGGCAAGCTGCGCCTCCTGGTGGATCCCGGTGGTGACTTCCAGTTCGTAGTGGATGGCAAGTACCGCATGCAGCAGCGCGAGGTGGAACTGAGCCCCGGTCCGCACCAGTTCACCTTTTGGGCACCGGAGCGCAGTATGAAGGACACCACCCTGATCGTGGAGGCCGGCCGCACCAAGGATGTGTTGTTGCGCCTGTCCTACTCGCCCGAATATGAGCAATGGCGAGGGGAGATGGAGCGGTACCGCAATGACAGGAAGCTCCGCCGCCTGGTGCCCACCGTGCTCACCGCTGGTTCACTCGTCTACACCGCCGTGAAATGGTCGGCCTATAAGAAGGCGCATGATCGGTTGCAGGATGACCTTGTGGCGTACGACGAAGGCTACTCGCCCCAGGCCATCAACATCCTCAAGGACCGCACGATCCCGCAGCACAAGGACGAGTTCCAGAACGCGCGCAGCAACTTCTACTTCGCCGCCGGGTTGAGCACGGTGCTTACAGCCGCCACGGTGTACCTCTTTCACCGCTCGGCAAGTCGCCAGGTGCCCGTGTTCCAGGACCGTGAGAAGGTCCGGTTCGATGGGCTGGTCTGGATGCCGGGGAACGACGGTGGTGAATGGCTCGGAGGACTCACCTGGAACTTCGCCCGATGATGCGCCTGTTGCCCTTCATCCTCCTGCTGACCATCGGCCTCTCATCCTGCCTGAAGGATGAAGTGGAGGTTGCGGCGCTCACCACCAATGGGCTCGATCCCGACTACAACGGTCCGGCCATCATCGAACTGGTGAGCGATACCACATTCGTGGTATACGACCAGCAGAACGACCCCATCGATACCGTTGTCCAGCAGCTCATCCGCGTACGCGAAGACCTGCTGCCGCCCGGCACGTTCTGGGACCTGTACATCGTTAAGGAGAACACCGGTGAGATCATCGACCACACCGAGGACATTCCCCAACCCGACAGCACCTACCATCACGTGCAGCTCGGGGTGGAGTATTGCTACACCTACCATTTGAAGGTGCAGTATTCACTGACCAAGGGATACCGCTATTGCACCACGGCTGCGCTATGAACATGAACGACGAGAACATCGGGCCCATCGACGGTCCGGAGAACGGGACGGAAGGAGGGGGACCGGAGGGGGAGGAACGTGCGGAGGGAACGCCGGAAAGCAGTGCCGGTGCCAACTACCCCGGCGTGCCGGGTGCAGGCCAGGCCGGAACGTACAGTGTGAGCGGCATGTACCGCGAATGGTTCCTGGATTACGCCAGCTATGTGATCCTGGAGCGTGCTGTACCCGCGCTGTACGACGGTTTGAAGCCTGTGCAACGCCGCATCCTCCACGCCATGAAGGAACTGGATGATGGCCGTTACAACAAGGTGGCGAACATCATCGGGCATACCATGCAATACCATCCCCATGGTGATGCTAGCATCGGTGATGCCTTGGTGCAGATCGGCCAGAAGGACCTGATCATCGATTGCCAGGGGAACTGGGGCAACACGCTCACCGGCGATAGTGCCGCCGCTCCGCGGTACATCGAGGCGCGCTTGAGCAAGTTCGCGAATGACGTGGTGTTCAACCCGAAGACCACGGAGTGGCAGTTGAGCTATGATGGGCGCAACAAGGAGCCCATCTTCCTGCCCGTGAAATTCCCGCTGCTCCTGGCGCAGGGTGGTGAAGGCATTGCGGTGGGACTTTCCTGCAAGATCCTGCCGCACAACTTCAACGAGCTCATCGATGCGAGCATCGCCGTACTGCGCGGCAAGAACCCCAAGCTCGTTCCCGACTTCCACACCGGCGGCCTCGCCGACATGGAGAACTACAACGATGGTGAGCGGGGCGGAAGGGTGCGTGTGCGCGCCCGCATCCGCAAGGAGGACGCCAAGACACTGGTGATCCACGAGATCCCCTTCGGCACCACCACCACCAGCCTCATCGAGAGCATCCTGAAGGCGAATGAGAAAGGCAAGATCAAGGTGCGGCATGTGGAGGATAACACCGCCGAGAACGCCGAGATCGTCATCCATCTCGCCGCCGGTGTTTCGCCTGATAATACCATCGACGCGCTATTCGCCTTTACCGATTGTGAGCTGAGCCTGGCGCCCAACGCCTGTGTCATCGAGAATGACAAGCCGCGTTTCGTGGGTGTAACGGAACTATTGAAGAAGAGCACGGACAACACCTTGCGGTTGCTGGAGCTCGAGCTGAGGATCAAGAAAGGCGAACTGGAGCAGCAATGGCACTTCGCCTCGCTCGAAAAGATCTTCATCGAAAAGAAGGTGTACCGGAAGATCGAGGAGGCCGAGACCTGGGATGAGGTCATGAGCTTCATCCACAAGGGCCTCAAACCGCACATCCACGAGCTGCGCCGTCCCGTCACCGACGAGGATGTGGTGAAGCTCACGGAAATAAAGATCAAGCGGATCAGCCGTTTTGATGCGTTCAAGGCCGATGAGCATATCGCCAACATCGAGGAGCAACTGGCCGATACGCAGGCCAAGCTCGACACCATCGTTGAATACGCCATCGACTACTTCAAGGAGCTGAAGAAGAAGTACGGCGAGGGACGGGAGCGGAGGACCGAACTGCGCACCTTCGACAACATTGTGGCCACCAAGGTGGCCGTCGCCAACAAGAAGCTTTACCTCGACCGCAACGAAGGCTTCATGGGCTGGAGCCTGCGGAACTTCGAGTTCGTGGATGAGTGTTCCGAGATCGACGACATCATCGTGTTCCGGGAGGACGGTACCATGATGGTGACCAAGGTGGCGGACAAGAAGTTCATCGGCAAGGGCCTGCTGCATGTGGGTGTGTGGAAGAAGGGCGATGAGCGCACCATCTACCACATGATCTACCAGGACGGTCCACAGGGAGCGTACTACATGAAGCGCTTTGCGGTCACCGGCATCGTGCGCGATAACGTGTACGACCTCACCAAGGGGACCGCCAACAGCAAGGTGCTCTACTTCACCGTGAATCCGGATGGGGCATCGGAGACGGTGCGCATCCAATTGCGTCCGCGTGCCAACCTGCGCAAGTCGCAGTTCGATGTTGACTTCGGGCAGATGCTCGTGAAGGGAAGGGGCAGCCAGGGCAACCTGCTCACGCGGTACATGGTGCAGAAGATCACCCAGAAGGAGCGCGGAGGCAGCACCCTGGGGGCCATACCCGTATGGTTCGATGAGTCCGTCCGACGCCTGAACGACACGGGCCACGGTCGCTACCTCGGCCGGTTCAAAGGCGACGATCGCATCCTGGCGATCATGACCAGCGGCCAGTACCTGCTCTTCCCCTTCGTGCTCAGCACACACTTCCCCGATGATGCCGTGACCGTGGTGAAGTGGAACCCGAAGGAGATCGTGAGCGCCGTGTATTGGGAAGGGGAGAAGCAACAGTTCCAAGTGAAGCGCTTCGCCATTGAGGAACCTTCACGTGATCCCATCAGTTTCATAACCGACCATCCGGACAGCAAACTCACCCTTCACAGCCTTGTGCCGGAACCGGTGCTGCATGTGGCTTATGACAAGCGGAGCACCAGTCGCGAGGATGAGGATGTGAACCTGAAGGACTTCATCGGCGTCAAAGGCGTAAAGGCCCTTGGCAACCGCCTTACACCGCACAAGGTCAAGGAACTGAGCCTGAACACCCCCGTGTTCATCCTCATGACCGCTGAGCTTGAGGAGAAGCAGGCCATGTTGATCACCGACGAAGAGATCGGCAACATGGAAGCACCCGAGGAGGAAGGGCTGGAGGAATCGCCTGTGAAGCAGTTCAAGAAGCAACTCTCGGCGGAGGACACCGTGGAGGACCGTTCACCGGACGATCCGATCCTCGGATACAAACCAGGCAAGCAGGCCAAGTTGGGCTTTGATTGATGCGCGTTCGGCAACGGTTGGTTGAAACCGTACTTCATACCCAATGTAGCGTCCTTATTCCCACATTGATCAACCATCTCCTTGGTGTGGCCAAGCATGTGGAGGCCCGTCCACTGAACGGGATCAGCGGTGTGTAAGAATTCCCCATGTCCGGCCCAAGGGGGTCGGACCCGCGACCTGAACACCGGGCAGCTCTTCGGCCGCAGGGTGCATGCACTAGGCGGCCATGGCCTCGTTCTGCTCCTCCGATACCCGCTTCAACCCAACCAACGCCTCCACCCAGGAGCGTCCAGCTTCC
Organism: Flavobacteriales bacterium; assembly: GCA_031411095.1. GTDB lineage: Bacteria > Bacteroidota > Bacteroidia > Flavobacteriales_F > PHOS-HE28 > PHOS-HE28. The sequence continues at coordinate 45,301 of JANOAK010000029.1, read as the reverse complement.
CTGGTGCGGCGCACATCCTGCGGTAATCCCGCAAAGTCACCGTGCCAGAGCGTTACCAACGTGCGGCCGTCCTTCTGCTGTTCCAGTTTGATATCCACGGTCGTGTAGCTGGCGGCTTCATCCGGTAACCCCCCATCGTTCTGATAGTAGGTGTAGCGGAAACGGTGGCCAGGAAGGTACTCCATGATGGTGCCTTTTGCCCGCAGAATGCCCTCTGGGCCAACACGTTCCACCCATGTGATGGGCGTGCCGCGCTTCCACTCACTCTCTGCCATCCAATTGTAATGGTACAATCGGATCAACTCAGGTTCGGTCAATGCTTTCCACACAGAGGCCGGTGATGCTTGCACAAGCATCGAGCGTTCGATGATCGTTCCTTGTTCATTCATGATGGATAGGCGCGCACTATCCGTGCCGATCCCCCATGAAAATGCACGCGCGCCACCTTGTCACGCGGAATTAACCAATTTTATGTGTTGATATTCAGGTGCTTAGATGGCACACAGGACGGGTATGCCGTGCGTGTTGGTCAACAGGCGTTCCTTTTCCGCATCGGCGATCCACCGATAATCATCGCTGGCAATGGCCATGATGGCGATGGCCCCAGCACCGATCTCATGCGCGTGGCGGATGGTCTGCTCGGCGAAGCCTATGCTGAACACCGTAGTCGGTACGTTGTCCTCGATACAGCGCACCCCTTCGGACCGAAGCCGATCCAGCATGAGGTGTTTGTTGCGTAATAGACGTTCACTGGGCTCCTCACCGGGACGGAACACCTGGAACACATGCACCTCGGAATTGAACGCTTTGGCGAGGTAACAAACAGCGTCGAGGAGACGGTGGATATCCGCATGGCCGGCAACCGGCATGAGGATGCGGTCCAAGACCACATGCGCGGGGCTTTCCATCTGGACCACCAGCGACGGGGTCTTCACATGGCGGACGAGCTTCAGGATATCAGCACCCAGCAAGGACTGGCGCAAGCCACGGGGACCATGCGTGCCCACGACCATCAGCGCATGGCCTTGACTGCTTTCCGCGATGATCTGCTTCAAGGGATCGCCTTCGCGGAACACCTCGTTCACCTTGTTGGAGGGAGCCACGGCATCAGCGGCATTCCCCATGCGCACACTGGCCTTCGCCAAGCCTCCGCTCTCGCTGTCACGTTTGTCCAGCACATGCAGCAGCGTTATGGAAGCATCGGATCGGGTGGCGATCTCCGTAGCATACACCTGCGCGCGTTCGGCCGCTTCGCTGAAGTCAGTGGGGCAGAGGATATCGGTCATCGCGCTAAGTTAGCAAGCACCGCGTGCATGGAAATGACCTTGGCTTTCCCCCTGTAGGAGTTGAAAGTCACCGCAGGGCCCCGCTCGCTCATGCGGTTCAGGTAGCTTCGGCGTCCGATCCATGAAAATGAAAAAGATACTGGTACTGGCAGCAACGCTTTGTTCGTTCGTTGGGGTGAGCGCGCAGCAGAACATTACCCTCCTCGGCCATTTGGATTACCAAGCGCTCCGCAACAGCGATCTGAGCAACCTCTGGGGCTACACAGATGAGTTGGGGAACGAGTATGCGCTGGTGGGCGTGAACGGTGCGGAAGGAAGCAACAACAGCGGTGGCCTGAGCATCGTGGATGTGACCGATCCGGCGAACCCCCAGGAGATCTTCTTTGCTTCCGCCCCGAACAGCATCTGGCGCGAGATCAAGGTGTGGGACGATCACGCCTACATCACCACTGAAGCGGAGTCAGGGCTGCTGATCGTGGACCTGTCGCCGTTGCCCCAGAGCACCGACCTGCCCACCACGCTGTTCAATGGGCAGGGTTGGCTCACGTCGCACTCCCTCTTCATCGATGAGAACGGACGTTTGTATCTCAACGGCACCAACCGGGGTGCCGGTGGCGTGATCATGTACGACCTCACCCAGGATCCCATGGTCCCGGTGGAAGTGGGATCCTTCGACAACTGGTATGTGCACGACTGTTTCGCACGTGGCGATACGTTGTATGCGGCACACATCTACAATGGCTTCTTCAGCATCGTGGATGTCAGCGATCCCGCCGCTCCCGTCCTGCTCGGTACGCAATCGACACCGAGCAACTTCACCCACAATTGCTGGCTCGATGATACAGGCGATCACCTTTTCACCACGGATGAACAGCCGAACAGTGTCCTCGCCTCCTATGATGTGTCCGATCCGTCCGATATCCAGTTCGAGGATCAGTTGCAGACCGGTCCGGGCACCAACGCGGTCATCCACAACACCTATTGGCTGAACGACTACGTTGTGCAGAGCTATTACACGGAAGGGGTCTCAATCTACGATGTGGCCGATCCCACGAACATCGTGGAAGTGGGTCATTACGACACCTCGCCGTTCTCCGGTGATGGCTTCAACGGGGCATGGGGCGTATATCCATTCGCGCCAAGCGGGAACCTTTACGTGAGCGATATCGAGGGTGGATTGTACATCCTGGGGCCACAGTACGTTCAGGCCTGTCGCCTGGAGGGCGTCATCAGCGACGCGCAGACCTCCGCCGGTATCGTGAATGCCACGCTCACCATCACAGGCACTTCGGCAAGTGATATCACCAGCTTCGATGGTGCGTATAGCACGGGCTGGGCCGCCGCAGGTATCTACCAGGTATCGGTGAGCGCGCCGGGGTACGAGCCACAGACGGTGGATGCGGTGGTGCTGCAGAACGGCCAAGTGACCATCCTGAACGTTCAACTCGTTCCGTTGAATTCCTTCGCCTTTGGCGGCCAGGTGTTGGAAGAGGGCACTACCGCGCCCGTGGCCGGTGCGTCGGTGGTCATCGCCAGCGCTGAATTCACGTTCACGGTCTTTACGGATGCGTCGGGGAACTTCACCGTTCCGGTGATGTTCGCTGGCTCCTACACCATTACGGCCGGTGCATGGGGATATCATTCCATCTGTCTGCCTCAGGCCGCCGTGGACGAGAATTCGCCCGATGTGGTATTGGAACTTCCCCAGGGCTATGCCGACGATTTCGCACTGGATCTGGGATGGAGCGTGTCGGGCAATGCCACCACGGGATCATGGGTCCGCGACACACCCGTGGGGACCACCTTCGGCGGTCAACCATCCAACCCGGAAGGGGACGTGCCCGGCGATTGCCTCGATCGTGCTTATGTCACGGGGAATGCCGGCGGGCAGGCTGGGCAGGACGACGTGGACAATGGGACAGCTATGCTCAGTTCGCCCATATTCGACGTTACCGGCATGCCCGATCCCTGGGTACGCTACTACCGTTGGTATTTCAACGGTGGTGGGAACAGCACGCCCAACGATACCCTCTTCGTTCATCTGACCAACGGAACGGACACGGTGACCATTGAGACCGTTACGGCGAACAGTACCGGCAACCAAGCGTGGTCATTGCGCGAACGCTCCATCACCGACGCCATTACGCCCACGAACACGATGCGATTGATCATCAGCGCGGGCGACCTGGACCCCGGGCATTTGGTGGAGGCCGGCCTCGACCAGTTCGAGGTATTGCCCCAGTCACCATTCTTCGGTATGAACGACGTGCCGGATGCGATTGGCGTGTTGGTCCATCCCACCCCGAACGATGGTCGGTTCACGGTGGAGGTCGCCGGGATGAACGGCACGGTGCAGTTGTTCGATACACAAGGCCGTGAGGTGATGCGACCGGTACCGATGCGTGAAGGACGTGCAACGGTGGAAACACAGCAGGCCGCCGGCGTTTACGTTCTGCGGATCATCCTGCTCGATGGTCGTGCCGCCATGCGACCGGTCATGATCCGCTAACGTTCCTTCGCAGTATCGCTGGGTCGGTGTGCTCGCCGCCCGGCGCTTGATCAGCGCCGCGGAACGATACCGCCGCAGGTCTGTTCGAGGAGCTGCTCGATGTTCGGAACACCGCCGAGGATGCGGGCCAGGTTCAGGTCCGAGCAGGCTTTCTCCTTCTCCCCCTTGTGGGCCAGCAGGATCCCGCGCGTGCGCAAGGCGAACGCATTGGCGGGGTAGCTGCGTAGGCTGCGCTGCACATCATCCAACGCCTCGTCCTCCCGTCCAAGAAGAAGCAAGGCATTCGCCCGGTTGCTTAGCACCGTGGGCTCATCCTTGTCCAACTTCAAGGCTTGGTCGTAGATGGCGAGCGCATCCGCATGCCGCCCCAACGCGTTGAGCTCATAGCCGCGATTGGTCCAATTGCCGATGTCATAGGGTTCCACTGCGCACAACTTCTCCAATACCGCTAGGCTTGCCGCGTGGTCGCCCACCGCATCATAGGCCCGGGCCAGGCTCTTCAATGCATCGGTGTCGTCCGTTCGCTCCCCGATCCCTTCGCGCAGGTCGGCGATGGCCGGCTGGTATTTCTTCATCTCACAGCGCGCCTGTCCGCGCATGATCAGGCATTGTTGACGAAGGACGTTCTGCGCTCCATGGTCGAGCGCGCGCGAACACAGGCGCTCGGCCATGGCGTGATCCTCACCGCGGAACGCATAGAGCGCGCGCTGTGTGTTGGCCTCCACGTGCAGGCTGTCCAGCTGAAGCGCCTTCTCGGAATCGAGCAGGAAGCGGTCCATCCGGTCCATGTACAACCAGGCCCGCGATCGGGCGGAATAGGACGTGGCGCTCGGTTCAAGTTGAACTGCTTCGCTGTACTTGTCCAGCGCCTTCTGTGGACGGTCGAGGGCGAGCAGGCTATCCCCCGCAGCGATCAAATGCGCGGTGGTCTGACCGGTTGCACCCGAGGCGAGCAGAAGCAGCAAGGAGAACGTGATCACGGGAATGGCCCTCATTCGTCGCCCAAATGTATGGCAGCCCTCCAAGGCATGCATCGTGCCAGAGAGCTCGTTGGCTGACAGGTGGGTGTTCGGGAAGAGGACCATGACAAAAGTCATCCGTGGACCCGCGTGAGGGGCACCACGTCCATGGTGGCATGGCGACCGGCCAGAAGCAGATAATGCCCGGCCATCGCGATCATGGCAGCATTGTCGGTGCAATAAGCGAAGGGCGGAACGAACACCTCCCATCGTTCCTCTTCGCCCATCGTCCTCAGCCGGGCACGCAGCCCGCTGTTGGCCGCCACACCCCCGGCGATGCCGATGCGTTGAAGGCCCTGTTCACGCATCGCGCGACGGGTCTTTGCGAGCAGGTGGTCGAGGATGGCGGTCTGCAGGGTGGCGCAGAGGTCCGGGAGTTGTGCGGCCACACGGCCGGGGTCCTCGGCTTCACGCTTGCGCACCCCTTGCAGGAAGGCGGTCTTGATGCCACTGAAGCTCATGTCCAGCCCCGGTACGGAGGGGATCGGCATGGGAAAGGAGCCCGCTGTGCCGCTGGCCGCGTAACGATCCACCAAGGGCCCCCCGGGATAGGGAAGGCCCAGGATCTTGGCCCCCTTGTCAAAGGCCTCGCCCGCGGCGTCATCCAGCGTGGTGCCGATCACCTGCATATCCAATGGCGAACGCACGATCACCAACTGCGTATGGCCTCCGCTCACCGTGAGGTTCAAGAACGGAAAGTCCGGCACCGGCCGGTGCTCACCATCGCCGATCAGGTGGGCCAGCACATGGGCCTGGATGTGGTCCACGGCGAGCAAAGGCACCTTCAGGGCCTGGGCCAATGACCGTGCAAAGCTCGAGCCCACCAACAGGGCGCCCATGAGCCCCGGGCCTTGGGTGAACGCCACTCCCGTCAACTGGCGCTTATCCGCTCCGGCCTGCCGCAGCGCCTCCCGCACCACCGGCACGATGTGCTCCTGATGCGCGCGGCTGGCCAGTTCGGGCACTACGCCGCCCCAACTGGCGTGCACTTCCTGCGAAGCCACCACGTTGCTGCGCACTACGCCGTTGACGAGGACCGCCGCGGCCGTTTCGTCGCAGGAGCTTTCGATGCCGAGAATGATGGGGGCGCTGTCCACAGGGTGAAGGCTACTTTCGCCGATCGGTCCGATGTTCGCTTGCTGAACGGGTCGAAACTACAGGAAGCTGGCCGAGAGAAAGGTCATAGCCAGGCGCATGCGCCGAATTGCGCGATGGTCCTTCAGGATCCTCGCGGCTTTGCTGTTCCTACTGGTCACGCTGCTGGCGCTGCTGTTGCTGCCTTCCGTGCAGACCTGGGTGGGTAGCAAGGTCGCCACCCACCTGAGCCGCGATCTGGGCATCACGGTACGGATCCATCGGATCGAACTACGCCCCTTCGGCCCCAACCGGCTGCACGGCGTGTTCGTTGCCGACCTCCGCGGAGATACGCTCCTGTCCGCGGATGAACTGTGGATACGCGGATTGAAGGTGAACACGCAGGACCATGTGGTGACCGTGCGGCGCATTGAACTGCACGATACCCGCTTTGCGCTGGCCAAGGCCGAAGGGGATGTGCACAGCAACCTCACCAACATCCTCAACAAGTTGGCCGATGGGGATACCACCGCGGGCGGCGCGGCGTGGAACATCACCTGCAGGGAACTGGATATCCGTCGCCTTCACTTCAGCTACCACGATGCGAACACTCCACCGATCCCCTTCGGCGTGGATTTCCATCATGTGGAAGTGAACACCGCCGACATCGTGGGTTCCGGCCTGGCCGTGGCAGGCGATTCAGTGGTGGTGGACCTGGAGCGCATCGCGTTGAACGATCGCAGCGGCCTGGACCTGAAGGAACTCAGCGGCCACACCCAACTGAGCCCACGAGGACTGAGCATCGAAGGGATGCGGATCAGGACGCCCGGTTCCGATCTGCACGGCCGCCTGCAATTCACCACCACCAGCTTCGCGGACTACGATGCCTTCGAGTCGAACGTGGTCATGCGCATCGACCTCGACAGTTCCCACCTGCAGTTCGCCGATGTGGCCTTGTTCGCGCCCGACCTGGAGGGTATTGACCTGCCGCTGTTCATCAGTGGTCGCTTCAGGGGCACGGTGAATGAACTGAAGGGGCGCGACATGGACCTGCGCTTCGGGAAGCACTCGCGATTCAAGGGTGCGGCCGAGTTCTCCGGATTGCCGGACATGCCGAACACCTTCATGGTGATCGATGTGGAACGGTTCACGGCGCACCCGGCCGACCTCGCCGCCCTGCCTGTGCCGCCGTTCAACGAGAAGGCCCGCCTGCAATTGCCGGCCGAGGTCCAGCGCCTAGGGGTGGTCTCCTTCGCCGGCAACTTCACCGGCTTCATCAATGCCTTCACGGCCTACGGCCGCAGCACCACCGAACTGGGAGCGGTGACGACGGACATCACATACGATCGCGATACCGTCAGCGGCTACTTCCAAGTGCGTGGCCAGCTGGCATCGGATGGTTTTGAATTGGGCCGCATGCTCGACGACGCCACGGTGGGACGGATCGCCACCAACGTGAAGGTGAAGGCCAGTGGTCGGAACCTCGAAACGCTGAAGGCCAGCCTCGAAGGCACGGTGCCCTACATCCATGCGGCGGGTTTCGACATGGGAGGCATTTCCCTGAACGGTCAACTCGAGAAGAACCTCTTTAATGGTCACCTCGAATCCACTGACCCCAAGGCCCAGTTCACCTTCGATGGCCTCGCCGACCTGCGTGGACGCTGGCCCAAAGTGGACTTCACGGCCGACATTACGCAGCTGGACCTGCGGGCCATGGGGCTGATCGGTGGAGAAGGATACAGTTCGGTCGCCATGAAGGTCGAGGCCCAGGGCGAACTGGCCCCCGACAGTCTGAAGGGTTCCATCCACCTGCGCAACGTCAGTTACTGCGAGGATTCCTGCTACCTGGTGATCGGGGACCTGGACCTGCGCAACATGCGAGAAGGAGGTGAACCGGTGCTCGAACTGCGCAGCGACCTGGCCGATGTCACCGTCCGCGGTCCCTTCTACCCAACACGTCTTCCATTGGCCATCAAGAGCGTGGTGTACAGCGTATTCCCAGCCCTGCAGGAAAAGGTGATCTATGATCAGGAGGAGCAGGATTTCACCTTCGACCTCACCGTAAAACAGGCACAACCGTTGTTGGACCTTGTCGCTCCGGGGCTGAACGTGGATAGCGGGATGGTGGCCTCCGGCTCATTCGACAGCCGCACCTTCGATCTGGGCCTCACGGCGCACATACCGCATATCCAGTATGGAGCGATCAGTGGCGATTCGGTGGACGTGGTCATGGACAAGACGCTGGACCTGCTGGCCTTCCGGTTCCGAAGTGACCGGCAGGTGCTCGGTTCGGGCGGTGGCTACCTCACGGGGATCACGCTCACCGGCAAGGCCTACCAGGACGAAGTGCAGCTGCAGGCCGGGTGGACGGGCAGCGATGCGGGCACAGGTGGCGAACTGAACATGAACGCCTTCGTGTTGAACGACCACAGCATCACCATCGACCTGCTGCCCAGCAAGCTCTACTTCGGGCGCGGGGACTGGCACAACGAACGGACGGCGACCATTCTGGTGGATTCCAGCAGCATCGCGGTGGATTCGTTGGAACTGCTGAACGATGGGCAGTATGTCATGCTCGATGGAACGGTGAGCCGTGACCCCACCACGGCAATGAACTTCGACCTGCGTGATGTCGACCTGGACAATTTCGCACCGTTCTATCAAGGGCCCTCGCTGCATGGGAAGCTCGGGGGCGACGGTCGCGTGTTCGACCTGTACCGACATCCTTATTTGCTGAGCTATTTGTGTGTGGACAGCCTTGCCGTCGACCAGTATCCAGTGGGCGACCTGCTGGTGGGTGCTTCCTGGAACAACGAGCGGAACGTGATCGACCTGAACGGCGAACTGCGAAGGGATACGTTGAAGATGATGGGATTCAGCGGCATGCTGGCGCCGGGCAGGGAGGAGGAGTTGAAGCTGGCGCTGCTGTTCGACCGGTTCGACCTGCTGTTCCTTGAACCATACCTGCCTTCGGGTATCAGCGATGTGCAGGGGAGGCTTTCGGGGACGGTGGACATCACGGGAAAGCTCGCCGACCCGCAGATGAACGGTGAGGCCATGCTGGAGGATGCCGGCCTTCGCATCAACTACCTCAACACCAAGTACACCTTCAGCCACCCCGTGACCATCCGCCCGGACGCGTTCTGGATGGATGGCGTGACGCTGCAGGATGAGATCGGTGGAACAGCCATCGCCCGAGCGTTCACCATCAACCACAAGGCATTCTCCAAATGGAACTTCGACGTTGCTGCGGAACTGAATTCACTGATGGTGCTCAACACCACGTACCGCGATAACGATCGCTACTATGGGCGTGCGATCGGATCGGGCGACCTCTTCGTGGACGGGTACACCGAGAACCTCGGCATCACCGTGGATGCCCGCACCATGAGCGGAACGGACATCCACTTCCCCTTGGGTGGAAGTGCGGACGTTGGTGGCATCCCGTACGTCCGTTTCCTTTCCGGCGATGCCATGGACGATTCACTCCGCGTTCCGCTCGATCTCACCGGAGTGCATCTGGACATGAAGGTGCGCATCACGCCGGAGGCCCATTTCGAACTGATCTTCGATCCCACCGTGGGTGATATCATGAGCGGCCGGGGTAGGGGGGACATCGCCATGACCATCACACCCAGCGGCGATTTCACCATGCGCGGCGATGTGGAGCTCACGCAGGGCGAATACCTCTTCACGCTGCGCAACCTGGTGAACAAGAAGTTCACCGTGGATCCCGGTGGGCACATCACATGGTATGGCGATCCCTTCGACGCCCAGCTCAACATCAATGCCGTGTACAGGCTGCGGGCCCCGCTCTACGACATCATGCCCGTGGGCGAACGGACCGAGGCCTACCGCAAGCGCGTACCGGTGGAGGTGCTCATGCACTTGAGCGATAAACTGTTGAACCCGGACATCGACTTCCAGGTCCGGCTGCCCTCGGTGGATGAAGGCACGCGCACGCAGGTGGCCAGCATGCTCGGCGACAAGGACAAGTTGAACCGCCAGGTCTTCGGACTGATCGTGGCGAACAAGTTCATTCCGGAGGACATTGGTTCATCGCCGGGTTTTGCCGTGGATGCGCGGACCAGCGGTGCCACCACGCTATCGGAGTTCGGAAGCAGCCAGTTGAGCAATGCACTGAACAAACTCACCGACCAGGTGGACATCGGCGTGAACTACCGACCCGGCACGGCCATCGCGGCGGATGAATGGGAAGTGGCATTGGGCACGGCTGTGTTCAATGATCGGGTACAGCTCAGCACCAACGTGGGTGTTGCCACCGGCACCACTGCATCCAGACAGGGCGGTCAGTTCCTGGGCGACTTCAGCGCCGAATACCTAATAACGCGTGATGGCAAACTGCGCTTCAAGGCCTTCAGCCAGAGCAATGATCGCAACCTGAACCAACTGAACCAGGCCTTGACCACGCAGGGTGGTGGTCTGGCCTATCGCGAGGAGTTCGATACCCTCGGGGAGTTCTTCCGGAAGCTCGGGAACCTCTTCCGCAGCAAGCAGAACGTGAGACCGGTCGACTGAGGCAACTACTCCGTGGTACCGAGCTCGAGGCTGTGCCCCATCTTCAGCTTCTTGGTCAACAGGTAGTGCCGGTTGTGCTCGTTGGCCACTATCTCGATGGCGACGTTCTCTGTGATCTCCAGGCCATAGCCCACAAGCCCTGTGCGTTTCTTCGGGTTGTTCGTCATGAGCTTCATGCGCCGCACACCCAGGTCGAAGAGGATCTGTGCACCAACCCCATAATCGCGCGTGTCGTTGTCGAATCCGAGGATGCGATTGGCCTCCACCGTGTCCAGGCCTTCCTGCTGCAGCTTGTAGGCCCGCAGTTTGTTGATGAGCCCGATGCCGCGGCCTTCCTGATGCATGTACAGCACCACCCCCTTTCCAGCGCGCTCCACCATCTCCATCGCCGCATGCAGCTGAGGTCCGCAGTCGCAGCGCTGGCTACCGAAGATGTCGCCGGTGACGCAGCTGCTGTGCACGCGCACCAGAACGGCCTCATCGGGTCGCCACGTGCCCTTCACCAGCGCAAGATGTTCCTCGCCATTATCCACCTGGCGGTAGGCGTGCAGTGCGAAATCGCCATGTTCGGTTGGCAGCTTCACATCCACCAACCGCTCCACGAGGCGTTCGTTGCGCATGCGGTGGGCCACCAGGTCCGCGATGGTGATCAGCTTCAGTCCGAACCGTTGGGCAATGGTGCGCAGTTGCGGAAGTCGCGCCATCGACCCATCCTCGTTCAGGATCTCCACGATAACCCCGGCCGGCCCCAGTCCTGCGAGCCGTGAAAGATCCACGGCGGCTTCCGTGTGTCCGGTGCGACGCAACACGCCGCCGTCGCGGGCGCGCAGCGGGAAGATGTGCCCCGGGCGTGCCAGGTCGTCCGCATGCGTGGCCGGATCGATGAGCGCCTGGATGGTCTTGCTCCGATCGCTCGCGCTGATGCCCGTGGTGGTGCCTCGGCCCTTTACATCCACGCTCACCGTGAAGGGTGTCTGGTGGAGCGCGGTGTTGTCGCGGACCATCAGTTCGAGGCCCAGTTCGGTGCAGCGTTGTTCGGTGAGCGAAACGCAGATGAGCCCTCGGCCATGGGTGGCCATGAAGTTCACCACCTCCGGGGTGGCGTTGTGCGCGGCAGTGAGAAAATCGCCTTCGTTCTCGCGGTCCTCATCGTCCACGACGATCACCACGCGCCCGGCGCGGATCTCCTCGATGGCGCTTTCAATGGTGTCGAATTCTCCGGTATGTGCCATGTGGTGGACCGATGGGGTACGAAGTTAGGTAGCTGGCCCGGGCCGGGGGACGGAGCGGATCAGGCGGTCGAGGTTGTCGGCGCTGCGCTCCCAGTCGAAATGTTCGCGCACGAAGGTGTATCCATTACCTGCGATCCTGTCGCGTTCGGAGGGATCACCCAACAACCGCAGGATGTGTTCGGCATAGGTCGATGGTTCGGAGCCCAGCAGTATGCTGACGTTGGGTTCGGCCCCCACGGCATTGTTGGCCAGTGCACTGGTCACGCACGGCATGCGCATGGCCATGGCCTCCAACAATTTGTTCTGCAATCCCGTTCCGATCTGCATGGGTGCAGCGAAGACCTTGGCATGGGCGTACGCATCGCGGATGTCCGGCACACGGCCGCTCACCGTGATCAGCGGATCCGCCTTGGCCAGGTCGCGGACCTGGGGCGATGGATCAACGCCGCTGATGAGCAGGGTGGTCTGTGGTCGTTGCCTGCGAACGATCGGAAGCACGTTGTTCACTAGGTAGAGCACGCTATCGATGTTGGGCGGATAGTTCATGTTCCCGGTGAAGAGCAGGTCGTGGGTCTTCACCGCCTCGCGCGGACTGAAATAGGTGGTGTCCACCCCATTGGGGATCACCTCCACCTGGTCCCGTGCGGGGTGGTACAACAGGTCGCGGTCCTGGGCGCTGATGATCACATGCCTGTCGAAAAGGTCGAGCATGAGGTTCTCGTAGGCGATCAAGCGACGCGTTTCTGCCTGCATCAGGGGGCGGCTCCAGAAGCTTGCGTTCTCGGTGCGCCGTTCCATGCCCTTGCTCAGGGTGTCCATGTAATCCAGCGTCTTTGGCAGGTCGTAATGATGGCGCACATATTCAGTGGTGCGCACCAACTGGCACAGGACATGGTCGGGCCTGAATTCGGCGATCACACGATCGATGGCACGCTGCGCGATGCGGTGGTGGAAGTAGGCGACCTGGAAGGGCAGCCGGGAGATCACCGCCGTGGCCAGGCGCGCAAGGATGCGCCACCGCGCCAGGCGCACCACCTCGATGCGTGAGCAGATGGTCAGCAGATGTGCGAGGTGCTCCGGTTGCACGCGCTGGTCGGTGAGGCAGAACAGGTACACCTCATGCCGCATGGCAAGGCGTTTCACCAGGTGATAGGCCCGCAGCTTATCGCCCTTCTCCAGCGGGAACGGCACCCGGGAAAGCACCACGAGCAGCTTCATGCCTTGCCCAGGGAGTGGAAGAAGGCGATGAGGTCGCGCACAATGACGTCGTTGGAATAATGGGCCAGCACCAGCTCACGGGCATGCTTTCCGATGCCAACCGCGATCGTGGGATCCGCGATGACCGAGCCGATCTGTTGGGCCATGGCCTCCGCCGTATCCGCCAGCAGGATGTCGTGCCCGCTCTTGCACGCGATCCCTTCCGCTCCCATCGTGGTGCTGATCACGCACTTGCCCATGGCCATGCCTTCAATGATCTTCACCCGCATGCCGCCGGCGCTGAACAGCGGCACCAGCATGACATGGCGCTCGGACATGTACTGATCGGCGCTTTCCACCCGACCTGTCACCGTAAGTCCGGGCATCTTCAGGTCCAGCAGGTAGTGTGGCATTTTGTTGCCGGCCAAGTGCAACCGCGCCTGTGGATGCACCTTGGTCACCAGCGGCCACACCTTTTCCACCAACCAGCGAACACCATCCTCGTTCGGCAGCCAGTCCATGCTGCCCAGGTGGAAGAAGACCGGTTCGCCCGCAGGGCCGTTCACGGAGTACGAATCCGGATCGACACCGAAGGGAATGGTGACGATGGGGGTCTTTGCGCTATACGCCATCAGATGTTCGGCATCGCCCGGCGTAATGGCCGCCACTCCGTCAACCCGTGGAAGCACCGCCACCTCGTATTGCTTCAATTGTTTCGCAAGGAAACGGCGGTACGGTTTCTTGAACACGTTCGTTTCCCCGTGCGCAATGCGCTCCTGGATCACGTGCTCCAGGTTGTGCGACCGAAGCACGATGCGGGCCTTGGTGTACCGCCTGATGGTGGCGATGTACGGCGTCATGAAAAGGCTCTCGAGCAGCACCACGTCATACTTCTCGCGCGTCAGGAGCCGGATCAACCGGATGTCCATGTCCGGGGAGAAGAAGCGACTGATGTTGTAGTTGTCCGCGGTCACCAGGTCGGTGAAGGCATCCACGATGTTCAGGCTCGTATCCACGAAAATGCCTTCCATCCGTGTGTGGTCCATGATCTCCGTGGGAACGGTGTCCGGATCGAACGGGTGCTTCGGGGTGGTGATGCACATCACCTTCACATCATGGCCATTATGCAGCAGCCCCATGGCGATGCCGAACATCGCCTTGGTGCCCCCGTCGATGGGCGGGTAGGGGGGCTTATTGCAGAGTTGGAGTATGCGCACGGGTGGAGCGGAGGGAGCGCAATTTATCCCACACACGGGCATACGCATCGGCATCGAGCAGGGGACTGTCGGTGGCGGCCTTCCAGGTCAGGAAGGCACCGATCGGCAGCAACACGAAGGTGCTGATCCACATACCGGGGAAGGGGGCCAGTTCCCCGGCCTTCACCAACTGCTCGGTGGAATAGGAGATGATGTGGAAGATCAGGAAGAAGATGATGGCGAACACGGTGGGCAGGCCCATGCCGCCCTTGCGTACGATGGCCCCCAACGGTGCGCCGATGAAGAAGAAGCTCAGGCAGGCCACGGCGAGCATCAGTTTCCGGTGCCATTCAATGCGGAATTTGGTGAGCTGCGATATCCGGCCTTCGCGCTCCTCCAACGTGCGATCGAGGAAGTTGATCGAGTTGCGCACCTGGTCGCTGGCCAGGGTGTACAGTTCACGGCGCTGACCCGGTTGCTGCGCGCCGAGGTAGGCGCGCATGTCCGTGTAGATGCCCCCCGCACCCGACTGCGCACTGTCGCGTGTGATGAACATGGCATTGCGCAGGTAGTGCTCCTGTTGCAGTCGGCGCTGCTCGTACTTCGCCACCAAGCTATCCTCGGCGGTCTGCAGCTGGCCGAGCGTGAGCATCTTGTAGTGGTCCTTGAAGAGGTCCTCGGCCGTACGCTTCATCCCCAGGCTGCTCATGTCCAGCCGGATCTCGTCCTGTTTGAACCGACCGCGCAATACAGGCATGGTGGCGCCCTGACCATGCGGTCCATTGTCCCGCTCGTCGTAGATGTATCCGTTCTCCAGTTCCAACACCAGGAAATGGCCGTCGGTACTGCGCTTCATGCGCCCATGCTCAGCGCGCACCACCGTGCGGTCCGCCTGGTTCATCTGCCGATGGTCGTAGATGAGCACATCATCCAAGCGTCCGGTTACCTCATCCTTGCCCATCACACGGATGGTGAAGCCTTCGATGCCGCTGTAGAACACTCCGGGCTGCAGGTTGAGCGCAGGCTTCTTCTTCGTCACGTCCCACAAAAGGCTCTGGAACTTCAGGTTGGCAATGGGCAGCAGATTGTTGCTGAAGTAGAAGGAAAAGCCGGCAATGGCGAAGGCGAAGAGCGTGAGCGGGAACAGGATGCGGAACAGCCCGAGGCCTGCACTGCGCATGGGGGTAAGCTCGCTGCGCTCGCCCAGCCCACCCATGGTCATGATGGAACTGAGCAGGACGGCCAGGGGAATCGCCAGCGGAACGAAGCTGGCCGTGGCGTAGGTGAGCAGCTGGGCGATGGTGAACCAGGGCAGGCCTTTGCCCATCAGGTCGTCCACATACTTCCACAGGAACTGCATGCTCAGGATGAAGAGCACGATGGTGAACGACACGAAGAGCGGGCCCAGAAAGACCCGGATCATCATGAGGTGCAGTTTCTTCATCGGAGGCGCGGCAAAGGTATCCGCTCGAACACCTTGGTGCAGCGAAAGGACCGTGCCGATCGCGATGCGTTCCTGCTCCGCACCTGCTCGTCTACGCCCCCAGCACGCGCTGAAGGGTGTGGATCTGCGAATTCCACAAGGCCTTGGCCTCTTCGAGGTCCTTGGGCCAGGCATGGTCCGTGACCACCAGGCAGGTTTCGTTGGTCATGGGATCGATGCGGATGCGCAGCTCGAAAAAGGAGCCGGGATCCTCGTCGGTCTCCCACTGGAAGCGGATCAGTTCGCCAAAGCGGCGGCTCAGGCATTGCGCCACCTGCTCGTCGCTGCCCCAGCGGAAGGTGAAATGGTCGCCGCGGACATCCACATCATCGCAGAACCACTCGCTGAATCCGCTGGGTGAACTGATGAGGTCATAGAGCGAACTGGGCGTGGCGCGCAGGTAGAATTCCATCAGGAAGCGCTCCTTCATGGGGCGCTTGAGGGTGCGGGCCGGGGCGCCGAGCGGTTCGATCCCGGTCATCACGGCGATGACGGGTTCCTTCGGCTTCGGCTCGGCCTTGGCCTTTTCCTTGGCCACCGCGGGCGTTTTGGCAACAGGCGCCGCGAGCGGCGCGGCCTTCGCGGGGACTGGGGTCGCCGACCCCTTGGAAGGCGCGGCCTTTACGGGTGCGGTGGCTTTGGGTGCCGGGCCAGGGGCCTTGGTCACAGGTACCGGCTTCGCGGGAGGGACTTTGGGTGCAGGCTTGAGGGCTTTGACCGGCTTGGCCGCTGTTGGGGCCACGGGCTTCTGCGCGGCTTTCTTCGTTGGAATGACCGGCTTCACCGGTTTTTTCACGGGGGACTTCGCGACTTTTTTCGGTGCCGCCTTCACCACTTTCTTCGGAGCAGGCTTTGCGGCCTTTTTCGCCTTCACCTTGGCCTTGGGCGCGGGTTTGGCTGCTTTCTTCGGAGCCGGACGGGACTTGGAGGCAGGTTTTGCGACGGTCCTTTTCTTCACGGATGAGGCCTTCCTGACAGCCGGCTTGGCTTTCGATGAGGTCTTCTTCTTTACGGCCGGCTTCTTCTTCGCCATGGGTCCCTTACATGCATTGGTATGCGGGCAAGGTAAGAAGATGCTTTACCTGTGCAAGTCCGGGAAGGGCTTCTTGAGTGGAACCTTGTTTTTATATTCGCGGCCCGAATTTGGCGCGGTAGCTCAGCTGGTTAGAGCGCGTGATTCATAATCACGAGGTCGGGAGTTCAAGTCTCCCCCGCGCTACAAGGCCACCCTCGGGTGGCCTTTTTTCGTTATCCGACCATGCTGAAAAAGCTCCTCCTTCCCACGACCTTCCTCGCGTTCTTTGCTTGTCAGCAGCCTCAAGCTCTGCAGGACATGGCCGCCATACACGCGGTATTGGCCGACCAGGAAACCGCCTGGGACCGCGGCGACATCCCCGGTTTCATGGAGGGGTACGCTGACAGCGTTTGCTTCATCAGCCGCAAAGGCCGCACCTGTGGTAAACAGGCGGTGACCCAGCATTACCTCAAAAGCTACCCGGACAAGGCCGCCATGGGCGACCTGAACTTCCGTGACCTGGAGGTGATGGAGGCCGGCCCTCAACACGCCTGGTGCACGGGCACGTGGGAATTGCTGCGTGCACAGGATACCGTGGGTGGCGGTTTCAGCCTGTTCTGGACAAAGGGGCCGGAAGGGTGGAGGATCGTGCGGGATCATACCTATTAAGCACGAGGCATCCAGCCGTCAAGGCCGGGCCTGCGGGCACCGCCCCCTATCTTTCCCCCCAGCGCACACCAAGCGCACAGGCCCTGCATGACCTACGCCATCATCGGCTTCACCGTGCTCATCTCATTGCTGGCGTTCCGCGACCGGAAGGTCTTCGACAGCATGGTCTTTGAGCCGTTCACCATCAACACGCAGAAGGACTGGTTCCGGCTGGTGACGCATGGGTTCATCCATGGCAACATGCCGCACCTGTTCATCAACATGTTCGTGCTGTTCATGTTCGGCCCCCTGGTTGAGCGGGGCTACATGGAACTCACCGGGCGCAGCAGCCTGTTGCCCTTCATCATCCTCTACATCGCCGGGATCACGCTCAGTTCGCTGCCCGGCTACTTCAAGCACAAGTGGGACCCGCAGTACCGGGCCGTGGGTGCCTCCGGCGCCACCAGTGCCGTGGTCTTCGCCAGCATCCTGATATACCCGACCAACGACATGTACCTGCTGATCCTGCCGATCCCCGCAAAGGCTTGGGTCTTCGGCATACTCTACCTCGCGTATGAGTGGTACCAGGGACAGCGCGCCAGCGATGGCATTGCGCATGATGCGCACTTCGCCGGGGCCTTGGTGGGCATCCTCTTCACATCCATCCTCGATCCCGGCGTTGTAGGGCGCTTTGTGGAGGCGATCAGGCATTCGTTCGCATGAAGGGTAGGCCGGCTGTTTTCCTTGACCGGGACGGGGTGATCAACCGCGAGCGCGGCGAGCACACCTGGCGCATGGCCGACTTTGAAGTGCTGCCCGGCGTCTTCGAGGCGGTTCGGCAGATCAACGCGAGCGGACGGCTGGCGATCGTGATCAGCAACCAGAGCGGCATCGGCCTGGGGCTGTATACCAAGGCGGATGTGGACCTTCTGCACGATTATCTTCACGCGCAGCTGGCCGGTCATGGTGCAGCCATCGACGCGGTGTACTACTGCCCCCACCATCCCACCCAGGGCCGCTGCCTGTGCCGCAAGCCGGGAGCTTTGTTGTTCGAAAAGGCCATCGCGCGCCACGGCATCGATCCCACCCGCTCGGTGATGATCGGGGATCGCGAGCGCGATATCGAGGCGGCCGCCACGGTCGGGGTGAATGGCATTCTGGTGACCTCGAACACATCGCTGCCCGAGGTGTTGCACACTAACGATATCGTCTGATGGCACAGGCCGTGATCCTCAATGGTGAACTGATGCCGGCCGATCAACCGGTGATCACGCTCGACAATCGTGCGTTCCATTACGGCGATGGCGTGTTCGAGAGCATACGCGTGATGGATGGCCGGGGCTGCTTCCTCGATGCGCATTGGACCCGCCTGGTCGAAGGGTTGAAGGTGTTGCGCATCCAGATGCCATCCACCCTTGACCTGCCCCGCCTGGGCGACTACCTCCGGAAACTGGCCATCGAATGCGGCCTGCCCAATGGGCGTGCCCGGCTCACCGTGTACCGCGATTCACCCGGCTACTTCCGACCGCGCTCACACGAGGGTTCCTTCACGATCGAACTGCAAGCGGTGCCTTCGCCACGCTACATCCTCAATGCGCAGGGCTACACGGTGGACCTGTATCCGGAGATGCGCAAGGCCGTGAACATGCTCGCCGTGCACAAGACCTTGAACTGCCAGTTGTATGTGATGGCCAGCCTATGGGCGATGGAACGGGCGTTGGACGACTGCCTGATCCAGAACGACCGGGGAAACATCATCGAGAGCAGCGCGGGCAATGTCTTCATCGTGAGCAATGGGGTGCTTTACACTCCGTCCCTGGCGGACGGATGCATCGGTGGGGTGATGCGGATGCAAGTGATCAACCTGGCACTGGAGAACGGGATCAAGGTGTATGAGTGCTCGCTCAATCCCCAGAACATGCTGGCGGCCGACGAGGTCTTCTTCACCAACGCCACGCGGGGCATTCAATGGGTGGGTGCCTACCGCACCAAACGTTATGCTCACCGCATGGCGCTTCACCTCACCGAACTGCTGGTGAAGAAGGCGCTCAGTTGAGCGACGGGTCCTCGGGGAAGTTCGCTAACGGCGCATAGGGGGTTCCCATGGCACGCAACGTGTCGCCCCAGAGGTCCTCCGCGCGCGTATCCATGATCCGTCGCTTGTTCGCATTGGAGATCAACCAGGCGCGCTCCGTGAGTTCCTTGTTCAATTGGTCCTGCCCCCATCCGCTGTATCCGACGAAGAAGCGAACGTGGCGGCTCAGCTTGGGATCGGTGGCCAGCATGCTGCGCAACTGCTCGAAGTCGCCGCCCATGTGCACACCATCGATCACCTTCACGCTGCCTTCCACCCGCGCACCGAGCGTGTGCAGGTAGTAGAGGTTGCCGCTCTGCACAGGTCCGCCGATGCTCACCCGGCTCTGGATCGGCGGCATGTTGTCCATGAGGTCGGCCACATCCATATCGATGTACCGGTTGAGCACGAACCCGAAGGAACCTTCACGGTCATGCGCACACAACAGCACCACGGTCCTTCGGAAATAGGGATCGCTGAGGAAGGGACCGCTCACGAGCAGTCGCCCGGGCCCGGGAGGGAGGAGGTTGTCTGGATCCAGGTCGAGTCGGTCTGTTGACATGGCTGTGCCGTTCAGCAACCCAAGTTACGGTAGCCATGCATTCGATGGATCGTCGCGGGGGCGGATATCTTCGTCGCAAAGAACACATCCACCGATGGAAGAGAGCAAGCACGTGCACGCCCGCACGCACTACGCGAAGGGGGAATTGGATGAAACGAATGCCGGAACGGAGCCGATGGCCCTCTTCGGTGCATGGTTGGAGGAAGCGGAACGGGCGGGCGTACCGGACCACAACGCCATGATACTGGCGACGGCCGGTAGTGCGAGCATCAGTTGCCGTGTGGTGCTGTTGCGCAGTTATGATGCGCAGGGATTCGTGTTCTACACCAACTATAACAGTCGCAAGGCCATGGACCTTGAGCGTGATCCGCGCGCAGCGCTCACCTTCTTCTGGCCATCGTTCGAGCGGCAGGTGCGCATTGAAGGCAAGGCGGAACCGGTCACAGCGCAGGAGAGCGATGCGTACTTCGCGAGCCGCCCACGCGAGCATCAGATCGGTGCATGGAGCAGCGACCAGAGCAGGATGGTGGATGATCGGACGAAGCTGGAGGAACGCGTGGCGCGCTGGAAGGAGCGCTTCAAGGATCAGGAGCAGGTCCCGCGGCCACAGCATTGGGGCGGCATCCGTGTGAAGCCTGTCCGTATCGAGTTCTGGCACGGACGCCTGGACCGCATGCACGATCGCATCGTCTTCGAACGCTTCGCGGATGGCACCTGGCAACGCATGCGCTTGCAGCCCTGATCGGCGGTACTCCCTGAATGCAGAAGACCCCCGACAAGGTCGGGGGTCTTTGCTTCTGTAAGCGGCTGCTTACTTCTTCTTGGCAGCAGCCTTCTTCTTCGGAGCTGCCTTCTTCGCAGCTGCCTTCTTCTTGGGAGCTGCCTTCTTCGCAGCGGCCTTCTTGGCAGCGGCTACCGTGCGCTTTGCAGGACGGGCCTTACCACGGCTACCTACCGTGCGCTTGCCTTTCTTGGTCTTCTTGTCACCTTTTCCCATTGTATGGAGTGTTAAGGGTTTGAGTCAAAAGTATCCGGGGGCGTGTACGTTGACCGTGCGAAAAGGGTTGCACTTCTGAACGTGCGGATGTTGACAGCACAACGTTCCGTGCTTCCTCCATCATGCGCCCGGAGCGGTATACCGAATAACGAGTACTAGTGGATCCTCCTTTGATATCAAGGCGTGCAGCGCATCATTGCCGAATTCGTTCCACCCCACATCTTCACGATCCACCGTGTCCAACGGCATTCGTGGAATGCTCACGCAGGCATGTCACCCGATGCTTCACGACGGAAGCGCTCCTCCAGAAGTTCGGCGCTCTGCACCGTTCTGCGTGCCCAGGAGAGCTTCAATGTGGTCAACGCATGTTCGTCCAACCGCCAGTTCACATGACTTGCGCGCAATCGCTCCATCACGGTGAAGAGGGTGATGGCTGCGCTCACACTGATGTTGTAGCTCTCCGTGAATCCATACATCGGGATGCGCAGGTGGATGTCGGCCTGTTGCATGATGGTGTCGCTGAGGCCGGTGAGCTCCGTACCGAAACAGAACGCGAGGGGTACATCGAGCGGAAGGGTGTGCGGCGTCACGCTATCGGCCCTCGGGGTGGTGGCCACGATGCGATAGCCCTGCGCCTTCAACCCCGCGATGCAGGCGGTGGAATTATCGCCTTCACCGCGATGGCGATGCATATCCGTCCATTTGGAGGAACCCAGGGTGACGTCCTTGTTCAGTGTGAAGGCGTTCCGGTTCTCGATGATGTGCAGGTCCTGTATGCCGAGCAGGTCGCACGTGCGCACCACGGCGCTCGCATTGTGGCTCTGGTAGATGTCCTCCATCACCACCGTGACATGTCGCGTGCGCTCACGGGAGATGCGCTCGAACAGTTCGCGCTTGTTCGGTGAGAGGAAGCTGGCAAGTTCATCGTACAACTGTTCGTCGGTGACCATGGTGTGCGGCGGCGGATCGTATGCGTGCAAAAGAAAAGGTCCCCCGGGTTGGAGGACCTTTCCAAATGTTCAGTAGGTGATCACTTCACCTTGCTGCTCAGGTCGGCACCGGCCTTGAACTTCACCACCTTCTTGGCAGCGATCTTGATCTCTTTGCCGGTCTGTGGGTTGCGTCCCTTGCGGGCAGCACGCTTGGTGATGCTGAAGGTACCGAAGCCCACGAGAGCTACGCGGTCGCCCTTCTTCAGAGCCTTGGTCGTGTTGTTCACGAACGCATCCAGGGCACGCTTAGCGTCAGCCTTGGAGATCTTCGCCTCAGCGGCGATCGATTCGATCAGTTCAGCTTTGTTCAGTCCCATTGTAAATGTGTTTGGTTTGTTGGGTTGAGAAAATCTCGTTGCGAATGTATCCTGAGAACCGCGTCTGTCAAGGCTTTCCGACGCAATGGCCGGAAAATGTTGAAAAATCAGGGGTTTTGTTGATAAGTGCCCCTGAAGCCCGCTGCTGGTCCGGCTTTGCGGTCTGCGCGTTTTCCAGCTTTTCAGTAAACGTTGGGCCAACGATTCGCGGACGATCCCGCACCGCGGGGAATCACGCAAGCCTCACGTTCATGCAAGTCGGAACGGCCCGTCGCCGCGAAGCCCACGGAAGAAGGCCGCTGCATCCATCCGGCGTTTGCCTTCAGGCTGCAGTTCCATTAGCTGAACGTGACCATCGCCGCACTGCAGCAGTACGCGATCCCCTTCGCACGTCATCACGCCTACAGGCTCCGTTCTGCGGGTATCGTGAACCGATGTGCGCCACAGTTTGAAGTGCGTGGGCGGTGATCCGCCATCATGGAAGAAGGCCCATGCTCCAGGTGCAGGGGAAAGGCCCCGCACGTGATCATGTACGTGTTGAGCGCTACGCCCAGCGTCCAGATGGCAATTCTCCGGTGTGAGCTTCGGGGCATGATGCAGCGTGCCGTTGGAGGGAGCTTTCTGCGGACGGCGTTGCGCCGTTCCGTCCAGTATGCTGCGCACCGTACGCACCAAGAGCTGTGCGCCCTCCTCCATCAGCCGGTCATGTACGTCACCGGCGGAGTCACCGGCCCTGATGGGGACTTCGCAACGATCGATCAGGTCGCCTGAGTCGATCTCATGCCGCAGGAAGAAGGTGGTGGCTCCGGTGAGACGTTCACCGTTCATCACGGCCCAATTGATCGGGGCCGCACCACGATAATCCGGTAACAACGAACCGTGCAGATTGATGGTTCCCAGCTCAGGGCGTTTCCACACGAGTTCGGGTAACATGCGGAAGGCCACCACCACATAAAGCCTGGCGCCCGTTGCATCCAATTGCCGGTGGAAGTCAGGGTCCTTCAGTTTTTCAGGCTGAAGGATGTGGTGCTTCAATTCCGGGTGGGCCAGGGCGTACTCCTTCACAGCGCTCATGCGCAATTGCTGCCCGCGTCCCGAAGGTCGGTCCGGCGCGGTGACCACGGCTGCCACATCGATGCCTGCCTTCAGCAAGGCTTCCAGGGAAGCCACGGCAAAAGGCGGCGTCCCCATGAAGACGACACGCGCGCTGCTCATATCGGAAGGTCCATATGTGTAACGAAACGGTAGGGGAGAAGTGCGTCCTCACCGGCATAGTCAACGCCGATGCGCGGGCCGGTGATGATCTGCTTTTCGGGGACCACGATCCCCCGGTCCTCAATATAGATGACATCACCCGTGAGGTCCATGGCGTTGTGTCCTGTGTGAATGCCCAGCGCTTGTGTGACCTTACCCGGACCGTTGGTGGTGAGCACCTTCGTTCCGCGTCGGGCCGCCATCAACTCCTGGCCAACGACCGGACGGATGGCCCTCACCAGTACGGCATGCGGCACATCCCGCTTGTTGGTCACCACGTTGAACATCTGATGCATGCCGTAGCACAAATAAACATAGCTGCTTCCACCAGCCGCGTACATCGCCTCATTTCGGCGCGTGCGGCGACCGCCGAAGGCATGGGAGGCACGGTCCACTTCGCCAGCGTAAGCTTCGGTTTCGGTGATCACACCGGCCGTCACGATATCACCGGTATGGCTGAACAGTACTTTGCCGATCAGGTCGCGAGCCACCTGAACCACATCGGCCTGCAGGTAAAAGGAACGGGGGAGTCGCTGGCCCATTACGTATCCTGCACTTCCGCCAGTGCCGATGCCGGCCCACCGGCGGTGTCGAGCAACCAGCGCAGGCGCGCGACCTCCTCCGAAGAGCGGGGAACGGACCGCGGTGCGGTGCCTGCATCGGATGCGGCCGATGCTGCCCGGGACATGCACATATCACAGCGCCCGCAATCCTGTGATGTGGGTTCGTCGAAGTAGTTCAACAACATCCGCTCGCGGCATTCGGCCGAGCGGAAGGCGAATTGGACCATGGCCTCCATGCGCTGGCGAGCGCGTTCCTTGCGGGCGTCCAACGCTTCCTTATCGAGCATCAACAGTTGCGCATCGCGACGCGGGGTCAACAACGTGATCGTGGGACGTTCGCTGCGTGGCTTGTAGAAGATCACGTTCATGCCCTGGAGTTCCCTGAGCAGGGCGACCACGCGGTCGGTGGAAAGCTTGAGCTGCTGCGAGACCCGCTCCTCGTCGATGATCGCGGGTTCCTCGAACAAGCCGCCGTGCATGCGGAGCAACGCCTCCAGCACAGGCCCAAGGCGATCATTGCGCACGCGCAGGTCGTACACGCTCTTCGCCCCGGCACGCATGCCCACCCGGCTGGGACTACGCACACCATCGCTCATCGCAAGGCTGCCATCCAATTCCAGCGCCTTGATGCACATGCTCACGGTGACGGGTGTAAGGCCGGTGCGTTGCCCGATACCGCGAAGGTCAAGGTCATACTCTTCGAACTGTCCGCTCCCCAGTGCGATGTGGTGCATGTCGGCGAACGCTTGGTAAACACGCCGCACCTGGGTGATGTCCGGAAAGGACGCGATGTACTTCTCGCGCAGTCTATCGGCATCGCTGGGTTGCGTGAGCAGGAAGGCGAAGGAGGCCTGCCCATCGCGGCCTGCGCGACCGGCTTCCTGGTAATAGCTCTCCATGTCCGGCGGCGGTTCCAGGTGGACCACGCATCGCACGTCCGCTTTGTCGATGCCCATGCCGAAGGCATTGGTGGCGGCCACGTATCGGACCTCGCCGCTGGTCCACGCCCGCTGTATGCGATCGCGTTCGGCGTGATCGAGGCCGGCATGATAGGCCTCGGCCTTCACCCCTTGTTGGCGGAGGAACTGGGCGATGCGCACGGTGCCTTTGCGTTCGCGGAGATAGACGATGCCCGTGCCACCGACATGTTCCACGATCCGCGCGAGCCTGACCATTTTATTCTCGCCCCGGCTGACCCACAGCGTGAGTTCGGGTCGCCCAAAGGATCCCCGCACCATATGTGGAGCGCGGAACTGCAACCGTTCCATGATGTCCTTGGCCACGGCGGAGGTGGCGGAAGCGGTGAGGGCCAGCACCGGCACCGTGGGATGGTGGACGCGGAGTTCAGCCACACGCATGTAAGAGGGTCGGAAGTCGTAGCCCCATTGACTGATGCAATGCGCCTCGTCCACGGCGATCAGACCCAGCGGCAGGCGTGGCAGCCGGGCCAGGAAGATCTCCGTACCCAGCCGCTCGGGGGATACATAGAGGAACGCTGTTCGTCCCACTGCCGCGCTCTCCAGGGTGCGATCGATCTCGGAATGATCCATGCCACTGGTGATCGCGGCCGCACGGATGCCCGCCGCCTTCAGGCGTTCCACCTGGTCCTTCATCAGGGCGATCAGTGGGCTCACCACAAGGCACATGCGGCCCATCGCCAACGCCGGTACCTGGAAGCACAGGCTTTTTCCACCACCCGTAGGCAGCAGCGCCAGGGTGTCCTGTCCGGCGAGCACCGCGCGTATGATCTCCTCCTGCCGGGGCCGGAAGGCATCGTAGCCCCAGGTGGACTTCAGGACCTCATGGATGTCGCGCATGGTCTGTGGATCGGCCAAAGTAGATGCTCAGGTCACCGGTCGCGTTCGAACTGTTGATGCGGGATGCCGCGTGGCATGGGCCGTTCGCTACATTTGGCCACAACAAGCGGCCTAATTACATGATCAGTACAGGGCAAAAGATAGCGATCAAGCGCACCGAACACAGCCGCTTGCCGGAGACGGATCTGGACCATGTGGTCTTCGGTCGGGTGTTCAGCGACCATATGTTCGTGATGGACTTTCAGGACGGACAATGGCAGCTGCCAACGATCGTTCCCTTCGCCAAGATGCAGATGAGCCCGGCGGCACTGGTGCTGCATTACTGCCAGACCATCTTCGAAGGGCTGAAGGCCTACAAAGCGCCGGACGGCAGGGTGAACCTGTTCCGGCCCACGGCGAACATCGCGCGCATGAACCACTCCGCGCATCGCATGTGCATGCCGGAGATCCCCGAGGACATCTTCCTGGAAGGCTTGAAGACCCTGGTGAAGATGGACAGTGGCTGGATCCCGTCGGATGCGGAAGGTGCGCTGTACATCCGCCCGGTGCTGTTCGCCAGCGACGAGTACATCGGTGTTCGCCCGAGCGAAGGGTACCGCTTCGTCATCTTCACCTGCCCCGTGCGCGGCTACTACAAGGATGCCGTGCGCGTGAAGATCGAGACGGAATACAGCCGTGCGTTCCCCGGTGGCACCGGCGAAGCCAAGTGCGGAGGCAACTATGCGGCATCACTGTACCCCGCGAAGCTCGCGGCCGACCAGGGCTTCCACCAGTTGCTCTGGACGGACAGCGTCTCCCACAAGTACTTCGAGGAGAGCGGGACCATGAACGTGTTCTTCCGCATCGGCGACACCTTGTTGACACCGGAGACGTCGGGAACGATCCTCAAGGGCGTTACGCGGGATAGCATCATCCAGATCGCACAGCAGGAGAAGCTCCCCATCGAGGTGCGCAAGGTGAGCGTGGAGGAAGTGGTGAAGGCGATCCGTGACGGCAGCATGAAGGAGGCCTTCGGAGCAGGTACGGCCGCAACGATCGCGCACATCGCCAGCATCGCATACGAAGGCGTGGAATACAAGCTGCCCGATGTGCATGACCGCCCCTTCGCGAACCACGTTGGTCAGGTGCTCGATGACATCCGCCGGGGGCGCAGCGCCGATCCCTTCGGGTGGATGGTACCGGTCCCGTAGACAGCACCTCGCAATTCTTCAGAAGGCCTCGCGACCGCGGGGCCTTCCTCGTTTCCAGAGGAGGATGCCCGACCAGGCATCCGGGATAACGATGAAGCCCGGCACCGAGAAGATGAACGAGAGCACAGGCCAGTCGCGGAACAGGATGCCGGTGACGATGCCGAGGATGAGGATCACGCCAAAGCCAAGGCCGGCCACGTGCAGACCAATGAAGGGCCAGGAGCGGATCCGCAGGTCGGGCGTATCCGCCGGGTGCGCTGTGGTACGCACAGAGGGCGGTTGTTGACGGTAGCGTACGTGGCGATGTTGCGGCGTGTCGTAGCGTGCATCGTAGGCCAGCCGCAGGAACGGGTCACGCAGCGTTTCATAGGCGCGTTGCACGGCCATGAACCGGCCGGCGGCAAGGGGCGATGGATCGCGGTCAGGATGCAGTCGCTTGGCCTGTTCGCGGTAGGCACGCTTGATCTGCTCGGCCGTGGCGTGCCGATGAACGCCCAGTGTGGTGTAGTGGTCCGCAGCCATGCAGTGATCAGCGGTTCAACGTGACATTGACGTTCAAATGCGGACTTTCGTATGCGATCGGCACACGATCGGCATCATGAAGGTAGATCCCAGGACCGATATGCAAAGGTGCAGTTCACTATTTGCTGTGCTGCTGTGCTGTGTTCAGGCGAGCGCGCAGCTCGGCGACCTGCGACTTTCGGTGCTCGACAGCCTGGAGCGGACACCGATCCCGGGCGTGCAGGTGGAGTGGGGGCAGGAGCGACGCACACGGACGACGGAGAGCGGTGAATGCAAGGTCCGATGGGACGGTTCCGCCGCGCAGGCGATCCGCTTGTCGCATTCCAGCTATCGGACGCGTACGATGGTGCTCACGAAGGAACAGTTCGAACGCGGTGGCTTATTGAAGGTGCTAATGGTGTCGCGCATCACCGAGTTGGAACCGGTACCCGTTACGCGGCCGAAGCCGGAGGTCATCTTCCAGCGTACCGACCTGCACGCGGCGGACCTGCTGGTGAACGACGATGGCATCTGGGTGCTGGCGTACGAACATCCGCGGATGCTGCGGGCCGAGGCCGACCAAGGCCGCGAGATCCTCCGCGATGTCAGGATCGTGCTGCTGGACAGCGCCTATGCCGAAAAGGCCAGCACGCCCGTGCCCGAGGAAGTGCTGGGCCTCTGTCGCGACCTGCACAACACCGTCGTGGTCGAAGGCACCACCCGCGCATTCGGTGTGGCGCGCACGACCGACGACATCGAACTCGTGCCCTTCGGGCTCGAGGACCTGCGCCAGCGGGTGCTGCCATGGACGGACAGCATTCCCGGGTGGGTGCTGGGTTCCACCACCGATCAGGTGATGCCCACCTTCGACCACATCGCCTACGATCCCCCGCAGGACAGCCTGCAGCGTGTGTGCTCCATCGTGGATACGTTCATGCTCCAGCTCTTCCGCAGCGAGTACAAATACCTGCGCGGACCCGAGAAGGTGGTGGCCATGAACCTCGCCTCCGAACTTGGAGTGGACAAGGAGGTGGTGGCGGGGTACATGAGCGGCTTCCAGCGCAACATCTGGTTCAAGCCGGTGTATGCGCCGCTCTTCGTGGTGGGCGATACGCTGTTGGTGTTCGATCATGCCAGCGGAACACTGCGCAAGTACGACCGTGCGTTCAACGAAGGTCGACGCTCACATCTGCCCTACCTCGACAGGATCCAGGGGCGTCACTGGGCGGGCCGCATCCTGCAGGACCGCGCCACCCAGAAGCTCTACGCCATCTTCTCGCGTAATGGATATCAGTGGTTGCGGAGCATCGATCCAGTGACCGGGGCCATGGGCGACCGGCGGAGCATCATGTACAAATACCCCGAACGCGTGCAGGTGCACAACGATGCGATCTACTACGTGTACCGGCCTGTGGAGAGCCTCCAGAAGCGGAGCATCTATCGCGAACGGATCAACTGAACGGTGCGCCTCAGGCCAGCTCCGAATGCCCCTTCGGGTGATCGTACCACACCAGGGTTCCCAGGCCGCGGCTCACTTCGCCCCAGGTCTCCACGGTGAAGTCGATGCGTACCGTGGAACAGGTCGGTAGATCACCCACCTCGCCATCGCCCAGGTAATGGATCAGGTCGGTGAAGCCGGGGTTGTGCCCGAAGATCATCACGTGCTTTGCGTCGTTGGGCAGCAGGTTCAAAAGGTGAAGCAGGTTCTCTGCTGGGGCCAGGTAGATCCTCTTGTCCTGCTTGATCAACGTTTCATCCATCCCCAGGGCCTTTGCGAAGATCCGGGCAGTGGTGAGCGCACGTACGGCCGGGCTGCTCACCATCAGATCCACCCGCTCGCCGCGATCGGCGAAGACCTTGGCCATGTGCGGCGCATCGCGTTCCCCGCGTTCGTTCAACGGCCTGTTGAAGTCGTCCGTGCGCGGATCCTCCCAACTGCTCTTCGCATGGCGGGTGAGGTAGAGGGTACGCATGGGTCGGCTTGGTCAGACCAAGTTAACCGCGCAAGCGATCCCAAGCGGACTTTTTCGGCAAGGGCCTCCGTTGAAGGCACGAGCCACGGCCTTTATCCGAAGGACCGGGGTATCGTACGCTGGGACGGGATCAGGCGCTCACCTTCTAGTTCCCTCAGGGTCTCCGCAACAAGGTGTGCGTTTCAGAAGATCACGGGACCCTGAGGACACCCGATCGCCTGATCCTCACACCCCGGCCTTGGCCTTCTTGCCCGCCTTGCCGTTCTTCTCCTGCTCATCGATGGGCTTCCGGAACACGATCTTTGTTCCACCGCCAGAGCCTGAGGGCGTAGGCGGTTCGTCGAAGACATCGATCACCTGCTTCACTCCGGTCTCCACGGTGCCCGCGATGATCTGGCGGCTCAGCTCGTTCATCAGTTCCTTCTGGATCATGCGCTTGATGGGGCGTGCACCGAACTGCGGATCATACCCCTGTTCGCTGATGTGGTTCACCAGTTCCGCCGATGGGATCAGCTGATAGTCCTTCTCCGCAAGCTTGTTCATCAGCAGGTCCAGCTGGAGTTGCACGATGGCGCGCACATCCTTCATGGTGAGCGGCTCGAACATGATGATCTCGTCCACACGGTTCAGGAACTCCGGGCGCACGGTGCTGCGCAACAGGGCCATCACTTCGGCCTTGGTGCTCTCGATCACCTCTTCGCGGTTCTTCGTGTCGATCTTCTCGAAGCGCTCCTGGATGATCTGCGAGCCGATGTTGCTCGTCATGATGATGATGGTGTTCTTGAAGTTCACCACGCGACCCTTGTTGTCCGTGAGGCGGCCATCATCCAGCACCTGCAGCATGATGTTCCA
The DNA here is from genome assembly GCA_031411095.1 of Flavobacteriales bacterium. Classification (GTDB taxonomy): domain Bacteria; phylum Bacteroidota; class Bacteroidia; order Flavobacteriales_F; family PHOS-HE28; genus PHOS-HE28. The sequence continues at coordinate 15,011 of JANOAK010000029.1, read as the reverse complement.
TACGTCCGGATGCGCCTTCTCGATCTCGTCCAGCAACACTACACTGTACGGTTTGCGACGTACGGCCTCGGTCAACTGACCACCTTCATCGTAGCCCACGTAGCCCGGAGGCGCGCCGACCAGTCGCGATACGCTGTGGCGCTCCTGATACTCGCTCATGTCGATGCGCGTCATCGCGTTGTCGTCGTTGAACAGTATCTCGCTGAGCGCTTTGGCCAGTTCGGTCTTGCCCACGCCGGTGGTGCCCAGAAATATGAAGGAACCGATCGGGCGTTTCTCGTCACCCATGCCCGCGCGACTGCGCCGAACTGCATCAGCCACCGCGTGCACGGCCTCCTCCTGGCCCACCACGCGCTTGTGCAGCTCGTCCTCGAGCTTCAACAACTTGGTGCGTTCGGCCTCCAGCATGCGCGTAACGGGGATGCCCGTCCAGCGGCTCACCACGGCGGCGATCTCCTCCACATCCACCTCCTCCTTGATCATCTTGCTGCTCAGTTGCATCTGGGCCAGATCGGCCTTGGCCTTGGTCAGCGCGTCCTCGGTCTCCTTCAGGCGGCCGTAGCGGATCTCGGCCACCTTGGCGTAGTCGCCTTCGCGTTCGGCCTGTGCGGCATCGTATTTCAGTTGTTCCAGTTTGTCCTTCGCCTCGTTGATCTTGTCCACCAGCGCGCGCTCCTCGCTCCAGCGGGCCTTCATACCGTCGCGCGTGGCGCTCAGCTCGGACAGGTCCTTGTTGATGCTGGAGAGCTTGGCCTCATCGTTCTCGCGCTTGATCGCTTCGCGCTCGATCTCCAGTTGCATGATGCGGCGATCGATCTCGTCGAGCTCCTCGGGCTTCGAGTTGATCTCCATGCGCAATTTGCTGGCGGCCTCATCGATCAGGTCGATGGCCTTGTCCGGCAGGAAGCGGTTGGTGATGTAGCGCGAGCTCAGTTCCACGGCGGCGATGATGGCCGCGTCCTTGATCAGCACCTTGTGGTGGCTTTCGTATTTTTCCTTCAACCCGCGCAGGATGCTCACGGCGTCGGCCTGCGAAGGTTCATCCACCATCACCTGCTGGAAGCGGCGCTCCAGCGCCTTGTCCTTCTCGAAGTACTTCTGGTACTCGTTCAAGGTGGTGGCTCCGATGGCGCGCAATTCGCCGCGGGCCAAGGCCGGCTTCAGGATGTTCGCGGCGTCCATGGCACCCTCGCCACCGCCCGCGCCCACCAGTGTGTGGATCTCGTCGATGAAGAGGATGATGTTGCCTTCGGCGCTGATCACCTCCTTCACCACGGCCTTTAGGCGTTCCTCGAATTCGCCTTTGTACTTGGCGCCGGCCACCAGCGAACCCATGTCCAGACTGAACACCTGTTTGTTCCGCAGATCCTCCGGGATGTCGCCGCTCACGATGCGCTGCGCGATGCCTTCGGCGATGGCCGTCTTGCCCACGCCGGGTTCGCCGATGAGCAATGGGTTGTTCTTGGTGCGGCGGCTGAGGATCTGCAGCACGCGGCGGATCTCCTCATCGCGGCCGATCACGGGATCCAGCTTGTTCTCCTTGGCCAGCTGGTTCAGATTCTTGGCGTACTTGTTCAGTGCGTTGTAGGTCTCCTCCTGGCTCTGGCTGGTCACCTTCGAGCCCTTGCGCAGATCCTTGATCGCAGCGATCAGGTCCTTGCGGTTCGCGCCGCTGTCCTTCAACAGCTGCGCAGTGCTGTCGTTGGTGTCCAGTATGCCGAGCAACAGATGTTCCACGCTGGCGAACTCATCACCGAACTCCTTGGTGCTGGCCAGCGCCTTGTTCAAGGCCTCCGCGGCGGAGCGCGACAACATGCCGCTCTGCCCACCCTGCACGCGTGGGTAGCCCTGCACGATGCGGTCGAGTGCCTGCGTGAGCAGGGGCACGTTCACGTTGAGCTTCTTCAGCAGGTGGGGCGTCACATCGGCATCCTCTTCAAGCAGCCCCTTCAACAGGTGACCGGTCTCGATGGACTGCTGCCCCAGGCCGGTGGCGATGGTCTGCGCCTGCGTGATGGCTTGCTGCGAGCGAACGGTGAATTTGTTCAGGTCCATTTGGGTTGATGTCTTGCACCGGTGTGATCAAAGTTGATTCCGAACGCGGATCTTCTGCCACATCCGGAAGTTATGGCACCGGGCTCCGATAATAAATGACGGAACTGCAGGTATCGAGCGAGAGGACCTAATTTGGTGTCGTGCGCATCCCCTTCCTGATCAGTTGCCTATTACCCCTTTGCACTATGGCCCAACCCGGTCCGTATTGGGCGCACGGCTACGGCAGCATTGGCGATGACCGTTTCACCGCCATAGCCCGGGGACCTGGCACCTCGATGTATGGGTGCGGAACGTTCAGCGGCAACATGCTGTATCCCGGCGGAAGCGTGGCCAGCAACGGTGTCACGGACATGTTCGTGGTGCGGCTGGATACCAGCGGGCAAGTGGAATGGATCCGTACGGGCGGTGGTCCAGGACCGGACAGGGCCACGGATCTGGCTGTCGGCCCTGATGGGTCTGTGACGGTGACGGGCCAATTCAGTGGATCGATGGTCCTGTCAGGCGCGAACCTCGTGGGTAATGGGCCGTCGCAGGACATCTTCCTGGCGCGGTACAACGCGGATGGTGTGCTCACCTGGGCCCGCGCGGCGGGGAGCCCGGAGAACGCCGATATCGGTGAACAGGTCTCGGTGGACGCAGCAGGCAATGCGTATGTGGCGGGGGAGTACAGCCACACCGCGTCGTTCGGGGGTCTCACCATCAGCAGTGCCATCGATCCCCAGTTGCAAGCACCGGGCGCGGATGTGTTCCTGGCGAAGTACTCCGTAACGGGTGATGCACTGTGGGTGCAAGGCGGGGCCTCACCCAGTGGTGATGAGGCGCTGGGGCTTGCCGCGGATGCGGACGGTAATTGCTGGCTCGCGGGCCGGTTCAGCCAGGACATCACCTTTGACCAGTCGCATTCCAACACGCTGAACAACGCGGCCTTCCTGGTGAAGTTCAGCGCGGCGGGGGATGAGCAGTGGTTCCGGCACATCGGTGGGGGCAGCGCGATCCGCGTAGGCGATCTGTGCTACGCCGACGGAACGCTGTGGATGGCGGGATCGCAGTCCGGGAACAACCTGGTCTTTTCCTCGCCACCAGCACCGCTCGCTTCAGCGTACCCGTTCAGTGCGTTCGTTGCCGGATTCTCACAGGAAGGCGACCTGCTGTCCCAGCGAAGCCTCGGGAGTGATCACATCATCGAGGCCAAGGCCATCGATGTGCAGGGCAACGAGGTGTTGCTCGGTGGAACGTTCGTATGCCAGGCGCTGGAACTCTCCGAGGAGGCGGGTGGTGATGGGCTGTTCCTTTCCTGGGGCAGCTCGAACGGATGGGTGGCCGCGCTGGGGCTTGGGGATCTGCAAGTGCAGTACGCCCAAATGATCGCTGACCGGATGTCGATGGACCTGCGTGGAGCGGCGTTCGATGCGGGCCAGCGGATCTACGGCGTGGGGGAGTACACGGGCGATCTGGTGATCCCCACACAGGAAGGACGCATGCGCGCCCTGCCGGGTGATTCGCTGTTCACCATCGGACCGAACGGCATCCTGTCGGCGTGTGACGATACCACGTACTACGATGCGGCCCAATTGCATACGCGAGGCGTACTGGATGGATTCCTTGTCCGCGGCTTCATCCGTGATCGGCGACCGATGGACATTTTCCAACGCGATCTGTGCACCGTGGAACTGCCCTTGGTCTTCGCAGTGGGACCATCTTCACCGGCAACGTGCAACGATCCGGACCACGATGCTTCCTTCTGCGGAATGGGAAGCATTGCCGCTTCCTTCAATTATTCCCACGGCCCCGTTCCAACGATCCTTTGGAACTCAGGTGGCACGGAGCCTTCGCTTGAGGTCACCGCTCCGGGCGTTTACACGGCCACGGGCACCATCGGCCTGGGATGCTTCACCGGTTCGGACGCCATCGACGTCGGCCTTTGCGCACTACCATATGCACCGGGTATCACCGATTCGCAACAGGTGAATGAGCAGGACAGCGTCTGCGAGGGCTTGAGCATCTGCCTACCCACGCTGGTCGAGCTGACCGCGGGTCCGATCCCCGGCATTGCGTTCCAATGGACCTCCGAACCTTCCGATACCCTGATCCTCGATACCACATTCAGCGTGCCGTATGGTGCGCGGTGGTACCTCACCGTGTTCAATGAACTGGGCTGTGCCAACCAGAGTTTTGTGGATGTCGCCTACTTGAGCGGGGATACGCTTCAGAACACGACGTTCACCCAACAGATCGACTTCCCGCAGGACGATGATGGGAACGACACGATCGCCATCTGCGCCTTCGATGACATCGAGGCCCGATTATCAGGGGATATCACCAATGATGGATCGCCCTTGTTGACCAACGGCTTCTTCCAGGTGTTCGATACCGTATTCTGCAACCAGTCAGGGTACGTGGATGTGGGCGGCTTCAACCTGGCCGATCCGTACAAGTCCGTACTCACATCCTATTACGGCAACGGGTGGTATGTGTTCAGCTACCGGCTGTCCATTACGGACGAGCCCTGCCAGGATCATTGGGCCGGCGCTACCATTCAGGACAGCATCTATGTGATGGGGTCCCCGGGCGGGAACAGTGCGGTGGACATTTTCGGGTCAATCTTCATCTGCTCAGGCGATACCGTATCCCTGGTAGCGCAGGCGAACGGTCCGGGCACCTTTCAATGGACCTCCCAGAACGGAGGCATCGTGGGGAGCGATTCCTCGAACACCTTGTTGCTCACGCAGCCCGGGCTGATCGAAGTGCTCTTCACGCCGCAGGATACGGGTGTGTGTGTGGCCTCGGATGTGGATCAACACTCGCTTCAGTATGTTCCGCCACCGACCATCGACATGATCCCTGCGGATGGATTGGTCTGTCCGGGGGCAACGGTACAGTTGTCGGTGGCGGGGGCCACGGGTAACTACACGTGGTACGGTCCGGGCGGCCCATTATCCTTCTCCACCTCCAGCGTTGAGGTACAGGAACCGGGCACGTATTTCTGTGTGGTGAGCACCTTCCAAGGCTGCGTGTACGCCACGGCCTTGCGCACTGTGATCCAGTACACTACACCGTATGTGGCGGTATTCCCGCAGCCCGTGCTGTGCGAGGGTGGCAATGTGCAGGTCGCCGTTCAGTCACAGTCCACTGCACTGGTCACATGGGCCGCGCCGCTCACCGGCAATTCACTTGTGCAAACGATCACGGACCCGGGCACCTACAGCTGCTCCGTATCGCAATGTGGTGAGGTCACTGACCTAAGTTTCACCATCACCCAAAGTTCCGTGAGCGTGGACGTGCTGGATGATGGTCCGTTCCAGATCTGTCCGGGTGACAGTGTGGAACTGCAGGCCACGCCCGGCCTGGTGGCCTACGTGTGGCAGCCGGGTAACCTGATCGGCCCCGAGGTGAACGTGCACATGGACGGGGCCTACTCCGTGATCGGTTTCGATGAATATGGCTGTACGGATACGGCAGGGGTGGCCGTAGTGGATGTGTATGACTTTCCGCAACCCTTGACCTTGGCGGCTGACACGGCATGCGAAGGCGAAGTGAGCATTGGTGAAGCGAACGGGTCAGGTCTGATCACCTGGTACGCCGATCCCGCACTTCAACAGGTGCTTACGACAGGACCCGTCCTTCAAATGGGCGCGCTCTCCGGGAGCGATACGGTGTTCGTCACCCAGGCCGATGATCAATGCACGAGTGTCCCGATGCCCTTGGTGCTGCCGGTGGTGCAGGCGAACGTGGAATTGGAGATCCTCGGCGATACGCTCTACTGTCAGGGCATGACGCTATCGCTCACCGTCATCTCGGGCGGAACGTTCCTGTGGACCACACCGATGGGTTCCTTCAATACGGCCTACGTCAGCGTGCCCGACATTTCCATTGCAGCCAATGGGACATGGAGCCTGGCCACGAACGATGCGGGGTGCCCGAACGGTGTAGGTGAGGTCACCGTGCAGGTCGTTGATCCGCAGGTGGAATTGGTGGATGATGGCCCATTCACGCTTTGCCCTGGTGATTCGCTGCCACTGGAAGCCACAACGGGCCTGTCCTTCTACCTGTGGTCGAACGGCGATGCACCCAACCCCATAGCGTATGTGCATGAACCCGGGGTGTACAGCGTGATCGCATTCGACGACTATGGATGCCCGGATACATCTGGCATCGCCGTGGTGGATGGGTTCACCTTCACCCAAGCGCTCTCGGTGCCACCGGTGGATCCCATCTGTGCAGGTGAGGGCATCACGGCCATGGCCACCGGATCCGGGTCCATCACGTGGTACGTCGATGCGCTCCTGGTACAGGTGCTTGCGCAAGGCACGCAACTGCAGATCTCATCCTTGACCGAGAGTACGACGGTCTTCATTACACAAGCCGAAGCCCCTTGCACCAGTGATGCGGTTCCGCTGATCATCCCGGTGATCCAATTGCCACCGGCCCCCATCATCCAAGGCGATCCACTGTTGTGCGTTGGCGATGACCTCTTCCTTACCGTGCCGATCACCGCTGTTGCGAACTGGAGCACGCCGATCGGCAACTTCACCCAGCCCGGGATCAACATTCCGAACATGAACACATCCTTGTCCGGGTTGTACACGGTGTATTACAGCGATAGTGGGTGCGTTGGACCCTCCGCTGCCATCGCGGTGCAGGTGGATCCGGTGCCGGCACTGGAACTGGGGATTGATCAGGAGATCTGCCTCGGCGAGCGGGTGGAATTGGATGCGGGCGTGGGCATGGAGTGGATGTGGAGCACGGGTAGCCAGCAGTCCTCAATCCTCGCGGAGGACGGAACGTACTGGGTTACGGTCACTGGTCCAACGGGCTGCACGGCCACGGACACGGTAAGCATCTCCACGGGCGATTGTGAAGTGCCGGTGAACAATGTCTTCTCACCCAATGGCGATGGCGTGAATGACGTGATCACCCTTACAAGCCCATCCATGGAACCGCTCGACCTGGTGATCCACAATCGCTGGGGCCAGGTCGTGTTCTCCCGCACCGCACGCATTGTGCAATGGGACGGTCGCAACGGGCTCTCCGGTGAACCGATGCCTGCGGGGGTGTATTTCTATGTCATGCATGCCTGGTTACCCAATGGCGATTTCTTCACACGGAATGGCTACATTCATGTGATGAGATGAGCCATGCGGATCATATCACTGGCCATGGGTGTGGTGGGGTGCACCTCACTGGTTCCAGCGCAAGCACCCTACTGGGCCACGCGCGCCGGGGGTGGGGGCATTGAGCGTATAGCGGATGTGAAGGTCGGCACCAGCGATATGGTGTTCTCCGTCGGGCATTACAGCCCCGGTGCTTCGGTGGCAGGGCAGGGCCTTGTGTCGCAGGGCAGTACCGATGTGTTCGTGATGAAGCAGGACGCAGCGGGCCTTGTGCAATGGATCGTCACCGGTGGAGGTCCGGGTATTGATCTGGGCATGAAAGTGCAACCCGCGCCCGGTGGAGATCTGGTGGTGTGCGGTCAATTCACCGGTGTGGCCGATCTGTTCGGGATCACGGTGAGCGCCAATGGAGGTTCAACGGACATGTTCGTTGCCCGATTGGATGGTGCGAGCGGTTCTGCCTTGTGGGTGCGCACGGGTGGCAGTGCAACGTTCAGCGATCGGGCTACGGGCGTGACCATCGCCCAGGATGGCCGGGTGATCGTTTCCGGCGAGTTCAGAGGCAATGGGCTATTCGATGCGGGCAGCTTCAACAGCGTGATCGATCCCGGCACCAACCTCCCCGGCGCTGATATCTTCCTGGCGAGCTTCGCCCCGGACGGAACGGCCCAATGGCTCAAGCAGGGTCTGGCGAAGTACGATGATGCAGCGTCGGACGTGGCGGCGGATGCCGTGGGGAACACCTACCTCCTGGGGCTGTTCAGTGACACAGTGCAGTTCGACGTCCCCCACCCGAACACGGCGATGAACCAAGGCGTCCTCGCGAAGTTCGATCCCCTGGGGAACGAAGTGTGGTTCCGTCGGATCGGGGGCGCTGCCTTCCAGCGGATGGCGGACCTTCAGGTGACCGATGCGGGTGCACTGCTCGTTTGTGGCGATGTGCAAGGCAACATCACGTTCTTCGACGATGCCCCCAACATCATTCCCTCTGCATCGCCGTATGCGTATTTCCTGTTGAGCGCAACACCAGCGGGCGACCTGGGGAGCGGCGTATCGGAAGGTTCCGATGCCCTCGTCAGCGCCACGGCACTTCATCAGCAAGGCACATCCGTGCATGTGCTGGGTTCGTTCGAATGTCAGTTCACCGCACTTGCCGCCCTATATGGCGCTACCGGTCTGTTCATCGCAAATGGTCAGCCGGACCTCTTCATCGGCGAACATGCGATGAGCGGCCTTGCTCTTCTATCCGCCCAGCAATTCGGGGGGCACCAGTCCAAGGTCCCGGGCGGCATCACGGCATTGACCAATGGGGCCGTGCTCTTCTCCGGGTCATTCGAGGAGCTGCTCATCTTCCCCGGAGATGGCGAAGGGTGGGGTGAAACACTGCCATGTCCGCCTTCGACCTGTCTTCCGGACACGATCTGCGGAGATGTGCATTACAATGACTATGAGGCCATTGAGAGCGGGGGACTTGCCGATGGATTCGTTGCCCGCGGCCTGGTGGTGGGGAGGCAGCCCTATGACAACTGGTGCCGTACCGGGGGATGCGACCGATCGGCGCTACCCATCCTCATCTTGAACGAGGAAGGGCTGGACACTGTGGTGGCCTGCGATGCTGATACGTTGAGATGGTTCGGGGAACTTCCCCGACCGCACATAGGCTGTCCGTCCGGTCGAACCACCTCGTGGGACCTGAACGTGGCTTGGAACACGGGCGCTTCCACCGATACCATCCATGTTTAGCAAACAGGCGGATACAGCGTGCAGGTGTATTCGAGCAATGGGTGTTACGTCCGCACCGATGACCAAATGGTGGAGATCCTTCCAGCACCTCTGGCCTTTGTGCTGATCGAAGGCAATGACGAACCCTTCGCTGCATTGCCGAATGACTCATGCGGAGAACTCAGCATTTGTGAACCGCTCTCGTTAACGGCGGTCAATATCCCGCCCGGAGGTACGGCCAGCTGGACGATCAATGGTGATCCGGTGGCGGGGACGGTGGTGGAAGCGGATACCGACGGATCGTACGCGCTCACGATAACTGCACAGAACGGATGCACAGGTTCCACCTGCCTCAACATCGATATGATGCAGCCAGTGCCGTTGCCGAACATCACTGACCTGCAATTCGATTTCCTCTTCGATGGAACACCGCTCTCCCTGCAGGACACCATCGCGGCCTGTGGCGAAGGCTGTGTGCAGGACGTGGTGAACATCACATGGATCGCGAACGGACAGGTGGTTCAGTTGGGCCCTCCGTACTACCTGGTGCATGACCTGCCGAACAGCTGTGGTTCGCTGCAGAATTACCTGGGTCAACCCATCTATTGGTCGCAACAGTTGAACGGCACAGGTTGGTACCCATTGAACATGCACGTGATCATGTACGTTGAGGGGTGTACGAACGATTCCCTGGTCTTCGATATCTCCGATAGTGTCTTTATCGTGGCCATCGATCCTCCGGAGATCATGGAGCCCGACACCTCCTTCATCTGCTTGGGTGACACGGCGGTACTGGTCCTCGATTGTGTGAATTGCGAGCAGGTCGAGTGGTCCGGTCCAGGGCTGATCTCCGTATCAGCGGATGCGGACTCGGCATGGGTGAATGCCTTTGGCTTTTATACAGTGATCGTCGCCAATTCCGAAATGGGCGTGGAATGTCAGGCGGCCGCGTATTACAACGTCGCTATCGCGATGCCCCCGCAGCTGATCATTGAACCGCCTGGTGGCCTCGTTTGTCCCGGGCAGCCGGCGCTGATCCACACACCGTTCCAGTCCGCCATATATGAATGGTCCGGTCCGAACGGACCGTTATCCATGAACAACGACTCCATTACGGTGACCGCACCAGGCGCATATTTCCTCACCACCTACACCACGTCCGGATGCCCGTTGTTCAACGGTCCGGTGAACCTTCAACAGTTCTCCACGCCCGTGCTTCAATTCGTATTGGATGATGTGCTTTGTCCGGGGGAGACGGCCATTTTGCAAGTGCAGGGCGGCAACATTGAGCAGATAGCCTGGGCACCGCCACTTTCCGGGGGCACGTTGGTCCAGTATGTCAACACGCCTGGCACCTACGCCTGCACGGTCACCTCGTGCGGGGTGGAGGTCGAACTGTTCGCAACGCTCCTGGCGGACACGATCTCCGTTACCCTTGCTGCCGGACCGTATGCGTTCTGTCCGGGGGGAAGTGTCATCGTGGATGGACCATCCACACCGTATCAGTATCTGTGGACACCCGGCAACGTAACTACCGAGGACCTGGTAGTGAGCAACGCGGGCGTGTATCAGCTCCAGGTCATGGATAGCCTGGGCTGCGTTGCGGTCTCAAACCCGGTCACGGTAACGGAGTTGACCTTCACGCTTCCGGTCACGGTCCAAGGGGACTCCGTGTGTCTGGGAGAGGACGCCCTGCTCTCAGCGGTCGGATCTGGTGCGCTTCAGTGGTATGGCGATGCCGACCTGCAACAGTGGTTGGTTGAAGGAGATACGCTTCTGCTGTCGCAACTTATTGAGAGTGACACGGTGTATGTGACGCAGGCGGAAAATGGATGTACTGGACCGGTCGTAGCGGTATACATCACCGTGGTAGAACCACCAACGCCCCCCGTGATCATGGGCGATACGATGATCTGTTCCGGCGATACGTTGCACCTTTTCGTGCTGCCACAACCAGGTGTGACCTATACATGGACGACGCCGCAGGCACAGTTGACAGGACCATCCATCACGATCGGACCGATGAATGCGCAGGATCAGGGAGCGTACACGTCCATGGCCTCTGTCGCAGGCTGTCCGGGGTCGCAAAGCACCGTGTCGGTCGTGCTGACGAACGGTCCCGGTGCACCTGTGATCTCTGGTGATACGATCCTCTGCCTTGGCGATGACCTGCTGGTAAGCGTGCCCTTGGTCCCTGGTATCACCTATACGTGGACCACACCGGAAGGACAGTTCACTGGCAACACCATCGAAGTGGAGGATGTAACGCTGAATGATACAGGCATGTACATCTGCCTTCCCGTGGCCGCCAACTGTGCAGGAAGCATTGCGCAGGTCGGTATCACCGTCCAAACACCTCCACAGTTACCTGTGATCTCTGGACCTGCGACGTTGTGCGAAGGAGAAGATGATGTGCTGTCGGTATCGGGTGTTGCTGGGGAATTCAACTGGATCTTCCCCGGCGGATCATTTCCAGGTGCGGCATCGAGCATTCCCCTGACAGGGCTTATTGCGGCCAACTCCGGTAGCTATGGTGTAGTGGTGGAGGGGGGAGCGTGCGGCGATGTATCCGCTTCCATACAGATCATCATCGACCCTTGTGAAATTGTCATTCCAAATGTCATCACACCGAATGGTGATGGCAACAATGACGTCCTGGTATTGGAAGCTCCACCTGGAACCAGCTATTCCCTGATCATCCATAACCGCTGGGGTCAGGAGGTGTGGTACATGAACGGGCAGGTCGTGAAGTGGAATGGAACCAACCAACGGCATGAGATGTTGCCTGAAGGTGTGTACTTCTATGTGTTCGAGCACACCACGGTTAACACCAGGAAGGAACGCACTGGGTATATCCAGGTCCTTCATCGGCGATGAATGGGTCATTGGCTCCTTGCCGACTTATCAACTACCCCGGAACATGCCTTGATCGCTGCCGTATCTTTTCGTTCCGTTAGGCAATTCGGTTTAATACATACGGTCATGGGAAACGTACTCATTCGTCACAAAGTGACTGACTTCGGTACTTGGAAGGCGGGTTACGAAGCCCACTCGGAAATGAGGCACAAGGCCGGGCTCCATGAAGCACAGTTGATGCGTAATGCCAATGATCCGAACGAGGTCGTCATCCTGTTCGAGGCAGAGGACCAGAAACGCGCGGAGGAGTTCAGCAACTCACCGGAGTTGCGCGAAGCGATGGTGAAGGCGGGAGTGGTGGGTAAGCCGGAGATCCTTTTCCTGAACTGATCGCGGTCCGAAGGGGTCGGACACGAACGCGAGGTCGTTCGGTCGTCACCGGTGCAAGGTGGGGCATTGGCCCCGGCCGGTGAACCGTGCTACGTTCCGGACGCGTTCAGATCACGCGCTTCAGCATTCGTAGCTGGTGCGAATAACGTCCGTCCTGCGCGTTGAATATGCCTTGGTGGTCCAGCATGTCAATACGCACCTGGCCCGAGGCATGCAGGATGCGGCCATCGGCGAGCACCATGCCCACATGCACGATCCGGCCATCCGCGTTGTCGAAGAAGGCGAGGTCACCGGGCAGGGCCAGGTCAACCAGTTCAACAGCGGTGCCCCGTTCAGCCTGTTGCCAGGCATCACGGGGAAGAACGACTCCGATCGCCATGAACAGCATTTGCGTGAGCCCGCTGCAATCCACCCCGGCAGGCGTGCGGCCGCCCCATAGATAAGGCGCGTTCATCCAGTGTTCCGTCAGCGATAGCAGCCGGTCCATCGGCGCTCCCACGACCAATGTTGTGTTCCCCGTAAAAATGACCTCCTCACCGTTGTGTGTGAACCGCCCGTTGGTATACGCTGGAAGCACGGCGCCGAACGGGAGAAGCACGGAGCTTGCCGCAGTGCTGACCCGGGTGAAGGGATCGATCGCGCGGATCGAGGACGCTTCGGACGGCGCGCTTGTGGTGCGCATTTGCTTGTTGTCCACCCACCCCTGGTACCCGTCATGGTGGAAGCGCAACAAGCTCCATTTTTCCTGGTGTTCCAACACGTCGGCGGTCTCGCCGAAAAGCCATTGGCTCACCATCTCGGCGCGATCGCTCGGTTCCTTGCGCACCGGAACGATGGATAACGGACAGATGACGAGGCTCACAGTGCTTCGATGACCATGGCGCTGGCTCCACCACCGCCATTGCAGATGCCGGCCGCGCCATACTTCGCACCGTTCTGTTTCAGCACATGGATCAACGTGACGAGGATGCGGGCGCCGCTGCAACCCAGCGGATGTCCCAGGGACACGGCGCCACCGTTGACGTTCACCTTGGATGGATCGAGGTCCATGAGCTTCATGTTGGCCAGGCTCACAACACTGAACGCCTCGTTTATCTCGAAGTACTGGATGTCGGACATCTTCAGCCCGGCCTTTTCCACCGCGCGGGGGATGGCCTTGGCGGGGGTGGTGGTGAACCACTCCGGTGCTTGTTCCGCATCCGCGTAACTAAGTATGCGAGCGAGGGGCTTCAAGCCCAGCTCTTTGGCTTTTTCGGCGCTCATCAGCACCAGCGCCGCCGCTCCGTCGTTGATGGTGCTGGCGTTGGCGGCGGTAACGGTGCCGTCTTTTTGGAACACCGGTTTCAACCCCGGGATCTTGTCGAAACTGACGTTCTTGAACTCCTCGTCCTCACCGATCACCACATCGCCCTTGCGGGTCTTCACGGTAACGGGCACCACTTCATCCTTGAATTTCCCGGCGGCCCATGCGGCGGCACTGCGCTTATAGCTCTCGATGGCAAAGGCATCCTGCTCCTCGCGGCTGATGCCGTGTTTGGTAGCGCAGAGCTCGGCGCTCACGCCCATGGCGGTCTGGTGGTACACGTCGGTGAGGCCGTCCTTCACGATCCCATCGACCAGCTGGCCATGACCATAGCGGTAGCCGTAGCGGGCCTTTTCAACATAGAAGGGTGTCTGGCTCATGCTCTCCATCCCGCCGGCCACCACCACGTCGTTGTCTCCCAAGAGGATGCCCTGGGTGGCCAGCATGGTGGCCTTCATACCGCTAGCGCACACTTTGTTCACGGTAGTGCAGTGTACCTCATCGGGAAGGCCGGCGAAGCGCGCGGCCTGACGGGCCGGGGCCTGGCCCACATTGGCCTGCAGCACGTTGCCCATGTACACCTCGGAGATCAATTTGGGGTCAACACCTGCGCGTTCCACGGCGGCTTTCACGGCCGTGGCGCCCAGTTGGGTGGCCGTAATCTCGGCCAGGGCGCCGCCGAAGCTGCCGATGGGTGTGCGTACTGCGGAAACAATGACGACTTCGCGGGCCATGATGGGTGAGTGTTGCTGGTTTTTTCGGGCCGCAAAGTTAGCGGAGTGCAACAAGGTGCGTTCTGTTCCGAACCTCCTTCTATCTTTGCGCCCCTTCGAACGGTCGGCAACGATCACCGAAGGGGAGGCGAAGGCTGTTCTTTCTTACGGAGAGGTGGGTGAGTGGCTTAAACCAGTAGTTTGCTAAACTGCCGTACGGGTTAAACTGTACCGGGGGTTCGAATCCCCCCCTCTCCGCTGGGCCCCGCGAGGTCGGGGCCCATTTATTTCTGGGCGTAGCGTAGCCCGGTATCGCGTCCCGACTTCGTCGGGAAGGTCGATCGAATACGTGGAAAGGCATTCTCGGGGCGTAGCGTAGCCCGGTATCGCGTCCCGACCTCGTCGGGAAGGTCGATCGAATACGTGGAAAGGCATTCTCGGGGCGTAGCGTAGCCCGGTATCGCGCCTGCTTTGGGAGCAGGAGGTCGTCAGTTCGAATCTGGCCGCCCCGACGAATGGAAGAGGCCAGCATCACGCTGGCCTTTTTTCATTCCTCTTTTTTTGATCATTGACCGCTTAGCTGAATTGGAGGACTCTTCTGTTTGCTCAACAAGTGCGATCGTCGTGGGGGCACCTCGGTTCTACTTTCTGCAACTTTGCCCTCAATTGGTCCCGTAGCTCAGCTGGATAGAGCAGCAGCCTTCTAAGCTGCCGGCCGTTGGTTCGACTCCAACCGGGATCACAGGAATTGATGAACGCTTCGTGGGCCGACATTTGTTCCGGTCTCCGGTTATACACATCGCGATCCGTCCTTTTTTCGGCGTTCAAAGTGCTCTCCACCTCGGTCATTCCGGTTAACCG
>JANOAK010000028.1:0-5632 GCA_031411095.1 Flavobacteriales bacterium | reverse complement strand
TGACCCGTCCTGAAACAGGTTTACAGTTTTGGGTTGATGTCCGAAGATAGGTTTACGGTTGATGGTTCGTCCTGATCTGGGTTTACAGTTGGTCGTTTCCGGTAGTAGTTCTTCCAAGTCCTGGCCACGGGTATGGAGTTGTAGTGGACTCGGTCCGGTGTGAACATGCTGATGCTGGAGTGAGGTCGTCCGCCATTGTATAGCCCCACTGCCATGTCGAGCTCGGCTCGGACTTCTTCGATGGTGTCCACCCGACCCAGGTCCAAGTATTCCTGTTTGAGGATGCCGTTGATCCGTTCGGCCACGGCATTCTCCAACGGATCGCCGTTCTCGGTCATGCTGATGCGTATGCCGTGCTGCTGGAGGAGTTCCACATACTTGTGCGAGCAATACTGCACGCCCCTGTCGCTGTGGTGGATCAGTCCTTCAGGAACATCAGCATGTGCGATCGCCATGCGCAAAGCCTCCATACTGCTCACCGCTTCCAGATCCGTGGCCAAGTGGTAGCCCATGATCCGATGCGAGTAGGCATCGGTGATCAGCGTGATGTACACCACGCCCTCCTTACGGGTGCGGAAGTAGGTGATGTCGCTCACCCAGATCTGGCCGATAGCTGTTGGGCGGAGGTCCTTGATCAGGTTGGGCCACTTGCGTAGCCAGTGCGATGAACGTGTGGTGATCACACGCGTGCGCAAGCGCTTCACCAGTAACCCATGATCGGCCAGTAGATCGAAGAGCCCATCGCGCCCCATCTTGATACCGTGCTCTAGCATGAACGGATCGAGCAGTTCGTAAAGCTTGCGGCCACCCATGCGCTTATGATCACGCCGGATCGCATGCACCTGTTGCAGCACCAACTCATGCTCCACGCTGGTGGCCTGGGCCTGCCAACCGTTCTGATAGTGCGCCTGACGTGTAATACCAAGCAACCGACAGAACCGCACCAAGCTGATGTGCGGGTAGCTGTCCTTCATGTCGCGGATCACTTGGTGTTGTCCTTTTTTCGGATGCTGATCCCTTGCTCACGTTCGGCCAGCTCGATCAACCGCGCGTATGCCTCAGCCCGCAGTTTCTCATCATCCAATTGCCGCTCCAGGTCTTTGATGCGCCTGCGCAAGGCTTGGGTGTCCTCTTCTTCCTGGGGCTTGCTCAATGTGTACGCTGCCAGCTCTTTGGCGGGCTTGGGCAGCCTGCGAATATCCACATAGCCAAGCGCTGGCATCCATGCCTGGAATGCACCCCGATATGCGATGCCATACTTGTCCAGTAGCCGCTGTTTAGGCGTGCCCGTATCCAAATACTCCTCGATCACCTTGCGCTTGAACGACTCACTGTAACGCGATTCGAACTTGCCGTGCTTGTTGTGCTTGAACTTGTCTTCCATGGTTCACGTTTGGCGTAAACCCATTTCAGGACGAGTCAAAAGAGTGTCAGGGTCCTGAAGACGGAGACCCTGGGGAGCCGGCAGGCAGGCGCACAGCGCGGTAGCGGAGATGCTGCGCAGGTGGAAACGCTAAGGAAGGTCTTTCGTGAAGGAATGTTGCGTACCTTCATGAACGCGAGCCACGGGTCAGTGGCATCGGCCTTGGTGGTCCCGCGAAGCGGGGGAATAGCGGATGATCGGATCATCATCAACCCGGAGCACAACACCCCTCTCACCATGAAACACGCTTACCCTGTTCTGCTATCCGCGCTGCTGATCGCCGCCACCGCCGCCCTGCCCCGGCAGGCAGGCGCGCAACCCACCATCGACCAGGGCAACTTTGCCGCCCTCCCGGGTGAAGCTTTCGTGCTGAACAACAGCGCTTGGATGGATCCCGGTGCGAGCGGCGCCGATGTCACCTGGGACTTCAGTGGCCTCGTCATCGGTAGCACCTTCACCGAAACGTACGTGGATCCGGCCTCAACGCCGGAAGCCGCGAGCTTCCCCACCGCCACGCTGGCGCTGGTTGCGGGTGCTGGCTACCGCTACCGCTCCTTCGACGCCAACGGTGGTTACTATCTCGGTCAAGCCTTGGGCGCAGGAAGTTCGATGGTCGTCTACTCGGATCCGGAGGTGACCTTTCAATTCCCCTGCACGTATGCCACGCAATGGGTCGATGATCTCTTCGGGGCTTACCCCCCCCTTAACCTCGTGTACCTTACCGGTACGATCACCGCCGAGGCCGATGGCTATGGCACCTTGATCCTGCCGTACGACACCTTCACCAATGTGCTGCGCCTCCATCTCAGCAGGAACACCATCCTCGAAACCCAGTGGCCCGAGGATGGATACTACGTGGACACGATCTACTACTACCTGCACCCCGGCACGCACTTCCCGCTGGTGGAAGTGTATTCCAACAGCGCCGGTGAAGATCTATCATCCCTCACTGTGACCACGGGCGTTCGCTGGCTCGGCGATCCCTTTGCAGGGCTGCAGGCGGCTGCCGCGCCCGCGAATACGCTCATCGCTGTGGCGCAAGGCGATGGCATCGTTCGCCTGGACCTATCGCTGAGCGCGGGCGGCGTGGCCACGATCCAGGTGATCGATGCGGCCGGACGGAGCGTCGTGCAGGAGCGCATGGGCCTTGGCGCAGGAACAAGCAGCCATACGCTCGCTGTATCCACCCTCAGGCCCGGCCTGTACATCGTGCGTATGCTCCTGAACGGCCAACAGATGGCGACACGGTTGGTGGTGCAGTGAGCCGGATCCAAGAACCGGTATTTCTACGAGGTGCCGGATGAACCGGTCTTGGGACCTTCGTTCCATCCTATACGACACGTTCCGACCATGAAACACGCGCTACTCCTGTTCGCCTTCATCGCCACGCAGGCACAGGCCCAGATCATCTACACGGATGTGATCCCGGATGCCAACTACAGCGGCACCAACGACAGTTGCTACCTCGATCTGGACAACAATGGCGAGGCCGACTACTTGATCATCCGCCGGGAGGACCCATACTACTGTTTCTCCTGCCTCATGACCCAACCGCATTTACGTGTCATGATCTATCCGATGTCCACGAATGTCATCGGCTATATGACCTGGATATCCCAACAATTCCCGGAATGCTATCAGAGCGGACATGCGATCGGCACAAACCTGAGCTATAGCGTGACCAATAGCTTGATGAGGGATGCCTCCCCTGGCGGTGGCTGCCCGCCGAATATGGTCGCTTGCGTTCCCTGGCCCCCATTCACATGGGCGAACTTCCCGGAGGGCTACCTCGCCCTGCGCTTCGATATTGCAGGAGCGACCCACTATGGCTGGGCCCGGCTCAGCATCCCGTCGGCCAGCGGTTTCACGCTGAAGGACTACGCCTACAACAGCGTGCCCGATGAAGGGATATTCGCAGGGCAAACCCAATGTGCCATACCCTTCGCTCTTGCAGTGAACGACGTTGATT
This sequence comes from Flavobacteriales bacterium, assembly GCA_031411095.1. Lineage (GTDB taxonomy): Bacteria > Bacteroidota > Bacteroidia > Flavobacteriales_F > PHOS-HE28 > PHOS-HE28. The sequence continues at coordinate 2,240 of JANOAK010000028.1, read as the reverse complement.
CCAACTCGGTGGTCCTCACTTGGGAAGCGTTTGGCACAGACACCTTTAACCTGCGGTACCGGCCAACGGGTGCGGCCACCTGGTCAGAGATCGACACGATCACCACGACCAACTTCACCGTGGCGGGTCTTGCCGATTGCACGGAGTATGAGTTCAAGTTGAACGCTTTGTGCGATGGCGACACCACCGCTTGGAGCGGCACCTTCAGCTTCACCACCCTCGGCTGTGGGGCTTGCCTTGACATACCCTACTGCCCCAGTGCCAGCAATGATGCTTCGGGAATGTGGATAGCCGGCGTTCAGGTGGGCACATTGGACCACCAGACGGGGAGCAATGGCGGCTATGGCAACCACACCGCATTCGGTACGGAGTTGGAGATCGGCGCGCTGCATCCGATCACGCTGACACCAGGCTACGCTGGAGGCCCCTTGAACGTGTATTTCAAGGTGTTCTTGGATCTGGATCATGACGGCTCATTCACTAGTGCCGGTGAAGTGGCGTACAACGCGGGCGGCGTGACTCAAGGCCCCATTTCCGGCACCCTCAACATTCCCGAGGGTGCCTTGGTAGGCCGCACCCGCATGCGCGTGATCATGCGTTTCGCAAACGCTGGGGCCGTAGGCTGCACCAATGCATACGCCATGGGCGAGACCGAGGACTACTGCGTGGATCTAGTCGACTACATCACCGGGGTCGGAGAAAGCCCGACTTCCGGCCAGTTGCGCTTGTTCCCCAACCCGTTCACTTCCACATTGACCGTCGCCCTGGGCATGAACAAGGCGGGCGTGGCCACCTGCACGGTGCGCGCATTGACCGGCCAGGTGCTTGTGACGCGAACGGTGGCAACCACCAGCGGGGGTTCCATCACCCTCGATCTCGCGGCGCTGGCGCCCGGAACCTACCTGCTGGAAGTGCAGGTGGACGGTGAGCGGATGGTGCGGAAGGTGCTGAAGCTGTAAGTCCCGCGAAGCGGGGGAATAAAGGTGTGCTGATCGTGGTATCGATCAGTATCGCTCACTCACGCGTTGGATCATTCCCCCCGATCCCCATCTTTGGTACTGGACTTGCAAGACACGCGGTCCAAACCCCTCTCAACATGCTGCGCATCCCCCTTCTCTTCCTCGGCATCGGCATCAGCCTCTTCGTAAGCGCTCAACAAGAGGCGCTGGGCACGCTCACCGGTGGCGGCGGTCAATGGTCGGTGATCGGCAGCAGCCTGGCGGGTGCGGCGTGCAAGGCCGGCGATGCCAGCTACACCTTCCAGGCGAAGGAGGTGGTGGTGAAGCAATGTGTGGGCGGTGCGTGGAAGAGCAGCACCGAGCCCCTGAGCAATTGGACGGCGAACGGCAAGAGCGGCATCGCCTTCGGAGGAGCGAAGTACGAGGTGAAGAGCTTGCCGGCCAGTGCGCCCGCGTGCAAGGGCAGCGCCACCTGCGTGCGCCTGACCACCGTGCCCGATGGCAAGTCGGATGTCACGCGGAGCATCTACCTTACGCAGTGATGGAGAACAAGTCGGAGAGACAGGGCTGGGACTGGGCCAAGGGGGTGACCCCGGTGGTCACCGTCCTGGGCATCTCGGTAGGTGCCTGGCAGTTCACCAGCCAGATGAGCCACGAGAGCAAGATGGAGTTCGCCCGCAGCATGTACAACAAGAAGCTGCAGGCCTACGAGGAGGTGGGCCGTGCGGTGGGCGACCTGCTGGTGGTGCCGCACGATGAGCAGCTGTGGATCGGCGCGCAGGATACGCTGGCCTTCGACAGCTGCCTGGAGCGCTTCCGCACGTGCTATTGGGGCGTGCTGCCCCTGGTGGAGGACAGCGTGGTGGAAACGGCGATGATCCAGTTCAAGGACATGGCGCGTTTTTATCGCCGCGGCGAGAACGACTACCACGACCTGGCCCGCGAGGGCATGGCGCTCATGAACGCGTGCAACCATTCGCTGGAGCAGCACTGGAACAAGTCGGGGAAGGAGCAGTAGGGGGTGGTTTCACCAAGCTGTTCTCCCCTCCTGGGCGGCGTCCCGAAGGGAGCATCGCCGTCCCGACAAGGAGGGGCTGGGGGTGGTTTCGATCTTTACTTATACCTTATTTAAAGTATGATCGGATCACGTCCTTCACGCCTTCTACATCATCGATCACATCCTTGACCCGTCCTGAAACAGGTTTACAGTTTTGGGTTGATGTCCGAAGATAGGTTTACGGTTGATGGTTCGTCCTGATCTGGGTTTACAGTTGGTCGTTT
>JANOAK010000027.1:0-11039 GCA_031411095.1 Flavobacteriales bacterium | reverse complement strand
AACACCACATGTCCACCCTCAACATCATCCGCAACAAGCTGGTCAGCCGGGTCTTCGCAGCGGTCAACCGCCAGGAGCCTTACCTGGACCTTCACAAGTTCGCGGCCTGACTTGCACAGGTCTTAGAATACAGGCAGGTCTGCGTTAGGCATTCCACTCTCCGCGCCCCCCGCGCCACCGCGTAAGGCCCCAGCATTGCTCTGCGCGCTCTGCGCCTCTGCGTGAGGCATTCCCCTTCCCACCTCCCGCACGCTCATGCCCCCACATCCCCCGTTCCTCGGATAAGCACGGACCACCCCGACGCCACGATTACCTTGGCGCGCTTTTTCACCCATGCGCTCACTGATCGGTAAGGAAATACGGGGCTTCCTGGGCTCGCTGATCGGCCATATCGTCATCATGGTCTTCCTGCTCATTACGGGACTGTTCCTGTGGGTGTTCCCGGATAACATCCTCGACCTCGGGTACGCCGATCTGGGTCCGCTGTTCTTTCTGGCCCCCTGGGTCTTCCTGTTCCTCGTGCCGGCCGTAACCATGCGCAGCTTCAGCGAGGAGCGCCGAACGGGCACCATCGAACTGCTGCTCACCAAGCCCATCTCCGAATTCAAGCTGGTGTTCAGCAAGTACATTGCTGCGGTGGTGTTGGTGCTGCTGGCCTTGTTGCCCACGCTTGTTTACTACTGGAGCGTTGGTACACTGGCGTTGCCCGAATGGAACATCGACACCGGTGGAACGTGGGGCAGTTACCTCGGCCTGTTCTTCCTGGCCTCGTGCTTCACCGCGATCGGCATCTTCTCCTCCTCCATCACCGACAGCCAGATCGTGGCCTTCCTGATCGGCGTCTTCCTCTGCTTCGCCCTGTTCATGGGCTTTGAACTGCTCTCGTCCTTCGATGCCGTCGGCGGACTGGAAGGTCCCCTGAAGAACGTCGGCATCCAACAGCATTACGCCAGCATGAGCCGCGGCGTGATCGACCTGCGCGATGTGCTGTACTTCGGTGGCGTGATCATGATCTTCCTGTTGTTGACACGCACGGTGATCCAAAGCCGCAAATGGTGATGAGCATCCGGTTGTCTGCCGTTTTGTTCCCCACGCTCTGGCTGATGGCCGGATTCTCGCTGGTGGCTGTGCTATTCATTGCACGTTTGAGCCTGCTGGAGAGTGCGTTGGATATCCCATGGTATAGCAATGAAGTTCTTCAGCTGTCTTTCTCGCTGCAGTTGACGATGTGGCTTTGCGCCGTTTTTGCGATCCTCTATTTCGTTGTGCCGAATATGGCGAAGCACTCCATGAACATTTACTTGAGCTGCGTTCACATGGGCGGCACGCTGCTGTTACTGATCTATATTCCCCTCCAGGCACTTCGATTTGCATGGATGTGCGCGATCCATCGATATGATAATAGCTGCTACAGTTACGATGGAGGAACTCCTCCCACAGGATATGTTTTGCTGGGCTTGGCTTTCATAGCACAGGTAAGCTTCATCGCTAATATCCTAATGACCTTTCGTCGCAGTCAGCGTCCCGAACTGATCCCATGAAAACCCGCAGCCACCGCTCCCGCGATCTGATGAGCCTGCTCATCGGGATCGCTTGCGTGCTGCTGGTGCTCTTCATCGGCTCCTTCGCACGTCTGCGCGCCGACCTGACCACCGAGAAGCGCTACACCTTGACGCCCGCCACCGAGCAGTTGATGGACAGCTTGAAGGACGTGGTGTTCCTGAAGATCTACCTCAGCGGAGAACTGCCGGCCGACCTGAAAAAGCTGAGCGATGCCACCCGCGAGCTGCTGGACGAGATGCGCGTGCGCAACCCCGGTATGCTCGAGTACGAGTTCGTGGATCCGAACGCGAGCCCGGATGAAAAAACGCGCAACGACCTGTTCGCCGACCTGCAGAAACAGGGCCTGCAATACTCCAGCATCCGCGTGAAGGAGAAAGCCGGAGAAAGCGAGCTTATCGTGTGGCCCTGCGCCATGCTGAACCACCAGAACAAGACACTGCCACTGCAACTGCTGAAGACCCAGTTCCGCACCCCGGACGCGGACATGGTGAACCGCAGCGTGAACAACCTGGAGTTCGAGGTGGCCAGCGCCATCCGCCAGATCACTGCCACGTATAAGCCTCGCGTGGCCTTCCTCGAAGGACATGGCGAGCTGGACGAGCTGCAGACCAAGGACGTGGAGAACGCGCTGGCAGAGCAGTACATCGTGAGCCACGTACGCATCGATGGCCAGCTGGATGCGCTGAGCGAAAAGGTGGAGGGCGGGCGTTACCGCACCAACAAGTTCGAGGCGCTGATCATCGCCAAGCCGGACAGTGCCTTCACGCAGAAGGACACCTACTTCATCGACCAGTTCGTGATGAACGGAGGGCGCATCCTGTGGGTGGTGGATGCCATGAACGCACATCTGGACAGTCTGCGCACCAAGCAGTACTCGATCGCCACGCCGCTGGAACTCGGCCTCACCGACCTGCTCTTCGCCTATGGCACACGGGTGAACACCGATCTGCTGCTCGATGCCCAATGCGCTCCGATCCAATTCTATGGCACGCCGTACGGCAACCAGCGCAAGTTGGAAACGCGTCCCTTCCCCTTCGAGCCCGTGGTGGTGCCGCGCAGCACGCATCCCATCGTGAACAACATCGACCCCGTGCACCTGAAGTTCGCCAGCACCATCGACACCATCGGTCTGGACAGTGCGCACAGCACCATCCTGCTCACCTCCTCGCCTTATGCGCGCGCCCTGCGCAATCCGGTCCGCATCAGCCTGGCGGTGGTGGACCTCGACCTGAAGCTGGACAAGAGCACTACGCCCGACCGTCCGGTGGCCGTGCTTACGGAAGGCACCTTCCGCAGTCCATACGCGGACCGTGTGGTGATGAGCGACAGCCTGAAGGCAGCCATCGGTCACCGGGACACGAGCCGCCCCACGGCCTGCATCGTGGTGAGCGATGGTGACGCGATCGCCAACCAGGTTGACCGTGAGAAGGGCATGTACTACACGCTGGGATTCGATCGCATGGCGCGCACCAAGGTCTACGGCAACCGTGAGTTCTTCATCAATGCGATGAACTACCTGTTGAACGACAAGAGCCTCATCAGCCTGCGATCGCGCACGATCACCTTGCGTCAGCTGGACATGGAGCGCATTGGTCGTGAGCGCGGCTTCTGGCAAGTGCTGAACGTTGGTCTGCCTGTGCTCGTGAGCCTGCTCGCTGGATTGTTGTTCTTCACCCTGCGCCGCCGTCGTTACACCACCACCTCATGAACACAGTACCTGCCTCGCGCAAAGGCCTTGGCCGCATCCTGCCCGTGCTATTGCTGCTGGCGTTGGGCGTGGTGTCCGTGTGGCTGTGGCGCTCGCGCTCGAACACCACGCTGGCCGGTCCCATGGCCGATTTCGCTGTGCCGGACACGGCGCGCATCGACCGCATCTTCATCGCCCAGATGGATGGGCACTCCGCCGACCTGCGTCGCGTTGGCGACCGCTGGACGGTGAACGGGATGCCGGCGAACCAGGTGCCGATCAACACGCTGCTGAAGACCTTCATCCGCGTGGAGGTGAAGACGCCGCTGCCCATGAGCATGCAGGCCAATGTTCTCAAAACGATGAGCACCCTGGCGGTGAAAGTGGAGGTCTACACGGGCGACGATGAACCGGAGAAGATCTGGTGGGTAGGCCACGGCACGCAGGATCACTTCGGTGTGTTCGCGGTGCTTGAAAAAGCCGGCGAAGGCCGCAGTGACAGTCCCTTTGTGCTGGGCATGACCGGCTTCACCGGCATCATCAACACCCGGTTCCATGCTCGGCTGGACGAATGGCGGAGCACGGATGTGGCCGTGTACAATGACCTGAGCAAGGTCGCGCGTGTGCAGGTGGAGCATCCGTCGACCGACGGCCCGGGATACACCATTCTCTACAATGGGAAAGGTACCCTCCAGCTGAAGGATACCACAGGACGCGATCTGCCCATGGACTCCTCACTCGTCCGCGACCTGATGATGCACTTGACGGATGCACACTTCGAGTACTTCGAACGCGGTATCACCAAGGCCCAACGCGATAGTGTGCTGGCCACCACGCCGTGGCACGTGTTGACCGTGAGCACCACGGACGGCGCCTCCAAGCGCATTCCGTTCTGGCGTAAGGACCCGATCCCGGGGGAGCGCGACGCGGACTTCAACCTGCTGACCCAGGATGTGGATCGGATGTACTGCCTGGTGGACGATACGGCCCTGGTGGTGGTGCAGCGGTACTGGTTCGACCGTATGGTGCCCTTTTTGGAGCAATTGGCCCCACGGTGATCTGACGGGGTAACTGTTAGGCTGCTGGCTACTGTCCACTGCCTACTGCCTACTGCCCCCTGCCTACTGCGTACTGGATACTGACCACTGGCCACTGGCACTGTTGGTCGATCGTGGATAAACCCGCGTCCATGTTCATAAAACGGCCCTATTGGGGGGAGGGTGGCGGGTATATTCGCGCCGCTTCCAGCGAGACCCGTGATGTGGGAGCCTTGATCAACCAACCTACCGAGATGAAGTTCATCGTATCCAGCACTGCCCTGCTCAAGCAACTGCAGACCCTCCAGGGCGTGCTCGCTAGCAGTAACACCCTGCCCATCCTCGACAACTTCCTGTTCGAGATCGATAACAAGCAGCTAACGGTCACCGCCAGCGACCTGGAGACGACCATCACCGCCACCATGGCCGTGGAGGCGAAGGACAAGGGCAGCGTGGCCATCCCGGCGCGCCTTCTGCTCGACACGCTGAAGGCCTTCCCCGAGCAGCCGCTCACGTTCAGCGTGGATGCGAAGCACTTCGGCATCGAGATCAGCAGTGATCAGGGCAAGTACAAGATGACCGGCTTCAACGGCTCGGAATTCCCCAAGAGCCCGGTGCTGGAGAGCCCCACGAAGTTCACCCTGCCTGCGGGCACCTTGGCCACGGCCATCAACAAGACCATCTTCGCCACCGGCAATGATGACCTGCGCCCCGTGATGAGCGGCATCTTCTTCGAACTGGCCGATGACGGCATCCGGTTCGTGGCCACCGATGCCCACAAGCTGGTACGCTACGCCCGCACCGACATCAAGTCGCCCAAGACCGCCAGCTTCATCGTGCCGAAAAAGCCGCTGAACCTGTTGAAGAACACCCTTTCCGGCACCAATTCCGAGGTGACCGTGGCCTTCAACGAGAACAACGCCTCCTTCACCTTCGACAACTTCATGCTGGTGTGCCGCCTGATCGATGGCAAGTACCCCAACTACGAGGCGGTGATCCCCAAGAAGAACCCCAACAAGCTCACCATCGACCGCCAGAGCTTCCTGAACAGCGTGCGCCGCGTGAGCATCTTCAGTAACAAGACCACGCACCAGGTCCGCATGAACATCACGGGCAGCCAGCTCGCGGTAAGTGCGGAGGACCTGGACTTCGCCAACGAGGCGAACGAGAAACTCACCTGTGGCTATGAGGGTGAGGACATGACGATCGGCTTCAACAGCCGCTTCCTTATGGAAATGCTGAACAACCTGACCAGCGAGCATGTGGTGATGGAGATGAGCGCCCCGAACCGGGCAGGCATCCTGCTGCCGGGCGAGCCTGGCGAGCATGGTGAGGATGTGCTGATGCTGGTGATGCCGGTGATGTTGAACAATTGATCGATGGACCATTTCCGAAGGGCCTTCCGCAAGGGAGGCCCTTTTCGTTCCCTGGCACTACATTCGCTTGAATCGCCCCATGAAACGGATCCACCTCCCCCTCCTCGCCTTGCTGATGTTCTTCACCTTGAGCGCGAACAAATGTTCGAAGGCAGATGGTACACCCATGGACCCCATGACCGCATTGGCCGGCTCCCGCTGGAACCTGCAGACCTTGGCCGGCCGTGCCTTCCAACTCCCCGAAGGCGTTGAGAACCCCTACATATCGCTGGACAAGGACGGCGCCCTCAGCGGCTTCAATGGCTGCAACAGCCTGATGGGCACGGTGAAGGTGGATGCCGGTGCACTATCGTTCCCGGGCCTTGGCAGTACGAAGAAATTCTGCGAGAACACCAAAGCCACGGAGAGCGGCTTCATGACCGCGTTGCGCGCTACGAACAGCTTCAAGCTGGATGGCGACAAGTTGACCTTGTTGGACAAGGAGAAGGAACTGGCCACGCTGGTGAAAGCGAAGTAGCCTTGCCGCATTACGGGAGTTGACCCGCCCCGCGTTCCGGCGGCGGCACGAAGTGGATGGGCCGTGCATCACCGCTCATTTGCGTAGTGTTCATATGGCCCGGTAAGGCATCCCCTGCGTCCCCGCCGAAGGTGCCTTCCTCTTCCGGTGCATCCTCTGCATCCTCGAGAACGATGGGCGGTGGCACGTGTGCGGGTGGCGTACGGCGATAGAACCAGGCCATCATCACCCCTGCCAATGCACCGAACAGGTGGCTCTCCCAACTGACGCCCTTCATAATCGGAAGCACGCCCCAGATCATGCTGCCATAGAGGAACACCACGATCAGTGACACCGCCATGAGGGCCACGCGGCGGCGGATGAGCCCACTGAAGAACAGGAATGCGGCCATGCCGTAAATGATCCCGCTGGCACCGATGTGGTAACTGTCGCGCGCCGTGGACCACACCCATAGACCGCCCAGCAACCAACTGGCCACCACCACGCGCCATGAAGCCTTCGGATAGAAATAAACGAGCAGCCACCCGAGCACGAGCATGGCTGTGCTGTTCCCGAGCAGATGATCGACATCGGCATGCACGAAAGGTGACGTGATGATGCCCCACAGGCCTTGCCAGGAGCGAGGACGCACGCCGTGCCGGAACAACTCCAGGTGATACACCTTATCGAACGCGAAGGCGATCCATAGTGCTGCAACGGCAAGCAAGGAGGGCAGTGCGGCCGTGAAGAGCCTTCTGCGACCCACATCGTCGTGCTGGTGGTCGGTCATCGTTCGTTGCCAGCGATCATCGGGCCGCAAGTTGGAGGCCGACAGCATGGCAGGTGGAGCTAAGTTCGCATCATGATGCCGCCCATACGCTCCTTTCTTACCGCGCTGATCCCCCTGTTCCTCACTGCTTGCGGAACCGCGCCCGAAGATGAAGCGACCACGGCCAGGTCCACCGTTAGCGCGGACGGGGAACACGTGGTAAGCCCCCTGGCGCAATTGATGCGGGATATGACGGCCTTTGCTGACACCACCAAGCAGCGCATCTCACGTGGTGAAGAGCTCCTGCCCTATCCAACGACGTTCAAGGAAATGCTCACGCGGGAGTCCACACCCGGCATGGTGGACCACCGGACATATGATCCTTTTGCCTTCAGCTACCTGCATCAGTTGGATTCGTTGTACGCGGTGGTGCCCGCTGCCCGCCAGCAGGCGTTCGATGAACTGATCCAGTATTGCGCGGCCTGCCATGGCACGGTGTGTCCCGGCCCGCTCACGCGCATTCGGAAACTGCGCATGCCTGCCACCAATTGAACCTGATGCCCGTAGCGGCGTCCAAGGGCCATGGTCACCTTCTCCCTGCGTCCTCTCCTGTGCATGGCCCCACTGCTTTTCGGCTTGGGTGGTAGCGCTGGTGCACAAATCCTTTATTTCCCACCGAACGGCTCCGACGACTGGGAGACCACGGACCCTGCAGAGCTCGGGTGGTGCCCGGAACGCATCGATTCGCTTTACGCCTTTCTGGACCAACGGAACACAAAGGCCTTCCTGATCCTGCAGGACGGTCGGATCGTGTTGGAGCACTATGTGGGCACCTTCACGCAGGACAGTCTTTGGTACTGGGCCAGCGCCGGAAAAACGCTGACCTCCATGCTCACCGGTATCGCGCAGGAGGAAGGGTTCCTGGACATCAGCGAACCGACGAGCACCTACCTCGGTGCCGGGTGGACCAGCGCCACACCGGCGCAGGAAGCTGCCATCACGGTGCTCGACCAGTTGACCATGACATCGGGGCTGGACGATAGTGTGGCGGATGACGATTGCACGGACCCGGCCTGCCTGCACTACCTGGCCGATGCCGGCACACGCTGGGCCTACCACAACGCCGTGTACACCTTGTTGGACGACGTGATCGCCTTTGCCACGGGCACCTCGTTCTCCAACTACTTCAACCAGCGGATCCGCAACCCCATCGGCATGGATGGTCTCTGGCTTCCCGCAGGTTCCCCGTACAACAATGTATACTTCAGCAAGGCCCGCAGCATGGCACGTTACGGCCTGCTGGCGTTGAACCATGGCATGTGGAACACGGATACCATCCTGCATGATCAGGACTACTTCAGCGCCATGACCTCCCCTTCCCAATCGCTGAACCAGAGCTACGGTTACCTGTGGTGGCTCAACGGACAGCCCAGCTTCATGCTGCCCGGTACGCAGTTCGTATTTCCCGGTCCCCTCACGCCCAACGCGCCAGCTGACATATTCAGTGGCATCGGCAAGAACGACCAGTTGGTGAGCGTGGTGCCCAGCCGCAACATGGTGGTGGTGCGGATGGGGGATGCGGCGGATGGCGGCGGCTCCGTGCCGGTGATCTTCGCGAACCAGTTGTGGGAACGGATCAATGCACTTGACTGTACCACGGGCATTGACCAATTCTATGCTCCCCGTGCGTGGTGCACGCCGAACCCGTGCAATGGTCCCCTGCGCATGGCACTTCCGACCGGCGGCGGTTGGTCCGTAAGCGTAATGGACCTAACGGGACGACGGCTGATGGAGGTTAACGATCCGGTCACGCTGGACCTGGCGGAATATTCCGGCGAAATCCTTGTGCTGGAAGCCATACGTGGTTCCGTGGTGCTCCGGTCCCGGGTGGCCGTGATCCGCTAAAATCCCCATATGAGGGTATTGTTGGCGCAACACCACACCGGTAGGTTTGTATCATGATTTTCTCCCGATCATGACCCAGTACGCCCGCCATATCAAGCCGGAACACATGAGTGGACCACAACCATTGCATATGCAACCCGTGGAACCGGAGATCGACCCTTTGATGGACATGGAATCGGAATCCCCCGATGAGGAGACCGAACACAACTGGAAGCTTGCGCTGATCCGCACCGAGATGCGTCATCGTCGCGCTGGCAGGGGTCCTTCACGTCCCGAGAGCGGCATTTGAATACTCCGCTATATTTGCCGCCCCTCCCGTGAAAAACGCCCCTGCCCAGGTGGTGAAATTGGTAGACACGCACGCTTGAGGGGCGTGTGGCCGAAAGGCTGTGCTGGTTCGAGTCCAGTCCTGGGCACTACTTCAAGACCCATCCGCAGAGCGTGATGGGTCTTGTCGCACATGGAGAAACCGTTGACCGGCTTGTTGGTGGTCGAGACCGCGAGCGTCCTCGCCGGCCCGGCCGTCGGCATGTTCTTCGCCGAGCTCGGTGCGTCCGTGATCAAGCTGGAGAACGCGAAAGCCGGTGGTGATATCACCCGCAAATGGAAGCTGCCCAAGGAGGACGCCCGTAGCCCTGTGAGTGCCTACTTCAGCAGCGTGAACCACGGCAAGGAGCACCGCATGACCGACCTCACCAGTCCGGAAGGCCGGAGCATGCTGGATGAATTGGTGGCCAAAGCGGACGTGCTCATCACGAACCACATGGACGCCGATGCGGAAAAGCTCGGCCTTCAGCGCGAGCGCCTGCGGGCATTGAACGCCAAACTGCTCCATGGCCATCTCCGTGGCTACGCGAACGACCCTTCCCGCCCCGCATACGACGTTGTGCTGCAAGCGGAGACCGGCTACATCGGCATGACGGGCACGGACAACGCGAACCCTGCGAAGCTGCCGGTGGCCATGATCGATGTGCTCGCCGCGCACCAGTTGAAGGAGGCACTGCTCTTGGCGCTCTGGCAACGCGAACGTTCAGGCAAAGGCGCGTACGTGGAAGTCTCATTGGAAGAAGCCGCATTCACCGGGCTGGTGAACCAGGCCAGCAACTGGCTCATGGCCAAGCACGCGGCGCAGCCCATCGGCACACTGCACCCGAACATCGCTCCTTACGGTGAGCTTTTCGCCTGTGCCGATGGGACACGCATCGTCCTCGCGGTGGGCAGCAATGAGCAATTCAAGAGCCTCTGCCATGTGCTGGACCTGTCCCATCTGGTGCATGATCAGCACTTCAGCACCAACGCCAAGCGCGTGACGAACCGGAATGTGCTGGCGCAAATGCTGGCCCCGGCCATCGCCGCTGAGCCGCGCGACGAACTCCTCGCCCGTCTTCGGGATGCGCAAGTGCCCGCCGGTGCCGTTAACTCCATCGCGGATGCACTGGGCTCGGACACGGCGCGCCGCATGGTGCTCGAAGAAACGATCGATCAGGTACGCACACTGCGGATGAGCGGCAACGCTTTCCGGATAGAGGGCTACTGAGGCTTCTTCCGCTCCGCTTTCAGCGCTCGATCCATCACCTGCGCGGCCCGCTCGGCTTCTTGGCGCGTAAGGCCTTTCCCCATCACCACCTTCTTGCCCACATGCTCAAACCCGAGGCGTTCGCCGCCCTTCACCCAGAAGCTGTCATTGAGCTGCCACTTCAATGAGGTCTCGTCCACCGCGATAGGGCCGAAGCGCTGGATGTTCTCCACGAAGTACTCATGGGCACGGCCGTAACCGAGGACGCTGTCCTTTATGCTGAGCACTCCGCCCTTCAGCCGCCACAGCTCGAAGCCTTTCAACCGCCACAACACCACCCTGCCGATCCGCAAGGCGAACCATGTCCAAAAGGCCAGGAACGCGAAGAAGAACGAGCGCATCTGGCCCGCAGGCAAATGGAGCGTTTCCACCGCGATGTAGATGCCGCAACCCAGCCAGGCCAAGAACCAGGCAATGAGCAGGGCCTCCTTGGACCGGGGCAATCGCGCGCTGATCACCACGCTCAGCCCATCCGGCTTGCGCTCCACGCTCACCCGCTCGCTGATGAACTCCATCACTTCCCGTTCAGTTCGGCCAACACCTCATCGTACAAGCCCTCGTACAGGGGAAGGATCCGGTCCACGCTGAATTTGGCGGCCTCGCTCAAAGCCCCCTTGCGGAACCGCTCGA
>JANOAK010000026.1:0-267454 GCA_031411095.1 Flavobacteriales bacterium | reverse complement strand
CAAACACCACATGTCCACCCTCAACATCATCCGCAACAAGCTGGTCAGCCGGGTCTTCGCAGCGGTCAACCGCCAGGAGCCTTACCTGGACCTTCACAAGTTCGCGGCCTGACTTGCACAGGTCTTAGAATACAGGCAGGCGCGGCAGCGATCGTACGGGGATCTTGATCGGCAATGCAAGGAGGGCTTCAGAGTCCCGACGCGTCCGGAGCAAGGGGTGGTTTCCATTTTGCATTGAACAACAAGATCAACACCACCCCATCGGGTCGATCCTAAAAAGGGAGAACTCATCACAGGCCCGGTTCCTGCATCATCATCCATGTGTTGGCGAAGAACCCTTGGCCGATGCAGTGTTCCAACAGATGGGTTGGGGCACGATCACGCGCTCGGCCGGGGTCATCCGTGCCCGAACGGGGTGCGATCACCCCACGCCCCTCCCATCATCCCGCCAGTTCTCCAACCCATGCAGTGGGCTGGGCGGGTCTCCGTAGCCGTTCCTCATGGTGCGTGCCTTGTGGAGCCAAACTTGACCGTGTACGTGCGCACAGTCTTGAACGGGTATGCCCCCGCACTGCAGGAAGGAGGCAACGGATCGCATGACGACACTGAAGAAGTTGTGGCTCGGCCTCGGCCTGTTGACCGCAGTGTTCTCGACCTCCGGAGTGTATATCGCCTTGGACATCCGACCGATCGACCTCACCGCCGTGTGGTTGCTGGCCCTGTGCACCGCGGTGGTGCTGGTGACAGCCGTGGTGATCAGCCGCGCCATCGTGGCCTCCGAACGCAGCCTGGCCGATGCCCGCAATTTTGCCGACAACATCGTGGAGACCGTGCGCGTGCCGTTGATGGTATTGGACGGCGACCTGCGCGTGGTGCGTGCCAATCACGCGTTCTACAACACCTTCAAGGTGACCGCCGCCGAAACGGGCAAGAGCCTGTTGTACCATGTGGGCAACGGCCAGTGGGACATCCCCGAGCTGCGCACGCTGCTGGAGGAGATCCTTCCGCAGCATACCGAGGTGGAGGATTTCCAAGTGGAGCATGAGTTCGAGCACATCGGTTCCAAAACCATGCTGTTGAACGCACGCCGCCTGATGCAGGCCACCGACCGCACCCCGCTGATCCTGCTCGCGATCGAGGACATCACCGAGCGCAACCGCCTAGCGGACGAGCTGCGGCACGTGGCCGCCGAGATCCATGAGTACACCGCCAGCATCGTGGCCACCGTGCGCGAGCCCCTCCTGGTGCTGGACGCCGACCTGCGCGTGCAGTCCGCCAGCCGTTCCTTCTATGAGAACTTCCGCGTCACCGCCGCCGGCACGGAGGATCGCCTGTTGTACGACCTCGGCAACCGGCAGTGGGACATCCCCGCGCTGCGCAGACTGCTGGAGGAGGTGCTGCCGCAGGAGAACCAGGTGAACGACTTCTCGGTGGAGCACGTGTTCGAGCACATCGGCAAGAAGACCATGTTGCTGAACGCACGCCGCTTGATCCGTACCGCCGATCAGGCCCCGCTGATCCTGCTGGCCATCGAGGACATCACCGAGCGCAGCCGCCTGGAGGACGAACTGCGCCAGGTGGCCGCGGAGATGTCGGAAGCATCGCGACGCAAGAACGAGTTCCTCGCCCTGCTGGCCCACGAGCTGCGCAATCCGCTCGCCCCCATCCGCAGCGCCGTTCAGCTGATGCGGCTCACCAACGACCCTGAAGCGATCCGCCTCTCCACCGGCATCGTGGAACGCCAGGTGGACCAGATGGTGCGCCTGGTGGACGACCTGCTGGACGTGAGCCGCATCAGCCGCGGCAAGATCGAACTCCGTAAGGAGCGCGTCGACCTGGGCTCGGTGATGGAACAGGCGGTGGAGGATACCAGTTCCATGGTAACGAGCCTGGGCCATACGATGAGCGTCAGCCTGCCCACGGCACCGATCGTGCTGTACGCCGACCGCAGCCGCCTGATCCAGGTGCTGGGCAACCTGCTCAACAACGCGTGCAAGTTCACCGACCGCGGAGGGCGGATCACGTTCTCGGCGAACGTGGTGGGCGATGAAGCCGTGGTGACCGTGCGCGACAACGGCATCGGCATCGCACCCGAACAGACCAGCCAGGTGTTCGACATGTTCGTGCAGGCCGACACGTCCATCGAGCGCTCGGTGAGCGGCCTGGGCATCGGCCTCGCGCTGGTGAAGAACCTGGTGGAGATGCACGAGGGCACGGTGACGGTGAGCAGTGAAGGACTCGGGCAGGGGGCCGCGTTCGAGGTGCGCCTGGGGTTGATGCAGGCCATCCCACTCGCGATCAAAGCCGACCATGGACCGGAGAACGTATCCGCTGCAACGGCCCAGCGGATCCTGGTGGTGGATGACAATGTGGACGCCGCACTGATGCTCGAGCGCATCCTCCAGCTCAATGGAAAGATCACCCGCATCGCCCACGATGGTCTGGAGGCCCTCAGGGTGGCGGAACAGTTCAGGCCGCACATGGTGCTGCTGGACATTGGCCTGCCGAAGCTCAACGGTTACGAAGTATGTCGCCACTTGCGGCAACAGCCCTGGGGCAAGGACATGGTGGTGATCGCCCTCACGGGTTGGGGCCAGGAGGAGGATCGCCAACGCTCGCGCGAGGCGGGCTTCAACGCGCACTTCGTGAAGCCGCTAGAACGCGCCATGCTGATGCAGGTGCTCGCTGGGGATCATCCGGCCGCGGCGTAATAAGGGCCGCAGGCGCTTTGTTGGCTGCTGGCCTCTGGCTGCTGGCTACTGGCCTCTGGTTACTGCCTACTGCCCTCCCAACTGCCACTGCCTACGGCCTAATATGAAACTACACCCGGACCCCGAGCGCATGCCTACATTCTGAGCTGGCCCTTGCCAAGTTCCACGTCGATCATGCAACTCTTCCGCGAAAAGGCACTGGTGGTGTACGACGGGCAGGTGGTGCCGGTGCTGAAACGGTATGTGTATCGCGATGGTGCCTTGTACGTGGTGCATACCCGTGATCGCGCAGGCGATCTGCAACGGCATTATCACGTGACCTTCGGACAGCTCGTTTCGGCCATCAACAGCTACGCGCGCTTCTGCGTGGGCGACAAGTTGGAGCTCGGCACCTTCGACAAGTACGTGAAGGCGCGCTGGTGGAATTGCACGCGCGGCACCGTGGTCTATCGCATCAACACCTTGTTGGATGATGGCGTGAGCTGGTGCACCACGCAGGAGGAGTTGATCAAGCGCGTGGAACATGTGAACATGTGAACATGTGAGCATGTGAGCATGTGACCATGGGATCATGTGGGGATGCGAACAGGTGGGCAGTACGTTCTCCGCGCTTATGCTTCATGACGGCCGGACCTTTGCCGCTTCTCCCCGATCTTAGAGGAACCGGGCGGCAGGGCCAGCGTCGGCATCAACGCCGGGTGCGCAGCTGCACCAAGGCCGCGACATGCGCCCACAGCACCACCGGCACCAGCAACCCGGGCAGCAGCACCCAGGGTGTCGTGGTAACGAGCACATTGGGCACATCGAAATTCATGCGCTGCACCGACGAGGGTATGCTGAGGACAGCCGTGATGACCACAATGAACAGCAGGGCTAGGCAGGCGAGGTTCCACGCGATGAGCACTCCCCTGCCCGGCGGGCGCTTGCTCAACATCCACAGCGCCATGATCACCGCCGTGATGCCGCTGACGATATCGAAATTGTATCCGGCATAGGTCATGTCCCGGGGCACCAGACCGGCCTCGTATCCGTGGTGCAACACCAGTTCCACGGGGATGCGTAGCACATGCACCGCCGTCAGGGCGAACAGCGACAGTCCGCTCATCCATACGCGTCCTTTGGGCCAGAGCAGCACTATGCCCAACGCCACCAAGACCGGGGCAAGCAAGGCGATCTGAGGCGGTGGAAACGTGCTCGCGTTGGTGTACACGCCAAGAGCGGCCAGGAACCAGTGCACTGCGCCGATAACGCACACCACCACAAGCGATGCACGGCTCCGCGTGGCGACCAGGGTCCAAAAGAGGCACCATACCACCGCGACCAGAAAAAGAAGTTCGGATCCAGCGCTCATCAGTTGGGTGCATGTGAAGCTAGGAAGTTGCGCTCAATACCCGCCTGAACGAGTTCATGGCGGCGACCAGTTGGCACCCCTCACCGGCTCCCCGACCCCCTGTTGCATCCACCTATTTTATTCCCCTCGTGTGGAACAATTCGCACCGGATGGACCCTATCTTGTTAGGGCATTCGTGTCGCGCACTGTTCGATCATGTGCCGTGTTGTTATGCGATCAGCAACAACATACCTCCCGGGATCGGCGATCCGCCGCAAGTGGATCCTCCATACGCGTGTGACCCGCCCGCTGCGCACTCCGCCTTGCCGCTTGATCCAGCGAGTTTACATTCTCCAGCGGCGGTCACCCCGCAGCATCGCTCCTACCCTGTTCCAAGTACATCCCCACGACCATCACCCAAATGCCATGTCCCATGTCAACACATATTCCCATTCGTAGCTCGCTCCTCTGCGTCCTCCTCCTCCTCTTCATTTCATCCGCACGATCGCAAAGCACCTGGTCGCCCTTGGGCCCGGATGATGCCGATTGGCTCAACATCGGCTATGCCTCCTACCAAAGCCTGAAGTTGGATGCCGCGGGCGATCCCTATGTGGCCTTCCAGGATGGTACGGTGGGATCGAAGACCTCCGTGCAGCACCGCAATGGGAATGCGTGGGAACTGGTGGGGTCGGCCGGGATCTCCGCCGGTGCGGCCTATTACCAGAGCCTCGCGCTGGATGGAACAGGATATCCCGTGGTCGCCTATCAGGATGAGGCGTTCGGCTACAAGACCACCGTGCTGCGCTGGAACGGCACCACTTGGGTGGTGGTGGGTGGCGAAGGCATCTCACAGGGAGAAGCGTTCTTCCAAAGCCTCGCCGTGGACGCCTCGGGGAATCCGGTGGTGGCCTACAAGGACGGGGCGAACGGGGGCAAGACCACAGTGCAACGCTGGACCGGCAGTGCATGGCAGGTCGTGGGCACCGCGGGCATTTCCACGGGCGCGGCGGACCACCAGAGCCTGGCGCTGGAAAGCTCGGGCAACCCCGTGGTGGCCTTCAAGGACGATGCGAACGGCGGCAGCACCACCGTGATGCGCTGGAACGGCAGCGCCTGGAGCGTGGTGGGCGCAGGGGCCTTCACCGGTGAAATGGCGTATCAGCGCCTCGCACTGGATGCCTTGGACCGACCGGTGGTCGCCTATTCCGACGGCACCGAGGGCTACAAGGTGACGGTGCAACGCTGGAGCGGTAGCGCATGGGAGGTGGTGGGCGCACCCGGCGTCTCAGCTGGTCCGGCCAATCATCTGAGCCTCGCGCTCGACCCCGACGACGACCCGGTGGTATCCTATCAGGATGTCATCAATGGATCAAAGTGCACCGTGCTCCGCTGGACTGGAAGCGCATGGGAGGCCGTCGGCGGCCCGGGGATCTCGCGGGCGAACATCATCCTTCAAAGCCTCGCGCTCGATGCATCGGGCGAACCCGTGGTGGCCTTCCAGGACGGTGCCAATGCCTCGCGCACCACCGTGCTGAAATGGGATGGCCTGCTGTGGTCGGTCATCGGGATCTACCCCCAAGGGATCTCCGAGGGCTTTGCCGATCACCAAGCACTGGCCTTGGATGCTTCCGGTCATCCGTTCGTAGCCTATCAGGATGGGGCGAATGGATCGAAGACCACCGTGCAATACTGGAACGGCAGCGCATGGGAGCTCATAGGTCCGGCCGGGTTCTCCGCCGGTCAGTCCTTCGATCATGCCTTGGCCATCGATGGTGCAGGGCTTCCCGTGGTCGCCTACCGGGATGGTGGTAACGGCAACAAGACCACGGTGCAGCGCTGGGATGGCGCGGCCTGGGTGCTGGTGGGGACCGCCGGCATCTCCGCAGGATCCGCATCCTACCAAAGCCTCGCCTTGGATGCTTCGGACAACCCGCACGTGGCCTACCAGGATGATGCGAACGGATCGAAGACCACCGTGCAACGCTGGACCGGCAGCGCGTGGGAAGTGGTGGGCACCGCTGGCATCTCCTCCGGTGATTCCTATTTCCAGAGCCTCTGCCTCGACGCGCTCGACAACCCCGTGGTGGCCTACCGGGATAATGGTATCGGATCGGTCACCGTGGTGCAGCGCTGGAACGGATCCGCGTGGGAGATCATCGGCGGCGCAGGGATCCCCGGTGGACCGGCCAACTACCAGAGCCTCGCGCTCACCCAGGATGGTGATCCCGTGGTGGCGTATGAGGACATCAGCAACAGTTCCAAGACCACGGTGCGGCGCTGGGATGGAAGCGCGTGGGTGGCCTACGGCGGTCCGGGCATCTCGGCCGGCACGGCCTTGTTCCAAAGCCTCGTCCTCGACGCGGCCGACCGTCCGGTGGTGGCCTATTACGATCAGGCAGAGTTCGGCAGGACCACGGTGCAACGCTGGAACGGATCCGCGTGGGGCGTGGTGGGAACGCCCGGCTTCACGGCCAGTGTCACCAGCAACTCCACCCGCTGGTTGCAGATGGACGCACAAGGCAACCTGGTGATCGCCTACGCGAGCGGACCCCTCTTCGCCAAGGGCAACTACACGCCGGCGATCAGTACCAACACCATCGCTGGTCCGCTCTGCGCAGGTACGGAGATCACCGTGTCGTACACGGCATCCGGAGCCTACAATGCAGGCAACACCTTCAGCGCGCAGCTGAGTGATGCGTCAGGTGACTTCGCGAACCCCGTGGTCATTGGGACCACCAGCGCCACCGGCAGCGGAACGATCCTCGCCACCATACCACCGGGCACCCCGGCCGGCACCGGATACCGGATACGTGTGATCAGCGATGATCCCGTGAACATCGGGGCGGATAATGGTACCGACCTGGTGATCAATACGCCCACCGCTGATGTTTCGTTCTCCGGCCTGCCCACGGACATCATCTGCACCACAGCGAAGCCCATCGGCCTCACCGGTGATCCCGCGGGTGGCCTCTTCAGCGGACCCGGCGTATCGGGCACCTTGTTCGATCCGGCCGCGGCGGGCGTGGGCCTGCATACGGTGACCTACACGTACACCAATTCGGACGGCTGCACGAGCGCCGTGGAGGAGGTGGCGCAGGTGCAGATCTGCACGTCCACGGGGGATCCATC
The DNA here is from genome assembly GCA_031411095.1 of Flavobacteriales bacterium. Classification (GTDB taxonomy): domain Bacteria; phylum Bacteroidota; class Bacteroidia; order Flavobacteriales_F; family PHOS-HE28; genus PHOS-HE28. Next base: position 260,284 of record JANOAK010000026.1, on the reverse strand, counting down.
CGTCACCAGTTCCCTGGAGGTCTACCCGAATCCCGTATCGGACGTGATGAACATCCGCTGGCCCGATGGCGTCGGCCGCACACGGTCGATCACGCTCACCGATGCATTCGGCCGTAGCCTGGACGTGCACCGCCTGATCACCGATGTGGGCGCCCAGCGCTCCGTGCTGGACCTCACCGCCCTGCCGTCCGGGATCTACCTCCTGGACGTGTTCCACGATGGCCATGAACAGGTGGTGAGGGTGGTGAAGAATTGACGTGCGCCATGAGGTCATAGGCATAAGAGGGCATGTGGAGCTGATGGGCGCGGCGAGGGTGCAGAAGTGATCCGGTCGGCATCGGAAGCCAACTGATCCGAACGCGTGTTCATCGATGCACATGAACTCGGCGGGTAGTTCCACGGTTGCACCCATGGAATGATCCTCACGGCCCAAATGCCGGCGGCATCGGGCCCTTTTGGCCAGGGAACGACAGTGGAACATGTTGGACACTCCTCCATTTCCCCGTAACTTGTACGGTCCTATGAGGTCCGGATCACTCATGATATGGCCGATACGCGCCATCGTGCTGCTTCTCTTGGTGATGGGCTTCCGAACGGCACATGCTCAGAACGGCCCGCCCGCGCTGCCTGGCACGTTCCAATTATTGACAACCGAACCGAAGGCCCGGGAGGTGTTCTCCACCGACATCCTGCCCTTCATCGAGGCGCATCGCGATGCCCACGAACCACGATTGGTGAGCGTTGGGCGCTATTCCTGGGTACTGATCCTCTCGCAGGATGTGATCGGCCAGCCAGGCTTCCAACCGTTGCCAGAGGAGATCATCACCGTGGATCAGGCCACATTGGACCAGTGGCTGCTGGAATGGCAATGAGCACGCAACTCCATCGCATCTGGCTTGCCCTGGCCTGCTCGATCACGGCCCTGGTCGCACATGCCCAGCCGCCGAACGATAATTGCGGAACGGCACAGGCCGTGATACCCAATGGCACGTGCTACACAGGCACTACGGTGGCCGCCAACGACAGCTGGATCGGCACCGTGGGCTGCGCTGGCAACAACGCGGAGGTGTGGTACAGCTTCGTGGCCACCGGAGCCGTGGCCAATTTCCAGGTGACCAGCGGCACGCTCGGCGGAAATGTGGAGGTCGTCCTGGTCTCCTCCACTGGCCCTTGTGCAGGTCTGGGGCTCGAAGGCTCGGTGTGCGCACCCAGTCCGGTGAACCTCGATGTGTCCTTTTCGCTGGTCATCGGCAATACCTACTATTACACGATATCGGGTACCGGCGCACCGGGCACCTTCACCACCTGTGTCACCACCAGCAATCCGCCGCCTGCTCCTGGACTGGATTGTCCAACTGCCGAGGCCTTGTGCACCAACGCGCCCTTCAGCCAGGGCAACTTCACAGGCATCGGGGCCGTGGAGGAGATCTCCCAGAACAGTTGCTTTGGGCTGGACGAACGGCAGTCGAAGTGGTACACCTTCACCTGTTCCCTCAGCGGGACCTTCCAATTGCTGGTGAACCCGGTGAACTTCAATGCAGGCACACAGACCGGTGACGACTTCGACTTTTCGCTGTACGACGTCACCAACGGATGTTATGTGTCCACCAACGTGCTGCCGGTACCCCTCGCCTGCAATTGGAGCGGATGCGTGGGAAGCACAGGCATTGCCACCACGGCGCCGTACATGGGTCAGGTGGCCGGCACGGATTACCAGAACAACAATCCGGCGGGTCCCGGCGATTGCCTTTCCGACCAACAATGGGTCACTACGGCCGTGAACCTGGTGGCCTGCCAGCGCTACGCTTTGCTCATCGATAATTACAGCACCACCTCGGGCGGCTTTTCCGTGGCGTTTGGCGGCACGGCCATCATGGGCCCCAACGCCACGTTCACCTACACGTTGAACCCCACGTGCCAGATCATCACCGTGAACCGTGGAGCCTATTGCACGGGTCCGCAGATGACCTACCAATGGAACTTCGGCGATGGCTATACCACCACCGCAGCGGTGCCTCCTGCGCACACCTATGCTGGCGTCGGCAATTACACCGTGTCGCTCACCGTGGCCGACGCGAACGGCTGTGTGGACACGTACTCGCAGACCGTGAACATCGGCTGCGTACCGCTGCCCATCCAACTGCTCTCGTTCGATGCGAAGGAGGACGATGGAACGGTCCTGGTGGAATGGGTCACGGCCACTGAGCAGGACAATGACCACTTCACGGTGGAACGCAGCCGCGACGGAGTAACGTTCAGTGACCTGGGCTCGCAAGCGGGTGCAGGCACCAGCAGCCATACCAACCACTATTCGTTCATCGACCCCGATCCGCTACAGGGCTGGTCCTATTATCGCCTGCGCCAGACCGACCTCGATGGCACCTCCACCCTATCGCGTGTGGTCTCCGTTCATCTGGAGAACAACCTCCGGCATCTGAGCGTCTTCCCGCAACCGGCCCATGATCAGTGCACCGTGACGTTGGACATGAGTTCCGGCGGGGTGCTCACCTTGGAACTGCGCGATATGTTGGGCAGTGCGGTCTGGCGCAGTTCCGGAACCGTGGAAACTGGAGCGGGAAAGGTCAACGTGGACCTGCGGGACCTCCTACCGGGCACCTACCTGCTCCGCGTGGTGCTGGGCAACGAACAGCGTACGCGGTTGATCGCGGTGGAGTAGAACATGTGCTCATGTGCGCATGCGAACATGTGGGTATGAGCACATGATGTGCTCCGCGGGGCGTAGAAGCGACGACCGGTCGCAGCGGCCGAAAGGTTGGTCTGCACAGATCCCGATCGACCTGCTGATCCGCACGCGTGTCCGCGCTGACCCGAATTTCATTTTCTGGTAATGATCACATTTCCAAATTAACTTTCTGTCCTAACACCACCCTATACGACCCATGAAACCCCTATGGCCTTACCTACCCATTTTCTGTTCGTTATCCGCAGTTGCGCAATACACCACCGACCATGTGGTGGATGAGTGGGTGAATGCGCCCACCGAACGGGTAACGGTCCTTCGCACCTTCGATGTGGGGGGTGATGGCGATCAGGACGTGTTCATGATCCGCAACGAACAGAGCATCCATGGCGTGTTCCAGTGGTACCGGAATGAAGGGATGGGTGTGTTCACGGGCCCGATCGTGCTCCACGAAGCATTTCAAGGGTTTCCGGATGTGCCCCGCGACTTCGACCTGGCGGATGCCGATCAGGATGGTGACCTGGACGTTGCGTTCTGCACGGACCTCTCCGATGACATTCAATTATGCCTCTTCGATGGGTTTCAATTCGGGCCACCAGCCTTGTGGGGCGCTGGCTTTTCCTATCCGAAGTTCGTCCGCTGGATGCAATTGAACCCCTTGGACGACAACCTGCCGGACCTTGTAGCACATGGCGGCAATCCGCAGTGTGCCGGGCTGATCAACCTGGGCGGCTCGTTCGCGCCATGGACGATCATCGGCGATCCGCTGGGAATGCTTGGCCCCGATGGCATGGAGGTCGGTAACATCACCGGCAACCTCGGCGATGTGGTGGTGTTCGGCAACAGCCAACTGTGGTTCCACTCGCTGGTCAACACCAACGGGAACCTCTCGTGGTCCACGACCAGCCAGGCCTATAATGTTGGCGAGTTCCAGGTGATCGACATCGATGGGGATGGCGATGATGACATCGGACGTCTGGGCGCCGACAGCGTGGTTTGGTTGCCCAGCTCGGGTAGCATCACCGGGGGACTGGGTTACGAGCTGATCGCTCCCGGGACGGGAGGTAGCGGCGTGTTCGGACGAGTGGATTGTGACTTCCCCACGGACGTGATCCATTCACCTTACGGGAGCACGATGCCCCCAACTATACAACTTGGTCAGACCACTGGTGGCTTTGCTTTTTCAGGACCCACAGCCATGACCGGAACAGCAAACGGGCTGCGCTTCCTCCGGTTGGCCGATCTGGACGAGGACGGGCAGAATGACCTGATCGCCGTGGTCAACGGTCATTCGTTGCACTGGTATACCAATGAGGCACCGGGTCAACCGGTCCTGTCGATCGATGCAGTGACCGACACGCTTCTGTGGACCTGCCCGGAAAGTGTCATCCCACTTCCCCAAGCTACACCCGCAGGCGGTACGTATACAGGTGCAGGCGTTGTGAACGGCGAATTCCATCCGTACAATTTGCAGGCCTCCAGCGACATCACCTACACCTATACCGATGCGAACGGTTGCACCAGTGTGGCGCACACGGTGATCCCCGTGGATGGTGGTGTGTCCATTTCCCCTTTCCCCAATGGTTTCTCCCAGTGCGTGAACAGCTTTCCCGTTCAACTGAGCTCCCAGCCGGCAGGTGCGATCTGGACAGGAGCGGCAGTGACCCCCACAGGCTATGTGGACATGGCCCTGCCCTTCACCGGTCTCCTCGCCTATTTGTTCACGGACATCGCGGGCTGCGCATCGGGCGGCCAGATACCAGTCCAGATCAAACCGTATCTGTACGGCACGGTCACCATTCCGGAAGGCCGCGATACAGTGTGTACGAATGAAGGGATCTTCCCCGTATATTACTCAGATGGCCAGGGAGGAATGAACCTCGTCCTCTTCGACCCTGCCGTTCTATCACCAGGCACATATACGTACCTCGGATACCCAAACTCCGGCGGAGGATCCTACTGCTATGCTGCCGCCAGTGATTCGGTCGTTCTGGTTGCGGCCCCAGGCGTATCGCTTGACATTCCAGCGGATTCGATCCTGGTACAGGACGGCGCTTACCAGTTGGCCGGTGGAGACCCTGCGGGAGGCCTATATACCGGAGGGCTGGGCGTTGATGGTGGGGTCCTCGACCCTTCGCTCAGTGGTCTTGGGTGGCAGCCGATCACCTACACCTATAGCGATGGTACGTGCACTGTGTCGTCCCTGGACAGCGTTTATGTGAGCACGGGCGTGAATACCGATGGGACACAGCGCCCGAGGGGCCTGTTCGCATGGCCCATACCCAGCACGGGTACTTTACACATCACTCGGAATGAAGATGCGCTTGGGGATGAGGTGGAGTTATTGGATGCGAATGGCCGATCGGTGCTGCGCAAGCGCATTGCAGATCCAAAGGCCGGGCACCCGTTCACACTGGACCTGAGCGACATCGCGAACGGATGCTATACGCTGATGAGCAGCGGGGACAAGGCGATCATGCCTCTGCGCGTGATAGTGGCCCGGTAGTAGAGATCGTCGACATATGGTCATCCGGCCATGTGCACATGATGTGTTCCGCGGGGGCATGGAATCGATCTCTGGCCCAGAGGACGCCAAGCTGATCGAACACATGGGCACATGTCCACATGGCGCGGGGATCCGTGCGCTGGCGGCACATGGGCACATGCACACATGGCGCCCGCGCTTGCACGGTGCCATTACCTTCGCCACACATGTCCCTGCGCCACACGCTCGACCGCTACTACGGCACGCTCCGCCAGTTCAAGCTGGGCTATACCGTACTGAACCTCTTCAACCTGAAGAAGCTGCGGCACGCACAGGCCATGTACCGCAAATACGGTATCCAGCGCAGCGTGCTGCTGCCCATCAGCAGCGAGACGTTGCCGAAGACCACGACCGAGACGCCCTGGCTGGACACCGCTGATGCCCTGGAACGACTGAAGGCGAGGGAGGGACTGCAACGCTTCGATGCCACCACACGAGCAGCGCTGCTGCGCTGGCCCACCGATGGCTTCGTGGTGTTGCGCGGGCTCTTCACGCCCGAGGAGGTGGCCGCGATCAACGCCGAGATGCAGCGGTTGATCGATACCAAGGTGGTGGACTTCAACTTCACCGGCCGCAAGGTGCTGTTCGCCTTCCACCACAGTGAGCTGCTGCGCAAGGCCGCGCATGACCGCCGCATCCTCGACGTGATGGACTTCCTGCTGGGCAAGCGCGTGAAGGTGTTCCAGAGCATCAACTTCCTCACCGGAAGCGAGCAGGCCGCGCACAGCGACAGCATCCACATGACCACGCATCCGCTGGGTTACATGATCGCCGCGTGGATCGCGCTGGAGCCCATCACCGCGGACAACGGTCCGCTGGAATACCACGTGGGCAGCCACCGCCTCCCCTACCTGCTGAACGGCAGCTTCGACCACGGCGGCAACCAGTTCATCATCGGTGAGGACGCCTACGCTCGTTACGAGGTGGCCGTGGACCGGTCGATCGCCGAAGGCCAGTTCGAGAAGCGCGAGTTCCATGCCCAGCCGGGCGATGTGCTGTTCTGGCACGCGAACCTGTTGCACGGTGGCAAGAAGATCACCGGCTCAGGGGCCGGTGTGACAGGTTCATCGGTATCGCGCAAAAGCATGGTGATCCACTGCTTCGCGGATGATGTGCTGTGCTACCATGAGCTGACGCAGCGGGTGGCAATGATGGAGGAGGAGTGAACGTACCGCAGGTACTGCGTTGGCACTTGGCCTCTGGCCACAGGCTGCAGGCTGCAGGCTTAGTTTCCGGAGGCACTGCGTTGGCTGCTGGCCTCTGGCTGCTGGCTACTGGCTTAGGTGCCGCAGGCACTGCGTTGGCTGCTGGCCTCTGGCTGCTGCCCCCTGCCTACGGCCAACTGCTCCTGCCCCTCCTCCTGCCCCTGCCCCTGCTCCTGCTCCTGCTCCTGCCTCCCGACTTCGCCGGACCTGCGGCCTGCCCTTCCACAAAGGCTAACTTTGCACCCCTTTTCCAGCACACCTCCCGGGCCCGCACCATGAACTGCCTTTCCGTCGAACGCGTAGCCAAACGCTATGGCCCCCGTCAATTGTTCAGCGACATCTCCTTCGGACTGGAGAAAGGTCAGAAGACCGCTATCGTGGCGCGCAACGGCACCGGCAAGAGTACCCTGCTGAAGTGCATCGCCGGCCTCGAGAAACCCGATGAAGGCAAGATCACCTTCAACAAGGGCCTGCGCATCGGCTACCTCGACCAGAACGTGCACATGACCGCCACGCACTCGCTGGTGGACGAGATGCTGGACCAGGACGATCCGGTGACCAACGCCATCCGCGAATACGAGCACGCCGTGGCCCGCCACCTCGGCGATGAGAAGCTGCATCGCGCCATCGAGAAGATGACCGAGACCAACGCGTGGGACCATGAGGCCCGCGTGAAGCGCCTGCTCTACCAGTTCAACCTGAAGGACGTGGAGCAGCCCGTGAACACGCTCAGCGGCGGACAGCAGAAGCGCGTGGCCATGGCCAAGGTGCTCATCAACATGCCCGATGTGCTCATCCTCGACGAGCCCACCAACCACCTGGACATGCAGATGATCGAGCAGCTCGAGGATGAGCTGAGCGCATCGAACGTGACGCTCTTGCTGGTGACGCACGACCGCCACTTCCTGGACAACGTGTGCGACGAGATCATCGAGATGGAATTCGGCGCCTTTACGCGCTTCAAGGGCAATTACAGCTACTACGTGGAGAAGAAGGCCGCGCTGGACGAAGTGCGCGATGCCACCCAGCAGCACCTCAAGGGGCTGATGAAGAGCGAGCTGGAATGGGTGCGCAAAATGCCCCGCGCGCGCGGCACCAAGAGCAAGAGCCGGCTGGACAAGTTCGAGGACATCAAGGCCCTCGCCACGCGCGATTTCTCCCGCGACCAGGTGAGCATCGACGTGCAGAGCACGCGACTCGGCGGCAAGGTGATCGAAGCGCGGAATCTTACCAAGAGCTTCGGCGACCCGTCCCAACCGGATACCTACAAGCCCATCGTTGCACACTGGAATTACTCGCTGAAGGCCGGCGACCGCGTGGGCATCGTGGGCCCGAACGGCATCGGCAAGAGCACCTTCCTCGACCTGCTCACCGAGAAGATCAAACCCGATGCGGGCACGGTATCGGTGGGTTCCACCGTGATCCTCGGCATCTTCGGGCAACAAGGGCTCCAGCTGAAGGAGGACAAGCGCATCCTCGATGTGGTGCGCGACATCGCCGAGGTCATCCCCTTGAGCAAGGGCAAGACCCTCACCGCCTCGGGCCTGTTGGAACGCTTCCTCTTCGACAAGGAACAGCAGTACCAGTATGTGAGCACCCTGAGCGGTGGGGAGAAGCGGCGCCTTTACCTGTGCACGGTGCTGATGAAGAACCCGAACGTGCTGGTGCTCGATGAGCCCACGAACGACCTTGACATCCCCACGCTGAACGCACTGGAGGACTTCCTCAGCGAGCTGGACATCTGCCTGCTGGTGGTGAGCCACGACCGCTTCTTCATGGACAAGCTGTGCACGAAGCTGCTGGTGTTCGAGGGCGACGGCAAGATCAAGGAATGGGTGGGCAGCTATACCGAACTGCGCGAGATGCAGAAGCTGAAGGCCGCACAGGCCGCCTCGCAGAAGAACGCGAACACCGCGAAGAAGAAGGAGGATGCGGTCGTTGCCGCAGCAGCGCCAGTGGTGAGCAATGGCAACCGGAAGAAGATGTCCTTCGGCGAGAAGAACGACCTGAAGAAGCTGGAGAAGGAGGTGCCCGCGTTGGAGAAGAAGAAGGAGGAGATACTCGCGAAGATCGCGGCCGGGAGCACCGACCACCACGCCATCATGAAGCTCAGCCTCGACTTGGAGGCCACCGCGAAGGAACTCGACGAGAAGACGGAGCGCTGGCTGATCCTGATGGAGAAGGCCGAGGCGGAGGTGAAATAGGGAGGTCGCAGGGGATGCGCGCCATGTCGCATCGGTGCTAACTTCACGGTGTGCCCAAGAAGGACATCCTCCTGATCAAGGACCTGGCCCAGTTCGAGAAGGTCGTGAACCACGACCCACGTGCCTACGACATCAACATGATGGTGATGCCGGGCACGCTGGAGGACAAGCACCGCAACGTGGATCCGGCTACGGGCATCCGGGCCTTGCGCCGGGTCTTCAACCTGATCTACCTGCTGAAGAGCGGTGAACATGACGTTCAGCTTGGCTCCGAGGAGCGCTGGTTGAAACCGAACGACCTGGTGATCGTGCCGGAGAACACGGTGTACGCCTCGCGCTACATCCATCAATGCACCGGCTTCTGCATCCACTTCCGCACGGAGTTCATCCAGCCCCTGCTCAAGGGTCCGCTCGCCGCCGAGTTCCCCTACTTCGACCTGGAGGCCGAACACATCGTGAACGTGAGCGATGAGGAGAGCGCGCTATTGGAGCAGGCTTTCCGCGACATCATTGCCGAGCACGAACGCTTCAGTCACGAAAAGGACAATGTGCTGCGCAACCTGCTGCATATCCTGTTGCTCCGGGTGCGCGAGGTCCACCGGCCGCACGCGCACCGTTTGAAGGAGGGTGCAGATCGTGCCACGGAGATCACGAACCGTTTCAAGCACCTTGTGGAACGCAACTTCATCGAGCACCGGCAGGTGGGTTGGTATGCCGGCCAGCTCAGCATCACGCCCAAGCACCTGGGCGATGTGGTGAAGGATACACTGGGCCGAACCCCACGACAGGTCGTCGCGGACATGCTTATGCTCGAGGTCAAGGTGCTCCTGGGCTCCACAAACCTCAGTATCTCGCAGGTGGCCCAACAGCTGAACTTTGATGACCAGGCCCATTTCGCCCACTTCGTCAAGCAGCGTTCCGGCATGCCGCCGACCGAGTTAAGGTCGAAACTCTGATCCGTACAAGCTCTTCCGTGTTCCATCCAAGCATGGGGCCTTGGCTTGCGGGCACTTTTGTGGCATAAAACCACAGTTCATGAACACCCCACACACCTCAGCGCTCCGGGCCATCGGCGCAGGCGCGCTGCTTCTCTTCCAGGTCCATCACCACACCATCGCACAAACACCGACCACCATGGAAACAGTCCTTGCCAAGAGCGAAGCGAAGAGCTTCGAAAAACCTGACGAGGTGCGCACCTTTCCCAAGGGAAGGGTGGAGCTCATCAACATCGGCGGTGCCACCATCGGCCGTGCCATCTTCGAACCCGGTTGGCGTTGGAGCACCAGCGTGATGCCCATCGCCAAGACCGCCAGCTGCGAAGCGCCGCACTTCCAGTACCATGTGGCCGGTGTGCTGCATGTGAAGATGGACGACGGCACCGAATACGACCTGAAGCCCGGTGATGTGTCGCTGCTGCCCAGTGGTCACGATGCGTGGACCGTGGGTGATGAGGCCGTGATCGTGGTCGACTTCCAGGGCATGGTGGACTATGCCTCCGCCACCCACAAGCATTAAGGTAGGATACCAGGAAGCGCGGCCGGAACATGCGTTCGGGCCGCGCATTCTATTGGATGACGTGCGGGACCGGAACTATTCGGCCTCCTCTTCCTCCTCCTTATGCACCAACCCACCCGCTGCATATTTCCGCCACTTCTCCAGCAACAGGCTCATGTCCGGCGGAAGCGGGCTTTCGAAGGGTGTGCGAACTCTTTCAGGCTCGGCACCCTCACTCAAGCAGTACCAATTTGCTCATAACGCCTGGTCTTAGTAGGATCCTGATCGAATAAAGTCCTCGCGATAATTGGGACAGGTCTAATGTGGTCGCCCTCCCTTCAAATTGTTGGCTCATAACCGTACGACCAAGCATGTCGATCAGTTCAATTCTTGAAGCGGGCATTGGCTTCGAGCACAAAACGCTCACTGTGCCGTTCGTCGGATTGGGTGAAACCGTAAAGGCACTCGGATCCCCCTCGTCGATGCCCACATCGTTGTTGAACTTGACGATCCACATATCCTCACCTCCATGGTTCCCGGTCACATCCCCATCCTCGGAGAAGGAACCTGTGGCCATGATAAAGCCACCGTCATTCGTTTCTTCGATGTCGAATGCTTGATCATTCGCTGACCCGCCAAGCGATCTCTGCCAGGATATATCGCCATCCTCATCGGTCTGTATCAACCATGCACTGAATCCTCCCAAGAAGTTCATTCCCGCATCACCGTCATGCGAATTGGTGTTTCCCGCGACGATGTAACCACCAACCGCCGTCCGTTCAACAGCTGTCGCGTGATCACCACCAGAGCCGCCGACCGACTTTTGCCATAAAATACCACCGGCCGCGTCAAGTTTAACTATCCATATGTCGTCCCCCCCATGGTTCTCTGACACGTCGCCATCGTTCGAACTCGTGGAGCCAGCGGCGATGTAACCCCCGTCCGCAGTTTGCCGAACTGAGGTGAAGCTATCATCAGCACTCCCACCCATGGCATTCGCCCATACGATCTCTCCGAGGCCATTCAACTTCACGATCCATGCGTCACTCGCACCATGATTGCCAATTACGTCGCCATCATTTGATCGCGTGTTCCCGACCATTATGTAACCACCATCAGTGGTTTGAGTGATATCTGTGGCCGCATCATATGCACCACCACCGAGAGATCGCCCCCACGCTACAGACGCAGTGTCCGATAGCTTAAGGACCCATACATCGTGGTTGCCGTGGTTACCGGACACATCACCATCATTTGAAGTGGTCGAGCCCGCTACTATGTAGCCACCTTCGGCGGTTACCTCAATGCTCGTTGCCCAATCAAGGCCTGAACCACCATAACATTTCTTCCATCGGACCGTGCCCGAATCATTCAGCATGACCACCCATGCATCCCTCAATCCATGACTGCCTACCACATCGCTATCATTCGATTCAACCCCGCCAACGACTACAAAACCAGTATCAATCTCCACCAGATCCATGGCATAGTCCACGACAGATCCACCAATAGCCGTTTGCCAAAGGATGCTGTCCGAGTCACTCAGTTTTACGATCCAGAAATCATGGTTTCCATTGGACCCATGAACATCTCCATCACTCCATGTGGTAAATCCGGCCACGGCGTATCCCCCATCCGATGTCGGTACAATAGCGTTCGCGCGCTCATCTCCTGATCCACCTAAAGCACGCTGCCATTGGATGGATGGTCCCACTTGGCAACATGCGACAGCGCAGACCAGGACCGCTGGGCTGAATATGGACCATCGCTCAATCATGTGGAGGACCAACGGTCCCATGAATTGTAAAGTATACAATGTCACAGGACACAGATCGGGTGCAATCAACTAATCCTCCTCCTCCGGTCCCTCCTCCTCCTTATGCACCAACCCACCCGCAGCATACTTCCGCCACTTCTCCACCAGCAGGCTCATGTCCGGTGGAAGCGGGCTTTCGAAGCGCATGCGCTTGCCCGTGGCCGGGTGCTCGATCTCCAACAGCGCGGCATGCAGTGCCTGTCGCGGACAGATCTCGAAGGCGTTCATCACGAATTGCTTGTACTTTGTGAACACCGTGCCCTTCACCACGCGATCGCCATCGTACTCGGCGTCGTTGAAGAGCTGGTGGCCGATGTAGCGCATGTGCGCACGGATCTGGTGCGTGCGACCGGTCTCCAGCTTGCATTCCACCAGCGTGACGTAGGTGAAGCGCTCCACCACTTTCCAATGCGTGATGGCGGTCTTCCCTTGTTCACCTTCGGGGAACACCTGCATCACCGTGCGGTCCTTGGGGGAGCGACCGATGTTGCCTTCCACCGTGCCTTCCTCCTCCGCGAAGTCGCCCCACACCATGGCCAGGTAACGGCGGTCGTTGGTGCGATCGAAGAACTGCCGTGCGAGGTGCGTCATCGCCTCATCGGTCTTGCCGATCACCATCACACCGCTGGTGTTCTTGTCCAACCGGTGCACCAGTCCGGGACGCGCCTCCATCTCGCCCACCTTCTTCGGCTGCTGGCCGAAGTGGTGGAGCAATGCGTTCACCAGCGTGCCTGTCCAGTTGCCATGGCCGGGATGCACCACCAAGCCCGCCTGTTTGTTGATGATGAGGATCTGATCATCCTCGTACAGCACGTTCAGCGGTATGTTCTCCGGCTTCAGGTCCACCACGCGCACGGGCCATGGCAGTACCATGCTGATGTCGTCCAACGCCTTCACCTTGTAGCTGGGCTTCTGCGCCTTGCCGTTCACACGCACATGCCCTCCGCGTGCAGCGGTGGCCACGCGGTTGCGGCTCACGTTGGGCAGGCGCTCGAACAGGAACTTATCCAAGCGCATCGGGCTCTGGCCTTTGTCGCATTGGATGCGATGATGCTCATACAGCTCCTGTTCCTCCGTGGGCAGCGTGCCTTCGGGATCATCCTCGGGGAAGCGGATCTCAGGCGCCGGTTCCACCGGTTTCTTCAGGGCGGCGCGTTGCGCTCGGGTCAGTTGGCTCATCAGGGTTGCACGATCAGGCGTTGGTGTTCGAGCGGTCGGCCTGAAGTGTTCAGCACTCTCACGAGGTAGGTTCCGGGCGCAAGGTCCGACAATTGGATGGGCGCGCCTTCACGATATGCCGTTCGCAGGGAGGTCCTTCCCGTGGCATCGATGATCTCGATCTCCGCAGCTGCAGCGACCGATGACCGCACCCACAGTTCCGATCCCGCGGGGTTCGGGTAGATCGTCATTTGCGCAGGTGCAGCGTGCTCCGGAACTCCGGCGAAGGGATCCACCGCGCTCACCATCACGGGACGGATCATCCAGCTGCCCTGCATCTGGCTCTGCACCCACCCGTTGCCCACGTTGTAGAACATGCGGTCGTTGTTCACGCGGTTCTTGTCCAGCCCAAGGTTCATGCTCACGGCGTTCGTCTGCACCCAGCCTACGTAGAAAGTGCCCCCCACGGCGATCGTGCTGTCCAGCGGATACTCCACGAAATAGTTGGGACCCCACGGGCGGTACTCCGGCGAGCTGAAGGAGATGTTCTGGAAGATCGGATCGCTCTGCAGGTCGCTCCACACGGTGATCAGGAAGTTGCCGTCCTGCGGGTCGTTGGGGGTGTTGCTGTAGGTGAAGATGGGGTCGAAGTATAACCGCATCGCGCGCAGCGAATCGGACCCTTGCGTATCGAACCGGTAGGCGATGCGACCACCCTGCGCGTTGATGAGGGAATAGCCCGACTCGGCGCTGCCATCGTCGTAGGCGTAATAGTTGCTGATCTCCTGCACCACGCGCGTGCTGTCGTTGTGGATCAACGCATCGGGCGAGGCATTGGTCCAGAACACGGCTTCGGGGAAGGCCGCATCCGTGCATCCCGACAGGTCGTAGATGAAGTTGTTCGGCGCCGCGTTGATCGGATGTGCGCTGTTGAAGGTGGTGCTGGCGTTCGCGCTGATGTTGTTCCCGTAGTTGTCGAAGGACCCGCCCGCTCCGCAATCGGTCACTTCATATCCCCAGGTGATGAACTTGTCATCAATGTCCAGGTTCTTCTGCTGCAGGTCCACGTTGGTGGCCATGTAGGTGGAAGGCGATGCAATGAACTTGGCGAAGGGCACAGAGGTGTAAGGGGCGAGCAGTGTGCTCACCGGATAGGTGAAGGCCACGTCCTGCAACACCGTATCCGCTGCGCTGCGCTGCGCATACAGGCGTACATAGTCGATGTGCCACAGGTCCACTTGGCCACCCAGCTGTCCGCGGTTGCTGAAGCGCATGCGGAATCCGTTCTTCAGGAAGTCTTCGGATGTGATGGGCAATAAGACCTGCTCGAACGGTTGTGGTGCAGTGGATGGATACGGAATGCTCCAGACCATCGACCAGGCGTTCACGGGAGGCGGTGCATAGAACTCGAGCCGCAGGCTATCCGTGGGGTCCGCATCCACATCACCGCTGAAGCCCCGCGGCTGGTAGAGGAAGCTGAGGTACATGCTGTCCGCCGGGAACGCGGTGAGGTCGATGGGCACCGATGTCATCACATCGGCGATGCCTTGCAGGTTCGGGAAGTCCGGGGAGTAGGGATAGCCCGTACGATCGAGGCCGTCGAAGCTGGCCACGCCGATGGTGGGCGGATCCACGGCATACGTGTTGTTCACATAGGCACGGTCCTCCTCCCACAGGATCAAGGGCTGTTGCGTGTTGTCCACGTTGAGGAAGGTGCGATCATCGGCGGGCACCTGGTACACGAGCAGTGAGTCCTGCACGATCTGTGGGGTAAGGAAGGTGGTGTCGGTATCGGCATCACCCACCGTGTCCAGCAGTGAATACGGCGGCCACATGTCCACCTCGACGCCGTTGGCCGGGTATTGATCCATCTCGTAACGGATCACGGCAATGGACGGAAGTGGATCAACGTAGAACGTGTCCACGCCCACGGTATCGATGGTGGTGTGGAAGGTGGTGTCCAGGCTGAAGGCCATGTCCGGTGTGCTCACACCGGCCACTTCGAGCCGATAAATGGTGGTGACGAGCGTAACGCCCGCATCGGTCCCGGCTGCATTCAGGTGACGGGTGCGGTCCACGGAAAAGTCATCCACCACGGGCAGGCTCAGGGGCAGATAGTCGTACAGGAAGAGCTCATTCGCGGATCCCGCGCGCACGGGTGCCTCAACCGCCTGGGCGGAAGGGCGCGCATGCAAGGCCTCTTCGCGTTCGGCCCCGTTCGTCTGCGCCTGGCACACGCAGGCGATCAGCACGGCGGCGAACAGTGCGTTAAAGCGTGGTATCGGGTTCATTGGTGTTCGTTTCATTCCGCCTTCCCTCCGGCACATCCTCCGGATCCAGGGAAAGCCACACGTCGATCATTCCGCCCGCGCCGATGGTGTTGTTACGGAAGGGCTCGGGCGACTGCCGCACCACACGCGCCAACGCCGTATCGGCGCTGGTATTGCATCCCGGACATTCCACCACCATGCCCACGTTGAGCGAGGCCATGTTGAGGGTGGCCTTCAGCTCGGCGTAGGCCAGGCCCACCACATCGGGCACTTGCACGGGCTCGCCCTCGGTGCCGCTGCCCAGCACCAGCGTGATCGACTCGCCCTTGCGGATGCGTGTTTCGGCCTTGATGGGCCTGCCCAGGTACAATTGGGCCACCACACAATCCACGCAGGGGTCCGGGCGGTACTGGAGCTCCTTCACCTTGATGCCGATGATGTCCAGAACGCTGATCGCCTGCCGCTTGCTGAGGTTCACCAATTGCGGCATGTTCAACATCTTCGGCTGGCTCGCGTTGAGTACCAGGAACACGATGCGGTCCGGCTTCACCGTGCGGCCGGGATCGGGGTCCTGGTCCACCACCGTGGAATGGGGCACTTCATCGTTGTACACCGAATCGATGACCTGCACGCGCAGGCCTTTGCCCTCCAATGCCGCCTGGGCCTCATCCATCGTAAGGCCCTTGATGTCGGGCACTTCCACCTTCGCATCATGGCGGGTGTACATGGCTAGCCAGAGCCAGCCGACCATGATCAGTGAGAACGCGACCCCGATGGGTGCGAGTGCGCGGGTGATCCGCTTCCTGTCTGCCATGCGCCGTATCACGCGACAAGCCTGCCCAGCGCGTGGTCGGCGAAGATAGTGGCCCCTCTCCTTGCCGCCTTCCTGCTAATTCCACAGTCGCTGGTTCGCAACGCCTTGGGGCGATGAACGCAGGGCGCGGCAGGCAACTGAACTTCGCCAGCGCTATCCCCCAGGCCATGCCCCTCCCCTTGATCGCCGTGTTCCGCGGCGGCTACACCGGTGAATCGGTGATCAGCCAACAGAGCGCACAGCGCATGATGGACGCCATCGACCGGGCGCGCTACGAGCCCGTGTTCATCGACCTGGACCGGGAGACCTGGGGGTGCAGATCGTCCGATGGGCGCGAACTGCCCTTGGACCGCGGGCTGCTCTCCGTGGACACCGGCAGCGGGGCCCGCGGGGTGAACATGGCCCTGATCGCCATCCATGGCCCGCCCGGCGAGGATGGGCGCCTGCAAGGCCTGCTGGACATGCTGGGCATTCCCTACCAGACGGGTGGTGTGTTGAACATGGCCCTCACCTTCAGCAAGTACAGCACCACCGCCATGCTACGCCAGTTGGGCTTTCCCGTGGCCAATTCGCTCCTGTTCACTGGGCGCGACGCCGTGAACGAACAGGCGGTGATCGAACAGGTGGGCCTGCCTTGCTTCGTTAAGCCCGACCAGAGCGGTAGCAGCCTGGGCGTGAGCAAGGTGAAGACCGCGGCCGAATTAAGACCCGCACTGGACAAGGCCTTCAGCGAGGATGGCGTGGTGATGTGCGAGGCCATGGTCACCGGCCGCGAACTGACCTGTGGTGTGATCCGCCTGAACGGCACCATCCAGGCCCTGCCCGTGTGTGAGATCCGCCACACGCGCGAGTTCTTCGACTACGAGGCCAAGTATCACGCAACGGACACCGAGGAACTGATCCCCGCGCCGTTACCTCCAGAGGTGACGCGCCTCGTGCAGCAGCGCAGCGAGGCCATCTACCGCGCGCTGGGCTGCAATGGCATGGTGCGGGTGGATCATTTCTACACAGGAAACACCTCCGCGGCGAACGGCGGGGTGGTGACCATCGAACTGAACACCACGCCCGGCTTCAGCGGCGCCAGCATCTTCCCGAAGATGTTGGAGGTGAGCGGCATCGGCGTGCCAGCGGCCATCAACGGTCTGATCGCCGAGGGCCTTCAACGCGGCCGATGATCCTCCATCAGCCAGCGCACCAGTTTCCACACGGCCTGCCCGCGGTGGCTGATGGCGTTCTTGCGCATGGGATCGAGCTCGGCGAAGGTGAGGTCGCTCATCTGCGGCAGGAACACGGGGTCGTACCCGAAGCCCCCTGCACCGCGCGGTGCTTCGGTGATGGTGCCGCGCACCGCCCCTTCGAAGAGCTGTTCTCCACGGGTGTCGACATAGGCGATCATCGTGCGGAAGCCCGCTTTGCGGTCAGCGACCCCCTGCAGTTCCTTCAACAACAAGGTCATGTTCGCAGCGGGATCGCGGCCCGGCCCGGCATAGCGCGCGCTGTACACGCCAGGCGCACCGCCCAGCGCATCCACTTCAAGCCCCGTGTCATCGGCGATGCATGGAAGTCCGCATCGGTCGAACACGTACCGCGCCTTCTGCAGGGCATTCGCCTCCAGCGTATCACCCGTCTCGGGCAGTTCCTCCGTGATGCCGAGCTCGGGCAGCCCGATCACGCGCCATGTATCCGGCAGCAAGGCACGCAGTTCCGCCACTTTGCCGGGGTTGGCGGTGCAGAGCACGAGGGAGGCTTCCATGGGCGCAGAGTTACGTCCTGTTCACGTATCGCAGCGACATGAGCCCCATCAGACGAAGCATCGATGCGGTGAAACGCGACCTGTCCTCGGTGCGGCACAAGGGGAGCTTTGCGCGGAATGCGATGCAGGCCTTCTCGGGTGTGGCCCTCATTACCCTCAGCCAGTTGGTCCTCACGCCGATCATTGCGCGCATTTATGGTCCCGAGAGCTATTCCATTTATGGCCTCTTCCTGGCCCTGGCCTCCAACTTCGCATTGATCGCCGAACTTGGGTATACATCGGCGTATGTGCTGCCACGGGAAGATGATGGTTTTCTCAACCTGGTGCGGATCAACCTTTCCGCACTGGGGGTCATTGTGCTCCTCCTGGTGCCGATCTGCCTGGCCAAGGACCTGGTGTACCAACTCATCCCGGACTGGTCCATGCTCGGGCAGTGGATCTACCTGCTGCCGATCGGTGTGTTGATCACATCCCTTCCCATCCTGTTGACGCACTGGCTCACACGCGTGAAGGCGTTCGGTCGTAGCGCATATCTGGGTGGCGCCACCAACATCGGTCTGCGCTTGTTCAATGTGGGGTATGGCACCGCCATGCACGGTCAGGGCGGTGGCTTGATCTTGGGCGAGGTGATCATCCGCACCTTATCCCTTGGCCTATATATCCGCTCATTGATCCCCCATGGCATCAAACGCATCCTCCATAGCTGGAGCCGAAGCAGCATGTGGCGCACGGCGCAGGAGTTCAAGCGTTACCCGCTCTTCATATTCCCCGAAAAATGGGTGTCGCTCATGGGCATGCAAGCGCCCATCTACCTCCTCGTGGCCTCGCAAACGCTTGTGGGAAAATACACCATGGCCAGTGCCTTGCTGCTCATGCCCTTGCGCTTGCTGGGATACAGCTTCAGCAACGTCTACCTGCAAAAGGCCAATGAATCCTGGCAGAAAGGACCGGCCGAACTGGGACGCGTTACCTGGGGTCTGTTCCAACGACTGCTGCTCTTCGGCGCTCTTCCGTTCGCGATCCTCACCGTATTCGGCGACCTTATTTTCTCCTTCTTCCTGGGTGCGCAATGGGTTGAGGCAGGCGTGATGGCATCGCTGCTGGGCCCGTTCTTCTTCATGCGCCTGCTGTCCGAACCGATCTTCACCGTGCTGAACGTCGTGCGCAAGGAGCACCTGATGATCCAGGTCCAGTCCGTGCTGCTGCTCGTGCGTTGGGGCGCCATGCTGGTCGTGCTTTACACCACGGATGATCCGTTGCTGGCCCTGGCAGCGTTCTGCCTGGTGAGCACCATCGGCCAGATCGTGATCACGGCCATGCTCCTGCACCATGCCCATACATCATGGACCTCCGGGCTGCTCCGCGCAATGTCCGTGGAACTGGCCTGTGTGGCCGTGATGATGGGACTTCGGTATGCGGTCATTGGCACATGGGGTCCTTCCTTCACCGTACACCTGTGAAAAGTGTACGCAGCGTGCAACCCTATCTTGCCCTTCCCCGCCATCGGCCATCCTGATCCATGCGCACGCTGCACATAACGTCCTGGTATCCGAACACCCTTGAGCCCCGGGAAGCACCGTTCATCCTGCGCCATGTGCAAGCGCTGCGAGCATATGGCGGGCATGACGTGTGGCATGTGCATGTGCTCCCCGGACGTCGATGGCGCCTTCATCGCCATGGGATGCACGCGGACCGCACACTGTTGTGGGAGACGCCCATCAGGCGTTGGTTCCTTATCGAGCTCCTTACCTTCCTGCTCATCGTGTATGCCTGGTCCACGCGCGACCGCAGGCGAGCAGTGGACCTGGTGAACTTCTACATCGCCTACCCTGCCGGTGTGCGGATCAGTTGGTTGCGCAGGATCATTCGCAGGCCCTTTGCGTTCGCTGAACAGTGGAGCGCCTATCATTTCAACTTCCATGGTGCCGGAAGTGGGGCGGACAGGGCCCGGAGGATCTTTCATCACGGCATTCCCCTCATTTGTGTTTCCCGGGCCTTGGCCGATGATATCCGGGCATTCTCTGGCCGACCGGACATTGAAGCGCACGTTGTGGACAACGTGGTGGATGTAACGTCCATGAACCCGGCGGGTCCGGGCGTGGTGCAGGAAGGACGTTTCTTCGCGGTCTCGCTCTGGCGCGATCCCAAACGTCCGGAGGTCATGCTCGAAGCCCTTGCGCGGTTGATATCGCTGGGTCGCAAGGCCCATCTGCGCCTTGGGGGAGATGGTCCACAGATGCAGAACATCCGAGACCTGATCGAGCGCCTCGACCTTCACCAGCATGTCACTTTGTTGGGGCGCCTTCAACCTGCGCAGATCGGCGAAGAACTGCGCGTGGCGCATGCCTTGTGGCATTGTTCGGACTATGAGACCTTCTCCGTGGTATGCGCTGAAGCCCTGTGCTGCGGCACACCCGTTCTCGCCTCCAAGGTTGGCGGCATACCCGGTTTCGTGGATGCGTCCAACGGTGCCTTGGTCGGATTGAATGATGCCACCAGTTGGACCACGGCGGTGATCGACAATTGGACACATGCACTGACCCTTGATCGCATGGACCTTGCCTCGCGAATGTCCGCGAGGTTCGCACCCGCTACCGTGGGCGCACGTTTCCAGGATATACTTGACCGTATCGCTTCCCGGTCCGCCCGGCATTAAGCATGAGCATCACCTCGGCCAACAGAACGGTCCGCGCGTTGCGCGGCGCCCATGTCCTGCTCGTTTCGCCCGAACCTTGGAAGGGCATACAGCTGAGCAAGCACGATGTGGCCCGGGCGTTGGTGGCAAGAGGGAATTCCGTCTGTTTCCTCGGGCCTCCGCGCAGCCGCTCGCTCAAAGTATCCCTGACCGGCGACCCACCCTTGCAGGCAGCGCACTACCGCCATTGGCTGCGCGGTGCGAACTACTTGCCTCGCCCTGTTCATACCCGCTACTACGCCGGACTGATCGCTGACCTGGAAGAAGCCACCGGCAAGCCCTTCGATATCATCTGGTGCTTCGATACGAGTCGAATGCAATGGTTCCCGGACCATGCTGCCTTCAAGATCCTGCACTGCGCCGATCACGACATCCTGAAAACGCATCCCGCCGAAGGCCTCGTGGAAACCGCGGATACCGTGCTGACGGTCACCGAGGCCATAAGGAGCGAATTGCAGGTGCTCGCTCCGCACAAGCCGATGTTCAATACCGGTCATATGATCGAGGAGAACTGGTTCGCGCCCGGGGCGGTCCATCCACTGCCCTCCGTGCCGAAGAACGTGGCCTACGCGGGCCAGCTGCGAACGGACTACATCGACTGGGAGGTGCTCCGCGCGATCATCGAGAGCGCACCGGACATGCACTTTCATTTCTATGGACCATACGACCGGACCTATCCGGCGCGTGGCATGACCGAGGTATTGGACCAACCCAACATCACCCTGCATGGACTGGTATCCAAGGATAAACTCGTTCAGGTGCTGAACCATGCCGACATCCTCCTGTTGTGCTATCGTGCATACGAACTCGGCGACATCGTGGGGAACTCACACAAGTTGCTCGAGTACTTCGCCACAGGACGCCCCGTGGTCTCTTCATGGACCGCCGAATACGCACCGCATGGCAAGATCTTCAGCATGGCCCGGGACCGTTGGGAGCTTCCTGAGCTGTTCGGCCGTCTGGTTGCGGCGTATCAGAAGAACATCACCAAGGCACTGATAGAGGCACGGATCGATCTGGCAAGGTCACGGTCCATCACCGGCGTGCTCGAACGGCTCTCGCATCAATTCGCTTCACTACCGCTATCCCCCACCGGTGGGGACTGATGATCCTCTGTTCACGGATCATTCCGTGGCACAGAGGGCCGCCCCCCGCGACCCATCCTGATCGGCAGGAACATTGATCTACTTTCGCCAGCGCCGTTGCGGCCGTATTGGTCACTACGTCAACATCGTCATAGAAGCCCGATCAGACACGGATACCTGATCGCACCCCGAAAAGACCTTGATCGAACCCTGCCCGGCCATGACGAAGAAGGTGCTGTATGTGGTGAGCAATGTGACCGACAGCACGGAGTACCAACAACTCGTCGACCATTGGGACCGTTCCCGTTTCCAACTTGAGTTCGTATTCCTGAACCCCGTGCCCGAATGCGCGGTGCAGCGTTACATACGGCAAGCCGGGTTCACCAGTACGACCATTCCCTATCACGGCCGCATGGATTCGCTCAGGGTCATTCGCGCCCTCATGTCGCATTACCGTGCCGTACGGCCGGACATCATTCACCTCAATCTGCTCGAGGCCACCTTTTTCGGGTTGATCGCTGCAAAGCTCTCACGCATCGGGCGCACGGTGTACACTCGTCATCATAGCACGCATAACCACAAGTATCACCCGATCAAAGGCGTGCTCTACGACCGCCTGTGCAACCGCATGACGGACAAGATCATCGCGATCACCCACAGCACGGAGGAAGTGTTACTGCAGTGGGAGAAGGTCCCCAGGGACAAGGTGGTGCTGATCTACCATGGTTACGAACTCGCCAAGGTCCCGGAACCCGACCCAGCCAAGGTGGAAGCCCTCTGCAGAAAATATGACATGGGTGCGATCAGCGGGACACGCACCATCGGCATGATCGCCCGTCCCTTCGAGTGGAAGGGGTTGGACCATTCCATTCCGGCCTTCGGGGAAGTGCATGCGGCACATCCCGACACACGACTTTTCATCTTCAACTGGAAAGGCACCCCACATACCGAACGTTATGAGCAACTGCTGGCCAAGCTGCCTGCAGGCTCCTGGAGGACGATACACTTCGAACCCGATGTGGTGGACCTCTTCCATACATTCGATGTGTTCGTTCATGTTCCGGAGGATCAGCACGCCGAGGCCTTCGGACTGGTCTACGCGGAATCGTTGATGGCCGGTGTACCCTGTGTGTTCACCCGCAGTGGGTTCATGCATGACCTGGATCCTGCTGCCGTTCAGGGCGTGAAGGTGGTGCCGTTCAAGGATCGCAATGCGATCGTGGAGCGAACATTGGAATGGCTTGCGCACCCCCCGACCAAAGCGGAACGCGCTGCTTTTGCCCAGCACAACGTTGATGTGCTTCGCGGGATGATCAGTATCGAGCTGAAGATGGACGCACTATACCGCCTCTATTCCACGATGTGACCGTGCGGCACCGTTCTCACTGACGGCCGCAGGTGCCGGTCGAACGAGCCATCCATACCCATCATTCGCATCCGTTCCGAACAGATGAGCGATCCCACGGTAACCATCATCATGGCCGCTTATAACAGCTGTCAATTCATCACTGCGGCCGTTACCTCCGCCCTGGAACAGGAGTATCGCGACATCGAACTGATCGTTGTGAACGATGGAAGCACGGATGATACGGCCAGGGTGCTTGCCACCATCACCGACCCACGGTTGGTGGTGGTGGCGCTTCAGCGCAACAGGGGCGTAAGCCATGCACGTAACCGTGCGCTGGACCTTGCCCGCGGCGAACACGTCTGTTTCCTCGATGCGGACGACCGCATGCCGCCGCGCAGCATTTCCGCACGGCTGGAGGTCCTTGCGCAAGAGCCGGAACTCAGCTTCGTGGATGGCGCCGTGGAGTATTACGATCCCACCATGGAGCGGGTGACGCGCAAGTGGACCCCCTCCTTCTCCGGTGCTCCGCTCGACCGACTTGTACGCTTCGACCCTTCCTGCTTCTTCGGCAATACCTGGCTGATACGTCGCGAGGCCATCGGCGCAGTGCGCTTTGATGTGGACCTCACACATTCCGAGGATCTCCAGTTCTATATCCGCATCGCGCCTGGGCGCCGCTATGGGTATACCCGCGAGACCGTGCTTCATTACCGTATTACAAGTACAAGCAGCATGAGCCGGCTGGAGAACCTCGAGCGTTCGTATCGCGCGATGCTGGCCTGGATGTGGCGCAACCCGGGGCTGGTGCCGCGTAGAGCGCTACCCCACGCCGGTTACCGGGTACGACGCATGATGTCCGGCGCATACTGGAAGGCGGGTAGGCTGTGGAAGGCCATTTGGGCCTGGCGCTAGTTCAGGCCTTCCTGAAAGCGGCGCTCATGATCCCGCGATAAACGTCGCGTGTAATGTCCATGGACCGGTATCGGGCGGCCAGCGCGGCGGTTCCCACACGCTGGCCAGGCCTTGCGATCACCTCCAGCACGCGGGTCAAGGCCGGGGCTAGATCATCCCCTTCGGGATCGAACACGGCCCCGCCCAATGGATCGCCTTCGATGATCGCGGAATCATCACCCACACCGCGTGTAAGCAGCACCGGCAGGCCGTTGGCCCAGTACTCGCCGATCTTCATCGGGCTGATGCATGCACTGCTCGGTGTGCCGCGGTAAATGGCGAAGGCGATGTCGGCGGCCGATAAATGCTCCGCCACTTCACGATGATCAGCGTGCTTGATGATGAACCTGTTCCCCTTGAAGCCACCGGCCTGCAGACCAGCCCGCACTTCCTCTTCCGGATGCGGGCTCAGAATGATCATGGCGAACCTGTCGCCGATGAGACGCTGGGCTTCGGCGAATGCACGGAACGCTTGCTCACGATGATAGAGCCCGCCGAATTTGCCCACGTAGATCCCGATGCAGGCATCCGCCCAGCCGTGCCGCTTACGGATCCGGTCACGATCCGCAGGATCGTATCGCATGCGTTCCGCATCCACCGGGCACGGCGCCGTGAGCGCATGACCGGGCTCGGCTCCTTCGGCGATCAGCTGGCGCCTGTAATTCCAGCTCACGGTAACGAACTTCTGGGCGGACCGGACCTGCTGGCGGATCAACCAGGCAAGGCCGCGGTCCAATGGACCACCGGGGCGCCATTCCCCTACGTCCGTCATGTAGCGATTATGCGGCTCGAAGTAGTCCACTCCGTAGGGGACACCGGTGACCCGGGAAACGAAGTGCGCATAGCCGCCGGCCACAACACCACGGGCCATGATGAAGCCGACCTTCTCACGACGTACCACAGCGGCGAGCCGCGGCACCATGCGCACAAGATCCCAACCACGGGCCACCGGACGAGGCGGCCAAGCGGACGCCGTGAGCGGTACATGATCGATACCTGCAGCCAGTGCACTCCCCTTCACCACAGCTTGTTCACCGCGCTCAACGGTCACCAGCACGATTCGGTCCGCCAACCGTTCAGCCATGACCATCCGCAACGTTGGAAGCACGGTTGCCTGCGTCAGCGGTTCATGCAGGCTCCAGTAGTCCAGGAAAAGCAATGTGCGCATCTGGGGTCCCCGGCTGATTCACATGGGTAGACCTTGCGCGTTCCGCTTTACGTACGGATCGCCGTTCCGGTAATTCTCGAACCGGAAGGTCTGGTCGCGGCCTCTTAGCCGCTTTCGCTCCTCCACGAGGAAGATCGTGATGTACATGCCCGCCATGAACATGGGCAGCAACGGGATCTTGAAACGGACCAACGCACCGAAATTGGGAGTGGTGATGCCCGTTACGAACCCATAGAGCAGGGAGAATGTGAAGCATGTCATCACCAACGGATTCCCAACAATTGCCGAGATGAGGAAGATGACCCGGGTCTTGATCAACAAACGGACGAATAAGGAGAGAATGAAGAGGTTCTCCAAGCCCGAAAGGACCATGACGAAGTTATTGCATTCCGTAAGAAATGGTCTGAACAGCGCGGCTGTGGTGGCCACCGGGAATTTGGAAAGCACACTGGCCCAATTGTTCTCCAGCTCGCCCACATCGAACCGGTTGTTCCCGTATTCCTGGTTCGTCGAAAGGTCCTTTTGTGTAATAACGATGCTCTCCAATGAATTCTGCAATGAGAATTTCCCGAACTGCTCACCAAGCTGGTTCAAGAGGACCAGCATGCCCACGGTCATGATGACCGCCCCGATGGGCAGGACCATGTATTTGATGGCCGCGTTCCTGATCCTCGAAACACGGGTGTAGGATACCCACACTGTCACGGATGGTAGCAGTACCATGAAGATGTATGGCTTGACCCAGACCATCAACAGGGAGGTCACAATAAGGGCCACGACATTACTCACCCTGTCGACCTTCCGGAACCAAACGTTATCCAGCGCGTGGATGAACCAACAGAAGGCTGAGAATGTGATCGTGTCCTTCAGGATCGCCGAACCCCACATCACCGAGGATGGCATAAGGAGTACTGCGATGGCCAGTTGTTTGGGGATGCGTGGGAAGTACCGGTACAGGGTCTGATAGAGCTTCCAGATGCCGATATAGGAAACACTGGAAAAGACCACGGTAGTGATGAGGAAACTACGCATGCATAGGAACGTGAACGGCGTAACAAGCCTCACCACCATGTACTGGCGATCATCGAAGAACAGGTATCCGAACGGCTTGCCGGTGCGTTCCGTGAAGAGTTCCCGTGCGGCCAACGAGTTCTCCCCCAACCAGACCCTCAGGAAGGAGACCGGGTCCTCGAATGCGAGCCGAACGACCGATACCGAGGAATAGAAATACTCCGTTGTATCACCGCCACGGTAATAGTAGAAGTAGATCAGGCTGAAGAAGATCGCACCGAACAACTTGGCGAAAAGCCCAGGCATGAACCATCTGTATTCCGGTTGGCTCTTGATCCTCAGGTTCTTCTGCCTTGCGAAATACAGGTACACCACGATGAGATAGAAGAACAGCACCAGATATTCCCAGTACTCGATGGTGATGACATCAAAGGTCTGCACTTGCATCGTCTACTTCGGGATCATCGTGTTCAGTTGCCTCCGCCGTACGGTGGGTCAATGATGATATCCACTTCCTTTCAGGATGGCATGTGCACGGTACAACTGCTCGGCGAAGAGCAGGCGCACCAACTGATGTGGAAAGGTCATCGGTGACAAGGATAGCACCAGATCCGCCCGCGCGCGTAGCTCGTCCGTGAGGCCGTAAGCACCACCGATGACGAAGGTGACCTCCCGGGTCCCCTGATCGCGCCAACGGCCCAGTTGCGCAGCGAAGGCCCGGCTGTCCAGGCTCTTACCGGCCTCATCCAGGGCCACCACCCGCCCCTCTTCGCCCAACGCCTTCAGCAGGGCCTTGTTCTCCTCCATCCGTTGCACCCCGATATCCGCGTTGCCCGAGCGCGGCACCACCACCTCCTTCACCGTGCTCCAAACGCCCACGCGCTGCAGGTAGAAGGCCACTCCCTCCCCCACGAATCCCCGTTCCGTGCGGCCCACCATCAGCAATCGCGTTCGCATCATCTTTGGCTTGTTCACAATTCGGCCCGCCCCTTGCTGAACGCTGGCCTGATGTTTGCGAATTTCGCTATCGTTCCCCTTCGATCCATGAAACGCACCCTTCTTTCGCTCCTGGCCCTGGCCACGTTCCAGTTCACCTTCGCCCAGACCGACGTCAAGGACCGGGTGGTGGCCGCCATCAGCAGCGGGAACGTGAACGCCCTCGCCGAACAGTTCGTTCCCAGCGTGGACCTCACCGTGCTGAGCAACAGCGACCACTACAGCAAGGCCCAGGCCACCGGCATGCTGCGCAAGTTCTTCGACGAGCACGAACCCCAGAGCCTGCGCATCGAGCATGAGGGGGCCAGCAAGATGGGCGACTCCTACTACATCGGGCAGCTCGTTACGTCCAATGGCACCTTCCGCGTCACCTTCTTCCTCAAACGCCAGGGCGAGAGTGCGTTGGTGAAGCAACTGCGGATCGAGACCATCTCCAAATAGCCCGGCCTTGCTACCCGAGGGCTCCCTTGCCATCATCCAACAGGCCCTGTCCGAGGATATCGGTGTGGGCGACCAGACCGCACTGGCCACCGTACCAGCGGCCGCGCGTGGATCGGCCCGCCTGCTGGTGAAACAGGATGGTGTGCTGGCCGGCGTGGAACTGGCGGAGGCCATCTGCGCACACTATGATCCCGCCCTGAAGCTCCGTGTGCTCATCCAGGACGGCGCTTCCGTGAAGAAAGGGGATGTGGCGTTCACCATATCCGGTCCGGCTCGCAGCATCCTTACCGCCGAGCGCACGATCCTCAACTTCATGCAACGCATGAGCGGCATCGCCACCCTCACCCACCGGTTCGTGGATGCGCTCGAAGGCACCGGATGCAAAGTACTGGACACGCGCAAGACCACCCCCACCCTGCGCGCGCTTGAAAAGTGGGCCGTCCGCATCGGCGGTGGCGTCAACCATCGCTTCGGGCTCTTCGACATGGTGATGATCAAGGACAACCACTCCGACCTCGCGGGCGGCATCACCAAGGCCATCGAAGCGGCCAAGCGCTATCTGGCGGACAACGCCCTGAAGCTGCCCATCGAGGTGGAGACCCGCAACCTGGATGAAGTGCGCCAGGCGCTTTCCGCTCCCGGCATCCATCGCATCATGCTCGATAACTTCGGCCTGGACGATCTGCGTGACGCTGTGAAGTTGATCAACGGAGCCTTACCCACCGAGGCCAGCGGCGGCATCACGCTGCAGAATGCCCGCCAATATGCCGACTGCGGCGTGGACTACATCAGCGTTGGTGCATTGACCCATAGCGCGGGCAGCCTCGACCTGAGCCTCAAGGCGATGATCTGAGATCATGTTCAACCGGCTCTGGCGCAAACTCCTGTACTCCCGCCCGAACCGACGCGTGATCCAATGGAGCGACCGGATCATCCTGCCCGGCTTCGAAGGCTTCAGCGTGTACCGCATCTCCCGCTTCTTCTTCCGTGCCCTCAGTGAGGGCGACCTGGTGATGCGTGCTTCGGCGATCGCCTTCAAGCTCTTCCTCGCGTTCTTCCCCGCCATCATCATGCTTCTGACCCTCATCCCGTACATCCCTGTGCAGGATTTCCAGGAGAAGCTCATGGGCTCCTTCCGCGAGATGCTTCCGCTCGAGGTATACAACTTCATCGAGGGCCTGCTGCACGACCTGCTGGTGCGCAAGCACAGCACCCTGCTCAGCGTAAGCTTCTTCGTAGGCCTGTACTTCGCCAGCAACAGTGTGGACGCCATCCTGCACGGCTTCAGCGGCAGCACGAACATCACCGGATGGCACAGTCCGGTGAAACAGCGGGTCCTCAGCCTGGCGTTGCTGGTGGGCCTCACCGTGATGATGGCCGTGGCCATGGCCCTGCTCACCTTGAGCAGCCTCATCATCGAGCGCCTGCCGGACCTGGGTATCGTCGTGGGCTACCTCGAGCAGCTCGGATTGTTGGCCGCGAAGTGGGTCATCACCCTCTTCCTCATGCTCGCCAGCATCAGCCTGCTGTATAACGCCGGTGACCCCAAGGCCCGCCGCTTCCGCTTCTTCACACCCGGGGCCATCCTTACGCTGCTGCTTACTGTGCTCCTGTCCCAGGGATTGGCCTTCTTCTTCGGCCATATCACCGATTACAACGCCTTGTACGGGTCGCTCGGGGCCATCCTTGCGGTGCAGTTCTGGCTTTACCTGAACATGGTGGTGCTCCTCATCGGATTCGAGTTGAACACCAGCATCGCCCGGGCCCACGCCGAGCACACCGCCACGCTCCGGGTGCCCTCCGCGGCCACCGCCTGAGCAGATCCGGTATTTTCACCCCCGCCCTTTAGCCGGCGGGAACCATGAGGACGCTTTTTTCGCTGTTGATCGCGCTCTGCAGTACAGGCCTGTGGGCCCAGCGCTTCGATCCGCTGCACCCGCCCAACACCTACCGCAACGCCGACAATCCGCATTACTGGAAGAACGCACCACCCTATGCCGGGTACTGGCAGCAGGATGTGCACTACCGCATCAAGCTGCGCATGGATGAGGCCGCGGACATCGGCCAGGGACAACTGTCGCTCACCTATTGGAACAACTCGCCCGATACGCTGCGCGAGGTGTTCTTCCACCTCTACCAGAATGCTTACGACTCGGGCAGTTATCTGCACGACCTGGAGCAGGCACAGGGGGGCTGGCATGACTTCAGCGCCGACCGACGCCGCGGTACCGACGTGCTGTCCATGCGCGTGGATGGTGCCGAACTGGAGCGCGAGCGGGACAACACCCTCCTGCGCGCCCGACTGAACACGCCCCTACCACCGCAAGCGCGCGTGACCTTCGAGGTGGTGTTCAACACGTACTGGGGGGGCGACGACCGTCGCATGAAGCTCTTCAATGCCTGGGGCCACAAACACTACGACGGCACACACTGGTATCCGCGCATCAGCGTGTACGACCGCAAGTTCGGGTGGGACACGCAGCAGCACCTCGGCAGCGAGTTCTACGGGGACTTCGGCTCATACGATGTGGAACTCGACATGCCCAACGACCAAGTGCTCGAGGCCACCGGTTGGTTACAGAACCCCAAAGAGGTGATGCCGGAGGACCTGCGCGCCAGGCTCGACATCGCGAACTTCAGGGACAAGCCGTGGAATGAGCGGCCTTCCATCATCACCCCCTACGACACCAGCGTGCGCAAGGTGTGGAAGTACCACGCCGAGAACGTGCATGACTTCGCCTTCACCGCCGACCCCACGTATCGCATCGGCGAAGCGGAGTGGAACGGCATCAAGTGCATCGCCATGGCCGAGGAGCCTCATGCCAGCGGCTGGCAGAACGCAGCGGACTATTGCGCCAAGGTGATCCGCTCACACAGCGAACAGTTCGGCATGTATGTGTATCCGAAGATGGTGGTGGCCGACGCGCGGGACGGTATGGAGTATCCCATGCTCACGCTCGATGGAGGCCGCGAGCCTGACTATCGCGGACTGTTCGTGCATGAGATCGGCCACAATTGGTTCTTCGGCATGGTGGGCAACAACGAGACCTACCGCGCCATGCTCGATGAAGGCTTCACCCAGTTCCTTACCGCCTGGGGGCTTACCGACATCGATGGCGACACGCTCGTGGCCGATCCGCCCACCACCGCCTACGAACGCCGCTACACACAACCCGAGCTCGCCCGCGAAAGCGAAGTGTACGGTGGGTACATGCGCGACGCGATCCGCGACCAGCTGCCGCCGATCAACACCCACAGCGACGAGTTCGGTCACTATGAGCACCAGGGTGATGGAGGTTACGGGCACGTGTATGCGAAGACCGCCGTGATGCTGTACAACCTGCAGTACGTGCTGGGGGATGAGCTCTTTCAAGCGGCCATGCGCAACTACTTCGACCGCTGGAAGATCAAGCATCCCTACGTGGAGGACTTCCGCCAGAGCATGATCTCCTTCACACATGTGGACCTCAACTGGTTCTTCGACCAGTGGATCGAGACCGACAAACGCATCGACTACGCTGTTACCGGCGTGAAGCACCGGAACGCCGACAGCGGCCAGCAGATCATCCTCCGCCGGAAGGGCTCCATGCAGATGCCCATCGACCTCACCGTGGAGGCCCGCGATGGAAAGTTCCACAACTTCCACATTCCCAACACCTGGTTCGTCAAACGTACCAGTGCAACCGTGCTGTCCCGCTGGATCGGGTACGATGACATGAAGCGCAAGCACATCGTCGCGGTGAACATCCCCTCCGGCATCGCGGACGTGCGCATCGATACCAGCTTCCGCCTCGCCGACGCCTACCAACCGAACAACAGCCTGCGGCGAACGATGGAGACCACCTTCGATGCGCACATACGGAACCGCCCTGACCGGCGAGTGTACGAAGGCTTCGTGCGGCCCGATGTCTGGTGGAACGGCCGTGATGGAGCCAAGGTGGGCGTGCACTTCCACAGCGACTGGATGCGCTACAAGCACAAGCTCTGGTTCACGGCCTGGGTGAACACGGGCATGGGGCAATACCTAAGAGAAGGTACGCCGCGCGTGGGCTATGATCCACTGAGCTTCAACTTCCGCTACGAGAACGGAACGGAAAAACTGCTCCAGGGCTCCAGCGTGCACGTGGATGCCCGCGTGCTCGACGGACTGGAACGCTATGCCGCCGGCCTGGCGTGGAACGTGCGGGACACGCGCACCACGGTCTCCGTGGATGTGCGCTACATGCTCCGTCGCGACAGCACGGACCTGTCCTACCTCATCTACCCCGAACTGTGGGCATTGAACACCGTGAACGGCACAACGGACCTTGCTGTCCAGCATCGGTACAACAAGGGCAAGGTGGTGGGTGATGTGCTCGTGCGCCTGCGGATGCCAGCACCGGGATCGGCGGCGAGTGGATCACACCTGCGTGTGATGTCCATCGACAAGGTGGGCCTCGGTCGCTTCGAGCTTCGTACCCGCATGATCGCCCAGTACGGCCTGAGCACCGTGAGCGGCCATCCCGAAACGGACCTCTACCTGGCAGGCGCCGCGCCCGAGGAACTGGTGGAGAACAAGTACACACGCAGTGTGGGCTTCATGCCTTATGACTGGACCGCACTGGGAACCGATGTGAACCACTTCCACATGGGTGGCGGACTCGGCCTGCGCGGATACGCCGGCTATATCGCGCCCCAGCTGGACGCGAACAACGATGTCATCCTCACCTATGCAGGCAACACCGGCGCAGCGCTGAACGCCGAACTGGACATCGACGGACTTCTGCGCCTCCGCCCCAAGGCCACCCGACGTTGGCTGCACATCGATGCCTACTTGTTCGGTGACATCGGCAGCATGGGTTACCGCATGATCACCGATGCGGGTTCAACGCAGTTGCGCCTGGCCACTCCCCGTTCAGACGCCGGTGCGGGTGTGGCGATCACCATCAAGAAGTTCGGACCTTTGGTGGACATCAAGCCCCTCACCATCCGCTTCGACATGCCCCTCTTCCTCAGCAACCTGCCCGCCGGACAAACGGAGCACCTTGCGTTCCGCTATGTGGTGGGCATCAACCGTGCCTTCTGATCATGCGTTCACTGCTATTGCTCACCTCCTTGATGCTCACCGCTGTGCTCAACGCACAGAACATTTTAGGTCGATGGACCTCCATCGATGACGAGACCGGCAAAAAGAAAAGCGTGGTGGAGATCACCGAACGCGGTGGCCGTCTGTTCGGGCGTGTTGTACAGTTGTTCCGCGAGCCACACGAGAACCAGGATCCGGTCTGCAATGAATGCGACCCGAAGGATGATCGTTACCAGAGGAAGGTGATCGGCATGGAGATCATCCGCGACATGGTTCTTGATCCCGGGTCAAGCCCGGGAGAATGGGTGGACGGAACGATCCTCGACCCGAAGAACGGAAGCGTGTACGACTGCAAGCTGTGGCTGGAGAACGGCAAGCTGAAGGTGCGCGGGTATGTGGCCTTCTTCTATCGGACACAAACATGGGTGCGGGATTGACTTACCGCAACAGCGTTATGTGACCCGAACTATGGACCACACGTCCATCACATTGATGAAGGTAGGTGCCATCCGGTATAGGCCTGCCTTTATAGAAGCCATCCCAATCCATTTCCGGATCGGTACTATGAAAGATGCGTTCACCCCATCGGTCAAATACCGAGAATTCGTAGTGGTCAGAATCGACTCCTGATATGGTGAAATCGTCGTTCCATCCGTCAGCATTTGGTGTGAACACGTTAGGAACCAATGCAAACCGATCATTCAGAGGCTCTGACACGTTGTACACCGTAATGCTATCAATGCGTGAACAGCAATCCACCGTTGCTGTTGCCCAGTATAAGCCAGGGGTCACAACCACAAGTGAGGCGTTCGTCGATCCGTCCTGCCATATGTAATGTGCACCTGGTACTGAGGCGTACAAGGTCAAGGAACCACATATAGCAGTATCCGGCCACAGATCAAGGGCTATATCGCACTCCTCAGCCAAGAAGGATTGGCGAACAACCGAGGCGTCGTCATTCAGCGCGATTGAAAGTGGCAGAGGCATCGTGGGAGTGTCAAAGGTCAACTCGGGCAGTTCAGTGGTCACGACCTCGATATCAGCCACATCACCGCAGGAGATCATGCCATTGACATCGGTGCGCGCGAGAAGTATATCATCGTCGGACCCGTTCCTATCAGCCAATGTGAACATGAAGCCATCATCCAGTTCGATCAGATTCTTGAGGTATGTATGTGGAGCCACGTGCATAGTGCCCGCCTGGCCATATACCCGTGACCAAAGAACCTCGCCTGTAGGGGAGACCGCTAAAAGGAAAGCATGTTGAAATTCGGCCGCTGTCGTGCGGCCTGCCACAACATATCCAAATGATGTAGCGAGCACCTTGGTCGAAAGTTCACTTGCACTGCCAACAACGTCGTAGTCCTTTGCCCACGCGATATTCCCATCGGTGTCCAACCGTATGAGGCCGATCGAGTACAAACCTGCGGAACCGTTGATATTGCCGTAATACGCTATCATCAAAGAATCATTGTTGCTGATGATGTCAGTTCCGTACATGCGGCGATCCATATTGTTCGGGTACAGCAGGTAGCGCGTCCATAAATGCTGCCCTTGTGCATCGACCTTTGTCAGATTCACCCGGCAGGTTGAGAGGGAAGACCCATTGGTAAATATGCGCCCTGTTATAAAGTACTCACCATTATGGCGCATTGCGGATGTGGCATCATCCACATATGGCACAGAACTATAAAGATCCTGACGGTCCGAGATCCAGGTAGCCATGCCTGTCGATGTTTCAACAATGGATTGAAAGTAGTCCGTCCATGTCGTGCCATTACCGCTCTCATGGTAGCAGCTCAACAGGAGCAAATCTTCCGTACCGTTCCCGAAGATGGCGCGGTTATATACAGCAGGGTCGTTCCAGTGCCGGATCCACTGGAAAACCCCGTCCTCACTGAACTTGAAATGGAAGGCTTCGCGTGGTTGCCCCGTTGATGAGACCCCATTGCCACAGCCGATGATCATACCATCAGGCGCATCTGAGAACTGAAACACCATATCAGGTTCCTGGCCTGGTATCCTGAATGCGCGAGACCAGATCACTTGTCCAGTGACATCAATACGCAGAACTAGTGCGCTATCGCCCACATTCCCACCTAAGAAGATAGCACCCGAAGCCGAACGGTGCAGAACGAGACCATGCTCCTGTCGGTCCGGTAACCCATTGGTCCGGAGAAAGGACTGTGCCATCGCCACATTCAGGAACATATGGCCAGCGCAAAGAGCGAAGGTGCTATAGGTATTTAACGATGACGGCACACGTGCCAAGGTAATATGTCCGCGATGAACGATGTAACGCCTATTCCATGCAAGCTCTCGTGAGTACCCCGTGGTGCCCCGTGATCACATCCAACAGTGATCACGGCACATTCGATTAACTTTGCTCCAAGATGAATCGGAATGAAGCCGTGAACAATGATGGGAGCACTCCACATCAAGCGGATTCCATCGAGAACGGCGCCTCAGTAAGTGATTGGTACGATGGATTCGCCGAGATTCAAATGGATCACGGCATCAACATCCGTCACCGCACAATAATGCGCGCAGCGAAGACCGCCGGATATCGCGATGGAATGCGCGTGCTGGAGATCGGCTGCGGCATTGGCACAGTGACATCGCTACTTGCCCATCATAATAGCTCTGGCCTGATCCTCGCGCTGGACATCAGCCCAAAAAGTGTCGAATTCGCGAAACGCAACCTGACACACAGGCCGAACGTGCGCTTCATGGTCAGCGACATGAGTGACTTTCAACATGAAGGATTGTTCGACTTCGTGGTCCTTCCGGATGTCATCGAACATATTCCGCTTGACCAGCATCCAAAATTGTTCGGGACCATTGCTAAATATATGGCACCTGACGGGAGGGTCCTTATTAATGTACCCTGTGCGCAACTACTTGAGCACCTGCACCTCAATGATGCCAAAGTCTTGCAGGTGATTGATCAGCCGGTCCATATTGATAGGTTGATCAGTACGGTGTATACAGCTGGATTCGCCCTTGTCTCGTTCTCCTCTTACAGTCTGCAATTCACACATACGGAGTATCATTCAATCGTGCTCAGGCCCGCGTTCAGCATAGATCGCCTTGATCGCAAGAGCAAATGGGCGTTGCGTTGGGCTGAATTGAGGTCTCGGATGCCTTGACATGTCAGAGCAAAGGTTGGCGATCGGTCGGGGCCGCCCTACCTTGCTGTATTGCTTCCCCAAGCGGTCCACGTTCATCGATCGCGACATTTCGCTTCTTGGACAACGCTACCGCGTGGTGCAGCACGAACTGGTCACGGGGCCATCATGGCAACTGCCGTTCCGCCTGTTGCATCAATTCGCCTGGTTGATCCGCCATAAGGCCTGGCGTCATAGTACGATCTGTCACTTCAGCGGTTACCACGCTGTGCTGCCCACGCTGCTTTCCCACCGATGCTTCATCATCCTGGCCGGAAGCGATTGTGCAAGCATCCCGGCGATCGGGTACGGGAACAACGCCCGGAGGATGCTGGGCTGGGCCACGCGGTTTTCAGCGCGCAGGGCCACACGCCTGCTACCTGTACATGCTTCTCTTATGAAGCGTACGACCGACTACGCGGACATCGTCCCCCGGGAACAGGGTATCCTGGCGTTCGCTCGCGGCATGAACACACCCTGGTCCGAGGTGCCCTACGGATTCGATGACCGGTTCTGGAGCACGGACACCTCCACGTTCCGGGCTGCCGATCTGTTCGTGTGCGTGGCCGGACCGGCCACACCGCACAACCGGGTACACCAGTTGAAGGGAGTCGACCTGCTGTTGCAGATCGCCGAACGCACCCCGGGTGCGCGATTCCAGGTCGTCGGGCTGGCCGATCCCGATGCATACAAGGGGGCACCAGCGAATGTGCGCTTCACGGGTCGTGTGTCTCCCGAACAGCTCCGCGACATATACCGGAGCGCCTCCTTCTACGTGCAGCTCTCGCTTTCCGAGGGCATGCCCAATGCGTTGTGTGAAGCCATGCTATGCGGATCGATCCCCTTGGTAAGCAATGTGGCGTCCATGCCTTCGATCGTGGAAGGGTGCGGCCTGGTCCTCACCGAACGTGAGCCCTTGTTGGGCGCCGCGTTATGCGGCCTGCTGCTCGCTCTGTCCGCGGAAGATCGCTCCATACGCTCGGCCAATGCAAGGTCACGCATCGTTACCGACTTCCATCAGGAACGCCGCGCCAACACGCTCTTTGCGCTCCTGGCCACCGGCGACTGATACCCGAGGTACGCCTCATGTCCCCTTTCTTTGCAGGGCATGAAAAAAGTTCTGGTCACCGGCGGTGCGGGCTTCATTGGCAGCCATACCTGTGTGGAGCTCCTTGCCTCCGGATATACCCCGGTGATCATGGATGATCTACGCAACTCCCATGAGCGCATCCTCCAAGGTCTGGCCGAGATCACCGGAGTTCCGCCGATCGTGCATCGTGCCGATTGCTGCGATCCAGCTGCCATGGACCGTGTGTTCGACACCGAGGGGCCCTTCTTCGGCGCCATCCACTTCGCCGCCTACAAGTCAGTGAACGAAAGCGTGGAGCGCCCGCTGGACTACTATGAGAACAACATCGGATCACTTGCCACCCTCCTGCGGGTAGCTGCACGGCATGGCCTTCAGCACATCGTTTTCTCGTCCAGTTGCGCGGTTTACGGCCAAGCCAAAGTGTTACCGGTCACCGAGGATGCTCCGGCGGACAAGGCCAATTCGCCTTACGGGTACACGAAAGTGGTCTGCGAGCAATTGCTGCGCGATGCGAAACACAGCGATCCTGAGCTCAACATCGTGATCCTGCGCTATTTCAACCCGATCGGCGCACATCCGAGCGGACTGATCGGCGAACTGCCCGTAGGCATTCCCAACAACCTGGTACCGTACGTTGTGCAGACCGCTGCAGGGGAACGCCCTTCGCTCACCATTTATGGCGACGACTATGGAACGCCGGACGGAACGTGTCAGCGCGACTTCATCCATGTGGTGGACCTCGCAAAGGCGCATGTAAAGGCCTTGGACCTGCTGGCATCGGAACAGCTCTCGGAGTGCGAAGTGATCAACTTGGGCACGGGAAAGGCGGTGAGCGTGCTGGAGGTGGTGCGAACGTTCGCGCAGGTGACCGGGGTGGATGTTCCCTACATCATTGGACCCCGGCGTGCGGGGGATGTGGCCACCGTTCACGCGGAGACCTCGAAGAGCGCGCGGGTGTTGGGCTGGACCTGCGCCTATTCCCTGGCCGATGCGCTTCAGGATTCCTGGAGGTGGCAGCGTTACCTCACCGCAACAGCCGCCGTGGACCGCGGCTAATTGAACCGTCGCCGAACCTTTTCCATCTGCGCCTGTAGCTCGGGTGCCAGGCTTGCCCTGCCCACCAATGGCCAGAAGGTGATGGTGATGGCCAGGCAGCGGATGACCGCATCCAACAAGGGTATTCCCGTGGAAGGGATCCACCACGACCAGCAGCTCACCAGCACGATCCCACACAACAGCAGGAGGGGACGCAGCTCATACGGCCAGAGGTCATAGCGTTGCCGCAGGTAACCTACGCGCCAGGCCGTGACGATGATCATGGTGACCAACGAGCTCCACGCCACACCCACCATACCGAACCATTTGATGAAGATGAAGTCGAACAGGACGTTCAGCCCGAAGTACAACGCACTGGAACTCGCATCGAACGCGTAATTGCGCGATGTCCCGATGATGCTTCCACTGAGGCCTCCAGCAAGGGCAACGACGTTGGTGATGCCCAGCAGGACCAACACCGGACGACCAGCGGCATACTCCGGCTCGAGCATCGAGAACAGCTCATTCACGTTGAGTCCGACGCACAGCAGCACATACAGTCCCATTACCAGCAGAAGCATGGTACTTCGGACGTACACCGCTTCGATGCGAACATGATCACGCCGGCGCCACGCGTCGGCAAGCACGGGAAGGACGGGCATCACCAGCGCCCGGGCCGGTACCGTGATCACACTCGCCAGGAAGAGGGCGACCGCATAATAGGCGACGTAGTTCAGCCCGTTATGCAGCATGGCCGCCAGCATCATCTGGTCCACATTGCCCGTGGCCACACCCGCCACACCGACACCGAGGGTGAACACAGCGTAACGCGACATGCTCTGCGCCAACCTGCGCGGCACCTGCACCTTGGGGGCGGTGAGCCCGAGTTTCCCAGCGCGCCATAGGTCCGCGAAAAGCAGCGCGGTGGTCAGCACGAAGGTGCCGGCAAAGGCTGCGATGAACCATCCGAACGGTAATGGCGTGTAGATGTGTACAGCGATGAGACCGGTCTGAAGGAACCGCACAAGGAACTCCCGGAAGAAGACCGGTGCAATGCTGCGGCCCACGGACCGGCTGATGCCGCGGAGGATGAGGAAATGAACCTCCGCCAGGACCAAGGGCAGCACGACAAGCCCATACCGACCGTACAGTCCATCTTCATCGCTGAACCAACGCGCGAAGTTCCCTTGAAAGAGGTAGAGCACGGCCATGGCCACCATCGCACCTGATGTACCCAGCAATAGCGCCAGCCGGAAAAGGCCGCCATGCCGGTGCGACCGGTCCCGCAGATACGGGAAGTACCGGATCACGGTGGATTCCAAGCCCAGCTGGGCGAATTGTGCGGCCACCAGCGCAACGGATACCACCAACCGGGTAAGGCCGAACTCGGCCGCCGGCAGCACTTTCGGATACAGCAGCGCCATATTCACAAAGCCCAGGGCCAGGCCTGCGGACGTGAGCACAGTGATCCAGGATGATTGTCGCGCGATGGAACCCACGGCGCCGAAGCTAATGGACGAGGTGCCGGAACCCTGTTCGCGCTTGCACGACGTCAGGCGGTGAGCAGTTTCACCAACTGAGCGGCTCCGACCGGGCGGGCATACTGATCGCCTGTTGAACGGATGCTCCCTTGGAAATCGAATACCCGTCGCACCTGACCCGGATCGATCGCTTGACGGTCAAGCAGGACATGTGGCTCGTTCAGCACCCGCGCCACATCGCCATCCTTCGGCCCCACCGCCAGGATCGGACGTCCCACGGACATGTATTCGAAGAGCTTGCTGGTGAGCACCCCTTTCGCGTTGGCCGTGTCGTTCACGCTGAGCAGAAGCACACGGGCCCGTTGCATCTCGCGCATGGCCTGCGCATGGTCCACACTGCCCTTGCGCTCCACCATGCTGGAAAGCCCCGCTGCATCGATGCTGGCGATCACGGCCTGATCCACGGGACCTACGAACCTGATCCTGAGCTTCCCTGCGAACGCGTCATCCCTGCGACATATTTCCGCCAGCACCTTCCATAGTCCGGGCACATCGCGAGAGGCCGTCATGCTGCCCACATGCACGAGGCTGAATTCCTGGTCAACGGGTTCCGGAGGCGAAGGCACATCGGCGGGATCGTATCCGTTGGTGATGACTTCCGTGCGCTTCGCACCCAGTGCGGTCAATTCCGCGGCCATGGTCCACCCCACAGTGACGTTCACATCGGCGTGTGCGATCACCTCGCGTTCAAGTCGATGATGCTTGCGGTCGGCCCAACCGGTGAGCTTCAATTGATGATAGAAATCGATGTTCGTCCAGGGATCGCGCCAGTCGGCGATCCAGCGCAGCGCGGGGAACTTTTTCTTCAGGCCCAGTGCGATGAGGTGCATGCTGTGTGGTGGTCCGGTGCTCACGATGGCATCCACGGGATGTTCGCGCAGGTAGTCTTTGAGGAACTTCACCGACGGCCGCACCCACCACACGCGTGCATCAGGGATGAACGCGTTGCCGCGTACCCAAACGGCCAGGTCCTCGCGCCAGCTTTTCTTCTTGCCCTCGTTCAGAAAGCCCAGGTGCACCTTGTCCCCCGCCTTACGCCCCGTGAGCCGCTTGTACAGTGTGTAGGGCTCGTTGATGGGGCGCTTGATCACCTCCACCGATGCAGGTATCTCCCGCTCAAGCCCCGGATCCGCCGTGATGACCTCGGGGTTGCTTGGAGTGTAGATCACCGGCTGCCAGCCATGTTGGGGCATGTACTTGGCCATCTTCAACCAGCGCTGCACGCCCGCGCCACCGTTGGGCGGCCAGTAGTAGGTGATGATGAGTACGCGCTTCATGCCTCACCGGACCGACAACAGAAGAACCGCAGCACGTTGCACCGCAGT
Source organism: Flavobacteriales bacterium (assembly GCA_031411095.1). Lineage (GTDB taxonomy): Bacteria > Bacteroidota > Bacteroidia > Flavobacteriales_F > PHOS-HE28 > PHOS-HE28. Next base: position 219,406 of record JANOAK010000026.1, on the reverse strand, counting down.
CTGATGCAAGGTGGGAACGATCCACTCCCGGGACACGGACATCATGGCGTGACCGGTCCGTTCATGACCCTGCCACGGATGACCATGACGATGGTCACCAGCACCAACAGGAATAGCATCCATGAGCTGATCGAGGCGATGCGACCACCGGTGCTGTACGGCTTGCTGACGATGTGGAAGCGCACCGTGTGTTCACCGGCGGGTACGTTCATGCCACGCAACACGTAGTCCACACGCCCGTGCGGAGCAGGTGTACCGTCGATCTCCGCCTGCCAGTCCGGCCCGTACCAGATCTCGCTGAAGACCACCAGCCCGCCGTTGGTGCTGCGCACGGTGTACACCATTTCGTTGTTGCGGAAGCTCCTCAAGGCCACGGTGGCCGCGCTATCCGGACGTGCGGCCTTCACGTCGATGTCCTTCGTGAAGCGTTCATCCACCAACGCCGTTTGCTTCGGATCGATGGTGCCCAATGCGGTGATCTCTTCGTCCGCATTCTTCACGACGCGGGCCTCATCCACGAACCAACCGGCGCCCAATGCGTGCGAATTCCGCAACGGCGCCTTGTCGTTCGCGTAGATCAGGTATTTCATGTTGAGCATGTTCAACACGCCCTGACCGGCGAAGGCACTGTCGATGGTGCCCAGCGTGGCACCACCGCGTAATCCGCCCACCACTTCCTGCATCTCCTTGCTGATGTGGAACTCAATGAGCTCCTGGTAGCGCTTGAGCTTGGCGCCATGATAACCGCCCAGGCTCTTGTGGAAGTAGCTCACTCGCGAGTCGTTGAAGGGATTCTGCAGCGTGAGCACGCGATGGTGCGTGGTGCGGCGCAGACTTCCGAAGCGGTTCACCAATTCCTCATCCTTGCTCACCGTGAGGCCCATGGAGCCATCGGCCTGCTTCGCCGCACGCAGCCGGTCCAATGCCTCCGCCAGATCGGCCTCGGTTGCCGCGTTCTGCTCGGACTGCAGAATGGCAAGGTCGGCGGGTTGCGGCTTGAACGGTAGGCGGCTCTGGGACTCATCCTCCCAGCTGAGATACCGGCCGCGGTCCATCTCGTTGTTCAGGTAGCGCTTGTCCACGGCCCACAGGTCAACGAGGATCAGCATACCCAGCACAGATACCAGCATCCATCGACCCATGAGCCCGCGTCCGAAGGCGAAGAGGGCGCCTGTGGCCAGCACAACAAAGCCCAGGCTGCGCCAGACGTCCGCGGTGAACACGCCGATCCGCACATCCTTCAGGCCATCGACATACGGCTGCGGACCGTTCGCCAAGGCCTCCTTCTCCGTGTCGCTGAAGAAGTCGAGCAAGCTGGCGGGCATGATCGCGAGGGCCAGCAACAGGAGAACCAATGCTCCCGCCGGAATGAGGAAGCGGCGCTCCATCGTCCTGTCCCATCTGCCTTCACGCAACACACGGTCGAGGTAGAGCACCGCAAGCACCGGCGCTGCGAGTTCAACAATGACGAGGATGATGGTGACCGCACGGAACTTGTCATACCCGGGAACGTGGTCCAGGAAGAAGTTCGTGAGCGGCATGTAGTTCTGGCCCCAGCTGAGCATGAGCGTGAGCAGGAAGGATGCGAAGAGCGCATAGGCCAACGTGTCGCTCCACAGGAATATACCAGCTATCAAGTAAATGAGCAGCAGCCCACCGGACAGCAGTGGGTCCCCGATCATCAGCATGATCGCGGTTATGGGCAGGGAGCCGAGGATCCACCAGCGGGCATGCCCTTCAGCGCGGGCCAGCAGGAGCAGCATGAGCAGGAGCACGGTGGCACCCACGTAAACCGGACCGCTCGTAAAGCTCTGATCGCCCCAATAGCTGTTCACGTACCCGCCGTCCTGGTATTTCTTCATCACTTCCTTGCGGAAGGCCGGGTCCGGGATGGCCTGAAGGTCCTCCTGCGACCTGATCAGCGAACCGCTCGCTCCACCCTTGGCGTTCGGCACCAACAAAGAGAGGCTCTCCTGCTTGCCATAGCTCCATTGTGTCACGTAGTCCCGATCAAGGCCCGAGGTCTGGTTCTCCTTGGCGCTCGCCCCCTCCGGGGTGATCATCAACTCACTGGGTCCACGCGTGGTGAACTTTCCATATTCGTAGGTGCTCCACAGCAGACCGGTGTTCGACAGCAGCGCGAGGACCACACCGATAGTGGCCAATCCCGCCCGCGAGGCAAAGTCGCCGAGGCGCTTCTCGCGCACCGCACGCCAGGCCTCCGCGAGGCCGAACAGCACCAGCACCATGCCCAGGTAGTAGGCCACCTGCACGTGGTTCACGAAGATGAGGAGCGACAAAAAGAGGGCGAACAACGCGGCCCCCAGCCACTTGTTCCCCCGCAACAGCATGTATAGCCCGCCCAACACGGCCGGCATGTAACCGATGGCGTTCGCCTTGCTGTTGTGCCCCGCTTCGAGGATCACGATGAAGTAGCTGCTGAAGGCAAAGGCCAGTGAGCCCACCAAAGCCAGCCACGGATCCACGCGCAGGCACATCAACAGGATGTACATGCCCATGAGGTAGAGGAAAAGGAAGCCCGCAGGCATGGGCAGGAACCCGTGGAACAGCCGGTCCAGAACGGAAAGGGCACTGCCGCTCCACTTCACGCTGATCTGGTAGGCCGGCATCCCGCTGAACATGCTCTCGGCCCAGAGGGGCTCCTCGCCGTATGCTTCGCGATGCTCCACCACATCCCGCGACATGCCCAGGAAATTGCGGATATCGCCCTGGACCAGGTGCTTCCCCTCGAGCACGGGGCTGAAATAGGCCAGCGCCAGAATGATGAATAGGACCACGGCCGCGCCCGCAGGCAGGAGCTTCTTCCAATTGATGGCGTTCATGCGTTCGGTTGTCTTACTTGATCTCTTCAAAATCGGCGTCCTCCACCGCGCCCGGGCGCTGGCCGGGGCGGGCATCCGTGGTGCGCTCAATGCGGACGTCCCCCTTGGCCCGCACGTCCGGAGGGCTCCATTGCGTGCCTTTTGGCGGGCCCACGGGTGGCTGCTGGCTGCGTACCCACGCGCGCAACAAAAGCCATAGGATCATGAGGATGAGGATGGTACGCATCGTTCCGCACGGAATAGAGGGGGCGAAAGTAGCCGCCACAGGCCCAGCATGGCGTCGCTCCGTCCCACCCTGCTGCCCAATAGGTTACCTTCGCGATCCCTAAGCCGCGACCCATGTATCGGCGGGGGTCATTTTCCACGCCATGCCCACCTTCTCTGAACTCGGTATCCGGCCCGAGATCCTTAGTGCACTTGCCGACCTCGGTTTCGAGAATCCGACACCTGTTCAGGAAAAGTCCATTCCGCACCTCCTCACCAGCGAAAAGGACGTGGTGTCCCTGGCGCAGACGGGCACTGGCAAGACGGCGGCCTTCGGCATTCCGCTGTTAAGCAAGGTGGATCCAGCCCAGCGCGCCGTGCAGGCCCTGGTGCTCGCGCCTACCCGGGAGCTGTGCGTGCAGATCACCCGCGACTTCGAGAACTTCAGCAAGCACCTCCCCGGTGTGAAGTGCGTGCCCGTCTATGGTGGCGCCAACATCCGGGAGCAGATGCGCGGCATTCAACGCGGGGCCAACGTCGTAGTGGCAACACCCGGCCGGCTCATCGACCTCATCGACCGCCAGGCCATCGATCTGGGGCAGGTGAAGGTGGTGGTGCTGGACGAGGCCGATGAGATGCTGAACATGGGCTTCCAAGAGGACCTTACCACCATCCTGGAGAAGACACCGCAGGAAAAGAGCACCTGGTTGTTCAGCGCCACCATGAACAACGATGTGCGGCGCATCGCGAAGAACTACATGCGCGCGTTCGATGAGTTGAGCGTGGGCCGCAGCAACGCCACCGCCGACGCCATCCAGCACAAGTATGCCGTGGTGATGATGCGTGACCGTTACCTCGCGCTGAAGCGCTTCGTGGATGCCGAGCCCGATCTCTTCGCCATCGTCTTCTGCCGCACCAAGCAGGATACGCAGGAACTCGCCGAGAACCTCACCCGCGACGGATACAACGCCGATGCCATCCACGGGGACCTCAGCCAGCAGCAGCGCGACCGGGTGATGGAGCGCTACCGCAGCAAGAGCCTCCAGATGCTCATCGCCACGGATGTCGCCGCCCGCGGCATCGACGTGAGCAACGTGAGCCACGTGATCCATTTCGACCTGCCCGGTGAAGTGGAGAGCTACACCCACCGCAGCGGTCGCACGGGTCGCGCCGGTAAGACCGGTATCTCCCTGAGCATCATCGGCAGCAAGGACGTGCACAAGGTGCGCAACCTGGAGCGTCAGTTGAAGACGCACTTCGCCTTCACACGCGTGCCCGGTGGCGCGGAGATCTGCGAACGACAGCTGCTCACCTTGATCCACAAGATCAAGGAAGTGGAGGTGGATGAGGAAGGCATCGCCCGTTTCATGGATGCCGTGCAGCTCGACCTGGCCAACTTCGATCGTGATGAACTGATCAAGCGTGTGGTGTCATTGGAGTTCAACCGGTTCCTCGAGCAGTATCGCGAAGCACGCGACCTGAACGTGGATCTTGCCCGCAAGGACCACAATCCGAACGCACGCGTTCGCGAGAAGACCGAATACAACCGCGAGGGTGGTGGCTGCCAGATGCGCTCCATGTTCATCAACCTCGGCACAGCGGATGGTTTCGACAAGGGCAAGATGCTCGGCTACCTCTGCGGCATCACGGGCCTAACCAACCAGCACATCGGCAAGATCATGCTGAAGGACATGTACTCCTTCGTGGACATCGAGGCCGGACACTTCGATGAGGTGCTGGGCCATTTCAAGGCCGCCAACTACAAGGGTCGCAAGATCCGTGTGGACGAAGGCAATGGCGCCACCAGCGGCCCTCCCCGCAACACCAGCAGCCCTGGCGATCGGGCCAACAACGGGTACAGCGACCGCCCGAAGCGGAAGTTCCACAAGGAGAAGTACTGAAGTCCTCCGGGCTCAACCCCGGTTGTAACAAGCGCTAGTGCTGGACGATGACACGCGTCACGGCCTTCACGCCCTGCGCCTGGTGCTCCAACAGGTAGGTGCCCACGGCCAACCGACGTGTATCGAGCCGATGGCGACCACCCGTGATGCGTTCCCGCATCACCTCCGTTCCGGCCAGCGTGCGCAGCACGATCTCGCCATCCGAGGCACGCGTGCTCACATTCAATGCATCGTTCGCGGGCGAAGGCCAGACCGAGATGGCCGCAGGTGTTTGCTCTGCCACCCCTACCGTGGGACTGTAGCAAACACAGCTGCTGTTGAAGATCTCGTCCAGGGTCAACGGGTTGCCATCGTCGCATGGCGTTCCGGGAATGGCCGCGCCACCGAGCAGTCCCAAGCAATCCTCCACCAAGGTGCCCTGTGCCGTGGCCAGCGCACCGAGCGACAGGTCATAGTAGTTCCCTGATGGCGTGGTCATGAGCTTCAAGGCGCGCACCATGTACCGGGCACCGGGTACGAAAAGCAGATCCGAGGTGAAGGTGGTATCCAGTACCGGCTCCTGCGTGATCCGCTCGATGGTACCTAGTGCGTTATCGATGCGGTAGATGTGATAACCCTCCACCTCCTCGGGCGAGGGGGACCAGGAGAAGCTCGCATACCATTGTGCGTTGGTGGCCACGAGATCCGTGGGGGGGGCCACATAGCGCATGCGCACGGAGGGATCGCCCATGAGGCCCATGTGCGCCTGACCCATGGACTGCCCCTGCCAACCGCCGTTCAGCAGGCTGTAGTCCTGGTTGGCATTGTTCATGGTGCGCAGGGCACAGTATCCGATGGACTCGCCCATCGCCATGGGATGCAGGAACCAGTTCGGCATGCCGCTCCACATATGTGCCAGGCCATTGCCCTTGGCCAGACCGGCGCGCAGGAAATTATCCGGATTGTCCCAATCGCCGAAGTAGCTGCCGATGGCCATGTTGAACACCCCGCCTGTTGTGCAACCCAACAGCTCCTGGGTCGAAAGTCCGTTCTCGGTCCCGGTGAACGTCGTGCCGTTCGCTCCCGACCCCAGTAACCCGGTACTGGCCTGGAAGGTGAAGAGGTCGCTGGTGTTCAAGTAATGCTGGGAGAACTGACCTTGCGTGGGATCCAGCTCAAGCAGGGAATCGATGCCTACGCACGGCGCAGCGCTCATATAACCGGAGGAGGCCAGGGGGTTGCCCACCCACACCAGGTTATCCCACACCACCGCCTTCTGCGGCACGGTGAACTGCGCCATCTTCCACGCATGCGCCTTCCCAAGGTAGCCGCTGAGCAACTCCATCTCGCTCTCGGCGAACACGTCGAGGCGCGACAGATCAACGCGGCCTACACCAAGTTCGAGGGACGTTGGCAGGTCGTTCTGGTCGAACTTGCCATCTCCGGGGATGTTGTGGTTCCACGGGTAGCTGGCCCCCGGATTGTTCACGCTGGCGTCCGTCCATGTTCCGTTCATGTCGCCGTAATAGCCATCACATGCCCATGCTCCCTGATGATAACCATGGCCATCAGGTGCGATGTTCCCGCTGTAAGGCACCGGAACATGACCGAGGATGTACACCGCTTTCACCTGGGTGGGGGCAGCGTTGTGGTCGGCTGCCACGAGGGTATGTACCTCTGTTGGTGTTGCGTTCGCATCCACGTTGTGTTGGATCACGATCCAGCCGTCACCGTTGAGGTCGTCCTTCAACTGTTCCAGTTCCCCCGGCAGGGCAGCCGCTACGGAGCTTTCGACGAGCAGGATCATCCTGCCGCGCTGTTCAACAGGAGGGACCGCGATGCCCGATCGCACATAGCCATAGCCCGAACCTCCCGCATTGCGCACCACTTTGTACTCATAGCCCACTCCTGTCTGCACGGTGCCATCGACGTACTGGAGCGCACTTCCGGGAAGCGCTGCGATCGAATTGCCCCAGGTGGTGGCCCCCGCGGCACGTCGATATATGGTGAAGCCGGTGGTGTTGGCGAATTCCTGCCAATGCAATGTGATGCTCGGCACGGAGGGTTGCACGGTGGCCATTACCCGCACCGAACTGCGTACGGATGTGGTCTGCCCACAGGCACCAACGACCAACGCGATAAGCAGATGAAAGATGAGGGCTCGTTTCATTCGTTGCAGGATCCCGCGCAAGGTTCGGTCCAAAAAAGTCGGGCGAAGTTCGGTCATTTCGTCACGCGGGTCCAGTCCGGTCCTCCGTTTTCTCCATCGCGGGATCGGGAGGGTAGCGATCGTGGTCCATTGACCTCGTTCCCTGCGGAAATGAGGAGGTGATACCACACAATCGCGAGGCGGATCGCCTTGGTGCGCTATGAACGGGGTTCGGCACAGGCCATGCAGAAGGGTTGTATGAAAACCAGACCGACATGAAACCAACAACATCCCATCAACCCTCGACCCCCGGGTCACGCCATATCGCAATGGCATTTTGCAGTGCTCTCCTCTGTTCCATGCCCATGATGGCGCAGGACACTCCTGCCGCTGCACCCCCACCAGCTGCCCCCACATCCGCCTCCAAGGGCTTGGAGACCGCCTTCGGCGTAAAGGGCGGTGCCAACTGGAGCAACCTCTGGGTCAAGGAGGTGAATGACCAGAATGCCCGCTTCGGATTCCATGTCGGCCTGTTCGGACGGTTCGCCACCAGTTCCTCCCTCGGCTTCCAGATCGAAGCACTGTACGATCAGAAAGGGAACTCGGTACGCAAGTCCTATGGCGTGATCGATCAGGAGATCACCTACAAACTGGATTACGTGACGGTGCCTCTGCTCGTGGTGATCCCGCTCGGGGAAGTGGCCGAATTGCACGGCGGGGCCTACCTGGCCTATATGGTGCTGTCGGAGACCCGTACCACTGGTGACCTGGGTACCCAGACCACCGACCCCCGCGATAGCCGGTTCAACGGCTTTGACTACGGACTCGTTGGTGGACTCGGTATCAACATCGGTCTCGCACAGGTCGGTGTGCGCTATGAGCATGGTCTCAATGCGGTCGCCGAAAACAATGCCTCACAATATGTGTTGGGAGATTCCAAGAACTCCACCGTACAAGCCTATCTGGCACTGGCGCTGGGTAAGTGACCCTCACCCGGCCCAAGCCAAGGAACGTCCGCTCATCGCGGACGTTCCGCGTTCCGGGTACACGTGCTCACTCGACCACGATAGCGTGCTTGGACAACAATCCCAGAACCCCGGGCCAGGTGAAGCGCGCGCCTTTCACGCTGTTGCGTTCCGGATCGATGCGGTAGTTGTACGCCGACGTCAGATCGGCCGCCTGCAATCGTGTGGCACTGAACACCGCGTCCAACAGATCGCATTCAGCCAACACGGCTTCACGCAGGTCCGCACGTTCCAGGTCGACGCCTTTCATCGAACAACGCTCAAAGCGGGCCTTTCGCAGGTTCAGGCCAGTGAGGAAGGTGTGATTCAGCACACACCCTTCGAAGCCCACGCTGAAGAGCGTTTCGGAGCAGCAAGAAAGATCAACACCCAACAACTTGCTGTCGCGAAAGACCACTTGCTGCATGCTCGCTCCGTTGAGTCTCACCATGGTGAGGTCACAGGCAACGAACTCACATTCCAGGAACCGGCTTTTGGAGAGGTCGGCGCGCGCGCGGTCGCAGCGGATGAAAGTGCAGCGCTCGTACGATCGGCCCTGCATCTGTTCCCCGGTGAAGGACACCTTTTCGAAGGTGCCGTCCTGGTGTGCATGGGCGGCCATGGTGTGTGCGGGATTGAACGGCCTTGGGAGATCGGAAAGCGCGAAGGTCGGTGTTCGGATCCGCACCTTGGAGGGATGATCACCGTAGGTCAGGCAGGCCCCTCGCCTTCCAGGCGATGATGCTTGGTGAACTCCGATAACCGGTCCAACAACACGAACGCGTTCAGGCGATAATGATAGCGCGGGGTCCGGTTCAACTCCATGATGTAGCCCAACCGTTCCGAGGGCCTCAATTCGAGCAGGTGCTCCAGGTCCTTGGCCTCCAGGTCCATCAGGACGGGATCCCGTTCATCGATAACGATAAGAGCGCCTGGTGTGATCATGATGGCCCTGTTGCCGTGGTACGAAGATCCATGAGGTCATGGCGAACGCATCACCCAGCCCGACGAAACCGCGAATGATGGCGACAGGACCGCTCGGTATGGTATCCCGACCGATGCCGGTCCAGCCCCTATCAAGGTGTAGCTGCAAGCGTACGGCGCGCGGCCATCTGCTGCTTCTTCACTTCCGCGAGCTCCAGATCGCGGGCATGGCTGTATTCGTTGTCCCAGAGGAATTTCTTCTCGCGTTTGTCGAACCGGCAGATGGCCACGGGGATCTTGTACGCTGAATAGTCCACGTTCAGGAGCATGGGAAAAAGGGAGATCTCCAGGGTCATGGTGTTGCCCCCCTCACGTTCCTTTTCCTTCACCTTCATAAGGTCCACGATCACGCGTTTGGCCACATGTCCTTGCGACCAATACTCCACCATATAGACGCGGTCGTACGGCAGGGATAGTTTGTACTTCCCGCGCTGATCGGACCGTGAACGGACGGAATGCTCGGAACTGCCTTTTTCCAACGTATCGGTAGCAATGATGGTCGTCTTCGCCAGGATCATGTGGCTGTCCCGATCCTTTACCACACCGTTCAAGGTGAAGGTCTCATCGGCGAATTCCTGAGCTGCACATGTGGGGATCGCCCATTCGGCGCTGAACAGGATGACCAAGGCAGGGAGTATGCGGAAGGTTTCCATATCCGTGTACGTTTCTCTCGCACCGTTGCGATCATTACCATCTCGTCATACGGAAAGTTCACGGAGAGGTTGCGGCTGGTCCATGTGGCCACCTACTTCCAATGGCCCCATGGAACGTTACACCCGGACCTGCGTATCAGCCCGGGTCCTCGCAGGATGATGCGTTCGGCACTCAACTTGACCATGGACACCGATCCAGGACGAACCACAACGAACATGCGCATACTTGTAGTGGATGATAATCAGGATGGGGCCCGGAGCCTCGCTGGTATCCTCGCCCTCAAAGGCCATGTGATCCGTGTCGCCTTCAGCGGTTCGCTCGCGGTGAAGGAAGCGGTCATGTTCAAACCCGACCTCGTCCTGATGGACATCGGCATGTCCGGAATGGATGGGCTGGAGTCCTGTCGGATCATGCGCAAGGCCCTCCCCGGCTCCATGTGCATCGTGGCCATCACGGGTTACGATTCGCCCGAGGACAGGCAACGCACCGCCATGGCCGGCTACGATGAGCACCTCGTCAAACCGGTGGACTTCGAAAAGCTGGATGCGATCATCCGGATGGTCATGGAAAGGGTCACAGGCAGGGATCCTGACACTGCTGGCAACGCGCGTTGATACGCAGACCGCCCAGGGCTCCGTTCCCGGATCCGCAGCGGTTCATCCACTACCTACACTTTCCGCAAGGCCTCCTGTTCGCTGAGCGCCGAAAGCGTGTGTGATCGCACGAAGGCCTTCACCGCACCCGGATCCGTTTCCGCCAGGGCGCGCAACGCCCACCCGATGGCCTTGCGGATGAAGAAGTCGGTATGTGCGGCGTGGCGCTCGATGTTCGCAAAAAGCAACGCCCGGTCGGTGTCCTCCTTCCAGGTCAGCTGGAAGAGGATGGCCGTCCGGTTCAACCACATGTCATCGCTGGTGATCCAGCGCTTGTTCCACTTCCGAAGCTCCTTCGGATGCCTTTTGAGGATCACGCCCACCACATGTACGGCCAGTGCATCCACGCTGTCCCACCAGCTCTTGGTGGTGATGATCTCCTCCAGCAGGGGCAGATGATCGGGCGTCAGTTTCTTCGCACCCTTCATCAACAGGTCCACCGCCACCTGGTGTATCTCCCGTTGGGGAAGCGTGAAGGCCGAACGGACGATCGCGGGAAGATCCTCCAACGCCGGTGCGCCATGCATCGCGATGTGCTCCTTCATCAGTGCACGCCGCTCCGTGGTCATGATCCCGAAATACGGGAAGTGATCCTTCATGTAAGCGCTCATGGCCGGGGCGCGCTCGGCGTTCGCGTGTCGCTTGAACGTACTGTAGAGCGGGCCAAGCCAGGGATGCATACCGGATGATGATGAACGAAAGTGCGAAAACTGATGCATGTGCTGTACGCATGCTCCCAACGAAAAGCGGCCCCGAGGAGGGCCGCTTTCCATTTCCTGCGTGATCGATACCGATCAGTTCTTCAGATCGAAACGGTCCAGTTCCATCACCTTCACCCATGCCTTCACGAAGTCCTTCACGAACTTATCCTTTGCATCGCTCTGGGCATACACTTCAGCGATAGCGCGCAATTGCGAGTTCGAACCAAAGGCCAGGTCCACACGCGTGCCGGTCCATTTACGATCTCCTGTCCTGCGATCGTGGCTTCCGAAGATACCGTCCTCTCCTGCCTTTGGCGCCCAAGCGTAGCTCATGTCCAGGAGGTTCACGAAGAAATCATTGGTCAACTGGCCCACACGGTCGGTGAATACGCCATGCTTGCTGCCGCCCGTGTTAGCGCCCAGCACGCGCAATCCACCTATGAGCACCGTCATTTCGGGTGCGCTCAAGGTGAGCAACTGCGCACGATCGATGAGCATCTCTTCGGCGGGAACACTGTAGGTCTTCTTCTGGTAGTTGCGGAAGCCCTCGGCTTGGGGCTCCATTACGGAGAAGCTCTCCACGTCGGTCTGCTCCTGGGAGGCATCACCGCGACCGGAATTAAAGGGCACCGTGACGGTGGTTCCGGCATCCTTCGCCGCCTTCTCCACAGCGGCACAACCGCCCAGCACGATCAGGTCGGCCAGCGAAACCTTCATTCCGCCCGCATTGAATTCGGTTTGGATCTTCTCCAACGCGCTGAGCACCTTGCCGAGTTGAGCGGGGTCGTTCACCGCCCAGAACTTCTGCGGAGCGAGGCGGATGCGCGCCCCGTTGGCTCCACCGCGCTTGTCGCTGCCCCGGAAGGTGGAAGCGGACGCCCAGGCCGTTGCGACGAGTTCACTTACGGTCACGCCGCTCGCGAGGATCTTGCTTTTCAAGGCAGCAACGTCGCTGTCGGTGAGCTTGGTGCCCGCGGGAACCGGGTCCTGCCAGATGAGCTCCTCCGCCGGCACTTCGGGTCCGAGGTAGAGGCTCTTCGGCCCCATGTCGCGGTGCGTCAGCTTGAACCACGCCCGGGCGAAGGCATCGGCAAAGGCCTCCGGATCCTGGTGGAAGCGGCGGCTGATCTTCTCGTAGACGGGATCGAAACGCAGTGAAAGATCCGCTGTGGTCATCATCGGTGGATGCTTCTTGCTCGTGTCGTGCGCGTCGGGGATCAGATCCTCGGGCCTGCAGTTCTTCGCCACCCACTGGTGTGCGCCGGCCGGGCTCTTGGTCAGTTCCCATTCATAGCCGAACAGCATGTCGAAGTAGCCGTTGTCCCACGTCGTTGGATTCGGCTTCCAAGCGCCTTCAATGCCGCTGGTGATCGAATCCCCCGCCTTGCCACTGCCATGCTTGCTGCTCCAGCCCAGGCCTTGGGCCTCGATGGATGCACCTTCAGGCTCTACACCCACCAGTGCTGCATCGCCCGCACCGTGCGCCTTGCCGAAGGTGTGACCACCGGCCACGAGGGCCACGGTCTCCTCATCGTTCATGGCCATGCGCTTGAAGGTCTCGCGCACATCACGACCGCTGGCCACCGGGTCGGGATTGCCATCGGGACCCTGAGGATTCACATAGATGAGGCCCATCTGCACGGCTGCGAGAGGGTTCTCCAGATCGCGGTCGCCGCTGTAGCGGCTATTGGCTTTGTCGCTCGTGGCGAGCCACTCCATTTCGGCACCCCAATACACATCCTCTTCCGGAGCCCAGATGTCGGCGCGGCCACCGCCGAAGCCGAAGGTCTTGAAGCCCATGCTCTCCAGGGCCACGTTGCCGGACAGCACGAACAGATCGGCCCAGCTGAGGCTGTTGCCATACTTCTGTTTCACCGGCCAAAGCAGGCGGCGTGCCTTGTCCAGGTTGCCGTTGTCCGGCCAGCTGTTCAGCGGGGCGAAGCGCTGATTGCCCGTGCCCGCGCCGCCTCGACCATCGGCCGTGCGGTAGGTGCCCGCAGCGTGCCAGGCAAGGCGGATCATGAGGCCGCCGTAGTGACCCCAATCCGCAGGCCACCAGTCCTGCGAGTCGGTCATCAGCTTCGTCAGATCAGCTTTCACCGCCTTCAGGTCGAGTTTCGAGAAGGCCTCGGCGTAGTTGAAGTCCGGGTCCATGGGGTTGGACACCGACTGATGCTGGTGCAGGATGCCGAGGTTCAATTGCTCGGGCCACCATTCGCGGTTACTGGTGCCGCGGCCGGCCACGGGGTTGCGCATGGCACCGTGTATCACAGGGCATTTGCCCGCTCCATTCGTGGGTGCATTGGCGGCTTCGAGGGTGGCGCTAGGCGCGGCACCATTCGGAGTGTCGTTGGACATCTTGGTGGGTCGATTGATTTGCGTGTGCGAAAGTAGGAACCACAACAGCCCCCGAACTGTTCGATGTGATGGTCGCGATGGATCGTTGATATCCTGCCCACGGTAGAGGATCCCAGGGAGATCTAGAGGAGGGCCCGCGGGTGTGCGACGGAGCAGAGGGCGCTATCTCCTGAACTAATTTCACGAACTCGACCAGCACAGCAATGACAACCCAGAACGCCATCACCAACACCGTGCGCCTCCACCGCGTCCTAAAGGCACCTCCAGAACGCATCTACAAGGCCGTGCTCGATCCTGCCGCGAATTGCAAGTGGCTTCCACCCTACGGCTTCACATGCACCGTGCATCACCTCGATGCGAAGGTGGGTGGCACGTACAAGATGTCCTTCACGAACTTCGGTAGTGGCAACAGCCACGCCTTCGGCGGGATATACCTGGAACTGATCCCCGGTGAGCGCATCGTGGCCACGGACGTGTTCGACGATCCCAACCTGCCCGGCGAAATGCGCACCACATGGAGCTTCAAAAAGGTCTCGGTGGGCACAGAGGTGAACGTGTTGCAGGAGGGCATCCCGGCCATGATCCCAGCAGAGGCTTGTTACCTGGGCTGGCAGGAATCGCTGGAGCAATTGGCGAAGCTGGTGGAGCCGGAGATCCCCGAAGGGTAGGTCACATGTAGGAGTGGACCCGGTTCAGTGCATGAGTTTGCCGAAGACCTCGATGAACGGGTCCCTGTCCACCACGGTATAGTAGAACAACGCACCGAGCCATCCATGCAGGATGCCGAGCACATAAACGTTGCGTATGCGGAGACCCTGCGGAAGGAAGGGGGAAGACCGTCGAGCCTTGATCGCGATCGAGTGTCCCGACATCGTCGAACGAAAAGAGCATGGGCCGGATCAAAGGGCGGGGCGCGCTATGCGCGCACCGCCTTCGATCGGTCGATCACACGATCACCCGGCGCGATCCTCACTCCTTCACGAAGCGCACGAGCATAGGCTGTTCGCTGCCGAGTTCGAGCGTGTAGGTTCCCGCAGCGAGCGCTCGTACATCAAGTGTGTTCACGCCCGTCCAAGTCAGCGCGGCCCTATGACCAAGGGCGTCAATGGCGGTAGCGAGGCCGCGCGTCATGCCGGCGCCGAACGTCACGGTAAGGTGATCCCTGGCCGGCGATGGAAAGATCGAGATCGCAACAGCTGCGGCCTCCACAAGTCCCACGGTGGTGATGTTCTCCGGTGCGCTCACATTGCTGCATCCGTTCGTGTCAGTGACCATCACGGTGTACGTGCCGTTCACCTCAGCCGAGTAGCTGGCCGATGTGGCACCGGTGATGGGCGCACCATCGAGGAGCCATTGCAGATCACCAACCGCCGTGGTGCTCAGGTCCACACCCGTCGCGATGATCACCGGCGAGGGTGGCAGCGGCGAGAAGCTGACGTTCACGTTATCACTGTCCGTACAACCATTGGCGTCGGTGACCGTCGCGCTGTAACTGCCGTTCAAGGCCACGATCAGCGTCGCATTCGTTGATAGATCGCTCCACGCGTACGTTCCACCGGGAACAGCGGCATCCAGAACAACGAGTTCACCCTCGCACTCGTTGATGTCCGTCCCCAGGTCCACGAAGTGCTCCGCATCGGGATCGGTGGTAAGGCGCGCCGCGAAGAACTCAGCACCGTTGAACGAACCATAGCCGATGATGCGGCCACTGGGCATCATCACGCCGCCCCTGAAAGCCTCGCCGCCGAAACCCGTCGCAGCGTCAGCGAAGCCGTTGGTACCGAAGGTGCTCACCACCTCGCCATCGGCGTCGCGCATCAGCACGGTGCCCATGCCGCCGTTATTGCCGAACTGCAGGGTGCTGCCGTCGTCCATCAGATGGTGGTCGCGGCCAAGACCGCTCAACGGAGGCAGCACGATGCTCACGCCGTCGGTGGCGTAGGTGCTGTCCACCGTACCATCCTCCAGGAAGCGCGCCATCAGGAAACCTTCGGGGCTGCTGGCCGATACGGCACTCACCAGCAGGCGGCCGTCGGATAACAATGTAGCGCCCATGGTAGCCTCATCGCTGCTGCCACTGACCATCACCGGGCTGATCGTCCATCCCCCGGTACCGAAGGTGGTGTCCGGGCTGCCGTCGCTGTTCCATTGCGCGAGCACCAGGTAGGAATTCGGGTTCACGAAGGCCCGGCCCACGGCCAGCACCCGGCCGTCCGGGCGAATCACGCCGCTGCCAGCACCTGCGCCTACCGGCAGGGTGGCGATGCCGTCCCCGTCGAAGGAGGGATCAAGCACGCCGTCGGATGTGAAGCGCATGGCCCCGATGGCGGCCACGCCACCATTGATGTTCCCGTGCGACTCGCCCACACAGGTGATGGTGCCGTCGCCATTGATGAAGGGCCGCCACAGCGTACCGGAGCTCACCGGGTCCCAGAAGGGTCGGTTGTAACCCAGGCCATTGAAGCTGCTGTCCACTGCGCCGTCGGGCATGAAGCGGTAGATGCCGGCCTTCTGCTGGCTGCCGGCATTGTCGGGCGCGATCATGCCGCAGCCCACGATGCGGCCGTCGGGCTGCACGGCGATGTTGTGCAGGGTGGTACGCTGTTGGTGGGTGTGCGCGATGGAGCCGCCGTTCCCGAAGGTGGGATCAAGGGAGCCGCATACCGTGTCTAATCGCGCAAGGGCCACACGGAAGCTGTTGAGATTGATGTCATATCCGAAGCCAGCCAGCAGAAGTTCGCCGGTGGGCAACAGATAGTGTGCGCTCGCGTCGTCGCCGCCGGTGGCCACGTCAATGTGGACGGCGCCGCCGGTGCCGAATACGGGGGAGACCGAGTAGGTCTGGGCTAACGCAGGAAGAACGATACTGAATACGAGTGTGAGTAGTACGAGCTTCTTCATGATCGTGGGTGTTGAACGGTGAAAGAACGCTACTACCAATATAGCAGGTTTAGCAGGCCAGATGTTCCACGGCCCCGTCGAACACGTTCTTCCCTGCATCCCGATATTTGGGCGGCAACAACGGCCGCGATCCCATCCCGGTGAACATCGGAGGGAGTGCCCACCAACACCAAGCCGCCCCACCCATGATCCCACAACTCAGGCGGGGCCACTTCCGACCGGATGAATGATGGCCGAGGTAGCAGGGCACGTGCACAAGTGGCCCGCCTGCCAGCGCGCTCATGCCCACCCGCGCGGAACACTTGCGACAAGTAGGTGTACAGCCCTATCTGACCACCACCATTCTGTACGCCACGTCTTGATCGTCCTTTCCGATCCGGACGGAATAGACCCCATTGGCCAGACCACCAAGATCAATGCGGTTCGGAGTTCCAGGAAAAAGTATGGTCTGAACGATCGTGGCGCCGTTCATATCAACGATCGTGGCGGGTACCAGGACCGAACCATACGACTGATCGATCTCAACGATCACCGCGTCGGTCGCGGGGTTGGGGTACAAATTGATAAGGGGAGCGTTCTCCAACTCGGCCACGGCAGTGGATGGCAGGATGTACGCGGTCACGGGTTCGGAGATCACGACGAAACCTGAATTCGGCCCCGTGTTGCCATCCCCCGGATATACCTCCCCGTAATACGCCGTGCCCACTACATATGGGAACACAGGCTTGATCCCATAGCCGTAGACATCATTGACCCATCCGAGCGTGGTGAAGTAGGCGTAGATGCCATCGGGATAGTCCGCAGTGATGCAGAACCGACCGTTGTGTTCGTCCAGATCACCCAGACCTTCTACATACTCGAAGTCCTCCATGTAGCCCCCCAACGGCACCGAATCCAATGAAGGCCCGTGCAGAGTGGGCGGAAGTACCATACCATCGGGAAGGGTTGTTCGGTCCGTGATCGCGCGAAGGCGATAGCTGCTGCGCAGGCGCAGGATCTCAGAGTTGGTGTCCATCGGGTCCGCGTGTCCGTATCCACCGTAGATGGGATAATAGTCGAACGCATATCCGATCAAGGGCGAGGCCTGCGTACCGTCCTCGATGTCGTACAAGCAGGCTGGGCTCACGTGCGTGTGGTACTCCCCTGATTGATTCGGGTGGCCGATGCAGTCGTCGAACGTCTCGCCGAGCAGATGCTCCCAATACCATGCGTTCTGGAACCAGGTCAGGGAATCCTGGTAGCTCTTCGCATCCTTCGGATTGTAGATGGAGCAACCATTCTTCCAGAGGCCGATATGTCCGTAACCCGTCCTGGTCTCCGGCCCGACGTTTCGGTATTGGGTTCAAGCGGAACCGGAACTGGTAGTTCATCGGCACCGCGAACCACGGATTGTTCGGCCAGTCATAAAGGACAGGAATCCACGAAGGGATGTCCTCTGTCCGCACGTAGACGTAGGTATCTGAGTAGTTCACTGCCTGCACGTTGGTCAATTCATCCGCGAACCCGATCTCCGTGGTGTTCTGTTGCCAGCAGGTGATCACCGGCGATAGTTGCGCGACGGACAACAAGCTGGTCATTGAAAGACCTACGGCGTGAATGGTTCTGCGCATGCGATCTGTGTTCAAGCGTTCCTCTCGGATCGCGTTGTCTTCGGTAGACCGGATGGACCCGAGAAGGTTTAATGCGAAGATCCGGCGCTTGCGATAAGAACATTTGCGCGAGCCGGGGCTTTGGCCGGGCGTTGTGCGGGCCGGTCACAGACTGGCAACCCGTACCGAGCTATGGCCGAGTTTGAAAGGCCATGTCACAAGTGGCCCGACCGTTTGCTCCGCTGCGTGATCAGAACACTTGCGACTAATTCGTCTATCAATCGCATCAGTGCTTCTTGATGAGCTTGAACCGCCAAATAAGCTGAGGAATACCATCGTTGATCGATCGAACCTCATCTCGCCGGATGAAGAAGTCGGGGTGATCTGTGTTCCGGTAGGGTACGTACCGGAAGGGCGAAATGGGAACGGGTTGTTCTGGTGGCAGAAACCCAAGCCGGACAAGTTCATCTGTGAGCTCCTGAGCGTAGGCCGTATCATGGGTGCAGATACTGTAGTGGCTTCCGCCATCCCCACGAAACCAAAAGCCGATCGTCACGCGAGGAGCGTTCTTCCAATTCCTGGTGCGAGCATCTTCGCACGAAAGCCACAGATAGCCATCCTCGTCAATTCCGCCCATGGGGCAGAAACCCAAAGGCCTCGCGTGTTCGCTAATGCAAGCGGTGTCCAGGCAATCGCGCATGGGAAGGATGTCGGCAATGGCCGGGCGCTGTGCATGAGCACTGAAGAGGGCAAGGAGAAGCAACAGGGTAATTTGCGCGCGCATGTAGCTGGAACGGGAAAATACAGCGAGAAGTCTACAGCGACAGGAACCGACCTTCCGGGCTCTGGAACTTGTAGGCGCGGGACATGCCTCACGAACATAGCTCTTGAGGGAGTTCATGGGACGGTGAGTGGGCCAGTCAAAGACTGGCGAACAGACCCGTAGGGGCCTTGGACAAGGAAAGGGCTGGTCATAAGTGGCCCGCCTGCTTGCCCGCATGCGCTCACGCGCGGAACACTTGCGACAATGAGGGGGGATTGCAACATAGATTTCGGCATGACTTGGTTAAATCTTCATTTGAAGCATTTCCGAAGTGTACCTGACATACTTCGGGCAGCAATGTGGATCTCGCTAATTGCCTACGTCGGCATTGACGTGGCCACTTTGTATCCCGCACCACACTGGTGGATGTACCGCTTCGGCACCTTCTCACAGTTGCTTGCCATTTCCTACATCACATCGTTCATGTTCTACTATGTTACCGTCCACCTTCCGAATCAAGCGAGAAAATCGAGCGCGCTGAAGTACGTCACTTTTGCCTGCAGTCGAATAGTTGCGCTCTGGAGAGGGTTGGCATATAGGTTTCAGAGATCGGCAGAAGGATTCGGATCCGAAGCAGTAACACTCCCAGATGAAGCAACGCTGAAGC
The DNA here is from genome assembly GCA_031411095.1 of Flavobacteriales bacterium. Taxonomy (GTDB): domain Bacteria; phylum Bacteroidota; class Bacteroidia; order Flavobacteriales_F; family PHOS-HE28; genus PHOS-HE28. The sequence goes on along the minus strand of JANOAK010000026.1, from coordinate 200,056 downwards.
GGTGGTTTGACGCCATGGCCGACATGAACGCTCAACAGCAGATCACTAGAGCAAACTATCCTGACAACATTGCGGATGAACTGATGCGAAGAAAGAATGAAACACTCAGAATCGCAGATGAGCTTCTGGGACTCTACGTGTATGAATTGGATCATGAGCTATTTGACATTCTCACGGAACTCAAGGCCAGTAGATTAATGGACGACATTGATCTCATGCAGCATAGTGACGTCAGAAGTAGTCTGACACATTACAGTGATGTATTTTTTGAATATGTCAAGATTGTCGAACGACTAATGAACCATCAAAGAATTGTGAAATAGCCTTGCGTCCGTATCCCCTCCTTGGCCCAAATGTTCTCGCGCACAACGTTATCACCCACGCTTTCGCAAGTGGTCTGTTCTAATCTATGGCCCCCAACCATGGGAACCACCTGTGATCGTGACGTTCTTGGATAGAATTTCGGTGCGCTGCCTCGCAATGCGCTTTGGAGCAAGCACAAGTGGGCCGCCTGCTTGCGCACAATGCCCCTGCGCGCGGAACACTTGCGACAAGGCGGGGTCACTTGATTTCCTTGGCCGTGAACAGCGATCCGTATACTATTCCCTGAATACCTCTAACTAAGAGCACCGTAACCGCGAATCGCTTGATGAATCCATCAAATCCGCTCCATTCAAACCAAGTCCAGACCAGGTAAGATGCCGCGACGTAGAAAATAAAGGCCAACGTAAGCATTAGGAACCCTGCCGTGGTGTGCAAAGGTGATTGGCGAACAATGAATGCCGCGGCGGCCAAAATGAACATGTTCAAGAACTGGTACAGCGAATAGAACACAACCACACCGAGAAGAAACAGGAACATGCCAGTATCCCAGCTCAACGCCCAAATGCTGAACGCTCCAATTCCGATGCTTGTTGCCGCGCACAGTCCGATGGCATTCACCATGAACTTACTCCATCGTAGGGTATTGCTCATGTTGCCAAAGTATCCAGATTCTTTCGTACGCCAACGAACCACTGTACACTCCGTTGGGCATTAGAAATCACGCGACAGAAGAGGACTCGCGGAACACTTACGACAGCGAAGGGTACTGTCCAAATAGGTGCTTATCGCCCCATCGCCTTTCTCTCAAACTCCATCTCCTCGCCATAGTCATGCTTCAAGCTGTCCAGAATGTGTTCGACAACTGAGCTGTCCTCATACTTCATCAGACGTGCTTTGTATACCTCAAGGTCCCATTCAAGCATAGTCCTCTTGTTACTCTCGCTTCCACCCCAGAGCCCCACCACCACCAAAGCGACAATCAGAATGAGCATTAAGCTGGACTCCTTGGGATTCATGGGGATCGGCGCGACGACACAAGTCTAGGATATTGGTCGCAGGTTCCTCGCCAAATGCGCGGGAGACCACTGCGGGGCTTTAGGAGAGTCACCCTAAGGTGGTGTCGTCAAGCATCCTGCCGTCGAACGCCGAACAGAATTCCAGGGGGTTCTTGTATGTGCTTGGACGCTTCAATATGGAAGACCTGCTTGTCGTCCACGAAAAGAATGCCCTTCACGCAATCAAGAAGCGTCTTTACCATGTTGTCCAAATCGACTCGCTGGACATACTCTTTGGGGCCATTGATTGAAATGAGCACCTCCAACCTCTCCTTGTATGGCATCTCAGGATCGCGACCGAGTAGTTCAACTTGGCTGCGTAGCGCATCAACGAAAGGACGATAACGTTCCTTACGATTTCGCATCTGACCGGTCGGCACAGGTGTTTCCAGTATCGCCATGAAAAACTTCTCCCAACCAACAGCATAAAATGTCGCTGGTGTTTCCGAGCGGTCCTCCTCAGGAATCTCCTCCGGCGGTATTGAGGAAACTTGTCCCTCCCTGAGAAAGTCGAGCAACTTTGGCTTCATGGCGTCTAAGGTAATTAGCCGCTATTTCAGGTTGCAGCTGGGACACCATTGCACGCGAACTACTCAACCTAGTCGCAAGTGTTTCCGCCCAACATGTGGCCTCACCGACCAGGCGGGGCTAATTTGACAAGAAACGATCTGCCGATACGCACAAGGCCACACGAGCGAAAAGCCTGTGCCAAACCGGGTTATTGTCCCAGCGCCTTCTGGAACTCTGCGAAGAATGGGGGGGCATGTCACAGACTGGCTCCCAGATCCGAGCTATGGGCAAGGTTCAAATGCACAGGCGCAAGTGGCACGCCTTCCCACCCACAATGCCCGCACGCGCGGAACACTTGCAACAAGGAGGTGAGGACACCCACCGGTGGTTTAAGAATGCATAAGTTCGCTAAACACCTTGAGCGCGCAATACTCCCTGACATGGCGACACCACCCATCATTACCAGTATCCACGTAAGGAAACTGTTCGGTCTCTATTCCTACGATCTTCCACAGGTGGGTGAATTTTCAGACGCAGTGGTCCTATATGGCGATAATGGTGTTGGAAAGAGCACCCTTCTCAGACTAGCATTTCATCTTCTTTCAACCGCTGATAACAAAGGTCATCGAACGGCCTTACTTCAAGCCGACTTCGAATCCTTGGAGGTACGGCTAAATTCCGGTTTTCAACTGACAGCACGGATAGACTCAGATCCTGTGCGGGGACTTCATCTTATTGCTAAGCAAGGAGAAACACTGATTGCCCAATGGACTTTCTATGGGGATAAACATGACCATACGAAGGAGGAGGTCATAATCACCGAGGCCGGTGTTGAAAGGAGGCGCATTCTTCGTACCCGATTGAAACAAGATGACAAGACAGGGCAGGTTGCGTACATGGCTGCTCTAAAGTCAATTGCACCAAGCATATATATCCTTAATGCTGAGCGAAGGCTTAATAGTGATTCCGTCGCAGATCCAAGTGATGAGGTGGAACTCCGCCGCCTCATGCATTTCGAGGAACCCAAGAGAATCTACGATGTACTGCTGAGGTCCCGCGAAATCGGCCTATCCCAAGCACTTGGGACTGCGGCAAAGTGGTTTAGTCAGAAAGCCGTTCTGGGTGCAAACCAAGGGTCCGTCAATGTACACTCCACGTATGTCCAAATACTCCAGCACCTCACGCCACTGTCTTCAGTGGCGACCGAGACTCCTAAAAATACGGAGGACTTAGTCCCCAGGCTTCGTGATATCGAAAAACGAACAATAGAACGGTCAATCTATGAACTATCCTCGCCACTTTCAATTGAACCTTTCGTGAGTGTTTTATCAGCAGGATCACAACCTAATAGAGCTTTGGCGGCCGGCATCCTTGAGCCGTATGTAAACAGTCTTGAAGCGAGATTATCTGCATTAGAATCCGTTTACAGAACTCTTGATCGGTTTGTCCAAACACTAAATCGGTTCCTGAACGATAAGAGTATTTCGTTCACCCTGAGTAAGGGCTTCAAGATTACGGGGCGCCTAGGGAATGACTTAGAACCGGGCCAACTATCCTCCGGCGAACAACAATTACTTCTTCTATTCTGCTACGCGGTTACAGCTAGAGATACCCCAAGTGTTTTCATGATTGACGAACCTGAACTGTCACTCAATATCAAGTGGCAAAGACAGCTAATAAACTCATTGCTCGATATTTCTGAAGGCGCTCCGATACAGTTCATTTTGGCGTCTCATTCTCTGGAGCTTCTTTCTCAGCATCGCGAACGGGTTGTTCAGCTGTTGAACTCAAATGGGTAGCGACAACAGACGTACCATTGATGACCTTATTGCGAGGTATCAATTTGAGAAGGACTTGGACGATATCTATGTCGAAGGATTATTCGACAAGGAAGTTCTATCGGTCAGTGCATCTCCCGGCAACTCGCGTGTAGCCTACGAGATTAGCACTGTGGATATTCCGTTATCACTGCTCGAAAAGCACAAGCTAACGGAAGGGAACAAGCAACGAGTCATTGCCCTTACTAGAGAACTTGCTAATGCCGTCCCGGACTGCTCGTGTATTGGCTTGGTCGACCGCGATTTGGACCACTGGTTCGGCGAACTCGAGTCAACAAAGGGCTTGCGATGGACAACCTACTGTTCTATGGAGATGCACTTTCTGAATGAAGAGTGCGTAGACAATATTCTTCGTGTAACAGCCGGCATTAAAGTCCAAAACATATCCACCCTGCTCAAATCCGTCGTCACTGTCCTCGCTCAACTATATGCAATGCGCCTCGCTACGCGTGAGATGTCCTTGAAAATTCATTGGCCAGCAATTAAGAAGCACCTCAGTCGAAATGGCGATGTCATCGAGTTTGATTCGTCTGAATTCAGCCAGAATGCCTTAATAAGCAGTGGCAATGGGAAACACCGTGCGAGCTTTCAGAGCTGTGCTAGCGAGTACATCAAGCGTTTCTCATCGGATCCAAGGCTACATTGCCATGGGCACGATTATGTACAGGTCCTTGCATGGACCGTTCGGGAGTTCAAAGGCATACCCGACTATGCCTCGGAGCAATCAATTGAGCGCCTCTTTGTGCTTCTGGCAAGAATGTCCCCGAGTGTTCGACAGGAGATTTGGGCCACTCTGAGCCCTTAAGCATTGTAGGTAAATCTCCAAGGAAAGGCCGCAGCTAATACTATTGGCGAAATGTGCTTATCTCCTCAACGACTGAGATACATACTCCGCTCCCCATACACCTGCCGGAAGAACCCCGCATCAACGTGCGGGGCAGGCTCCTCCTTCAGGTCCTTGATAGAAAATGGCTCGCCGGTGCTCTTCATTCGGCTCGGTAAGTGTAGAACGTTCCGAATCTAAGGAACCCGGTTCTCTTCGCTTCTTCTGCTTTCTCCTTCAGTTCAGCCGCAACCAGGTGTGATCGAAGGCGGTCGTCGAACGGTTCCAAGTCCTCGATCCCCATCACGGTCATCCTGTAGTGTCGCGCCGCAGCTTTCAGATCCACGGCGAATTCGTCAGCATCCTTTACAAACGCAACAACTTGAACGAAGCTGTTCTGGTCGATCAACTCGCATCCTTGATCAGGTCGCAAGTGCACCAGCCCGATCCAGACACGCTTCATCGTCAACTAGCGGCTCAAGTACATACTCCGCTCCCCATACACCTGCCGGAAGAACGGATCCTTCAGGTCCTTGATGAAATAGATCGCCCTGCCTCCGGCAGGCAGGCTCGCCGTGCTCTTCATTCTTCGGGTGCCGAAGCGGAACGCGAAGGCAGCCTCGGGTCCGAGGCTCTTGTCCACGTCGGTGAATTTGTCCGTATTCATTCGCTCAACTCTCGTTCGATCTCCTTCACGCTGGGCAGTGCGCCGCGCAAGTTCTTCGGCAAGGTAGCGACCAGTCGTGTGCGCCATTCGGCCACGCCGATGGGCTTAGCCACATCACGCAACGCGTACTCCACCACCAGCTTGTCGTTGTCCTTGCACAGGAGCAGACCGATGGCCGGTTTGTCGTCCGGGTGGCGCAATTGTTCATCCACTGCGGTCAGGTAGAAGTTCATCTTACCCGCGTGCTCTGGCTCGAAGGCTTCCATCTTCAACTCCACCACCACATAGCACCGCAGCTTGAGGTGATAGAACAACAGGTCGAGGAAGTAGTTCTTGCGGCCCACCTTCAGCGGCACTTGCCTGCCCACGAACGCGAAGCCCGCGCCCAGTTCCAGCAACACCTTCTGGATGTGGCCCATGAGGGCCAGTTCCAGATCACGCTCACGCGTGTCAGCAGCGATGTTCAGGAACTCGAAGGTGTAGGGATCCTTCAATGTCTGCTGGGCGAGGTCCGATCGCTCGGCGGGCAGCGTGCGCTTGAAGTTGGTTATGGCCTTGCCCTGTCGGCGATGCGCGTGCGTGGCGATCTGCGCATCCAACACCGCGCGGCTCCAGCCGTTGGCGGTGGTGGCCTGCGCGTACCACAAGCGGTGTTCGGGCTTCTTCACCCGGGTGAGCAACAGCACATTGTGGCCCCAGGGAATTTGTGCAACAGCTTGTTGCACAATTGATCCGTCCGGATAGGCCTCAGCCAATGCCCGCATATACTTCAGGTTGCGCTCTGAAAGGCCTGCCATGCCGGGAAACTCCTTGTTGAGGTCTTTCGCAAGGCGCTGTACCACCTTGCTTCCCCAGCCTTCTTTTTCCTGCCTTTCCAACACATCCCTTCCGATGTTCCAATACAAGTGGATGAGCTCATGGTTCACGGAAACGGTTGCACGTAATTGCGCTGCACGAATGCGCTCTTTCAAGGCATTCAGCAGGGTCGCATAGCTCTTCGGCAAGACCACGACCTTGGACGCGCGACTCTTTCGAACGGTCCTTTTCAAAGGCATGTGACCAAGGTAACTTTCGGCTTGGAACCAAGTTTATTGCAGTTGTAAAATGTTCTGTAGCCCAATGCCATCAAGGCTTTTATGTGCATCGCATGCCTAATTGTGCAACAAGCTGTTGCACAATTGGAACTACCTGCTGCCGTACAGGCTCCGCTCCCCATACACCCTACCTCGCGGTAGGCAGGCTGCCTGAAGAACCCGAATCAAAGTTCGGGGCAGGCTCCTCGATCAGGTCCTTGATGAAATAGATGGCCTCGCCGGTATTCTTCATCGTTCAACCTACTTCGGCAAGACCGTGTAACGAACGCCAAAAGGCAACTCCACCGTGTCTGAATAACCACGCTGGTCAGGCACTATGATTCTGCCGACCACAGAGTCACTACAAACTTTGTTTGGAATGAACCATACATGCCACCCTGTACCTTCATTTTTCCTGATACTCGTTGAGTGCTGAACTTCCCCTGTTCGTGTGATCTCAAGAACGGGATCTTCATGCCTGAAATACTGGTGAAGGTCATTCCCCGCAACGAGAAAGACGTCAAGAGCGCAAGTGTCCCCAAGCTTGACCTCATAATCCTTCATCTTTACCAGACTCGAGACGGTATTAAAGGTCCAGTAGGTCTGGACTCGCTTCAGGGAATCACGATAGATCTGAAGACTGTCCTGCAATTCCGAGATGCGCTTATTAAGGTGCTCAGTCTCACCACCAGCGCAAGCCACAAGCACTACGACCATACCAAGAAACATAACTCGTCGCAACATGCTTATCGGCTAAGGTACATGGACCGCTCCCCGTACACCTGCCTCTGCCACGGCCCGCAGAGCCGGGCCTCGCAGTGGAACGGGTCCTTCAGGTCCTTGATAGTAGATCGCTCGCCGGTGCTCTTCATCTGGGCTTCACTTCGTAGGTGGTGGAGAACCAGATCGTATCGGCCCTGTGGAGCGGATGTGGCAATCGGACCCAGCCAGTAATCGAATCAAGTCCAGTACGTTCAGGTTTGAAGGCTATCTCCCAAGGATCTCCAATTCGCTGCTGCGAAACGGCAGCTGTCCGACTGTGTCTCTGGTCTGTTATTCGAACCTCCGGTTGACCATGCCTGAAGAACGCGTGCTCACTGTTGCTCGCTGTTGTACGGATCTCGATATAGCAGGAGTCGCCCAACTTCGGTTCATAGTCCAACATTTGAACAGCAAGTCCGAGCTTATTGAAGCTCCAGTAGTCCTGAACGATCTTCAGAGAGTCCCGATAGGCCCTGAGACTATCCTCCAACTCTACAATGTGCTTAGAATCTCCCTGCGTTCCGTCTGCAACACCGCAAGCAGAAAGCAAGGCGATGAGCAGTGCGACGGAGAGCGCTATCCCATCTCGCTTCATCATCGACTGAGATACATCGACCGTTCACCGTAGACCTGTCTAAAGAACGGGTCTTTGAGATCCTTGATGAAGTAGATAGCCTCCCCCGTGCTTTTCATCTCAGGCCCGAGGCTCTTGTCCACGTTGGGGAACTTGTCGAAGCTGAAGACGGGCACCTTGATCGCGTAGCCATCGAGGTGCGGCTTGAACTGGAAGTCCTTGAGCTTGGCGCCGAGCATCACCTTGGTGGCCCAGTTGACATAGGGCTCGCCATAGGCCTTGGCGATGAAGGGCACGGTGCGGCTGGCGCGGGGGTTGGCCTCGATCACGTACACTACTTCGTCCTTGATGGCGAACTGGATGTTCACCAGGCCCACGGTCTTGAGGGCGAGGGCGATCTTGTGCGTGTGCTCGCGGATCTGCTGGATGACGTTCTCGCTGAGGTCGAAGGGAGGCAGCACGGCATTGCTGTCGCCGCTGTGGATGCCGGCGGGTTCGATGTGCTCCATGATGCCGATGATGCGCACCATCTCGCCGTCGCAGATGGAATCGCTTTCCGCTTCGATGGCGCCATCGAGGAAGTGATCGATGAGTATGCGGTTGTCGGGCATCAGGCGCAGGATGTCCAGCACCTGGTCCACGAGTTCCTCCTCGTTGATCACGATCTTCATCTTCTGCCCACCGAGCACGTAGCTGGGGCGCACCAGCAGCGGGAAGCCGAGCTGGCGGCTCAGGCGCACAGCCTCTTCCGCGTTGTTCACCGCAGCGAAGGCGGGATACGGGATGCCGAGGTCGCGCAGGAGCGATGAGAAGCGCTCACGGTCCTCGGCCATGTCCAGCGCAGCGAAGCTGGTGCCGATGATCTTGATGCCGTATTTCTCCAGTTTCTCGGCGAGCTTCAGCGCGGTCTGTCCGCCCAGCTGCACGATCACGCCTTCGGGCTGTTCGTGCTGGATGATGTCGTAGATGTGCTCCCAGAACACGGGCTCGAAGTAGAGCTTGTCGGCCGTGTCGAAGTCGGTGCTCACCGTCTCTGGGTTGCAGTTGATCATAATGGTCTCGTAGCCCATCTCCTTCGCGGCCAACACGCCGTGCACGCAGCTGTAATCGAACTCGATGCCCTGGCCGATCCGGTTGGGGCCGCTGCCCAGCACGACGATCTTCTTGCGGTCGCTGCGGATGCTCTCGTTCTCCTCCTCGAAGGTGCTGTAGTAGTACGGCGTCTTGGCGGGGAACTCACCGGCGCAGGTGTCCACCAGTTTATACACGCGTTTGATGCCGAGCTCGTTGCGCTTCTTGTACACCTGGCTTTCGAGGCAGCCGAGCAAGTGCGCGACCTGTCTGTCCGCGTAGCCTTTCTGTTTCGCTTCGAAGAAGAGGTCGCGCGGCAAGGTGTCGAGCGTGTACTTCTCGACTTCCTTCTCGGTGAGGATCATGTCCTCGATCTGCTTCAGGAACCAGATGTCGATGCGCGTGAGCTCGTGGATCTTGCTGAAGGGGATGCCGAGCTTGATGGCGTCGTACACGTGGAAGAGGCGGCTCCAGCTCGGGTTGGCGAGACTGTCCAGCAGCACTGCGGCATCGCGCGTTTCCTTGCCGTCGGCGCCCAAACCGTTACGCTTGATCTCCAAACTCTGACAGGCTTTCTGCAAGGCTTCCTGGAAGCTGCGGCCGATGCCCATCGTTTCGCCGACGCTCTTCATCTGTACACCGAGCCTGCGGTCGCTTCCTTCGAACTTGTCGAAATTCCAGCGCGGCACTTTCACGATCACGTAATCGAGCGTGGGCTCGAAGAAGGCGCTGGTGCCGGTGATGGGGTTCTCCAGCTCATCCAAGCGGTAACCGATGGCGAGCTTGCTGGCGATCTTGGCGATGGGATAACCCGTGGCCTTCGATGCGAGCGCGCTGCTGCGGCTCACGCGCGGGTTGATCTCGATGGCGTAAACGTGCTCATGCTCATCGGGGCTCACGGCGAACTGCACGTTGCAACCGCCCGCGAAGTCGCCGATGCTGCGCATCATCTTGATGGCCTCGGTGCGCATCTTCTGGTAGGTGCGATCGCTGAGGGTCATCGCCGGCGCCACCGTGATGCTGTCGCCCGTGTGGATGCCCATTGGATCGAAGTTCTCGATGGAGCAGATGATGGCCACGTTGTCGTCCTTGTCACGCAGCAGCTCGAGCTCGTACTCCTTCCAGCCGATCAAAGCCTTGTCGATCATCACCTCGTGGATCGGGCTGATCTGCAGGCCGTACTTCAACAGCTTGTCGAAGTCGTCGGGATTCTTCACCAAGGCGGCACCCGCCCCACCAAGGGTGTAACTGGCGCGGATCACCAGCGGAAAACCGAACTCCTGCGCCACCTGCTTGCCTTCGAGGAAGCTGGCCACGGTCTTACTGGGCGCCATGGGCACACCGATGCGCTCCATCAACTGGCGGAACTGCTCCCGGTTCTCGGTGATGTCGATGGCGGCAACGTCCACGCCGATCATGCGCACACCGTACTCCTTCCAGATGCCGAGCTTATCGCACTCGATGGCGAGGTTCAGCGCGGTCTGGCCACCCATGGTGGGCAGCACGGCGTCGATCTTGTGCTTCTTCAAGATCTCCTCGATGCTCTCGACGGTGAGCGGCTTCAGGTAGATGTTGTCCGCCGTGACCGGATCGGTCATGATGGTGGCGGGGTTGCTGTTGATGAGCGTGACCTCGATGCCTTCGTTGCGGAGGGAGCGGGAAGCTTGGCTGCCGGAGTAATCGAACTCGCAGGCTTGGCCGATGACGATGGGGCCGCTTCCGATGAGCAGGACCGACTTGATCGAGGTGTCTTTTGGCATGTCCGGAGGGTATCCGGGTCGCGAAGGTACCCGCGCTGGCTTGGCGGGCGGTGGAATGTGGAAAAGGTGGGGGGATCGTGGAGAAAGAAAGCCGATCAGACGATCAGAAAATGGCCTACGCGCAGGGTCAAGCCGTCGTTCCATACTGCGACGTGCCTCTGTCATTCCCACCTTTGGTGGCATTCAATCGTCTGATCCTCTCATTTTCTGATCTTCTGATCCCTTGGTTTCGTATTTCACCCACGGCCCTACCCTCGCCTACCGCAGCTACGGTGGTGGCACATTACCTGTGCTGGCTTTCCACGGTTTCGGGCGCACGGGCAGGGACTTTGACGCCTTCGAGGAGTCCTTGGGCGACATCGCCACCATCCACGCCTTCGACCTGCCGTTCCATGGTGAGAGTCCATCGCCCTCGGAACGCGCCGATACACCCTTTGAAGCGGCTGAACTGCGGGACTACTTCACAGCCTTCGCGGACAGCATCGGCGCGAAGCAGTTCGTGCTGATGGGTTACTCGCTCGGTGGCCGCGTGGCGCTAAGCCTGCTGGAGACGATGCCGGAGCGCATCACCCGCGCCATCCTCATCGCCCCCGACGGACTGAAGAAAAAGCCCTGGTACCGCGCCCTGGCCTCATCGGCGTGGGGTCGGAAGCATTACGCCGATTTCCTGGATCGACCCCAGCGCGTGCAGTGGATCATCCGCTCAGTGCACGGGTGCGGCCTGATCAACGAAAAGATGCAGCGGTTCCTCCTGGGCCAGATCGAGACCCGCGAACAACGCCAGCTGGTGCACGACGTGTGGCTGAGCTTCCGGCACATCGAGGTGGACCTGTTCGATGTGGTGGAGCACATCCGCGCAAAGCGCATTCCCCTGGACCTGGTATTCGGTGAATTCGACAGTGTGATCAAGCCCGCCACAGGTCAAAAGCTGGCGGCCTTCGCAACCGAGGTGATCCGCTTCCACCAGGTACCGCAAGGACACCAATTGCTGAACGCAACGGTAGGCGCGCTTCTGCGAAAGGAACTGACAGCGGTCCCGTCCACACGCGGGGCACGATAAGTTCAGGGACGCAGCGCTACCGTGAACAGGGTACGGAACTCGGTGACCTGCTGGTTGATGGGATCCACCACAGCGGGACTGTACGGGAAATAGTTGGTATCGCGCGTGTCGTACACCCCGGCGAGGTCCACGCTCACATGCGTTGCGCGGTACCCCACGCCGCCGCTGAACGATCGGCGTGCCGTGCCATGCCGGCGATCGTCCTTGCTGTACGGATCCTGCTGAAACCCCCAGCCCGCGCGGAAATACCAGCCGCCCGATCGCAGTTCAGTGCCCACGCGGAGGACATTCGTGCTCACGAAGCTCTTCCTGATCACCTCGTTCTCCACATTGAAATCATATTCATCCACCAGGTCCTGGCTCGCCCGCAGGCGCGCTGTGCCGAAGTTGGTGTAGGTATGGTCCATGCTGATGATGCCCACCTTGCCCATCTGGTATACCGCACTGGCCACGGTGCGCCAAGGCGTGTTCACCCGGTAACTGAACGTGCCCTCGGGCGAGAATTCCTTGTAGCTGTCGCCGGCGTGGAAATCCGTGCGCATGTTGTAGCTGAAGGCGTCGGTAAGGGCCAGCCACATGGGGCTGTGGAAGGCCGCGCCCAAGCGCACGCGATCACCCACGCGCCCGATCACACCGATCTTCAGGTCGAGCCCATTGCCGCTGGTCACCAGGTCCTCGGTATAGCGCACGTTGCGCAGATCGATGCTTTCATCCAGCGTGGTCTCCTCCTGTATCGTATGCCGCTCATGGCGCACGCTCACCAGGCCGAACGTGGCACCGATGTAGATCCGATCCTTGTAGTTGTTCGCGTAGAAGAAGCTGGATGTGTTCAGCCGGCCGCTGCCATCCACCGTGTGCACCTGATCCACCTCACTGCCGAAGGGAATGGCCGACTGATATTGGTCGGTGGTTCCCGGCACCGTGTCGATGGCATAGGTGTACCAGGCGAGTGTGCCGGTGAAGGGCAATGCGTCATTCTCCAGTTCGGTGTACGGCATGCCATCCGCGCCGTTCACGAACTGCTGGATGATGGTGCTCGGCACACGCTCCCCCACTGCCCTGGGCAATTGATAAAAGCTGGCCTGCCGGTCGAAGGAGAAACCGAAGGTCCCCCCGCGCCAGTCACCCCCGGGGTTCGGCACGTTCAGCACCAGCGACAGGTTGTTCACGGCGAACCGCTCGGTGCCGGCCGTGGCCGAGGTTCCGTAGTAGTTGCTCTTGATGTTGTTCGAGCCGAGCATGGGCGTAAGGCTCAGCTCGGACGTGTTGTACAGCCCGAACCCTGCGGGGTTGGTGGACGCACTGGCCGGATCGGCCCCCACGGCGCCGAAGGCGCTGCCCATGGCCCAGCTACGTGCTGTGCCACCCGGTTGTGTCAGGGAATAACGGAGGACATCCTCCTCGTTCTGGGCGTTGGCGTCCATGGCCAACAACGCACACACCGGAAGCAGTGTGCGCACCAGGCGCAGGGTCGTTCCCATCAACGGCGAGGACGGGGACTGGTGGTGGGTGCGCTTCCGCCGTTGTCGCGGCCACCGAAGTCGCGGCCGGGCGTGGTTCCCTGGTCACCGCCGAAGGTGCGAGGTGCTTGTTCGCGACGCTCGCGACGTTCGCGGGGCTGGGTGTCCCTGTCGCGTGTCGGCCGGTCCTTGCGTTCGGGCTTGGCATCTGGCGTGAACGTGCGGTCCGGTCGGGCCGATGGCGGCGTGAAGGTGCCGCGCCCTGGGTCGCCGGTCGCATAGCGTTGCGGGCGGGCTGCAGGCGCAGGCGTCAGCAGGCCGGGAACGCTGCGCGCGCTGCGCGGTTGCACGTTCGCGCCGCCGTACGACCCACCGCCGCTCATACCGGGCCGATGCGCCACCACGATCGAGGAGCCCGGGTTGTTCCATCCGCCCAGGACATACCCACCGCAGCAATACGGGTTGAAGCCGCCCATGTAGGGGTTGTATCCGCCGTAGTAGGGTGAATAGCCACCATAGTAGGGCTGGCCCCATCCATAGGGATCATAACCGGCGTTCCATGGGTTGTAGTAGCCACCATACGGGTTGCCGCCGTACATGCCATAGCCGCTCTGCCAGCTGTTCCCCCAGTACGGGTCGTAATACCCGGTCGGACTGTTGTACCACGTGTTATTGCCGAAGCCGCTGCTCCAGCCCATGCCCATTCCCATACCCATGCCGCTGTAGCCCCCGAAGTTGCTGTAACCGAAACCGAAGCGGCTGTAATTGTAATAGAGCGGGTCGTTGTAGGTGCGGTCGGCGTAGGTGCCCGCCGCATAGCGCGAGGCCTGTCCGGGGTCATAATACTCCTCCTCCTTCGCCGGTTCGGGAGGCACCGCTGCAACGGATGCCACGAGCGTACGGTCGGGGATGTCGTACACATCGTCGCGCACCTCTGCGGTCTCCCGCAGCGAGCCGCAGGCGACCAACAGGAGCAGTGCCGGCAGCATGGCAGGGAATGTTCTCATGGGTGTGTGTCGATCGTGGTCGTTGGTGTAACGCAGCACTGGGCGCTTGAGTTGTATTCTTGCGCGGGGTTCCACTCCATCAAAGCTAATACCAGAAACGGCCTTCCGATGAGCGAGCAGTTGACAAAGCGGGCGGATGACTACGCCAAGTGGTACAACGACCTGGTGCTGAAGGCCGACATGGCCGAGCACAGCGATGTGCGCGGATGCATGGTGATCAAGCCGCACGGCTACGCGATCTGGGAGAAAATGCAGCGCGCGCTGGATGATATGTTCAAGGCCACCGGCCATGTGAACGCCTATTTCCCGCTGTTCATCCCGAAGAGCTACCTGGCCAAGGAGGCCAGCCACGTGGAAGGTTTCGCGAAGGAATGTGCCGTGGTGACACACTACCGATTGAAGAGCGATCCCGTACACGGTGTGGTGGTGGATCCCGAGGCCAAGCTGGAGGAGGAGCTGATCATCCGCCCCACCAGCGAGACGATCATCTGGAACACCTACCGCGGCTGGATCAAGAGCTACCGCGACCTGCCGCTGTTGATCAACCAATGGGCCAATGTGGTGCGTTGGGAAATGCGCACGCGCCTCTTCCTGCGCACCGCGGAATTCCTTTGGCAGGAAGGCCATACCGCACACGCTACCCAGGAGGAGGCCGTGGAGGAAACGCGCCGCATGCTCGACGTGTACACCACCTTCGCCGAGGAGTGGCTCGCCATTCCCGTGATCAAGGGCGTGAAGAGCGCGAGCGAACGCTTCGCCGGGGCCGAGGATACCTACTGCATCGAGGCGATGATGCAGGACGGCAAGGCCCTGCAGGCCGGCACCTCGCACTTCCTCGGGCAGAACTTCGCCAAGGCCTTCGACGTGATGTTCACCAGCAAGGAGAACAAACAGGAGCTTGTGTGGGCCACCAGCTGGGGCGTGAGCACGCGCTTGGTGGGGGCCCTGATCATGACGCACAGCGATGACCACGGACTGGTGCTGCCGCCGAAGCTCGCTCCCGTGCAGGTGGCCATCGTGCCCATCGCCAAGAACCCGGAACAGCTGGCCGCCATCGGGACGTATATCCAACCCGTGATCGACGCCCTGCGCGCCAAAGGCATCACGGTGAAGTTCGACAACGACGACACCAAGAAGCCCGGCTGGAAGTTCGCCGAATACGAGTTCAAGGGATACCCCGTGCGCATCGCCGTGGGACCGCGCGACATGGAGAACGGCACCGTGGAGGTGGCCCGCCGCGATACCTTGGAAAAGCAGGTGATGCAGGTGGCCGACCTGGCCGACAAGGTGGAACACCTGCTGCAGGCCATACAGGACAATCTCTTCCAAAAGGCCCTGGCCATGCGCGAGAACATGACCCGCGCGGTGGACAGCTACGACGAGTTCAAGACGGAGATCGAAAAAGGCGGCTTCCTGCTGGCCCATTGGGATGGCACGGCGGAGACCGAGGAAAAGGTGAAGAACGAGACCAAGGCCACCATCCGCTGCATCCCCCTCGAAGGCGACCGCACCCCCGGCGCCTGCATGGTCACCGGAAAGCCCAGCACCCAACGCGTCATCTACGCCCGCGCCTACTGATGAAAAAGAAAGCCGCCCCTCCCCCCGCCCACGACAACGACCCCCGCGCCATGATCGTGCGCATGCTCGAGACCAAGAGCAGCATGAAGCAGGATGTGCATGCCCTCACCGTGGAAATGTTCCGCGTGTTGAAGGACCTCCTGCACGATATCGCATCGGACCTCGATGGTACGGTGGGCGCCAGGGACAAGCGCCTCAGCGTGCGGTATACGGACAAGGGCGAGATGGCCGCAGAACTGAAGGTGGCCGGCGATACCATCATCTTCCACATGCACTCCAACGTGTTCAAGCTGGACCAGTCGCACAGCTTGTGGAAGACGAGCTACCTCACCGAGGATGAGCTGCGGGGGTACTTCGGCACCATCAACATGTACAACTTCCTCAGCGACTCCTTCAAATACAACCGCGAGCGCGACCTGGGCTACCTCGTGGCGCGCCTGTTCGTGAACAAGGACAACCGGTTCTTCGTGCAGGGGAAGCGCCAGATGGGCTTCCTGTACAACGATCTGGCGGAGAACGGAATGAGCCGGCAAAAGCTGAAGGATGTGCTGCTATCGGCCATCATCTATGTATTGGACTTCGACCTGCTGGCCCCGCCCTATGACCAGGTGAACCAGGTAACGGTGAGCGAGGTGAACGAGCTGAACGCCAACACCCAGATCAGCACCGGCAAACGCCTCGGATTCCGCTTCCAGACGGACGTGGACGACGTGACCTAGCCCCGCTCGGCCCCCCTTGGAACATGCATTATTTGCAAGCTTACCGGAACCGTTTACATTTGCCGCCCCGCTGACCGTGATCGCTCCGGCACGAACGGTCGAGGGAATTGTACTGATGGCCCGTTCGTCTAGGGGTTAGGACGCGTCCCTTTCACGGATGAAACAGGGGTTCGATTCCCCTACGGGCTACGAGGACAGCCGCGCATCTTCCTGAATATCAGGTCGATAGCGCGGCTTGTCTTTTTATTAGTTGTCAAATTGGTTGTCGGTTTGAAATCTGTTCATGTAATTGCCTGGCCGCATACTTTCACCGACGCTGTGCCCAACGTGATATTGGACTGCTACGAACTCCGGACATAACAATGGCCTTTTACCCCAAGGAGTTGCTCGATGAGATCCAGGACCAGTATTTAGCTGAAGACAACAACCGTCCATGGATTGTGGGCTTCAGTGGTGGAAAGGATTCCACCATGCTCCTACAGCTAGTTTGGTATGCAGTGCAGCGAATCCCCGCAGAGGTTCGGCAACGCCAGATCCATGTGGTCTGTAACAACACGCTGGTAGAAAACCCGAAGGTGCTCGACTTTGTACACGGGGTGCTCCTGCAGATCGAAAAGGCTGCGGTAGAGCAAGGGATGCCGATCCACGTGAAGCGCACGACGCCAGAACTGGAGGACACGTTCTGGGTGAAGCTCATTGGCTCAGGTTACCCAGCCCCCAACAACATCTTCCGTTGGTGCACGGAACGGTTGAAGATCAACCCTACAACGAAGTTCATCCTTGACACCATCTCGAAGACGGGAGAGGTCATCATACTGCTTGGCACACGAAGCGACGAAAGCTCGCGTCGGGCGCGCAGCATGAAGCAGCACGAGGTAAAGGGAGAGCGGCTACGCAAGCACGTGCTACCGAACGCCTACGTGTATGCTGCCATCAAGGATGTGAAGACGGATGAACTGTGGCAGTATCTGGCACAAGTGAAGTCGCCCTTCGGTGCGTCGAACAAGGAATTGATCACGCTCTATAAGAATGCCAACAGCGGCGACTGTCCGTTGGTGATCGATACCACGACTCCCTCATGCGGGAACAGCCGCTTTGGCTGCTGGGTATGCACGGTGGTTAAGCGCGACAAGTCCATGGAAGCCCTGATCGAGAATGGTGAGGACTGGATGGAGCCGCTGATGGAGATCCGTGACTACTTGGCCGAATCAAGGAACGACGAAAATGCGCGCGAGAAGCGCCGCCGCAGTGGGTCGGAGAAGGAAGGACAGCTTGGTCCCTACAAGCCAGAAGTACGCGCCAAAATCCTCACACAGCTACTTCGCGCCCAGCATGAGATCATGCAAGCGCAAGGTGAAATGGCCGCACTCATTACCTACCAGGAGCTTGTTGCCATTCAGGTGATCTGGCACCGCGACGGTATTTGGCAGCACAATGTGGCCGAGATCTACAACGGCATCTTCGGCACCAAGCTGGACCTCCGCACAGCGAACGAGCAGACCCTTGCCGAACAGAGCTTGCTCAAGGAGGTGTGCGTCGACCGACCAGCCCATGCTGACCTGATCAACGAGTTGCTGGATCTCCAGAAGACGAAGACCATCCTCATGAACAAGCGGGGCCTGCAGCGCACGTTGGAGATGCGCATCGAGCAGTTCACCAAGAAAGAGCCCGCCTGATGTTCATCAAGTGCATTGCTTTGGACGACTATGGCATCTATCAGGGTGTCAATGAGCTTCACTTCCATCGCGACCCGAAGAAGAACGTTTTCATCCTCTGCGGGCACAACGGCGCAGGTAAGACCACGCTGCTCACCTCGCTCGTTTGGTGTCTTTATGGGAAGATGATGATCGATGTGGACGAGCGCTACCGCCAGCTCATCCACGATGCCGGTGGTTATTCGAAGTACGCGGCAGGCTACTTGAACCGTGGATCGGCCCTGCACGGCAAGAACAAATATTCGGTCGCGCTCACCTTCACGGGCCTCTCGATTCCTGCGTTGCCGTGCAATGAATTGACCGTCGCGCGCACCTATGACGCACATCGCGGTTCGGATGAACTTTCCATCCTCATCGATGGCGAACCGAACCAGTTGACGAAGGATGTTGGCCCAGAGATCTTCGTCAACGACTTCATCCTACCGAAGGAGGTGGCCAAGTTCTTCTTCTTCGATGCGGAGAAGATCGTGGAGCTAGCAGAGATGCGTTCGTTGGAGGACAAGCGCAAGCTGAGCAAAGCCTACTCCGAGGTCTTGGGCATTAAGAAGTACGAGGACCTGAAGGAGAACCTGGTCGATATGCGCGTGCGCTTGCGGAGCGGGCTGGCCACGGAGAAGGAACGCGAAAAGCTAGCACAACTGGAGGCAAGCGTGCAGAAGTTGGAAGGGCTCATTCGCAACGAGGAGGAGCAGATAGCCACGCTACAGGAAGAGAAGGCTACGAAGCGGCAGTTGAGCGAGCGTCTACAGGAGAAGTTGATTCGAGAGGGCACCGCGATGTCGCTGGAAGACCTACTGGCACTGAAGAAGACCCGTGATCGATTGCTCGACGAGCGTAAGGTTATCCGTTCCGGACTGAAAGACATGCTGGAACTGGCCCCCTTCGCCATGGCCAGCGCGGACTTCATGGCAACGCGCGCTCAGGCCCACAAAGAGGCTGAACAGAAGCAGGCATCCATGAGCCCCAAGGAGCTTGCCGCCAAAGTGAAGAAGGTGCAAACGGGCCTTTCGAAAGCGGTGAAGGACTTGAAACTGGCGAAGACGCAGCGCACCAAGATCCTTGCTGCCGTCGAGGAACAGATCAAGCAGCAGTTTGCTCCAGCCGCGACTGGCGGCACGAAGATCCTGCTAGCCCTTTCGGAGTCGGAACGGAACGAATTCGACGGCATTCATCACAACCTGACCCACACGTTCAGCGCATCGTTCAAGAAGTTGGTGCAAGCGGACAAGGAGAACAAGAACGAGCTCACCAAGGTGTTCCGCCTTGTGAGTGGAGCTGAGGCACGGGAAGGCGACCAACTGGTGATCGAGATCCGGAAACAGAAGGAAGAAGTAGATACTGGCATCCAGGCAATCGAAGCCCGCATATCCGAGCTTGATCAGGAGATCGGTGGTAGGAAGCGCGAGAGGGATACCGCGCGCCGTCAGATAGCAGAGCTGGCTAAGAAGGTCGAGCTCGGGACGCAAGAGGCTGAAAAGGACCGCACCGCCGAGCAACTGATCCATGAGCTGGACGCCTTCTTGGTGCAGTTGAAGGCACAGAAGCGTACCGCCTTGGAAGCTCGGATCCTGGAAGAACTTTCGAGGCTCATGCACAAGCGCGGCTTCATCCATCGCGTGGAGGTGCTCGTGCAGGAAGGCATCATCGATATCTCGCTCTTCGATCGCAAGGACCATCTCGTTCCGAAGGAATCTCTCTCGAAGGGGGAACAACAGCTATACGCGACAGCCGTCCTCAAGGCCCTTGTCGATGAATCGAATATCAAGTTCCCGGTTTTCATCGATAGCCCTTTGCAGAAGCTGGACAAGCAGCACTCGAAAAACATCATCCAACGGTTCTATCCTGCCGTGTCGGAGCAAGTGGTCCTGCTGCCGTTACTGGAGAAGGAACTTACCCAAGAAGAGTACCTGCAGTTGAAACCGAAAGTCGGTGCTGTACACCGCATTGAGGCGAAGGATGAACACCGTTCTTCCTTCACGGAGGTCAAGGCCGATGAACTCTTCGAACTCGCAACAGTATGAGCAGCTTCACACATATCCGCACCTCAGAGAAGAATCACCCGAGAGTCGTCGAGCTCACGCGAAAGTTCGGCTTCGGTGCGGAGAACGTAGCCGCGCGTGTCGCACTGGCTACTTCCCTGGCCTCGGGCAAACGTATGGACCTTAGCAAGCTCCAGAATTCAGCGGGCAAACAGTATAGGACCACTGTGCTATTTGGTAAGCACATGGAGACCTATGTGAGTATGGTTGCCGTGAAGTATGGGTTGCACCGGACGAACAAGGATGTCCCAAAGCTCATTAAGATGCACATTGATGATGGCATAGAGCAATGGCATGCACTTCAACTAGAGAAGCCAGGTAATGATTTAGCCGAGTTGTTGCTCACGACCATAGAGGGCGGGCTTGCTAAGCTCGGATGAATAGCACGTGATCTATCACAGATTCACTTAGAGCGCGATGCAACAGGCGACACTGGATCTGCTCGATAGAGAACTGGGCCAGAAAGCAGACTACTACCATAGCCTCGCTTCCGAGGTCAGATTCCGATTCCTACGGGAAGAATTCCTCATGGATCGTCATTACTGGGAGAAATTCCATCCACTGATAGATAAGCATAAACTGGACTGGAAGGAATTCAAGTATTCGGACATCAACAAGCCGGATAGTTTGGATACGCTTATTGCCGACAATAGCATTGGCGTATATCTCTTTATCATTCGAGCGGCTAATATGTACTTGGATATGCCGAAGTATGTCTTCTATGTCGGCATCTCTGGAGAGAAGGGCTCAGATCGACCACTTCGAGAACGGCTCAAGGATTACTTCAGACTCAGTCAAGTAAAGAAGCGCAAGAAGGTTCACAGATTGTTGGCTATGTACCATCGCAACGTGTATGTGCAGTACGCCACTACTTCAATCCCCTACACCGAATTAGAGAATCTGGAGACCAATCTCCACGGATTCTTCTACCCGATTTGCAACGAACGAGACTTTCCACTGGAGCTTAAGGAGCTCCGTCAAGCTGACCTAAGATGAAGCAGCGAATGGTACTTCCCTCACTTCGTGGTGTGACTGGTAGCTGGGTCTACTACACATCATTGATGACTGCCGCCCAAATCAATGATTGGGTTCTCGCTTCCAAGGAGATTCGAGAAGCCAAGTCCTTGGATGAGATACTTCAAAGAGATTTGAAAGAAAGAAGAAAGGCGATTGCAAAGTACTTGCTCAAGAATGATAGAAGGTTCTTTAACTCACTCGTTGTTGGTGTCTTCAAGGGACTGCCGGACTGGGTGGAGTTTAATCTTGACAAAACGATGAACCTCGTCGGAGGAGGCGACTATTTCCATCAGCTCAAGGACTCCATTGGACTCCTGATTTTCAATGGAGATGAACAAATGTTCGCGATTGATGGCCAACATCGGGTAGCGGGTATCAAGATTGCGTATGACGAAGAGAAGAAGAAGAAGGTTGAGAATAGGATACTGAATGACGATCAGTTCCCGGTCGTCTTCCTCGCTCACATTGACGACGAACCGGGCCGAAAGCGGACACGGAAACTCTTCTCCGATATCAACAAGAATGCGAAGCCCGTTGCAGAGGGAGATAAGATCAAAATTGATGAAGAAGACCTCAATGCGATAGTAACTCGCAGGGTCTATGCATCATACAAGCACTTTAAGAAAGGCAAGCTCATTTCGCTGACCGAGAACGCGAAGTTGGAGCAAAAGGATGAGGCTCACTTCACAAATCTGTTGGGCCTGAACAACACTCACAAGGTACTTCGAAAGCTATTCAAGAAGAAGCCTAAGACTGAGATCTGGGATGAAGAGAACGTGGTGGAATTCCAGCGGATCGTTGAGGAGTTCTACGACTATGTCATCGTTACGCTTCCGGAGTACAAGAATTTCTTCCTTAAGGAGAAACTCACCTTGAAGCAGGCCAGGAAGGACAACAAGTACTTATTGTTTCGCCCAATCGGATTGAAACTTCTGGCTCGATTGTACGTCCACTACCGCCCTAAAGAAGGAGGATTGGACATACTTGCAACGAAGGTTAAGCGACTAGGATTTGTCATGCCAGATAGTCCGTTCAACAACATTCTTTGGATTGGAGGGAAGATGGAGGCCAAGACAAAGAGCCAGAAACTAGCCTTTGACCTTGCTCTTTATCTCATGGGTGAGTTGCACAAGAATCAGGTCCCTGATCTCTTGACTTCGTATCGTGAAGCTCTAAGGAACCCTGAAGCTGAATTACCCGAGAAGATCGAGTGAGTGAGTCCTTCAGAGTTGCAGAGCTCTCAGCTCGGACAAGGCTTGTGCAAGAACATCCTTTACCAGCAACATCTCGTCCTTCAGATTGAACCTGCCTAGGCTTATTCGCACCGAAGAGTAGGCTTGTTCGGTTGATTTGGCCATGGCCAGGAGAACGTGACTGGGTTCGTGCGCATTCGACAAGCAAGCCGAGCCGTTGGTCAACATGACTTGATCCTTCAATGCCACCACCAAGGCATCCGAATCCACGCCTTCAAAGGAGAGGTTGGTCGTGTTATAGAGTCGCAAGCTGCTGTTCCCATTGATCTGCGTTCCGGGGATTGTGAGCAATGCCGTTTCGAGTTCATCCCTTAGCGCACCAACACGTTCGGCATCCGCTTTCATTTCTCGATGAGCAATCGCTGCTGCTGCCCCTAACCCAACAATGCCTGGCGCGTTCAGCGTTCCGCTACGCAGGCCACGTTCATGCCCACCACCATGTTGCAGGGGCTGCAACTTCACCTTGTACGGCCTTCTTCCACGAGTGTACAGTGCGCCTATGCCCTTCGGCCCGTAAAACTTGTGGCCGGATAGGGTCAAGAGGTCGATCCCCATCTCGGTAACGGATACGGGCATCTTGCCCACTGCCTGGGTAGCATCCGTCATGAAGTAGGCGCCCTGCGCATGCGCCAGAGCAGCCAGCTCTTTGATGGGCTGTATCACGCCCGTCTCGTTGTTCACGAGCATGATCGAAACCACAAGCGTGTCTGGCCGAATGTGCTCCTTCACAACATTCAAATTGAGCAAGCCATCCGGTTGCACGGGGAGGTAGGTCACCTCCACGCCTTGGGTCTCGAGGTACCGGCAAGTGTCCAACACGGCGGAGTGCTCGGTCTGGCAGGTCACGATGTGTCTTCGCTCAGGCGATGCGCTTGCCACCAAACCCTTCAAGGCAAGGTTGAGCGCCTCAGTTGCGCCAGAAGTGTAGGCGATCTCGAAGGGGTCACATCCGATGAGAGCAGCCAGTTGCTCCCGTGCCTCACGCACACGTTGGTTCACTCTCACACCGAAGGCATGGTTGCTGGCAGCGTTGCCGTACTCCTCGGTCAAATAGGGCATCATCGCCTCCAGCACGCGCGGGTCGAGCTTCGTGGTGGCGTTGTTGTCCAAGTAGATCATGCCCGAAAAGTACCGCACCTGGCGCCGAATGGTTCTGCTGGCCACGACGCTCAGGAGCTAGTCATCCCCTTGGCATGGATGAAGCACTTGACCAATTGACTCCAAGAAACGCCGCGTTACCAAGAGATTCACCGGCTCTTCAGTTAATCGAGCCGAGCGCATCACACGCAGACCGGGTGAGTGAACCGATCTTCGGTCAGACTTCGTTTCGCGCAACTCATTGGCAAACCTGCTGAGCAAATGCCGGTCGAGACCCTCGCTAACAAGCCGGTTGAGAAGTCGTTGACGATTGACCAGCACGATGTTCGCCCCTATCACTTGGTCTGTTCGCCTGAGTTCCGTCGCATTCGACTGGAGAGTGATGTCAAATACAAAGGCATAGACTTCAGTGGTCTTGCTCTCATCAAAAAGCCAACCAAGGCATATTTCTCCTTTTTTCAGGTAGTTGATCTCCAAGGCGAACGTGGGCAGGCTGCAACCCAAATAATTTAGTTGCGCTTTCTCGTCGACGAGGTACTGACAACCATCTTTCGAGAGCACAATATCTATTCCCTGTTTTTGATGAACCCGGTCGCGGCAACGTTCTCCGTGAATGCCGTTCGCCGCATAGCATTTGTCTAAAAAGGGTTGGAGCAAATGCTCGCAAGCAAGGTCGAATTTGAACATGCTGCCCATGATGAGGACAAAGTTGCACTGCCCGGACAGATATCGGACCACCCTGGTGCCCTTCTTCAGTACGTATCCCTCACGGCTACATGGACTACCCAGTTCTGCACTGCCAAAGGGCCTTGTGGAGCGCGGGAGTGGCCATAAGAGAAGCGGAACTATCAAAGCCAGATAGAATGCTTAAGTATTATATAGTATCTTGTGCACATGTACACCGTGCGTCATTGTCCCCTATTTCACCGTGCTGTGCTCCTGTCCATATGGTTGTGCACACTGCCCACCAATGCCCAGGATGGGACACGACGTTCTGTGCGATTATCCCTGCCGGATCGAACGATCCAAGCGCATGTCAGGAATAACCACAAAGCGATCGTTCCGTTAGCTGATCGAGAGTACTTCTGGTGCATCGGACAGCGCATCATGACCACCCAAGGGGGCTTTTCAGGGGATCTGTTGGATGGGAACTACCAGGAGTTCCATCCGAATGGCCAATTACGAACGAAAGGAATGTTGAGTAACGGTCTGCGCACAGGCGCTTGGTCCGAGTGGAATGAAGCTGGTCGATTGCTCCGGGTGGTCAATTGGAAGCACGGCCAGATGCACGGAGATGTCCTTGTTATGGACCCGGCCAAGGGTGAAACGCAACGAACGCGGTACAAGCGTGGTGAACTGATCACTAACAAAAAGGCGAAAGCTGATCCGACGCAGCCGGAAGCCGATCCCAAGGACAAGAAGATCCATAAGAACCGAAAGGCCGAGCGATTGAAGGGCGATAAAGCGGCCAAGAAGACCAAGGACAAGGAAAAGGCGAAGAAGAAACGCCGTTCTCAGACCGAACCGAAGAAGCCGTGATCCGCGCCGCTTCCCTGTTCTATGCGCTGGTGGTTTCGTTACTGCTTGGAGTATTGCTGATGTCGGTCATTCTGCGTGCGCGTCATCGATCCATGCAAACTGAACGCTGGGTGTCATTCCACAATGCCAGGAACAACCTGTACGCTGCCATGACATGGCCTGCCGAGGGAGGTATTGATGCGCAAACGCGGACATCGCATGTCGATCTGTTTGGCCAGGGAATTGACCCGGTGTCAATTACACGCATGGCATGGGGCGTGTTCGAGTTGCGCACGTGCTCGGCCTTCGTCAATGATCAGCGGGCCACGCGTACCGCCCTCATGGGTTGGCATGTGGATCCGACCTCACCGAGCCTGTGGGTCGAGGACCAGAACGACCCGATCGCCCTGGCGGGCGACACCCGGTTGATGGGACCTTGCTACTTGCCAGTTCGCGGTTTACGCAGGGCTTACATCGAAGGACGGCCATACACGGGTTCGTTGACCCTGGATGATCAACGGCCCAGTTCGAACCAATTCCCGGAACTGAGAGCGGAGATGCAACAGCAGTGCCACCTGCTCCAAGGGTTTGCTGCCCCGGAGAATGCCGAATTCGTCCGTTGGAAGGATCTTCCAAGTGACAGTGTTCAGCGATCTTTTGCTGAACACGCACTGGTTGTGGAGATGGCCGGCGAGCGCCATTTGAGCGGCTCATATCTGGGTGGCCACATCATCATCCGCTCCAACGACAGTTTGGTCATCGATGCTTCATTCACTTGCGATGATCTGTTGATATACGCGCCGTTCGTCACGGTGTCGTCCGGCTTCCACGGTCGATTACAGTGCTTGACAACAGGAGGAGTGGACGTGGGCTCCGATGCTGAGCTTCAATATCCATCGGCACTTGTCTGCAATGGTGAAAAGGTCGAAGGTGTTCCTGTGATAAGACTTGGGGTGCGAACGATCATGAGCGGGGTGATCCTCGCTTTCGCGAACGGTGAACAACACGTGTCACCAACCGTGGAATTGTCCGCAGGGTGCACGTTCACCGGCGAGGTCCGCAATGAAGGCGCTGTGCAACTCGGTGGAACGATCGAAGGCTGTGTGATCGCGACGTCCACTGTTCTGCGTACGCCAAGTTCCGTTTATCGCGGACATATCATGGATGCTGTTGTGAAGCCCTTGCGCGATGCAGGGTATTTAGGAGTCGGGGTATGGGGAAATGAAGGGGCGATGGACGTGCTTCAATGGATGGATCAATAGTGTGAGATCATGCGCATTCGATCATCATCGTTGGTGGAAACCGTGGCGGCCATGGCCATACTTGGTTTCGTGCTGGCCACCTCCGGACTGATCTTTGCCAATGTTCTCCAGAGCGATCGGGCCTATCAGCGCACCCTGGCGTGGGCGATGATCGAGGCCGAAGTAACGCGCATTCATGCCAAAGGAGCATGGCGTCCACAATTGGTCTCAAAGGCCGACTTACATCTCAGCTGGGAGCCGGTGATGTTGGATGGATCTCGACGGTCATTCCATTTCGTGGTGTCAAGGGATGGTGGGACGGTGGTGCTGGAACAGAACAGGATCCTTACAGGGCCATGGTCCGATTAAAGGCCTTCACGTTACTCGAGGTCACTGTGGCCTTGTTGCTCACCGGCATCCTGGTGACCCTGGCCTATGGTATTCTCGGGTCCTTCAATGACCTTGCGGCTCGGTCCTACCGAATGGATGATGAACTTCAGCGGTTCCGGGACCTGCAATTGGTGCTCGATGCGGACGCGGACAGGTCACGGAATTTGTACCTGACCCGGAACGGGTTCGCCTTTACCAACAGGTCGGGAGCCGGCCCGAATTATGAGCGCGTGGATGACTGCCTGATCCGGCATTTCGAAACCAGCGCGGATACATTCCGCTCCGGGCATTTGTCCATACACGCCTCATTGGACGGTTTGGAAGTGACCCGTGATGGTGAGCCCTTTGACTTGCTCGACCTGGCGATGAGCGTTGCTGGCGACACGATGCATGTCTTCTGCACGATGCCTTATGATGCTGTCACTCGGAACGAAATGCGTTGAGCCATGCCGATCCATGCTCCTTCCACACGCACAGGACAACGAACGTCCGCGATCGGGACCAAGGAACTGGCCAAGGTCATCACGGATCGGCTCGCCTTGTTCGCAGCCATGTCCAAGCGGCTGGGAGATAAGGCCAAGGCCGATCTGTACCGTGAGCTTCACCTGTTGATCTCCTCAGGCGTGGACCCGGGAACCGTGTTCACGGTGCTGGCCGGCGCGCGGAAGGACGATCAACGAAAGGAATTGTACCTGTCCATCAGGCGGTCGCTTGCACAAGGGCGTTCACTTTCAGCTGCGCTCGCGGCGGAAGGCGTTTTCAGCAAATACGAAGAACAGAGCGTACAGGTAGGTGAGGAAACGGGCCGCCTTTCCGAGGTATTCGAGGAATTGGCCGAGAACTTCGACGCAAAGGTGGAATTGCGGAGGACCTTGCTCAGTGCCTTCGCCTACCCGCTGTTCGTGCTGTGCGTTACTGGTGCGGTCGTGGCCTTCATGCTTCGGGTGGTGGTGCCGATGTTCTCTGATGTTTTCCATCGCTCGGGAGCTGAACTGCCGGCCATCACGCAATTCGTTGTGCGTATGTCCGCCGCTAGCGGACCCGCATTGATCATGCTTGGCCTGTTGACGGTGGCGGCATTCATCTTCTATGCGCTGGTGAAGGACAGACCGGCCGTGAAGCACGGAGTGGCATGGCTCGTGGTCCGTTTGCCCTTGGTGGGAACTGTCTACAGCCGCGCACAATTCGCCAGATTCTACCGGGCCATGGCCTCCATGCTGGCGGCGCAATTGCCATTGGATCGGGCCTTGGCCCTGGCGGCCGACCTCGTAGAACTGTACACATTGCGGCTTGCGATCTTGGATATCCGCGAGCGCGTTCTGCGAGGTGGACATCTTCACGAAGCGTGTTCGGCACATGACCTGTTCGACGGCAAGGACGTGGCCATGATCGCCGTGGCCGAGGAGGTGCGTCAATTGGACCGGATGTTCCTGCGCCTGTCGGAGGAGAGGGCTGCCGAAGTGAAACATCGCACAGCCATGATGGGCAGCGTGCTGGAACCGGCCATGATCGTGGTGATCGCGGTGTTCGTGGGCACCATACTCGTGGCCATGTATTTGCCCATGTTCAAGCTGAGCACCGCATTCTAAGGCTCAACGGCGGAAGCAACGGCTCTCCCCATCCATGGCCAACACCACTGAGTCGGTGTAAACCGCTACAACGCTCACGCCGCATGCGTCCTTGGCACCCTGCATGAGCATGGCGTTCTTCCCTTCGATCGTCAATAGTGCGACGGAACGGCTGTTCGTCCTGTTCCGGAGCAGCCCTTGGAAGGTGATCTTCGGCCAACTCGCAGCAGTCTTGTGCGCTGTTGTCTGCGTTGTGCTTTGGACCTTGCGAGCAGCCGACATTGGAACTGCTCCCGATCGCGGTACAACGGATGTGGACCCGAGAAAGGGGTCGCGGTAGTTTCCCAGGGAGTCGCTGGGTGGATGTTCCACGGCCACCTGTTTCCATTCAGGACCGGAAGGCAAGTTGACCATCGCCTTCGACGGTTCAGCTGTTGGAGGATTCACGACCTTGATCAGGATCGCTCCCCAAATGGATGCGACAACAAGCAACAAGGTGATGGTGACACCCTTTCGCTTCATTGCACACTGAAGGTTAAGGGACCAGCGAGTGAAGAATTCCCGGCCTGGTCCACGGTCTTCACGTACCAGGTGTATGTTCCCAGTCCCAGCGAATCCGCATAAGTGCCAGAGGCATTGCCAAGGGCGCGCACGATCTGCTGAGCGGCATTTCGAACGATCAGGGAATCATGCGTGCTGGTCAACGCGTCCTGCCCACTTTGCCACAAAAAGGTGAACGGTGCTTGGTCCACAATGGCGCCAGAGGAAGGCACAAGTTGGATCGGCACGCTCGGTGCGGTGGCGTCCACGATGAATGATCGGTATGCGAAATCCGAACTGGAAGGAACATCGTTCTGGGCCTGCACGCCCCAGGCATATTCTCCATCGGCCAGGTTGTTCAAGGTGATCGTGTTCTCCGGTGTTATCAACGCCTGAAGCAGTGTTCCGGTCGAGGAGTTCGCCCGTAGCTCGAACCGGTGGTCCACGGTGAACGGCAGCGTGTCCCATGTGAAGGTGATCACGCTCATGTTCGTGATGAGATCGTCCGCAGGCAAGAGCAGTTGAGGAACCTGACCAGTAAGCGTTTGCGACGAGGTGATGCTGAATGTGCGCGTGTACCAATCGGTGTGACTGTTGTCGTTCTCTGCACGCACGCGCCAGGTAAAGGTGCCCGGATCGAAAAGGCCGCTGAAATACACCTCTGTGACCACCGAATCCAGGGCATATGATATTGGAGCGGTGAAATCCGGCGTGCAGACCTGGATATGGTACCGGGTCGCGTTCGGAACAGCTTCCCAGCGGAAGTCGACCTGGTTCCCGGTGGACGTATGGCCGGCAGGAGGGGTGAGGAGCACCAATCCGAAACCGTCGAGGTCCTCTTCGATCACATCGGTGCATGAAGCCAGGGTGGAGGCCAACAGGGCGAGAAGTATGAGCTTATTCATGGCGGATGATCTTTTGCAGGTACACGGTCATGAGCAGTGAACTGGCCTTGCCGTATGTGGCGTGGTCGGTATGGAACCGGAGGGAGATGGCATGCGCTTCGGGCACGGCACGCTGTAGGTCATTCGCTAATCGTAAGAGTGATGGATACGGACCGGCAACGGTGATCGGCAGTATGTGCAGCGAGTTATCAGCGGCGATTCCTACCGATTCGCTCTCCACGCCATGCAATTGCACCGAGCCGTTCGCGCTGGCCTGGCCTATAAGCGACAGCACACGCTGCCACACGACCTCGGCGGGTTCAGAGAGCTCGCCGAACTCGTGGTTCAAGGCTTCGAGCTCTGCGCGGATCGCGGTCATATGCTCAGCGTCCTGATCCCCATTCGCCATACCGGCTTCCAGCGCGGCATTGGTGCGCCACTGCTCCACGGTGCGCGCGAGCCGCTTCGTCCACACCACGGCCACCAGCAACGCGCCCAGTGTGGTCAGTACCACAAGGCGGCCGCGATAGGTATGCAGCCAGCCCGTCATCCCAGTTCAATTTCGATGTGGAAGACGGGATCGCCATGGTCATTACCTTGTTCCAGGGACCGCAATCTGGCGTGGCGTACCCCGTGCAATTCCTTCAGTATGGCGATCCATGAAGGCAATTCCGCAGGATCATGGGTGGAACCGGTGATGGTGATCAGACCGGGGGTCGGCTTGAACAATTCTCCCTCGCGTGGCAGGTGCTCGGCCGGTGCCAGCCACAGGTCGGTCAATAGCACGCTACGTGGCACACTGGCCGTAACGCGGTCCAGCGATCGCATGGTGCTTCCGTTTATGCCACCGCCGATCAGGTGCATCAGCTCTTTGCGCGAGCCCAATGCGGTTTCGAGCGAATCCAATTGCGCCTGCCTGCTTGATCGCTGTGCCAGGTATTCCTGGAGTTGTGCGGCGCGTCCATCGGAGCGTTGCCGAAGCAGCACATCAGCCCCTAACATCAGTACCAACAGCGCGAAAAGCGCAACAACACCCACTTCGTATCGCAGGCGATGCTTTTCCTCCGATGCACACTGGGTGACGATGGGCAGGAACGAGGTGCTCGCATCCAGCGTGCCGAACCAGTGTTGCCAGCAGGCGGAAAGTGCGCAGAGCTTACCGGACGCTATC
The DNA here is from genome assembly GCA_031411095.1 of Flavobacteriales bacterium. Classification (GTDB taxonomy): domain Bacteria; phylum Bacteroidota; class Bacteroidia; order Flavobacteriales_F; family PHOS-HE28; genus PHOS-HE28. Next base: position 169,341 of record JANOAK010000026.1, on the reverse strand, counting down.
AGTTCATCGGCAAAAGGCACCGGCTCGGCGTCATTTTCCACGTGACGATAGTTCCATGCATGCGTTCCATCCTGTTCGAAGTGGTGCGGACCAAAGAATCCACCATTTGCTGTTGCGGTCCATTGTTCGCGCAGGGCGAACAGCACGCCCGGTCCCACGATCAGTTGCAGCGGTCTGAACCCGGCCGACTGCAGTGCACTGAGCAATTCGTTCACGGGCTGTTGCCTGGCCACCATTACGAGCGAGCGGTCGCCGATGGTGTAGTTGCTGTGGATCAGTTCCGTTGCTTGCGCGTTCGGCAGCAACTTTCCCAGATCGCGTTCCGCAACGAACACGCCGGGCATATCACGGACGATCATGCGGTCACCGCGCACCACCAGCACCAACGGATAACGCACCCCGATCGCTGTCACGAGTTTGGCGATATCCGTGGTAGGGGCTCCCTGGCGCAGCACTTCCACCACCCCGCGTCGCCTATGCAAGTGCACCCAGTCGAAGGACCATGACCCATCAGGAAGCTGAAGGGCTTCGAGGCCTACCAGATGATCACGTCCGATGATGAGCGCCGTGTTCATGTCAGTAGATCACCGTTGGGCGGATGAAGAGCGTGAGTTTGCTTTTCCGGTTGGAGGCCGTGCGGCTTCCGAAGATCCACTTCAACACGGGTATCCTTGCCAATAGCGGCAATCCTCGTCCGCTGCGGTTGACTTCCTTTTCCTCCAGTCCGCCCAGCGCGATCATCTCGCGGTTCTTCACGCGGATGATGGATTTGAACTTGCGCTCCACGCTGCCGGGTGGCGCGGTGTTGGAGATGCGCTCCGTGAAGTCGCTTTGGTTCACCTCGATCTCCAAGGTCACCATATCGTCGTTGCTCACGATCGGCAGGATCTTCACGGAAAGGTCCGCCGTAATGGGCTTGTAGATCTGCGAGGTGGTGATGGTGGGGTTCTGCGAACCGATGATATCGTTACGCACTTCCAGGTAATAGGCGGTCTGGCCAACGCTGAGCGTGGCCTCATGCCCGTTAAGGGTGCTGATCTGGGGGGTGCTGCGCACCTTCAGCATGCCATCGGTCTCCAGGGCCTGAATGCTCATGTAGAAATCCGGCTTCACGTTGCCCAGGTTGAACACGCCGAATCCATTGAAACTATTGATGAGCTGATTGATGGTGCTGCTGGTCAGGTTGTAGTTCACATCGGGCAGGAGCGTGCCACCGCTGGTGGTGGGTTTCCCTTCACCGCCAACACCCACGTTCAGCCCGATGGTGGTGGCCCGGCTGCGCGTTACATCCACGATCATCACCTCGATGTTGATCAAGGGCACAAGCTGATCGATCTGCCGGAGAAAGCGTTTGATCTCGGCTATGCGCGGGGCGCTGCCACTGAGCACCAAGCCGTTCAGCTCCTTGAATTCCTGCACCACCAAATCCTTCTTCAGGACTTCGGGAATGGCGGTCATGACGTCGGTGATCGTGCGGTTCTCCAACCGCACCAATTCGCTGATGCGAAGACCTTCCTGGTCCCGTTTTCCGATCACGTGCACGCCATTGCTCTCCGAATGGGTGTAGTCGGTGCCCTTGAGAACTTGATCAAGGAATTCGGTGTACCCCACGCGGGTCAATTGCGTGGTCAACTTCCCTTCCGGCTTATCCGCGATGAAGAACTCCACAGACATTGCGCGTGAGACCTGTTCCAAGAGGTCCGCCAGCGAAGCATCCTTGGCGTTCAGCGAGAGGAGACCTTGCGGGTCCACGCCGATGTCCATTTGCCCGCCATCCGATGAGCTGGTCGACCGCGCACTGTTGCGGTCCTTCCCGGTGGTTTTTCCTTCACCGGCCAAGGCTTCGAGCAAGTAGGCGCCGTCTCGCGACTTGTTCACGGAAAGTCCGTTGGCGAAGGCCATGTTGTCCATGGCCCGATCGAACGGACTGCGTTTCAGAAAGACGGATACGCGCATATCGGCGAGACCTGGTGCAAGCACCACGTTCTTTCCGGAAGCTGTGGTGATCGCCTTCGCCACACTGTCCAGCCGGTCGCGTTGCAGGTCCAGGTCCAACAACGAACTATCCGCTGAATAGACCACGGCAATAGGCCTGGGTGCTTCCGGCGCCTTCGGTATCACCTCTTGCTGGTGGGGCTTCAGTGCGATGATGCTGCCGATGAACTCGACGTCCAGGTCGTAGTTCTTGCACAGATAGAGCAGCACATCGCTCACCCGCGCATCGCTGAAGTTGTTCACCACGGAGCCCTGTGCCTTGGGGTCCACGCTCACGTTCAGCTTGTGGTTCATGCCGAGAGCGCGCACGAATTCCTGCAGCGAAACGCCGTTCACGCTCAGCTCCACGGTCTCGCCAAGCCCGGGATGGTCCACTTCGGCGGCCTCCAACGTTCTGGCCAGGGAGGCGAACCGGTCCTGCGCATGCACAGCGCACGCCAGCAACACCGCAAGCATCCACACCATTCCTCTGCACCTGCTGTTCATGTTCAATGGCCGTTGATCAAAGGCAAGGCTTCGTCCAGGCTGGTGATCTGCGCTCGCACCAGCTCCATCGCCCTTTCGCCCAGGCGCTGTATGCCGCGCTCCTTCAGCTCCGTAGGTTCCTCCGTTCTTCCCTGCCGCACCAAGAGGGCGAGGCCGGCATCCATCAGCAACACTTCGTGCACAGCAGCACGACCGGCATAACCGGTGTAGTGGCATTCGGCGCAGCCAACCGCCACGCTATGGGTCAGCGGTACATCAATGGACAGCCCGGTACGCGCGGCCTCTGGAGCATCGAGTTCCTCGGCACGTTTGCAATGGGCACAAAGGCACCGCAGCAGGCGCTGGGCCACGGAAAGATTGAGGGTATTGGCGATGAGGAAGGGCGGCAGCCCCATGTCCACCAGGCGTGCGATGGTACCCCATGCACTGTTGGTGTGTATGGTGGAAAGCACGAGGTGACCGGTCAAGGCCGCGCGAATGGCCATTTGTGCGGTGTCGGCATCGCGGATCTCGCCCACCATGATCACATCCGGATCCTGACGCAAGAAGGTGCGCAGGGCTTGTGCGAAGTCCAGGCCGATGCTCTCCTTCAATTGCACCTGATTGATACCCGGTAACGTGTATTCAATGGGATCCTCGATCGTGAGGATGTTGCGGCGCACCTCGTTCAACTGCTTCAGCGTGGCGTATAGCGTGGTGGTCTTGCCGCTGCCGGTGGGACCGCTGATCAGCACGATGCCATGTGGGCGTTGGATGCCTTGCTGATAATCCAGCGCCTGGCGTTCGCTCATGCCCATGGCGCGCAGATCAAGGCGGCTGGCATCCTGGCCGAGCAGGCGCAGCACCACCTTTTCGCCGTACAACGTGGGCAGCACGCTCACACGGATGTCCGAGCGGCCGTCGCCATGCACCAGCAACATGCGGCCATCCTGTGGAAGCCGCTTTTCGCTGATGTCCATGCCCGCCTGCACCTTCACTTTGTTCACCAATGCAGGATGATCCGTTTTTGAATAGCGATAACGTTCCACGAGCTGGCCGTCGATGCGGATGCGGACCCGGGCGTGGTCCTCGTAGGTCTCCAGGTGCACATCGCTGCTGCCCAGTTCGCGGGCCTCGGACACCAGGTCCACCAGCACGTGTTCGGCGTGGCGCGCGCTCAGATCGATGCGGCGTGTGGCCTGAGCGCTGCGGCGATAGTGCAGGCCCAGCAAGCGCTCCACCTCTTCGGCCGGTGCTGCTTCCACGCGTACACTGCGGCCTAGTAACAGCTCCAGTTCAACAGCGGGATCGCTGGCGCCATCGCTTACATACAGCACCAGTGCATGTTCGCTTTCCTCCTTGGGCACCACGCGGTAATGCCAGGCCTGCTCGGCCGTGAGCGCATTGCGAAGCGCTGGCGGTGGGTCGGGTATGAGGGTGGGCGTGATCGTGCTCATGCAGGTGCGTTTCTCACCGATCGTTCCGCACGCCTCCTGGGCGAGCCTGTGCGCCAAGCGAGATGATCAAAGGGGCCGATTCACGCATTGGCCAGCCAGAGATTAAGGGCCTTGGTATCCAGCATGCCCCCGAGGCACATCGCGAACCAGGTTCCCAAGTACAGCGCCATAAGGCCCGCCGCAGGCACGGTGGCCGGTTGTTTGGGCATCAGCAAGCGCAGCACGGCATAACCGAGCAGCGCGAACACGATGCCGCTGATCACGAAGAGCGCGAAGACATGGCGCGGAAACAACAAGGAGGCGGCCAACAGGAAGAGTGCATCACCGGCGCCGGTGTGACGTGCAAAGGGATTGGTCCACATACGGGCGCGCAACGAACAGTACAGTGTTACGCCGATGTACTGTAGGCCCACAAAGGCCAGGTTCAGCGGGACCTCGCGCCAGAAGGTGCGCTGCCCCATGGTGCAATAGCCCAGCGCACCGAAGCACAAAAAGGCCTGGGCCAGCAACGACCAGTGGATGGCGCGGTGGCGCATGTCCTCCACGAACAGCAGGGCGCACAGGAACAGCAGGTAGTATTGAATGGAACCCATGCGCTAATCGGGGCTTACTTCCTTCAGGTGTTTTTCCTGGTCCATTTCCCACACGTTGAAGATGCCGTCCTGGTCGAAGTCCACCACCGAAGTGGCACGTACCAGGAAGGCGGTGGGCGAAGCGCTGGCCACCTCAATGCGGTAGTTCGCGTTGCCGCCACCCGTACTTAAGGGTTGTTGCTGAAAACCCAAGTCGCCCAGCTCGCCGCTGTACTTCGAATGCACGTAGAAATGGGTTTTCTCCAGGCTGTACAAATGCTCCAGTTGCAACTTGGCCTCGGTGGCCTTGGCATTGCTGACCACTTGACTGTAATCGGGCAGGGCGAGGTACACCAGGATGCCTACGATGGCCAGGGCCAGGAGCAATTCGGTAAGGGTGAACGCGGGTAACCGTTCGCTTCTATCGATGATCTGCATAGCGGTTGGAATGCTGCAATATACTAAACATATATATAGTATCAATCGTATCCGTCCGACCTGATCCACTTGGCTGAATGCTTGATGCGCACGGTAAGCCGCTCAGGAACAGCGCCTGCCCAATTCAAAGGGTACTGGCCACGAAATGCCGGCCGATGTATCTTGTAAGGCCTCCACAGCGTAGCCGAGGCCTCCTGCAGCGTATGCTCCCGCAACCCTCTCCCACATGCTACATGCGGGAAGATCCTTATTTATTCTTTCAGGAACTTCGCCCGGGCGCGCAGCTCACCTTGGCGATTGAAGACCGAAACGAAATACAGACCTGCAGGAATGTTCCGTAGAGTTAATCGACCATCACGGTATGGTCCTTGGTTCACCACCATGCCCAGCGCGTTCTGAACGCTTACCTGGTCTGAGGGATCCTCAGCTTGCATCGCAATGCGCACTTCCTCGTGAGCTGGCACAGGGTAGATCTGAATGGCCTGGCCCCCATCGGATTCATCCATGCCAATGTTGTAACCGGAAGTGAGCCCGATCAGTGCAAAGCGCGACACACCGTTGTTCGTATAACCAGCGATCAGGTACCTTCCAGTGGCGTCCATGGCGCATGCGCTTCCTGCGTCGTAGTCGTTCAACTCCACCAGGGTCGTTCCATTCTGGCCGAAGCTTGCATCCAAAAGACCATTGCTGTTGAATCGGGCCATGGCAAAGTGAACTGAATCCAGTGCTGGGCCGCTAAATCCGCACGCAAGGATCTTGCCGTCCGTTGTGATCTCCATATCATCCACATAGGCAAAATCGCTGCCGAAAAAGGCCGAGGCCAGGCCCGCCAAGCCGAACGATTGGTCCAGTGTGCCTGCTGCCGTGATATGGGCCAGTGCAAAGGCTTTTTGTCCAACAAGGATCACACCGCCAACAATGATCTCGCCATCCGGTGTGAGGCCTAACGCATCTGCACGGCTATAGGTTTCGCCGTAACCGAAGTCCACTCGAACGATACCGGACCCGCCAAAACTGTTCACGTGGCCGCCCGTGCTTGTGTACCTGCCGATGAACATCTTATTTCCAAAACCGCCGACATAGTTGCCAGCTATCAGGAATCGGCCGTCGGGTTCAACAAGCAGCGTCTTTGGTGCGTAGCTCTGCCCATTCGCGTTCACGCCTGGGTATACGACAATGCCGTTCGTTCCGAAGGCCGTATCGAAAGAGCCGTCGTCATTGAGCTGTGCCATGTAGACAACGTCGTATCCATCCTCGGAATTCCAGGTGGACAGGACAAGGATGTGCCCACTGGGCGTAACGGAAACAGCTTCGCAGCGCTCGTAGGTGCTGCCCAGGTGGTCGATCAGTTTGATCCCACCATTGCCGAATGAAGGGTCCAACGCCCCAGCGGAGGTGAACCGCGCAATGGCTTGATCATAATATGGATTGTCGAAGACGTTGCCCGCCACCACGATCTTGCCGTCCGCTTGAATGGCGACACTATGCCAAGCGGTTGAATAGTGCCCGGTGATGGCGGTGTTAGCGAGCCCGTCGCCGCTGAAGGAAGGATCCAGCGTTCCACTTGGCAGATAACGGGCGATAGCGCCCTTCAACCCAGCGACCCCAACCAATATGATCCGACCATCGGGCTGCACAGCCATATCCGTAGCGTAGGCTCCACTGTTCCCCGGAAATGAGGTTACTACACTCCCGCCACTCCCGAAGCTGGGATCCAGCTGCCCGGCTTGGGCGAAGATCATCACTGGCAGCAGCACGAGCAGTAAGCAAACGAGCGGGATCTGGATACGCTGGTACATGTGTTCAGTGTATGAGGTTGAATGGTGGATCCGGGCAGAACGAACTGGCAAAGCGGTGACATGATAACTCCGGGAAATGTCTGAAAAATTCTGCTCTTCGCGAATCGGATGTCCCGTTGGGGAGGTGTACTATGCCACAAGATGCCCACCGCCGCTGGCCGAATGGCGGGCCCAGGCCCGCGAGCACCGCCTGCGCACGAACCTGAGCGCCAAGGCGTGCAAGATCTGTGAATGACCTTGATACGTGATCGGTAATGCACTCTTTACGAAGTGAGCAAGCGCTGATGCGCGATCGGATCGCCCGCTGGTTTGCCGGCTGTTTGAAACAGGCCGAATTCACCTCCCTTCCCGAAAAAGCTACCGCCCAATAAACAGCCCACCGCCTTGTTGCTTGTTAGCAACATCGCTGTCCGTGTTTCTGTGGGGATGTGCACCCCAGCTCGCAAATCTGCCCGAACAGGACCGCGCTGCCGCTGGGCGGGGGTGGCAAGGGCTGCTCAGGCTTAACCAGAAGTAGGGCACGACATACAAGCTCGCGCCAGTTGGGGGGGCGATGATGCTCGTGTTCTAAGGACAGATGATCATATCGAAGGGCGTTGTCGAGTCCAGCCAGAAGCTGTAGCTCGCGGGGCTCGCATCCACGAATGAGAAGGCGATGCCCTTCTTCACGAACAGGTCTTCAAGTTCGGAATTGACCCCGACATTGCTGAGAAGACCATCGGGACCGAACTCATACACATGCGTTGAGCAGCCCACCACGCGGCCATCGACATAGTCCAATGCAACTTCACAAAGAGCATGGGAGGAAGACATTTCTTCCAGGATCATGCGACCACCAGAACAAAAGACGAACTTGTATACGTCGTCAGTGCCTTCCAGTCCAAGCTTGGTTTTTAGGCTATCCCGACTGTGCATAGCTGGTTGCGAGGTCTCCGGTCGCGCCTCCTTGCCTGATAAGCACGTTGTGCAGAGTGCCACGTATGAAGCCAACAACAGGATGCTGCATAGTGTGAACCGGCTCATTGCTTCTGTAAGTCATTCGGTTTGTATATCCCAACGGCGGCTTCCTTCCATCCGCTGCGTTCGAGACTTGCGCCAGGTGTGACAAGGTCAAGGGACATGTGTTCGTATTCGACAACACAAGTGCCTTCCTCGTTGGTCCTTGCTCTATAGCTCCACCATTCCTTGCTGGTAGCAACGGCATTGCCATCGGCATCGATTGTGAAGTTTGTGCGCTCTGTGACAACGTTCTCGAAGCCGCTTGAGGTGCCTAACTGTTCATTGAGATTACGGACTTCTCTGGCGACTAGCCCCGTGGCTGTAGCTTCCATGTAGTCGTATCCGGTTGCTGACTTCGAGGCGATCTTCCATTCCATACCGTTGTCCGCAGCGGTCTTCTTAGTGCCAAGAAGGTTCTCGATGTACTTCTTGCCATCCATAAAGGTCTTCTGGGCCCAATGAACGCTCTTCATCGATTTGACGCTTAGGCTGGTGTTCCAAGCGAAGTAGTCCGATGCGGTACCGTTCAAGTGTGAATCATAGGTTCTGAACTTCGAGGCTTGGTCAGTCACCCGCGTGAGGTACGCCCAGTCCATGTTCACAGTCAGTACGGTGTTGCCTTCGCGAGGCTCTTTGCCATCAGGGTCGATCAGGCTGATCGGGTTTCCGAGGACATAGTTGTAGGGGCTCCATGCGGCAAACTTGGTGGCCTTGGGGTCGAGCGACAAGAACCGCGCAACGTCGCTATCATAATACCTCGCCCCTCTGTAATCCAGTCCAGTCTCCTGATCGCGTTCATGCCCAGTCGTGAGGTACCTCTCTTCAGCGCCATTGACGAACTCACGTAGGATCTTTCCATAAGGGTAGTAATCTGAGCCGTTTTCAGAAGCGCTTGCACAGGTTTGCAGAGCCCCTTTCGGAACGAACGTGTAGTTCGTTATGTGGCCTTGCGGTTGGTTCACTTCGTTCTTTTCAGTGGCCCCAAGGTAACGGCCTCACGCGTTGGTTAGTGCCTTGTCCTTGGTGCGCAACTCCTGATCGATGCGCTTGGCCTGTTGGTGTATCCGCTCCTTGATCTCTGCGGATGGCTTGTTCTCGATCCTGGCCACCACTTCGCAGTAGTCTTCGAGGATCGCTTGTGAGAGAACGTAGCCGGAGCGGAAGCGTGTAAAGTGCTTGGTGAGTTCGTCCATTGGTTCCATGTGCGTGTGTTGTTGATCCGGTAAAGGTCTGCACGCGGGCGCTGACTTGTCAGCGTTGCACCGACCTCCTTCGGAGCGCGTCCCCCCGGAGAGTATCGACCTCGTTTGTTGCGCTGCGCTCGCCGCTTGCACAACGTGTGATCGAAGAGCTGAGCCTTTGCGCTGATCTCTTGCGATGCGCTGCGCGAACAGCTTGCACGAGCGTTCGCGTGGAGCGCATTGCAAGACCACACGACCGAAGAAGAACAGCGGAACCAGACGCGGCCCGTGCGCGGGCTTGCATTCGCGCGGGCTGGTGTAGCTGATCTTCTTCGGGCGTGTGGGGCCAGGGGCGGCGGGGGTGGCAGACCCCCGCAGGGCGCGTAAGCTCTTCGTGCGGTGGCGTGCGTTGGCTGAGTTCTGCGGGCCTTAGCCCGCTCTACTTCGCTCGATGCGCTGACCTGTGGATCAACGCACAACCTCGCCCGGTGAGCGCATTGTATTTCTGCCCCGGCCCGTGCGCTTAACGGGATCGGGGCACATGGAGGGCCGGTAGAGCGACGAAGGAGCGGAGACGGACCAGTGCGCGCGATACGGCGGCCGCCGCTGGCCTTTAGGCAACCCAGCGGGTTGCTGGCCAGCGCCGCGAGGAGACCGAGGAGCGACGGCGCGATCCCTTGCCTGCGCGATGGGTCGATGCACGACGTGGACGCTGCGCCTCGCAGCGATCCGCGTGGTGCATGTGCGGGGCTGTGCTGGCCGATCGACAAGAGAGTACACGTCCACCGTCTTCGGTGGCGGAACGATCGCGGAGTGAGGCGAGCAACAGCCCATGGGATGCAAGGGGCGTGACGGAGCGAACGGCCGACGAAGGCCGGGCGCGCGCAAGCAAGGCGCGCCGAACCCCTGAGAGAACGTCCGCGCGATCTCTCGCGCGACAACAGCGGGTTTCAGGGGTGAGTAAAGCGGCGACTGAGGAGTGAACGGCCATCGTGCCGACCGCGAACACGGATGCGCTGTGAGCAACAGCGCGTGCGTGTGGTGCTGTGCAAGGGACCAACCGCTTCGGTTGGAGCTGGCTTTCGGCAGCGACCCTTGAACAGCACGCGGCGGCACAGGGTGCCGTGAACGACGAAGACCTTTTGGAGGTTGTTGCGCGTGTAGAGCGTCAGCGGAGCACGCGCGGAAAGCCGTGCGGGCGCTGCTCTGAGCGCCCGCACACAAGACCGCATTCCTTCACGCTATCGGATGGAACCGTGCAACATCTTCCGCCAACCCCTCCAGGTCATTGATCAAGTAGGCTTCCGTGCTGCTCACGTAGCGATGCCCTGCGCGGTGCTGCGCTTCCCGCAGGTTCAAGGTCTTGATCCAGTGCGTGATCACGCTCGCGCGCAACTGGTGCAGGGTCTTCACCTTCGGCTCTATCGCGTGCAGGCGCTTGGTCAACTTGTGCAAGGTGTTGTGCAACTCGCTCCCGCTTCCGCTGGTCACGATCAACGCTTCCGTGTTCTTCGCGTGCAACTCCACCAACTGCGGCCGCACGCTCAAGGTGTACTCCATCAGGTCCATCACTTGCGCAGCCTCCAGCGTCAACGTCCGCGCGTTGTGCCGGCGGCCTCCCGGTACGTTCACCTTGCCGGCGCGTAGCTCCACGTCCTTCACTTGCAAGGCTTCGAGTTCCTGGCTGGTCAACCCTTGGAACACCAACAAGCCCAAGGCCACGCGGTCGCGCTTCAAGGACAACTCTTCGTTGCGCGCCTCGATGCCCTTCCACACGGGCGGTGATGCTTTGCGTTCGGTGTGTTGCTGGTAGATCCGCTCCAACTCTTGCCGCGATAGGATCACGTGCATCGTTCTGCGCTCGATGCCGTGGATGTCGATCGCCCGCGCTGGGTTGTCCTCGCGTCTGCCCAAGATCACTTGCCACGCGAAGAAGTGTACCACCGCGCCCATGTACCGCTGGATCGTCACGGCTTTCACTTCACGCTTGCGCATGCTCTGCACGTAGGCCAACAGATCACGGTAGCCCGCTTCTTCCGGCTCCATGCCTTGGCTGTCGCACCACGACATGAAGTAGCCCAACGCCTGCACCATCGTGGCCACCGTGCGCGTGCTCTGGCCCTTGCCGATCAAGTGATCACTGAACGTGCTCATCTGCTTCCTCCTTCAAATGCGTGTAGATCTGCGTGCTTTCAAGAGAGCTGTGCCCCAAGAACCGCGCGATCTTCTCCAGGCTCATTCCACCGTGCAGCAAGTGCGTTGCGATGCTGTGGCGCAAGCCGTGGAGCGTGATCGGGTGCTCTCTCATGCGCACGTCGTCGCTGCGCAGTTGCAGCCCTTCCAAGCGCAGCGCGATGCTCTGATCGCCTTGCCGCATGCCCCGCATGCTGATGAAGAACGCGCCTTCGGTGCGGCTGGCCAGGAGCTTCAACCTTCCCTCGTACATGTACTCCTCCAGCATCCGCGCGCTTTCTCCATTGATCGGCACCATGCGCTGTTTGTGGCCTTTGCCCTTGCGCACATGCACCACTTTGCGATCCAGGTCCACATCGCCCACGTCCAAGTGCAAGCCCTCGTTCCTGCGCAAGCCGCATCCGTAGAAGATCACCAACAACGCCCGATCACGCTGCGCCAACGCATCGCCCATCGCTGCATCGTACGGCTCGCTCGTCATGGCGAACAACATGCGCACCTGCTCCACGCGGAGCACTTGTAGATCCCTGTCCTCTGCGGGTTGTGCGCGTAGTTCGATCCACGGCAAGGGCTGCCGTGCGCTCTTCCGCAGGTATTCCGCGAACGTGATCAGGGCTTGCCGGTGCTTGTTCAGGCTGTTGCCGTTCAAGGCTCCACCGTCGCGCTGGTTCATCCGCTGCTGCATCCGCCGATAGTGTTCGTGGAAGTGCTTGGGCTCGATCCGCTCCACTTGCGTGATGCCTTCGCTTTCCAGCGCGTGCAGGAACTCGCGGACGTGGATCGGCAACCCGTAGATCGTCTTGGATGAGTAGCCCAGCACGTCCAGCCATTCACCGAAGGAGCGTTCAACGTACTGGAACGCCGGGCTACTGAGCGGCAACTTCTTCATGGGCCGCTTGCTTCCCGGAACGATCGTCGCCTTGTGCTGTTTCCCGCGCCGCCACTGATCGGGAACGCGACACGCGGGCCGTTGTCGTGTTCTGTCGCGTTGTCGCCTTCTTCCGTTCGTTCGCTGCTGCACGTACCTGCTCGAGCACCTGCGTGATGCTCGTGTGGATGCGCTCGCGTAACGCGTCCGCCCGCTCGCCTGTGATCGCGTACGTGTAGCCGCTCCGGTTCTTCCCGCCGCCTGTGATCCGCACCAACCCGAACGTAACGAGCTCGTTCATGTAACGCTGCACCATGCGCGGGTGGATCCGCATATCCTTGCGCACGTCCGCGCCGCTGAACGCCTTGCGCTTCTTCGCCCACACATGCAACCAGTCGTAGAACCCCCTGCACGCTCCGCTCAACTCGTCGCTCTTGCGGAACAACGTATCGCCCAAGAGCGCGAACGCTGCTTCCACATCCTCCGGACTGGTCTCGATGAACACTTCGCCTGTCGTCTCATCCGCTCGCTCTTCACGTTGTAACTGGTGATAGAACGTGATCGCTTCCACGAACCCCAACAGCAGCCCCAACGTGCGGCGCGGCTTGAACACCTCTTGCGGCAAGGCGATCAGCGGAGCGTACGGGTTCACCACTTTGATCGGGCGCAACACGCGTTGCACCTGCTGGATCCGCTGCCTCACTTGTTGCTCGCCCGCCTTGTCCGTCAGCCCTGCCCGCGCTGCCCGTTGGTAGTCCATGATCCGCGCATCCTGTTCGCTGCTGTCGTCCAGGTGCAGCAACAGCGAACGGTTGGCGTTGTCCTCGTAGATCGCTTCCTGGGTGCTGCATCCGATCACGCTCACCGGACCTTCCACGATCAGCTGCACCGTGCGCATTGCGCCGCTCCGGTCCTTCACCGTTACCGTCTTGCTGATCCGCTGCTTCGTTTGCAGTTCGCGGATCGGGTACAACACGGCTTGCGCTCCATCAAGATCCTCGATCAGGAAGATCTTGCCCCGGATCTCTTCGCGCCGGAAGTAGTAAAAGCTGTTCTCGGTGAACTGCGTGTTCTCCAACTTGCTGTCCTCGGGCATGCACAACGCAACCCGTTCCATCAGGTAGCTCTTGCCCACGCCGCTGCGCGCAAGGCAGATCACACTTAGTGGATCATCGCACTGGCGGCTGGTCATCGCTACGTACAGGATCATCCCGTTCGTCTCTTCGCCGATCAGGCCGGACGCTTTCAAGGCCGCTGCCGTGCGTTCCATCAACTGCGGTTCGCGCAAGAACCGCTCGGCTGCTTCGCGCTCTGCGTTGGTGAGGGGTTTCGCTTCCTGCTTCTCTGGCCCTTGCTTCTGGATCTCCGCCAAGCGCCACGCTTCCAACGCCTCGATCAACTCCGCAAGGCAGGCCTCCGTTACGCTCATGCCCACCTCCAACCTTGCCGCGATCACGCGCACGAGCTTGCCCAACTGGTTGTCGTTGTACAGGTCCAGGTTGTGCCGCACCGGTGGGCGTGGGCTGTCGGGTACTTCCACTTTCAGCGTTACACGCATGCGGTCCAAGCCTTCGAGCTTCACGCCTCCGAGCACCGTCACGATCAGCAACGCGTTCCGGTAGATCAGCAGGCCACCCGTTCCGTGTTCGAGTTGGGCGCTCATTGTGCGATCGCTGTTGCTGCTTCCACTTGCATCGCGCCGATCAGATCACGCAACCGCCGGATGTGGTGGTACGCGCTGGCCTGCTCTTCGCTGATCGGCTCGCCACTGGCGGCGCACAACTGGATCATCGTGTGCAAGTGCTCATCCAGCAACTCGCTCAGGTCGCGCGCGCTGATCTCTTCTTGCAGGTAGGCGGTGAGGGCTTCGGCGTTCATGTGGATAACTCGTTGTTGTTGCGTATTCGCAACAAGTGTAGCGGATGCGGCGCTTCGTGACACCATCCGCTCGCAAGCAGTTATTCACATTACGCGCTCCTGCACGGTCGTTCCGCGTGCGCAACCGGTAGTTTTGGGCGTTCACAACTCACTTCCGCTATGGCCAAGACCAAGTCCCTCGGTTTCCGCATACAGGAGCAACGCAAGACCAAGGGGCTTTCGCAGAGCGACCTGGCCAAGGCCGCCAAGGTCCACCTCTCCAACATCGGGCGCTACGAGCGCGACGAGGCCATGCCCGCCGCCGACATCCTGGGCCGCATCGCCCAAGCTCTCGACGTGTCACAGGATTTCCTCTCCAACGGCACCCTGCACGACAAGGCTTCCGCACAGATCACCGATCAGGAACTGCTTTCCCAGTTCCACCGCGTGGAGCAACTGCCCCCCGCCAAGAAGGCGCTCGTAAAGGAGTTCCTCGATGCCTTCCTCTTCAAGGCACACGTCAAGGAGCAACTAGCGTAGGATCATGGCCCGCACCCTCGGCATCGACATCGGTTCCAACTCCATCGGTTGGGCGCAAGTGCATCACGGCAAGCTCGTGAGCGCGGGCGTGAGGATCTTTCCGGTGGGCCGCATCCAACAGCCCCGCCGCTTCTCCCTCCCCACCGTCTCCGCTGAACTCGCCGCGCGTTCCTCCCTGCTGCTGCTCGCCCTGGCTGGCTTCTCCCTCGCCTACTTCTTCTCACCGCAGTTCTGGGCTTCCGTGGCCTTCTCCGCTCTGATCGGGTGGCTCTCGCTCTTCAAGCGGTAGCGCGCGAACTTTCCTGCGCCCGCGCATAGAACAGGGGTGGCGATCACATTCGCCCGCCCATTATCATGTTCGATTACAACACCCTCAACCTCGTTGGCCTCATCTTCAACAGCGCCGCCGCCATCCTGCTCGTGGCCTCCGCACCCGTGCCCCAGCGCGTGATCTACATGGGCAACGTGGAGGACGTGGCCCCCAACCAGCGCAAGGACCGCTTCACCAAACGCGCCTATTGGTTCGCCCTGCGCCTGCTCGTGATCGGCTTCGTGCTACAACTAGCCGCGCAGCTCATGCAATAGGCATGAGCTGCGCGGGCGGCTATCCGAAGAGCCACACTTTCACACCGAACGCATTCGTCCAGATAAAAAGGACGAAGAGAGAGGGCACGATCAAGAGCAAGTTGAACGGGCGACTGATCGACTTGTCCACGACCCAACTCAACCATGTATGCGCGGCGTGCAGCGGAACGAAGGAGATCATGACGACGATGAAGGTGGACAGGTAGAACGAAGTCCAGCGCTGCATCATCGCGTGTTCTGCGTCACTTGTAGCGTGATTGATGTTGCGTAGAAGTGTGACCTTTAGGAGAAGGTCGGCCACAAGCAACATGCACAAGAACACTAGTGCGTATGCAACAACCCGCTTGATCTTGGATGGCATGGGCGCTAGGGTTTGGAGTGACTGAGCCGCCTCCAGTCGTCGGTTGATCGCACACCGTAACCGTAGCCTGCCAAGCTCCAAAGCTGATAGTTGTAGCTGGCCGCTTCCACCAAGCCCGTGGGATGAACGATGAGGCGTTCCCCATCTGGCACATGGTAAGTCTCCATGCCCTGCATACGCCAAGTCTTGATGCCATCGATCGGGTGATAGATGTCCTTATTCGGCGGTGCTACGAGCGCATCGAAGTAATTCGTCCTTGGGTTGTTCGAGTTGTCCGGCTTCCACATCACCCGACTATCGCTGAGATTGGTAAGGGCGGGCTCGAACCTTGTACCACCATGACTTTCCAATTGGCTCCACGTTTGATCCGTGAGTCGAATGCCCTTGTCCCATTCGCGCAAGAGCATGCCGCTGGATTGGAGCGACTTCTCTTTACCCGTGGTGTTAGACCCGTTCTGGGTGAGTTCGTTCCACTTGTCCTTACCGATCACCCGTGTTTCATGCGAGGTTGTCGATCCATCATCGCCCAGGTAGTTGCCCTCTTCGTCCACGTATCCATCCACGCGCTTGCCGGTGGGGTCTGTGAAGCTGATGGGGTTTCCGAGAACGTACTGGTAAGGGTTCCACGCGGGGTATTCGGCTTGGGCGGGATCCAGCGATAGGAACCGCGCAACATCGCTATCATAATACCGTGCTCCTCTATAGTCCAACCCCGTCTCCTGGTCCCGTTCGTGCTGCGTGGTCAGGTACTTCTCTTGCCTACCGTTCACATACTCGCGCAGCACTTTTCCGTACGGGTAATAATCCGCCACCTGCTCCAGCACCTGGTCGTTCGTGTTGTTCGCATCGTTGTCCCAATTCTTGCACGCATCGCTGTAGGTCACCCGCGTGTTGCCCAGGTGGTCGTACACGTAGTACACCACCTCGCTCAGGTGTGTGTTGGCGAACGTGGTGTACACAAAAGGCGCTTGCGCTGGGGGCTCGCTACCGCGCTGCTGTCCGGCGTTCACGAGGTCGCGGGCGCTCACCAGCACCACATCACCTTCCTTGTCGCTGCGTTGTAGTTCCACTTGGTGCTCGGAGCTTGTGAAGTTATACCATTCCGCGGGTACGTTCTTCAGATCGAGGTCTGTGGCGGCCAGTTGGGTGAACTGTCCTTCGGTTATCCACTGTTCGGGCCCATCTGCCGGCTGCAAATGCACGAAGCTCATTGGGTATTGTATACCACCCGGTGCGGCGTAGGCGGCGCTGATCAAGCTTACCAGATGTAAATACTCGGTGTTGGTCTGGTCGGCCATTTCCCTTGTGGCCAGGTCTGCGTTGTAGTTGTTAGGCAACTGTTGGTAGATCGGAGCTATCCGGGCAAAACGCTGCCCCGCGAAAACGTACCATTTCCAGTCGCCTTTCACGGGATCACCTTCTTGATCGGGTTGTATGCCGTTCAGGTTGAGCACACCGACCTCACGGCCCAGTGCATCGCGGAGGTAGAACTCGTTCTCGTCCACAGCGTCCTTGGCCGTAAGGTTGCTGAGCTTGAAAATACGCGCATCAACTGAATTGTACAGGTAGTAGCCTGTTACCAGCCCGTTGCTCGAACCAGCCTGGTAGGTCATTGGCAGGTTGGCGCGGCCATAGGTCTGCTGCATTTCGTTGTGCGAATCGGTGAGCAGGTCACCAGCTTGGTCATAGGTGTACAGGCGATCGGGCAGCGCTGTGCCAGCGAGCTGCTTCGCTTTCAGGAGCCTGTTGGTGGAGGGATGGTATTCGTAGCTCCAGCCGTGGCTTTCTGCCGTTGTTTCGTTCAAGAGCCATTGTCGGCTAAGGGTGGTCAGGTTGCCGATCCGATCGAAGGTGTAGTGCTCATCGCCCACGGTGAATAGCGGACTGCCGGGTTCGGCGGTCAGCACAGCATCACCTTGCACGGCATCGGCATTCAGCAGCCGCCCTAGGCCATCGTATTGGTATCCATAGGCGGTTGGCTGTGTAAATCCTTCCGTGGGTGCTTGAAAGGCCTGGGCCAGCGTATAGGTACTTAAGGCACCATTGATCTGCCCATTGAAGTGATGGTCGGCCAGGAGGGCCTCACCAGGGGCAGGCGGCGTAGCCCCATCATAGTACAACTGGTGGTCGAAGAAGCGGCTGTTGATGGCCAGGAGGCGATCGCGCAGATCATGGGTGTATTCGATATGATCCACTTCTGAACTAATGTTATCGCACGTCCTGAAATACTTCGTGCCGGTAAGGATGCCTAACGCGTCGTCGTACGTGTTCTCCGCCAACAGCTCGCCATTCGCCTTCACATCGGCGTGGCTGGCATACGTACGGTGTAAGCGTCCCCAAGCATCATAGGTGTGGTGGTACTGTATGTCGAGTACCTTATCCATATGCACATCGATGTTCTCGGTGCGCAGGTTCCCTAGAAGATCATATTCCGGATATTCGATCCGCACGATCAAGCCTGGGGCATCGGCCGTTATGCGGTTGGGGTTGAATTGTTGGACCTCCCATTCCACCTGGCCTTCGCTGTTGTAGCTGAGGAAGTCATATTGCACAGGTTCCTCCGCCATGATCCATGAATATCCCATGGAAGGATCATTCTGGTCCGCAAGGAAGTCCCTGAACAAACGATGCGGATAGGCAATGGAGTGGCTCAAACGGCCTTTCATGCGCGGCCGCGAGTCGTTCAGTAACGTCTGTACGTCAGCATACATGGTGTTGCTCGGCGTATGACTGGCAGGTTGTTGAACCAGCGGATGGTCATAGACGAACCTCTTTTCGATCAACAAGTCCCCCAACAGATCCTGTATGGGTGTTGAGATGAGCAGGGTGTTGATCCCAGGATGGTGGTCCGTGGCCATAACGACCGTGAGATGCGCCAGATCGATCTGTGTGCTGGCTGTGCTGAAGTCCGAGCCCCATGCATTGTACAGGCCGTTGTTCTCAGCCCCTACCGCCAATTCGCCGTTCTCATCCAACCCAACGTGCACGGTTTGGTAGGCCAGCGGATCAACGGTATAGGATACAAGATCGCCTGCGGTTTGCGATGGCCGAGGTTGTTTCAAACGGACGCGAGATTGGGTCGTTGGCCGATTGAAGAGGTCATGATCGTAGCGACGGAATTCTGGCAGGTCCAATTGGGTCTCGGCGTCGAACTCACCTGCACGTAGCACGGCATCCTGTTCCAGCACCACATTGCCGCTGCGGTCATACATGTATTTGGTGATGCCACCGTCCACGGTCTGTTTCTGATAAAGCTGCCCGAGCAAGTTGTATTTGTACGTGGTCCATTGCTTTTCGGGGTTGATGCAGAGAGAGAGGTTTCCCTGATCGTCGTACACAAAGAGCGTGGTGGCATATTGCCCATTGCCAATGAGGCTTTGAGTGGCCACCCGCTGCCCAAATGCGTTGCTGAATCCGCGCGTGAGCTGATCATCAGGGTCCTTCGTCTCGGTCATTCGCCACACGGTCTGGTCGAATCCAGTGGCACCCAGCAGATAGGCTTCTCCGGGGCTGAGCCCGAGCATGCAGGTAAAGGCCAGATCATCCAACAGCTGGTATCGCAATTTCGAATTGTGCAGATGATCGCTCGCTTCAATGGCAATGCCGGGTGCGGAGGTGAAGAGGGGCCTTCCCCGCTGATCCATTTCATACCGGCTATCGGAGTGTGCGTCCGGCGTGCCGTTGAACACCGCCGGCGTCAGTTCAAAGGTGAACGCGTTGCCCTGAAGAGAATAGACGTATGGTTTGAAACTGCGGATAGGCCTGTTCCACGTGTCATGGACCATCTTTCCGGACGAAACCAGCGCAGTGGCCAGGCCAGGCGAGTTGATATCACCTACTGCACGGCTGAGCGTATTGAATGCCATTCCTGCCGGGTCTACGTAAGTACGGGTCTGTATTCCACGCAGGTCCGTTCCCTTGTCGATGCGTGCGAACGATTCGGTGTAGTTGGCCTGCGTCCTCCCGAAGTAGTCGTATGGGGTGGCTGGATCGAACGTGAACCAATGGTAGTTGGTTCTTGACAGCAGTTCGCCGTTGCGGGATCCTTCCTTCAGCCTGCCATATACATCGTACTCATACGTGGTTTCCATGCCGTTCGGATCCACGATGGACGCTAGCGCGATGTTCGGCTTGTATGCGTATGTGGTGGTCAGTGCATTGGATCTCGGTTGCCACAGATGTGTCACTTCGTCGTATTCCACCCCGATGGTTATTGATGAAGGGGTTCCGGGATGGTCGAGTACGGTTGAAAAATGGTTGTTACAGGGATGAACAGCGTCGAAATGGGCGATGTAGCGTTTCTGATCGTAGTTGAATTTCGTTTTCAAACCACGCTCATTCTCCACGACCTGCTCCTGCTGGAAGGCGTTCCGTTCGTGCACCTTGCTCTGCATGATGGTGGGATAAGGAAGGACCGCATCCCATCGATCAAATTCATACGGCGCATTGTCAGGTGGTGGCCCAACATTCTCGAACGCCATGAGCGGTAGCTCTTCTTCGAACCAACTGTTCTCGTGATACTCGGTGAGCTCCTTCTCATCAGCCTGCCGATCGATCCTGTACAGTTGAAATGCTTTTTTCAGGATACTCGCTATTGGCGGCATGCGGAGCGGTTGGGCCTCCTCCGATGGGGGCGGTGGGGGCGGCGGTGGCTGGCCATTGGAGCACATGACCTCGAATCCGTTCGCAACCATCAGCGCCTCGTCAAGGGATGGAACCACGTAAAAATTGGTTCCGGACACTTGAAGTACCAGCATGGAACCCGGTGGCACCTGGAGGCAGTACAATTGGTAATTATCACTTGTGACCCCTGGCACAAAGAAGGTCCCAGCAACTGGAGGCCAATCCTCATATCCACTTCCTCCACCTACTGGGTATATCCAGCCTTCGGGGCATGGCGGCCCAGGGGGCAGAGGCTCCAAGGTGGTGGAAGGAAGCGGTTGTTCATTCCACCTGGCGCGGTATTCGAAGAATTCATTGCTGATCACCGGCGTGGTTGACCTATTGGCCTTCGACTGAGTGCGATGCTGGTAGACATCGGCCGTCCGCAACCCCGTTCCAAGCGTGCGTTGGAAATAGTCCAACGACGGTAGGTGGTATGGCCCGTTCTCCTCGGAGGATTGGGCATCTTCCGCTTCCCATACTTCATACCAGTGCACGTTGTGGTCCACATGTTCGGCACCAAGATCGAAGTGTACCGATGGCTCAGCGATCATGTAATCGGCCATGCGATCGTATCGGTTCCGTAGGTCGTGGTAGTAAAAGTTCTCTTCGGTGGTGTAGGCCCCTGGTAGCATGGGCGACCAGGATTTTTTACTGAACAGCAACCACGAGGGTTCCCATTTCAATTGGAAAGGCGTCGGGCGATCCTCAAAGCCGAACAATTGCTTGTACCCTTCGGCGGTGGTCATTCCGTCATGTTCAGCCTCGTAATAGGAGTACTCGGTGGTCGTGATCATCGTGGGTCCGATGGCTAGGCAGGGATCCCCGCAATCGGTGATCACAGTGGGCCGATCTTCAATGAACCGTATGGGCAGTGCGTCGGTGAGGCCGGGAATATTGTTGATCGCGGCCTTTTGCGCATTCGTAAGCGGAAGGACACGGGACATGAGAATGTTGCGGAGTCCGTCAATGGTCCAACCCGCGGGGTTGGCCAAAATGTCATTCAGCACCTCATCCTTAGGCTGGGTACGTCCAAGTGTGATCACATCCTGAGCAAGGGGTAGCGAGGTTTCGGTCACTGTGCGGAGCAGGACCGAGCTGAGGGCAGGCTGGGCAAGCAGGACGTCACGCTTAATGGCATTCGGCAGCAAAGGATGGCCGATCAGCAAGGTCAGGAGGTCGAAGTGCAGGGGCGGTTGGGCACGCAAGATCATGCGCGTTGCCTCCGACCCAAGTGGAAGCTCAGTGCATAGGAGAATTTCAACCACCGTAGAAGACAGGTGGGCTTGTTTGATCAACAGGTCCTGCTTTTGAGAAATGGTTATGCGATCGTTCGAAATGATCAGCTCGAGCACCGGATCGGCCAGATAGGGTTGTTGTTTCAGGACCTCCTGTATCGTTGACACAGGGAATGGTGCTGCCATTGCCAATATCCGCTGACAATTTGCTGTGGAGAGTGCTTGCTGCGCGCGAAGCACCTCGGTCAAGCTGCCTGTCTGAGTGGGACGGACGTATTGGATCGCTTTTGCGATGTCGCTCTCGGCTAATGGTGATGCACTGACCAGTCGGTCTCTGTTCAACGTGGTCAAACCGTTTGCGCTTAGATCCGTCAACCATTCTTGCGACACTGATGTCGTGATCGGATTCACATATCCCGTTCCGCCCGCATTCGATCGCGGTGAAGGGCTGACAGCATCCTCAGAGGTAACGTGATCGGGCACTGCCATTGCACATCCGTCCGGGTCAAATTCGGTGTGGACGTCTGATACTTTTTTCAGGAAGTAGCTGAGTAGTGCGGCATCGGGAAAAAGGCCGGGTAGAATATCGGCCTTCTGTGGGTAGAACGTTGGCGGATCATAAGCGCCACCTTGCAGGAATATAGATGGATCTTCAGTGTCCTGGGACTGGTCCAACTCGAAGCCCGGTTGGTAATCGAAGTAATCGAAACTGCCAGCGCTCAGGTCGGCCGGGTTATGATACGGACGAGTTTCGCCATTGAGGTACGCGAGGGTCCAGTCGTAATTCTGAACATCTTCTGCGAGCAGTCTTCCGTTAGGATCGAACTGGCGTGTTCGATGCAGTTTCCCGAAACAGAGATAGTCCTTGAACCGAGGGGCGGTTGGTTCAGGAACTTGAGGTGCCAGGTAGAATACCTCGATGTAAGGGGTGGGATGGAAGTGCACCTGAACTGTGTCGAAGAACAGATCACCATAGAACTCGTAAGTGGACTTGTTACGTATGTTTTGACCATTCTCAGGTCCCAACACCTCTGTATATCGGAATCCGATGTCAGCTTCAGTGCTCAGGTCTCCACGATAGTGACTGTAAAAGCCTGTTGTGGGTTGAAGTAAAGGTCGTGGTTTGCGAATTTGTGGTCCGTAGCTGTACGAGGTTATGGCGGCCTGTTCTCCTAGACTGTTGCTGCGTTTGAGCGCCTTAACCGTAGGAGTTACGCTCGCCGTGAAAGAAGCGACCGGCTTGTAGGTGTCGTCGCAAGGGTCGTTTTCGTCATGCTCGTCTCGGAGTAATAGACCCGCGCCAGCGAGTGTTTGATAGTAGGTCAGGTTGTGATCCCGGGGATCGTTGTAGTCCACCGTGGTCACAGCTCCCAACGGATCCGTGATGGCGCGCAGCCATTGGCCTCCGTTCAGGGCCAACCGCATGGGATCAAGCGGAATGGCTGCACCCGAACCGCAAGGTGCATGCGGCAGTTGGAAATCGGGGCTTAGGAATTCTGTTGGCGGGGCGTATGAGAAATAGGTTGTCGGATAACTGGCCAATTGTTGGAGATCAGGTTGGACAGGGTTGGCCGAAGAAGGGTCCACGGGTACCTGGTGGATCGCACTGATCGTATACTGGTTCTGATGGCGGCCAATATCAACTGGTTGCTCCTCGGTCTGCGGTAGAGCATCAGGCAACGGAACCAATGAACTGTTCAATTCGTGATCAATGATCAATTCTGCGGCCAGGCGCTTGCCAGAATCGACATATCCCGCGTCATACTCCCCGCTAAAGACATAGGATCGCACAGCAGTGAGGAGATAGGGCCGTTTGCTGTAGCGAACCAGCTCAACGGATTTGAGCGTCACTTCAGGGCCCAGACATGTTGGTCTATTCTCCCAATTAACCCCGAACTGTGAATGATCATTCCACCAGAAGCTGAACATCGGAGCGGTCTTGGGTTCAAAGACGCCGGGTGCTGTTACGTCGAATACACCGTTGGGAAATTGACCCATCAGGTAGCGGTGAACATTCAGCATCATGCTCCATGGAAGCCCAATGCCAAAGTTGTCGGGCATGCGATCGTGGGAGAGTGGTCCTATTAGAGGTACACCGACAACATTGTCATTATTCGATTGATCATGCAATAGCGCCCATCGGGCATGGGCATAACTCATGTATGCACTGGGTTGGTCCGGCCCTGTGAGCATATCTTCATTCTCGGTCAACCACGGCTTTCGGTCGAAGACTCCGTCGCTGTTCGCCGGCCCGATCTGGATCGTGATGCCGCCATAAGCTGCATGCTGGCCGGCCTGGTTCGTGTAACTCGTGCTGGGCAGGAGCGGCATGGTGAAGAGGTTGTGCGTATGTACTTCGGTCTGGCCAGCAGCATCTCCCAACGTATTCCATTTGAGGGCGCGATTGAATGTGTTGAATACACTGAGTTTGTGGCTGTCCCTGTATTCTTGGTCATCCATCCATCCCGATCCGTATTGATCGGGGCCTTGACCGCTGTGCCCAGTGATGTTGATATCAAGCCAGCCTGCTTGGTTGAGGCTCGAAGTACTGCTTCTGCGGACCACAGTATTCAATTCGTACAGATCACCGGGAACTAGGTCCCCAACAGGAATGTTCGCCGACTCCAGGATGCTGTGTTCGAACTGAATACCATTGTCAGTCGGCGCTGTGGCGGGTTCATGCCAGTAGCCATTGTCACTCTTATATGGATTCGAGGGGTTTGGGAAATTCGCTTGAGCAGCCATGCTTTGCTGGTAGGCGCCACCCGTGCTTTTTATATGGCGATATCTGTCCCAGTCGGCAAAACCATGCTCGGCATCGGCTTGATAGATAACCTCGCGCAAATAGAGATCATCCCAGTCAGTCGAATTGGCTGAGGGCGTCACCATATCCGGCCCATACATCCCATTCTGCACGCCGTAGACCAACTCCAACTCGCCAGTGTTCGTCTGTGTGGTGCCGGCAACTAACCTCTCGAGGAACACTTCCTGATAGGCCTCTGTCTTAGCGAACTGCGGTATCGGAGTGCTAAAGTCGATAGTTGTGCCGTTGTAGGCCATTCGTTCGAGGCCAATAGCTCTGGAAACTTCGGCCTGCTGCAATTCCTGGTAAAAATCGAATTTCCCGAATGCGCGATAAAGGAATAAAATTGATTCCCCCGGTAGATGCACAGGATCAGCGATCTTGCTACAGTACCAGGTGAGTACTCGCTCTCTCGGCATAATGCTGTTCATCACCTTTAAACGGGAAGCAGCTGCTGATCCGCTGAATGGCTCCTTGATGTAATTTTTGGCTTGTTCATAATCCAAGCCCCGCTGGTCGCTTGGCATTACGAAACTTGTCTGCGCAACATCAAAGTGGTAGGAATGCCCATCGGGCAAATACACGGTCCACACAGATCCGCTCAAGCGTAATTCAACGAATTCTTCAAAAGTGTTCAGGACGAATACTGCATCGCCATTGTCAATGTTTTTGAAGATCGCTGTACCACTTACCACTCCAGGGATATTCAGCGTCGGTGCCGACCAGTATCCTTCACCGTCATCCCATCCGCCTGCACCGGTTGGGGTGTGGCAGTTTGCCGTCCAAGTACAATTGCCGTTATTCCCTGTTTGTTCTTGGTGCTCAGATTCGGTCAGGTTAAAATGTTGCGTGTAAGCGACATTGATCATAGGGATATTCGGTGCCCATCCTTCTCCATAAGGGATCCCCTTGGTCAGAGTTGGCGTTGTGCCACCTGTCGTGGTAGGTGAATACTGGAGTTGAAGTGCATATGATAAGCCGCCGGGTGTTGAAACGCTACCCAACGGGTATTGTGCACTATACCGCCCTGTGAAGAGGTCAACATCACCCCTTAAGGCAGATGGAGCCATCTCCGCAGGTTTTACCTCCCTGGGCGTAGCTTGTCCGCTCGAAACACCACCACCCATTTGAGCATTCGTGAGACTGGGTTGTGCCAGGAGCAGGAGCCCGATCGTGATCGATCTCAAAAGGATGGATGCGATACGGGAGACTGATGGAGGTGTACTCTGGGAGACCCCTTTCCCATACTTCGCATTGGATAAGTATGATGAGGATGTGAACACGATACTGTTAGTGTTAAGCATCATGAAGACCATGGATCTAGCTGGCATGGGAAGCTATCTTTGGAGTGGTGGCTCAGGCCAAACGTACTAAACATTAGTTAAGTGTCAAGTGTTCGTCAAAAAAAATTCCTCGATCCGCTTAACGAGCGGTTCATCCAGGCCATGGAGGCCCTGGGGCATACGGGCTATAGCCTCAGCAA
This sequence comes from Flavobacteriales bacterium, assembly GCA_031411095.1. Lineage (GTDB taxonomy): Bacteria > Bacteroidota > Bacteroidia > Flavobacteriales_F > PHOS-HE28 > PHOS-HE28. The sequence goes on along the minus strand of JANOAK010000026.1, from coordinate 143,845 downwards.
AGAGTTGGGGACCTCCGAGGCGGTGATCTCGAACATCCGGAACGGGAAGAACCCCCCGAACATCGGATTGGTCCGGGACCTACTTAATAAATATGTAGATGTCGACCCGGACTGGCTGTTGTTCGGCCGCGGGAGCCTACGCCGCGGAGTTCCCGGGGCGACAGGAGCGATCCAGGCGGAGGATGGTCAGGTGACCCTAAGCGATGTCGACAAGCGTCTGGCCGGTCTGGAAGGCTTGATCAAGCGGTCGCTCCATGCGCAATTGGACCGCGCGATCGTGGAGGACGAAGCCATGGCCGATATCGAGGACCGGATCGCTTCACTTGAGAAGCGATTGGAGGATGTCAGGAAAGGCCCTGATAAAAAGCGGTGACCTCCATGGTGATGCCATGGATCAGTTCACTGAGCCGATGTGCACGTTGTAAATGGGCGCTCACCATGCCTTGTGCATGGGCGACCTCCGTGGCGGTTCGCAAGGCATGGTCATAGCGTCGAAGGCGATTGGGGCAACTGTAGCTCATGGCAAGAATGTCCCTATCCTCTAAAGAGTCCAGCAGGCGAATGACCTGTATCAGACGGTGTATATCGAAATACACCCTTCGGTCACCGGGCGAAAGCAGTCCGGGTCGTGTACCATAGCCCCATCCGATCACCTCGCGCAAGGTTGTAATGGCCTCGTGGGTGTTGAGATCGAATCGGCTGCTCCATTCCTGAATGGTGGGATAGGTGATATGTAGCTCCTGGTTGCGTTCTGATAAATTCTCCATAGGCCCTGAGTTGGATCGCAGGTAATGTATCGGGTGTATACAATACGAGTCAAGAGGGAGGGGTGTATACGCCGCCATGGATGCCTTATTGCTACAGGTCCAAGGTCTTTCAATAGACCCTTGACGAACTAGCGAGGGCATGGATGTCCATCTTCTCCGACTCATTAGAATATGTTTCGGCTCAACATGATCCTTTCGCGCTTGGCCATCGTTTTGCACAAGCAATCCGCAAAAGACCGCGGATTCCTTGATGGGCCGAGTATCTATGCACGATCCCATTGAAATGTGGACAGCTCGCCCCGCACGGTCCTCCCTGACCTGCCCACATTCCAACAGGACAGCATCAAACATCGAGGCCTTCACCCCCACGACTAGGGTCGGGGGTGAAAGCCAATATCAAGTCGGCTTGGAATCGCTCTTTTTGGCCTTTGCCGCGGGTTTGCGGCTAAGCGCGCTCAGGATCTTCTCCGAACGCATGTCCCCGAGTTTGGTGTGGTACTCCCGGCGCAAATCTTCATTTTGCAGGTTGTAGTAGACCTGTGAGCTGCTTGGGTGGCGATGACCCAGGAGGGACTGTAGAAGCGGTGGGTACATCTGGTTCTCCGCCGCCCGCTTCCCAACCGAGTGCCTGAACGAGTGCGGCGAGAAACGTGAAGGGTCGATCCCCGCCTGTTTGAGATGGCCCTTCAGGATGCGTTCAATGGAGCGAGGTGTAAGACGGCCGCGATCCTTGGCATTGATGAAGAGTGGGCCATCGGCTGTGAACTCAGTACGACGCTCCAAGTAATGCAGGAGGAGATAGTGGGTATCCAGCGTCCAGTAGGTTTCCCTGAACCGGTTGGGATCGCGCCTCTTTCGGGTGATCACCTTGGCGGACCGGCGTTCTAAGTCCAAGGAGGAAACGTCGAGAGCAGTCAGTTCGGAAATGCGAACGCCGGTGTCATAAAGCAGTCGGAAGATCACCAGGTCGCGCAGCCTCATGAAGGGAGAGATCGAACTCTCTTGAACGGCTATGAGCAGCTTGTCGAACTCGGCCGCTTCAATCGGTTGATGACTTCGGGCCACTACGCCGCTCTTGATCGGAATCATATCGGTCATGAACGGAAGACGGATATCAAGCTGGCGTTCCAGCGCGTACATGGCCTTCCAAAGCTGGCGCAAGGCGACCATGGCGAGGTTGATGGTGCTGTCGTTCATCCCCTTGCGTTCAAGGTGGCGGATGTAGGCCATCAGGTCGTCGAAGTGACGGATACTCTCGATGTCCTTGTCTTCAATGAAGATCGCGAACCTTCGAAGGTGCCCGATGTAGATCTCGGTGGTGCGAGCGCTGTAGCGACGATGCGCCCATTCCTGGAAGTAGTTGATGCATTGTTCGAACCTCATGATATCACACTAGGTCTGATAATAGACCAGCGGTACCGGAGGCTTTGCAGTAACGTGCACCTCGAGTCTACCAGGATCGCCCAAGGATGTCAGATCGGCCTGTGGGATCCGCGGGCAGGCGCTCAACTTGACTCATTGTACCACGAGTCGAAGGCAAGACTCGCACTGTGGATAACCGGGCGCTCATCATGACACCGTGGTATGATGGCAGCATGGATATGGAAGAGTTCAAACAACTACTTCGCGACCAGACTGAGTCCCTGATCGGGACCATGGAGGTGATGCTCCAGCAGAACAAGCTCGACACGCTAGACCACATCAGCGCGTCCGAGCATCGGCTTATGGAGAAGCTTGCTTCGAAAGAAGAATTACGCGACCACGAGCGCCGCATTGTTCGCCTTGAAGAGGTGGCTGGATAGCACGAACTACCCTGGCCGGTCTCCGACCGGCTCTTTTTCGTTCGCCTGTAGCCGTTTCCAGAGCTTCGGCGAAACAGCCCCGACAAGCAGTTGACTGATGTGGCCTTGATGTGCACCAACGGCCGTCGTCAGTCCGTCCACGGACATAGTCCTTTGGTTTGTTCCCTTGTTGGTTTCTATTATCAGCATTCCGTGCTGATCTACTTCGGCACTGGATGCTGATCCTCTCTGGCGACGGATGACGTCCTGTGGAAAAGCCAGGGAGTAGAAGAGCTTGGTCTGTCCTCGACGCTCTTGCGGGTCAAGAAGTACGTGGCCGGCACCATCGGTCACGTGCAATAGCCGCCTTCGAACGAGGGCGGCTATTGCGTTGGTGATCGCGCGCTTGGATAGGCCGGTGATGGCTTGCATGCGTGAGCACGTAAGCCAGGCCCGTTCCTTGCGCCGACCGCTTTTGTCGATGACCCAGCCCCAAGTCGCACGGTTGACGGCCAGGAGCACTTTGAGCTCTGCGAAGGAGAGTTCGCGTAGGAACTCATCGAAAAGGACATTCGGCACCTGTGTGGTGCAGGCGTAATTGCGCATACGCGATCACCGAAGGCTACCAACGGATGACGTCCAGTCTCTGGCTATCATCAAGGATGCGATACGTGATGCCCGGCATGGCATAGATCGAGAGGAGGCGTTCGCCTTTGTCGGTGATCTTCAGAACACCGGCCTCGTACGGATCCACGTCCATCACACGAGCATGCTCATCATGCATCTGGTTGGCAGCGACACGTAGGAACTGCATAGAAGGGGAAGGAGGGTTCTTCGGGAGAGTTGGTTAGGGTTGATAATCTCGACCAAGGCTTAGAGCGTGCCTTAGTGGCCGTTCAGCGCGGTCAATGGGTAATGCACGTCACCACAAAGTCCGGTATCGCTGTCGGTCACAACCATCACCTTGAGTTGTGCGACATGAATGTCGCACAAGGAGCTAGGACGGCCTGAAATCATGGCAGCACGATTGCGATTGTCAGACGTTGGCGTCTGTAAAATCGTATTGTGCGACACTCTGGTTTCAAGGATGGCCACAGCGGTTGCTGTGGATTGGCTTCCCTGCTCCTTTCACTTTGATGGGTGCTTTGCTCTAAGACTAATTCTAGCTTAGCGCGGATTACTGCCCTGTCAAGTGTGAGGTGTGGAAAAGCAACCTTGTGCGACATTGCACTCACTCAGGATGGTGGTCTTCCCGACCACCTGGCTACCGCGTCTTGTGATTGAACGTGATTCTAGTGTAGCGCCCTGCTCTGCATCAGGTCAAGTACAAGGTGTGGATTACTAACCATGAGCGACCTCCAGCCATAGGCGCTTCACGTCAACGATGCCGCGAAAGCCGTCACGGAAAGCGCACGCGACAATGAAAGAAGGGCGGCCATTCTGAGACCGCCCTTCGGATGCGAGCACTTTCAACTCGGGGGCGCCAATCCATGTAGCAAAACATCGATTTGCAACCACCCCACATGGTGCTACAGTAGCTACTATAGCACCGGTGCTTCCATTGTCAACCCTCTTACGAGAGCACGGGACAAAAGTAGCTCCCAAGTCCAGTTTATCCATAGATGTCCCGCCATACACGACTGAACACATTTTTGGCCATTCTTGTATTCCTATAGCTCGTGCTATGGACGTGGCCCTTCCTCGCCGCAATCTACGCTCTCCCCTTCCTTCCTTGACCATCTCGGTGACAAAAGGATAGAGCATGACCACCGGGAGCTTGTGCTACATTCATACCCTTAGGTTCTCCGATCGTGAGTTCAGTTGATCTTATAAGGAGCATTTGGCTGCGTCTGGGGTCAGCCGCTGCGTACTTCATCAAACGCCGTTCGCTTCGATTGATGAGCGACCATGACTTCGACACTCTCTGTGCAAACCTCTCCCTCCAGGAGCGACCATCGACTTGCTGTATCTGTAAGGAACCACTTTCCACCAGCAACATTGGTGGCCTCGTAAAACGAGGAGGGCGAATCTTCCTCTTCTGTTCACGGCCCGATTGCATTAGCGCCCGGATAGCCCTTCCTCATGCCGTCAATTGAAAAGGTACTAGCAATCATTGGGGGCGCGGTCATCGTACTGCGCCTCCTAAAGCTACTTATCGACCTTTCGCCAAAGCTTCAAGCGATCGTATCCAAGTCCTATGATCGTCTCTACGATGTGTTCCGGATAAGACGGTTTAGGCAGCTCGCAATCTCTGAGAACATACAAACACAGGTAAATGCAGCAGTTGGTATCATACACGACGAGTTACCACCCAACTGGATTAGAAGGGTAAGTGTAAAATGGATGCGGTCAACACAGCCATCTTACATCAAGGACAACGAAATCGTGCTACGGATGCGGCCTGACGAAAACCCTGACCGCACCTTCCTACTTACTCTCCATACATATCTGGACACATGCATCTTCCCGGATGTGAAAGCAATCGTCCCAGAAAACGTTCAGGGCGCCGTCCTACTCTCCCTCATGAAGAAGGTCGTGAGCTCAAAGTATTCAGCCATTCGTGAGCTCTTCGACTCAGAAGTCTTTCAACCAGCGATTCGTTCGAAGCCTCACGTTGCTGGACATTATGGCGATATTGAATCCCTTGAAGAAATCGGGTTCTTCACGAGCATCTACCTACGCGAGATTGAAAAGGCCTCCGTGCGAGTGCAGCTCACCCATGATCGAGACAACTTCGAAAACATCATAAAAGATCTAGCTTCCCATCTTAAGAAATTCAGGATACTCTCCCCTGAGTTAATGCCAATCCAAGAAAGCGATTGGCGCTATATCAGCAATTACTTCTCTCACGCGATCATCTTAGTTGCCCATCCGCTGAAGGCAAAGAATGACGAACTTGATGCCTACTACAATCGTGTTCTCCGCGGGCTCGAGCTAGGGATAGCCACCGTCTACATCCTTGGCTCTGCAGCAGAAAAAACTTTCGTTCAAGCTGTCATCACGCGGGCAATGGACATCAAGGGCTACAAGCTGGATCGCTTGTTCAAGCTTTCAAATGACTACCGCCGAAAGAAAGGAGGGCTCTGCGCCATATTCCTTAAGGATCAGTACGTCTCAGGTAAGCCTCCAAACCAACCCATCAAGCAAACAGAAGACGCTGCCGACCCTGGGGAACCTCAGCTAGTAGAAGTCACGGGTGATGGCTACATGCAGCAACTCCAAGGCTCCGTAGTTACCTTATCCACTTCTGAAATAGTCCCCAGGAGCTCGGGAGCCGTTGGCAACGGCAAACCATCCACCCCCGTTCTGCCAGCAGTGGTTCAGCCCCAAGCAACTAAGGATGAGCTAGTCAAGTACATTACGAAATACCTGCAACGCGCGCGGATTTGGGGATCAGATGTTCACATCCAGCAACTCGGTCTAGCGCTCAATAAGAAGTTTCGCGGGCACTTGAACTACAGTGCTATCGGCTACACCGGACTACTAGCACTTGTCAAGGACATTCCAGAGCTCGAAGCTATCCCGCATGGCAATAGCGGATCAATCAAGGTTGTACGTCGCATAATCACAAAAGCCGGGGCGATTGCAGATTCGGCCGAACCGCGCCGCGACACTCATGAATTGGAGGAATTGGTGCTTACAATCATTGAGACACATAAGGATGAATCAGGACATATTTTCCTAGGTCTCCTAGGAGATCAACTAAAGCGCGCCAACCCCGACTTCGCCCCCAAAATTTATGGCTACGCCACCCTTACGGGGCTAATCAAGAGTCTCACAGCGGTCAAAATTGAGCACCGCGAGAAAGGTGGGACCTTTCATGCATATGTAGGCAAGAAATAGGGACCTTGCTACCTAGTGTCGTTATGCGACGGTGGCATCTCCAACCTGAACTTGGGGCATGTTGGGACGCTCGATCCCGGATAGCTCGTGCTACACGAGTTGCTCGTCGGTTCCTTGAGCATGGCCTAAGTGAGCACGGCACCGGCTTGCCGCAAGGCCTTTCGCGGCATAAGCAGCGCTTCGCGCAGTTATTCCACGGTGCCTTGCCGCGCCGGATGTCCGTGCAGAAGATGGCCATGCTCAACGACCCGACTCCCCGACCCACCAGTACGGCCTTGGAACGTTTGGTTTTGTACGGCGCGCGAGGCCTCGACAATGCAGACCTGGTCTCTCTGCTCCTTCATCGGCAAGGCAAGCGCACTTCTCTTGTCCAGGCTGAAGCACTCATGATAGAGCTCGGTCAAGATCTTCATGCAATAGGTCGCATGGGAATTGATGACCTTGTACGCAGCGTTGGTCTCACGAAGCAAAACGCTGCGGCGATCATCGCCGCGGTTGAACTGGGCCGCCGTCGTAGGGAGGAGCCACCAATGGATCGGCACTTGGTCAGCACATCGAGGGTGGCCTATGAGATTCTCCGGCCAGCACTCACTGACCTTTCATACGAAGAGTTCTGGCTGTTGCTTCTCGATCGCGGGCATCGGCTCCTCGGCAAACGGCGCGTCAGCCAAGGCGGCATGCACGGCACGGTGGCTGATCCAAAGGTCATATACAAGACGGCACTCGATGCCAAGGCATCAGCCCTCATCGTTGCCCACAACCACCCGAGCGGGCAGTTGCGGCCAAGTGAAGAGGACATCAGGCTAACGAAGAAGCTTGTGGAAGGAGGTCGGCTCCTCGACATCGACGTGCATGACCATGTCATCATCGCGGACACGGGATACTACAGCTTCGCAGATAACGGACAGATGTGATGGAACAGCACCTCACTATCAACGGTTCGGTCATCCGATTCGAGGATGCCCGGCAACAGATTCGGACCGAAGCCGAACGCCGACATCAGCAGGCGGTCATGCTGAATGAGTTTCGCAACAGCTATTGCGACCTCTTCGACATCCGTGACTTCCGTTACTATGCACGGGAGACAGGCAAGGACGTACAGTGGCTCTTGAGCCATGCGAAATGGGACGAGTCGGGCGGCATGTATGGAACGTTCTTCGACAACGCGATTGCCAACGGTGATAGCGACACGTTGGAGAGCGTCTTCCTCGACCTCTGAAGCCAGATACACGTATAGATGCCGTCTTGTGGCGAGCTGCGTAGGTTGATAGACGGGCACGATAGGGTGGCCTGGGATATCTTCCCGCTCTGATGCTTTACTTGGCCGATCCTTTTGTCCCCATCTTCCGGTGTACGGAATCCTTGCCGAAGCGCTTGATACGATGCAAGTGTTGGGACATCGAACGAATGAAGTGGCTGGAGTACACTTTTGAATGGGACGCCATTAGCGGGGACGATTGCCGGTGAACTGGCCCGTGTGCTGTTGGCACCTTCAACCTACCAGCCCACCATTGAGGAATTCCGGTTCTGGATTGACCTCAACACAGATGGCAAAGGGCAAAAGCGATGACGGGCAAGGCTAGGCCACTCACGTACACATCACACATCTGGATTGGGCCATCCAGGTCCTTTGCACTTCATCGAAGTGTCATTTACGGAGATACGGCGAGACATTTTTCCAAGACATAACCCTTCTTCATCTCACCTGTACTATCCACATAGCTCACATAGAGCCACCCGTTAGAAGGCCACATCGCCACTACCTCCTGACCCTCGCTCAAGACTTCGAGGCTTTCGCTTTTGCTCGTTGCCGATTGCCGGAGGTGCACCTTGGTTGTCGTTTTGAAAAGACTGAAGGGAGATTTGTAAGTGTCAGTCTCCTCCGCTCCATGAACCCTCGTCTCCACTGTAGTGTTCGAGTTCTCAAGAACTTCTCGGTGTGAGACCGCGTGATAGACCTTGTGCAGCATGACTGCTGCGTGGATGTCCAAGGCGAAGGTGATGACATGCATTGAAGTCCGAATAAAATCCTTTACTCGCACACTCTGGATTCCCGGTAACTTCTTCACGAGAACACTCGTCAGGTGCTCACCTACCTCCGGCACCTCCTTCTCCGATATCTCATCCTCCGCTTCTGCATAGTCGGTCAGAGCAGAGCCCATCGCACCGACGACTTCTGCGAATTCCCCAATTTCCGCCTCACTGGTCTGCTCTCCAAGGTCTTCGGCAAAGTGCTCTATTACATCCTGAAGCGTAGTGCCGAGAGTCTTGAAGGGATTTCTATCCTGGTTAGTGTAAAGACCTTGGAGCGCCGTCAGACCACCGAATAGGCCTAGATGCCCGCCTAAGACCGAAGCTGATATCTTCTTGGCGCTTGCCTCGTTAGCCAACCAAGGCCCGAGCGAGTTCGCAATACCTCCAATTGCTACTTGGTGTGCGAGCAACTGACTCTGCTGCACAGAGGTGAGGTCCATAGATGAAATCATGCTTGTCCAACCACCAAGGAGTCCTTTGAGAGGATTCTCTGAAGGTCGGGCAGTCGCTAAAGCCTTCGCGAATTCGAATGGTCCCCCGAGACCTTTCATAGGGTTGTCCAGTCCCTGTGGCGCACTGAGGGATTGGGCAATGTCGAGCGGGAGACCCAGGCCTTTGACCTTGGGTAGATTATCCTGCTGCGTCCTTATTTGGTGTAGTAGTTTATCGATGTCGGATGTCACGTCTTGTTGTATGTTTCACTTTGTCTAAAAGGCAGACAAATATCGCCGTTTGCGATAACGGATGTGAATCTAAAATCATGGTCGGCAATCACCGAATCAATTTGTCAACACCGATCCCCTCCGCAGCGCTCTCGGTGCAGAGCTTGATAGCCGTCCATCCACCAGCTCCTTCCCGCTCGGCCTATCCATCCGGTGAAGAGTCCTTGGGCTACGCGAGCGACCGGCGGCTTCGCCGCAACGGATCGTCCCTTGCCACTGCAGACACTTCACACGCTCATCGGATTGAAGGCACTGCACCAATGGCGCTTCCCCACCGCGCGCCTTGAATGATGGGTGGTGCAAATTCGAGGCAGATTGCTACTTTGGCTTTCCCACCACTCTATGCCATGAGCAGAGAACGTACGATCGAGGACCTCACCTCCTTGAACTTCACAGCCATTGACTTCGAGACCGCGAATGAAAAGAGACATAGTCTTTGCGCTATCGGCGTTGCGCGCGTTCGAAACGGTGTGATCACGGAGAACTGGAAACAGTACGTGCGACCAGCCGAACTCCGCTTTGCGAACATCAACCGTTCCGTACATGGCATCCCTGATGGGGTCTTGATAGCATCACCGGATCTTGTCGAGCTCTGGGAGGAGATGCTGCCACGAATCGAGGACCACATCGTCATAGCGCACAACGCGGTGTTTGATCTGAATGTTTTCAAGCAGACATTGGATCACCATGGTTTCAAGTACCCTGTTGACCGTTCGCTCTGTACCCTGAAGCTTTCGCAGCTCGCGTACCCTGATTTACCCCGCCATGGCCTGGCTGACGTGTGCGCACACCTTTCATTGGAATTTCGACATCATGATTGCGCGGAGGATGCGCGAGTATGTGCGGAAATCGCCCTCCGTGCCCTGCGCTTGGTCGCATTGGACACTCTCAACCTTGATGGTCCAGACATCACCGGTCCCGTGTTCAGCATTTCAGCCGCCAACAGATCAAAAGCCTACTCGGCTTCGTTCGCTGGCAAGCGGATCGACCATGAACTGCTTACACCCAATCTGGAGAGCGCAGATCCCCAGCACCCGTTCTATGGAAAGAGAATTGTGTTCACCGGGGACTTGACCAGCATGCCCCGCAACACTGCGGCTACTCGTGTGAGTGCCCTAGGTGCGGACATCAACAAGACAATCAGTCCACGAACCCAGCTCGTGATCATGGGCCAGAAAGCCGGGCCAGCGAAACTGAAGAAGATTGAGGAGCTTATCACCGATGGCGTAGAGATCATCGTGATCGAGGAGCCGCAATTCATGGAGATACTTGAGAATCCCGAGCCGTTCAAGCAGCTACTGCGAGAACGGCATCAGTATTTCGACTCGGCGATAGAGGTGCTGGCCACTCAGTTGACTATCCGCCATTCCGAGGTAGGGGACCTACCCATGCGGTACCGTCCAGTTGAGGTCGAAGTGGTCGAAGCGACGGCGGAAGGTACCGAGACTGAGCAAAAAAACAAGGAGCGGCACTACAAGTCCATCGAGGTCCGTTTCAAAGCCAACGTGAAGCAGTGGTGCCGGTTTATAGTCAGCACTCTCGAAAGGGTTGAAAGCGAGCAAGCCTGGAGATGGTTCCGTTCCCAGCCACTCGTTCCGGACGGCATTTCAGGTGTGACCGATTGCCCGGAATTCCTCGCTTTCAACAACTACTTCGCTCAACGCAGAGACACGGAGGAATGTCCCGACGCGGAATGCGGCCAGCTCGCGCTCCTGCTTACCGACGTGCAACGAGAGATCGAGAAGCGGTTGGTAGCCGCCCAAACTATGTAGCTCACACTCGCCCTACGCTTTCATCTTCGGGACCTTCTTCCGCCGGACTTTCATGTCCCGCCCCGCACTTTCATCATGGGGCGCGGTCTCTGCCCGCAGCGCACCCGCCGCAGAGCCTTTGTATAGCCTGCTCACCCACGAGCCACCTCCTGTTCAGGCTAAAGATCCGGCGGAGAGTCCTTCAGCTACAGGATTGGCCAACTATCGCTTCGCGAAATTTGGCCATCCCTCGCTCGAAGGACACTCCGCTTATCAGATCGGAAGGCACTGCGGCGGGTGCGCTTTTCCCCTCGCACGCCTTGAAAGAGAATCTAGACTGTGGGACAATGAGCAGAAACGCTCATTAACGATGGAACTTCTTACCAAACGACTCAAGGCCCGCTTTGCGAAAGTAGGTCGCCAGGAAGGCGTCGAGGATCCGCTCGTCATCGCCAAGTTCTTCGCCCCCTCAGGTGAGGCGACCTGGTTCGCCACCGAGTACTACCCGGAAGTGAACCAGTGCTTTGGATACGTCCAAGGTCTGTCGCCCCACCCGGAGGATGACGAATGGGGCTACTTCAGCCTTGACGAGCTCAAGGGTGTCCGAGTCCCGCCTTTCAACCTCCCTATCGAGCGCGATCTGCATTGGACCGAAGGACCGTTCTCGAAGGTCGTTGAGAAGCGCAAGCGCTTCTTCTCAGAGACATAACAAGGCTTTAGGCTATGTCAAAAGAGGCCGCTCACGCGGCCTCTTTTCCATGGAACCGCTGCGAAGCGTTCTGGCCGCTACGGTCTTGGCCAAACCGGCCACGGATTTGACCACCCTTCGCACCTTCGAACCTTCCCTCGGTTCCTAGCTCGCTTGCGAGCAGTAAACAATTCAGTACGGAGCTGTCGCTGCTTTGGCAGCTCCGCTGCTTTGGCAGCTCCGCCAGATTGCATCCTCCGTGTCCACTTCGTGTCCCCTCGGATGCCATCTGGCTGGTGGCTGCGCCCCCAGACCCCCATCCGCCCGTTGGGCCGTAGCTTTACCCAGCTATTCGCAGAGTCTAGAATAGGCCTATGGCCCATGCGACAAACCGCATGAAGATGACCGCCGCAAGCACAAGCGTGCAGGCGATCAAGAAAAGTTGAACGTTAGTTCTCATGGTTGTTGGTTGGCTCTCCCAAAGCCCGTCCGGTTCCACGTGATAGCCGTTCCCGTGTTGGCTCATCGCGTTCTCGCTCCCTTCCTCGGTCACGGATACGCTGGAGTTCGTCCAGTCGCGAGGGTGCCCTTTCAGTTCGTTCGACATCCTCCTTGGATATGCCGATTGAGGACAGCCGGAATTTCACGCCGTCGACGAGGACACCTTGAGGACGGCCATTCCTGAGGTACAGTTCCATGCCGTGCTCTTTGAGCGCTTGTCCGAATCGTTCCAGAGACTTCGATTGGTCGAAGAGTGAGCGTAACATCACAGACAGCTCGTCCCGTTTAGAAGGGCGACCGGTGCGCTGCTTCATGAGGTATTCCGGTTCGCTTCGAACCGCACGCGCCTTGCGGCCGTGATCGGCTATACTCTTGGCAATCTCCGGATACCTCTGTTGCTGATAGGCCTGCATCGAGCGTTTGACGGCCGTGAACTGCGATTGGCTCATCCGCATGCTTCTCCCGGTTGAATGTTCGACGCCGCTGATGCAGAAGTGGACGTGCACGTGGTCTCGGTCGTGATGGGACATCGCGACAACAAGTCCTTTCTCCGCTCTTAGGTTGATGTACTGAAGGGTCAGATCCTCGAGCGTTTCTCGGGTGATAGCCTGGGTGTCCTCATCATGGAAGCTCATGATTTCGTGGTAGAGAACCACGCTGTCCGTCCTATGGGTGAGACGGGCTTCCTCTGCCTCGAGGAATTCACCTATCCAGGCTTCGACAGAGCCTCCGCGCACATTGTGGGTCAGAAGGAGGGAACGTTCATCGGTTCCATCGTCCATGTAATTCAAGAGCTGCCGCCAAGTTGCCCGGCGACGACTCTTTGATTTGATGATCATAGCTCTTTTCGAAGATTCTCCCGAAGCGCTTCCTCCAAAGCGCCTAGCCGTTCCGCCAAGCGGTCGAAGACGATGCGCCGTTCCAAGAAGCCGGTCGGCCGCTGGCGACAGAGGTGTCGCACTTCCGAATGAATGAGCGCCACCTTCTGCAACACTTCCCTGCTTACTCGTGTATCGCTGCCATGGCTTTTGCCGTGGAGCCGAGTAAGCGTTGCTTCTTTGGCGAATGTGCCCTTATCGGTGCCAGCCGTGGCTGATGCTGAAAGCAGCGATCGCTGCTCTTCCTGGTTCAAGGTAAACCGGACTTCCGAGTGTCGCAACCGGTACCGGCGCTTGTAACGCCGCTCATAGTCCCGGCGGTAGTCGCGCTTCGCAGCAGCGATCTCCTCCGGGGTGCCCTTCTCCAGGACACCGCGAGCCTGTAGGTAGGCGAAGAGACTATTCTGATTTCTCTTCGACATAGGGTGTCACCGCCATCGGCGGATGCGGCTCAACATCAAGTGACAAGAGGGTCACGGCACACGGCCCCTCAGGGTCTAGCGCTACCGGCTGCAAGAGGGTCTGGCTCCGAAGCTTCCTCTGCGCGTAGTACGGACGGAGCTTGGCCAGAATCGGCCGGTGTCCGCCAGCGATGATGAGGGCCCGGTTCTTTGGCAGGATCCGGATCTCATCGCTCGTAAGAAGCGGGCGCACACGCTGTCGGCCTTTGTCGTCCTCGGCTTCGTACTTCCCCATCAGCCGTTCCAGGTCAACCGATGTTTCGAGGCTCTGGTCACTGAAGAACATCTTGACGTAGGCGTTTTGGCGGATGGTCTCCGCTTCATATCGTCCGTAGATGTGCACGAGTTGGCTGTAGTCCTGATATGCGAGCATCAGGCCGCAGCGGTACTTCCGCAGGTTTGAAATGGCTGTCGGTAACACGGGTACCCGCAGGCTCGATGCCTCATCGACGATGAGGAACACGTCCAAGTCGTTCGGCTTAGGGAGATCCTGCATGAGCACTCCGATGAGCTGCTCGAAGAAGAGGCTCACCAGGAGGCTGTAGTATTCCAGCTCAGCCGTGCGGCTCTGAACGAAAATGGCCGTTGGCCGCTCTCGAATACCCTCCAATGGAATGTCGTCAGCGCTCGTCAGCTTGGCGATATCCTCGTCAGCCCAGAGGTCGAGGGCGGCTCTGGCGGAGGCGATGATGCCGGAGCGCATCTTGTCTTGATACGCCTGTATTGCCGCGTATTCTTGGAACAGCTCTTCGCTTGCGATACGGGCAACCAATGCATCCAATTTCTCTGGATTGTTGCCGAACGAGTTCAAGAGGTGCCGGACGTTGGCGAGGTTGCGGTACTGAGGAGGCTGAGTCCGAAGCACCTGCATCAGGACGGTGACGAGACTTGCGGCGCTCTGATCCCAGAACGGATCGGCTTTGTTCCCGCCCATCGCTTGACGGACTATCATGCTGCTCACTTTCCTGAGATCAGCGCTCCGCTCCGCGCGCGCCATGGGATTGTAGTGCGAACTGGATCCCGGCTTAGTGAAGGACAGCACCCGGACATCGTATCCGATGCTTTTAAGATAACCGCTCGTGAGATTGAAGAGCTCGCCCGATGGGTCATGGACGATAAGGGAGCAAGGCCAGCGCGTCATCCTGAGGATGCTCGGAATGACCACGACGGTTGACTTTCCTCCACCGCTCGGCGAGAAGACAATCGAGTGCCGGAAGCTCGCCTTGCGCGTAAGTGATCCTGTGCCGGTTAAGCACAGTCCCTTATTGAACCGGAACAGAAGGTCGCCTGCCCTGCCGAAGGTGGCCCTATATGTTCCGTCCTTACTGAGGAAGGTCTTGGACGCAAGTCCAACACCTTCAAAAAGCACCTTGAAGAGGGATACTGCGATGTCGCCGATCAGCTTGAAGAAGACCTCGAATAGGTTCATGACGAGAGCTTCTTCCGAAGGAGTTCTTCCACGCTGCCGGTCACCTCGTGAACGAGCTTAAAGCACGCCCAGAGCGACAGAATGATGAGCTTGACGAGAAGCGACCAGAGACTCCTAATAAGCGAGAGCATGGTCTCTCTCATCGTCACCTATATTTTGATGGCAGTTCCTCGCCATCATCATACCGTTCGTAACCGCGAGCTGCAAGTGGAAAACCACGATTCAAATAGGCATGCACTCCGGTGCCATCCAGAGACAGGCTGTTGTAAGGAAGCTGTTTCATCCCAAAGTGGAGGGCAAATTCCCGCGAATGATGACCGTAGCTCCTCTGTCGCTGAGCAACGAAGCGAAGAACCTCGTTGCTACGTCAATTCGCTCGGAGTTGACGTAGTTGATCGCTGTTGGAATAATCACGACCGTGATGCCCGTGAGGTTGCCGGGATCGGCTTGGGCAAGAAAGTAGAGAACCATGCGTTGCGGATCGTTCTGGAGCGCAGTAATAACGCTGTCGTTGTAGAAACTCACATCGGCGTTCTCCAGGCAATCCGAATACAACACCAGAATGCGCTTGCTAGCCGTGGTGTCTTCTCGAAGGACGCTGAGCGCAGCGACGAGCGGTCGGTATATAATACTCGCTTCTAGTGAGCCATAGGTGTTGGCTTGCGAGTGGAGCGCGGCATCGAGGTCATGGCCAAATTGCTCAATAGCCGCCATGCGGTCTATCTCGTTCTCTTCGTCCGGGTTAAATCCCTTGACCTGCAGATCCTGCACTTCATTGAACACGCGATCGGTAACCGGCTCTATCCAGACCGTACGTGCGCTATGGAAATCGTCGTCAAGGCGAAGCAGTTGATTGAACACGGGGATATCCCGTTCCAGGACGTCGGTCAGGTGTTCGTTGCTCTTGTCGGCCAAGACAGCGAGGGAAATTCTCACTTCCTGTCCGTGGTCATCGCCGCTGCATCCAGACAAGAGCATCACGAAGGCCGCGAGCATCGCCACCGCACTGTTGGCGGAGGCGTAGCCGATTGTCCGGACATTCCTCTGCATATGTTCCCACGTCTTTGGCACCGGGCTCCTGCGCCAAGCGGCATTAGTAACGACAAAGGCGGAAACGGTTTCATCCGCGTAGCGCGCAATGCGCTTCTTCAATCCGATCGCGAATGCCTGCTTCAGGGCAAGCTCACTGATCTGCCGGGCAACGGTGGTGGGAGCTTCATCAAGCTCCTTTTCCAAACCTGCCAGCCTTGTCTTCGCACCATCATGTGCTTTCTTGACCTCTCCATATTTGGCAGCAGCATTCCATTCCGCCCGACGCGGCATGACCAGCATACATACGGCGGTCAAGGCACCGACGACTACCAAGCTGACGACCATGAAGGCCGTTGGTGACAGCTGGAGCAGGTGGGCCGATTTCCTTGCGCCCATCAAATATGCATTGCGTCCCTGACCGATATAGAAGTAGGTCGCGGCCAAAGCAAGCAAGGCACCCACGAAGAGCATGATCGACGTCTTGTTCCACTTCCGGTCGCGCACCAACGCGGTCAAGGCATGCGGCACGGCGCCGATGCCGAGTGCGAACAGAATTCCTGCAATCATGGCATCTTTTGACGAAAGCCCCCAGCCTTGGAAACTGGTCTTCGACATCACCGCTTCGAACCCTGCTGCGATTGCACTTAGCACGATGCACAGAACCAGTCGCGCCTTCAGATACGTTGGTGCTACCAGTTCACGGAGTTGGTTCGCGAGCACTTTCATCTCATGCGCTGTAAGAGCAATGCGTTCCTTCAGTTTGGCAGTCAGTTCCTTGCCCAAGGTGATGGCAGTAGTGGCTAATGCAGCGCTCGCGGCGTACTGCGTGCGCTGATCCACTTCGGCTTCGAGCGCCTCATAAGTGGCCAACGCGCCACAGACATAGCGTTCCAACGGCTCTCCTTCGATGGGCCTATCAAGGCAGGCGAGATCTTTGGCGAGGACTATAACCTCGGCCTTGGTGGATAGGTGGCATCGTTCGACGTTATCCACAAGGATGGGATCGTCGTAGTTGGGGATGGGGGAAGCGGTACTCATGAAGATGGGGGCTAGGAATTTGGTGCAACGGTTTCGTCGGGTTGTAGGATGTCAAGGGCTCCTGGTTAACCTTCAAGGCTCAACGACGGAATGGGCAGGTACCTAAGGCGAGCCTCCTCGTACCTGTAATGCTGACGGGCTACCTGCAAGATCAGCCACTGGGTTTTCTCCAGAAATTCAGCGTTCATCCACCGCATCAGTTCCTCCGCAGCGAGCCTATGCTCAATGCCTAACATCGGCAACGCGTTGGGATCGTGCTTCAGCCGACCAGACATCGCCTCAACCTCATCCTTATATAACATGCGCACCTTCTCCCTCTTCACTTTCCGGATCAACGCTTGATGCTCCACCCTGGAACGCTGCATGATCACTTGCACGCGCTCATCGCATGATCCGCAGGCGGGTTCCCTGCGCAGCTCGTCCAGCTCGCCGCAGAGCGCGAACAGATCGGACTTCAGGTCGCCTTTGAGCATCTCATACCCCTCCAGCGCGGCGTAGCGCACTCGGTACTGGAGATGGGTTTCAGCGTTCACGCCACGAAAGTAGAGGAGCCAGTCGATCCACGCAACTTTTTATTATCAATTTTGATTGGTCCTTTTCGCTCTATATGGCACGCACTTTGATAAGCTATCCTGCGCTTGCTCAAGTCAGCAATGTTGACTATATTTGCACCCAACATCTGATGACCATGGCTCCACTTCGAAATCCCCTGCTCCGCTTCCTAGGAGTCTTCATGCGCCAGGAGCGAACAAGACAGAACAAGTCCAGTAAGGACATTGCCGGTGAACTCGGCTTCAGCGATTCGCTGTACCGACTTATCGAAGCGGGCACCGCCTCTCTCAATCCGGCCCGATCCCTTCGCTTGATCGCGGCCCTTCCTGAAAGCCGATTGGAACTGACAAAACTGTCCAAATACCTAGTGGCCGCGAGTATCGTCGATCATGATATGCTTAACAGCCCACCTAAACGATCAGCACAAGAAGCTGTCGAAGAGCTTATGGTCGATTCTGAATTTGAAATACTAGTCGATCGACTAAGACCGTACTTCACTCTCCGTGAAGGCACTCAGCAGCAAAAAACCTTCCTTGAAGAAATTGCGGCACCGGAAGTCGGCGATTTCCTTCGGAGTACAACCTATGGTGCCGTGAAGCGGCAGGCCTTCCTTGAAATGCTCGAACGGGAGTTCAAAGACATGCCAACGCTAAACGTGGATTTGCTCTTGGACATGAAGAGGAGCATGGGGTACCGGCCTTTCCTTCATACGGGTGCCATCGCCTGCCGCTGGGAAAAAGAAAATTCACCGAAATTCCTTTCAGTGAAAGGCCTCTTCACTACCCCAGAGGATATTGTAAGCGAAAGTAATCTTGAGAAGTTCAACTATGACTATCTATCCAACGATCGATTTGATTCACTGCGTTTCATATTCGTCAGAGCTCATGGTAATCACGAGATTCAATTGAAAGACCGATTCATACTTTTCCTCAATCGATACCGAAGGTCAAAACTTACGGCTGAAGAAAAAAACAAGATTACGTTCTTATGCCTTTCTCCGAAGGAACAAGAAAGTCATGAAGACACGATAGCGCGACTACGCTATGGCCGTGACCCATTCAATCAGGAGCTTGAGGACTTCTGGTCCTTAAAGACTGATTCTCACATTGACATCAGCTTTGTAGGGCGTAAAGGACGTGATCACCATGACGTAGTAAACCTATCATTCGAAGATTCCTTGAATCGATGTTCAATGTTTGATATACTGTGGGACAATGTCACCAAGAACAGTCGATCATAGTATGAGAAAGGTACTCATTCATCCAGCCCAAGAACTTGTCGGCCTTCGCAATAGGAAGGCTTATTTAGGCATTAGCCTGAACAATCATATTTCGCGAAAGCCAGAATCACTGACAACCATTGTCCAATGGATGCGCTCCCATTTCAAGCAATTCGATGTGCTTGTTGGTGACTATTTGCACCGACATAATGTCCAATTCCTCGATGGGTTGCCGGGTTCGCAGGCTGTCCATCACGCCATGGCGGACGGGAAGCAGATTATGACGCTTATTCGCGAAATACTCGATGCGAATGATTGTCGCGATGTGAGGCTGATTTCCTCTTACAGCTTCTACAACGAAGTTTCTTTCCGGTCGCGAATCGACCGCTTCAAATCGATGATCGCTGCTGATCCTCACTTCCGGTCGCTCCTCGAATTCGCAATCAAGGTCTTTCTCCAACGAAAGGCTCCCGCGTTGCTCGATAGCAAAGCCGGTTACGAACACAGTCTGGCATACCAGCTCGAAGAGCTGGCAATGTTCGAACTCCTAGCTGAAAGAGGATACACCGTGAACGTCTATCCAGGTAGCCAACTACCAGTGATGAAATCCTTTGTCACAGGCGAGCTTCCGGGTGTATCAAGAGAATTGGAACAACTCACCCTTGTGGAACTGAAACTCCGTCCAACACCATAAGACAATGACAACCACGGTCCTCCTCGCGCTGGGCATTTCAATGGCGATCTATCTGGCCATAGGGTTCAGGTACAAGCGGACCGTAAAGGGACTTGGAGATATCCTGCCCATATTCTTTGGGGGGACTGCCCACGTCAAGAATCATCAGGAATTTTCAGCGAGCACGGTAGCAGCGACCATTTCCCTGGCTACGGTCATTGTGGCCTTCTTTGAATTAGTACCTGCGCTTGGCCTGTGGTTATTATGGCCAGCGGTCACGACTGCACTAGGACTGCTCTTCTTCGGTCTAATCGTGAAGAAGATATGGTCGAAGATGGCGACATACGATCACCGCCCGACACTCCATGAATTCCTGGGTACGGAGTTCAACTCTAAGACGGTTGCGTTGGTCGGCGCAGTGTGCACAACGGTGGGCTACTTGTCCGCCTTCGCCGTTGAATTGACTGTAGGATCAAGATTCCTAGCGGCGCTTTTGCCCCAGATACCGGAATTTCTAACCGTGGTCATCCTTTCTATGATCGCCTTTATCTATACAGGCATGGGGGGCTTCCGAACGGTGGTTGTCACGGACCGGATACAAATGTGGTCAATCTGGCTATTGCTTTTTGCTGTGTGCCTCTTCTTCGCAGTGGTCATGGCTGGCAATGGAGTGGAAGAGAGCATCAAAACCATTCCGGAAGCACTCCGCACGCTCAGATGGAATGGAGGTCTAACCGCATTCGTGTGGGGGATTCTCATTATGAATTTGTTCACCTATGTGTCGAACATGGGTTTGTGGCAACGCATCGCCGGATCGGAAAATCCTGACACTGTTGTCAAAGGCATGTGGTCCAGTGTCATACAATCCGCAATCAGTTGGTCATTCTTCGTGGTCATTGCCGTGGGCGCCTTCATGATCATTTCACCTGTCGAAGGGGAGAACGTGCTCATTACATTGCTGAAGGCCATGCAGAATACGGTTTTCGGCCAGGCTGTGATTTTCTGCGTCATTATTGGACTCTATGGTGCGATGCTGTCCACAGCCTCAACCCAGCTCATCGCTGTATCACACACCATTTATGAAGACATCATCGCCCCTTTCAGGTCGAAGGGATTACGAGAGCGCGCTGACTCTAAAATTGAAGTCTTCCGGTCGCGGTTCATCTTGGTTGGAAGCGCCTTGGTCGCAATCGGTGTTGTGGAACTTCTAAGACTTGGGGGTTTTACCGTAGCAGACTTGGCATTTGCGGTTTATGGCGCTGCACTGGGCCTTGTTCCCCCTGTGCTCTTTACTCTTTTTCTACGGAGAGGAGTATCTCGACAACTCAGCATTCCAGCAACCTTTGCAGTCATCCTCGGATTTCTCTCCAGTTGGGTTGCAGCTTCCTTAGGGAAGGCAACAGGAGATGGCAATCTGGTTTTCCTGTCCCCCATCTTCAGCACGGTTGTCTCTACTATCATCATGGTAGTTGGCTGGCTGTTCGTTGGCAGAAAGGCTGAAGCTGATGAAATACCGACACTCAGTGAGTTGCAATTGACTTCAAGCCTTGAAGCCGACGTGTTGATCGACCCTCCAAGCATTATTGGACCGAAGCCAATCCTTTACTCAAAGTCCACGGCTCCAGAGTGGGAGCGGAGAAACGGCTCGCGTTTCTTGTCGGCTGTTTGTCTCTATTCGTCCTCTGCCGGAATCGTCAGTCCACGCAATCTGGAACGCTTCCATTTCAACTTCCTATCAGAGAAGAGCTTCGGGAGCCTCAGGTTCGCATTCTTGGAAGATGCCACGGACGGTGGCATTCAGCGCTTACAAGAACGATTCTTTGAGGAACTAAGCGAACATAGGAACCCGCTAACGGCGGAGGAAAAGGCCAAAGTGACCTTCATCTGCCTCTCGCCAGAGGAGATTCGCGATCATCAAAGCGATTTGGACCGGCTAACTTCAGGGCTCCTCGCACCAGGAGATGCCTTCAGTGGATACTCATCCTATGAGATGCGCAAAGGCCTTCATATTGGCTTTGTCAGCCGGAAAAGCGACGAACATCACAGCAAATTGAACCTTACCGTTTCAGATTCACTTGCTCGTCGAGCCATTTTTGATGAGATCTGGAACAGCATCATCACACTCCGACAGTTACACAGCTAGCACACGTGGAAGACAGGGTCATCCTTACACAAGTACCCGTGAGTGATTTGGTCAAGGAGATTACCAAGGCCATTCGGGAGGAACTTGGTTCGGAGACGAAAGCTACATCGCCTACAGAAGAACTGCTATCAAGAAAGGAGGCTGCTCAATTGATGCACATCACGCTTCCGACTTTACGAGCTCACACTCGCAGCGGCCGCTTCAGCGCCTATCGCATCGGCCGGCGCATTCTCTACAAGAAGAGTGAGCTTCTAGCCAGTATGAAGCCTCTTCGGTTTCGGGTTGGCTAGAGTCGCGATCAGCTTGCACGTTTGACCTCCAGGAACTTCTCTTCGATGAGCGTCGCGTGTTCTTCCGCATCCAGCCGGATGTAACGCAGGAACTCTCGTTCAGTGGTGTGGCCAGTGATGGCCATAATCGAGCGCGATGGGACCCCGGCCAAGTACATGTTGGTTGCAAACGATCGGCGGCAAGTGTGCGTCGTAACGAGTTCCCATTTCTCCTTCGTCACATACCGCCTTGAACCGGCCACAGTACTTCCCACGGACACCTTCCGGGACAGACACTCAACTTCAGCAGCAAACTCCTTGATGTACTCGTTTAGCTTCTGGTTCGAAATAGCGGGAGGAAGGCTGTTCGGGGTAACATCCGCGTACTTCCCCACGATGTGTCGCACAGCGGGATGAAGCGGTATGACTACCGGTGTATTGGTCTTGGTCGTGCGCAAGCGGATGCGCTTGTCATCGATGTTCTCCGGCCGAATGCTAGTGAAGTCGCTGAAACGCAGACCGGTCCATGCACCGACAAGGAAGAGGTCACGCGCCCGATCAAGGCGGGGTATGTCCGTCAGGTCGAGGCGGCTGATCTCCTCAAGCTCTTCCTTGTTCAGATACACCTTGTCCGTCAGTTCGGTGGGTGTGCGAAACCGCTTCGTGCGATAAGTGGGGTTGACCTCAATCCCCTGTTCAGTTGCTTGACGAAGGAAGGTCTTGAGGGTCTGGACGTACTTGCCGACGCTGTTCAACGCCAGCCCGACCTCAGTGGTAAGGTAGCTAACGAACTGTTCATAAATCTTCTGGTCGATGGTGTCAAAGTCTATCAGCAGGGACTTGGCGCTGGCGAATTGGCGCAAGTGATTCCTTGTGGACACATACTTCTTTAGCGTCGTTGGCTGTAGACGCCTGCCGTTCAAGGGATTGATACGGTCGGGAGCCGAAGAAATGAAGTCGTCGATGAAGGCAAACAGGGTGATGGGCTGTTTCCCGGTCATCCGGTTGAACGCCTCGTCCAGGGTTGCCTTGAATTCTGAGGCTGACGGCATCCGTTCATCATGGGTGTCAACGAAACGTCGATAGGAATCGCGGATGCGACTTTCTATCGAGTTCAAGCGGTGGTTGAACTCCGAGAACTCCGGGAATGATCGGACCTCTTTGGCCCGCTGGGCGCGACTTGACCAGAACTTTGGTTCGATCCGCTCCTGGCTTGGGTACACCATTCTTTGTCCAGCCCATCGAATCACTACGTTCACCGGCGTAATGGCTGGACTCTTAAGGTCGCGTAAGTTGAAGTTGATGTTGAGCATGTTCGAAGAGCACTTTGTTGCCCCGAAGGAAACACTATCGGTTGTCGGTTTGGTTGTCGGTTTGCGCCATCTTCAGTTTCCTAAGGATGCCCGCAGGCATGCCGAAAGGTCCGTAAACCGCAGCGTCTAGAGTAAGTGAGGGTAAGGGAGTAACGGTTAGAGGTAAGGCGGTTCGATTCCCCTACGGGCTACAGAAAGACCCGCGCGATGCGCGGGTTTTTCTTTGCCCTCCGGGGAATTTAATGCCGCCACGGATCCTCGTCCGGATCCGTGCCGTCATTTCCTACGGGCTACAGGGTGGATACAGGAGATTCGCCCGGCTTTTTCGTAGCCCTCCGGGGAATTAATGCCGCCACGGATCCTCGTCCGGATCCGTGCCGTCATTTCCTACGGGCTACAGGGTGGATACAGGAGATTCGCCCGGCTTTTTCGTAGCCCTCCGGGGAATTAATGCCGCCACGGATCCTCGTCCGGATCCGCGCCGTCATTTCCTACGGGCTACCCATTATCGCAACCAGCCGTGCTTGGGCATTTTCGTCCTCCGACCTCCGGGGAATTAATGCCGTCGCGGATCCTCGTCCTGATCCCCTCCGTCATTTCCTAACGGGCTACCCGTTATCGCAACCAGCCGTGCCTGGGCATTTTCGTCCTTCGACCTCCGGGGAATTAATGCCGCCGAGGATCCGCGTCCCGATCCTGCCGTCATTTCCTACGGATTATTGCTGGGGCATTTTCGTTCCCCCGGTTTGGCATCGCTGCCCGGATCCGGGTGCACGGCCATCCTTCGGCATCTCAAGGGGAGTCCACCGGGTTATCCAGTGCATCAACGGAACCCTCGAGAAAGGTTATTTGGAAGGGCATGGTCGTTGTGGGGGCAACGGCAAACCGCACCCCATGCGAACCGGATCATTACACGGCCCACCGAAGCGGATCAAGTCGACCACACACGCAGCCTAATGGACCTCCACATCGAACCGTCCCACCTGTCCTTCTTCGAGCGCAACGTAGCCCAGAAGCGCTGGCATTACGTGCATTTCCACGAAAGTGAGGGCGAGTTGGTGGACAACATCTGCCGCTTCCTACAACCTGCCTTGCGCCCCAAACACGCCGGGGTCGTTGTGGCCACGCAGGAACACCTGGCCGCTTTACGCGAACGTGCGCCGGCATTCGGCCTCGACCTGCCGGCCGCAGAGGCCACCGGCCAGTTCGTTCCCCTGGACGCGGCCCAATTACTCTCCCGCATCATGCTTGATGGCATGCCCGACCACACGCGCTTCCATGTGATCGTGCAAGGGCTGTTGAAGGACGTCGCCAGCAAGCATCCGTACATGCACATCTACGGGGAAATGGTGGCGCTGCTCTGGCAACAAGGCAATGAACAGGGGACGCTGCTATTGGAGGAACTGTGGAACAACCTGGGGCGTATGCGGCCTTTCTCGTTGCTCTGTGGTTACCCGAAGAACGCTTTCCGCACCGAGAAGGATGCCAACAACTTCTCGCGTATTTGTAATGCCCATACCCATATGCCTGCGGTCTGAAAGCTGATGAGCCCGTTGCGCACATTCGTGGAAATAATTCCACAATGTGATTCCCCACTTCATCCACTTATTTCGTTTAACACCCGCGCTACCACCCGCAGCCGAACATGGACACCCTTGCCACCCTCGAGGCCGACCACGAGCCGATGCTCTCCCTACCCGAGGCCGCGGCCATGTTGCGGTGCCATCCGAACACGATACGGGCATGGGTGCGGCAGGGAAAATTGGTTCCCGTTCCCATGGGACCTGATAAGGTCAACTTGTTCCGGAAGGCTGATGTGGAGCGATTGAAGAAACCGCTTGAGCGGGCCGGGGTGATCGTGAAGGATGATCACCACGCGTTCCCCGTTGTGGGGATCGGTGCCTCGGCCGGAGGACTGGATGCCATCACACGCCTGCTCGATCATCTGCCCACCGACCTTGGCCTGGCCTACGTCTTCGTCACCCACCAGAAGAAGGACCAGGAGAACACACTCGCTCAGGTGTTGCGGAACAAGACCGCCATGCCGGTGATCGTGGTGGAGAACGGGATGAAGCTGGATCCGGACCGCCTTTACGTTGCCCCTTCGGACATGCACACGGCGGTGGTGAACAGTACGTTCACCCTGCAGCAACCGCGCAGCGCGAACGACACCCGCGTTCGGCCCATCGACACCTTCTTCACCGCACTCGCCAGTGAGTTCCAGAACAACTCCATCGGCATCCTGCTATCGGGCGGGGGCACGGACGGCACCGAAGGCCTTCGTGCGATCAAAGCAGAGGATGGACTCACCATCGTGCAGGATGCCAGTGCCCATGATAGCGGCATGCCGGCAAGCGCGCAGGAAGCGGAAGTGGTGGACCTGGTGCGCGCACCGGAGGAGATCGCCCGCGAGCTCGTGCATCTGGTGAAGGAACTCTTTCCCGGTGGAAAGGCGCGCATTCCTTCAAAGCACGAGAACGATCTCCGTCGCATCCTCCAATTCCTGCTGGACCAAAGGGGGATCGATTTCACCGAATACAAGGAGGCCACCATTCATCGCCGCATCATCCGGCGCATGGTGTTGAGCAAGTGCAGGAAGTTGGCCGATTACAGCACCTTGTTGCGCGGCACACCGAGCGAGGTTGACACCCTGTGCAACGACCTGCTCATCAACGTTACCAGCTTCTTCCGCGATCCGGCCTTCCACAAAGCACTTACTGAGCGGGTCTTCCCCGACCTGTTCGCCGATCGCACGTCAACGGATGCATTGCGGATATGGGTACCGGCCTGCGCCGGAGGTGAGGAGGTGGTCTCCATCGCCATCACCCTGCTGGAATTCCTGGGGGAACGGGCCCTGAATACACCGGTGCAGATCTTCGCCACGGACCTGAACGAACGTAGCATCGAGCGGGCACGCTTGGGCATTTACAAGAAGAGCGCTTTGCAGAACATGGATCCTGCGCGCTTGGCCAAGTACTTCATCCAAGTGGACGGTCACTACCAGGTGATCAAACCCATCCGCGACCTCTGTGTTTACGCCAAGCATGATCTGCTCAAGGATCCCCCCTTCTCGCGGGTGGACCTTATCAGTTGCCAGAACGCACTGATCTACCTGGAGAACAACGCGCAGGCCCGCGTGCTGAAGTCCTTCCATTACGCGCTCAAACCCACCGGCTACCTGGCACTCGGCAAGTCGGAGGCCACCAGTACGGCGGATGGGTTCTTCATGCAGCCCGACCGCGACTTCAAGGTGTTCAGGAAGAAGAGCAAGAGGAACGACCGCCTGTCCAAGGATTTCCCGCTCACGTCAATATCCCAGCCCTCCGCGCTCGCGGTCCAACGGCAACCGTCCCTGCGCCCCATGAGCACCGATCCCGACATCGACCGGGCCATGGAGCAGGTGCTCCTGCACCGCTACGTACCCCCCAGTGTCCTGGTGAACAAGGACCTGGAGATCGTGCGCTTCATGGGCAGCACCGCTCACTTCCTGACGCCCAGGACCGGGCGCGCCAGCCTGAACCTGTTGAAGATGGTGCGCGACGAACTGGCCTTCGAGCTGCGCGCGCTCCTGCACAAGGCGCGCAAGGAGAAGGTGGGTGTACGCAAGAGCGGCATACCCATGCAGCTGAACGCCGGCACGTATGAGGTGGCCGTGGAGGTCGTCCCCATCGGTGACGCCCGTCATCCCCACTACCTCGTTCTCTTCAAGGAGGAATCCAAGGCCTCCTCGCCCATCCCCGAGAACGGGAGCATCGCTGGATCAAAGAAGGATGCGCGCGATCGACGGCTAGCCGCTCTTGAGCAGGAACTGTGGGAGGCCCGCGAACTGGTGCGCCAGGTCAGTGAGGAGGCGGAGATCACCACCCAGGAACTGCAGGCGGCGAACGAGGAAGTGGTGTCGAGCAATGAGGAGCTGCAGAGCGTGAACGAGGAGATGGAGACCTCCAAGGAGGAGCTGCAGTCCATCAACGAGGAATACGCCACCATCAACGAAGAGCTGCGGCGGCGGAACGAGGCACTGCAGGAAAGCGAGGAGCGCCTGCGCCTGGCCATCCGGGCTGGCAACCTGGGTATCTGGGATTGGGACCTCGTATCGGACCATATGACGTGGAGCGCTTCGCTCTACGAGATCCATGGCGTGGACAAGGAACACTTCGAGCCCACCGTGGCGAGCGTTGCCAGGCTCGTGCATGGTGATGATCGCGAACGGGTGGACAGCGTGGCCACCGCGGCGATCAAGCGCGATGCGAAATACGAGACCGAGTTCCGTGCGATACGACCTGATGGCGAGCAGAAATGGCTCTTCACCACCGCGATCGTCATCCGCGCGAACAACATTCCGATCCGCGTGCTGGGTGTCACCATGGACATCACCTCGCGCAAGGTGGCCGAGATCGCGCTGCAACGGCGCACCCGCTCCCTGGAGCTGATGAACGCGATGGGCGATACCCTCATCGCGGAGCTCGACACCGAGAAGATCGTACAGGCGGTGACCGATACCGGCCGCGAAGTGAGCGGGGCTGCGTTCGGCGCGTTCTTCTACAACGTCACCAACGACGATGGCAAGTCGTACATGCTTTACACCTTGTCGGGCCTTCCTCGCGAAGCGTTCGCCAAGTTCCCCATGCCCCGCGCCACGGACCTGTTCGGCCCCACCTTCAAGGGCGAAGGTGTGGTGCGCATCGATGATGTGCGCAAGGATCCTCGTTACGGCAAGATGGCCCCCCATCACGGCCTGCCGGCCGGTCACCCGAAGGTCTCCAGCTATCTGGCCGCACCGGTGACCTCCCGCGATGGGAAAGTGATCGGAGGCCTGTTCTTCGGTCATCCGGAACCCGGTCATTTCAATCAGGAAGCCGAGGACCTCGTGGTAACGCTCGCCGCCCAAGCCGCGCTTGCCGTGGACAATGCCAACCTGCATGCAGCCGTGCAGCGCGAGTTGGATCAGCAGCAGCAGGCCCGGCTGGCCCTGCAGATCAGCGAGGAACGCTTCCGCCTGCTGGCCGACAACATGGACCAGCTTGCGTGGATGGCCGAGGCGGATGGAAGCACCGTATGGTTCAATGACCGTTGGGAACAATTCAGCGGCATACCTACTTCGGAGATCGCGGCCAGGGCTCCCACCGACCTGCATCACCCGGACCATTACCATCGGGTGATCACCTCCCTCACTGCATCGGCGGAAAAGGGAGAGAGCTGGGAGGACACTTTCCCGCTGAAGGCGAAGGACGGGACATGGCATTGGTTCCTTTCGCGAGCCCTACCTGTAAAGGATGCGGAAGGTCGGGTGACCCGTTGGTTCGGCACCAGCACCGATATCACCGAACGCAAGGCAGCGGAAGAGGCCGTGGCCGATAGCGAAAAGCGCTACCGCCAGCTCATCGACACGCTCCCGGCAGCGGTGTTCACGTGTGATCAGCACGGCAAGATCCTGCTCTACAATGAGGCCTGTAAGGAACTCTGGGGCCAGGTGCCCGATCCGAACGAACACGTGTGGAACGCTGCATTCGCCTTGTTCACCAAGGACGGCACACCGATACCCCCGGAGATGAGCCCCATGGCCGTGGCCGTGCGGGAAGGGCGTTCCGTGCGCGAGGAGATCATCGTTGAACGGCCCGACGGTTCGCGCCGGAACGTACTGGTACATCCCGAGCCCCTCTTTGATGGGACCGGCCAGGTGACCGGGGCATACAATGTCCTGGTCGATATCACGGAACGCCAAATTGCGGAGGCCGATCGTCAGCAGCTTTCCAGCATGCTGGAGCGAAGTGTGAACGAGATCTACATCTTCGATCTGAGCAGTTTGAAATTCGAATACGTGAACCATGGCGCGTTGAGCAACCTTGGGTACACACTCGAGCAGATGCGGGACATGACCCCGCTGGACATCAAGCCTGAATTCGACGCAGGGCAATTCGACGCGCTCGTGGAGCCGCTGCGCAGAGGCGAAAAGGATAAGCTCCTGTTCCATACCGTTCACCGCCGTGCCGATGGCACCAACTACCCCGTGGAAGTACACCTGCAGGTGGTGAGCAATGGCACCAGGCGCGTTTTCATGGCCATGATCCTCGACATCACGGAAAGGAAGCTGGACGAGGAGCGCTTGCGCGTGGTGACGGAAACCGGGAAACTCGGGATCTGGGATTGGGATATCGTGGCGGATACGATCACTTGGACGGACCCCGTGTATGAGATCCATGGAGTGGTGAAGGGTGCTTTTGAACCGAGCCTCGCAGGCTATGCCAAGCTCATCCATCCGGAGGATCGGGAACGGGTGACGGCAGCCATCAACGCCACATTGCAGGAGGATGCGCCCTATGAGATGGAGTTCCGCACGATGAACGATCAAGGCGTGATCAACTGGGTATACACCAGTGGTGTGGTCATCAGGGATGCCGGGCGACCTGTCCGGATGATGGGTGGCACCATGAACATCACGCGGCGTAAAGAGGCCGAGGAAGAGGCCCGTCGCCTAGCGGCCATCGTCGAATCCTCCGAGGATGCCATCCTGAGCGAAGACCTCAACGGTATCATCACGACCTGGAACCGTGGTTCGGAGCAGTTGTACGGCTATCTGGCTTCGGAGTGTCTGGGCAGGTCCATCCTCTTCCTCATCCCCGAGGGTCGTGAACAGGAGGAACGAAACTTGCTTTCAAAGGTCGTCAAGGGTGCGCGCGTAGCACATTACGAGACCCAACGCAGACACAAGGATGGCGCATTGGTGGATGTTGCCTTGAGCCTCTCCCCGATCAAGGACGAAGCGGGCAACATCATCGGCGCCTCGAAGATCGCCCGCGACATCAGTCAACGGAAAAAGGCCGAGTTGGCATTGCGGGAGAGCGAAGAGCGCTTCCACCTTCTTGCGGACAACATCGGCCAGCTCGCCTGGATAGCCGAGCCCGACGGGGAGATCCACTGGTATAACAAGCGTTGGTTCGATTACTCAGGCACCACCTTGGAGGAAATGCGTGGGTGGGGCTGGCAGAAGGTCCATCATCCCGATCATGTGGACCGGGTGACGGAGAAGTTCCGCGCGCACATCCGGTCGGAAAAGGACTGGGAGGACACCTTCCCGATCCGCGGTGCGGATGGTGAATACCGATGGTTCCTCTCGCGAGCGTTCCCGGTGCGCGATGAACATGGGAAGGTGCTTCGCTGGTTCGGCACCAATACGGATGTCACCGCGGAACGTATGGCCCGCGAAATGGCCATGCAGAGCGAAGAGCGTTTCCGACTGCTCGCCGACCATATGAGCCAGATGGCGTATACCGCCGATGGCCAGGGCCGAATCACCTGGGTGAACCGACGGTGGATCGACTTCACCGGCATGAGCGTGGAGGAGATGAACGATGGCGGCTGGGGCCGCGTAGTGGACCCCATGCATTTCGATGCCATGGTATCCTCTTATGCAAAGGCCCAACAGCAAGGAGCAACGTGGGAGCATGTGTTCCGTTTGCGCAACACCCAGGGGGAGTACCGCTGGTTCCTTTCACGCTCCGTCCCGATCCATGATGAGCAGGGAGAGGTGCAACGTTGGTTCGGCACGAACACCGACATCACGGAACAGAAAATGGCCGAGGAGGCCCTGGAGGAAAGCGCCCGGCACAAGGATCACTTCCTCGCGACGTTGGCGCATGAGCTGCGCAACCCGCTCGCCCCGCTGAAGAACGGTCTTCAGTTGATGGAGCTGGCCCCGGATGATCCGCAGATGCTGGAGACCACACGCACGATGATGGTGCGCCAACTGGACCACATGGTACGCCTGGTGGACGACCTCATGGACCTCAGCCGCATCAGCCGTGGCAAGATCGACCTGGTGAAGACCGATATCGAGCTCCGGTCCGTTGTGGCCACTGCACTGGAGGCCAGCAAGCCCCTGATCGAACGCCAAAAGCACCAGTTGAACGTGGAGCTTACGGCCGACATGCTCATGGTGCATGGCGATGCCGACCGCTTGACCCAGGTGGTCTCCAACCTGCTGAACAACGCTGCCAAATACACGCCACCTGGAGGGCGCATCGATCTGTGGGTGGGTGCCCAACAGGACGAGGCGGTGATCCGCGTGAAGGACAATGGCATCGGCATCGATGAGGCGGCGATGCCCAAGGTCTTCGACATGTTCGCCCAGGTGGATCCCAACCAGAAGACCGAGGCCGGAGGTGGCCTCGGCATCGGGCTGAACGTGGTACAGCGCCTGGTGCGCATGCATCGTGGCGAGGTGGAAGGTCACAGCGAGGGCCTCGGAAAAGGCAGCGAGTTCATCGTGCGCCTGCCGTTGATCAATGCAGTGGAGAAACCGGTGACCGCTCAACAGAGCGTTCCGGAGCCCATTGCAAGCCGTCGCGTGCTGGTGGTGGATGACAACGAGGACATCGCCCTCTCCATGTCGCTCCTGCTGAAGCGCACGGGCCATGTGGTGGCCGTAGCACATGACGGTGCACAGGCGGTGGCCCTGGCGGGGTCGTTCAGGCCGGAAGTGATCCTGATGGACATCGGTATGCCCCGGATGAACGGCTACGAAGCGTGCAGTGCCATCCGCGCCACCGACCACGGCAAACACATGCACATCATCGCCGTAAGCGGCTGGGGACAGGAAGAGGACCGCAAGAAGAGCCACGAAGCGGGATTCGATGGCCATGTGGTGAAACCGATGGAAAAGACCACGATGGCGCGGGTGATCGCCGAGGCAAAGCGGCATGGCGAGTGAGGCCTCGGGGTCACGTGGCCGCCCGCTCCACGGCCAACCTCCCCTTGGACACGGTGTGAAATAGCACGGTGCTTTACCCGAGGCACGGAATACGGTGGGATAGATATCGGTTGATGGCCGTCAAGTGGTCGAATTACTTGGCAACTTCACGGCCCAGCTTGCGTAACATGATGCCGTTCCCCTGACCGATGCTATTCAACTCGATCGATTTCGCCATTTTCCTGCCGATCGTGTTCGTGCTGTATTGGTACGTGCTTCCGCATCCTGTGCGGTTGCAGAACGTACTGCTGATCGCTGCCGGGTGCGTGTTCTATGGCTGGTGGGACTGGCGTTTCCTGAGCCTGTTGTTCTTCACCGCCGGGGTCGATTTCCTGGTGGCCAGGGAACTCATGGCGACCGCTGGAGTGCGCCGTCGCAAAGGCCTGCTCGCGATCAGCCTGGTGGCCAACCTGGGACTCCTGGGCTTCTTCAAGTATTACAACTTCTTCGCGGACAGCTTCAGCCAGGGCTTCACGCTCCTGGGCTTCCATCCCGACGTGCGGACGCTGAACATCGTGCTCCCCGTAGGCATCAGCTTCTACACCTTCCAAAGCCTCAGCTACACGATCGACGTGTACCGCAGGCAGCTGGAGGCAACACGCGACCCGGTGACCTTCTTCGCGTTCGTGAGCTTCTTCCCCCAGTTGCTCGCCGGACCCATCGAGCGGGCACGCCACATGGTTCCGCAGTTCGAGCGACCGCGCGTGTTCCGCATCGATCAGGCCCGGGACGGGCTTCGCCAGATCCTGTGGGGCCTGTTCAAGAAGGTGATCATCGCCGACAACTGCGCCTTCTACCCCAACCTGGTGTTCGGTGACCCCGCCGCCTACAGCGGTAGCGAACACCTGGTCGCCACAGTGGTCTTCGCCTTCCAGATCTACTGCGATTTCAGCGGGTATTCCGATATGGCCCTAGGCCTCGCTCGCCTCTTCGGCTTCGACCTCATGCGCAACTTCGCGTTCCCCTATTTCAGCCGCGATGTGGCCGAGTTCTGGCAGCGCTGGCACATCTCCCTGAACACGTGGTTCCGGGATTACCTGTACATCCCCTTGGGCGGCAGCCGTGGCGGCAAGGGCATGGTGGTGCGCAATACGCTGATCATCTTCCTGGTCAGCGGGCTCTGGCATGGTGCGGACTGGCATTTCATCGCCTGGGGCCTGGTGTGCGCGTTGACCTTCCTGCCCCTGGTGCTGTTCAGCCGTAGGCAGACCCCTCGTCCCCCGCTCGCACCCGGCCGATGGCTGCCTTCGTTCAGCGAGCTCGGCCAGATCCTGCTCACGTTCGCCCTTGTGTGCATGGCCTGGGTCTTCTTCCGCGCCACCTCCCTCCCCAACGCGATGATCACCTTCCAGCGCATGGCGAGTGAAAGCCTCTTCACCCTGCCTGACCTGGTGGACCTGAAGGCATTCAAGATCACCGCGCTGGGCGTGGCGATCATGCTGGTGCTGGAATGGATCAACCGTGAACGGCAGCATGGCCTGCAAATGGACGGGCGCATGAACAAGCCCTTGCGCATGGGCCTGTACTACGGCATCATCGGTTTGATGATCCTGTTCAGCCCAAGCATCGGCGGGGACTTCATCTACTTCCAATTCTGAGCCATGGTCAACCGGTTCCTGAAGGAAGTGATCCTCCTCTGCCTGCCGATCCTCGCGGGGGTCGCACTCTACGTGTTCCATTACCGCGACACCTTTCCGGCGCCCAGGGTATCCGACAACCTCTCGTTGAACGAAAAGCTCAGGTTCTACAAGGCCACCGGTCCAATGCCGCTGGACGTGATCGCGGTGGGCAGCAGCATGACGCTCAACAACCTGAACAGCCGCGCGGTGTTGGAGCATTTCGGACCTGTGCGCTATGTGAACTTCGGCACCTGGGGCCAGGGCCTGGCGAATACCCGGGACATGGTACTTGCCCTCCAGGCACGCACGGGCGCCCGGACCGTTCTGGTCTGCACCAACCTCATGGAGTTCAGTTCGGAACTTCCATCACTGCCATTGGATACGGGCCAGGTGACGCGCTATGTGTGGAAGGACGCAGAGGTCGTGGCCTATGTGCGCACCCACCAGGTCGCCTACTACCTGCGCAATATGGAGGCGAACGTGATCCGCAGGCGGGATGCGGCCAACTATGAGTTCCTGGGCTTCGATGCACACGGCGGAGCCACGCTCGACGTGCCTCCGGAGCAACGCGCCCCAGCCCGTTGGGACAAGCAGCCGCCAGGCCCGCATGACATGGTGGACAGCCTTTACGGGGTGGCCGAGGACCTGGGGCGTGAACTTGCCGCGCGCCAGGTACGCCTCATCTGGTTGCACTCACCCTTCCGCCATGGCATCATGAACGATGCGCTGCGCAGCCGGGTGCGGCAGCACACCGAACGGCTCCGTGCCGCGCTGGTCCCCTTGGGCCACGCAGTGGTCGATGCCGACGACCAGCCGTGGCCCGATGAGGAATACAGCGACTACAGCCACCTGAACGGGCCTGGGGCCTATCGGTTCACCGCCGCGTGCCTTTCCGATCTGCCCACCCCCGGTCCATGATGCAGCCGACCAACGGCGGTATGACACCGACGAACGGCATGGGACATGGGCGCTGGGCCACCCCGCTTATCTTGCGGCGCCAAGATCCGTCCCCACCAACGCAACGATCCACCTCATCCGGCGTTCACCCCGTTCGATCCCGCCGGACCAACACACCCTCATGAGATCATCCTACCCGCTCATCGCCCTGCTGGCCATGGTCGCGCTTTCCTCCTGTGTCGGCCGCCGCAACCTGAACTACCTCGATGATCCGGCGTTGAGCACCACGGCGAAGCTGTTCCCGAACAAGCGGTTCGAATACCGCATCCAGGTGAACGATGTGCTGAGCATACGTGTACTGGGGCTGGACGATGCCACATCACGCCTTTTCAACGTGGAGAACAACGCCGGCATGGGGGTGACCGACGCGGCCCTGTATGTCAACGGATTCAGCGTGGACAAGGGCGGGGCCGTGCAGTTGCCCACCGTGGGGCGTGTGAAGGTGCAGGGCCTTACACCGGCCGAGGCGCAGGACCTGGTGCAACGCAAGATCAACGACTACTTCACCACCGCGACCGTGATCCTCAAGCTCGTGAGCTTCCGTGTGAGCGTACTCGGCGAAGTAGCCCGTCCAGGCAGCTTTTTCGTGTACAACAACCAGATCTCCCTCCTCGAGGCCCTCGCCCAGGCCGGCGCCCCCAATGAACTGGCGGACAAACGCCATGTGACCCTGATGCGCCAAAGCGACCAGGGCACGCAGGCACTCTACCTGGATCTGGGCAAGGCCTCCGTGATGAGCAGTGATTACTTCTACCTGTTGCCGAACGATGTCATTTATGTTCCGGCCCTGAAGGCCCGACCCGGCCGGATGAACCTTGAACTGCTCACCATCCTTTTCGCCGCCATCAGTTCGGCGGCGCTCGTGATCACCGTTGTGAACCAATCCAAGTAGATGAACCCGACCGGAGCGCAGGATACCGTCGACCTGAAGGCCATCTTCCGCAAGGTGATGCGGATGTGGTGGCTGTTCGCCATCACCTGCACCATTGCCGTGGCCGCAGGGGCCGCATACATCAAGACCACGCCCAAGACGTACAGGGTGAAGAGCGTGCTGCGCATGAGCGAAGGCAAGCGCTCCAGCTTCGGCTCCAACAAACAGGAGTTCCTCAAGGGCGCCGGCTACCTCCAGACCGATGCGGAACTGGAGGACGAGATCACCATGATCCGTTCGGTGAGCAACATGACCCGCACCCTCGAGAAACTGGATTTCACCATCAGCTACTACGAGCGGAAGAACTTCCTCGATCGGGAACTGTACGATGGCAACCCCTACGTGGTGGAACTGGACACCACCTCCCTGCAGATGTGCGCCATCCCCGTCTATGTGAAGCTGGATACGCTCACGGGCACTTACCGCGTGCGTGCAAAGGGGAAGAACATCACCCTGTACGACCTGCGCACGAAGAAGCTGGATGAGAGCTTCCTATCGAAGGTGGACATCGACAAGACCTATAAGATCGGCGACGTTTGCAACGAGCCGTATCTCAAGTTCAAGCTCATTCTGCCCAAGGGTCGCCAGGTGCATGGCGGCAGCGAATACTACTTCTTCATCAACACCCTGGACGAACAGCTGCGTCAATGGCAGGGCACCACGTCCGTGGATCCCATGAGCGAGGAGAGCAACATCGTGATCCTGAGCAGTGCGGGGGAGGTCATCGACAAGCAGATCCGGTTCCTGGACATGCTGATGGCCACCTATATCGATGGAGAGCGCGACAAGAACAACCAGAAGGGCACGGCCACCATCGCCTTCATCGACAAGGCGCTGCAGGCGAGCGGACAGAACCTGCAGCGGGCATCCTCGGAGGTGCAAAGCGCCAATGCGGGTACAACGGATGCCTCCACGCAGAGCGGAGCCATCAACCAGGAACTGTTCCGCCAGCAGGATCAGGAAGGTCGCATCCAGAGCCAGTTGATGAGCCTGCAAGGCCTGATCGCCACGATGAGCGCGAATACCGGCGGAACACCGAACACCGTGGCCGCGTCGGACATCAATGCCCCCAGCCTCAACACCGTGATCGACAAATACAACGCGGACGTTGCGCGGCTGCGCTCCGAGGAACTGAACGTGCGCATCGCCACCGCCCCCATCATCGCCTTGCGCCGCACGGTGCAGACCGAACGCGACCAGATCATCCAGAGCGCGCAGGTGCTCGTGACCCAGACGCAGAATGAACTGTCCAGTGTGCGCCAGCGTATCGGCCAGTTGCGGGGACAACTCTATGCGCTGCCGGGACAGGCCGCGCGCAGCCGGATGGTGATGCAGTCCTACACGCTCACCGAAAGCATCCACAACTACCTCATGGAGAAATCCTATGAGGCCCAGATCGCCGTGAACAGCGACCAGGTGGACAAGACCGTGGTGGACGCTGCGCGCCCGGAGTCGATGGCCCCCATCGCACCGGACAAGAAGACGGTGCTGGGTGGCGCCTTGCTGCTGGGCCTGTTGCTCCCGCTGCTGTTCATCATGGCGCGCGACTTCTTCAACGACAAGATCTCCGACCTCGAGGAACTGAAACGCCTATCCGCCGTGCCCATCCTGGCCACCATCCCCAGCAGCAAGCGCAAGCGCATCAGCCCGGATGAGCCCAAGAGCCTGCTGGCCGAGAGCTTCCGCACCGCGCGCATCAACCTCCAGTTCCTCAATGCCGATGGACCGCGACAGGTGGTGGGCCTGACCAGCAGCACCAGCGGCGAGGGGAAGACCTTCTGCTCGATCAACCTGGCCACCGTGATGGCCATGAGCGGCCGCCGCACCCTGCTGATCGACGCCGACATGCGCAGGCCACGGGTGCACGAGTACCTCGACATGCAGGAGGGTGCCGGACTGAGCACCTACCTCATCGGTGAATCCGACCTGAACGGCGTGATCCGGCACACCGACCAGCCCGGGCTGGATGTGATCACAGCAGGACCCCTGCCGCCGAACCCGCTGGAACTGATGGAATCCCCCCGACTGGCCGAGCTCATCGCCACCGCGCGTACCCGTTACGACCAGATCATCGTGGATGCCTCGCCCATGGGCCTCGTGAGCGAGTTCAAGATCCTGTTGGGCCACCTCGACGTTACGCTATACGTGGTACGACAGGGGCATACCAGCCGCGGCATGTTGCGGGGCCTCAACGAACTGCACAAGGCCGGCAAGATGCCACACACCGACCTGTTGCTCAACGATGTCAAGGCAGGGATCAGCGACGGCTACGGCTACTACACCACGTAGACCGACGAAGCTGATGTTCCGTACCGACGGGTTCCAGAAATACCTGCGCAATGTCTCGTGGCTCTTCGCGGACCGCGTGGTGCGCCTGGCATCGGTGCTGCTCACGAGCATCTTCGTTACCCGGTACCTGGGACCCGAGCTCTTCGGACAGTTGAACTATGCCAGTGCGCTGGTCGGGATCTTCTTCGCGCTCACCTCCATGGGCCTCGACGACATCCTTACCCGGGACCTGGTAAGGAACCCCGAGCAACGTGACAAGCTCCTGGGCACGGCGGCGGTGATCAAGCTGGGCGGCTCCATCCTCCTGCTGGTCACGGTGATGGCCATCGCGGTCGCCAAGGACATCCCCTCCCTCACGGTGTGGATGGTGCTGTTGATCGCCGGGGCCGAGGTCATGAAGCCCATGCTGGTGATCGAGCCGTGGTTCCACTCCCAGGTACGCGGCCGGGTGGTGGCGAAGTTCAACATCGCACAGACCGTGATCAGCTCGATGTTCAAGTTGGGCCTGGTGTTCATGAAGGCCTCGCTGATCTGGTTCGCGGCCGCGTACATCGTGGAACTCGCCGCGCTGGCCACGGGTGCCTACATCGCTTATCACTACAACGGGCTGCACGTGCGCAACTGGCGCTTCGACCGCGTATTGGCGGGCAAGCTGCTGCAGCAATCGTGGCCCCTGCTCGTGTTCGGGTTGGCGCTTTACGTGCAGGCCAAGATCGACCAGGTGATGATCGGCGACCTGCTCCGCCACCAGGTGTCGCAGGCCTTCGCCGATGCCGAGGTGGGGCAGTACTCCGTGGCGCTCAAGATGATCGAATCGCTCGGCTTCGTACCGAGCATCGTAGTGGCCACGCTGGCCCCGGCCATCACCCGGGCCCGGGAGCAGAGCCGCCAACTGTACGTGGACCGCATCGTGAACCAGTACCGGCTGATGTTCCTGTTGTTCCTGGTCACCGCCATTCCCCTCTTCTTCCTCGCCGAACCCATGATGGTGCTGCTGTTCGGCGAACAGTACCGGGCCGCGGGATGGCTCCTCTCGTTGTTCGCCATCCGACTTTTCTTCACCAACATGGGGGTGGCCAAGATGAGCTTCATCACCAACGAAGGCCTCTTCCGCATCTCGCTGGTGATGTCGGTGGTGGGGGCTGTGTGCAACATCGGCCTGAACTATCTGCTCATCCCGCCGTTCAAGTCCGTTGGCGCCATCTGGGCCATGATCATCTCGTTCTTCGTAAGCAACTTCCTGCTCGACCTCTTCTTCCGTGAATCGCGGCCGAACTTCGGCTGGATGATGAAGGGGATCGCCACTTTCTGGCGCGTGCATCGCGCCAGCTGAACCCGCTGCCATGGCCACCAAGCCTAACGTCAACACCCCTTGGACCATCGGTGCCGACCACGGCCCCGGCCCGCGACTCGCCGACCGGAACCTCGTGCCCCTGCTCCCCCACATCTTCAACGATTTCAACTGTCCGGCCTGCGGGGCACACGCGCCCGAGGCGTCCAGGCCCCTCTTCATCGGCATCCAGATCCTCGCCGACCATACCTGCAGCGCCTGCGGCACACGCTTCCTGCGCGACCTGCCCGTTGGCTTCCAGGTGGACCTGCCGCTCTCCTTCACCCCGGACGATCGGCGGATCCTTGAACCCTTCGCCGAACCCTGGATCACCTATCCGGAATACCGCCTCCCCACCAGCCACCAATTCCCCATCGAACGACGTGTGTTCCGCGAGTGCCGGAAGGTCATCATCCTCAACACACTGGACCACCTGTACGGGCACGTGCTGCTGAAGCTCTATAACGCGCAGGACTATATCGACCGCTACCCCGACCATGGCCTGGTGATCATCCTGCCCCGCATGTTCGAGTGGCTCATCCCGAAGGGCACCGCGGAAGTGTGGTTGGTGGACCAGAAACTGTCGCAGGCCCGCGCGTGGCACCCCTGCATCGACGCCTTCGTGCAGCAGCAACTGCCCCGGTATGATGAAGTGCACCTGTCGCGCGCGTGGGGACATCCCGACTTCTCGCGCATCGACATCGAACGGTTCACCGGCATTGCGCCGATGCCGCTGGAGGCTTTCACCTCGCTCCCGCCGCACATCACCTTCGTGGCGCGCACCGACCGACTATGGTTCGCATCCCCCTTGGGAAAGTTCTGCTATCGGGCGTTGAATCCCTTGGGACTGCGCAAAAGCCTGGGCCGCTGGTTCATTCACCGGCAGACCACCTTGATCCGCCGGGTGATGCGCGGTATCCAGCGCCGCATACCGGACGTCACCTTCTCTGTTGTGGGCCTCGCCCCGGCGGGCGGATTCGATGGGCTGGCCCAGGACCTGCGCACCACGCGCATGGACCGGGAGGTGGAACTGGTCTGGTGCCGCGCCTATGCCAAAAGCCAGCTTGTGGTGGGTGTTCACGGCAGCAACATGCTTCTGCCCACGGCCTTCGCCGCAGGGCTCATCGAGATCCTGCCCCATGACCGCCTGGGCAACATGGGCCAGGATGTGAGCGTGCGATGGAATGACCGTATGCAGTTGTTCCTTTACCGCTTCGTGGACGAGTTCGCCACACCCTCGCAGGTGACCATGCACGCCGTCAGCATGCTCAAGGACCTCACCCTCTATCGACGCAACAACCGCGCGAACATCTTCGACCCTACCGATCGGAAATGACAACGCAGACCACCCCTTATCCGCTCCGCACCGCCGTGCTCTTCATCGGCTTCAAGCGGTACGAGGAATCCAAGGCCGTGTTCGAGGCCATCCGCGCTGCCCGGCCTCCCCGCTTTTACTTCGCCTGCGATGGTGCACGCCCCGATCGCG
Source organism: Flavobacteriales bacterium (assembly GCA_031411095.1). Classification (GTDB taxonomy): domain Bacteria; phylum Bacteroidota; class Bacteroidia; order Flavobacteriales_F; family PHOS-HE28; genus PHOS-HE28. The sequence continues at coordinate 103,393 of JANOAK010000026.1, read as the reverse complement.
AAGGTGAGGTGGAGGATGTGGAACGTGTCCGCTCGCTCGCCGCTCTTGTCGACTGGCCGTGCGAGTTCAGGACGCGGTTCAGCGAGGTGAACCAAAGCGTGAAATTCGGCCCACCCAGCGCCATCGACTGGTTCTTTGAGCACGAGGAGGAAGGGATCATCCTGGAGGACGACTGCCTGCCGGTGCCCACCTGGTTCCGGTATGCCGAGGAAATGCTCGAGCATTATCGTCATGACGAACGGGTGTGGGTGTTGATGGGCAACAACCTCATGACCGAGTGGGAGCCCAAGAACGACGATTCCTACTACTTCAGCGCCCATGGTTATGGCGCGTACTGGGGCTGGGCCAGTTGGCGGCGCTCCTGGAAGCTGTACGACCTGCACATGCAACATTGGCCCGAGCTGCGCGACGGTGGCCTCCTCGAGGGGCACTTCCTCTCGAGCCGCGAGAGCCGCGAGGCCCTGGCCCTGCTCGATGGTTCGTGGGATGGCACCATCCACTCCTGGGATTTCCAGCTCGACTATGCGCGCATCGTGAACGGCATGGTGAACATCATTCCGAGCGTCAACCTGATCCGCAACATCGGCTTCGGGGACAACAGCACGCACACCGGCAGCGACCTGGACCCGCGCAACAAGGACACCAGTTCGGACATTCCCTTCCCGCTGAAGCACCCCACCTTCTTCATGGTGGACAACGAACGCGACCTCACCTACTTCGAGAAGTACATTGAGCCCAGCGCGCTCCGCCGCTTCAAGAACATGGTGAAGAAGGCGCTTCCCGAAGAGGTGGACAAGGCGCTCACACCCATCCTGGGCAAGATCCAGCGCAAGCTCGGCCTGCACTGACCCCCATTCCGCGCCGCACCGTGATCCAGAAGCACCAGCTCGTCAATACGCTGTTCCTGCTCGGGTTCATCACCTACGGCCTGGGTTCGTACATGATGTTCATGCCCAACTTCAGCTGGACCACCGGACTGATCTTCGGCACATTGCCCTTCGTGGCCATCCTGCTCTTCTACCTGCTGGACCTCCTCTATCGCGGGAGCTTCACACCGGTGCTGAGCAGGACCTTCCTCGTCTGCCTCGGCGCCGTGCTCTCGCTGGTGGCCTCACTGGCCGTGGGATTGCACTACCACAGCCCGGTGCTGAAGACCTCGAACGCCACGGCAATGGCGCTTCAATTCTCCATGCCATTCCTGGCGGCGGTGGTGGTGCAGGTGTACAACCTACGGCGGAATGACTTCGATTGGGCGGCCATGCTGCTCAAAGGCCTGTTGCTGCTGGAGGGCCTCAACCTATTGGGCATGGGCGCTGGGCTCCACAACAAGCTGCACAGCTTCGAAGGTCGCGCCAGTTTCCCCTTCGTGCTCGGCATCTACGAGGCGGCCCACCTGCTCGCCATCATCAACCTCCTGTTGCTCTTCCAGCTACGCGACTTTGCCAACCGCCCCATCCGTTTTCTTGGCATCCTCGGCCTGTACATGCTGAACCTCGCGATCATCATGAGCGTGAACAGCCGACTCTCCTTCATGATCTTCTTCGTGATCACCGCGCTCTTCATCACCAAGGCCGTGAAGGCGGCCAAGGGCATGTTCACCATCTCCCTGTTCACCATGCCGCTGATGATGTCCTTCGGCCTGTTGATCTACCAGATCCTTTCCCTGCCCTTCTTCGTGGCCCTGCTCGAACGGGTGGACAAGAAGGACGTCACCACCTTCAACGGACGCACATACATCTGGGAATCCGCCTTCGATTGGGCCATGCACGACCGACGCAGCATCGTGTTCGGCAACGGATATAACGGCCAGTACAGGTTGCGGCTACTGGAACATGTGGCCAAACTTTGGGGCGAACCCGACTCGTACAACCTGCATATGCACAGTGCCTTCCTCGAGTTCTTCGTGAACCAGGGACTGGTGGGGCTTCTCCTCATGTACATCGTCTATTGGCTTGGTTTCAAGCGCTACCGTGCGGACTACCAAGCGAAGACAGCGATGGCCCCGCTCTTTGCCGCGTTCGTATACCTGATGTTCTGCTGGCAGATCGACATCACCGGTTTCGGGTACAACTTCGGCTTCCTCTTCCTGATGTTGATGATGGCCCCCCTGTGCATACGGCCCGAGGCCGTGCTCGGAAAACGCAAAGCATTGAACGGCGAATGGCTGACACAGTGAACGAATTGCGCGGTGGGCGCCGTACCCTGGGTGTTCCTCCCGTTGGCGGCGATGGGCCGCTCGTGAGCATCGTGACCGTGGTGTACAACGGGGCCGCCACCTTGGAGCGCACCATACAAAGCGTGCTGGCTCAGGGTCATCAGCGCATTGAATACATCGTGGTGGATGGCGGCAGCACAGATGGCACGGTGGACATCCTTCGTCGCTATGAGGACCGGCTGGACCTATGGACCAGCGCACGCGACATGGGCATCTACGACGCCATGAACAAGGGCATCGGCCTGTGCACAGGTGAATGGATCGGTCTGATCAACGCGGACGACTGGTATCCGGCTGATGCCGTGGAGCGCGCAATGGCAGCGACCGTTGCATCGCCCAAGGCGAACATCATCCACGGTGACATCCTCATCCACTATCCGAACGGCACGAGCAAGGTCAAGCACCCCAAGCCGTCCGGCTTCCTGCTGCGCTATTGGGAAATGACGCTGAACCATCCCAGCTTCTTCGTCCGCCGGGCGTATTACACGGGCCGACCGTTCAACACGGCCTTCCGGGTGGGGGGCGACCATCACTGGACCCTCCGGGCGTGGTTGGATGATCCCCGCAACTTCCATTACGTACCTGCGGTGCTCGCCCATTTCAGCGTGGGCGGGGCCTCGGCCACCATTCCCTTGATCAAGGCCATGCGCGAAGGCGATGCCATCTGCAACGACCTGGGACTGGGCCCTGTTGATCGCCTACTGGGCCGGTTGGTGAAGGCCGGGCTCTATGTTCCTGCCCGGGCGAAATTGTGGTTCAACCAGTTCGTGGCACCTTTGGCGCGCAGGAACGCGCAATGATGGCCAGTCCGTTCAACATCTTCCAGGACCTCGCGGCTAACCGGAACAATCCGAAAGGCATCCTCGTGCTCACCTTGTTCCGGGTGGCCCATCTGCTGCGGCTGAACATCGTCACCTTCATCCTCTTCCTTCCATACTTCATCCTCTACCGCGTGTTCGTGGAGTGGTTGCTCTGCATCGAACTCCCTTGGAAAACGCGGATCGGCCCGGGCTTCCGGATCGATCATGGGCAGGCCTTGATCATCAATGACGGCACCGTGTTCGGGGCGGGGTGCACCGTGCGGAACAGCACCACCATCGGCAACAAACGGCTCAAGGACGGCACCTACAGCAAGGCCCCTGTGTTCGGCGACCGTGTGGACATCGGCGCCAACGCCGTGATCATCGGCCCGATCACCATCGGCGATGATTGTGCGATCGGTGCAGGCGCCGTGGTGCTGAAGGATGTCCCGGCCCGGCATGTGGCCGTGGGCAACCCGGCCCGCATCATCGCGCGGAGCTGACGTTCACCCCTGAACGCGGAACGTCCCGCAGCTTGCACTACGGGACGTCGCTTCATCGGTATGGACCGATCGCCTATTCCACCACCAATCGCACGGTGCGTTCGCTTCCGTCCATGATCCGCAAGGCATAAACGCCGGGCTTCACGTCCTGCGGGATCTCCATGTGCGTGCTGCCTGGCGACATCACGCGGCTGGCCACCATCTGGCCTGCGGCCGAGAACAACACGACCATGCCGGACACCGCGCTGTTGAAGGTGATCCGCCCACCCGCTTCCACGGGATTCGGGAAGGCCAGGGGAGCGCCAGCGTCCGCCAGGGCGCTTCCGCCCTCCACCTCCGTGTTCATGCACAGATCGTCGGCCTCACGCACCAGCACCTTGGAACGGAACGCCGCCACGTTGATGCTGCCGGAATAGATCACACCGTTCACATCGCTCCAGCAACCGGTGAGCGGGAAGCTCTGTTCGCTGGCCTGGTCGTTGATCAACACGATCTGCTTGTCCAGCGGGTCCAATTCCTGCACCTGCACCTTGAACAGCGCCACGTTATCGAGGTAATACAACGGTTCGGTCCAGTAGTTCTTCAACTGCACCTGGTTCTGCTCGGCCAGAGGGACCTGGAAGTACATGCTCAGGTCGCGCCGCTCGGTGCTGAAGGGGATCAGGCGGCTGAAGTGTGTGTATGGGTTGCTCTGCTGCGACTGGCCTTTGATGCCCACCTCCACCTGTCCGGGCCCGTTGCTCTGCAAGCTCAGATCCAAGCGGTACCAATCACCGGGGCTCAGGCTGATCAGGTCAGGATTGCGCAGTTGGAAGTTGTCGTACACCGTATTGTTGGGCAGGTTCGCCTTGAGGCATCCATTGTCCAGGTAGGCCATGTCCTGGGTCACCAGCGCGTTCGACGGCCAGCCGCCCCAACCCGATACGTTGCTCGTGAAATCACCACCGGGAACAAGGTCGCCTGATAGCTGGCTCACCGTCGCATACTCGTTCAGGTGCAATGCGCTTCGGGTGGTGCCCGCCTCTTCACCCGTTTGCGCCTGCCATTCCTCCAGGGAGAAGTACTTCTGCCCTGCCTGGAAGCTGAACCGCAGGATGCCCATCTCATTGTACGGGTTGAAATAGCGGTTGTTGGTGTACGTGCCGTAATCGGGGGTCTGGAGGCCCCAGCAACTGTAGATGCGCACGGCGATCTGATCCTTCCTCAACCCGTAGATGATGTTGCCCGAATACACGTCGTCGTAGTTCGCCACGTAGTAGGGCGCCACGGCATGCGGGCCGTTGTAGTTGCTGTAGTCACTGATCGACATGCCGATGTCGCAGTTGAAGATGGTGTTGTTCAGGACCTGGTGACCATGCGCGTTCATGTTGTGGTCCACGTTGATGCCCACGCCCGGCAGGTTGGCTATGGTGTTGCGCTGTACCGTCACGTTCACGTTGCTGAGGTTGCCGAAGTAGATGCCCACCCCGAGGCGCTGATAATGGGGCATCACCGTGCTGCTGCCATCGAGCCCGCAGATGGGGTCGTAGATGATGTTGTCCTGCACGGTGAGACCGTCCGTGTTATCGAAGGCGATCGCTCCACCATCGTTGAGCAGGACAAGGTGGTGCCGCATGATGTTCTTCTCCACCAACTGGTCGTTATCCACCACGATGGGGATGTAGCCCACGCGATCGAACGTGTTGCCGCGGATGATGTTCGCCGGACCGATGGACCGCACCCCGAAGTAGCCCCAGCCGCTCTCGCCCTCGCCGCTGATCACGGCGATATCGGTCAACGTGTTGCCCTCGAAGGTGGAATTGTTGTCGATCATCAGGCAGCCCGTGGCCAGCGTGTGGGAGAAGGTGTTGTTGGTGTAGTGGTTGTAATGGCCGTAGCTGCGAATGCCATGGTAGAGGTCCTGGAAGGTGCAACCCGTGATGTTCACGTGGTCGGCGTCATCGATCCGCACGCCAGCATTCCGCTGGTGCCGGAAGGCCAGGTTGGACACGCTGAGGTAATGGCGGCCGGGGTAGCAGATGATACCGGACCAGTGTACGCTGGCCTCCACCTGCAGCCCGTTCGGATCCGCGTTGCCCGGGGCCTGTATGTACAGCATACCCGAGGAGGACTCATAGAACCACTCGTTCGGGGCGTTCAGCAGATCGAGCCGCTTTTCCATGTAGAAGCCCCAATCATCCGCGCCCATGTTGCCGTTCAAAGGTTGCTGGCTGAAGGTGAGCGTGCTGTTGCTGTACCCCGTTACGCGCAAGGTGTCGATGCTGCTGGCCGTGTTGCGCAGCACGCAGCGGGCCCCTAACCAGTACCCATCCGTCTCCGTAAGGTCCGCGCTGTGCATGGTGTTGCCGCTGCCTTGATCGTTGCGGTACCAACCGCTGTTGGGCGTGCGGGCCAGGGTCATCCGCGTACCCCCCACATACACCTGATCCACCTGCTGGCCCACGTAGGCCTTCCACACGTTGCCCTGGTGCTGCGACCAGCCTGTTACCAGCACGCTGCCATCGATGATGGGGGCAGCGCCCGTGCCGTAGGCGCCGATGACGATGGGCGACGAGGGCGAACCGGAGGTGCCCCAGATGATCTCCCCGCGATACGTCCCGCCGCGCTGGAAGAGGATCTGGTCGCCCGCGGAAATGGCGTAGGTGATCTGGTTCACCCGATCGATCGTTCGCCAGGGTGTGGCCTGGGATGTGCCGTTGTTGGCATCATTGCCATTGAACGACACATAGTAGACAGTGGCCCCCGCCCATGGCCCGATGAAGCTTGCGGCAATGAGAACGACAGCGCGGAGCATCTGCCTGGCCTGGGGTGGAATGCGTTGCATGGAATGTTCGCGTTTGGGGTCCTTCAACCCCCGCCACAGCCCCCCGGTTCGTTCTTTTCGACGAAGCCCCCAGCCCAGACCGACCAACGCCCGAATGGACCATTCCCACGCCTTGGCGCAGGTCCGATGTGCCGCCCTCCCGGCCGGTTACTTTTGCGCGTCGCCGACCGATCCCTTCCCGGAACTTCAACCTCCGGGTCGCGTACAACGGTGGCTCTTCCCCTCGAGCGAGTCCGATCCCACATGCTTCCATCCCCTCAAACGCTTCAATACCTCCACAAGGCCCGCAACGGCTACGTGAAGCTCTTCCCCAAAAGCAGCTGGTTCGGCTTCAGCTATCACCTCGCCCAAGTGCGCGGCCAGCAGGGCTCGGACACCGTGATGCGCGAACTGCTGGCCGACAAGCCCAGCATGATCTGCCGCTTCGGCAGCACCGAACTAGGTGCCTTGGTCGGTTACCTCGGCGAAAAGGGCGGCAACAAGCCTTCCCTCATCAACCACCTGCGCTTCATCACCGGCGCGATCCCCAGTTATGGCTTCGAACCCGACCACTTGTGGACCATGGCCAACCTCAGCGGTTTCTTCCCGCAGGAGGAAAAGCTGCTGGCGAAGTTCTGCGAGCTGATGCTCGAGGACATGAAATACGTGGATATCCTGGGCAGCTGGCGGCGCGAGGAGCGCTTCTTCGAGAAGGAACTGGCGCATGCCATCAAGGTGGAGCTGCCCGACCTCGAACCTTTCCTGCACAAGGACCCTTGGAGCCGCGTGCTCGAAGGCAAGAAGGTGCTCGTTGTGCATCCGTTCGAGAAGACCGTACGCTCGCAATACGCCAAGCGCGAACTGCTGTTCGCCGACAAGCGCGTGCTCCCCGCTTTCGATCTGAAGACCATCCGCGCCGTACAGACCGTTGCCGGCAACCCCACCTCCTTCGGCTCGTGGTTCGATGCCCTCGCGTACATGAAGGACAAGATGAGCGACACGGACTATGATGTGGCGATCATCGGCTGTGGCGCTTACGGCTTCCCGCTCGCCGCACACGCCAAGCGCATGGGCAAAAAGGCCGTGCATATCGGCGGTGCTTCACAGCTCCTTTTCGGGATCCGCGGAGCGCGGTGGGAGGATCACCCGCTCATCAATGAGCATTGGGTCCGTCCGGATGAAAGTGAACGTCCCGAAAAGGCCAGCGTAGTGGAAGGAGCCTGCTACTGGTGATGATCGTTCGTGTCCTCGTCGTCGGTCAGACCCCGCCGCCTTTCGGTGGCCAGGCGGTGATGATCCAGGCCCTGTTGAACGGGCGATACGAGCGTGTGCAGTTGTTCCATGTGCGGCTGGCCTTTTCCGATGACATGGAAAGCGTGGGCAAGTTCGCCCCGCGGAAACTCTGGGTGCTGTTCACCACCATACTGCGGATCTGGGTGGCACGCTTCAAGCATGGAACACGGGTGCTGTACTACCCACCCGCCGGGCCGAACATGGTGCCTGTGCTGCGCGACATCATCCTGCTGTGCGCCACGCGTTGGTTGTTCCGGCACACGGCCTTTCACTTCCACGCGGGTGGCGTCTCCACCTTCTCGCCACAGCTGCCGGCGGCTTTGCGCCCGTTGTTCCGACTGGCCTATGGCACGCCTTCCCTGGCCATCCGCACCGCGCCACAGAACCCCGAGGATGGAAAGGCCCTCGGTGCGCGGCATAACATCGTGGTGCCCAATGGTCTTCCGGATATGCGCGGCACCGTGCCCGAACATCGTGCCCATGGACACCAACCCGTGGTGATCCTGTTCACCGGGGTGCTCATTCCGTCCAAAGGCGTCACCGTTCTGTTGCAGGCCTTCGGAAGCCTGGTGAAGCAGGGGTGTAATGTGCAGCTGGAACTGATGGGCAAGTGGGGGGATGATGCATATAGACAAGCCTCCGAGACCTTTGTGAATGAACACGGACTGGGTCAGCGTGTCACCTTCCTCGGTGTGAAGCGCGATCAAGAGAAGTTCATGCACTTCGCAGCCTGCGACATCTTCTGCTTCCCCAGCTATTTCGAGGCCGAAAGCTTCGGACTGGTCCTGGCGGAAGCCATGCAGTTCGCGAAACCCGTTGTTACCACCAATTGGCGCGGTATTCCGTCCGTGGCGCACGATGGCGTCAACGGATTCGTGGTGCCCGTAAAGGATACCGATGCAATAACGGACCGGTTGAAACGCCTGGTGAACGACCCCGCTCTGCGCGAACGCATGGGCCAGGAAGGCCGGCGCATCTTTGAACAACAATTCACGTTGGAACGCTTCCAACGGAACATGGAGACAGCCCTGGCGGCCGTCGACAACGAAGCACGATGACACCCATGCGACTGCTCATCACCGGGGGATCCGGATTCATCGGCACCAACCTGGTGGCCCACTTCCTCGATCAGGGCACCGAGCTCATCAACCTCGACTGGAATCCGCCGTTGGACCCTGCGCAGGCACCCTGGCTGCGCTGGTGCGACATCATGGACGAAGCGCGCTTGCGCGCGCTCTTCGCCGAGTTCAAACCCACCCACGTGGTTCACCTCGCAGCCCGCGCGGACACGGACGAGCCGGAGGACATCCTGGCCTACCAACAGAACCACGAAGGCACGAAGCGTGTGCTGAACGTGGTGCGCGACACCCCATCCGTGCAGCGCATCATCGTCACCAGCACCCAGTTCGTCTGCGAAGCGGGCTACCAGCCCACCCACGACCTCGACTTCAAACCGTACACGCTCTATGGCGAGACCAAACGCCTGACGGAGATGGCCACGCGTGAAGCGGGACTTTCCTGTACGTGGACCATCATACGCCCCACCACGATCTGGGGACCGTGGAGCCTGCGGTACCGGGATGTGATGTTCAAGGTGATGCGCAAGGGACTGTACTTCCATCCGAGCAAGCGGAAGGTGGTGCGCTCCTACGGCTACGTGGGCAATGTGGTGTGGCAGATCGACCAGATGCTGAAAGCCCCGGTGGAGAAAGTGAACGGCAAGGTCTTCTACGTCGGCGACCAGCCCTTCGACCTCCGCAACTGGGTGGATGCCATCTCACGGCGGCTTACCGGAAAACCGGTACGTTACATCCCCACCTGGCTTGTGCGCAGCATCGCCATGGGTGGTGATGTGCTCAAGGTGTTGCACATTCCCTTCCCCATCACCACCAGCCGCTTCCGCAGCATGACGAGCGATTACATCACGCCGATGGACCGCACGATCGAGGCCTTCGGCGATGCACCGTTCAGTCTGGAACAGGGGGTGGATGAAATGGTGAGGTGGTACGATGCGGGTAGCGACCGCATCATGGCCCACACCTTGAAGGACGTGCGCATGAAGCCTGCGGACCATCCCACGAACCTCCAGGCACGTCCTGCTTCAAACATCGCATGAGCCTGCTGCCGAAAAAACATGTGCTGGGTGTGGACCTTACGGTAGGGTCCTTCAACGACCACATACAGGCCATTGCCCGAGCGGGGCGTGAGAGCCGCAGCAGTTATGTATGCTGTGTGAACGTGCACATGTGTGTGGAAGCGAAGAACGATCCATCCATTGCCCGCATCGTGAATGAGGCCGACCTCGCCACGGCGGATGGCATGCCTATGCTCAACCGTTTGAACGCCGCTCATGGCCTGAAGCAGGAGCGTGTGGCCGGGAACGACATCATGCCCGCGCTGCTGGCAGAGGCCGCCAGGCTGGGGTTGGGGATATACCTGTATGGGGGTAAGCAGGACGTGCTGGATACCATCGTTGCCAGAGCTGCGAAGGAGTACCCGAACGCACGTATCGTAGGGGTGGAATCGCCTCCTTTCCGGCCCTTATCCGAGGAGGAAATGCTACAGGCCGCCGCCCGGATCAATGCCTCGGGGGCCCACATCGTGATGGTCTCCCTGGGATGCCCGAAACAGGAACGCTGGATGGCCGCCATGAAAGGGCGGGTGAATGGCGTGATGCTCGGCCTCGGCGGAGCCTTCCTGCTGTATGCCGGTGTGGATACACGCGCCCCGAAGTGGATGCGTGACCTCAGCTTGGAATGGGCCTACCGGTTGGCCTTGGAACCCGGCAGGTTGTGGAAACGGTACTTGTTAACCAACAGTACCTTCCTGTGGATGATCATTGCTGAGCGCCTCCGTGGCCACCCCTCGACATGACGGTCGATGCGTGACTTCACATATCGACGTGCAGGCAAATTGTTTCGACGAATTGTCGGTAGTTATCGACAAATTTGACATTTGAGGAGACCACTGGTACTTTTGGCATACTTCTTTGGATAAACCCACACAAAGCCCAACCGCCCCCGTGGAGAGATCCATTACCCCGCCCCGCCGCTTCGCCTTGGTCAATACCGACCGCCGACCTGCCCGCCCTGAGGTCAACCAGGAGTTGGCTACCTTGCTCCGTACAAGCCAACGCTCCTTCAACAGTATGCGCTCCGGTCTGAACCAAGTACTCACCTTCGAGCCTTTGACCACGGTCAAGGATCTGATCCTCGTGGGTGATGGTCCGGCCGCACAGGAGATCTTCCAATACTGCCAGGACCAGACCGTGCGGGGCTATCGCTTTCGCGGACTGTTCAGCAACAAGCCGGTGGAAGGGTTGCTGGGTTCGCAGCTGCTCGGCGATGTGGAGGCCGCCAAGGGCTTCGCGGTGCAGAACCGCATCGACATCGTGTACTGCGCCCTGCCCGGTACGGAAAAGGACGCCATCACCGACCTGATGGAGTTCTGCGAGCGCAACACCATCCGCTTCCGCGTGATCCCCAGCGCCGACAGCTTCATTCCCGTGGTGCAGACCAGCGAGCTGGAGTTCCACGGCGCCGTTCCGGTGAGCAAGCTGCGCAACGAACCCCTGGACAACCGTTGGAGCCGCATGGCCAAGCGCGCCTTCGACATCGTGTTCTCCCTGGGTGTGATCGTCTTCGTGTTCACCTGGTTGTTCCCCATCCTGGCGCTCGCCATCAAACTCTCCTCCAAAGGACCGGTCTTCTTCAAGCAGACCCGGTTGGGCGAGGGTAAGAAGAAGTTCAGCTGCTACAAGTTCCGCAGCATGCGGATCAACAAGGATGCAGACCTGAAGCAGGCCACCAAGAACGACCCGCGCGTTACCAAAATGGGTTCTTTCCTGCGGAAGAGCAACCTGGACGAGATGCCGCAGTTCTTCAACGTGCTGCTGGGCCAGATGAGCGTGGTAGGCCCCCGCCCCCACCCCCTGCGCCTCAACGATCAGTTCCGCGACATCATCGACAAGTACATGGTGCGACACTTCGTGCGCCCCGGCATCACCGGCTGGGCCCAAGTGAACGGCTTCCGCGGTGAGACCCGCACCCCCGAACTCATGGAAAAGCGCGTAGAGCTCGATGTCTGGTACCTCGAGAACTGGTCCTTCTGGCTGGACATGAAGATCGTGGTGAAGACCGTGACCAACATGCTGGGCGGCAAGGAGGAACGCGCCTACTGACCGTTTTCCCTTCCACACTGGGAGAGCCGGGCCTTGGGTCCGGCTTTTTCATTTATTCTCCTTGCCCATCTGGGGGATCGGCCTATATTTGCCGTCCTTTTCAACGAAGCAATGGCCAATCACAAGAGTGCCCTGAAGCGTGTCCGTCAGACCGAGACCCGCAACGAGCGCAACCGCTACCAGAACAAGACCACCCGTAACGTCGTTCGCGACCTGCGGGCCACCACCAAGAAGGACGAGGCTGTGAAGCTGTTGCCCTCGGCGGAGAGCATGCTGGACAAGCTGGCCAAGAAGAACATCATCCACAAGAACAAGGCCGCCAACCTGAAGAGCAGCCTTCGCCTGCACGTCAGCAAGCTGAAATAAGGACCCGCCGGTCCTCCAACACCTTCGGACAGGTCCTCGCATAGGGGACCTTTCCTATTTTCAAGCCCTATGGAAAGCGTTCGCGAACGACCCCAGAAACTCACGATCCGCGAGTGGTCCAAGGAGGACCGCCCCCGGGAGCGCATGCTCACCACAGGCCCCAAGGCCATGAGCGATGCCGAACTGGTGGCCATCCTGATCCGCAGCGGAAGCACCACCGAAAGCGCCCTGGACCTGGCCCGTTTGATCCTGGCCAAGGCCAACAACGACCTGCACAAGCTGGCCGCATTGACCGCCGGGGACCTGATGAAGATCAAGGGCGTGGGCGAAGCCAAGGCCCTGAGCATCGTAGCGGCCCTGGAGCTTGGGATGCGCCGGCGCGATGGGCAGGTGGAACACCGTCCCCTGGTGGGCACCAGTCAACAAGCGTATGAGATCCTGCGATCGAGCGTGGCCGACCTACCGCACGAGGAATTCTGGCTGCTGATGCTGGACCGCGGGAACCGTGTGCTGCACCGTTCCAAGGTGAGCCAGGGCGGCATGCATGGCACCGTGGCCGATCCCAAGCTGATCTTCCGCGAAGCACTGGAACGCCGCGCCTCGTCCGTGATCCTCTGCCACAATCACCCCAGCGGTCAGCTACGCCCCAGCCACGAGGACATCCAGCTGACCAAAAAGCTCGTGGAAGGCGGCCGCTTCCTGGACATCGTGGTGCAGGATCATTTGATCATCACCAACAACGGGTATTACAGCTTTGCGGATAATGGGCAGCTTTGAGTGTTTCCACCGCAACGACCTGCCTACTGGCCAGGCAGGCGCAACGAAGCAACGGTAACGCAACGACATGTCCCAACCACTCCGTATCCTCACGGTCATTGGCGCGCGACCGCAGATCATCAAGGCTGCGGCCATGAGCCGGGCCATCCGCACGCATGCCAAGGGGCGGATCGCGGAGACCTTGCTTCACACCGGGCAGCATTACGATGCCAACATGAGCCAGGTGTTCTTCGATGAACTGGGCATTCCGCCGGCGGACATCAACCTGAACGTGGGCAGCGGTGGACATGGGGTGATGACGGCCCGGATGATCGAAGGCATTGAGCAGATCCTGCTGAAGAAGGAGCACGATGTGGTGCTGCTTTATGGCGATACCAACAGCACGCTCGCGGGGGCCGTGGCCGCTGCCAAGCTGCACATCCCGGTGGCGCATGTGGAGGCGGGGCTGCGTTCCTTCAACAAGCGCATGCCCGAGGAGGTGAACCGCATCGTATGCGACCATTGCAGCACCTGGCTCTTCTGCCCCACCGACACCGCCATGGAGAACCTGCGGCGCGAAGGCTTCACCGGCGCCAACAATGCACTGCCCACGGCGGACAAGCCCCATGTGGTGCGATGCGGCGATGTGATGTACGACAACAGCCTCTACTTCGCGGCCCTGGCAAAGGAGCGTTCCACCATCCTGCAGGAGCTGGGCCTTGCCTCGAACGGCTTTGTGCTCGTCACCGTACATCGCGACCATAACACGGACGATGCCGTGCGGCTCAACAACATCTTCCGCACGCTGCTCGACCTTCACAAGCGGCATGGCCTGCCCTTCGTGCTGCCCGTGCATCCGCGCACGCGCAAGATGATGGACACGTTGCTTGCCCCCGACCTGCGCGAGGCGCTCACCGGTTCCAAGGCCTTCCACCTCGTGCCGCCGGCGGGCTTCCTGGACATGATCGCGCTGGAAAGCGGCGCACGCCTGGTGATCACGGACAGTGGTGGGGTGCAGAAGGAAGCCTACTTCTTCGGCAAGCCCTGCGTGATCCTGCGTCCCGAAACCGAATGGGTTGAACTGGTGGCCCGCGACCAGGCCGTGCTCGCGGACGCCGATCCCACGCGCATTGCCGCAGGGGCTGATCGCTATCTGCGCGACGGCTCGCCTGCCTGTCCCCCGCTCTTCGGCGATGGTCATGCCTCCGAACGCATCTGCGACGAACTCCTGCGCACCTGGTGATCCGCTCCGCGCTCAGCTACGCCCGTTGCTTCGCGCTATGCCTCGCTCGCGCGAATGAACGGCGGCTGATCCTGGCCCATCGCGCGGGAAGTGTGCGGACCTCTGCCGCGGATACGCGGCACGCCCTGCGGGCCGCGATCACCTGGCTGATGCATGCCCAGGACCAGGGACGTGATGATGGCGTGGGCAGCTATCACCTCGTGGATGGCTGGAGCGCATCCTACCCGGAGACCACCGGCTACATCATTCCCACCCTGCTCGCTGCCAGTGGGCACCTGCACTGGTCCGAACCGAAGGAGCGGGCACTGCGGGCCGCGGATTGGCTTCTCACCGTTCAACGAGCCGAGGGGAGTTGGCAGGGAGGCAGGATCGGCGAGGACCGGCCCGGCATCGTGTTCAACAGCGCGCAGGTGATCCGGGGGATGCTGGCCGTGCATGCGGCAACGAAACAGGACAAGTACCTGCGCGCCGCCGTGCGGTGCGCCGATTGGATCGTGTCCGTGCAGGAGCCCGATGGTACCTGGGCACGGCACAACTTCCTCGGCACTGCCCGGGTGTATGACAGTTACGTGGATGCTCCGCTGCTTCACCTCCACGCCATCACACGGGACGCACGCCATCGCGAAGCGGCGGAGCGCAACGTGGCCTGGGTGCTCTCCCAGCAACAGGAGAACGGCTGGTTCCGCAATGCGGACAACACGTTAAAGCACAACGACCGGCCGATCACGCACACCCTCGCGTACACCATCGATGGACTGATCGAGAGCAGCCAGTTCCTGGAACGACCGGACCTTATGCAGGCTGCGCAGCGCGCGGCCGATGCACTGCTCGATCAATTCCTGCGCGATGGCACACTTCGTGGGCGTTACGATGCCACATGGAACGGCAGTGAGCACATGATCAGCACCGGATGTGCCCAAATCGCGATCTGCTGGTCGCGCCTGCACCGCATCACCGGGGAAGCACGATATGCCGAAGGTGCATCGCGCATGGTGCAGATATTGGAAGCGGTGCAACGCTGTTCGGCACAGGGACCGTCCGCCGTGCAGGGCGCCTTGCCCGGTTCATTCCCGCTCTGGGGACGCTACGAGAAGTTCGCCTTCCCGAATTGGGCAACGAAGTATTTCGCGGACGCGTTGCTTTGTGCGGAAGGCGTCCTACCCGCCTACTGATCCACTCGCGTGCCGCACTCCTACGATCCCATCGCGCTCTTCCGCCGCTCCGCCCGGCAGTGGCCCCAACGCGATGCCTTGCAGGTGGATGCCGTAAGCCTCAGCTACGCGCAGCTCGATCGCTGGTCGGACCGGATCGCCGCGGGGATCGCTGCACGTGGCATGCGTCAGGAACGCATTGTGCTGGTGGCCGACAAGCGACCGGAATGTTACGCTGCCATCCTCGGCATCCTGAAGGCAGGCTGCTCCTACGTGCCCCTGCATCCCGATGGCCCGACGGCGCGATGGGAAGCGATGATCGCACGCTGTGAGGCCCGGCATGCGCTGGTCTGGGCGCAGCATGCCCCCCCACGGGTGCAGGCCATTCCCCTGCCGGAGATCGAGGGCGATGCCGACGAACGCACCACGGATGCGGATGGCGAGGCGTACGTGCTGTTCACCAGCGGAAGCACCGGTGGACCCAAGGGGGTCAGTGTGTCGCGCAGCAATATGTCCGCTTACCTGGAACATGTGCTTACGACCTACACCTTCAATGAGAACGACCGCTTCACGCAGTTCTTCGCGCTCACCTTCGATCTGAGCGTGCATGACCTGTTCGTGTGTTGGGGCGCAGGTGCCTGCCTATGCGTCCCGGCCGAGGCGGACCAATTGCGTGCGGCGGCCTTCGCCCGTAAAGAGGAGATCACCTCCTGGTTCTCGGTGCCTTCCCTGCCCGCCATGATGCTTCGCATGAGGAGCCTGACACCAGGGTTACTGCCTTCCATACGCACGGCCTTCTTCTGCGGTGAAGCTCTTTCGTGGGATCTGGCCCGAAGCTTTACGCTGGCCGCCCCCAACGCCCGTATCATCAACCTGTACGGGCCCACGGAGTGTACCATCGCCATCGCGTCCCATGAACTTCATCGCTACGACCTGTCGCACCTAGGGACCGTTCCTATCGGCCAGGTCTTCCCGGGACACCGCACACTGATCCAAGGCGGCCAGCTCCTGCTATCGGGGCCACAGGTGGCGGCTGGCTATGTGAATGATCCCGCGGCCACACTCAAGGCCTTCGTTAACATGCCGGCGGGAACGGGTCGCTGGTATCGAACGGGCGACCGCGTTGTGACCGGTGCCAACGGCGCGCTGGAATACCTCGGCCGCATGGATGACCAGGTGAAGGTGCAGGGTTATCGCGTGGAGCCTGCGGAGGTGGATATGCTGCTGCAACCACTGCTTGTGGGCGCACGATCACTCACCGTGGCCGTGCAGGATGCCGGCACCACACGCCTGGTTACCTTTATCGACACGCCTGCGGATACCACACCACTGATGGCCCATTGCCGCGCCCATCTGCCCACCTACATGGTGCCGGAGCGCATCGTACACATCGATCACTGGCCGCTCACAGCGCATGGAAAGACCGATCGCAAACAACTCGTCCACCTTGCCGAACATGGTCGATAGCCCCCTTCGCGAACGGATCACCCGAACGTTGATGCCACGCATCGAGCGCCTTGGCCTTGGCGCTAAGGACCTCACTGACGATCTGGACCTCGTGCGGAGCGGCGTGCTCGATTCGTTGGGATTCGTGGACCTCATCGCCGGGCTGGAGGACAGCACCGGCATCCGGGTGGATCTGGAGCATGCCTTGGGCAGGCCGGATGCCACCACGCTTCGCGGAGTGATCGAACTCTTCAGTGGATCATGAGCGACCACCGCATCCGCATCATCACCGAAGGCCACGATCCGTCACTGGCCCTCATCGCTCCCCTGTTCGAGCACATGCACGAGGAGATGGCCTCCCATGGTATGGCCCTGACCCTGGCGCCGGACGGGTTCCACATCTGGCTGAAGGGTGTGAGCGGTGGCCTTGAACGGTTCGGACGCTTGGTGGTGGCCGAAGTGGATGGTGCTATCATTGGATTCGCCCACGCCGGCCTGAAACTCGCCCCGGCGCATCTGGGCGCTGGCCGCATCGGGCACATCTCACATCTGTACATCCTACCACGCTACCGACGTTCGGGTATCGCGCAGGCATTGGCCGCCTCCCTGCATGAATGGTCCACGGAAAAACAGGTGACCAGCACGGAACTGCAGGTTGTGCAGGGCAACGAGGCCGGCATGGCCTTCTGGCGCTCGCTGGGCTATGCCGTGGAACTTGTGCAAATGCGACGTTCGTGAGCACCACCGGCTTCGATCCCACCACCTGGCCTGAGCGCCTTGGCGTACATCGCGGTGACACGGTGCAACTCATGGCCGACCTTACCCGCATGGCGTGGAACGCCCGGCGCGCCGGGCAACGCTTCGACCCTGCCACCCTGCTCGATGCCTTCGCGGATGCCGTGGGCCCGGAGGGGATCGTCCTCGTGCCCACCTTCAACTTCGACCTGCTCAACGGCGATGCCTTCGATGTGAAGCGCACACGCTCGATCAGCGGTGCCCTTGCCAATGCCGCGCTGGACCATCCGCGCTACCGCCGCACCGCGCATCCGCTGCACTCCTTCGCCATGGCCGGTGGTGACGCGGCAACGATCGACAGGCACACGAAGGCGAACGGCAGCTTCGATACCGGTTCGCCCTTTGGATCGATGCATCGCCGCAAAGCACGGTTGATCTCCTTCGACCTTCCCCTGAACGCGGCCTTCACCTTCGTGCATTACGTGGAACAGGAACTGCAGGTGCCCTATCGACGCACCCGGCAACTTGAGGTGAACTACACCGATGAGCACGGCGGATCGAGCCTTCGTCGCTTCACCACCTTCGCGAAGAAAGCCGGCCACATCAATGAGCTATCCGCGCTGGAACCGATGCTGGACAAGGCCGGTGCACTTACACATGGCGACCTCGATGGCTCGAAATGGATCAGCGTGGACCTCGCCAATGCGTTCGAGGTGGTCGCTGCGGACATTCGATCGAACAAGGCCCGGAGCATTCATCGTTTCGTGCCGTCCTTGTGGTTGCGCGACACGGTGAAGGTCGCACTTCGTACGTTCGGACATCGAACCCGGAAAGAGCGTACCGCTCATGCTGCTCGTCTACACTGAACGCCCTTCCCCCCGCACCGCTTATGTGGTGCGACATGTGTTCGAGCGCATGCTCGGGTGGCGCACCGCCTTGACGTCCTCACCCGAGGAATTCCTCAGCGCCAGTGGACCGAAGCTGAGCTACACTGTGAACGCGATCGAGGGAGCTTATCATGTGCCAATGAGCGGAGCACTGGATGTCGGAAGTGCCCTCATGGCTGTGCCCAACTACGCACGTCGGCAGGGCATGGTCGTTCTGTATCCGATGGCGGAGGAGGGCTTCGATGTGTTCGCCTCCATCTTCCACCTGCTTTCGCTCGCGGAGGAATATTCGGTCAAGGATGTGGATGAGCACGGCCGCGTACCGGCGAGCGCGCTATCCCTGGTGATCAACGGCCTGGAGCGCAATCCGTTGGTGGATCTTTGGGCGCTGTGGCTGGCCAGCGGCATCAACGCCATGTTCCCAGCGCTGAACGGGCCCCAGCGCAATTACCGCCATGTGCTATCGGTGGATATCGACAACGGTCTGAAGTACGCTGCCCGTTCGTGGTTCCGCACACTGGGAGCAGCAGGGCGCGACCTGATCGGTGGTCAGGGGCAGCAGTTCACCGCGCGCACGCGCGTGGTGATCGGTAAGGAACCCGATCCATTCCTGCGCGTTCCCGAACAACTTGCGGCCGTGCGCGCGTCGGTGGACAGGTGCATCGCCTTCATCCTGATGCGCGGCGGGCGCGCGAACGACCACGCCGCGCGGCCTGCTCATCCCCTGTTCAAAGCCTTGGTGCGCGACCTCCGGAAACATACTGAACTCGGCCTGCACCCCTCGTATGACAGCAGTGCGCAGCCAGAGCGCATTCACATGGAGCGGGAATTACTGGGGACCCTCGCGGTCCAACCGGTCACGCTGTCCCGGCAGCACTTCCTCCGATGGTCGCTTCCGGGCACGCTCCGCGAACTGGTGACCGCGGGCTTCACCGAGGATCACACGCTCGGCTTCAGTGACCGCGCAGGCTTCCGGGCCGGCACGTGCACCCCATTCCCCTGGTACGATCTGGAGCGTGAACAGGAGACCGCCCTTATGCTCTGGCCCTTCGCGTGCATGGACAGCGCGCTCCACGAGAAACGGGGACTTTCCCCCGATGAAGCATTGGAGGAATTCAAAGACATGGCCGATGCCGTGCGCGCGGTGAACGGCACCTTCGTGAGCGTATGGCATGATCGCTATCTCAGCGGGGACACGCCCCATGTGGGTTGGCCCGAAGTGATGAAAAAACTGGTGGAGCACGCCCGGTCATGATCCGATATGTGCGCCATAACGAGATCGACAAGGTCGCCTGGGATGCGCTGCTCCTGCGCTGTCCAGGTCGCATGTGGTACGCCCGAAGTTCAGTGCTCGACCGAACGGGCCCGTGGGATGCATTGATCGATATATCCGCCTGCGCGATCATGCCATTGCCTTACCGCGAGAAATGGGGCATCCGGTACGTTCATAACCCATACGGCCTTCAGCAGTTGGGCGTGTTCGCTGCGGAACCATCCCAACAGCTCACAGATGGGTTCTTCCGAGCCATCCCTCGCCACTTCCGGTACATCGATATCTGGATCAATCCGGACGCGCCACCATCCTCGAGTATTCCGGGGCGCTCCATCCCTCAGGTCAACCAGGTATTACGTTGCGACACCGACATCGCGGAGCTCCGCGCCAATTATACCAAAGGCCATCGTCGGAACCTGCGGAAGCATGCGGACCTCACGATCGGAACGGACCTTTCGCCCGGCGCGTTCATCGAGCTGTTCGAGCGCACGACGGGAGCGCGCTTCGGGGGTAGCCCTTCGGGGAGCCTGGCGCACATCCGCGCGCTCCTCGAGGATGCGCTCTCGGAAGGCACCGGGCAGATCCTCAGCGTCCACGCCGATGGTTCGCCGATAGCTGCGGCCTGCTTCATCACGTGGGAAGGGCGAAGCATCTTCTTCAAATCCGCTAACGATCCGCGGGGCCAGGCGGTACAGGCCATGTTCCACCTGACCGACCGCTGGGTCGAGCAACATGCAGGTTCCCACACGCTACTGGACTTCGCAGGGTCCAATACCCCCAGCGTGGCCCGGTTCAACGCCGGGTTCGGAGCAACGGCCACCCCGTACATTCGCTTCCGCGCGAACAGGCTGCCCTGGCCTTTCCGTTACCTGAGAACCTGATCTGATGACCGTCCAGCTCAACCACCAGCCTTCGATCCTCAACCGCTTCATCGCGGACCTGCGGGATGTAAATGTGCAGAAGGACCCCCTGCGCTTCCGGCGGAGCATGGAACGCATCGGAGAGGTGATGGCCTATGAACTGAGCAAGACATTGGAACATCAGGAGCAGGAGGTGACCTCGCCTTTGGGCGCCGCCAAGGTCGCCCTCGCTACTGACAAACCGGTACTTGCCACGATCCTCCGCGCGGGCTTGCCGCTGCATCAGGGGCTGCTCAACTATTTCGACCGGGCGGACAGTGCCTTTGTGAGCGCCTATCGCAAACACCGCAAGGGAGAGGATGCCTTCGATATCGAGGTGGAATACCTCAGCAGTCCATCACTGGAGGACCGGGTGTTGATCATCAGCGACCCCATGCTGGCCACGGGAAGAAGCATGGTGATGGTGTACAAGGCCTTGATGCGTCTTGGGAAACCAAAAGCCATTCATATCGTATCGGTCATCGCCAGCAGCGAAGGCCTGGAATACGTGAAGAGCCATATGCCCCACCATACCCGGATCTGGGTCGCTGCCGTGGACGAGGAAATGACGGCCCAGGCGTATATTGTACCTGGCTTGGGCGATGCCGGTGATCTGGCATATGGTGCAAAGCTCTAAGGACCATGGGCGATCTGATCGGCATCCTATCCGTTATCGCCACCGCAGCCGTCAAACTGCTGGCCTCCACCATTGTGAGCGTCGGGCTCGGCTTCGGTTTCTGGGAGACCTTCCTGTTCTCGAGCGTGGGTGGATGCCTCGGTGTGCTCGTCTTCTACCGCCTGAGCGACTGGTTCATCCATCGGGCCCTGCTGCGTAGGCGACGACTTACAGGGCCTGACGAACATGGGAACGCACGCATTGCCCCGAAGGTCTTCACGCGCCGTAATCGATGGCTCATCCGATTGAAGCACAGCAGCGGCCTTCGTGGTCTTGCTGCACTTACACCCTTGGTGCTCACCATCCCCGTGGGCAGCATCATCGCGGCACGCTTCTTCCGGCATGACCGCCGTACGCTTCCCGTGCTGTTCTCGTCCGTGGTCATCCAGTCCATGGTGGTCAGCGCGATCTGCTCCGTGGCCTATAGCGCAGCCGGGCAGTTGGCGCAGTGAGGACGTATCGGCATCTCTTCTTCGACCTGGACCACACACTGTGGGACTTCCGCACGAACTCGCGTACGGTGTTGCACGGGCTTTACCACGACCTGGAACTGGCCGACCATGGAATACCGGGTGTGGAGGACCTGGTGGAGGTGTATGAAGAGATCAATACCGGCCTGTGGGAACGCTATGAACGCGGCCATATCGACAAGGAGGTGCTCCGGGCGCTCCGCTTCCGCAACACTCTGCTGCGCTTCGGCGTTCGCAATGACCGCCTGGCCCGCACGCTGGGCCATGAATACCTTGAGCGTACGCCTCGCATGGAGGGACTGAGCGAGGGCGCGATGCCGCTGCTCCGTGACCTTCGTCCGCACTTCGGCATCCACATCATCACCAACGGCTTCAGCGCCACGCAGGCTACGAAGATCACCTGCAGCCGCATCAAGGAACTATTGGACCATGTGATCACCAGTGAGGATGCGGGCGCGAACAAGCCCGACCCACGCATCTTCAACCGCGCCATGCGCCTGGCGGGGGCCACACCGACCGATTCGTTGATGATCGGTGACAGCATTACCGCGGATATGGAAGGTGCCCGTGCCGTGGGAATGGACCATGTGCACTTCTCGCCGGAAGGTCCCGGGGATGCGCTGGCCACTTACCGCATCCAGCGGCTCGAGGAGTTGCGCCCCCTGCTACTTCATTAACGTGCCGTCCGGCACGAACCCATATGGTGCGATGATCCGCGTACCGGTGATCTCGCTGGCCTTCAGGAACCGCACGGAATCACCTTCGGCCCTCACTTCGCCGAGGTAGTTGATCACGCCCTTGAAGCCCACGGACCGGATGAAAAGACTGTCGTTGCGCTGCACAACGGGGCAATTGTGCACATTGTTCCAGCCGCTCTGCACGTTCTCAGTGAGCAATTCCCCCAATTGACCAGGGAACTCATCCATACCGCCTACGAACGCGGCATTCCCCCGTTCGAAGAAGCGCATGTAATAATGCAGCTTGCCATCAGCGTAGTGGTACACGCCGTTGAACCGCACCCCGCTGCCGGTGAGCGGCATGAGCACCATGACCTTGCTGGTATCAATGTTCACAGGTGGCGGAGGCACCGGCGGTGCGACCCGGTCCGCCGGTCCGGTGCATCCCACGATGAGGGCCATGGCCAGGAATGGTAGCGGGATACGCATGGTTCAGGATCTGAAGTGGGCGATGATACTGGTGCTGCCTTGGACCACATCACCGATCTGGACATTCACCTCGGCATCAAGCGGCAGGAGCACGTCCACGCGGGATCCGAACTTGATGAAGCCGAACTCCCGGCCCTGACCTGCGGCTTCGCCCACCTTGCTATAGGTACAGATCCGACGGGCAAGGGCACCCGCGATCTGGCGGAAAAGCACTTCGCCATGGCGCGCATGCCGCACCACCACCGTGCTCCGCTCGTTCTCGGTGCTGCTCTTCGGGTGCCAGGCCACGAGGTATTTGCCCGGGTGATATCTGTAGTAGCTCGTTATACCGTCTATGGGGTAGTAGTTGATGTGCACGTTCAACGGGCTCATGAAGATGGACACCTGTCGACGGCGCGACCTGAAGTACTCCGGCTCATCCACCTCCTCGATCACCACCACCTTGCCATCGCAGGGCGAGAGGATGGCGCTATCGTCCAACGTTACGGTGCGTACCGGTACCCGGAAGAACCAGATGACGATGGCGAGCACGGTCAACAGCATGATGCTCACGGCCCATCCGAGCCATGCAGGACCCCAGTTCCACACCGCGAACATGCCGAAGCAGGCCATGGCCAGGGTGATCAATAAGGTGGGCGTTCCTTCGTGGTGCAGTCGCATGGTTCAATGGGCGGCGCGAATATAGTCGGCTTGCTTGCGCACCTTTCCCGATCATGCCAGCACCAGGATCACCAACAACATCGCCGGTGCGGCCAACAGATACCCATCAAAGCGATCGAGGATGCCGCCATGTCCCGGAAGCACCGTCCCGCTGTCCTTCACCCCGGCGGCACGCTTGAATGCGCTCTCCAACAGGTCGCCCAGCGTGGCCGTGATCGCCACGGCGGTGGCGCCGGCGATCCACTGGGATGGGCTCAATACGGACCAGTGCCTGCCCAGAAGCCATCCGACGAGCATCGTGAGCGCCACACCGCCCATCAATCCTTCCCAGGTCTTTCCAGGGCTCACGGCCGGCATCAGTTTGGTGCGGCCCACACTGCGTCCGACCAGATAGGCCCCGGTGTCGCTGGTCCATAACAGGAACATGAACCCCATGAAGACCCTGCTGTCCATGGAGACCATCCGGGCCGCGACCGCGAAGGGCACCGCCACATACAGCGTGGTGCCCAGATGGAAGCTGAACACTCGCGCCGGCTGGGCCGTACCGCTGCGCAGCAACTGGAACACCAGCAGCACAAGCATGGCAAAGGTCAACAGGGCGGCATGTCCGACCCTCAACGCAGGCACCATGGGCAGGATGCCGACCGTGAGGTAGACCAGGGCGGCCAGTGCCACGGTGTAGGATACCCTAGGGGCCTCCCCGCTTTCGCCCCAATACAGCCGGTGCCATTCCCGCGCACCGATCAGGCACACAGGCAGGAACAACATCCACGTAGTGAAGGGGCCGATGGCGGCAGCGCCGAGCGTCAGCGCCACATAGGCCGCTCCGGTCAGTGCACGCTTGCCGAACTCACCCACGTGCTCAACCCGCTATGGAAGGGACATCACCTCCCGCAGGCTTCTCCACCTCCGGCGTTGCAGGGGCATGACCGTTGTTGCCGTTCATGGCCGACCGCATCACCACTTCCTCCTTCTCCCATTCGCGTTTGCCGAAGATCTTCTCAAGGTCCTCTTTGAAGATGACCTCCTTCTCCAACAACTGCATGGCCAGGGCGGTGAGCTTGTCCTTGTTCTCCGTGAGGATCCGCTTTGCGCGAACGTACTGGCCTTCGATGATGGTGCGCACCTCCTCGTCGATGGTCTGTGCGGTGCGTTCGCTGTACGGCTTGTTGAAGTTGTATTCGGCCTGTCCGCTGCTGTCGTAGTAGCTCATGTTGCCGATCTTGTCGTTGAGCCCGTAGATGGTGACCATGGCGTAGGCCTGCTTGGTCACTTTCTCCAGATCGCTGAGCGCCCCGGTGCTCACCTTCCCGAACATGATCTCCTCGGCGGCACGTCCACCCAGCGCAGCGGCCATTTCATCCAGCATCTGTTCCGCCGTGGTGAGATGGCGCTCATCCGGCAGATACCAGGCCGCTCCGAGCGACCGTCCGCGGGGGACGATGGTGACCTTCACCAAGGGGCTGGCGTGCTCCACCAACCAGCTCACGGTGGCGTGACCGGCCTCGTGGTACGCAATGGACTTCTTCTCGTCCACGGTGATGATCTTGTTCTTCTTCTCCAGGCCACCGATCACACGATCCACGGCATCCAGGAAGTCCTGCTTATCCACGGACTTCTTTTTCTTGCGTGCAGCGATCAGTGCGGCCTCATTGCAGATGTTGGCAAGGTCGGCCCCGCTGAACCCCGGCGTCTGGCGGGCGAGGAAGGCCACGTCCACGGTGAGGTCGAGCTTCAAGGGCTTGAGGTGCACCTTCAGGATCTGCTCACGCTCGTTGAGGTCGGGCATGTCCACGAAGATCTGGCGGTCGAAGCGGCCCGGTCGCATGAGGGCACGGTCCAGCACATCGGCACGGTTGGTGGCCCCGATGAGGATCACACCGCTGTTCGTACCGAAGCCGTCCATCTCGGTGAGCAATTGGTTCAACGTGTTCTCGCGCTCATCATTGGCCCCCATGTTCGCGCTGCGTCCGCGGGCCCTGCCGATGGCGTCGATCTCGTCGATGAAGATGATCGCCGGCGCTTTCTCCTTGGCCTGCTTGAACAGGTCGCGCACTCGGCTGGCGCCCACCCCCACGAACATCTCCACGAAGTCCGATCCGCTCAGTGAGAAGAAAGGCACGTTCGCTTCGCCCGCGATGGCCTTGGCCAGCAAGGTCTTCCCCGTGCCGGGAGGACCTACGAGCAGCGCTCCCTTGGGGATCTTGGCCCCCAGGTCGGTGTACTTCTTCGGTGTCTTCAGGAAGTCCACGATCTCCTGCAGTTCCTCCTTGGCCTCGTCCAATCCCGCCACGTCGTTGAACGTGACGTTCGTCGTCTTGCTGCCTTCGAAGACCTGTGCGCGGCTTTTCCCGATGTTGAAGATCTGTCCACCAGGGCCGCCTGGGCCACCCATGCGACGCATCATGAACACCCATACGAGGATGATGAGGCCGACGAACATCACCCATTGCAGGATCTCCTTGCCCATGTCATTGGCCGGCTTGATCTCCACGTTCACGCCATGCGCCTCCGCGTCCTGGACCAGCTTTTCCTGCATGTGGTCGCTCGCCCCGGCGAAGAAGACGTAATGCGGACCTGCTGTGTTCTTCTCGTTCCCGGTGCGCTTCAGTTTCTTTTCGTGGACGGCCTTCTTCAGCGCCGATTCCTTGAGGGTCACCTGCACCTCCTGCTGAACGAGCACGATGCTCTTCACATCATTCGAATCCAGATAGGCGTAATAGTCGCTTACCGTAATGGGCTGAGCGGGGCTGCCCGCGTTGAACAGCCACATCGAGAGGATGACGAGGCCGATGACCCCGTATATCCAATAGAAGTTGAAGGCCTTGTCAGGCCCGCTCCGCTCCTTCCGCTGCTTTCCGTTGTTATCCTCTGCCATGTTGAAGCCTGCTCAGGCCACGTTCTCGTAAGTATTCCTGATCGCGTCGCTCCACAATTGCTCGAGGCCGTAATAACCCCGGCGTTCCTTGTGGAAGACGTGCACCACCACATCCACGTAATCCAGCAGGATCCATCCCGCCTTGTCGTTCCCTTCCGCATGCCAGGGCTTCTCCCCGGCCCGTTCCACCGTCTCCTTCTCCACGCTGCCGGCAATGGCCCCTACGGCCCGGTCCGAATCGCCATGGCAGATGATGAAATGATCGCACACGGCATTCGGCACACCACGCAGGTCCAGATGAACAATGTCCTTTGCCTTCACCTCCTGCATCCCTTGAACAACAGCATCCACCAATCGGTTCGAGGGTGGTCCAGGCTTCTTATCCTTCATCCGTTTAACTTGCGTCGATCAAAAGTAAGCATGAACAGCGGCCTTCGCGCGGAACTCCACGATGATGAAGCCTGACGTCGGAGCCATGGGAACACGTGTGATCGGCCACGTGTTCATT
Source organism: Flavobacteriales bacterium (assembly GCA_031411095.1). Lineage (GTDB taxonomy): Bacteria > Bacteroidota > Bacteroidia > Flavobacteriales_F > PHOS-HE28 > PHOS-HE28. The sequence continues at coordinate 76,485 of JANOAK010000026.1, read as the reverse complement.
CCACTTGATTCGGTGGACAGTACCAACAAGTACGCTGCCGATCTCATTGCGCAGGGAAAAGCGCCCCACGGCACTGTCATCATGGCCCATGAGCAGACCGCAGGACGGGGCCAGCGCGGGCGCACATGGAGGAGCACCAAAGGCCTGGACCTCGCGACCAGCGTGGTCCTGCGTCCTACCGGACTGGGTGCCGACCGGCAGTTCATCCTTGCCCAGGCCGCAGCGCTCGCCGTTCATGACGTTGTGTCCGACGTGATGCGGACGGTGGTGGACGGTCGCGATGGACAGGTGCGGATCAAATGGCCCAATGATGTACTGGTGGAGCGTCGCAAAGTGGCGGGTATCCTGATCCAGAACGAACTTTCGGGGAGCAAGGTGGCCACCAGCATCGTGGGTATCGGCATCAACGTGAACAGTTCGGAACTGGATGCCGACCTGAACGCCACGAGCCTGCGCATGGAAACAGGCCTGGAACAGGACCTGGCGTCACTCCTTGCGCATTTGTGCCAGCGCCTCGAGCATTGGCTGGGGCTGATGGAGGCTCAACGTCCGGAGTTGGGGCTCCGGTACACCGCTTTGCTTTGGTCCCGGAACCGGTTCACGGACATGGAGCTGGATGGTGCACCCTTCAGCGCCCGGCCGATGGATGTGGACCCCTCCGGGCGGCTTTTGGTGGAGGATCCCAGCGGCCAGGTGCAGGCCTTTGGGCTGGATAGATTGCGATTTGCGGCGCGATAGTTCGCCTACCATTTGGCAACTTGATCGAAAGGGCTACATTTGCGACCCCTTTTGAAGTAAGACCTCTTAATGCCTGCGCCGGGCTAACGGCGTCCGACGCATGAAACGCACCTACCAGCCCAGCAAACGCAAGCGCACCAACAAGCACGGTTTTCGCAAGCGCATGGCTTCCGCCGCAGGTCGTGCCGTGCTCGCCAGCCGTCGCCGCCAAGGCCGCAAGAAGCTCACCGTGAGCGACGAGATGGTCGGCAAGAAGTAAGCGACCGTTCATTTGATCCTTCCCGAAAAGGGGCCTGCGGGCCCCTTTTTCTCGTTCAGCCCGTCCACCAGCGGGAACTGGTGCACGTGGAGGGTGCATCCGCACATCCGCAAATGAGGAAGGCCCCCCATATCGGGAGGCCTTCGGTCCAGGTCCAACGATGGTCTTTTACTCGCCCTTCACGCGCTCCACCACGTAGTCGTCCACCAGGATGCGGCCGCAGTGCTCGCACACGATGATCTTCTTGTGGCTGCAGATGTCCAGCTGGCGCTGGGGCGGAATGGCGTTGAAGCAACCACCGCAGCTGCCACGCTCCACCGGAACGACCCCGAGGCCATTGCGGGTATTGCTGCGGATACGGCGGTAGGCGCTCAGCAGGCGCTCCTCGATGTGCTTGCTGGCGGCCTCGCTCTTCTTCTGCAGGTCCTTCTCCTCCTTCTCCGTCTCGGCGATGATCTCGTCGAGCTCCTTCTTCTTCAGGTCGAGGTCCTTCTTGCGCTCCTTGAAGAGCTTGGTGCTCTCGTCCACGGTGCCCTTCTTCGCATCGAGCACGGCCTTCGCCTCCTTGATGCGCTTCTCGGCAAGCTGGATCTCCAGGTTCTGGAATTCCACCTCCTTGCTCAGGCTATCGTATTCGCGGTTGTTGCGGACCTTGCTCTGCTGGCCTTCGTACTTCTTGATGGACGCCTTGGCATCCTTGATGAAGTTCGTCTTGTCCGTTATCACCTGCTCCACCTCCGCAAGGTCGTCCTGCAGTTTCTTCAAACGGGTCTCCAGACCGGCCACCTCGTCCTCCAGGTCCTGCACTTCCAGCGGCAGTTCGCCACGTTGTGTGCGGATGCGGTCCGCCTGGGTATCGATGGTCTGCAAGCGATAGAGCTCCACCAGCTTCTCGGCGATGGTGATCTCCGCCTTGGTGGCAGCATTGGTAGCTTTCGGGGCAGGAGTGGGGGCCTTGGAGGTCTGTTCCTCCTTCGCCGGGCTCTTGGTCGCGGTCTTCGCCATGGTCAGCAAACGTGAATGGGATTGGTGACGGATTCCGTCAAATGGGCTGCGAATGTAGGCAAAAACGCGCTTAAGTGGCGCTGGATCAGGTGCATGGTGAACTGTTCGCTTTCGAAATGCCCGATATCCGCCAGAAGTAGCTGACCCTCAGCGTCAAAGAACTGATGGTACTTCACGTCGGCCGTCACAAAGGCATGGGCGCCCGCTGCCTTGGCCTTGGGGATCAAAAAAGCCCCCGAGCCACCGCACACCGCCACCCGTTCCACCTGTCTGCCCAACAGGGCCGTGTGCCTCACCACGGGCGCATTGAAGGCCTCCTTCACCATGGACAGGAAGTCGGTTTCGGCCATGGGATGTGCCAGCCGACCGATGGCCCCCGAGCCCACCCCCCTGAAATTGTTCGCCAACGGGTAGATGTCATACGCCACCTCCTCATACGGATGCGCCTTCAGCAAGGCCTGCACCACGGCCCGTTCCAACGGGGCGTGCAGGATCGTTTCGATGCGGGTCTCCCCTTCCGTGTGGCGCACTCCTTTCTCCCCGACGAACGGATCGGCGCCTGCACCTGCGCGGAAGGTGCCCTGCCCTTCCAGGCCATAACTGCATTCATCGTAGTTGCCGATCCGGCCGGCACCTGCCGCGAACAGGGCGTTGCGCACGGTGTCGGCGTGGGCGTTGGGCACGAACACCACGAGCTTGCGCAGTTGATCGGGCCTGGGATCGAGCACCTCCAGGTCCTGGAGACCCAGCTTGGACGCGATCTCCGAGTTCACCCCGGTGATCACGTTGTCCAGATTGGTGTGGATGGCGTAGATGGCCACGTTGTTGCGGATCGCGGCCAGTATCGTGCGCTCCACCCCGTTGCGGCCGGTGATGCTCTTCAATCCGCGGAAGATCACCGGATGGTGCGCGATGATCAGGTCGCATCCCCGGCGCACGGCCTCCTCCACCACGTCCTCCGTGCAGTCCAGGGCGATCAGCGCCGCCTTCACCTCGCGCTGGGGATCGCCCACTTGCAAGCCGCTGTTGTCGTAGTCTTCCTGAAGCATGGGTGGTGCCCACGCCTCCAGCGTGTAGATGATATCGGATAGGAGCATGGCGATGGTTGGAACGGCGAAGATGCGCACTGCAACAAACAACCCGACTTCTTCGGACCTTCGTCACCATGCGAAGCCGCACCTGGCCCTACCTGCTTTCCGTGATCCTCGCGGGATCGTGTTCGTTGGCCCATGCACAACGGACCGACCTGCGCCTGCTGGCCGTGCTGGGCAGCTGGGAGCGGAACGATGACAGCAGCCGATTCTCCGTTACCGCGACGGACACGGCCAACGCGGCGAACGTGATCAACGCCACGTGTTCCGCACGCGGAAAATGCAGGCTCAACCTGGCATTGGACCATGTGTACCGGGTGGAGCTATCGGGCACAGGCCATGTACCGAAGCACGTGATCCTGGACCTCAACGGGCCCGGGATCAAACAGCGCAAATGGGGTTACCGCATGCGTTTCACCGTGAAGTTGATGCCCCGTATCGACTCGGTGGACTTCAGCATCTGCGCGCGGCCGCTGGGCTATTCGCACTTCGAGAAGAAGGAGAACCAGTTCGCTTGGGATGAACGCTACACCCATGAACTGACGCCCTATTACGAAACGATGCAGAACGCATACGAGGAGCGTAAGCGGAAGCTGGTGACAACTGCGCCGTGAACACTGGCCCTTGGCCCGTGCGATGGCAATAAGCGTTCGTGGGGTCAGGGCATCTGTTCCGACCGCACCGCCGTCGGCACTGCGCCCCCAATGGTCTGGAGAACGATATCGCGGTCATTGTTGACACCGGTGTACTTCACGTACCCATCGAGGTTCAGGTCTTCTGGAAAGTACCCCTGCACCACAGCGTTCGGTGTGGTGCCACCGATGCGCTGAAGTACGGCATCGCGGTCGTTGCCGATACCCGCGTATTTCACTTGTTGCGTACCAGTTACGATGCGTGCATTGCCCGGCCAGAGGCCATGCGCTGCGTCGCTCACGCCAGCCGTGCCAAAGACGTTCGTGGTGGAATAGGTGAGGTTCGCATATCGGCTGGATCCGTCGAATTGGACCGGCAAGGAGGTCATCGCGCCCAAATGGTTCCGGTGCCGAATGGCGATGTAGTAGGATCCGTATGGAAGCTGCGCAATTGGGTCCACCGGGATGGCACCTCCCGCTCGTGTTAGCAGACACACCCGGGTGGCGATGATCACCGCAGGGTCGATCGCTGACCGGAAATCGATCAAGACCCAATCCACCACGTTCGATGTCCAGGAGGCCTGGTCGGCCAAGAGGTCCGCCGCGATCATGGTCCCTTGTCCGCCGACCATGGCGAATCCAAGCGCGCTGTAGGGCTCCGTTAGCGGAATAAGCCCTGCAGTGCGCAGGTCATCGCGCATATGCCCATTCGCGTCGGCCAACACACCGCCCAAGCGCGCGTTCAGCAACAGGTAGCTGCGCAGTGGGTCCGCATTCGGAGGTTCGATGGACAAGGAGAGGTCCAGATCCGGGGGCCAGTAGGCGGTATCCACGATCTCCCAACGCGCGGTGATGCGATGCACTCCTGTTTGATGCATGCTGATGCTGCACGTGTAGCCCCATGCAGCCGAAACAGTGTCACCATTGACCGTATGCACGACGTACCGATCGCCGCATGGGTCCCCCCACGCGAAATCAACCATCAAAAGCATGGTATCACCCTCGGGCACGTGGCTGATAGGCATATACAACACCGGCGGCATTGAGTACCCGCCCCACGTCCCTGCAACGGAACCTTGGTGCATACGCGTGAGCTGGTAATACGTGATGCACTTCGCCGAGGCGGCCTGAGCGAAGAGCATCATCACGCATAGGATGACGAGGGAGACCGATCTCATACTGAGATAAAGTTATAAGAAAGCTAATGGACCGCGATGCACGTAGCCGAAAGTTACCCCTGCTATCGGCATCTTTGGCCTTCCGCAACGAATGGCCGCCCTTCGCATCCTGCTCCTTCCCTTCTCATGGCCATATGCCTTGGTGTTGGCCATCCGCCATTTGCTGTATGACCGTGGCTGGCTGCCGCGCGTGGAGCCGGAATTGCCCACCATTGTGATCGGCAATGTGGCCTTGGGGGGCACAGGCAAAACGCCCCATGTGGAACTGGCGCTCCGCACCTTGATCGAACATGGTCCCCTGGCCACCTTGAGCCGTGGCTATGGCCGCGTGGGAGGTGCTTTCCTGGAAGTGGACCGCGAGGACGACGCACACCTTGTGGGCGACGAGCCGCTGATGATCAAGCGCAAGTTCAGCGGTGTGCGTGTGTTCGTTGGCGCCGATCGTGTGGCCGGTGTACGGACCATCCGTGAACTGGCGCCCGAGGTGAGGGCCGTGATCCTGGACGACGCCTTCCAGCATCGCCAACTGAAAGCGGGGTTGAACATGGTGCTCACCACGTGGCAGAAGCCTTGGTTCAAGGACCACCTGTTCCCAGCAGGGTCCCTCCGCGACCTGCCGGGCCGTGCACGCCATGCCGATGCGGTGGTGGTGACCAAATGCCCGGCCACACCGAGCGCCGAGGAACAGGCATGGTGGCGCAGGAAGCTAGGCCTGGACGCCCAGCAGGCCCTCTTCTTCAGCGGCCTTCGGTATGATGCACCCCGCTCATTGCACGACAGTACGATGACGGTACCGACAGGTCCTCAGGCATCGGCCTTCCTCGTCACCGGCATTGCGGACGCCACGGCCATCCTGGACCATGTGCGTGCCCACTTCGGCACCGTGCAACACATGGCCTTCGCGGACCATCATGCCTTCTCGGATGCCGACCAGCAACGCATCGCCGTCCGCTTCGCTACATTCGCGGGCCTTCAAACCCCGGGTCGCAGCCCGGGGTGGCTCATCACCACCGAGAAGGATGCCGCCCGCCTGGGGCCCGCGCTCATATCAGGCCCTTTGGAGGACATCCCCATCGCCGTGATCGGCGTGAAGGCCGAGATCCTGAACGAACCCCATCAATTCGCTGCAATCCTAAGAGCTCATGTTGCAACGCATCAAGCGCATCGCTGATCACCTGAGGACGGCCACCAACGGTTTCGTTCCGGAGACCGGGATCATCCTCGGCACCGGCCTCAGCGGCCTCGGCAAGGAGATCGATGTGAAGTTCAGCATCGCCTACAAGGACATTCCCGAGTTCCCGGTAAGTACGGTGCAAGGCCACCCGGGCAAACTCCTCTTCGGTCATCTGGGCGGCAAGCCCGTGGTCGCCATGCAGGGCCGCTTCCACTATTACGAAGGGTGGTCCATGGCCGAAGTGGTGATGCCCGTGCGTGTGTTCAAATTCCTCGGCATACAGCGGCTGTTCGTGAGCAACGCCTGCGGCGGGGTGAACCCCGCGCACGACACAGGTGACCTGATGATCATCACCGACCACATCTGCCTCTTCCCCAATCCGCTGATCGGTCCCAACATCGACGAGCTGGGCCCACGCTTCCCGGACATGAGCGAGGCCTACGACCACACGTTGGTGGCCAGGGCCAAGGAGATCGCTGCGAAGAACAACATCCAGGTGCAGCAGGGCACGTACGTGGGCCTCACCGGTCCAACGCTGGAAACCCCGGCCGAATACCGCTATGTGCGCAACATCGGCGGCGACGCGGTGGGCATGAGCACCGTACCCGAAGTGATCGCCGCGCGCCAGATGGGCCTGCCCTGCTTCGCGATGAGCGTGATCACGGACATGGGCGTTGAAGGCCGTATCGAGAAGACCACCCACGAAATGGTGCAACGCGTGGCCGAGAAGGCGGAGCCGAGCCTTACGTTGATCATGCGTGAACTCGTTGCCTCATGTTGAACGCGATCCGCCTCGAGCTTCTAGCTGCGAGCCACGAGCTAGAGCACTCCAGTCTCGTGGCTCGAAGCTCTTGGCTCGTGGCCCTGTGCATGGTGGCCATGAACGCATCCGCGCAGGACAGCCTGAACGTAACGAAGGTGTATCAATGGGACGACCCCAGCCTACCCGGCTCCTTCCTGTACGACAATACCTACAACGCAGTATGGGGATACGCTCGTGATGGACGCGAGTACGGCATCATCGGCAGCACGATGGGTACGCACATCATCGATGTGACACCCGGTGACATACAGGGTCCTGTGGCCTTCATCCCAGGGAACTTCCAAGGCGGTGATGTGATCCACCGCGAATACAAGACCTATCGCGATCGTCTTTACGCGGTGACGGATGAAGGACCCGGAACGCTCCAGATCATCGACTTGCGCTTCCTGCCCGATTCGGCGCCGGTGCTGTACGATGATGATGCCTTGTTCTCCCGCGCCCATTCCATCTGGATCGACACGGCCAATGCACGCCTCTACACCCATTATGGCAATACGGACTTCGCCATCTGGTCGCTCGCCGATCCTGACGCACCCACCTTGTTATTGAAGCCGCAGTTCAGCGTCACTTGGTGGAACGGTGCTGTTGGCGGCGTGCACGACGCGTATACCGTGAACAACATCACCTACACGAACGATGTGGACGCGATGCACATCATCGACTTCACCGATGTGAACGCGCCCGTGCTGTTGGGATCGCTCACCAACTACCCGCAGCCAGGTTACAACCACAGTGGCTGGTTGCACGATAATGGATGGTTGTACGTGATGGCCGACGAGACCCATGGTACCGACCTGAAGCTCTTCGACGTGAGCGATCCCACGGATATCCAGTTCATCGATACCATCGGCACCGATCGTGGCCCGGGGAGCATCACACACAACCCGTGCTTCCATGGTGACCTGTTGCACGTGGCCTGGTATGAGGACGGATACTGGCTGTGGAGCGTGGCGGCTCCTGCGAACGCGCAGTTGATCGGCTATTACGACATGCATCCAGAACCTTACAGCTTCAGCTATAAGGGTGCCTGGGGTGTGTACCCATACCTACCGAGCGGACAGGTGCTCATCAGCGAGATGCAGCATGGTCTGTTCGTCCTGGACATCAGCCAGGCGTTGGGACTATCGCCCCGGTCGGCACCTTCCCGTGAACTTCATAGCTGGCCCAATCCCACCGCCGCCATCACCTACATCTCCGTTCCCGCCGCGCTGCATGGTCAAGTGGACGTTGTGATCCGGGATGCACAGGGCCGCATCCTTCGCGCCTGGTCGGCGCGCGTATCGGGTGCGGCGCTGGCGGTCGATCTTCGCAGCGTGGAGGCAGGGAACTATTTCGTGGAACTGAGGAACGACGATTACCAAGGTATAAGCCGCGTGGTCAAGACGAACGAGGAATGAGCGCACATTGGTCCGAGAAATGGGAACTGGTCGTTGGCCTCGAGGTCCACGCCCAATTGCTCACCAAAAGCAAGGCGTACAGCACCGATGCCAATACCTACGGCGATCACCCGAACACCTTGGTGAGCCCGGTGACGCTGGGCCTGCCCGGAGTGCTACCGGTGCCGAACACCTACGCGGTGGACCTGGCCATCCGCCTCGGCCTGGCCTGCGGATGCACCATCGCCCCGCGCATGCATTACGCGCGTAAGAACTACTTCTACCCCGACCTGCCCAAGGGTTACCAGATCACGCAGGACACCACGCCGATCTGCACCGGTGGACACATCACGATCAGGAGCGATCGCGCCACCAGCGCCGAAGGCGAGATCGACATCAAGATCACCCGTATCCACATGGAGGAGGATGCCGGCAAGAGCATCCACGACGTGGACCCATTCAATACCCTGGTGGATCTGAACCGGGCAGGCGTTCCCTTGGTGGAGATCGTGAGCGAGCCCGACATCCGCAGCTCGCAGGAGGCCTATGATTATCTCGTGGAGGTGCGGCGATTGGTACGCTACCTCGACGTGTGCGACGGCAACATGGAGGAAGGCAGTCTGCGGTGCGATGCGAACATCAGCATCCGTCGCAAGGGCACCACGGCTTTCGGCACACGCACCGAAGTGAAGAACCTGAACAGCTTCAAGAACGTGCAGCGCGCCATTGAATTCGAGGCGCAGCGACAGAGCGAAGTGTTGGAGGCCGGTGGCACCATCCACCTCGAGACGCGCACGTTCGACGCAGCTAAAGGCACCACCATGGGAATGCGCAGCAAGGAAATGGCGCATGACTACCGCTACTTCCCCGAGCCGGACATCCAGCCGCTCACCGTGACCGAGGCGAAGAAAGAGGCCATCCGTGCGGCCATGCCACCGTTGCCCCGCGAACTGAAACAGAAGTACACCTCCTCGCTCGGGCTCAGCACCTATGACGCGGAGATCATCACGGACAACAAGGAGACCGCACTGTACTACGAAGCCGTGCTGAAGCATACCACCAACGCGAAGGCCGCCGCCAACTGGGTGATGGGCGATGTGCGCAGCTGGGTGAACGAGCGTGGACTGACCATCACGGAATTCCCGATCACCGCCGAGCGCATGGCCGGACTGATCGCATTGATCGACCATGGCAAGGTGAGCCACACCCTCGCGTCCCAGAAGCTCTTCCCGCTGATGCTGGAACATGCTGGGGGCGCCGAGGAACTGGCCACGACGAACAACCTGTTGCTCGACACCCGCGAGGACCTGGTGGAGGCCGCGATGCGGACCTCCATGGACCGGTATCCCGACAAAGTGCAGGCCTTCCGCACAGGCAACAAAGGCCTTCTCGGCCTGTTCATGGGCGAGGTGATGAAAGCCACACAAGGCAAGGCCGACCCGCGCAAGGTGAACGAGGTGGTGAAACGAATGCTCGAACAAGACCCCGCATAGATCATGATGTCCCGACTCCTTCTCCCTTCCATCCTTCTTCTGGTAGCGTGCAGTACCCCGGAGCAAAGCCGCACCATTCAGGTGAACATCGGCGGTGCCGGTGGTAAGACCTTGTACCTGGACCGTTTCGTGAACAACAAGCCCACACACATCGATTCCGTGGTGCTGGACGCGAACGGCAAGGGAAGCTTGCACCCCGGCGGACTGCCACTGGATTTCTATGCCCTTTCACTCAGCACCAACGACATGGCCGTGATCGTGCTGGACAGTGCCGAGAGCATCGCCGTGGAGGCCACCGCGGGCAAGCTGGCCGAACCCACCAAGGTGGAGGGAAGCGGACAGAGCGACCTGCTCTATGGCTTCTTCAAGGAATCGAAGAAGTACGAGGACGAGAAACAGGAACTGGTGAAGCGGGTGAACTCCGACAGGGCGGACGCCGATGCCATCGAGCGCATCAACCAATTGAACAACGACTTCTACGCTCGCTGCAAGGCGTTCACGCAGGAGCACAAGGACAGCCCGGCCGTGCTCGCCTCCGTGAGCCGCTTGAACATCCAGAACGACCTGCCACTGTTCAAGGAAGTGCGCGATGCGTTGGCCAGAACCATACCGCACAGCGAGTACTTCATCGGGTTCCGCGACCAGGTGGGGCGCATGGAACAGCAGGCCGCCGCCATGAAACTGCAGCAGGAACAGATGGCCAAGCTGGACAACCTGATCCCCGTGGGCGCCGAAGCCCCCGACTTCTCCCAGGCCACACCCGACGGAAGGACGATCTCCCTGAGCAGCCTGCGCGGCAAAGTGGTCCTCATCGACTTCTGGGCCAGCTGGTGCAAACCCTGCCGCATCGAGATGCCCAACGTGAAACGCGTGTATGACCAGTACCGCAACAAGGGCTTCGAGATCCTGGGCGTTTCGCTGGATCGCGACAAGGGTGCCTGGACAGGCGCCATCGCGCAGGACGGCCTGCCGTGGAAACACGTGAGCGACCTGCAGTTCTGGAACAACGCTGCCGCACAGCAGTACGGCGTGAGCAGCATTCCCTATACGGTGCTGGTGGATAAGGACGGCAAGATCCTCGGGAAGAACCTGCGCGGACCTGCGTTGGAGGAGAAGCTGGCGGAGGTGTTCAAATGAATACGGGCCGCGGGAACTCCGCGATTCCGGCTCAAGGCCGGAATGACAACCGGCTTGAGCGCGTAAAGGGCGCGGCTGCTGAGCCCTTCACGCGCTCGTTTTGCTCTGTCATGCCGGGCCTGACCCGGCATCGCGAAATTGTGCTTGCCTGTGCGCTCGTTTTCTCGTTGGTGGCATCGCCTAACGTGCTTCTCGCCCAGGCCTACTTCCAACAGCAGGTCGACTACCGCATCGACGTCCGCCTGGATGATGTGAAGCACGAGCTCTTAGCTACCCAGGAGTTCGACTACCTCAACAACTCTCCACAAACGCTTGATACGATCTGGATCCACCTGTGGCCGAACGCCTACAAGGATCGGAGCTCCGCCCTGTGCGAACAACTCGACGCTCAGAACAGCTTCGGTCTTCACTTCGCGACACCGGAACAGCGAGGTTCCATCGACAGCCTCGACTTCCACAGCACTGACGTGAAGTTGACCTGGGGGTTCGATCCGTATCACAACGACATTGGGTGGATCAAGCTGCCCGCACCGCTCGCGACCGGATCGAGCATCACCATCCGCACGCCCTTTCACGTGAAGATCCCCAGCGCGCGCTTCTCGCGTCTGGGCCACACGGGCCAGGCCTATTACATCAGCCAGTGGTTCCCCAAGCCGGCGGTGTACGATGCGCAGGGCTGGCACGCGATGCCCTACCTCACGCAAGGCGAGTTCCACAGCGAGTTCGGCAGCTTCGATGTGCGCATCACCCTGCCCGCGAATTATGTGGTGGGAGCAACGGGGGAACTGCAGGATGCCCAGGAAGTGTCCTTCATGGATTCCCTGGCCGCAATGCCGTCCACGTTCTTAAAGAGCGCCGGAGGAGATCCTTTTCCGCCATCGAGCTCTGACATGAAGACCCTGCACTTCAAGCAGGACAATGTGCATGATTTCGCCTGGTTCGCCGACAAACGCTTCCACGTGAAGAAGAGCCAGGTGACATTGGCGCGCAGCGGCCGCAGGGTGACCTCCTGGGTTCTTTTCACACCGAAGAACGCGGAGTTGTGGCGGGACGCCACCACCTACGTGAACGAAAGCGTGCGGCTGTATAGTGAATGGGTGGGTGACTATCCGTACAGCGCCTGTACCGCGGTGGACGGCGTACTCGCAGCAGGCGGGGGCATGGAGTACCCGATGATCACGTTGATCAACACACCGACCGATACGTTCGAACTGGACGTGGTGATCGCGCACGAAGTGGGCCACAACTGGTTCTACGGCATGCTCGGCAGCAACGAACGCGACCATCCGTGGATGGACGAGGGTATCAACAGCTTCTACGAGCAGCGCTACGTGGAAACGCGGTACCCGGGCAGGCGCATCATGGACCTGCAAGGCATTCCGCTGGGTTTCCTTACGCGCCATAAGGGCATCACCTACCGTCAGCAGAACGAGTTTCAGTACCGCTTCAACGCGCGGCGGAACTGGGATTCACCACCTGATTCGCCATCGTCGGAATTCGGGATGCTGGACTACGGAACCACCGTGTACTCAAAGACCGCGCTGGTATTCGATCAACTCCGCGAACAGCTGGGGCAGGCCGCCTTCGACCAGGCGATGCAGCGCTATTTCGCCGAATGGCATTTCAAACACCCGTACCCGCAGGACCTAAGCCACATACTTCAACAGGAGACCGGAAAGGACCTCGGCTGGTATTTCGATACGCTGATCGGCACGAGCCGGAAGGTCGACCTGAGGCGCTCGAGCCCCGATGATCGGAACAAATTGATCGGAGCACACGTGACCGACGGGCATTCCCCCGTGGACATTGACCCGCGCAACGACCATGGCCTGCGATTTCTGGAGGTCAAGTTCCTGGCCGGGCTGGAACGCGCGGACCGCAAAAGCATCTTCTGGTTGCCGGTGATCGGCAAGAATTCGCATGATGGCTGGATGCCAGGACTTGTCCTTCACAACACCACCTTGCCGAACCAACGCTTCGAATGGGTGGCCGCGCCGCTCTTTGGCACCAGGAGCGAGCGGCTCGCCGGGGGCGCACGGTTCATGTGGAACCACGATCGGATGCGGAGTAACATCCTGCGGAACATCCACGTGGGCGTGTCGGGCTTCACGGCCTCGTTGTGGTCCGTAAGTGATGTGGAACAGTGGTACCAGCGCGTGGTGCCGAGCATCCAGTTCGACCTGCGCTCCAAACCCAATGCCGTGCAGAACGATGTGCGCTTCCGCAGTGTGATCGTTTGGAACCATGCGAAGGGTACCTACTCGTTCGGCACCGAGGAGTCGGTGATCGATGCCAGCGCTAATGACGTTTTCCATGAAATAAGACTTCATTCCGAACGCAGGAATGGCCTCCACCCCTTCGATGCGCAGCTCATCAGCCTGCACCACGATGACTTCGACCGTATCGCACTGGATGCAAGATGGAGCGCGGTCTACGACCGGTTCAAACACCGTGTGAGCTTCCGGGCCTTCGGTGGTGCGTTCCTGCGCAAGAATGAACAACAGATGTCCGCGGCCATGGGCTGGCGGCTGCATTGGGGCGCCAGTGATCTGCTGTACGACCGTCTGTTCCTCGACCGTCAGCCGGTGGGTCAGAACACGTCCAACCAGTTCGCCAAGGACCAGGGCGGATTCAAGACGCCCACGGCCAACGGCACCAGCGATACCTGGATCGCCGCGGTGAACATGGAGACCGACCTGCCCTTCAAGCTGCCGCTCGCCTTCTTCGCCAGCTATGGCGCCGCACCGTTCACGAGTGTCACACAAGCAGGCCGTACCACCGACTGGCGGGGGTACTGGGAAATGGGCATCGGCGTCCGCATCTTGCGCGATGTGGTGGAGATGTGGGTGCCCCTCGCGTACAGCAAGGAGATCAAGGACGAGGTGGAGACCTTACGCGGCTTCACCTTCACCGACCGGATCCGATTCGTTGTTGCTTTGGAGAAGTTGGATCCCACGCAGGCCTTGCGCAGAGCGCCCCACTGAATGAACCGCAACGACGCCACGGCGCAACGTGAACGCAACGCAGGAGCATGAACAAAGGCGAGCATATCTACTTCCTGTCCGACTTTCACTTGGGCGTGCCGGACCATGCGAGCAGCCTCGTGCGCGAGAAACGCATCGTGGCCTTCCTGAGCGAAGCGGAGAAGGATGCGGCCGAGATCCATATCCTAGGTGACCTGTTCGACATGTGGTTCGAGTATCGCGAGGTGGTACCGCGCGGCTTTGTGCGGCTGCTGGGAAAGCTTGCGGAGATCACCGACCGTGGGATCCCGGTGCATCTGTACATCGGGAACCACGACATGTGGATCTTCGACTACCTGCCGGAGGAGACCGGGGTGATCATCCACCGGGAGGAAGTGGCGCGCGAGTGGAGCGGCCAGAAATTCCTGATCGGTCACGGTGATGGTCTCGGCCCCGGCGATGGTGGCTACAAGTTCATGAAGCGCATCTTCCGCAACCGCTTCATGCAATGGTGCTTCGCCCGGTTGCACCCCAACCTCGGGCTGGGCATCGCGCATTTCTGGAGCGGCAAAAGCCGGTTGAAGAACTACGCCAACGACAAGAAGTTCCTCGGCGCGGAGAACGAGTGGCTCGCGATCCACTGCCGAGAGCTGCTGAGAACACAGCACTACGACTGGTTCATCTTCGGGCACCGACACCTGCCACTGAACCTGCCCGTGTCCTCAGGGTCCCCTACGGGAGACCCTAAGGGAGAAAGTAGGTATTTGAACCTCGGCGACTGGATCAGCTATTACACCTACGCGGTGTTCGACGGCACCACCCTGCGCTTGATGAAACGCACAAGCGACGGGGCATTGAGCGGTGATGTGGAGACGCCCGGGGTAACGTTATAGCGGCGGCAAAGCCGCGCGCCTCGCTTCGCCCGCGCTGCAAGTGCGACCGGGCGGATGATCACTTCCGGATCTTGTGCAGATAGGCCACCAGATCGGCGAGTCGACTGCTGTAGCCGTACTCGTTGTCGTACCAGCCCATCACCTTCACCAGGTCGCCTACCACGCTGGTGAGCTGCGCGTCGAAGACGCAACTGTGCGGGTCGCCCACGATGTCCACGCTAACGATCGGCTCCTCCGTGTAGCGCAGGATGCCCTTCAACGTTCCTGCAGCGGCCTCCTTGAACTTCGCGTTGAGCGCCTCGGCGGTGGGGATGTTCTTCACCCGGCAGGTGATGTCCGTAATGGATCCGTCCGGCACCGGCACCCGGATCCCGCCGCCACCGAGCTTTCCATCCAATTCGGGGAAGATCCGTGTGATGGCCTTGGCCGCGCCGGTGGATGTGGGCACCATGCTCACCGCAGCGGCCCGGGCGCGACGCAGGTCCTTGTGCGGCGCATCATGCAGCCGTTGATCACCGGTGTAGCTGTGCACGGTGGTGATGAAGCCGCTCTCGATGCCGCACATATCCCGCACCACCTTGATCATCGGCGCGGCGCAGTTGGTCGTGCAACTGGCGTTGGAGATCATGTCCTCCGTTCCGTCCAGCATATGCTCGTTCACCCCCAGCACCACGCTCTTGATATCGTTGTCCTTTGCGGGTGCGCTCAGGATCACCTGCCGCGCGCCGGCCTTGATGTGTGCCGATGCAAGTTCACGGGTAAGGAAGTGACCCGTGCACTCAATGACGATATCGATCCCCAGGCCCCGCCACGGCAGCTTCGCCGGGTCCTTCTCGGCGAAGGCCTTGATCGTGTGTCCGCCGAGCATCAGGTTCCGCTGATCATGCTCCACCTCCCCGCGGAACACGCCGTGTACCGAGTCGTACTTGAACAGATGCGCGAGCGTATGCGTATCCGTGAGGTCGTTCACCGCTACCAGTTCCATGTCGGTCCGCTCAAGGATGATGCGGGTGAATACCCGGCCGATGCGACCGAAGCCATTGACGGCGATGCGAATGGGGGCGTTGTTGGACATGCTTGGAGCCTGGAACGGCCGGGTTGTTCTGGAATTGCGGGACAAAGAAAAGCCCCGCGACCTTCGTCGCGGGGCTTTTGCGGAATTCGATCGTACCTATCAGCGCATCACGACCAGTCGGGCGGAGCGACGCTGCTCACCTGTGCGCACTTCCACCATGTAGGTACCCATGTTCAGACCTTCGGTGTTGAGAGGAATGTTCTGAACCGCGGCAGCCAGATGGCGACGCGTTTGGGTAAGCACCAGCTTGCCCTTTACATCGTACACGTTCACGGTGACATCCCCGGCCTTGCGCAGCGTGAAGTTGACCACGCTCTGGCTGGATGCAGGGTTGGGCATTAGCACCACCTGATCCAGTTCAACATTGGACAGCGGGTCATTGACCGGGTCAATACCCACGAGGGATTCCGTGCGGAAGAATCCGCGGCCGTGCGTGCCGGCGTAGATCACATTCGGGTTCTTCACCCAGTTCGGACCTACGGGATTGTTCTGCCAGTTCCAGGTCTGTTGGCGCAGGGCGAACACAGGCACGCCTTGGATGCCATTCGTCTGGTGGGTCCAAGTAGCCCCTCCATCGTCCGTGGCCCATACGCCGAACTCGGTGCCAACAAGGATGATGTTGATGTTGTCCTTGTGGATCACCGCATCATAACAGGGCATCCCCTGAAGCTCCGTCGGTACGTTCCAGATGTTGGTCCATGTGGCCGCCCCGGTCGCGTTCTCCGTGCGACGCACCTTGGAGTTGCCCCCGTACTGACCGAAGGTGGCGACCAGGCGGTCCACGTTGCTCGGATCGGGCGCCAGTCCGGTCACCGGATTGCTGCCACTGTAGATCTGTGTGGAGGTCAGTGCGTATTCCGCGCTATCCACGGAAAGCTCGCTGATGGTGTATGCGTTCGCGAATCCGGAAACCCGAAAGATCTCACCTTGGGAGGTCCCGTAGAACAGATGGTTGCCATCGCGGCTCCATTCCAGGCAGTTCACATTGCCGCCCGCATTGGTGACCACGCGTGCCCAGGATGGATTGGCATTGAAATCAAGCGCCTGGCGTGTGACCCACACACCTTGTGCATCGGTGTAACCTGCCGCGAATATGCTGGTCAACCGGTCCACGAATTCAAGGGTATCGGAGGTCCATGGGCCGACGATGGGCTCGGTGCCCGTGTTGGTGTATTGGCCATACTGGGCGACGGACGTGACCGTGCCCACGAACCCGACAGGGCGGGATTCCCCTGGGAAGATCGTATCTCCTGCGCCAATGGAATAGACCACGCGCTTGGTGTACGGACTGTTCGGATCGTTGGGATTCTCGAACAGGCGGAAGTTGGTGTAGAAATCACCCAGGCCATCGCCCAAGGCGGCGTTCGGGTCAACGGGAACGTTCTCGTCATAGAACCCACCGAAGTTGTTCCCTTGGTCGTTGGAGCGGTAGATCGAACCGGAGTAAATGGAGGTGAACATGATGTTCGTATCCATCTGGGACATGTCACAATCGAAGCCATCGCCACCGGTGAGGTCCGATGCTTCATTGGGTGTGTTGCCCAACCCATTGACGAGCTGCGTTCCGTTATCCTGGGTGCCACCGATCACATGACCGAGGGTGTTGTAGCCAACCGAGTAGAACTGGGTGATGGCCAGATCGCGGTTGCAGGCATAGAAGTTCTGGCCACCCGTGGGTGATTTGAAGACACCCCCATCACAACCGATGTAGGCTGTCTGTTCGTCGGCGAACACGATCTCATGCACATCGGCATGCACACAGAAGAAGCAACCGGGCGAAGCATCGGCGACCGCCAGCTGGTTGGGTTGGCCGCTGAGCGTGGTCTTCCAAAGCTCAACACCTCCAAGCCACACCTCTTCGCGATGACCTGGGCGGACCGCGATGGCATTGTCATAGAACCCCTGCTGATTGTCCCGGAAAATGTCCAAGGATGGTACCGTGGCTCCGGGAGGCCAGATCTGGTACCACGTCATGCCGCGGTCCGTGGAGGCCCAGGCCCCTGCCATGGCACCGCCCCCGGTACAGGCCAATGCATACATGTAGTTGGGGTCATCTGGCGACATGGCGAGTTCGAGGCGCCCCACGCTCAAGGGGAATCCGACACCCGGAGTACCGGCAGGTGCGCCATCGAGCTTGTCGAACGTGGTGCCTGCGTTGGTGCTGAGGTAGGCATCACCGCTTCCAGCGGCATAGAGGATCGTATTGCCATCCGCGCTCACTTCCACATCGTAGGCGGCGAGCGTGGGCGATAGGTCGCCGATGGTGGAGGCAACTCCTGTGCTCTCATCATAGATACGCCCTCCGGGATCCTGCGCGGCGATGTACAAGCGACCGGGGTTCGCCGGATCGGCCTTGATACGGTTGATCACGGCCCAGTCCACTCCAGGGCTCCATGGGGCAGACGGTGCAAGCGCTTGTGTGAACGTAGCGCCATTATCATCCGAACGGAAGAGACCGGCACCTACGAAGCCACTGCCACCGGTACCGCTGATGCCTTCCCATGTGCAACCTGTGGCCACGTAGAGGTGTCCGTTCCCCAGCACAGCGATGGACGTGATCATCAGATTCTGGCTGAAGGACTCAACGCGCGTCCAGGTATTGGCACCATCGAGCGAAACGAAGAGTCCCCCGCTCACGCTACCGGTCCAGATCTTCTGGTGGTTAACTGGGTCCACACAGATGGCACGCACACGGCCACCTACGTTATCCGGACCCATCTCCACCCAGTTGTACACGGCTTCCTTCGCCTGGGTGCGGTTGAACGCTGCCACGGCCTTGGCCATGCGCATGTGGTCCGCCGGGTCCACCATGCCGGTGGCCTCGTTGGAACGCATGAGGTTCA
This sequence comes from Flavobacteriales bacterium, assembly GCA_031411095.1. Taxonomy (GTDB): domain Bacteria; phylum Bacteroidota; class Bacteroidia; order Flavobacteriales_F; family PHOS-HE28; genus PHOS-HE28. The sequence goes on along the minus strand of JANOAK010000026.1, from coordinate 57,805 downwards.
ACCATTCGAACGCGCCACGATAGTTCTGATCGGTGGCCATGGCATGCCGCGGCGTGTAATGCGGGGCCAGGGAGCGCTGGTGGTGCAGGGCAATGCTGCCGACCACGGCGGCGCCGATCAAGGTGAGGGTGGAAAGTCGGGTCATCAGATGGGTTCTTCTGGATGCAAGGGTGACAAATATAGGCGCCTGTTGTTCGCGACCTACAGCAGTTATTCGGCCATTTTGGGGGCTTCCGCTACCTCTCCGACCTGCCTTGGTCAGAGCACATGCTTCTCGGCGTGGTAGCTGCTGCGCACCAGCGGGCCGCTTTCCACAAAGCGGAACCCCCGCGCCAGCCCTTCCTCGCGGAACCGGGCAAAGCGGTCGGGGTGAATGAACTCCACCACCGGCAGGTGGGCCTGTGTGGGTTGGAGATACTGCCCGAGGGTGACCACATCACAGGCCACGCTGCGCAGGTCGTCCATGGTCTCCAGCACCTCCGCATCGGTCTCGCCCAGGCCCAGCATGATGCCGCTCTTGGTGCGCAGGCCGGCCTTCTTGGCGCGCATGAGCACCTCCAGGCTGCGGTCGTATTTCGCCTGCACCCGCACCTTCCGCGTAAGGCGACGGACGGTCTCGAGGTTATGGCTCAGGACATCGGGCTGCGATGCGAGCATGATCGCGAGGTTGTGCCATTCCCCCTTGAAATCGGGGATCAGTGTTTCCAGCTTTGTCGCTGGGCTTCTACGGCGCACGGCCCGCACGGTCTGCGCCCAGATGTGGGCGCCACCATCGGCCATGTCATCACGGTCCACACTGGTGATCACGCAGTGTTTCACGCCCATCAGTTCCACGCTGCGGGCCACGCGGGCGGGCTCGAAGGGATCGGCCTCCAAGGGCCTGCCCGTGGCCACCGAGCAGAAGCCGCAGCTGCGCGTGCAGATGTTGCCTAGGATCATGAAGGTGGCCGTTCCAGCACCCCAGCACTCTCCCATGTTGGGGCAGTTGCCGCTCTGGCAGATGGTGTGCAGCTTGTGCTCGCTCACGATCTCGCGCACCTTGCGGTAGCTCTCGCCGGTAGGGAGTTTCACCCGCAACCAATCGGGTCGACGACGATGGTGGGGCCCGGCGACCGCCGGGGCAATGGGTGCGCCCTCCTGAAGTTCGCTCATCGGATCTTTTTGCCGCCGAACAACAGGGCGAGGTATAGTTCGAAGAAGATGTTCTTGTTCCGCACCCCGGATGCATCGGCCATGATGGGCACTGTGTCGGCGTACACATCCACGGTGGTGCCCACTTCCAAGGCCCGCACGCCCGTGTTGTCCCCGGCATATTCAAAGTTCATCGCCATGCGGCCGAAGACCCCGGGCTGCACGTTCAGTTCGCCCAGTCCACGGAACCACGACGCGCGACCGAAGATGTTGTTGGCGAAATGGCGCTCGGGATCGTACCGTTCCTCGATGATGTTGTCATAGGGCGGGATCTCCCGCTCATCGATGCGATAGCCGATCTGCAGGTACACCGGCTTCAGCAAGGCCAGGGATGGCCCCACGCTCCACAGGTAGTTCACCTCAACCCCACTGCGGCGGATCTTCTCGGTGAGCCTGTACTTGCGTCCGAAGCCGGGCCGGAGGATCAGCAGACTGTTGCTCTTGCCGAAGTAGTAGCCTCGCGAATCCTCGTAGTAGGGATTGTAGCTCTTGATCTCCTTGGGGTGCTTCATGCCCACCAGTTCGAAGCCATAGAGGTTGCGCACGCGGGCCGTGCTGTAGGTCGCGTACCAGAACTGTGCACCCCAACCATCGCCATGGATGATGGGCCCACCATAGATCTCCCGCGAATACAAGGTCCTGCCCTCCTCGTCATATACGCTTACCTGCGCGTGGGCCAAAAGTGCTCCAACGCTGGCGAGGAACAGAAGTATGAGGCGTATGGGTCTCACCGCAGATCCGGTCCGGATGGGCTCCGGTGGTCCAAATCTAAACAGGGAACGCCCGGTTAGTGTTCTTTCGCATCCATGGATACTGCCACTGTTACCTATCTGGGAGGCTTGAGCTGTGCCTCCGTTCACACCTTGAGCGGCGATCGCTTCGTTACGGATGCCCCCCCCGACAACCAGGGCAAGGGCGAGGCGCATAGCCCCACGGACCTGCTCTGCGTGTCCCTGTGCACCTGCATCCTCACCACCATGGGGATCGGCGCACAGGCGAAGGACATCCCGTTCGATCGGGCCAGGGCCCGCGTGATCAAACACATGGCAAATGATCCCCGGAGGGTGGCCAGGATCGAGCTGCATATTGAACTGGACGCGGCCTTGGACGCACGGCAACGGCTGCTCATGGAACGCATCGCGCAGACCTGCCCTGTTGCGCGCAGTTTGCATCCGGATGTCCTACAGGAGGTGCATTTCACCTATGCGTGAGGCGCGATAGGAAATGCGAAAGCCCAGGCCATGCCCAGGCTTCGTGGAACGTCAGCAGGGGAACGTGATCAGCAGGCCTTCTCCACTGCTGGCTTGGCTACCTTGCCGTATGCCGGGCAGGCCTTCGCGGAGTGGCACGAGGTGAACAGCACCATGGCCACTGCTACAAGTGCCAGTACTTTGGTCAGGTTTTTCATCGTTGGTCCGTTCGTGGGTGTCTGTCGGTCTACGATCTATCGACGAGGTCTCGCACAAAAGTAACGGCTGATACGGACGGAATGGGGCAAAAGTTTCAACATCCGATACCTTGATAACGCTTTGAGGATGGCCGCTTCCATTCCTGCGGATAACGCGGTGGACCTTCCGGATATTGGGTCCGGTTGGCTGCGGCATTTAGCCCCTGAGTTACAAGCCCCATATTTCGGCGAGCTGAAGGCCTTTCTGGTGAACGAACGCGCTCGGCACAGCGTGTTCCCCAAGGGCCGCGACATCTTCCACGCGTTCAAGCGCACACCCTTTGAGGCCGTGCGCGTGGTGATCATCGGGCAGGACCCTTACCACGGCCCGGGCCAGGCCCACGGTCTTTCGTTCAGTGTTCCACAGGGCGTGCGAACACCCCCCTCGCTCCAGAACATCTTCACGGAACTGAAGCGTGACCTTGGGATCACGCCTCCCGCCCACGGTGATCTGGGACGCTGGGCCGACCAGGGTGTACTCCTCCTCAATGCCACGCTCACCGTGCGCTCCGAGCAGGCAGGCTCGCACCAGGGTAAAGGCTGGGAGCGCTTCACGGATGCCGCCATTTCCGCCCTTGCCAGGGATCGAACGGGGCTGATCTTCCTCCTGTGGGGGCGCTATGCCCAGGCCAAGGAGGACCTCATTGGCGCGGACCGCCATTACATCCTGAAGGCGCCGCACCCGTCACCGCTCTCCGCCCATCGCGGTTTCATCGGGTGCGGGCATTTCGGCCAGGTGAACGAGCTGCTCGCCGCCCAAGGCCAGAACCCCATTGATTGGAACCCGTGAGGCGAACGCTGTGCACCACGGCCCTCTTGCTGGCCTCCTTCCTTTGCGTTGCCCAAACACGCTGGGTATCGGCACAGGCCGACACCACGCTGCCCAAGAAATGGCGGGGCCTGGTGAAAGTGACCGGTCCGCTCGGTGCTCCGCAATGGGCCTCCGGCGTCCGCGCGGACCTCATCGCGCATGGCTGGCTCGAGGCTTCGGTGGACAGCATGGCCGAACTCGGTGATACCACCCGCTACTTCCTACACCTGGGGCGTGCCTATCGCTGGGCCCGGCTGACGGCTGGCAACGTGCCGCGGGAGATCAGCTCGGCAGCGCACTTCCGCGAGCGGTTCTATGCCCAAAGGCCGCTGAACCCCCGGCAGATGGCGCGGCTGTATGAGGCTCTCCTGGACGAATGTGAGACCCATGGATACCCCTTCGCCACCATAGCGCTGGACAGCCTTCGAAGCTCAGGTGGAGGGCTGACGGCCGCCCTGCGGCTGGATAAAGGCCCGCTCACCCGCATCGACAGCATCCTGATCCGGGGCGATGCCCGCATCAGCAAGCGATACCTGTACTCGTACATCGGGGTTGCGCCCGGCGACCTGTACAACGAGACCCTCGTGGCCGGCATGGCCAAGCGCTTGCGCGAATTGCCGTTCGTATCCCAGAAGCAACAGCCCTATGTGCTCTTCACGCGCGAAAAGACCAAGGTGTACCTCTTCCTGGATACGCGCAAGGCCAGCAGCTTCAACGGGATCCTGGGCATACAGCCCGACCCGCTGACGGGCAAGGTGCGCCTTACCGGCGACCTGGACCTGCGCCTGCGCAACGCCCTGAAACGCGGCGAGGCCATCGAGCTCAACTGGCGGAGCTTGCAGGACCGCACGCAGGACCTCAAGGTGCGCTTCAACTATCCGTTCGCCTTCAACACGCCCTTCGGCACGGACCTCAGCCTGAAGCTCTTCAAGCGCGATACCACCTTCCTGGAAGTGAACGCCCGCGCCGCGCTCGAATACCTGCTGGCACGAGGCGACAAAGTGAGCGTGTTCGTGAACGACAAGAGCAGTCAACGCCTGGGACAGAACTTCAGCGCCACGGCCGGCCTGGGCGATGTGAAGATCACGTCGTACGGCCTGGGCCTCCAGCGCGAACGATTCGACTATCGTTTCAATCCTCGCCAGGGCATCGGGGCTGACATCGATGCGGCGGTGGGCCGCAAACGCAGCACCACCAGCAGTTTGAGCGATACCGAGGAGGCCACGTACATCAACACCACGCAATACGAGATGAACGCGAAACTGGTGTGGCACATCCCGGTCGGTCGTCGCGGAACGTTGCGTTTAGCGGGCCAGGGCGGATCCATGGTGAATGAACGGCTCTATCGGAACGAGCTCTATCGCATGGGCGGCCTGAAGACCTTGCGCGGCGTGGATGAGGCCAGCATCTATTGCTCCAGCTTCGCGATCGGCACGATGGAATATCGCTTCCTGTTCGAGGAGAACAGCAACTTCTTCCTCTTCATCGACCAGGCCTGGTGGGAGGACCAGAGCCAGGAGCAGCTCCTCACCGATTCGCCACTGGGCTTTGGCGCGGGAACCAGCTTCGAGACCAAGGCCGGGATCTTCAGCCTGACCTATGCGCTGGGGCAGCAGTTCAACAATCCCGTTGAGCTTCGCGGGGGCAAGGTGCACTTCGGGTTCACGAGTTTGTTCTGAAGGCGTGTATTTGGAACGCAGATGACGCGGATCGCTATGATCTACGCGGATGAATGCGGAATGCGTTGGAACCACAGATGAACACCGATGCACCGGCCAGCAGCCTGTCTGTCCGGTAGGCAGGGCGGGGCAGATGGACGCGGATAGCTGCCGTGTTAACCGGTCCTCCCTTGCGTCCCTCGCGCCTGCCTGACCGGTAGGCAGGCCCTTTGCGGCATACCCGTTGCATTCCCTTTGCGCCGCGCCGTTGCGGTAAAACGCACCAGGCCTTGCGCTCTTTGCGCCTCCCGAAGGATCGGGACGAAGACGTTTGCGGTGAAAACGCCTGCCTTGCAACAACGCAACACGTATCACGTAGGAACGTCACGATACCATGTTGTGCTGCTCATTCCGATCCCTTGCGTTGGTCGCGCTCTTGCTCGCAGCCTCCCACACAACCGTGCGTGCTCAACCCCGCATGCCGGAGGACAAACAGGGCCTTGCGGACTTTCTGCTGGAATACATGGAGGTGCGCTACCCCGGCGTCGACGTGGATGGTGATGTGCTGTATGTGAGCGTGCGCAGCCAGACCATGTACCACGTGCGCGGCCGCCTCATGCTGCGCGAGTTCGTGATCTCCACTTCGGCCAAGGGACTGGGCGAGCGGGAAGAAAGCTATCGCACACCTACCGGATTGCATTGGATCTCCGAACGCATCGGCGAAGGGCTTCCCGCCTGGAGCGTGCTGCGCGAGCGCGAGGCGACCGGCGAGCTGGCGGACAGTTGCACCGCACGCTCACAGGACCTGGTGACCTCCCGCATCCTCTGGCTCAGCGGCATGGAACCCGGCCACAACCAAGGCGGCCCCGTGGATAGCCACGAGCGCTGGATCTACATCCACGGCACAGCCGATGAATGCTCACTCGGCACACCCAGCAGCCACGGCTGCATCCGCATGGCCAATCGCGATGTGATCGGCCTCTTCGACCAGCTCCCGGTCGGTACGCTGGTCGTGATCTACGACAACTGAGGGCGCTACCTTCGCACTTCCTACAACGCGGGGCGTTACCTCATGCTTTTGGCCTATCTCTTCATCGGACTACTTCTGGGCATTCTGCTGGGTGCCATCGGCATGCACCTCTGGTCGCGCGGTAAGGGCGACGCGGCCCTGCGCACCTTGCTGGATGATCATGCCCATGACAAGCGCGACTTCGAGCGCCGCATCTCGGAGAAGGATGCTGAACTCTCGGCGCGGCACGAACGCGTGTCGGCATTGAGCGGAAGTTTGGGCGCTGAACAGGAAAAGGTGAAGGGCCTTGAAGCCCGGTTGGCCGAGCAGGTGAGCGCGCAGGAGGAGGCCCGCGTCCGGATGGAAAAGGATTTCACGCTGATCGCCGAACGGCTGATCGGCGACAAGGGCAAGCTGCTGAACGATCAACAGCAGGAGAAGCTGGGCACACTGCTGAAGCCGCTGCATGATCGCATCAGGGAGTTCGAGGAACAGGTGCGCAAGACGTATCAAGAGGAAGAGCGCGAGCGCTTCGCCCTGAAGAAGGAGATCGGCAAACTGGTGGAGCAGAACCAGCGCCTGAGCGTGGATGCCGACAACCTGGCGAAAGCGCTGAAGGGCGACAGCAAGACACAGGGCGATTGGGGCGAGATGATCCTGGAGCGCATGCTCGAGAGCAGTGGCCTGGTGGAGGGCACCGAGTACACGCTGCAGACGAGCACCACGATGACCGATGGCAGCCGCCTGCGACCCGACGCGGTGATCAACCTGCCCGGGGACAAGCACATCGTGATCGACGCGAAAGTGTCGCTCACGCATTACGAGCGCTACGTCACCAGCACCGATGACGTGGAACGCGAACGGTTGGCGAAAACGCATACCGACAGTGTGCGGGCCCACATGAAGGGCCTATCACAGAAGGATTATCCCGGCCTGTACGGCATCTCCTCACCCGACTTCGTGCTGATGTTCGTGCCCATCGAATCGGCGTATACACTGGCGCAGCTCACCCGTCGCGAGATCGTGCAGGAGGCCATCGATCAGCGCATCTTCATCGTCACCCACAGCACGCTGATGGCCAGCCTGAAGCTTTTCCACAGCGTGTGGAAGAACGAGCGCATCGCCCGCAACCACCTGGAGATCGCGGAACGCGCTGGAACCCTGTTCGACAAGTTCGTCGGATTCACCGAGGACCTTGGGCGCATCGGCAAGCAGCTGGACACGGCGCAGGACAGCTATCGCGAGGCCGTGAAGAAACTGAGCGATGGACCGGGCAACCTGGTCCGGCAGGTGGAGATGCTGAAGGAGCTCGGGGCGAAGACGAACAAGTCCATTCATCCTAAATTGCTGCAGCGTTCGCTGGAAGGGACGAATTCCGTGGAACCATGAACAGCCGCCACAGGCCACAGGCCACAGGCCATAGGCTCAGCCATGTTGGCAGGATGCTCCTGCGTCCCGACTTCGCCGGCACCTGCGGCCTGCCAACTGCCTACTGCCTACTGATGTCCCTGCTCCTGCTCCTGTTCCTCATCAGCGGTTGCACCACGTACGTACCTGTGGCGGGTGGCGACAACTTCGCCTACCTCTACGGAAAAGGAGCGGCGGCCATCCGACTCCAGGCCCGGGTTTACCACGCTTCCGAGAACCGGTCCATCGTTTACTTCCAATTGCGCACTCAGGACCTGCTTTACCGGAACGCGGGTGGGGGCGGACCGTTCCGCGCGAACGTGATACTGAAGTACGAGGCCTACGCTTCCGTTGGCAGTGCGCAGCTGCTCGACAGCGCCAGCACGTACGTGAAGGACACCAGCACGGACCCCACGGAGGACAAGGAGTTGATCGGCAGCATCGATATGAAGCGCAACCCCGAACGCACCTTCGTGCTGAAGGTGACCGCGCGCGATGTGAACCGTGATGCCGAGAGCAGCGTGTTCATCACCGTGGAAGGTCAGGCCATGGGCATCCGCGAGAACTTCCTTCCGATGAGCGATCGTGGCATACCGATCTTCGGGGATCATGTCCCACCCGGTACGCATTTGCGTGTGCGTTGTGAGCAATTCGCAGGCGATACGTTGATCGCCGAATATTTCAGGGCGGCCTCCAAACTGCCCGCACCGGTCTTCGCCGTCAGTGTGGAGGGCACACCCATGGCGGAACTGGACAGCACTGGCCGCGTGATCGTAGGCCCTTCGGGGTCGTTCGAATTCAACGTCCCGTCCGGTGGGCTGGTGCACATCGTCTCCGACACCTCTTCGCAGACCGGCTACACGCTCTTCACCTTCGATAACGCCTTCCCGTTGGTGGATCACGCCAGCGACATGCTGCCACCGCTCCGCTACATCACCAGCCTGCAGGAGTGGGATCGCCTGACCACCGCGGAGGACAAGCGCGCGGAGATCGAACGGTTCTGGACCGATGCGGCCGGTTCCCGCGACCGCGCACGTGAGGCCATCAGCGCCTTCTATACACGGGTGGAGAACGCCAATCGGCACTTCAGCAGTTGGACGGAGGGTTGGAAGACGGATCGCGGCCTGGTGAGCATCATCTTCGGCACACCCAACAGCATCCGCAAGAACGACACCGGTGAGATGTGGACCTACGGCGAGGAGAGCAACATGACGAGCCTTTCCTTCATCTTCGAAAAGCGGAAGAGCATCTTCAGCAACAACGACCTGGTGCTGCGCCGCGATCCGGTGCTGAAGAGCGCCTGGTACCGCAACGTGGAGAGCTGGCGCAATGGCCGCATCAATCAGAACTGAACGAACAACATGGCGCTCTCGAACGAACTGGTCTGCGGCATCCGCCCGGTGATGGAAGCCCTGCACAGCGATGTGCACGTGGAAAAACTGCTCATCCGCCGGGACATGGGGGGCGAGGCGATCAACGGCATCAAGCAGCTGGCGCTTCAGCGCGAGATCCCATGGCAGCCCGTTCCGCCCGAGAAGCTCGACCGGCTCACGAAGGCCGCGCACCAGGGCGTGGTGGCCTACATCAGCCAGGTGGCACTGCAGGACCTCGACGAGGTGATCCAACAGGCCTATGACCGGGGTGAGGACCCGTTGATCGTTGCGCTGGACGGCGTGACCGACGTGCGGAACATGGGTGCCATCGCCCGCAGTGCCGAATGCTTCGGCGCGCATGGCCTCCTTGTGCCGAAACAATACAGCGCCCGGCTCGGCAGCGATGCCATCAAGAGCAGCGCCGGCGCGTTGCTGCGCAAACCCGTGTGCCGGGTGATGGACCTGGTGGAAGGCATCACACGGGCGAAGAACCACGGCCTGCGTATCGTGGCCTGCACCGAAAAGACCGAACGCACCCTGGACGAACTGGACCTGCACGGACCGCTGATGCTGGTGATGGGCGCGGAGGATGTCGGCATCTCGCCGGAGATCCTGCGGCTGTCGGACGTGCAGGGCAAGATCCCCATGGCGGGCACCATCGCTTCCTTGAACGTGAGCGTGGCAGCGGGTATCGCCCTCCATGCCATCCTGCGACAGCGCGTAATGATCGTTTGACCGGCTCCGTCGACCCGCGAAGGGCATTCAACGCGCATTTTTACGGATCCGTGGAACCTTTTCCATGCCGCCTTGGTAAAAGCACGTGATCTCGGGACCATTCCGTTCCAAGACGACAAGATCCACGCTCCATGGATAACCGTGCCTCCCGCCCACTCATCCTGCTCGTGCTCGCGTTCACCGTGGGCATGGCCCGGGCACAATCGCCCCAACCGGACCGTCTCATCCTTCACATCGCCGACCTCACTACAGCGGAAAGCGATGCACTGGCCAAGGAGTTCGAACAACGCGGCCATGCCCATGTGGCTTTCGCCTGCCTCCCCACCGGCATGCTGGTACTGCAACCTGTTCAAGAGGGACAGACCACTGCGGCCTTGCGCCTGCACGCCATGCCAGCGTTGTTGAAGACCATCGCACCCACACGGATCTCCGTAACGCACTTCAGTGAGCAAAAGGCCGAGGAGCTGTGCGCCCTGGCGCAGAACTGAACAACACCATGCTCTGGACCCTGCTCAACCTGCTGATCCGCGTGATCCACACGGTGCACGGCGCGTAATGCCCTTCAGCGCGCGCCTCACTTCGAAACCCGGCGTGCCTGCGCCGCGACCACGTCAGCGAACTTGGTTCCCTCGACCTTCGAGCGGGCCCAGGAGAGGAAGTCGAAGTACTTCAGCACGGTACCTTCATTCGGGTCCTTCATCAATTCCTGCAGCCCACTGAGCAATGCCTTGGCATGCTCCTGCTTGGCACTGGGCTGCTGAGCCCTGGCCATCTTCTTGATGCTCTCGATCAGCAGCGTTTCCACCTTGTGTGCGCGGTGGCGCTTGCTGAGGAAGCGATGCGTGCTGCGAACGATGTACTCGAGCAGGTCGTAATTGCCCAGTTCGTAGTGCACCACCAGATTGACCAGTCGGGCGTAAACGAAGATGTCCTGCCGCAGTGTGGGTTCCGGATCATTCAGCACCTTGTTCAGCCAGAAGAGGGCCTTGTTCACCTGGTCGGCACCGAAGTGCACGCAGGCCAGATCATGATAGAATTCCAGCAGGTGCTCCTTATGCAGCCTGGGTCCATATTCCTCCAGGCCGCTCAGGATCGGGGCCACCAGTTCCAGCGCCTTGGCATAGTCCCCGGTGCGGTCCATCAAACGCAGTTCGCTGAGATAGCTCGCATGGAACACTTGCACCGCGATATCGACCCCTGAAAAACCAGGCTCCGAATGGAGCGCCCGCATCACCTTGATGTTCGCGCGTGCTTCGTTGTATTCGCCCAGTTCGATCAAGCACTGCACCATGTAATGCAAGGCCCTTACGTAGCGCCGCGGAAGATCTGTTTTCAACTGGGGCTGCTCGTCGAGGATCTGCCGGACGCGCTTGAACTTTTCCAGGCTGGTGGCCCAGTCGCGCTTGGCCCAATGGCAGAACCCCTGCGTGTAATAACAGATGGTGGCCGCGCGCTTGCTCAACGCCGTGTTCTTTCCCTTGATCAGTGGGTGCTCGCTGATCTCCTCGACCATCGCGTGCTCCTCGTCGGTGCGCACATAGCCGCCACTGCGGAACACGTAGTTGATCTTGCTGTACAGGATGTGATAGGCGGCGAGGTTCCGTAGCTTCTCGATCACCTCGCGCTCCTCCTCGATCAGCGCATCCAGGTCCTTGGTGAACTCGCCGCTCTCGTAGGCTTCCTCCAGTAATTGCTTCTCCCAGTTCAACAGTTCGAACCAGTAGTAGAACCGCTCGTTCTCCCGTGCGATGCGCTTGGCCCTGTGCAACGTCTTGTTCGCCTCCTCATACAGCGCCTTGTCGTTCAGGATCTCGATGTTCTTGATCTCCATCTTCAGGATCCCGCTCACCGTGGCCTCCGCGTGGAAGGCCCGTAGCGCCTTCAGGATCAACTTGTACAGATGGTTCTTCTCCGAAGGGAAGTGCTTGATGAACGTTTCGTTCCTGAACTGGGCTTTCAACGCATCCTCGTCATACTCCTTCTGCTTGTCCACCGCCTCGAAGATCCGCAGGTAGTTCTTCGGTCCGCTCTGCAACGCGCTGTGCAACTTGAAGAACCGCTTCTCGGATTTGGTCAGCGATTTGATCAGGTCGAACAACTCGGTACTCGGCTTCATGCTTGTGGAGTTCTACAGTAGGAACGCGTTAGGATAGCAAGTTGTTCTTCAAATGTAGGGATCCTATGATCGCCCGTCCCCCTTGGTCCGCGGACGCCCGGCCCCCTACCTTCGTGACCCATGTTCCGCACCGTTCGTCCCTGCCTTCTGACCTTCGCCATGGCATGCAGCGTTCTTGGCCACTCCCAAGGCGTGGTGGGCAGCATCACCCGGAGCGACAGCATCGACCTGCTCCACACCCGCATCGACCTGGACCTTACGCAGGTGAATGCTGGCCTCATCCATGGTGTGGCCCACATCCGCTTCACGCCCAAGGTAGCCGGCATCACCCACCTTCCGCTCGACCTGCTGCAGCTCACCGTTGATTCCGTCGTCCTGAACGGCGCGCTCCTCAGCTTCACGCACTCGGCGGAATACCTCCATGTCGATCTGGGCGGAAGCCACGGTCCTGCTGACACGCTCTCCGTGGAGGTGCACTACGGTGGTGATCCTACGGTGGATGCCAGCGGCTGGGGCGGTTTCTATACACTGAGCAATTATCAGTACGACCTCGGCGTGGCCTTCGATGCGGTGCCCCATTCCTACGGCCGCTCCTGGTTCCCCTGCTTCGACAACTTCGTGGAGCGCTGCACCTTCGAATTCCTGGTGCGCACGAACAACTCGCGCACCGTGTTCGCGAACGGCGCACTCGTATCCGAGCAGGACCTGGGCGGTGGCGAACGCCTCTACCACTGGCGCTTGGCCGGGTCCATTCCCTCCTACCTCGCCTCGGTGGCGAGCACGGATTATTCGGCAGTGCGCGACACGTTCCCGAGCCTCAATGGAAATGATATCCCTGTGACCCTCGTCGCCAAGCCTGCGGACACCACCAACATGAAGAACTCGTTCGTACACCTGCGGAACGCCTTCGATACCTACGAACATTGGTTCGGACCCTACCAATGGGAGCGCGTGGGGTATTGCCTTACCACGCAGGGGGCCATGGAACATCCGACCAACGTGAGCTATCCCGCATCCATCGCGAACGGCACGCTCACCAACGAGGACATCATGGCGCATGAGCTCAGCCACCACTGGTTCGGTGATCTGGTGACCTGTCGGCGTGCCGAGGAGATGTACATCAACGAAGGCTTCGCGGAATATTGCAGCTACCTGTTCGAGGAGGACCTTTACGGGCGAGCGCGCTATGATCAGCTGGTCGCCGACGTACACCACACCATGGTGTCCAAAGCGCATCTGATCGATGGGGGCTGGTACGCGCTGGCCAACGTACCCCAGGAGGACACCTACGGTGAACACTCCTACCGGAAGGGTGCTGACATTGCGCACACGCTGCGCTCCTACCTCGGCGACTCGCTTTTCCGCGTCGGATTCACCCGCGTGTTCGCCAACAACGCCTTCAGCGACATGAGCAGTACGGAACTGCGGGACAGCCTGAGCGTGGCCACCGGCAGGGACCTCACCCACTTCTTCGACGATTGGATCCTTCAGCCGGGTTGGGCGGCCTTCGAGGTGGACTCCTTGACGGCTATACTGGAGAACGGGTACTGGAACACCACGCTCCATATCCAGCAGAAGCTGCGCCACGCAGATCACTACTACGAGCAGGTACCGGTGTCGGTGACCTTTGAAAGCGCCACGGGTGAACGATGGACCGGTCCTGAACCTGCCCTGCTCGGTGGCGCGTTCAGCCAGGCGAGCAGCCCAGTGCCCTTCCAGCCCGTCCATGCCTTCCTGAATGCCGATGGCCTGTTGGCCCTGGCCACGGGCTTCGAAGAGGACACCATCACCTCCCCCACGACCTATGGATTCGGGCGCGCCGATCTCACCATCCTGGCCACCACGGTCACCGGCCCCAGCCCCTTGCGTGTAGAGGAGTTCTGGACCGCGGCCGATCCCAATACGGTGGAGCCATACGCGTTCGTGGTATCCCCTGACCGCTGGTGGCGCATCACCGGCCAGGTGCAGACCGGCACGGTGCTGAACGCACGCATCACCATCGATGGCAGGCCCACCAGCCCCACACTGTTCGACCCGGAGCTGGTGCAGAACGCGGGTACCACCGTATTCGCCGAGGACAGCCTTGTCCTGTTATATCGACCCGATCCGCGCTTCGCGTGGGCGGTGCATCCTGACATCGACATCAACTTCCTCGGTGGCAGCACGGCTGATGGATACGCCCGTATCACGGCCAACGGCATCTCCACCGGCGACTTTTGTGTGGCCTGGCGGAAGAGCGCCGTGGGTGTGCCGGAGCAGGCCGATGCCTTCACAGGTTGGAGCTTCTTCCCGAATCCCGCGAGGGAGCGTGTGACCGTGGTGGCGCCCCAGGGCGCGATGGGCCGTGCAACACGATTGCTCATCCAGGACATGCGTGGAACCACCTTGAAGGAGTTGCCGGTGACGAGCCAACGGATGACCGTGGAGGTGCTTGACCTTCCGCCGCAGACCCTCTACCTCAGCGCGATCATCCCCGGGCATGGGGCAGTGTCTTTGGGCACCTTGGTGGTCGTGCGATGATGCCGTACGCATGTTGTTGACAACGATCGTCCGTAACGCCCCATGAAGCGCTGGTGGCGATGGCATGCACTAGTGGCGTTGTGGTGGCTGCTGGTGTTCCTTGTGCAACGCTGTCTTTTCCTCGGTTTCGCCCAGCGCAAGCTGGCGGGCATCAGTTGGGCGGAGATCATGCAGAGCCATCTCCACGCCATGTACATGGATGTCAGCGGCGTGGGTTACATGCTCCTGGTCACGTCGTTCATCACCGTTCCCCTGCTCTTCCTGGAGGGGAGGATGATGCGGCGCATGGCGCTTCTGATGTCGTTGGTACTGCTGACCTTCACTGCCATCATCACGGCGGCGGACATCGGCCTGTTCAATGCCTGGGGTGCCAAGCTCGATCGCAAGGCATTGGGATACCTCGCCTTTCCCGAGGAAGCGGCCGCGTCCGTCTCCTTCCGATGGCTTGCCTTATTGGTGGGCGTGGTGGTCGCGCAGGTGCTCGCACTGGGCTGGTCGTTCCTGCGCATCGACCATCGTCAAACCTTCGCCACCGGACGACGCTCCGCTCGGATCGCATCGGCCATCGCCTTGCCTTTGCTGGCACTGGTGGCTGCGCGGGGTGGCCCCCAGGATGATCCGATCAACAAGAGCTGGGCGTACTTCTCACGGCACACAGTGCTGAACCTGGCGGCCGTGAACGGGTTCTGGAACCTGATGGAGATCGCGGTGCAACCTGCCCACGTGATCACCAATCCGTACGTGAGCATGGAGGGTGCCGAGGCTGAACGGATCTTTGCCGCTGCACACCCCAAGGGAGGTTCCACCACGAAGCGCGTATTGAAGGCACACCGTCCGAACATCCTGCTCATCATGCTTGAAAGCTGGACAGCGGATGTGATCGCACCACTTGGAGGTGACAGCGGCGTGGCGCCCGCCTTCACACAACTGGCCAAGGACGGCCTGTTGTTCGATCGCTTCTACTCCACCGGATTCCGCACGGAGCAGGGGCTGTGCGCCTTGATGAGCGCATTCCCATCCCAGCCCACCACCACCATCATCCGGAACTTCGGCAAGTTCGACCGGCTGCCCAGCATCGTCCGTATGCTCGTTACCGCTGGCTATTCATCCACTTACTGGTATGCCGGTGATGTGGAGTTCGCGAACACACGCGCCTACCTCTCCAGCATGGGCTTCGATGTGATCCATAGTGAGCTTTCCTTCGAAGCCCGGAAGCGCTCGGATTGGGGCGCGTTCGATGAGGAGCTATTCTCCTTCCACCTGCGGAACGCATCCTCCCGCCCCCGGCCGTTCTTCCATGTGGTCATGACCTCCACCAGTCACGAGCCGTTTGATGCACCCGTCGCCCAAGTGTTCACCGGCCGTTCGGACCCACAGCGCTACCGCAACACCGTGCATTACACCGACAGCTGCCTCGGTGCGTTCCTGCACCACGCACGGAACGAGGAATGGTATGATAGTACGCTGGTCATCGTGGTGGCCGATCATGGTCATTACCTACCCTACTTCACCAACATGTACAGCGCTGCACGTCATCGGATCCCGTTCCTGCTGACCGGCGGCGCGCTACGGGATGACCTGCGCGGTACGGTGGATCACACGGCAGGCAGCCATGTGGACCTTGCCGCCACCCTCCTCGCACAACTCGGTCTACCTCATGACCAATTCGAGTGGAGCAACGACCTGTTCGATCCGCATGTGCCGCACATGGCCCGTTGGTGTTTCAATGAAGGATTCGGTATCGCCGACAGCGTGCAAACATTGGTCTATGACGAAACGGGGGAGCGCGTGATCGAACTAGGCGACAGCACCCGGACCACTGATGCCCATCGTCTGTTGCTCCAGGGCAAGGCGGGGATCCAAGTGCTCATGGACCAATACCTTCGGTTCGATCAATGAACCCATGACCCTTCGGATCCCTCCTCTGGCAGGTGTTATAGGTCTCATCATGGTGATCTGCGTGATGATCCTCCCGATCGATGGTCGAGCACAGACCAACCTCGTCACCTACGCTGGCGGATCCGGCAATGAGGTCTTCAATGACGTGGTACAGATCAGCAACGGCGACGTGCTGGTGATCGGTACGGCCGATGCGCTCGATTGGCTGCCGAACGGCGCGCTCATCACCACGTTGACCAACCCCGGGATCACGAACAACCTGGGCACGGGGCGTACACCGTTCATCCTGCGGCTGGACAGTTCGTTGGAGAACATCCTGGGCGTGTATGCGCTACCGGCCGGTGCGGCGGAGGACTTCCGCTTCATCAAGAGCACCAACGCGCCCGGGACGGTAACGGGTGATCTGTACATCAGTGGCACCACGGAGGACAGCAACACCGGCGGCTACTTCATCGGCAAGCTGGACAACAACTTCGTGAACGGTGCACCCACCGGATTTCTCTGGGTGAACAATGTGAAATGTTCCGCAGGTGAGTACCCGAAGATCTATCAGCCTTGGGACGTAGGCAGCGACGGCAAGGTGGTATACGCGTACGGCGACTCGCACAGCTACAACTGGAGCGCATTCTACCGCATGGATGCGAACGGCGAGGATGAAGTGGTACCCCATTGGCGGATCCACTGGATCGCGGATGGTGGCGGAGAATACCGTGGTGATGGCACCACCTATTCCGGCGGCCTTGGTGGCTTGGACTACAGTGCGATCGTGCTGAAGCGCGATGCCTCGCGCTGCGAATTGCGATCGCCCACGGCGGCCGAATATGATGCTTGGCTGCCCGATGGGAACGGCGGAATGAAGAAGGGCACGTGGCCTTTGGACATCTTGTACAACGCGGAGTGCCTGCCCGGCGGCACCGGAAATACAACGGACGGACCTGGCTATACAGGATACTCCGGAAGCGCCACGTTCACACACGGTCCGCAGAGCGTGTGTATCGATCGTCGCACCAATGCCATGTACATCGGCTTCAACACCAAGAGCGTGCTGCCCGGTGGTGAACCGGACTTCGAGCCCGCCGTGATGGCCATGGATGCCGATGGTGCCTTGCAATGGTGGAGCCGCTTATATCACGAGGTAACGCCCCAGGGCGATACCGGGAACTCCTCGCCCGACCAATACATCGATGCGCTCGCGATCGACTATTCGCAGCAGCCGTCCTCCGGCCTGCTCGTGGTGAACGCGCGATGCCACGGGAACAACGTGGAGAACCTCTGGGAAGGGAACAACATCGCGGCGAACCCCGGGGTGCATGGCTTCCAGAACCAGTTCACGGGGAACCAAGGCAACATCCACATAAGCTGGCTGGGCAAGCTCACCTTGAACGATGGCACGCTTATGCGCAGCACCTACGTGGCGGAGTACGCCGAAGGCACCGGAAGTCTCGGCGCACCTCATCCCGACCCGAACCTCGATGGCTGGCCCAACCCCAACGGCGGCTGGCCGAACGTGAACACCACCTACCTGGGCAAGAACATGTTGAAGGTCACCAGCAGCGGCCGCGTGGTGGTACTTGGTCAAGGACGGCGGACGATCACTACGGCCAACGCCTTCCAGAAAATGGTGCTGCCCTTGAACGGTGGACTCTCCTGTTGGAACAACTTCGTGCGCGAGTACGAGAACGATCTGAGCTTGCCGCTATACAGCTCGTTGCTCGTGGGACAATGGGACACGCTCACCCAACAAGGTGGGGACAATGTGAAGCTCTATGGTGTGTTCAAGAACGCGAACAGCTTACTCGTGGTCGGCAAGCATACAGGCAGCGGGAATGCCATGCCCACGGCGAATGTGCCCGCGTGGGGGACCAACGCGTTCAATGGGGAAAGCGCAGTGTTGGCCCGGTTCAGTGCGGCCAACATTACCGATGCGGACGATTCACCGGTCACGTTCAACACACTACTGAACACCGCGACTTTCGAGCGAGGCCAATTTTCAATTTCGCCCAACCCGGCGTCCGACCTTGTTCGCGTGACCGGTCCCGCGGGTGTTCGGGGCCGTGTTATCCTCTTCGATCTTTCCGGGAGGGAATTGAGCAGCACTGCCTACGTGAACGGCACGGCGCAGCTCGTCACGAGCGGACTTGACCGTGGGGTCTACATCGTGGCCTTACGACCGGCGACGGCAACGGACATGGGGTTGGGCAAAGTGATCCTGCGATGATCAGCCCACGAAGCGCAGTCCGCGGCCGGGATAACGCCCGCTGGGGCCCAATTGCTCTTCGATCCGCAACAGCTGGTTGTACTTCGCGATGCGATCGCTGCGGGAGGCACTTCCCGTCTTGATCATCCCGCAGTTGGTGGCCACGGCCAGATCGGCGATCGTGCTGTCCTCCGTCTCTCCACTGCGATGGCTCATCACGGCGGTGTAGCGGTTGCGGTGCGCCATGTCAACGGCCTCCAATGTTTCGGTGAGGGTGCCGATCTGGTTCACCTTCACCAGGATGGAGTTCGCGATGCCCTTTTCGATCCCTTCGCTGAGGCGGCGGGTGTTGGTAACGAACAGGTCATCACCAACGAGCTGGACCGTGTCGCCCAATGTTCCGGTAAGCTTCTGCCAGCCATCCCAATCATCCTCGCTCATCCCATCCTCGATGCTGATGATCGGATACTTCTTGCACCATCCCTTCCAAAGATCCACCATGTCGGAACTCGTCAGGCTTTCGCCCGTGCTTTCCAGGATGTACCGTTTCTTCTTGACATCGTAGAACTCGGTGCTGGCGCAATCCAAGGCGATCACGATATCGTCACCGGGCTTGTATCCGGCCTTCTCGATGGCCTGCATCACCAGCTTCAGGGCATCCTCATTGCTGGCCAGGTCCGGTGCGAATCCCCCTTCATCGCCCACGTTCGTGCTCAGGCCCTTTGCCTTCAGCACGGCTTTCAGGTGGTGGAACACCTCTGCGCCCATGCGGAGGCCCTGGCCAAAGGTCTCAGCTCCCACCGGCATGATCATGAACTCCTGCACATCCACTTTATTGTCCGCGTGCGCACCACCATTCAGGATGTTCATCATGGGCACCGGAAGCGTGGTGGCATTGGCACCGCCCACGTAGCGGTACAAGGGCAGACCGGCCTCACTTGCAGCGGCCTTGGCCACAGCGAGCGAAACGCCCAGCATGGCATTGGCCCCGAGGTTCGATTTGTTACCGGTGCCGTCCAGTCCGATCATGGCCCGATCGATCATGGCCTGATCGGTGATCAAGGCACCGTGCAGTTCATTGTTCAGTGTTTCATTCACATGCTCCACGGCCTTTAGCACGCCTTTGCCCAGATACCGCTTCTTGTCGCCATCGCGCAACTCAACAGCTTCGTGGGCGCCCGTGGAGGCACCGCTCGGTACGGCGGCACGGCCCATGTGGCCCGAGTCGGAGTACACATCCACTTCGATGGTGGGGTTTCCGCGTGAATCGAGGATCTCCCGGGCTTGGATCTTGGCGATTAGGCTCATGCGTTTACGTTCTTCTTCGTGTTGTTGGAACGGTCCCGTGGTACGAGCAAAGGTCCCTTCATGTTCTCCACGAACTGATCGAACAGGTAACGGGCATCATACGGGCCAGGGCCTGCCTCCGGATGATATTGGACGCTGAAGACCGGTCGACCCTTCAAACGGATCCCCGCAATACTGTTGTCGTTCAGGTGTACGTGGGTGATCTCCACGTTCCGGTTCTCCTCCGTGGCGTTCCGATCGACAACGAAACCATGGTTCTGGCTCGTCACCTCATCGTGTCCGGTGATGAGGTTCTTCACCGGATGATTGATCCCGCGGTGCCCATGATGCATCTTCAGCGTACCAATGCCCTGGCTCTCCGCGAGCACTTGGTGTCCCAGGCAGATACCGAACACGGGCAGGCCCGTGCCCAGGACCTCGGCCACCAGGGCCACGCTCTTCGGCATCGCCCCGGGATCACCGGGGCCGTTGCTGAGCAGGAAGCCATGCGGCTGGAACTCCAGCATCCGCTCCACCGGCGTATCCATGGGGAAGACCTTCACCAGGCATCCGCGCTCGGTGAGGCAGCTCACGATATTCGTTTTCACACCGAAGTCCACCAAGGCCACCCGATGGGGGGCATCATCCCGACCAACTGTATAGGCTTCCCGTGTGCTCACCTCACTGCTCAGCTCCAGGCCCTCCATGCTAGGTGCGGACCGCAGGCGTTCCCGGAGCACATGGATATCCATCTCCGTGCTGCTGATCAATGCGTTCTGTGCGCCATGGTCGCGGATGTGCCGCACCAGCTTGCGCGTGTCGATATCACTGATGCCGACCACACCCTGGGCCTTCAGCAGGTCCTCCAGCGATCCGCTACCGCCAGGACGGCTCCAGACCTCGCTGAACTTCTTCACCACCAGGCCGGCGATCCGGATACGCGTGCTTTCCACCTCATCATCCTTCACCCCATAATTGCCCACGTGCGCCGTGGCCATGGTCATGATCTGTCCGGTATAGCTGGGGTCCGTGAAGATCTCCTGATACCCGGTCATGCCGGTATTGAAGCAGATCTCGCCAACGGTAATGCCTGCAGCGCCAATGGAACGGCCTTCGAAAATGGCGCCATCCGCGAGCAGCAGCAGGGCCTTCGGGCGGTGGCTTACGAGCATCCGATCATCTCCTGAGTGTGAAGAGCGCTGCGAAGGTATCGGGCTCGCGGGTTCATTCGCGAACTGATCATTCACACCTGTGGAGAAGTCGAACTCCTCGCAGACCTGGCACGGCTTGTTACCTTCGCTTGTACACCTGAAGCCATGCGGAACCCCGCCCTCCTTGTCGCAGCTTTGACCATTACGCCCGGATCCGCTCAAGACTTTCTAACGACCGGAGAAGTGTTCGACTTCGAGCCGGGCGACGTGTACGCCTATCGGATCCTGCAAGGGTCGAACGGATTTCAAGGTCCCGGGACCTATACGACCGACTCGATCATCTCCGAAGTATGGTCAATAGACAGTTCAGAGGTCACCTATGGCATTCATCGGTTCTACTATGCTCCACCGTCGTGGCCCGATGATGAACCTGTCTTCTCGAACTACATCCTGTATGAGACTTACGGGGATCTCGATGTGCCCGCAGTGCAGTATGTTCATCCCAATGCCTGGTGTTTCACCCTTGGTGATTCGTTGGGAGCAGGAACGGCGATGTGCAGCGCAGATGCCTGGTACACGTGGAGCACGGTAGAGGATTCCTGCTTCGAAGCACCGGGATGGATGTCCTATGTGGTCCGCGGAGGAGGAGGACCGTACTACCAGTATCAGGATCCCATGATCATCTACTGGAAGGAACTCGTCCGGCTACGAAAAGGTGACGTCAATTGCGGGGGAATGCTGCCCAATGCCGTCGATGAAGTTGGACTGGACCCTCTACAGCGCGTGTGGCCGAACCCGTGCGATGAGGTGTTGAATGTTCCAGTTCGCATTACCGGATCTGCCTTCACTATCTGTTCGCTGGACGGCAAGGCTCTCCTTCGTGGTTCCATCGTGAGCGGCACCATTGCGGTGGACTCATTGCGAAGCGGGGTGTATTTCCTCCGTCTCGGAACAGCGGCTCGACCTATGCGGTTCGCCAAGCGCTGACCTCCGATCGAACGGGGACGTGAAAAAGAACGAGGCGCTTCGCAGCGCCTCGTTCTCAACAGTTGTCAGCAAGGATCACTCGCCCTTCGCTTCGTCGGTCTTGGCGGTTTCGGCATCCTCGGCCTTTTTTGCTCCACCACTGCGGCGGCTGCGGCGGGTCTTCTTCACCTCGGCACCTGCTTTTTCCTTCGCAGAGTAAAGTGTGTTGAAGTCCACCAGTTCGATCATGGCCATTTCGCTGGCATCACCCAGGCGGGGGGCCAGTTTGATGATGCGCGTGTACCCACCTGGGCGATCGGCGATCTTCGGGGCCACATCGCGGAAGAGGGCGGCCACGGCCTCCTTGTTCTGCAGGTAGCTGAAGACCACACGACGGCTGTTGGTATTGTCCGCCTTGCCTTTGGTGAGCAAAGGCTCAACGTAGCGGCGCAGCGCACGGGCCTTGGCCAGCGTGGTGTTGATGCGCTTGTGCTCGATGAGCGAGCAGGCCATATTGCTCAGCAGTGCATCGCGGTGCGCCTTGGTGCGGCTCAGCGCGTTGTTCTTATTTCCGTGTCTCATGACTTTGTCGTCGTTGGCGTCGTGCCATAGCGGGCGTGAAGGTTCACGCCCCTATTTCACTCCTTGTCCAGTTTGTATTTCCCCACGTTCATGCCGAAGCTCAGGCCCTTGTTCTCCACCAGGTCCTCCAGTTCGGTCAGGCTCTTCTTGCCGAAGTTGCGGAACTTCAAGAGGTCGTTCTTGTTGTAGCTCACCAGGTCACCGAGGGTCTCGATGTCGGCGGCCTTCAGGCAGTTCAGGGCGCGTACGCTGAGGTCCATGTCCACCAGTTTGGTCTTCAGGAGCTGGCGCATGTGCAGGCTGGTCTCATCGAGGTCCTCTCCGTCGCCGCTGCGGCTGCTGCCACCCACGGGGCGGTCCTCCAGTTCGAGCGAGATACGCTCATCGCTGAAGAGCATGAAGTGGTGGATGAGGATCTTGGCTGCTTCCTGCAGGGCGTTCTTCGGGCTGATGCTGCCGTCGGTCATCACCTCCAGCGTGAGCTTCTCGTAATCGGTCTTCTGCTCAACGCGGGTGTTGTCCACGCTGTACTTCACGTTCTTGATCGGTGTGAAGATGGAGTCGATGAAGATCGTGCCGATGGGGCTGCCCTCCACCTTGTTCTCGTCGGCGGGAACGTATCCGCGGCCTTTGCCGACGGTCAGTTCAACATGCAGCTTCACGCTGCTGTCCATGTGGCAGATCACCAGGTCGGGATTCAACACCTGGAAGCCCGTGGTGTGCTTGCCAATGTCGCCGGCCGTTACGGTATCCTTGCCGCTCACAGTGAAGGAGATCTTCTCCGTGCTCACGTCCTCCAACTGGCGGCGGAAGCGCACCTGCTTGAGGTTGAGGACGATCTCGGTGACGTCCTCGATCACCCCCTTGATGGTGCTGAACTCGTGTTCAACTCCGTCGATACGGATGCTGGTGATGGCAAAGCCTTCGAGGCTGCTGAGCAGGATACGGCGCAGTGCGTTGCCGATGGTGATCCCGTAGCCGGGCTCAAGCGGACGGAACTCAAAGGTGCCACGCTGGTCATCGGATTCGATCATCACGACCTTGTCCGGCCGTTGGAAGTCTAGGATGGGCATGTTCTGCTCGTTCGGTTTATACGGTTGCTTACTTCGAGTACAATTCCACGATGAGCTGCTCACGGATGTTCTCCGGGATCTGCGCCCGCTCGGGCATGGCGATCATGCGGCCGGTCATGGTGGTGGAGTTCACTTCCAGCCAGTCGAAACGCTTGGCGTTCACGCTGATGCTGTTGGTGATGGTCTCCAGGCTGCGGCTCTTTTCCCGCACGGCCACCGTGTCGCCTGGGCGCAGGGTGTAGCTCGGGATCGTCACCACCTGATCGTTCACGGTGATGTGTCCATGGCTCACCAGTTGGCGGGCGGCGCGACGCGTGGGCGCAAATCCCAGGCGGAACACCGTGTTGTCAACGCGGGCCTCGCACAGGCTCAACAGCACTTCGCCGGTGATACCCTTCTTGCTGGCGGCCGTCTCGAACATCTTCTGGAACTGGCGCTCGAGGATGCCATAGGTGTATTTGGCCTTCTGCTTCTCGGCGAGCTGAACGCTGTATTCGCTCTGCTTGCCGCGGCGCTTGGTAAGGCCGTGCTGGCCTGGGCTGTGGGGCTTGCGCTCCATCCATTTGTCCGGCCCGAAGATCGCCTCCTTGAATTTGCGGGCGATGCGGGTCTTGGGTCCTGTGTATCGTGCCATCTTCTTGGTTTTTTGGGTGCGTTCAGCACCAACAACGGGTGTCCGCCGTCCGGCGGACCCCTACGGGTTTTGTGTTTATACGCGGCGCTTTTTGGGTGGACGGCAGCCGTTGTGGGGCATCGGCGTGATGTCGATGATCTCCATGACCTCGATGCCGCTGTTGTGCAGGGCGCGGATGCAGCTCTCACGGCCGCTTCCAGGTCCTTTCACATACACGCGCACCTTGCGCAGGCCCAGTTCGAAGGCCTCGCGAGCGGCCTCCTCGGCGCTCACCTGACCTGCATAAGGGGTGTTCTTCTTGCTGCCGCGGAAGCCCATTTTGCCCCCGCTGGCCCAGCTGATCACCTCTCCCTTGTTGTTGGTGAGGCTGACGATCAGGTTGTTGAAGCTCGCGCGGATGTGGGCCTGTCCATGGGCCTCCACCACCACGTTCTTCTTCTTTTTCTTGCCAGCGGCTGCGCCGCCTTTGCCTTCTTGCTGTTTTGCCATTGGTCTATCTGTTGGGGCCTCCACCGTCAGGCGTACACCCTTACGATCTTACTTCGTTGCCTTCTTCTTGTTGGCCACCGTCTTCCGCTTGCCCTTGCGGGTGCGGCTGTTGGTGCGGGTACGCTGGCCGCGCACGGGCAGACCGCTGCGGTGACGCATGCCGCGGTAGGAGTTGATGTCAACCAGGCGCTTGATGCTCAATTGCACCTCGCTCCGCAAGGCGCCTTCCACCTTGATGTTCTCGTTGATCACCGTACGGATGCGTGACTGCTCATCATCATCCCACTCCTCCACCTTCTTGTCGGGGTCCACCTCCGCTTTCTCCAGAATGGAGAGGGCTGTGCTCCGGCCGATGCCGTAGATGTAAGTGAGGCCGATGCAGCCCCGCTTGGTCTTGGGTAGGTCGATACCTGCGATACGTGCCATGATGGTGCGTTTATCAGCCTTGACGCTGCTTGAACTTGGGGTTCTTCTTGTTGATGATGTACAGACGTCCCTTGCGGCGGACCAGCTTGCAGTCCACGGAACGTTTCTTGATTGAGGCCCTGATCTTCATGGGGTCCGATGTGTTCGGTTCGTGTTATGTCTTGTATCGGAAAGTGATGCGTCCCTTGCTGAGATCGTATGGGCTCATCTCCACCTTCACTTTGTCCCCGGGCAGGATACGGATGTAGTGCATCCGCATCTTTCCGCTGATGTGAGCGACGATGATGTGTCCGTTCTCCAATTCAACGCGGAACATCGCATTGCTCAGCGCCTCCTTAATGACGCCGTCCTGCTCAATGTTCCCCGTTTTGCTCATTCCTTTCCGTTCTCTTTTTTTCGTTCGATATCCTCTTCGTGCCGTGAACCATCACGCCACGATCAATTCACCTTTCTGCCTCAGCACATCCTCGATGTAACTGAAGGTCGATAAGACTTCGGCTTTGCCTGGCCGTACTGCTATGGTATGCTCGAAGTGTGCACTGGGCTTCCCGTCACGTGTGGACACCGTCCAGCCATCCTCCAACTGGCGCACCTCCTTGGTGCCCATGTTGATCATGGGTTCGATCGCCAGGGCCATGCCCTCCGCCAATCGTGTGCCGTGCCCACGCCTGCCGAAATTCGGCACCTCCGGACCTTCGTGCAGCTTGCGTCCCAGGCCGTGACCTGTGAGTTCGCGTACCACGCCGTAGCCGTTCTTCTCCGCATGCGATTGGATCGCGTACCCGATGTCGCCGGTGCGGTTGTTCGCCACAGCCTGCTCGATACCCAGGTCCAGGCATTCCATCGTTATGCGCAGGAGCTTCCGGACCTCTTCCTTCACCTCCCCCACACAGAACGTGTAGGCACTGTCACCATAGAACTCGTTCATCAGCACACCACAATCCACGCTGGCCACATCGCCTTCGCGCAGTTCGCGATCCCCTGGAAGGCCGTGCACCACCTCCTCGTTCACGCTGATCAACAGCGTGCTCGGGCAATCGTACAGCCCCTTGAAACCCGGGAGCGCACCATGGTCGCGGATGAACTGTTCCGCCAGGCGGTCGAGTTCGGCTGTGGTCACACCCGGACGGATGTGCCTTGCCACTTCGGCCAAAGTCTTACCAACAAGCAAAGAACTCTCCCTCACCAGCGCGATCTCATCGGCGCTCAAACGGCTCACGGTCTTCACCATGAACTATCCGGCTGCCATACTATAGGTCGCACTCTGCCTTCCCTTGATGCGGCCCGTCTTCATCAGGCCGTCGTAATGCCGCATCAACAAATGACTTTCGATCTGCTGCAGCGTGTCCAACAACACGCCCACCATGATCAACAAGGATGTACCACCGAAGAACTGCGCGAAGCCCTGCTTGATGCCGAAGCCGATGGCGAAGGCGGGCAGAATGGCGACCAGCCCAAGGAACACCGCACCTGGCAGTGTGATCCGGCTCAACAGATCGTCGATATGCCCTGCCGTGGCCTTACCTGGCTTAACGCCCGGAATGAAGCCACCATTGCGCTTCATATCATCGGCCAGCTGGTTCGGGTTCACCGTGATGGCGGTATAGAAATAGGTGAAGGCCACCACCAACAGGAACAGGGTGACGTTGTAGCCCACGCTTTCGTAGCGGCTGAACTGCGTCATCCACTGGGGCGGGTTCTCGAAGGCCTGGCTCAGGTACAAGGGGATCAACACGATGGCCTGGGCGAAGATGATCGGCATGACACCGGCCGCGTTCACCTTAAGGGGAACGTAGTTCCGCACTCCACCATATTGCTTGTTCCCCTGCACACGTTTGGCGAACTGCACCGGAATGCGCCGGGTGCCCTGCACCAGCAGGATGTTCCCGGCAATGATCAACAGCCAGATCACGATCTCCACGAGGATCACGACCAAACCACCACCTCCGGGTCCGAGTCGGCTAACGAACTCCTGCAGGAAGGAGGACGGGAGCCGGGCGAGGATGCCGACCATGATGATCAAGGAGATACCGTTGCCGAGTCCGCGTTCGGTGATGCGCTCACCGAGCCACATGACGAACAGCGTGCTGCACGTGAGGATGATGGTGCTCACCGGCATCCAGAGCGCATCGTTCACAGGACGGGCGGATGGATCCACGTACGTGAGGATGTAGCCCGGCGCCTGGAACAGGCAGATGATGATGGTGATGTAGCGCGTGTATTGGTTGAGCTTCCGACGACCGCTCTCCTCGCGCTGCATCTTCTGCACGGCAGGCACGGCAATGCCGGCCAGCTGGATGATGATGCTTGCGCTGATGTACGGCATCACGCCCAAGGCGAAGATGCTTGCGCGGGTGAACGCACCGCCTGTGAAGATGCTCAACAGGTCGATGAGGCCTCCGCCGCCACCGGTGCTGCTGCTGGCGAGTGCCGCACTGTCCACACCCGGCAGCACGATGAAGCTGCCGATGCGATAGACCAGCAACAGTCCGAGCGTAATGAGGATGCGCTTGCGCAGCTCCTCGATGCGCCAGATGTTCTTGATGGTATCGATCAGGTTCTTCATCCTTAGCGGTTGACGATCTCCACTTTGCCACCCTTGGCCTCGATGGCCGCTTTGGCCGTTGCGCTGAAGGCATTGGCCTTCACTTCGATGGCACCTTTCAGCGCGCCTCGGCCCAGGATCTTCACCAGGTCGTTCTTGCCGATCAATCCACCGACGCGAAGCGCCTCGATGTCGATCACGCTCACCTTGTTCTTGTCAACGAGCGCCTGGAGCGCATCGAGGTTGATGCCCTTGTATTCAACACGGGTGGGGTTCGTGAAACCGAACTTCGGCACACGGCGCACCAAGGGGGTCTGACCACCTTCGAATCCGCGACGGCGGTTGTATCCCGTATCGGCCTTCTGGCCTTTGTGGCCCTTGCCGGCGGTTCCACCTTTGCCACTGCCCTGACCGCGGCCGAGGCGTTTGTTCTTCTTGGTCGCCCCTTTGGCGGGCTTGATCTGACTGAGGTCCATGGTCTT
Source organism: Flavobacteriales bacterium (assembly GCA_031411095.1). Lineage (GTDB taxonomy): Bacteria > Bacteroidota > Bacteroidia > Flavobacteriales_F > PHOS-HE28 > PHOS-HE28. The sequence goes on along the minus strand of JANOAK010000026.1, from coordinate 29,807 downwards.
TTCGTTTGATGGACGGGGTGAACCCCGCCCTGGTCACATATCAAGCCTCCTTCACGTTCACCAGGTGGGCCACTTTGGCCACCATGCCACGCACTTGGGGTGTGCCTTCCACTTCGGCCTTGCGACCGATGCGGCCAAGGCCCAGGGCACGCAGGGTGTCCTTCTGGCGCTTGGGGCACTTGATCCAGCTGGACGTTTGTGTGATGATGATCTTGCTCATGCTCGTTGCCTTAGCGCAGGCCTTGTTATCCGTTGAACACTTTTTCCAGCTTCACGCCGCGCTGCATGGCCACCGCCGATGCATCGCGCATCTGGGTCAATGCCTCGATCGTGGCCTTCACCACGTTGTGCGGGTTGCTGCTGCCCTTGCTCTTCGCAAGCACGTCCGTTACCCCGGCGCTCTCGAGCACGGCGCGCATGGCACCACCTGCGATAACACCGGTTCCGTGCGCTGCAGGGCGCAGCAGCACGAAGGCGCCGGCGAACTTGCCTTCCTGCGTGTGAGGGATGGTCCCTTTGCGCACAGGCACTTTCACCAGGTTCTTCTTCGCATCGTCGATGCCTTTGGCGATCGCCTCCTGCACTTCCTTCGACTTGCCCAGTCCGTGACCGACCACGCCGTTGCCGTTGCCCACCACCACGATGGCGGCAAAGGTGAAGGTGCGGCCACCTTTCGTCACTTTGGTCACGCGGTTCAGTGCCACGAGCTTGTCCTTCAGCTCGAGCTCACTGCTCTTGACCTTGTTCGCTCTTGTTTCAGCCATGTTGCTGGGTTGATCAGAAAGTAAGTCCGGCTTCGCGCGCTGCATCGGCCAAGGCCTTCACGCGTCCATGATAGAGATATCCGTTGCGGTCGAACACGACCTTGTCGATGCCCGCGGCCTTCGCCTTCTCGGCAATGGCGCGACCGACGAGCTTGGCCTGCTCAACACCGCTGGCCTTGTGGGCCTTGGTGTCCTTCAGGCTGCCCACGCTCACCAGCGTGTGGCCTTGTTCGTCATCGATCACTTGCGCGTAGATGTCGGCATTGCTCCGGTACACCGTGAGGCGCGGACGCTCGGCATTGCCACGCACCCGGAGACGGATGGCGGTCTTGATCCTCGCGCGTCGTTGCAGTTTACTGTTGTTCATCGTCAGTTCTTATTTACCAGCTGCCTTACCAGCCTTGCGACGTACGTTCTCACCCACGAAACGCACACCCTTGCCTTTGTACGGCTCAGGCTTGCGAAGTCCGCGCAACTTGGCGGCCACCGCACCGAGGAGCTGCTTGTCGGCGCTCTCCATGCTGATGATGGGGTTCTTTCCTTTTTCCTGAACTGCGGTCACCTTGATCTGGGTGGGCAGTTCAATGGCCACGTTGTGCGAGAAGCCGAGGCTGAGGTCGAGGCGCTGGCCCTTGGCCGTTGCGCGGTAACCCACACCGACGAGTTCCTGCTGCACTGTGAAGCCTTCCGACACGCCCTTTACCATGTTCGCTACGAGCGAGCGGTAGAGGCCGTGCATGGCCTTGTGGTGCTTGAGGTCCGTGGGGCGCTCGAACACGAGCGTTCCATCCTCCTCCTTCATCTTGATGGCGGGGTCCATGGTCTGCATGAGGGTGCCTTTCGGTCCCTTCACGGTCACCACGTTCTTGTCACTTACGGTCACCTGCACGCCCTTGGGCACGGTGATGGGGGCTTTTCCGATGCGGCTCATGGTCGTTCGGTGTTAGCTTACATAGCAGATCACCTCACCGCCAACGCCCAACGTACGGGCCTCCTTGTCGGTGATCACACCCTTGCTGGTGCTGATGATGGCCACGCCGAGGCCGTTAAGCACGCGGGGAAGCTCTCCGCTGTGGGCGTATTTGCGCAGACCGGGGCTGCTCACGCGGGTAAGTTCGCGGATGGCGCTCTGGCGACTGGTGCGGTCGTACTTCAGGGCGATCTTGATCATGCCCTGCTTGTCGTCCTCCTCCACTTTCCAGGACAGGATGTAGCCCTTGTCGTACAGGATGCGCGTGATGTCCTTCTTGAGGCCGCTTGCGGGCACCTCAACCACCTTCTTGCGCGCCATGATGGCGTTGCGCAGGCGGGTGAGGTAATCGGCGATAGGATCGGTTGTCATGGTCGTGTTCTTTTTTCACGGATGCGGCATGCCGCACCCTTACAAATTACCAGCTGCACTTGGTTACCCCGGGGATCTTGCCTTCCAGCGCCATGTTGCGGAACATGTTCCGGCTGATGCCGAAGAGGCGGATGTAGCCCTTCGGACGGCCGCTGATGCCGCAACGATTGTGCATGCGCACGTAGCTGCTGTTGGCCGGGAGCTTCTGCAAGCCCTCCCAGTCGCCGGCAGCCTTCAATTTGGCGCGCTTGGCGGCGAATTTCTCCACCATCTTGGCCCGCTTGCGTTCGCGTGCCTTCATGCTTTCCTTGGCCATGGTCGCTTGGTCTTCTTGTTACTTGGTGAAGGGGAATCCGAATGCCGTCAAGAGGGCCTTGGCCTCCTCATCGGTCTTCGCCGTGGTCACGAACGTGATGTCCATGCCCTGGATACGGGGTGCCTTGTCGATGTCGATCTCCGGGAAGATGATCTGCTCCTTCACCCCGAAGGTGAAGTTGCCACGACCGTCGAACCCTTTGGCCTGCACACCCCGGAAGTCGCGGGTACGGGGCAGGGCCACGGCGATCAAGCGATCGAGGAATTCATACATCCGGTCGCCACGCAACGTCACCCGTGCACCGATGGGCATGCCCTTGCGCAGTTTGAAGTTGCTGATGTCCTTCTTGGAGACCGTCGGCACAGCCTTCTGGCCCGTGATCAGGGTCATTTCGCCCACGGCGTTCTCCACGATCTTCTTGTCGCCCACTGCATGGCCGAGGCCTTGGTTCACCGCGATCTTGAGGATGCGGGGCACCTGCATGGAACTCTTGTACTTGAACTCCTTCTGGAGCGTGGGCACCACCGATTCATGGTAGGCCGCCTTCAAGCGGGGTTTGTACGTGCTCATCACTTCTTGGCCGTTTTCTTGGTAGCCTTCACTTTCACCACGCGTTCGATGGTGCCGTCCTTGTTGACCTTGCGGCCTACGCGACCCGGCTCACCCGTCTTGGCGTCGATCAACATCAGGTTGCTGATGTGGATGGGGCCCTCCTTCTCCACGATGCCGCCTTGGGGCGTGGCCGTGGTGGGCTTGCTGTGCTTCTTGTTGATACGCAGGCCTTCCACCAGCGCACGCGTGCGCTTGCGGTCAACCTCCAGGACACGGCCCTGCTTGCCCCGGTCCTCACCGGCCAGCACCTTCACCATGTCGCCTTTCTTGATATGTAGCTTCTTCTGCATGACGTGTCAGAGTACCTCGGGGGCGAGGGAGATGATCTTCATGAACTTCTTTTCGCGGAGCTCCTTGGCCACCGGACCGAAGATGCGCGTGCCGCGCATTTCACCGGCCGCATCGAGCAATACCACCGCGTTGTCGTCGAAGCGGATGTAGCTGCCGTCCTTGCGACGCGTCTCCTTGCGGGTGCGTACCACCACGGCCTTGCTAACGGTCCCCTTCTTGGCGCCGCCCTGGGGCAATGCGTCCTTGATGGTCACCACCACCGTGTCACCGATGCGCGCATACCTGCGCTTGGTGCCGCCCAGCACACGGATCACCAGCACTTCGCGGGCTCCGCTGTTGTCAGCTACGTTCAGTCGTGATTCCTGTTGGATCATGGCTTCTCTCGGTGTCTATGGTTACTTGGCGCGTTCCACCACCTCCACCAGGCGCCAGCGCTTCAGCTTGCTCATGGGGCGGGTCTCGGCGATGCGAACGGTATCGCCGATGTGTGCCTCGCTCTTCTCGTCATGCGCCATGAACTTGCTCGAGCGCTTCACGAACTTGCCGTACTTGGGGTGCTTCACCTGGCGTTCGACCACCACGGTGATGCTCTTGTTCATCTTGTCGCTGGTGACGATGCCCACACGCTCTTTGCGCAGGTTGCGTTCCAGTTGGGTCGTTTCAGTGCTCATTTCTTCGCGGTATTGGCGGCCAGCTCGCGCTTGCGCATTTCGGTGAGGATGCGGGCAACTTCCTTCTTCTTGTGGCGTAGCTGCATCGGGCTGTCGATGGGGCTCACGGTGTGGTTGAAGCGGAGCTTGGTGAGCGTGCTGCGCTCATCCTGCAGCTTGTCCTGCAATTCCACCTGCGTGAGGTCCTTCAGTTCGGTTCCTTTCTTCTTCATGGCGCGCTATGCTTATTGCCCGTCGTAGTCCTCTCGTACAACGAACTTGGTCTTGATCGGGAGCTTCTGGGCCGCGAGACGCAGGGCCTCCTTGGCCGTGGCCATGGGCACTCCATCGGCCTCGAAGATGATGCGGCCTGCGTGGCACACGGCCACCCAGTGGTCCAGGGCTCCCTTGCCCTTACCCATGCGCACCTCTGCAGGCTTGCTGGTCACCGGCTTGTCCGGGAACACCTTGATCCACACCTGGCCTTCGCGTTTCATGTGGCGCGTGAGCGCTACACGGGCGGCCTCGATCTGGCGACCGGTGAGCCATACGCTTTCCATGGCCTTCAGGCCGAAGGATCCCAGTGCTACACGGTGGCCGCGTTGGGCTACGCCCTTCATGCGGCCCTTGTGCATATTGCGGCGCTTGCTGCGCTTCGGTTGCAACATGGCTATCAGCTGTTACGATTGTTTCCGCCACGACCACCACCGGCCGGGCCACGACGTTCTCCTCCTCCTGCTGGGCCGCGGCGCTCTCCGCCACCAGGACCGCGACGATCACCACCAGGACCACCGCGGCGCTCTCCGCCACGACGCTCCGGACGATCGCTGCCGCCCATGCGGGGACCACCTGGACCACCTTTCGCCTGACCCTGGTTCGGGCTCAGGTCACGTTTGCCGAACACTTCACCGCGGCAGATCCAACACTTCACCCCGATGCGACCCATCTTGGTGTGCGCCTCGCTGATCGCGAAGTCGATGTCAGCGCGCAATGTGTGCAAGGGCACGCGGCCCTCGCGGTAGTTCTCCGTACGCGCGATCTCCGCGCCGTTCAGTCGGCCGCTCACACGCACCTTGATGCCTTCGGCACCCATGCGCATGGTGCTGGCCACGCTCATCTTCATGGCGCGACGGAAGCTGATGCGGCCTTCGAGCTGACGAGCGATGCTGTCGGCCACAAGGCGTGCGTCAAGCTCCGGACGTTTGATCTCGAAGATGTTGATCTGGCAGTCCTTGCCCGTGAACTTCTTCAGTTCCTCGCGCAGCTTGTCCACCTCCGCTCCGCCTTTGCCGATGATGACACCGGGGCGCGCCGTGTTGATCGTCACGGTCACCAGTTTCAAGGTGCGCTCGATCACGATCTTGGCCACGCTCGCCTTCTTCAGGCGGGCCATGAGGTATTGACGGATCTTTTCGTCCTCGACCAGCTTATCGCCGTAGTCGTTCCCGCCATACCAGTTGCTGTCCCAGCCCTTGATGAAGCCGAGGCGTTGTCCGATAGGATGTGCTTTCTGTCCCATTATGCTTTGGTCTCGGCTACTTCGTTAGGTGCGCGGTCCACGATCAGGGTGACGTGGTTGCTGCGCTTGCGCATGCGATAGGCACGGCCCTGAGGAGCGGGCAACATGCGCTTGAGGCTGGTGCTCTCGTCCACCTGGATGGTCTTCACCACCAACTTGGTGTCGCCGGCCTTCTCGCCTTCGTTCTTGGCCTCCCAGTTGGCGATGGCGCTCAACAGGAGCTTCTCCAGGGGCTTGCTGGCGTGGCGGGTGCTGTAGCGCAGGATGCCCAGCGCGTTCTCCACTTCCAGGCCGCGGATGGTGTCCGCGCTCTGGCGCATTTTGCGGGGGCTCGTCGGTACGCTCACGAGCTTGGCGATGGCCACGGTCTTCATGGCCTCCTTGCGCTTGTCAGCTGCGATCTTTTTGCGGGATCCCATCGGTTAGGCGGCTTTGTTGTTACCCGAGTGGCTGCGGAACGTGCGCGTGGGTGCGAACTCGCCGAGCTTGTGGCCCACCATGTTCTCCGTCACGTACACGGGGATGAATTTGTTGCCATTGTGCACCGCGAACGTGAGACCCACGAACTCGGGACTGATGGTACTGCTGCGCGACCACGTCTTGAGGACGGACTTCTTGCCCGACTTCTGCATGTCCTCCACCCGCTTCGCGAGCTTGTAGTGGATGAACGGTGGTTTTTTTAGGGAACGGCTCATGTGCTATGCGGATCAGGATGCCTTCTTATCGTTGGCGCGCTGGATGATGAACTTGCTGCTGCGCTGCTTTGGGTGGCGCGTCTTCTTACCCTTGGCCAGGAGACCCTTGCGGCTGCGTGGGTGACCACCGGAGGCGCGGCCTTCGCCACCACCCATCGGGTGATCCACCGGGTTCATCACCACAGGACGTGTGCGGGGACGACGGCCCTGCCAGCGGCTACGGCCGGCCTTACCGCTCTTCTGGAGCATGTGCTCGGCGTTGCCCACCGTGCCTACCGTGGCCATGCAGGCACACAGGATCAAGCGCAGTTCGCCGCTCGGCATCTTCAGCGTCACATAACGGCCTTCGCGAGCGCTCAACTGGGCGAATGTGCCCGCGCTGCGTACGAAGCTGCCGCCCTTGCCCGGCTGAAGCTCCACATTGTGCACCAGGGTGCCCAGGGGGATCTCGCCAAGTGGGAGCGCGTTGCCCACCTCGGGTGCGCTGCCTGTGCCGCTCACGATGGTCTGCCCCACCTTCAGGCCGGTCGGCGCCAGGATGTAGCGCTTCTCGCCATCGGGATAGAACACCAGCGCGATGCGGGCGCTGCGGTTCGGATCGTACTCGATCGTCTTCACCACGCCGGGGATGCCCAGCTTGTCGCGCTTCGTATCGATCATGCGATAGCGCTGCTTGTGACCACCGCCGATATAGCGCATGGTCATCTTGCCCTGGTTGTTACGTCCGCCGCTCTTTACGCGACCGGACGTCAGGCTTGGCTCGGGCACATTGGTCGTGATGCCCTCGAAATCGGTGATCACCTTGTGGCGCTGGCCAGGGGTGACGGGGTTGAGTTTGCGAATGGCCATGGGGCTGCTCTTCGAGGATTAGATGGCGCTGTAGAGGTCGATGGCTTCGCCGGTCTTCAGCGTAACGATGGCCTTTTTCCAGCTGCTGGTGGCACCGCGGAGGATGTTACGCTTGGTGTAGCGCGTCTTGTCCTTGCCGCGAACGATCATGGTACGGACGCCGGTGACGGTGACACCGTACTCCTTCTCCACGGCCGTCTTGATCTGCACCTTGTTGCTCTTGCGGTCAACAACGAAGCCGTAACGCCCTTCCTTTTCGCTCTGGGCCGTCATCTTCTCGGTGACGATGGGTCTGATGAGGATGCTGCTCATGGCTTACTTTGTAAGGGTGGCCTCCAACGTGGCGATCGCGTCCTTCACGATCAATACGCGGTTGGCGTTCATGATGTCGTACGTGTTCACATCAGCGGCGCTCACCACACGGGCGCCCTGGATGTTGCGCGAGCTCATCAGGATGTTCTCGTCCTTGGCTGGCAGTACCAACAGCGACTTGCGGTCGGTGAGCTCAAAGGCCTTCAGCATGCTGGCGAACTCCTTCGTGCGGGGCGTGCCCATGCTCAGGACGTCCAGCACCGCGATGGCACCGCTCTTGGCCTTGTAGGTCAGGGCGCTGCGGCGGGCCAGGTCCTTCACCTTCTTGTTCAACTTGAAGTGATAATCGCGGGGCTTGGGTCCGAACACGCGGGCACCACCTTTGAACAGCGGGCTCTTGATGGAGCCTTTACGGCTGCCACCCGTGCCCTTCTGGCGGTGAAGCTTCTTGGTGCTGCCGCTCACTTCGCTCTTCTCGAGCGTCTTGGACGTGCCTTGGCGGCGGTTGGCCAGGTGCTGCTTCACGTCCAGCCAGATGGCGTGGTCGTTCGGCTCGATCGCGAAGATCGCGTCGCTGAGCTTGGCCTTCTTGCCGGTGGACTTGCCGTCCGTGCTGTGGATATCGAGTTCCATCTTACTTCCAGATGATAACGTAAGTGCCCCTGGGGCCGGGTACCGACCCGCGCACGAGCATGAGGTTCTTCTCCCTGTCGATCTTCACCACCTTGAGGTTCTCCGTGGTGATCTTGTTGCCACCCGTGCGGCCGGCCATGCGCATGCCCTTGAACACGCGGGCGGGATACGATGATCCACCCAGTGAACCCGGAGCGCGCGAACGATCGTGCTGACCGTGCGTGGCCTCACCCACACCGCTGAAGCCGTGACGCTTCACAACACCCTGGAAACCTTTTCCCTTGCTGTTGCTCGTAACGGTCACGAAGCTGCCTTCCTCGAAGATGCTCGCGTCCACCGTATCACCCAGCTTCAGGCCGTCCTCGAATTCCTTGAACTCGTGGGCCTTCACCTTGGGGGTGGTCGATGCCTTCTTGTAATGGCCCATCAAGGCCGAGGTTGTGTTCTTCTCACGGCGCTCACCGTAGGCGAGCTGAATGGCCTCGTAGCCATCCGTGTCCTTGGTCTTCACGTGCGTAACAACGCAGGGACCCGCCTCGATCACGGTGCAACCTACCAGGTTACCGTCCGTGTCGAACAAGCTGGTCATTCCGACCTTTTTTCCGATCAATCCGCTCATGGGTTCTTGTTGTTGGGGCGACGTTACCGCTGTCCTTGCATGGATATCCGTCAGACCTTGATCTCCACATCCACGCCGCTGGGGAGCTCCAGTTTCATCAGCGCATCGATCGTTTTGCTGCTCGAGCTGTAGATGTCCATCAGGCGCTTATAGCTGCACAGCTGGAATTGCTCGCGGGCCTTCTTGTTCACGTGCGGGGAGCGGAGCACGGTGAAAATGCGCTTGTGCGTGGGCAGGGGAATGGGTCCGCTGACCACAGCGCCTGTGCTCTTCACCGTCTTCACGATCTTCTCGGCGCTCTTGTCGACGAGGTTGTGATCGTAAGACCGCAGCTTGATCCTGATCTTTTGGGTCATTTTCGGGGGCTGACTTATGCTGAAACTTTACCGCGCACCTTGGCCAGAACGGCTTCGGTGACGTTATTGGGTGCTTGCTCGTAGTGGCTGAACTCCATGGTGCTGCTGGCGCGGCCAGAGCTCATGGTGCGCAGGGAGGTGACGTAGCCGAACATCTCGCTCAAGGGAACGGTGCCCTTGATCGCCTTCGCGCCGCTGCGGTCCTCCATGCCCTGGATCTGTCCGCGACGACGGTTAAGGTCGCCCACGATGTCGCCCATGTTCTCCTCGGGCGTGATGACCTCGATCTTCATGATCGGCTCCATCAGCACCGGCTTGCACTTGGGAACAGCCTCACGGAACGCGCTCTTCGCGCAGATCTCGAAGCTCAGTGCGTCGGAGTCCACGTTGTGGAAGCTTCCGTCGTTCAGGGTCACTTTCAGGCGCTCGATCGGGAAGCCGGCGAGCACGCCGTTCTGCAGGCAGGCCTTGAAGCCCTTCTCCACGGCAGGGATGAATTCCTTGGGGATCGATCCACCCTTGATCGCGTCCACGAACTCCAGGCCTTCCTTGGCCATGTCGGTCTGTGGCTCGATCAGTATGTGGATGTCGGCGAACTTACCGCGACCACCCGTCTGCTTCTTGTACACCTCGCGGTGCTGGATGCTGCTGGTGATGGCCTCCTTGTATTTCACCTGTGGCGCGCCTTGGTTGCACTCCACCTTGAACTCGCGACGCATACGGTCCACGATGATCTCCAGGTGCAGTTCGCCCATGCCGCTGATCACGGTCTGGCCGGTCTCATCATCCGTGTGTACACGGAAGGTGGGATCCTCTTCCGCCAGCTTGAACAACGCCTGGCCCATCTTGTCCATGTCCGCCTGGGTCTTGGGCTCCACCGCGATGCCGATAACGGGCTCGGGGAAGCTCATGCTCTCCAGGATGATCTGCTTGTTCTCATCGCACAGCGTATCGCCCGTGCGGATGTCCTTGAAACCTACAGCTGCGCCAATATCACCGGCCTCGATGACATCCACGGAGTTCTGCTTGTTCGCGTGCATCTGGAAGATGCGGCTGATGCGCTCCTTCTTGCCCGTGCGCATGTTCTGCACGTAGCTACCTGCAGGCACGCTGCCGCTGTAGCAGCGGAAGAATGCCAGACGACCCACGAAGGGATCCGTCGCGATCTTGAAGGCGAGGCTCGCCATCGGCTCGGTAACGCTGGGCTTGCGCAGCAGCTCTTCCCCGCTGTCCGGATCAATACCGGTCACGGCTTCGATGTCCATCGGGCTCGGCAGGTAGGCCATCACCGCGTCCAACATCGTCTGCACACCCTTGTTCTTGAACGCGCTACCACAGAGGATAGGCGTAATGCTCATGTTGATGGTGCTCTTGCGGATGGCGTCCATCACCTCGGCCTCGGTGAGGCTGTCGGGATCGGAGAAGTACTTCTCCATCAAGGTATCGCTGCTTTCAGCAACGGCCTCGATGAGCTTGTCGCGCCACTCCTTTACGGTATCCACCAGATCGGCCGGGATGGGAACCTCCTTCCAGGTCATGCCCTGGTCGGCCTCGTTCCATACCATGCCGCGGTTGTTCACCAGGTCGATAACACCTTCGAAGCCGGCCTCGGCACCGATGGGGACTTGCAAGGGGACCGGGTTCGCACCGAGGCGCTCACGGATCTGGGCGACCACGTTGAAGAAGTCGGCACCGGAACGGTCCATCTTGTTCACGAAGCCGATGCGCGGAACCTTGTACTTGTTCGCCTGGCGCCAAACAGTTTCGCTCTGGGGCTCAACGCCACCCACGGCGCAGAACAGGGCCACAGCACCGTCGAGCACGCGCAGGCTGCGCTCCACCTCCACGGTGAAGTCAACGTGACCGGGCGTGTCGATCAGGTTGATCTTGTACATCTCGTCGCGGTACTTCCAGCTGGTGGTGGTAGCGGCGGAGGTGATGGTGATCCCGCGCTCCTGCTCCTGCTCCATCCAGTCCATCGTAGCAGCACCGTCGTGCACCTCACCGATCTTGTGCACGATACCGGTGTAGTACAGGATGCGTTCGGACGTGGTCGTCTTACCGGCATCGATGTGCGCCATGATGCCGATGTTGCGCGTATATCTTAGATCGCGGGCCATGTGTTCTTCGGGGACTTAGAAGCGGAAGTGGCTAAAGGCCTTGTTCGCTTCGGCCATCTTGTGAACTTCTTCTTTCTTCTTGAAGGCCGCACCTTCCTCCTTGGCGGCGGCCATGATCTCGTTGGCGAGCTTCTGCGCCATGCTGCGCTCGTTGCGCTGGCGGCTGTAGCCGATCAGCCACTTCATCGCCAAGCTCTTCTTGCGCTCGTCCCGCACAGGCTGGGGGATCTGGAAGTTGGCACCACCCACGCGGCGGCTGCGTACCTCCACCTGGGGCGTGACGTTGGTCACCGCCTTGCGGAAGATCTCCAGGCCATCCTCACCCGTCTTCTCGGCCACCATGTCGATGGCGGTGTAGAAGATGTCGAACGACTTGCTCTTCTTGCCGTCGTACATCAGGTTGTTCACGAACTTGGTCACTTCCGCATCGCCGAACCGGGGGTCGGGCAGAACGGTGTGTTTGACTGCTTTCTTACGCATGGCTCAGTGTCGTGCTTACTTCTTAGCTGCTGCTTTCTTGCGCTTGGTGCCGTACTTGCTGCGGCGCTGGCCGCGGCCTTCGACGCCGGCGGTATCCAACACACCGCGTACGATGTGGTACTTCACACCGGGCAGGTCCTTCACCCTGCCGCCACGCACCAACACGATGCTGTGTTCCTGCAGGTTGTGACCTTCACCGCCGATGTAGGCGATCACCTCGTACTTATTGGTGAGGCGCACCTTGGCCACCTTGCGGAGGGCCGAGTTCGGCTTCTTCGGCGTGGTGGTGTACACCTTGGTGCACACGCCACGGCGTTGTGGGCATTCCGTCAGCGCGATCGACTTGCTCTTGTAAGTCGGCGCCGTACGGCCTTTGCGGATGAGCTGTTGAATGGTTGGCATGAAGCTCGTTTTCTCTTGTCTGTCAGACGTTTTGGCCCATTTCCCGGGTAAAAACGGGCTGCAAATGTAGGTTTTTCCACTTACCAACCAACCCCTGTTCAATGAAAATTTTCAGGAACCATGCGGCATTGCGCCACATCGCCGGGCGGTTGACCCCGGATTATCCACCGTCAACCCACTACGGATCAGGCTTCTGGAGCATTTAAACACCACGCGCCGGGACGGTTTGGCATGGGCATTTTCCCACCCCTCGAGCTAGTCGTTGATTCAACGATCATTACCTTTGATGGCATCATTTGATACCATAAATGCTCCCTACATCGTACACACTTCACTCCCGGATCCTCATTTTGCTAGCCTCGATATCCCAGAAGCTTGGGGAGGTGAAGGCCGGGCACCTCCAACGCCCTTCACCCCTGCTTGCGCGTGCCTACCGCGTGAGCACCCTGCACGCAACGCTGGCATTGGAGGGTAACCCGCTGGACAAGAGGCCCATAGCCGAACTCCTGGCCGGCCGTTCAGCCACCGCCCCAACCTCCGCCGCGTTGGAGGTGACCAACACCCAGCGGGTGCATGAGCTGCTTCCCGGCCTCGACCCCTTCCAGGCCACGGACTTCCGCCGGGCCCATGGCGAACTGATGCACGGGCTCGCCCTCGACGCTGGCAGCTACCGTAGAGGGTCAGTGGACGTGTTCTATGATGATCATTACGCCCCGCGCACCGCACCGGCGGACAACCTGGCCAGCCAGGTGGAGGAACTGCTGAACTTCGTGGAGACGGACGATGCGCCCCTGCTCATCACCAGCTGTGTGCTTCACTACGGCCTCATCTATCTCCGTCCGTTCTCCGCCGGCAACGGTCGGATGGGGCGGCTTTGGCAGAAACGTGTGCTGATGCGCCAATGGCCCGTGTTCGCCTTCCTTCCGGTGGAAGGCTTCATCCTGCGCACGCTGCCGGCCTACCAGGCCTCATTGGGTTACGCGGACATGCAGGGGGACTGCGGCAACTTCATCACCTACATGATGGAGCAGATCGACGAGGCCCTGAGCGAACTGCTCGCCGCACAACGGCCTGTGCTGAACGGCCCTGAACGCGTGGCCTTGTTCCTGAAGGAGAAGGAAGGCGCGCACTTCACACGGAAGGAGTACCGTACCATGTTCCCGGAGCTTTCAACGGCAACCGCCAGCAGGGACCTCGCGGAGGCCGTTGCCAACGCAATGCTCGAACGGAACGGGGTCGGCCGTACGGCCTGGTATCGCGCAGTATGAGGGCAGCATTCCCCGCGGGACTTGGCGCGGATCAGCGGATGTTCATAATCCTGAAAAGCGCCCTGCCCGCATGGTTCTACCTTCGGCCCCACCTGCGGCTACAGTTGCGGTGACCTACCTGTGCAGACCGACTACTTGAAGGGCCTGAACCCGGCCCAGCTCGCCGCCGTGGAGCATACTGACGGCCCCACCATGGTGATCGCCGGTGCCGGCAGCGGCAAGACGAAAGTGCTCACCGTGCGCATCGCGCACCTCATGGCCAAAGGCGTCGATCCCTTCCGGATCCTCTCGCTCACCTTCACCAACAAGGCGGCCAAGGAAATGAAGGAGCGCATCGCCAAGCTGTTGAGCGATGTGCCGGGCATGAACACCGAGGCCCGCAACCTGTGGATGGGCACCTTCCACAGCGTGTTCGCCCGCATCCTCCGCGCCGAGGCCGACAAGCTGGGCTACCCCAAGGACTTCACCATCTACGACACCGACGACAGCCGCTCGCTGATCAAGAGCATCGTGAAGGAGTGGCAGATCGATGACAAGATCTACAAGGCCAACCAGGTGCACGGCCGCATCAGCATCAGCAAGAACAACCTGATCGGTCCGGCAGAATACCTGGCCAACACCGAGCTGATGGCCAGCGATGCCTCGGCGTTGCGACCCAAGATGGGCGAGCTGTATAAGGCTTACGCTGATCGCTGTTTCCGTGCCGGTGCCATGGACTTCGATGATCTGCTCTTCAACACCAACCTCCTCTTCCGCGACTTCCCGGAGACGATGCTGAAGTACCAGGAGCGCTTCCACTACATACTCGTGGACGAGTACCAGGACACCAACCTGGCACAGTACAACATCGTGCGCACGCTCGCCAAGCGACGCGAGAACATCACCGTAGTAGGCGATGACAGCCAGAGCATCTATGGCTTCCGCGGGGCGAACATCCAGAACATCCTCAACTTCCGGAAGGACTACCCGGACTACGCGCTCTTCAAGCTGGAGCAGAACTACCGCAGCACCAAAACCATCGTGGGCGCGGCCAACAGCCTCATCGACAAGAACCGCGACCGCATCGAGAAAACGGTGTGGACGGACAACGCACAGGGCGAGCCGATCATCGTTCACCGCACGCTCAGCGACAACGAGGAAGGCGGCTTCGTGGCGCACGACATCTTCGCCACGAAGATGCAGAACCAGGTGCCCAACAAGGGGTTCGCGATCCTGTACCGCACCAATGCACAGAGCCGCAGCATGGAGGAAGCGCTGCGCAAGCTGAACATCCCGTACCGCATCTACGGTGGCCTCAGCTTCTACCAGCGCAAGGAGATCAAGGACCTCATCGCCTACTTCCGCCTCACCTGTAACCCGAACGATGAGGAAGCGCTGAAACGCGTGATCAACTACCCGGTACGCGGTATCGGGCAGACGACGATCGACAAGTTGATGGTGGCGGCGAGCGAACGGGAGATGAGCGTGTGGGACCTACTGAACAGGCACCTCGGCGAGATCGGACTGCAGGAAGGAACACGGAAACGCCTGGCCGATTTCGTGCTGATGATCCGCAGCTTCCAGACCATGCTGAGCGATCAGAGCGCGTACAACGTGGGCGAATACATCGCGCGTACCACGGGCCTGTTGCAGGACCTCTTTACCGACAAAACGCCCGAGGGTGTAAGTCGCTACGAGAACATCCAGGAACTGCTGAACGGCATGAAGGAGTTCAGCGACCAGGTGGAAGGCACGGACGCGCCGCGTACCCTACCCGACTTCCTGATCGATGTGGCGCTGCTCACGGACGCGGATAATGACGACCCGAACGACAACGACCGCGTGAGCCTGATGACGGTGCACAGCGCGAAGGGGCTGGAGTTCCCCTACGTGTATGTGGTGGGTATGGAGGAGGACCTCTTCCCGAACCTGATGGCCGTGCAAAGTCGCGCCGACCTGGAAGAGGAACGCCGCTTGTTCTACGTGGCCATCACGCGCGCCGAGAAGCGCTGCACGTTGAGCTATGCGATGAGCCGCTACAAGTGGGGCAACCTCACCAGTGGCGAACCCAGCCGCTTCATCGACGAGATCGATCAGCAGTACGTGCAACTGCCGAAGCGCTACGAGGCACCGCAGTTCGGCGATCGCGGGTCGCTTTCATCCGGCTGGAGCAAGCCGGGCAACACTTCAACACGACCAACGAAGCCCGGCACGGTCTTCAGCCGCGAACCGCGCAGCGCCGCACCCACGCCCAAAGTGTCGCATTCGCCCATGAAGCGGAGCGCCGATGCCCCATCCGCACCGGAAGCACCACGTAAGAACCTGAAGCGTGTGACGAGCTCGGGCGCACCGCTGGAAGCCACGAGCAGCCTGGGGCACGCCGCGCCTGCGGACATTGCTGAAGGCGTTACCGTGGAGCACGAACGCTTCGGCAAAGGCAAGGTGATCAAGGTGGAAGGCACACCGCCCGATATCAAGGCCACGATCTTCTTCCCCAGCAGCGGGCAGAAACAACTGCTGCTGCGCTTCGCGAAGTTGACGGTGGTGGAGGGGTGATCCAGTGTTCCCGATCCTGCTACATTTGGCAAACCTGACGCAGGCCCTTCGCGGCCAGCGCGACCGGACCCACGGTCAACGATACCTTACGATGTCATGAGCACGGCCCCAGAAGTCGCCTACGATTACAACACCCAACGCCCCCGGCTGATCATTCCGGAATACGGCCGCCACGTGCAACGCATGGTGGAGCACTGCATGGGCATCGAGGACCGCGAGGCCCGTACACGCAGCGCCCACGCCATCATCCAGGTGATAGGCCGCTTGAACCCGCAACTGCGCGGAAGCGAGAACATGGACCGCATGTTGTGGGACCACCTGTACATCATGAGCGAGTTCAAGCTCGATGTGGACGGCCCGTTCCCCAAGCCCACGCCAGAAGAGCTCGACACCAAGCCACAGCCCGTGGCCTATCCGAAGCAGAACGTCCGCTATGGTCACTACGGCAAGCTGGTGGAACGCACGATCGAAGCCTGCGCCGCACTGGCGGAAGGCCCCGAACGCGAAGCTGCAACGGTGCAGGTGGCCAACCTGATGAAGCGCCAGTTCCTGGCCTGGAACCGCGACAGTGTGGGCGACGGTGTGATCATCAAGGACATGCTCGAATTGAGCAAGGGACGCCTGCGCCTGAAGCCGGAACAACAGCTGGCCCACACAGATGCTTTGTTGAACACGCAACGCCAGGGACCGCGGAACGAGATCGATCTTCGCAAGCAACGCTACGGCGACCAGGGTGGTGGCAACAGTGGCGGCGGCGGTGGTGGCGGCAAGAAGCGGCACCGTAACCGGAAGAAGAAGCGGTACTAGGCTGTTCGCTGCGCTCACGGCTGCGTAGCAGATCGACGCGGATGGACGTGGATGGCGCAACGATTGATACCGCAAAGGGCGAAAAGAGCGCGAAGGATCTTCGGTGGGCTCAAGCGGAGACGCGGGGGGCGAGGGGGAATGCACTTGACTCACGCAGACCTGCGCCCGCCGAAGCGGCTTCCGCGCAGGCGAGGGGCGCAGGGAGCGCAGAGGGCATGAAGGGAATGACGTGACCTCGCGCGCAGGCGCGGAGGCAACGTGGCTCTGCATTCATCTGCGTCCATCTGCGTTCATCTGCGGTTCAAGTGTATTCGGCATTCATCAGCGTAGATCCGAACGATCTGCGGATCCGCGGTCCGTCGCATTCAATGACATCGCATTGTTGACAGCCTCCTGACCCTGCATGATGGGAGGGCCCGTCCCGGCCATTGCTTCGCAGCATGGGAAGTTTCCGAATCGAAGGAGGTCGTCGTCTGAAAGGCGAACTGATCCCGCAAGGGGCCAAGAACGAGGCGCTGCAGATCCTCTGCGCCGTGCTGCTCACCGCCGAGCCGGTGACGATCCACAACGTGCCCGATATCGTGGACGTGAACAAGCTGATCGACCTGTTGCGCTTCATGGGCGTGCAGGTGGAAAAGCTCGACACGGGTTCCTTCCGCTTCACCGCGAAGACCGTGAACCTCGAGTTCTTCCTGGACCCCGAGTTCAAGAAACTGGGCGGTGGCCTACGTGGCAGCGTGATGGTCGTGGGTCCTTCCCTCGCCCGTTTCGGTCGTGGCTACATCCCCAATCCCGGTGGCGACAAGATCGGTCGTCGTCGGTTGGACACACACTTCATCGGCTTCGAAAAGCTCGGTGCCGAATTCAAATACGATGTGAAGGAAGGCTTCTACCGCGCCGAGGCGAAGCAGCTGAAAGGTGCGTACATGCTGCTGGACGAGGCCTCCGTGACGGGTACCGCGAACATCATCATGGCCGCGGTGCTGGCCGATGGACGCACCACCATCTTCAACGCGGCGTGCGAGCCGTACATCCAGCAACTCTGCAACATGCTGGTGCGCATGGGCGCGAAGATCAGCGGCATCGGCAGCAACCTGCTGAACATCGACGGCGTGAAGGAGCTCGGCGGCACCGAGCACCGCATGCTGCCGGACATGATCGAGATCGGTTCCTTCATCGGGCTGGCCGCCATGACGCGCAGCGAGATCACCATCAAGGACACGGGGTATGATCACCTGGGCGTGATCCCCGAAGTGTTCCGCAAGCTGGGCATCGCGGTGGTGCGCAACGGCGACGACATCCACATCCCCGCGCAGGAACACTACACCATCACCAAGTTCATCGACGGCAGCAACATGGTGGTGGCCGATGCACCCTGGCCGGGGTTCACGCCTGACCTGCTGAGCATCGTGCTCGTAACGGCCATACAGGCCAAAGGAAGCTTGCTGATCCACCAGAAGATGTTCGAGAGCCGACTGTTCTTCGTGGACAAGCTGATCGAGATGGGCGCGCAGATCACGCTCTGCGATCCGCATCGCGCGCTGGTGATCGGCAACGATTTCCAGAGCTCGCTCCGCGCGATCGGCATGACCAGCCCGGACATCCGCGCAGGAGTGTCGCTGCTGATCGCCGCATTGGGTGCCGATGGCACGAGCACCATCGACAACATCGAGCAGATCCACCGGGGTTACCAGAACATCGACACACGCCTGAACGCCATCGGCGCACGCATCGAACGCATCGATTGAACGGAACACGCGGTGTTGGAGGCGCTCGTTACATTCGATCCATGATCAACATCCACCGCCGTCTGTTGCCGATCGTCTGTGCGGCCCTGCCGTTCATGTCCTTCGCCCAGGAACGCATCACCAACGTGAAGGTCGGCGATCTGGCGCCGGAGATCGTGATGACCTCTCCGGATGGAGAGGTGCTCCGCCTCTCCCAACTGAAGGGCAAAGTGGTGCTGCTGGATTTCTGGGCCAGCTGGTGCCGTCCATGCCGCCTGGACAATCCGCATGTCCGTCATGTCTATCACACGTTCAAGGACAAGCTCTACACCAACGGCGATGGCTTCGCCGTGTTCAGCGTGAGCCTCGACCGCCAAGGTGGTGGTGATGCGTGGAAAGGCGCGATCGCCAAGGACAGCCTGGATTGGAAATGGCACGTTGGCGCCGTGACCGACGGCCAGAATTCCGGCGCCAATACATATGGGGTGAAGTTCATTCCAACGAACGTGGTGATCGACGGCACCGGCAAGATCATCGCCATGGACCTGCACGGACCAGCGCTGGATGAACTGCTCGAAAGCCTGGTGGAAAAGGACCCGGCCAAACTGAAGGCGCGGGCCACCGGAGCAACGGCCCTGTCCAAGGAGGAGAAAGCCCGCGCAAAGGCCGAAGCCAAGGCCCGTAAACGCGCCGAAAGGAACGCAGGGAAGTAGACCCATTGCATCGGGCATCCCTTCCGGCACGATGATTGAATTGGGCGGGCACGCACCTTCCCGCTACATTCGCAACCCCAGCACCTCACTGCATGAAAGCCCTCGCCAGCATCCTCGCCGTTAGCGTCCTCGGCCTGATCGCCACCCCCACCTACGCACAGAAGCCCGCTGCCCCGAAAGTGGGCACCAACATCGGTGATCGCGCACCGGATCTCGCCTTCCCCAACCCTGATGGCAAGGTGGTGAAGCTGGCCGACCTGCGCGGCAAGTATGTGCTCATCGACTTCTGGGCCAGCTGGTGCGGCCCCTGCCGTATGGAGAATCCCAACGTGGTGAAGGCGTATGAAAAATACACCAAGGCCAAGTTCAAGACCGGCAAGGGGTTCGACGTATTCAGCGTAAGCCTGGATAAGACGGCCGAGCCATGGAAAGCCGCCATCGCGAAGGATAAACTCGCCTGGCCCTACCACGTGAGCGACCTCGCTGGTTGGGATTCGAAGGCCGCCGGGCTCTATGGCATCCATTCCATCCCGGCCAGCTTCCTGGTGAACCCCGATGGCATCATCGTGGCTAAGAACCTGCGCGGTCCTGCATTGGATATGGAGCTCGACAAGTACGTGAAGAGCTTCTGATCGTCGTTTCGCAGCTGCCCACAAGGACATCACCACCATAAAGGCCTCCGTTCGAACGGAGGCCTTTTCCTTGAAGCATGCGCATCCATTTCTTCTTGTTGACCGCCGGCCTCGTCGGTTGCGAGCGGTCATCCACCCCGACCACCGTCCGTGTATCCACGGCCGAAGTGCGCGATGATCTGTGGTCACTGTACGACTCACTCGGGCTCGAAGGCTCCTTCATCCTGCACGATCTGCGCAGCGATCAGTGGATCCTCGTGGACAGCACGCAGGCCGATTCCGCCACGCTACCCGCCAGCACCTACAAGATCCTTGGCAGCTTGATCGAGCTGGAGTCGGATGTAGCCACCGACGCGGACTTCACGCTTCCTTGGGACAGCGTTCGGCGAAGGCCCGAGATCGATCGTGACCTGAGCCTGCGTGATGCCTACATATACAGCGCCTTCTGGTATCACAGCGAAATGGCCCGCCGGATGGGGGCCGCCCCCTTGAAGCATTGGCTCGACACGATCGGCTACGGCAATGCGGATACCAGCGGAGGCTTCGATCGGTGCTGGGTGTCGGGAGGTCTGCGCATCTCACCACGCCAACAAGTGCACTTCCTCGAACGGCTCTATCGCAACGACCTTCCGATCAGCGCGCGCTCGATCGGTATCGTGAAGGACATCATGGTGCAGGAGGATACCCTGGGCTACGTATTGCGTGGAAAGACGGGGTGGGCCCAAGGGGATGCATGGGACCTCGGCTGGTATGTGGGCTGGGTGCAACGTGCGGACAGCACCGGGCCATGGTTCTTCGCCAACCGTGTGATCAGCCATGACACCACGAACGTCCACTTTGCAACAGCCCGGAAAGGGCTGGCCTTGAGGCTGCTGCAGGAGCTGGGCGCGGTGCCGTCAGGCCACTGAACACGGGCACTTTTTTCTGCCATTCTGTCCCGCAACGCGACGTGGCATTTTCATTGACCTTTGCGGCCGTGTTCGGAAAGAAGAAAAAACCCATGCCCGATATGCCTGAGAACGCACCTGGCGCTGCTGCCAGTTGGCCAGCGTCTGCCAATGCGGCCGAAAGTGAAGAGATGCTCCGTGCGAACGAGGCCGCGGCCGAACATTCCACTGCGGACCCGGACAATGCCCTGGTGCAGGAACTGGAGAAGTTGAAGCAGGAGACCTTCATCCTGAACGACAAGCACCTTCGCCTGCTGGCCGAGTTCGACAACTTCCGCAAGCGCAACGCCAAGGAGCGCGTGGAGCTGCTGCAGTTCGCCAGCGAGAACGCGTTGAAGAACATGCTGCCCGTGCTGGACGACATGGAACGGGCCATCCGGAACAACGAACAGGTGGATGACCTGGCCACGGTGAAACAGGGCTTCGCGTTGATCCACCAGAAACTGCTGCACATCTTCGGCTCCCAGGGCGTGAAGGCCATGGGCGAACTGGTTGGCCAGCCGCTGGATGTGGACCGCCACGAGGCCATCACCAAGGCCGCAGCGCCCAGCCCCGATCTGAAGGGCAAGGTGATCGATGTATTGGAGAACGGCTATACGCTGAACGATAAAGTGATCCGCTACGCCAAGGTGGTGGTGGGCGAATAGGCTTCCACCCGCAGACGAACAGATGAGCAAGCGCGATCCATACGATGTGCTAGGCGTGGGCCGCAACGCCACGGCCGACGAGATCAAGAAGGCCTATCGTCAGATGGCCATCAAGTTCCACCCGGACAAGAACCCAGGGGACAAGGCCGCCGAGGAGCGCTTCAAGGAGGCGGCTTCCGCCTACGAGGTCCTGAGCGATCCCGAAAAGAAGGCACACTACGACCGCTTCGGTCATGCCGGTCAGGGCATGGGGGGCGGTGGTGGATTCCAGGGCGGTGGCATGAACATGGAGGACATCTTCTCGCAATTCGGCGACATCTTCGGGGAGTCCTTCGGTGGCGGAGGATTCGGCGGGGGCTTCGGTGGTCGTGGCCGCGGACAGCGCGTGGTGAAAGGCAGCAACCTTCGGGTGCGCCTCAAGCTGAGCCTGAAGGAAGTGGCCGAGGGCGCCGAAAAGCAATTGAAGCTGACGAAGCTCGTGCGCGCCAAAGGCAGTGAGTATGGGCAATGCCGCACGTGCAAAGGCAGCGGCCAGGTGACGCGCGTACAGAGCACCTTCATCGGACACATGCAGACCGTGTGCACCTGCCCCACCTGCGGTGGCATGGGCCAGACCGTGAGCAAACGTGCGCCGGGCAGTGATGAGAACGGCCTTGTGCGTGAGGAGCAGGTGGTGAGCGTGCGCATTCCGGCGGGTGTGGAGGAAGGCATGCAGCTCAACATCAGCGGCATGGGCAACGATGCGCCTGCGGGCGGTGTACCGGGTGACCTGTTGGTGGTGATCGAGGAGGAGAAGCACGCGGACCTGAAACGCGACGGACAGGACCTGCACTACGAGGCCTTCATCAGCATGGTGGATGCCGCATTGGGCACCACGGTGGAAGTGCCCCTGGTGAACAGCAAGGCCAAGGTGAAGATCGAACCCGGCACCCAGAGCAATCACACCCTGCGCCTTCGTGGCAAAGGTCTTCCCAGCGTGAACAGTCATGGGCACGGCGATGTGCTGGTGCACGTGATGGTGTGGACGCCCACGGAACTGAGCAAGGCCGAACGCGACGCGTTGGAGAAGTTGCGCAACAGCCCTGGTTTCCAGCCGAACCCCACAGCCAAGGACCGCGGCTTCTTCGAGCGCGTGAAGGAGATGTTCGGATAGTACCCGGAACGAAGTAACCCATCCGCCCTCCCTCGCCCCAATACCAAGCACGTCCGGAAAAAGTACCGGGTATCCCGCGAATGCGCCGTTCACAGAAGGTACTCTTCAGCTTTGCCGCTGCCGGGTAGCTTCGGGCCATGCGCATCCTGCTCCCCACCCTGCTCATCCTTTTCGCGTGTAACCACCGTCCATCCGATCAACCCGCACCTCCCCCACCGGCCCCTGCGGTCTTCAATGACAAGGTCGACCTGGTGGAGGTGGTGAAGTCCTCGCGCGGCAAGTACGACAGCGACGTGGTGGAGTCCATGTTCGCCGAGGAGTTGGAACGCGACACCGCCCTCGCACACCTGCTCGAACGTATCGACCGCATCAGCTCGGTGTTCCCCGATAGCAGCGAAGCATTCCTGCGCTTCGACGGGAACAACGGTGCCTTCTATGCATCAGCCGATGGACATGCGGCCAGCCTGACCGACAGCACCGATCGACGTGTATGGATGCAACGTGTGACGGACAGCCGCACGCGGTTGAACCTGCGGGTGCAGCCAATTCGCGATCAACTCACCACGTTCCATGCGCTGGAACGCGAAGCCGGCCAACTGCGGAAGGTGGTGATGCTTGACCGCACGCTGCGCACGATGGAAGCCTATCAGTCCACGGCGATGCCGTCCGATGCACCGCTGACCGCGAGCATCAATGAGCTTCGTGCGCTTCGCGATCAGTTGCGCAGCGAATTGCCGAAGTGACGGTGGCGTTGCCGAACGCCGCGCGGAAGGCCCGCTTACTTCTTCTTCCGCACGATGGCGGGCTTGCCGGGCTTGGCGATCGCTTCCGTGGGAAAGAGGCCATGCACTTCAGCATCGATGGCATTGATTATGATGCCCAGGTCCTCGGCGCTCTTGTGGAAGCGATTGTCGTCCACATCCACGATGAGCAGCTTGCCCTTGTCGTATGTGCTGATCCACGCCTCGTAGCGTTCGTTGAGGCGCTTGAGGTAATCGATGCTGATGCTCGTTTCGTAATCGCGGCCGCGCTCGGCGATCTGGCTCACCAGGTTCTCCGTGCTGGCACGCAGGTAGATCATCAGGTCCGGCGGCGTGATGGCGCTGTCCATGTTCTGGAACAGGCGGAAGTAGTTCTCGAAATCCCGCGTGGTCATCAGGCCCATGGCGTGCAGGTTGGGCGCGAAGATGTATGCGTCCTCGTAGATCGTGCGGTCCTGGATCACGTTGCGGCCACTGCGGCGGATCTCCAGCAGCTGTTCGAACCGGCTGTTCAGAAAGAAGATCTGGAGGTTGAAGCTCCAGCGCTGCATGTCCTTGTAGAAGTCGAACAGGTAGGGGTTGTTGTCCACAGCTTCCTGCAGCTGGTCCCACTTGTAATGCTTGGCGAGGAGTTGGGTAAGGGTGGTCTTCCCTGCGCCGATGTTGCCTGCGATCGAGATGTGCATGATGTGATAGGTGCCCGTTGACGGGTCGCGAAATTATTCGCCGCGGCCAACGAAGTACGCGATGTGGATAAGTAGAATGTGTGGTGACGCGCCGGGACCGGTCGCGTCTAACGCGGCATCGCCGGCGCCCCGCTCTCGATGCGCTCCGGATAGTGCACGAAGAGCCTGCCCGCGTCGATGCGTGCGTCGATCGGTCGTGCCTCCTTGTTACTGATCAACCAGGTGACAGGAAGCTCGATCTCCTGCTTCATCATGTTGTAGCTGTGCAGCACGCCGTCCTTCAGGAACACGATGAAGCCATCGCGCACCTGGATGGAACGTGCACCCATGATGGGGATGGTCTTCGCGTATCCACCGAACAGGTCGAACACGAGCACACCGTTCTCGGGATCGCACACATACAACCAGCTGTCGAACTCCTGCATGGAAGCAGGGCGGGGCATGAAGCCCAGCAGCTGGTCGAGGCGGCCAGTGGTGGCGAGGGGACGCAACTGAGCATCCACGCGCGTGAGCTGCATCAGCCGTTCATCGAAGAACCAGAAGGCGTTCTGCACGCTCATACACGCCCTTGTGACCTGCGGGAACCCGGCGCGGTTCAGGTCGATCGGCGTACCCTGGATGGCCAGCGTGTTATCCAACAGGGCCAGCATTCCTTGTGGCGCGCTGAAGATCATGGGCTTCAGGGAAGAGAAGGCATCGATGGTGGTGATCGTACCGAAGTTCTTGAGGCTGTTGTGCATCAGCATCTTCCCACCGGCGTTGTACAGGCGCAGTTCATCCCCCTTCAGCGCATACACATGGCCGAGCTCATCGGTGGTGAAGAGGTCGTATGCGCCTTTCACCACCACATGTTCCGCTGGCTCCTGGGCGCACAGGCGCAGGGTGAGGACACACAGGAAAAAGGCGATGGAGCGCATCATGCGTGCACCGGATGCAACAACTGGTCCAACCATGTGCGGTCGTTGCACAGGCGCGGCACCTTGTTCTGTCCGCCGAGCTTGCCGCGCTCCTTCATCCACTGATAGAAGGTACCATCGGCCACGGGGTGCACACGCGGGGGTTGGAGGGCCATGTTGCCGCGGCGTTTGGCGTCGTAGTCGCTGTTCAGCTCGCGGAGGCGTTTGTCCAGCACATCGTTGAACGTGTTCTGGTCGGATGGAGGGCGCTCGAACTCGATCACCCATTCGTGCCCGCCGCGCGCGTGCATGTCCATGTAGATCGGCCCCGCGGTGTATTCGCGCACGATCGCGCCCGTTGCCGCGCAGGCCGCTTCGATGCCCCGGTCCGCGTTCTCCACGATGAGCTCCTCACCGAAGGCATTGATGAAGCTCTTCGTGCGGCCGCTCACCTGTATCCGGTACGGCTTGATGCTGCTGAAGCGCACCGTGTCGCCCGGCACATAGCGCCAAAGGCCTGCGTTGGTGCTGATGACGACGGCGTACTGCTTCCCCACTTCCACCTCGTGCAACAGTTTCGTGGGCGGCTGCTCGCGGTCCATCTCCTCCACGGGAATGAACTCGAAGTAGATGCCGTAGTCGAGCATCAGCAGCAGGTCGTTCGAGCCGCGTTCATCGGTGATGCCGAAGAATCCTTCGCTCGCGTTGTAGCTCTCGAGATAGTTCATGCCGGGCGCAGGGAACAGCTCGGCGAACTGTTCGCGGTACGGCCGGAAGCTGACGCCCCCGTGCATGAAGAGCTCAAGGTTCGGCCACACCTCGTGCATGTGCTTCTTGCCCGTGAGCTCCAGGATGCGCCGCAGGATGATCAGCGTCCACGACGGAACACCGGCGATGCTCCTCACATCCTCGCGCATGGTCTCGCGCGCCATGCGTTCGGTCTTCTCCTCCCAGTTCTCCATCAGCGCCGTTTCGATCACCGGCGTGCGGCGCACCTCCACCCAGATGGGCAGGTTGCGGATGATGATGGCGCTGAGGTCGCCGCTGTACGCATCGCCCCGGAAGGTCTCGATGGTGCTGCTGCCCCCGATCACCATGTTCATGCCTTGGTACAGCCGGCTATCGGGGCGATGGGCGTAGTGCAGCGCGATCAGGTCCTTGCCGCCTTTGTAATGGCAATCCTCCAACGCCTCCCGGCTTACAGGGATGAACTTGCTGGCGGCGTTGGTGGTGCCGCTGCTCTTGGCGAACCACTTGATGTCCGTGGGCCAAAGCAGATTCTGTTCACCCGCGCGCAGTCGGTCCACATACGGCTTCAGGCTCGTGTAATCCTGTAGCGGAACACGCTCGCGGAACTGGTCGGCTGTGGTGATGTCGGCATAGCCATGCTCACGTCCCCAATCGGTGTAACGCGCGTCGTTGATCAGCCGATGGAACACCTCCAGCTGCGCCTCATGCGGATGCTCGCGGAACAGCTCGATCTGCTGCAGGCGCTTTTTGATGAGGAAGGAGAAGAGGGCGTTGACGGGCATCGGGGGAGGAAGTGCTCGGCGAATATCGCGTCTACCTTCGCCAAGTTAGCGCACGGGGCCCCAACGCCGGTCAATTATCCACATGCACACAGGTTGAACATGGACGGAGAACCACTGAGGAAAATGCTCGTAGGCGTGGAGGCCGGCGAGGTGAGCTATGCATTGCACCTGGGGGCTTCCACCCTGCCCATGGCCGGGCGCATCGGACAGCCCCTCACCCTGCGCTTCACGGGGGCGCGCACGTGCATGAGCTGTGGCAAGCGCGTGAAGAAGTTCTATGGACAGGGCCTGTGCTATCCATGCCTGATGAACGCACCGGAGGCCAGCCAGTGCATCGTGCGACCGGAACTGTGCCGCGGTCACCTCGGCGAAGGACGCGATCCCGGGTGGGAGAAGGAGCACCACATGACCGAGCATTGCGTTTACCTGTCCCAGACCGGAGGGATCAAGGTGGGCGTCACCCGGGCCACGCAGATACCCGTTCGGTGGGTGGATCAAGGGGCCGTGCTGGCGGTATTGATCGCGCGCACGCCGTATCGCCAACTCGCCGGGGCCATTGAGGTGGACCTGAAGCGCTCGCTGGCGGACAGGACGGACTGGCGTAAAATGTTGCAACAGGTGGTGCCCGATCCCATTTCATTGCTCGCTGCACGCGATGCGGCGTTAAATGCCCTGGCCCCGGAGCTGAAGGAATATGTGCTCAGCTCCGAAGCCCCTCAGGCGCTGAATTATCCGCTCCGCGAAACGCTTCCGAAGCTCACCAGCGTTTCCTTCGAAAAGCTCCCGGAGATCACCGGTACGCTGATGGGGATCAAGGGTCAATACCTCCTGTTCAAGGATGGACGCGTGTTCAATGTGCGGAACCACGCGGGGTATCATGTGGAGGTGGGGTGAAGGTGACGGAGTCGCTGTTCGGGCTGCTGGCCTTTGGCTGCTGGCCCTTCGCTGCTAGCTTTTGGCTACTGGCTGCTGGCTACTGTCCGCTGGCTAATGGCTACTGCCCTCTGCCTACTGCCCTCTGCCTACTGCCTACTGCACACTGCCTACTACACACTGCCCATTGAACCATTTTCAACCTATTTGTAACCTTTTCAAACCACCCCCGTTACAACACTCAGGTTTTGGTCGACGAACAGGGTTCGTTAGGGTTGAAGCAAAGGGCCTCCGAGTGATCGGAGGCCCTTTGTGATTTCCATCGGCTCCGTTCAATACACCTGCAGATCGAAGGGCATCCTGGCCTGCACGCCCATCATGCCGCGGGCTTTGCGCACGGCTTCGAACTGGTGCACAAGCTCCACATCGGCCCCGAAGGCTTCTTCGCGCACCCAGGCCTTGGCTCCACCGTTGAGGCTTTTCACCAGTTCCTTCAGCAGGTCCTCCTGTTCCGGATAATCGCGGATACGGTATTCGCCTTCTTCGAGATGGGCGAGTTCAGCGGCACCCTTGATCGCCATCTCCAGCCCACCGATCTCATCCACGAGGCCGAGGTCCTTCGCTGCAGTGCCGGTCCACACGCGCCCCTGGCCGATGCTGTCCACTTGCGCCACGGTCAGGTGGCGGCCTTCGGCCACGCGGCTCTTGAAGGTGTCATAGAACCGGTCCACATATCCCTGGATGATGCTCTTCTCCTCCGCGGTGAGCGGCCGGGTGGTGGTCATCATGCCGGCGTATTTGTTCGTTTGTACGCCATCGAAGGTGATGCCGAGCTTGTCGTTGAAGAAGCCCTGCATGTTGGGGATGATGCCGAACACGCCGATGCTTCCGGTGATGGTGTTGGGCTGGGCGTATATCCTATCGGCCGCGCAACTGATGTAGTAACCACCGCTTGCGGCCAGGTCGCCCATGCTCACCACAACAGGTTTGCTCTTCTTGGCCAGCGCCACTTCGCGCCAGATCACATCACTCGCCAGACCGCTGCCTCCGGGGCTGTTCACGCGCAGCACGATCGCTTTCACGGTACTATCCTCCCGCGCTTCGCGGATGGCCGCTGCAAGGGTGGTGCTGCCGATGCTGCCGTCCTCGCTCTCGCCGCTCATGATGTCGCCTTGTGCATACACCACGGCCACTTTCGTTCTCGATGAGGCCCGCCCACGCTTGTCGTCCGACCTTCCGCTCGCTGAACTCGAAACGCCTGACCGGGTGTAGTTCGCCAGGCTGGTGCTGTTGATGTCCTTATCGGCCGGCAGACCCATTCTCTCCTTTACGATCGCCAGCACTTCGTCGCGGTACTTCACCCCATCCACGAAGCCCTGCGCCACGGCATCGGGTGCATGGCGGATCAGCATGTTGTCGGCCACCTCGTTGAGCTTCGCCTTGTCCAACTTGCGCGAATCGCCGATCGCCGTCAGGTATTGATCCCAAAGACCGGCGAGCAGTTCGGTCATCTGCTTGCGGTTGGCATCGCTCATCCTGTCGTAGATGAACGTTTCACCATAGCTCTTGAACTGGTTGTTGCTGCCGCGGATGAACTGGATATCAATGCCCAGTTTGTCGAACATGCCTTTGAAGAACATCATCTCCGAGCGCAGTCCGCGGAAGTCCAGATCGCCTTCCGGCACGAGGTACACCTGGTCGGCAGCGCTGGCCAGGTAGTAGGTGCCCTGCGTGAACATCTCGCCGTACGCGATCACGGGTTTGCCGCTTTCCTTCTTGAACTCGATGATCTTGTCGCGGATCTCCTTCATGGTGGCCATGCGCGCATCCACGCTGAAGCCGAGGTCCATGAAGATGCCCTTCACGCGGTCGTCGGTCTTCGCTTTTTCCAGGTCGGCCAGGATGTCGTTCAGGCCCAGTGCCCCGGCATTCTTGAAGGGGCCGAAGTCGAGCATGATGTTGTCCTTCCGACCGCGGTCAACGATGGGCTGGCTCAGGTCCATGAGCAGCACGGAGTTATCCTTCACGCGGGTGGGCTTGCCCTCAAAGGAGAACTGGCTGCCCGCAGCGGCGATGCCTCCCACGATCATGATGCCGAAGAGGAGGCCGATGATCACCGAGCCCAGGATGAACCCGAGCATGGAGGCGAACATGAATTTGAAGAACTGTCCCATGATGCGTGAAGTGGTTTGCAATAACGCCGGGAACTACCCCAGCGCGAGGATGCGAAAGTAGACGGGCCGAACAGGGCTTGTGGTAGGGACTACATGAACGGCGCAAGGGGCAGGGTGGGTGGAAGGTGCAGCTGGCTACCGCTGCTTCACCCTGCGGAGAAATGACCTTTCAACATCGCCATACCGTCGCAACCTCGCGCGACTCCGGCCCGTGGCCGGAGTGACATCCACTGAAGGACTGTCACGCCGGGCTCGACCCGGCATCGCGAAGTGGAAGAAAGCAGATCAGCATTGGTTATCCGCCCCAAGTCGGGTTCGCCTACAACCCAGAGAGGGCGGACTGATCCTGAAACCGGTGACCCGTCCTGAAACAGGTTTACAGTTTTGGGTTGATGTCCGAAGATAGGTTTACGGTTGATGGTTCGTCCTGATCTGGGTTTACAGTTGGTCGTTTCCGGTAGTAGTTCTTCCAAGTCCTGGCCACGGGTATGGAGTT
>JANOAK010000025.1:0-178260 GCA_031411095.1 Flavobacteriales bacterium | reverse complement strand
CTCATGCGTGTGAAGCATGCGCTCTAAACCAGCTGAGCTAACATCCCATGACGTGAAAGACACGAAGCCAAGGCTTCGTGTGTGAGGGTGGAGGCAGCCGGATTCGAACCAGCGACCCTCTGCTTGTAAGGCAGATGCTCTAAACCAGCTGAGCTATGCCTCCATTTTATTCTCACTACCTAAAGAACCGAACTCGAACCAGCGACCCTCCCGACAGGGTCGGGATGCTCTAAACCAGCTGAGCTATGCCTCCATTTTATTCTCACTACCTAAAGAACCGAACTCGAACCAGCGACCCTCCCGACAGGGTCGGGATGCTCTAAACCAGCTGAGCTATGCCTCCATTATTAACCAGTACCTAAAGAACCAAGTTCGAACCAGCGACCCTCCCGACAGGGTCGGGATGCTCTGAACCAGCTGAGCTATGCCTCCATGTGAAAAAGAACGACCTGATCGGTTGAACGGGCCGCGAATATAGATCTTCCCGTTTGTGTGTCGGCGTCGGAGGGTTCCGGCTGCGCTAAAGCGCCTCGGCCACCACGAACACGCTGCCCGTCACCAACACCAGGTCCCGCTTATGGGCCTCCTTCCGGGCGGCCTCCACGGCCTCCTTCACGCTGGGGTAGGGTCGGCCCTTCAGGCCTTTGCCGGAAGCCTGCGCCATGAGGACCTCCGCCGCCAGCCCACGGGGAATGTCAGCCTTGCAGAAGTAATAGGACGCGGAGGTCGGCAGCTGGTCCAGCATCCGATCGATGTCCTTGTCGTTCACCGCGCCCAGCACGATGTGCAGCTGTTCGTGGGGCGTTTGTGCCAGCATGGTGTTCACCACCCGCAGGCCGTCCTCGTTGTGGCCCACATCCACGATCGTCAGCGGGTCGGTGGCGATCGTCTGCCAGCGACCGGCGAAGCCCGTGTTGGCGCATGTGCGGGCGAGTCCGCGGGCCACGTTGGCTTCCGTGATGCGCCAGCCTCGCGTGCGAAGCTCTTCCACCGCGGCGAGCACTGTGCGGGCGTTGCGTTGTTGGTGCTCGCCGGCCAGGTCCAGCGCATACGGTTGTACGGTCTGCTGGTCCACGAAATGGATGGAGGTGCGCACCGCCTCAGCATGCTCCCGGAAGATGTCCGCGAGGGACTCCGGGGCTTCGCCGATCACCACCGGCCTGTCGGGTTTGATGATCCCGGCCTTTTCGTGCGCAATGGAGGCGAGGCTTCCACCCAAGAGGTCGGCGTGGTCCCACCCGATGTTGGTGATCACGCTGACCTCCGGCATCACCACATTGGTGCTGTCCAGCCGGCCGCCCAAGCCCGTTTCGATCACGGCGATGTGCGTGCGTTCCTCACGGAACCACTGGAAGGCCAGGGCCACGCTCCATTCGAAGAAGGAGGGTTGGATAACCTCGAAGCGGTCCCGGTAGAGCTCCACGAAACCGGTCACCGCGCCCTTGGGGATCATGGCCCCGTTGATGCGGATGCGCTCGCGGAAGTCCTTCAGGTGCGGCGATGTGTAGAGGCCCGTTGTGTAGCCTGCCTCCTGCAGCACGCTGGCCAGCATATGGCTGGTGCTGCCCTTGCCATTGGTGCCGGCGATGTGCACGCACTTCAGGCCGTCCTCCGGATGGCCGAGCATGCGCATGAGCGCGTGCGTGTTGTCCAGGTCGGCCTTGTACGCCGCCTTGCCAATGCGCGAGTACATGGGCAGCTGCGCGTACAGATACGCGAGCGTGCGCTCGTAGTCCATCGTCACTGCAGTACGAACACGAAGGTCATGGTGCCCTTCTTCTCGCCCACGGCCTTCGGGTCGGGGTAGAAGCTGCTCTCTAGTGCAGCGCGTTTGGCGATGGTCACCAGCGATTGATCGAGTGTGGTGCTCTTGCTGGTGTTCTGGCTCACACGCACCACTTTGCCATCGGGGGCAACCCAGATGTCCATCACCACCTTGCCATCCACATTGGGCTTGTCGTTGATCACGGGCTTACGCTTGATCGTGCGGCCTGCCAGGTCCACGGCCCACCCATCACCCTTGTACGACCCGGTCCCGCTGCCGATGCCCGTGCCTTTGTCTGTGCCGATGGAACCACCCGCAGTGCCAGGCACATCGGAATTACCCTTCCCCTCGCTGCCGGTACCCGTGGTGTTCCACATGGTGTTCACCTTGTCCTTGAAGGCCTGCTCGGTCTGTTCCTTGGTGGGCTTGGGCTTTTCCGGCTTGGGCTTCTCGGTCTTCGGCTTGTCGGGCTTGGGTGGCGTGGTCACGTTATTGTCGTCCACTTCGCTCGTGAGCACTTCGGCCTCCGCAGCCGGTGGTGGGGTGCTTTCCTGCTGGGCGGCAGGTGTGCTCGGGTCCTCACTGTTGCTGTTGTCGCCCATGCCCAGCTCGTTGAAGCCGAGCGCCAGTTCATAACCCGAACCGCCGCCTTCCTTCTCGGGGAACGGTGGAATGGGGGTGATGATCTTGTAGAGGAAGAGGAACAGGAGGATGAGCCCATGCACCACCAGCGTTGTGGTGAGCGCAATGCTGTGGCGTTGCACCTGGTTGTCCTGCACGGCGGCGGTCATGACCTAACTCTGTTTCTGCGTGGCGAGCACCATCTTCACCTTGATCTTGGTGCCGAGCTGCATCACGTCCACAAGGTCCTGTACACTCAGCTCCCGATCCAGGTTCAATACGATGGTGGGTTGGTCCAGACCGGCGATCTCGTCACGGATGGCCGCTTCCAGCTGATCGAAGGGCACCGCTTTCTTGTTGATGGTGTATTGCTTGTCCTTGGTGACGCCCAGGTTCACCTGTTGTTTCTGGAGCTGTTCGTTGTTGGCGCTCTTCGGCAGCATCAGCTTGATCACGTTCGGGTTGGCCATCGTGCTGATGATCAAGAAGAACAACAGCAGGAAGAACATGATGTCGTTGAGGCTTTCGGTGCTCAACTCGGCGTCCTCCTGTTGTTTGCGGCGCAGGTTCATGGGGGAGGGTTATTTGGTGGGTTCCTGCAACAGGTCCATGAAGGCCAGGCTGGTGCGCTCCATCTTGTCGGTGGCCCGCTCCACCAGGTTGTGCACCAGGTGATAGCCCGCGAAGGCCACGATGCCCACGATGAGGCCCCCGGCGCTGGTCACCATTTTCTGGTAGAGCCCCGAGCTGATCACCGCAATGCTGATGTTGTCGGTAAGGGAGATGTCGTAGAAGATCTTGATCACGCCCATGATGGTACCGATGAAGCCGAACATCGGCGCCAGGCGGGCCACCAACCGGAGGATGGAGGAGCCCTTTTCCAATCGCGTAAGCTCGATGCGTCCCGCGGTTTCCATGGCGCTCTCGATCTCGCGTGCGGGTTTGCCCATGCGCTGCAGACCTTTCTCCACCATGCGCGCGCTGGGTGCCGCGCTCTGCGCGCAGAGGTTCTTCGCGCTGTCCACCTTGCCCTCGTGCACATAGTCGCGGATCTTGTTCATGAAGTCCTTGTCCTCGCGGTTGGCCTTGCTGAGCGCGAGCATGCGTTCGATCACGATGTAGACCGTGACCAGGCTCATGAGGGCCAACGGACCCATGATGTACCAGCTGCCCAGGCTGATGAGGTCCCACACGGAGAGCTGGTCCTGCAGCGGGGCCGCGGTGGTGATGCCCGTGGCCGTTTGATCCACCAGTTGCTTGGCAGCTTCCACGGTCTGCTGCGGGTCCTGTGCGAAAAGAGTGAAGTTCATCGGTCCGGTTGTTTCAGTTGAACGGAGCAGGTGCCCCGGAAATTTTCTCAGGTCAATTGTTCGAGGGCGATCGAGAAAGCGGTGCGTGTCAGGTGGATGCGCTCCTTGTTGCGTTCGAAGGTGCGGTCCAGCGCACGGGCAATGGTGTTGCTCACGTCCTCGAAGATGCCCTGGTCCGTAAGCGCAGCGCCTTCCTGCATGCAATAGGCGAAGACCCGCGCCATGCCACAGTTGGCGATGAAGTCCGGGATCACGCTCACGCGATCGTCGGCGTATTCAGCGATGGGGCCGTAGAAGATCTCCTTGTCGGCGAAGGGCACGTTGGCGCCGCTGGCGATGGTCTCCAGACCGCCCACGCACATGCGGTCGATGTGCTCACGGGTGACCAATCGCGATGCGGCACACGGGAGGAACACCTGCGCACCCACATCCCAGATGCGCTCGTTGATGTCCTCGAAGCTCAGCTGATCCTGTGCCCGCAGGGCGTTGCCTGATTTCGAGAGGAAGAGGTCCTTCACCCGTTCCGGGCTCAGGCCATCGGCATCGAGCATGCCGCCATGGCGGTCGATGATGCCCACGATCAATGCGCCTTCCTTCGCCAGGTAATACGCGGCCGCACTGGCCACATTGCCCCAGCCCTGCACGATCACACGCTTCCCCTTCACCTTGCCGCCGTAGATGCGGTAGAAGTGGCGCACGCTTTCGGCCACGCCCCAACCCGTGATCATGTCCGCGACGGCATAGCGGCCGATCAACGGCGTGTACTGCGGATCCTCGATGAGCTTGGAGACACCGGTGCGCAGCTGGCCCACGATACGTACCTGCGCGCCCTGGCTGCTCGCAAAGTGCCCTTTCACCACACCTTCCTGCGGATGCCACAGGCCATATTCCTCCGTGATGGGGATCACCTCGTGCAGTTCGTCCACGTTCAGGTCGCCGCCGGTGCCGTAGTAGGTCTTCAGCAAGGGGATCACCGCCTTGTACCACCGCTCAAGCACTTCGCGTTTGCGTGGGTCGGCCGGGTCGAAGTCAATGCCGCTCTTGGCGCCGCCGATCGGAGGTCCACTTACGGTGAACTTCACCTCCATGGTCTTCGCCAGGCTCTCCACCTCGCGTCGATCAAGGCCCTTCCGGATGCGTGTGCCGCCGCCGGCAGCGCCGCCGCGCAGGCTGTTGATCACCACCCAGCCTTTCGCGCCGGTGGGGTGATCGTTCCATTCGAACACGATCTCGGGGGCCTTCTCTTCGAACTTGCGGAGTGCTTCTCTCATCGCGATGCCTTGCAGGGTCCCGCGGGAGCAGCGGGCAGGGTCAAAAGTAGCCGGGCATGGACGGGTGCACCCGGCGTGTGTTCCCGGTTATCCTGCTTCCCCTGTTAATTCGGCAGATACACGGCTCCGCCGATGCTGTCGCGCGAGGCTCCGGTGACACTGGCCAGCGCGTTCACTTCACCACGCCACCGCAGCAACCCGAGCAAGGCGAAGATGATGGCCTCCTTGAAGTCCACCAGTTGCCGTTCGGGCACGTCGATCCGTACGCCGCTGAGTTCACGCAGGCGCTGCACCAGCAGTGCATGGTGCGCACCGCCACCGGTCACCAGCACGGTCGCCGCACCTGCGCGCCGGAGTTCACGCGCCAGTTGCCCTGCGATGTGCTCCACCACGGTGCGGCAACGGTCCTCGAGCGCGCCCTCGGTGATGAGCGGGGCCATGTGCCGCTCGAACCATTCACGGCCCAAGGAGCGCGGTGGAGGTTGCGCGTAGAAGTCGAGCTGGTCCAATGCGTTCAACAGTTCCGGCAGAACGTGTCCCTTCCTTGCCAGTTGTCCATCCACATCATAGGGCATGGCCGCTTCCATCGCGAGCAGGTTCAATGCCTGGTTGCACGGCCCCACATCGTAGCCCCTGGCCAGCCCTTCGCCGTGCATCGAGATGTTGCTGATGCCGCCGAGGTTGACAAAGGCATCGTGCCCCGGAAAGAGCAGTCGTTCGCCCAATGGCACGAGCGGTGCGCCCTGACCGCCCAAGGCCACATCCTTTGAGCGCAGATCGCACACGGTCGGCAGGCCGCTGATGGCGGCAATGGTGGCCCCGCAACCGATCTGTGTGGTGAACCCATCCGCCGGCTGGTGGAAGATGGTATGACCGTGCGAGGAGATCAGCTCCGACGGATGTTCCCCGTGCATCTGGCGGCAGGCTTCACCGATCATGCGGCCCAGATCGCGATGCAAGCGGGCCATGTCCATGGCCGAAGCGCCGGAGGCCACCAGAAGCCGGTCGCGAAGCGCGGTGGTGAAGGGGATGGTGCGCGCATCGATCACCCGGAAGTTCCAGCCCGTTTCCCGGGTGGTCAGGTCACAGCAGGCCAGGTCGATGCCGTCCAGGGAACTGCCGCTCATGACGCCGATCACACGCATGGTGCGAAGGTGCGGTTTTGATGGATGCCTTCGCTGGTCAAGCGCCCCATGGAACTGGGCCAACCGCTACCTTTGGCGCCCTTCCCATACCCGCCATTCCATGCAGGACACCGCCACCCAACAAGGATTCAGCTTCGAGCTCACCGAGGAACAAATGGCCGTGCGCGACGCCGCCCGCGATTTCGCCCAGAACGTGTTGAAGCCGGGTGTGATCGAGCGCGATCGCGAACAGCGCTTCCCCAAGGAGGAGATCAAGCAGCTCGGCGAACTGGGCTTCCTGGGCATGATGGTGAGCCCCGAATACGGCGGGGGCGGCATGGACACGGTGAGCTATGTGCTCGCGATGGAGGAGATCAGCAAGGTGGATGCCAGTTGCTCGGTGGTGATGAGCGTGAACAACAGCCTGGTGTGCTGGGGACTCGAGCAGTTCGCCAATGAGGAGCAGAAGCGGAAATACCTGATCCCGCTGGCCAAGGGCGAGGTGATCGGCGCCTTCTGCCTGAGCGAGCCCGAGGCCGGAAGCGATGCCACCAGCCAGCGCACCACCGCCATCGACATGGGCGACCATTACCTGCTCAACGGTACCAAGAACTGGATCACCAATGGAAGTTCAGCCAGCACTTACCTGGTGATGGCACAGACCGATGTGGCGAAGGGCCACAAGGGTATCAACTGCCTCATCGTGGAGAAGGGCATGCCTGGATTCGTGGTCGGCGCGAAGGAGGACAAGCTCGGCATCCGCGGCAGCGATACCCACACGCTGATGTTCCAGGATGTGAAGGTGCCCAAAGCCAACCGCATCGGCGACGACGGCTTCGGATTCAAGTTCGCCATGAAGACCTTGAGCGGAGGACGGATCGGCATCGCCGCACAAGCGCTGGGCATCGCCAGCGGCGCCTTCGAACTGGCCACGGCCTACAGCAAGGAGCGCAAGGCCTTCGGTAAGGCCATCTGTGATCACCAGGCCATCCAGTTCAAGCTGGCCGACATGGCCACGGAGATCGAGGCCGCGCGCCTGCTCTGCCTGAAGGCGGCATGGCTGAAGGACCAGCACCTGAACTACGACATGGCCAGCAGCATGGCCAAGCTCTTCTCATCCGAGGTGGCCATGCGCACCACCGTGGAAGCGGTGCAGGTGCACGGTGGTTATGGTTACGTGAAGGAGTACCATGTGGAGCGCCTGATGCGCGATGCCAAGATCACGCAGATCTATGAAGGCACCAGCGAGGTGCAGCGGATCGTGATCGGCCGGGGTGTCACAGGCTAAAGCGCCGGTAGCAGCGTTTCGAGCTTCGTACCGCGTGAGCCTTTGATCAGCAGCAGTTGGCCGTTGATCGGTCCTGCACGCAGGGCCGCCAACGCCGCCTCCGCATCCGGATGTGCGTTGATGCCCATGCTCTTGAGTTCCATGAACTCCGGTCCCACGAAGAGGGTCTCTACACCGAGCTTTTGCGCCAGCAGGACCAAGGCCTCATGCTCGGCACGACTTTCCGCCCCCAGTTCCTTCATGCCCCCCAGCACTGCCAGCTTCGGCCTGTCCGAGCGCATGGTGGCAAAGTTCTCCAAGGCCACCTGCATGCTGCTCGGGTTCGCATTGTAAGCGTCCAACACGAGTTGATTACGCCCGGTGTCCATGAACTGCGAGCGGCTGTTCGCGGGGATATAGTCCTGTAAGGCCGCGGCGATGGTGTCATCCGGCACGCCGAAGTGCTGTCCGATGGTCACGGCCACGGCGGCGTTCGGCAGGTTGTACGCGCCGATCAGCTGCGTGATCGCGGTGCGCTCACGCCCATCCGTGCCGGCCCAGGCAATGGCCATGTAAGCGCCGCCCTCCGCGGCGCGCACCTGCACATCCACCGAGGCGCCCATGCCGTAGGTCACACGTGTGCTGCCTTCGCTCCGGGCCATCAGCAGGGGATCATCGGCATTCACGAACAAGGTGCCGGCGTGGGCGCGGAGGAAGGCGTACATCTCCGTTTTGGCGGTGATGACACCCTCATAACTGCCGAAGCCTTCGAGGTGGGCACGGCCGATGTTGGTGATGATGCCGTGCGTGGGCTCCGCGATGT
Organism: Flavobacteriales bacterium; assembly: GCA_031411095.1. Classification (GTDB taxonomy): domain Bacteria; phylum Bacteroidota; class Bacteroidia; order Flavobacteriales_F; family PHOS-HE28; genus PHOS-HE28. The sequence goes on along the minus strand of JANOAK010000025.1, from coordinate 170,079 downwards.
TCACCAGTTCGGCGATGTCGCCCACATGGTTGGCCCCCATCTCGATGATGGCGATCCGGTGTTCCCGTGAGAGGCGCAGGAGGGTGAGGGGAACGCCGATGTGGTTGTTGAGGTTGCCCTCCGTGGCCATCGTGGAGCGGTCCGCAGCGAGCACGGACAGTACCAGTTCCTTGGTAGTGGTCTTGCCGTTGGTGCCGGTGATGGCGATCACCGGGATGGTGAAGGAGCGGCGATGGTGCCGGGCCAGATCATGCAACGCGCGCAGCACATCGGGTACCAACAGGCAGCGTGGGTCGCTGGCAGCTGCGGGGTCATCGACCACGGCGAATGCGCATCCTGTTTCGAGGGCCTTTGACGCGAACGCATTGGCATCGAAGTTCGGTCCCTTCAGTGCGAAGAACATGCCGCCGGGCAGGAGCTTGCGCGTGTCCGTGCACGCTCCGGTGGTGCGGAGGAAGGTGGCGTGCAGCTGTTCGATCCCGGGCATATGCACAAAAGAAGGACCCCGGCGCATGGCCGGGGTCCTTCAGCAACGTTCGATGCTCACAAGGAGCGGTTACTTCTGCAGTGTCTTGCGGCGCTTGTCATCACCCAGGCCCTTGGGACTGCCCACACGGGTCATGGCGCAACGGAAGCCGAGCGTTGCCGTGCTCTGGCGCTCATCGAGGAAGCGACGGGTCCCGGGGTTAGCCCAGTAGATGCGGTCGGCCCAGCTGGCACCCTTGTACACGCGCGCGTGGTCGTTGATCAGCGTGAGGTAGGTGTTGGGGAAGCTGCCTTCGCTGGCATACATCACGTTCCCTTCACGATCAGGCTCGGCGAAGAAAACGCTGCTCTCCAGATCACCATCCTTGAAGTTGATGTTGTCCGACTGTTGGTAGGTGCGACGGTCGATGTTCTCCTCGAGGGTGACATTGCGCATCTGCACCTCGCCGGGCTGATCGCTCTGGTAGTCGCTGATGCCGGACAGCAGCTTCGGGCAGATCTCCAGGTCCTGGCCCTTGATCATGTCCACCATGTCCTGCACCACCTGGTTCGCTGGATCGCTCTTGCGCGTGTTCTTCATCTCCACGGCCTGGTCCACCTTGGTGAGCAGGTCGTCGATGAGCTTGCCTTCCTCCTCGGTAGCGCGACCGGCCATGCGCTTCTGGAATTCGGTGAGGAACAACTTGATGCCGTCGATGTCGTAGATCACCTTGTCGTACTTGTCCTTGATGCCACCATCGCTGTTCAGCACCTTTGTCTTGAACACGTTGCCACGGAAGGCGTTCAGGTCGTCCTTGTCCTCGGGGCTCAGCGGGCGGTATACGTCCATCACCCACTCGCTCACGTTGCCGGCCATGTTGTACAGGCCGTAATCATTGGGCCAGTAACTGAACACGGGGGCGGTCACATCCGCATTGTCGTTCAGGCTGCCGGCAACGCCCATGTAATCACCCCGACCGCGCATGAAGTTGCCGCGGAAGTCACCGTAGAAGGATCCTCCTTTCTTGCGGCTGTCGTAACGGACCCAGTGGCCGTTCCATGGGTATACGCGGCGCTCCACCACCCGCTCATCCACCGTGTTGCCCACCAGGCCATATGATGCGAATTCCCATTCCGCTTCCGTAGGCAGGCGGTAACGGGGAAGGAGGATGCCGTCCTCCATGCGCACGTTCCGTGTGTCCTTGTTCGGATTGAAGTCCTGCACACCGTCGACCTTCTTGCCGCTTTCATACTGGCCGGCCAGGTAACTGTCCGTGGTGAAGTGGTCCTCGTTGATCTGGTTGGGGTAATGCTCGAAGAGGCCTTCGCGGATGAGGATCACCTCGTTCACGCGGTCCGAGCGCCATGCGCAATAGTCGGTGGCCTGCAGCCAGTTCACACCCACCACGGGATAATCGCGGTAGGCCGGATGGCGCAGGTAGTATTCCACCTTGGGCTCCATGAACGCAAGCTTGCTGCGCCAAACGAGCGTGTCCGGCAAGGCCTTCTTGTACACCTCGGGGAAGTCGGCGCCGTACACACGGTCCAACCAGTAGAGGTATTCCAGCCAGTAGAAGTTGGTCACTTCCACCTCGTCCATGTAGAAGGACGAGACCGTGACGGTGCGTGGAATGTTGTTCCACTCATGGTTCAGATCGTCGGTGACGCGCCCCATGGTGAACTGGCCGCCCTCGATGAGCACCAATCCGGGACCGTTCTCCTGCTCCTCGAAGGGGGCCTTCTCGAAGCCGCCGTTCTTGGAGTCGTTGTAGTTCCAACCTGTGGCGCCGCTCTTCTCGAACTGGCACGCGCTGAGCAGCGCGATGCCCGAGATGGCGAGGCTGAAGTTCCTTAACTGATTCATGGTCTTCCTGTTTTCAGATCCCGCTTGCAGCCGGGACATGGGTTCGTGTGGTCAGAACGTTGGACAAGGCACTGTGCGTACCCGACGGCGTTTTTTCTTGCAGTTGAACTGGAGCGTGAGGCTCACCTCGTGCGAACCTGCCGTTGCCGTGGTGAGCTTGCTGGTGGTGACATCGTAGCTGTACCCGAACTTGAAATGATCGCCGTGGAAGCCGATCAGCGCGATGAACGCATCCTTGTTGCGATACCATACACCAGCGATGATCGGACCATGGTCCACATAAAGGCCCAGGTTCAACTGGCGGAATTCCGCCTGCTGCATGTACAGGATGTTCGGGGAAAGTTTCGTTTTGGGAACGCCGTATTTGCCTTTCATCCCCAAGGGAATGGCGGCACCGGCGTGACCGGTGAGCTTCATCGGCATCTTGCTGGTGCCCACGATCAGCGATTCATTGGGCTCGGTGAGGTGATGCGCAGCGAAGCCGACGAAGAAGATGTCCGTATAGCCCAGCACACCGGCCGAGAAGTCGGCGCCGCTGACACCGCCACCGCGCGGTACGTCGTTCGTTTGATAGATGAAGCCCCGCTGCGGATCGATCATGTCGCCGAAGGTGAGCTTGTTCCAGTCCAGGGATTTCTGGAAGTAGGTGGCCTGAAAGCCCACCTTGATGGAGAACTTGCGGTTGATGGCCTGCGTGTAGGAGTAAATGCCACTGGCCGTGGTGGTGGTGAGGGTCCCCTTGCCGGCCTGGTCGTTGGTCACCAACAGGCCAAGGCCGCCCATGATGCCGCGCACGTCCTGGTCATAGCTCGCACTGGTGGTGACGAACGTGCCCGACAGCGCCGGCCACTGATTGCGGTAGTTCAACACCACACGGGGGCATCGCGCCGTACCTGCGAACGCTGGGTTCAGGTACAACGGATTGGCATAGAACTGGGTGAATTGGGGATCCTGACCAAAGGCCAGGAGAGGCCCCAACAGGCCCAAGGCAAGCCCGAAGGCCGCACGACTAACGGTCCATCTCTTCATGCGCTCGATTCGATCTATTCCCCGTCGAAGCGCCAAGTATACGGATGAGTTGGGCTTGGGGTTCGGGACATCGTTCCCGCAATAAGCGAGAACCGAAGCCGTTGGTCGTGTGTTCCGAAACACGAAGGCCGAAGGTAGTACTTTCGTTCTTTCCCTGTTGATAACCTGTTCGAACCGTCTATGACATTTTACCGCAACGCTCTGATCCTCAGCCTGCTATCGCTGGCCGGACATGTTCATTCCCAGCGGCTTGCCACGTCCAGCACGGCCGTTCCACTTGCAGCACGCACGCCTTCCGCAACGGAAGGGCGGGAGGCACCTGCGGACTGGAAGGATGGCCTGATGCTCGACGAGGCCCGGCAGGGCCTGCCGTTCATCCATGAGCTGAGGCCCTTGGACCCGGGCACCACGAACTTTTCCGTGAGCCTCTCCGAAGCCCAGTATGTTCCCCTTACCGCGGCCGACCTCAACGCGTTGCCAGGACTGGGAGAACCCGGTCCGGAGCCGGAGATCCTTACGATGGTGGGCATGGAACGCCGCCGCCCCAAGGCCCTGATCGACATCTATCCGTATCGCCGAAATGCAGCGACCGGCCAGGTCGAACGACTGGTGCGCTATGTCCTGAACATTACAGCGGATCGCCGCTCCGGTGCGGGGCGGCCGAAGAGCGGGGTGTATCCAGCGAATTCAAAACTGGCCGCTGGGCAATGGTTCCGTTTCCAGCTTTCCAAGGATGGGGTGTATAAACTTTCGTATTCCTTCCTTCAACAATTGGGCGTGCCCGTGTCGGACCTGCAATCCGATCGCCTCAACATCTATGGGAACCACGCCGGCGTGCTGCCCACCCAGAACAGCGTGCTTCCGGCGAATGACCTGTTGGCCAATGCGATCGAGGTGGTGGATGGCGGAGATGGGCAGTTCGGCCCCAACGACTACCTGCTCTTTTATGCCACCGGGCCCGACACATGGACCTTCAACAGCACCACCCAGCGCTACGCACACACGAAGAACACTTACACCGATAGCGCGACCTATTTCGTGGGTCTTGATGTGGAGCCCGCGAAGCGCATCGGCGATGCCGCGCTCACTACCGATCCAGCCACCGACCAGGTCACCTCCTTCACGGACCGGCAGGTGATCGACCGCGATCTGGTGAACCTGTTGAAGAGCGGCCGCACCTGGTTTGGAGATACATATGACATCACCACCACCTACAACTACAGCTTCAGCGTTCCCAACCTCCGGCCCGATGCGCAACAGTGCCTCACGGTGGATGTGCTGAGCCGCACCATCGGCACGGCCAATTCCAGTCAGTGGAATGTGAACGCCGCCTCGCAGCCGTTCACGTTCAACGATGCCGGGGTCACGGGCATCTATTCCGGGGCCTATGCCGATTCTTCGCGCCGGGTGCTCTGCTTCAACGCTTCTGGCAATTCACTGCCCATCACGGTCACCTTCGATAAAAACGACCCCATCAGTTCGGTCGGCTGGATGAACTACCTCAGCCTCACCGCGCGTCGCGACCTGAAAATGGCCGGGGATCAGTTGATCTTCCGCGATCCCGCGACCGTGGGCGTGGGCCGTGTCGCGGAATTCACGGTGGACCTCGCATCCAGTGTTGAACGCATCTGGGAGATCACCGACCCCACCAATGTCGCTCGTGTATCCTACACCACCAACGGTGCCCAGAAGGTCTTCCGCGTGTCCTCCGAGCAATTGCGTGACTTCGTCGCGTTCCGCAGCAGCGGCTATCTGGAGCCTACCGCCGTGGGTCCGGTGGCCAACCAGGACCTGCACGCAACCGCTGTCCCGACCGATCTGGTGATCGTTTGTCCTGAAGCATACCAGGGGGAGGCGCAGCGCCTTGCCGAACGCCGGGCCGACGAAGGCCTGACCGTTGTGATGGTGAGCCCCCAACAGATCTATAATGAGTTCTCCTCGGGCCAGCGCGATGCCACGGCCATCAAGTACTACATGAAGATGCTGTACGACCGGGCGGCTGATTCCGGCGCTCCGCTACCCCGGTACCTGATGCTCTTCGGGGATGGTTCATACAACAACACGAACCTCTCCGAGACCAACCAGAACCTGATCCCCTCCTTCCAGTCGGCGAACAGCTGGGTGCCTTCGGCGAGCTTCACAACGGATGATTATTACTGCTTGCTCGACGACAGTGAAGGTGAGTCCCTCACCGACCTCGTGGACATCGGTGTGGGTCGTATTCCTGTGAGCAACGGCGTACAGGCCCGTGAAATGGTGGACAAGATCCTCAACTACGATCGCTTCCTGTTGGCAAGTTCCACGGGTACATCGTGCACCACAGGGTCCGATGGCGGCGCCAACGACTGGCGCAACTGGGCCTTGTTCGTGAGCGACGACCAGACCGGTGATGGATTTGAGGGCTCCATCCACATGCAGTACAGCAATGAGCTCGCCGGCACGGTGGAGACCGATCAACCCTGCCTGAACGTGGCGAAGATCTACATGGACGCCTATGTGCAGGAGAGCACCCCGGGCGGCCAGCGGTACCCCGAGGCGTCCGACGCTCTACGCGACCGGGTACAGAAGGGCCTGCTCCTGGTGAACTACATCGGTCACGGCGGCGAGGTCGGGTGGGCGCATGAGCGCTTGCTGGACAACCAGACCATTCTGGGGTGGACGAACCGCGACCGCCTTCCCTTGTTCATGACGGCCACATGTGAATTCACCCGTTGGGATGATCCTTCGCGCACATCGGCCGGTGAATTCGTGCTGCTGAACCCGAACGGCGGCGGCATCGCGTTGATGACGACCACGCGCATCGCCTATAGCGGTGCCAACCAGGCGCTGGCGCGCGAGTTCTTCGAGCACGTCTTTGAGACCGTTGACGAGCAGGGGCGAGCGGAACGATTGGGCGATATCTACCGACGCACCAAGGCGGCCGTTTCCAACTCGGGGAACAACTACCGCAACTTCTGCCTGCTCGGCGACCCCACCGTTCGGCTCGCCTACTCACGCAGCAGCGCCCGGATCACGGCCGTCACCGATACGCTGGGTACACCATTGGACACGATGAAGGCCCTGGCCACGGTGCGCATCACCGGCGAGGTGGTGAACGAACAAGGCACCGTGCTCACCGACTTCAATGGTGTTGTGGTCCCCACCGTGTTCGATAAGAAGTCCGTGGTGAACACCCTGGCCAACGACGGTGGCCTACCCTACACCTTCAACCTGCAGAAGAACATCATCTACCGCGGCAAGGCCACGGTGTCCAACGGGATATTCACCTTCACGTTCGTGGTGCCGCGCGACATCAACTACGAAGTGGGGAATGGGCGGGTGAGCCTCTATGCCGAAAGCCTCCAGTCGAACGCGTGCGGGTTCGATGATACGCGCCTGGTGGGCGGCACCGACCCCAATGCGCCCAACGACGAGGTCGGGCCTGCGATCAGCCTGTACATGAACGATGAACGCTTCGTTCCCGGTGGCACCACCAATGAGAATCCGCTGCTCTTCGCCAAGCTCTTCGACGACAACGGCATCAACACGCTGGGGAACAGCATCGGGCACGACCTCACGGCCGTGATCGACCAGAACACCGAGAACGCCATCGTTCTCAACGATGTGTATGAGACCGACCTCAACACGTACAAGAGCGGTCAGGTGCGCTATCGCCTGAACGGTCTTTCAGAAGGCGTGCATACACTGACCTTGAAGGCGTGGGACGTGAACAACAACAGCAGCCAGAAGAACATCGACTTCGTAGTGGCCCCCAGCGCCACCCTGGCGTTGGAGCATGTGCTGAACTACCCGAACCCGTTCACCACCCGTACCGAGTTCTACTTTGAACACAACCGGCCGTGCAGCGAACTGGACGTGCAGGTGCAGGTGTTCACCGTGGCCGGCCGCCTGGTGAAGACCCTGAGCCGGCGGCTCGCCTGCGACGGCTTCCGCAGTGAACCCCTGGCCTGGGACGGATTGGACGACCATGGTGACCGCATCGGGCGAGGTGTGTACGTATACCGGCTAAGCATCTCCAACGACAATGGCGAGGCCGCCGATAAGGTGGAGAAGCTGGTCGTCCTCCGCTGATCCGGGCAATAATGGCCCTATGCCCCACGTATATTCGCAGCCCCTTTTCTGAACGCCCCCGGATGAAGCTCATTTCCAGGTCCCTGACCCTTCCTTTTGCGCTGGCCTTGTTGTCAGCTCCAGTGACGGCTCAGGTGAACACCGATTGCATCAATGAACTCACAGGTCAGGCCTGTGACAAGGTGCTGAACACGATCACCACCGCGGTCCCCTTTCTGATCATCGGCCCCGATTCGCGTTCCGGAGGGATGGGCGATGCGGGTGTAGCCCTGCCCGCGGATGCCAATTCCATCCACTGGAACCCCAGCAAACTGGCCTTCGCCGAGAACCAGAGCGAGTTCCGGTTGTCCGTTTCGCCCTGGTTGCGCAACCTGGTGCCCGACATGAGCCTGGCCTACCTCGCCGGTTACAGGAAGCTGAAGAACAAGCGATCGGCCGTGGGCGCGTCCTTGCGCTATTTCAACCTCGGCAGCATCACCTTCACCGATGTGAACGGGCAGGTGATCCGTGACTTCAAGCCGGCCGAATTCGCCGTGGACCTCGCCTTCGCGCAGCAGTTCAGCGACCGGTTCTCCGGCGGCATCGCGTTGCGGTACATCAACAGCAACCTTACCGGCGGCCTCAATGTGAGCGGTGCCAACACCAAGGCCGGACAGTCGGTGGCAGCGGATGTATCGTTCTATTACCGCAAGCGGGATTTCCAACTGGGCGGCAACGATGCCACCTTCGCCTTCGGGGTGAACATCTCGAACATCGGCGCCAAGATGTCGTACAGCGATGCAGCCCGCCGTGATTTCATTCCGGGCAATATGCGGCTGGGGCCATGCCTCACGCTGGACTTCGACCAATACAACAGCCTTTCGTTCAATGTGGACGTGAACAAGCTGTTGGTGCCCACACCACCGATCTACAATGCGACCGGTGACACCATTCTGTACGGCGATGACCCTACGCGGGGCGTGGCCGCCGGTATCCTCGGGTCCTTTAGCGATGCGCCGGGTTACCTCGATGGCAACAACCAGATCATTTCCGGCAGCCCGTTGAAAGAGGAATTGCGCGAGATCAACTTCGGCGGCGGCCTCGAATACTGGTACGCCAAGCAGTTCGCCTTCCGCACGGGCTACTTCTGGGAGCACTACACCAAGGGCAACCGCAAGTACTTCACCATGGGTCTGGGGGTGAAGTACAGCATCTTCTCGTTGGACTTCAGCTACCTGATCGCCAACACCCAGCGCAGCCCGCTGGCCAACACCCTCCGCTTCACCCTCGGCTTCAACTTCGACGGCAAGGCGAAGAAGAAGGAAAGCGACGTGGAATGACCTTCCGGGTCGGTTTCGGGTTCGATACCCATCAGTTGGTGGAAGGCCGCGAGCTCTGGCTCGGCGGCGTGCGCATCGACCACCACAAGGGTGCCCTGGGCCATAGTGATGCGGATGTGCTGTTGCATGCGATCTGCGATGCCTTGCTCGGGGCCGCCGGGCTTGGCGACATCGGACATCACTTCCCCGATACCGATATGCGTTGGAAGGGAGCGGACAGCAAGGTGTTGCTTGCGCAGGTGGGCGCTCTCCTCAAGCAAGGCGGTTGGCAGGTAGGCAACGTGGATTGTACCCTGCTGCTCGAACGCCCGAAGATCAAGCCGCACATCGAGGCCATGCGCATCGCCATCGCACCGCTGATCGGGTTGGGAGCGGATGCCGTTTCCATCAAGGCCACCACCAATGAAACGCTGGGTTTCGTCGGTCGTGAGGAAGGCGTGTGCGCCTATGCCGTGGCGCTCATCAATAAGGGATGAGCCATCATGATCCCGGGACGGTCGTCCCGGCTTGTGACCCGCGGAACTGAACCCTGAGGCGCGCGCAGGCTGGAGCGAGGCCTAATCGTCGTTGTCCGGGACCATCTCCGTGAACCCGGCCAGGCTCTGTTCATCCTCGAAGAAGAACACGCGCATCTGCACCGTGTCGCGCAACAGGTCGATCTTCCCGATCTCCACCCGGCTCACCTTGATCCCCAAGCGTTCGTGCAGATCGGCCATGAGCCGCAGCTTGTTCTCCGGCTTGATCAGCTCGATCTTCTCGTACACCAGCAGGCGCATGGCCTCGTGGCGCGTGAGCCACAGGTGCTCCATCACATACACCAGGGACAGGATGATCAGGTTCGTGAAGAGCAGTTCCACAAGGCTCACCTTCTTGCTCACCAACGCATTGATCACCGCCAGGGTGATCACCGCGAACAGGTAGGTCATGTCCTTCACGGACAGCTGTTCCGTGCGGTAGCGGATGATGCTGAACACGGCGAACAGGCCGAATCCGAAGCCCATGCTCAGCTTCACGTTGTTCATCAGCACGCACAGGAAGAAGATGAGCACGTTGAAGACGAAGTAGGTGAAGAGGTTCTCCTTCTTCCGGTGGATGGGGTAGTAGATCACCCGGATGAGGATGAAGAGGACGAGCGCATCCAGCCCGAACTTGAAGAGCAGCTCCCACAGGTCGGGGTGGAAAAGGCGCATACCGAAGATCTTGGTCGTCATCTGTCAGGGTCGTCGTTCAGGCGGCCTGCTGCAATCGGTGCAGTTGCAGGAGCACGGGTTTGAAATTGTTGTGTTTCGGCGCCAGCCCCATCAGCAGCATACCGATGCAATACTTGCTCATGCCGGCGGGACGGATGCCGAGGCCTTTCATCACCGCGTTGAACGGGGAGCCGCGTTCGGCGCGGCTTTCCTTGAGCTCGGCCACGCAGATGCCATCGAGCGCGCGCTTGTCGGTGGCCGTGGAGAAGGTGAGGCCCAGGTCGATGGTGAGGCGCTCGTGACGCACCTGGTGCACCAGCGTGAGCCGCGTGAACTGGTTCCAGAGCGAGGGCTCCAGCGGGATGCTGCAGCCGCTCCACCGGTCCACAAAGGCCTGTTGCTCGGTGGTGAGCCGTGCCTGGATCGCGGATACGCGCACGCGCTCCTTGTCCGTGTCGCCACGGCCGTTCTTGCGCTTCACCTCCAGGAAACAGAGGTCGCTCCCGATGTATTCACGGAAGCGGACCTTGCTGCGGAACGTGCGTTCGTTGTGATGCGCGAGGTAATGCAGGCGTCCCGGTGTGTCGAAGTACAAGGAACGGTACTCCACGCCGCGCACCCCGTTCACCTCCAACAGCCGGTACTCCGGCATGATCTGCTGCAGGATGCGGGGCAGGTCCGCCTGCCGGAACACGTACTTGGTGTCCATGCGCGACTGCAGCTTCACGGCATCCATCTCCGCCAGGGTGATGGGCTCGAATCGGTGCAGCAGGTCCTTCAGGTCCGGAGTGACGCTCATGGCAATGGCCCCAAATCTATGTATCGCCCGGTGGCCGTGCGCCCGGCACATCCGCAGTTCATACCTTCACGCCCCTTTACGCCATGGCATCCACGCGCAAGATCACGCTGCACTACATGCAGCACCCCTCTTGGACATCCCTTCCCAAGGAGGACCAGGAGTTGTTGCAGTTGGCCGCCCGCGCTGCGCGCAGCGCCTATGCACCCTATTCCAAGTTCAAGGTGGGGGCGGCCCTTCGCTTGGAGGATGGCCACATCGTGCCAGGCAGCAACCAGGAGAACGCCAGCTTTCCGGCAGGCATTTGTGCGGAACGCACCGCCCTGCACGCGGCCATGTCCGTGCTTCCCAAAGGCACCGTGGAGTGCGTGGCCATCGTTGTGCCCCAAGTGCGCGGGCAGCGTCCGGTAACGCCCTGTGGCATCTGCCGCCAGGCGTTGGTGGAGCAGGAGCGCCGCCAGGAGAGCCCCATACGGCTGCTCATGGGCATTGTGCGCGGGCCAGTGGTGGAATCCTTCAGCAGCGAAGCGCTCCTCCCCCTCTCCTTCGACAGCGCGCACCTGCCCGGCAAGCGCACCAAGCGCTGAACGACCTTTGCCGCCTTGTGCGCAAGGCCGGTATCTTCGCCCCAACACCATGACGACCAAGACCGCTCCCAAAAAGAGCGCCGACAAGGCTTCCAGCTTCGGCAAGGAGACCTACGTGCGCTGGTTCAAGGACATGTTGATGATGCGCCGCTTCGAGGAGAAGACAGGCCAGCTGTACACCATGCAGAAGTTCGGTGGGTTCTGCCACCTCTACATCGGGCAGGAGGCCATCCTCGCGGGCATGATCACGGCCATCCGCAAGGATGACAAGGTGATCACCGGCTACCGCGACCATGCGCATCCGCTGGTACTGGGTACGCCCGCGAAGAACGTGATGGCCGAGCTCTTCGGCCGGACCACCGGCACGAGCAAAGGCAAGGGTGGGAGCATGCACTACTTCGACAAGGAGCGCAACCTCTTCGGGGGGCATGGCATCGTGGGCGGCCAGATCGGCCTGGGCGCGGGCATCGCCTTCGCTGACAAGTACAAGGGCAACGACAGCGTGACGCTCTGCTCCATGGGTGATGGCGCCGTGCGCCAGGGCATCCTGCACGAGACCTTCAACATGGCCATGACGTGGAAGCTCCCGGTGATCTTCATCATCGAGAACAACGAATACGCCATGGGCACCAGCGTGGAGCGCACCAGTAATGTGCACGAGCTGTACACGTTGGGGGAGAGCTACGACATGCCGGGGGAATCCGTGAACGGTATGAGCTGCGAGGCCGTGCATGAGGCGATCGCCAGGGCGTGTGCGCATTGCCGCGCCGGCAACGGGCCCTACCTGCTCGAGATCAAGACCTATCGCTACCGTGGGCATTCCATGAGCGATCCGCAGAAGTACCGCACCAAGGAGGAGGTGGAGGAATACAAACAGCAGGACCCCATCGAGGGTGTGCGCAAAGTGATCCTGCAGAACAAGTGGGTGAGCGAGGCCGAACTGGAGAAGTGGGACGAGGCGGTGAAGAAGGAAGTGGAGGAGGCCGTGAAGTTCGCCGAGGAAAGTCCGCTGCCCGGGGTGGACGAACTCTACAAGGACGTGTACAAGACACCGGATTATCCGTTCATCAAGGACTGAAGAACATACCGCAAAGCGCGCAAAGGACGCAAAGAGCAATGCCTGGAGCGGACGAACGGGATCCGCATTCTTCGTGCCTTTTGCGCCCTTTGCGGTAAACACAACATCGATGGCCGAAATCGTAAAAATGCCCAAGCTGAGCGACACCATGACCGAGGGTGTGGTGGCGAAGTGGAACAAGAAGGTGGGTGACAAGGTGAAGAGCGGCGATATCCTCGCGGAGATCGAGACCGACAAGGCCACCATGGAGTTCGAGAGCTACCTCGATGGTACACTCCTGCACATCGGTGTACCTCAGGGCCAGGCCGCACCGGTGGATTCCTTGCTCGCGATCTTCGGAAAGGAAGATGAGGACATCAGCAAGTTGCTCGCCGAAGCCACGCAAGGCGCCCCTGCCGCAGCCCATGCCCCTGCATCGCCCGCCGAAGCGCCTCGCGCAGGCGCGGCCCATGCTCCTCCTGCTGATGCTGCTGCTGCTGCCCCAGCATCGCCCGCCGAAGCGCCCCGCGCAGGCGCGGCCCCCGCTCCCGCCCCTGTCCCGGCAGCTGCGAAAGCACCCGTAGCCACCCCTGCCCGATCCAACGGACGCATCAAAGCCAGCCCGCTCGCGAAGAACCTGGCGGAGGAAAAGGGCATCGACATCAGCCGCGTGCGCGGCAGCGGTCCGGATGGCCGCATCACCAAGAGCGATGTGGAAGGTTTTACAGGTGGAGGCATGGCATCCAGCCGTCCGCAGGTGGAAGCCTTCACGGAAGTGGCCGTGAGCCAGATGCGCAAGACCATCGCGAAGCGCCTGGCCGAAAGCAAGTTCACCGCACCCCACTTCTACCTCACCCTCGAACTGGAGATGTCGCGCGCCATGCAAGTACGCGAGGCCATCAACGCGAGCATTGCGCCGGACAAGATCTCCTTCAACGACCTCGTGATCAAAGCCGTGGCCGTTGCGCTCACGCAGAATCCCAAGGTGAACAGCAGCTGGCTCGGCGATCGCATCCGCTATAATGAGCACGTGCACATCGGCGTGGCCGTGGCCGTGGAGGATGGTCTGCTCGTGCCCGTGGTCCGCTTCGCCGATGGCAAGTCGCTGCGCGCGATCGGAGCCGAAGTGCGCGACCTGGCGAAGAAGGCCAAGGAGAAGAAGTTGCAACCCGCCGACTGGGAAGGCAACACCTTCACCATCTCCAACCTCGGCATGTTCGGCATCGACGAGTTCACCGCCATCATCAATCCGCCCGATGCGTGCATCCTCGCGATCGGTGGCATCCAGGAAAAGCCGGTGGTGAAGAACGGCGCCGTAGTGCCCGGCCACATCATGAAGGTGACGCTGAGCTGCGATCACCGCGTGGTGGATGGCGCCACGGGCGCGGCCTTCCTCAACAGCTTCAAGCAGCTGATGGAGGAGCCGGCCTTGTTGTTGGGGGCGGGGGCGATCTGAAATAGCGTGAGAGTATGAACGCGACCGGTATCTGGGTTACGATACTGATCGTGCTGTTTCTTCTTGTAATTCTCTACCAGTCGGTGGCAGCGATCGGGTTGCTTGCCAGCTCGATCGCTGATCGCGTTCGTACCAAGCGTAAATACGGGGCGAAACCAATATCATTGGAGAACAGAGTGCTGTTCACGTTCGTTGTCTCCATTGTTGTTATTAGCGTGGTAGCAAACCGAACACTGGCAGGTGTGAATGATCTGCTCCGCGTGTATGTTGGAATTGCTGCGATGACCTGGTTCTGGTCATCGGTGAGATCATATTCTTCCGGGACCAACGCTTATCATGGGATCATCACGGGGTTCTTTGCTATTGGTCCGGCCGCGGTAGCGTTACTGTTATTGATAAATCTGATTCCATTGTCGATAGTGACTGAGGAGCACATCTTGAAGACCACGGGCATGAAATGTACAGGGATCAGTCCTCGTGGATGCATACCCATAATGAATTTTGTGGATGGTGCTTTCGAGGAATGGGATCGAGCCCGAACCAGGCACGATTTGCCAGCGGATGGGACAAGGTCTGTGAGATTCACCATTGGAAATGGGCTGATCGGATTTCCTGTCATCTTCTCGCGGACAGATCTCGCTGCGGATGGATCTGAGTTACACTGAGCCGAATTCTGGCTGGAGCGCAGCGACATTACTTTTCCAATTGGTAAGCAATGGTGTTGCGGCGGATCGCGTTCTTCGGGTTGTACGGTGTGTTCATCGCCTTGCTGATGACGGACCTCATCCACAAGGATGTGCGCAAGAGCCTGTTGTCGAGCATGGGGATCTTTGTGGTGTACAACCTCGTGTACGGACTGAAGGGCGGCGTGGATAATGCCGCGCACATCGGTGGGCTGGTCAGCGGACTGTTGATCGGCTTCGCCACCTACCTCGCCTTGCGCAAGCCGTAGCAAACCTCGCTGGGATGGCTCACGCTGGCGGTGCCATCGCTGGTGCTCATGGGTGCTGGTGTTGGTGTGGTCCGGTCGCTGCCCTCCGAAGACCAGCTGTTCATCGAACGGATGGACGCGTTCCAACGGATCGAGGAACAAGGGCTGGTCGCTTACCGCATGCCCGAAGGCGCCACAGGCGCGGACCAGTTGAAGCTGGTGCAGGACAGCAGCCTGCCCGCCTGGCGCAGCGGTGTTCATCTGCTGCACGGCATGAAGGACCTTGACCTGTCCGATGCAATGATGCATAAACGGGACCTGTTCTCGGCATACGCTGAGGAACGATTGCGCCTTGTCGAGTTGTTGGAGTCCGCACTTGAGCGGGGTGACAGTATCATGAGCCCCGAACTTCTGGCCAGTTTTGAACGGGTGGACTCGGTGCTGGCCTTGATCAATGCCGAGTAACCATGGCAATGCCTGTTATCGCACTGCAGGGGCAATGTCCCTGGTGATCCCACGTTAGGCGCATGAACGCGCGACCCATGCACACCCATTCGATCCTTGTCCTCCTTCTGGTGATCGCCTTGGTCGGGTGCGAAAAGGAACAGAGTGAAGAGATCATTTCACCGGAGCTCAGTCCCACGATCCACGACTATTCCCAGCTGGCCATCGGTAACTATTGGGTGTATGCGCGCTATCGCTATGACAGCTTGGGTAACGAAACCCTGCTTGGTTCCCAGGACAGCCTCGTCGTGATGGGCGATACCGTAGCGAACGGTCAGACCTTTTTCGTTCTCCAAGGCACCTGTGATACGCCGCATGGTCAACCCTATCGTTACTATGCGCGGGATTCAGCGGACTGTGTGGTCAACCTTGATGGCAGCTTGATCTTTTCCCTTTCGGGACTGGGGGAGGTGCTTTACGTGGTGGACCTGCCACCTCAAGGCACGATCACGTGGAGCACAGCGCCTGACATAGTAACGCACACGGTTCCAGCGGGAACGTGGATGTCCTTCGTAACGACCGGCGTTACTGAGTATGCCGGACTTCCACCTCGCACCATGCGCAGATATCGTGCAGCCGGGGTCGGACTGATCGAGGACGACTGCGTTTATCTGGCGAGCGGGGTTCACTATCGGCACAAGCTGTTGCGCTATCACGTTCAGTAGCAACTCACGCGGAGAGTCCATAGGCTGAGCGCTCCATTACTTTCGTTCAATGTCGCGCCTCCTCGTCCTCGGCCAGTTCGGTTCCATCGCCGTGCTCTTGTTCGGCGGCGGTTGGGCCTTGCCGTGGTGGGCCTGGCTGATCCTCGTTCTTGGCTTGGCGGTCTTTGCGTGGGCGGCCATATCGCTCGGCGGTAACAACTTCACCATCATGCCCGATCCGCGGGCGGGCAACACGATCTCCCAACAAGGCATCTACCGCTTCCTGCGGCATCCGATGTACACCGCCGTTATCCTTTGTGGCATTGCGGTGTCGTTCGGTGCGCCCAGCATGGCGCGGTGGATCGCGCTGGTCACCTGTTGCGTGGTCCTGGTGCTGAAGGTGCGGTATGAAGAGGGGCGACTGACGGTCAAACACCCCGACTATCCACAGGTGATGCGCGGTGTGCCCCGGTTGTTCCCGGGGATCTGGTAGCCTAGCGAGGCTCCTACATTCGGCACGTGCAAGGCTTCCTCGACACCCCGATCGAATTCCTCAAGGGCGTTGGTCCGCGGCGTGGGGAGCTGCTGCGGGCGGAGCTGCTCATCGCCACCTTCGGGGACCTGCTCCAGCACTTCCCGTTCCGCTACGTGGACCGGAGCCGCTTCCATGCTGTGCGCGAACTGCAGGGCGAGGCCGATGGCATCCAATTACGCGGCACCATCCACGGCGTGAAGACGTTGGGGGAGAAGATGTCCCGGAGACTCACCGCCAAGCTCACCGATGCCACGGGAAGCATCGACCTGGTGTGGTTCAAGGGCATCCGTTGGTTGCAGCCCGTGCTGAAGGAAGGGCAGGAGTTCATCGTGTTCGGCAAGGTCACGGAGTTCAACGGCCGGCTGAACATGGCCCACCCGGAGCTGGAGAGCGCGGCGCAATGGGAGGCCGGCTTGGACAACGCATTGCAACCCGTGTACAGCACCACGGAGAAAGCCTCCGCCCGGGGCTTGAACAGCCGCGGCATCGGTAAGCTGACGGCCGCATTGCTTCAGCGCCCCGACCTCCACCTGCCTGAAACGCTCAATGCGGACATCGTGGCGTTGCTCGGCGGCATGTCGCGCGAGGAAGCGTTCCGTCACGCGCATGCACCCCGCGATCAACACCTGCTCGAAAAGGCCACGCGGCGGCTCAAGTTCGAGGAACTGTTCTTCATCCAACTGCAGCTCCTGAAGCAGAAGGTGCTGATGG
This sequence comes from Flavobacteriales bacterium, assembly GCA_031411095.1. Classification (GTDB taxonomy): domain Bacteria; phylum Bacteroidota; class Bacteroidia; order Flavobacteriales_F; family PHOS-HE28; genus PHOS-HE28. The sequence continues at coordinate 152,920 of JANOAK010000025.1, read as the reverse complement.
CCCGCAGTGTGCATGGGGTGCGCTTCGAGAAGGTGGGTACCCTGCTCAATGACTTCTACACCAAGCACCTTCCCTTCGAGCCCACCAATGCACAGAAGCGCGTAGTGAAGGAGATCCGCAAGGACATGGGCAGTGGCCGGCAGATGAACCGGCTGGTACAAGGTGATGTGGGCAGCGGCAAGACACTCGTTGCGCTGCTGGCCATGCTCATCGCATTGGACAACGGCTACCAGTGCGCATTCATGGCGCCAACTGAGATCCTGGCGCAGCAGCACTTCGCAACGCTCAGCCGGATGCTGAAGGATATGCCGCTGGAGGTACGACTGCTGACAGGAAGCACGAAGACCGCCGAACGGCGCAGCCTGTTCACCGCGTTGCAGCTCGGTCACATCCACATCCTCATCGGCACGCATGCGCTGCTGGAGGATCCCGTGGTCTTCGCGAAGCTCGGGCTGGTGGTGATCGACGAGCAGCACCGTTTCGGCGTGGCGCAGCGGGCCCGTATGTGGGCCAAGGCCGAGGTGCCACCGCACGTGCTGGTGATGACCGCCACGCCCATTCCGCGCACCTTGGCGATGACGCTCTATGGCGACCTCGATGTGAGTGTGATCGACGAGCTGCCACCGGGAAGAAAGCCGGTGAAGACCGTGCATCGCTTCGACTCGTCGCGCAACGCCGTGTTCGCCTTCCTGGAGGAGGAGATCGCGAAAGGCCGGCAGGTATACGTGGTGTACCCGCTCATCGAGGAGAGCACCAAGGGAGATGCCGCGAGCAATCCGGCCAAGGACCTGAAGGACCTGATGGACGGCTTTGAGAGCCTCTCACGCCGGTTCCCATTGCCCAAATACGCCGTGGGCATGGTGCACGGCCGCATGGACCAGACGACGAAGGACTACGAGATGGCACGTTTCAAGAAGGGGGAGACGAACGTCCTGGTGAGCACCACGGTGATCGAGGTCGGCGTGGATGTGCCCAACGCCAGCGTGATGGTGATCGAGAACGCTGAACGCTTCGGGCTATCCCAATTGCACCAGTTGCGCGGTCGCGTGGGCCGGGGTGCGGACCAGAGCTTCTGCATCCTGATGAGCGGTGACAAGCTCGGCAACGACAGCCGCACACGCCTGAGCACCATGGTGCGTACCAACGATGGCTTCGAGATCAGCGAGGTGGATCTGCGTTTACGCGGCCCCGGTGACCTCATGGGCACGTTGCAGAGCGGCATCCCGGACCTGCACATCGCCGACCTCATCGCGGATGTTGAACTGCTCCAGCAGGCGCGCTCCGTGGCTCAACGCATCCTGGATGCCGACCCCGAGCTCCTTGATCCGCACAATGCGAACATCGCCGGTGCGATGGCGGAGCGCATGCGCGACAAACCGGTGTGGGGACGGATCAGTTAGGCCTCCGTGGCCTGCTTTCGGCGGATGGTGTCGGGGTCCAGCACATGCAATAGAGAGCCCGATGCGATCAGGAACTGGGCCGTGGCATACAACGCCATCAACACCACGGGTGCCCAGGTGATCGGGCGGATGAAGCGGTTCGTGGCCAGAAGGCTGTCCGATGCAATGAAACATATGGCCCCAACGAACACCAGCCAGAAACTCCGTGGGAAGGTGCGCATGTACCGGAAACAGGCCACGATGCCCATGATCGCGATCACGGCAACATAGCTCAGCACCGGAAGGACCATGTCCTCGTCCAACCTGGGTTGCAGCTCCCAACTGAAGAGGATCGCGAACAACCCGATCACCAGCGAAAGGATGCTGCTGAGGATCCAGCCATCCATACCCCCCACTTCACTGATGTTCCGCACGAAGGCGATAGTGTAACAGATGTGGGCCAACAGGAATGCACCCAGACCGATGAGGAAGTTGAACTCGTCGAGATGAACGAACATCAGCGCAACGTCCCCGATCAGCGAGAAGAACAGGCCCAGTTGCACCATCAACGTGAAGCGATCGCCATACCGGCGGCTGTTGAAGAAGAACCACGATGAGAGAATGATCAGGAGCGCGGGCTTGCACACATACTCCAATGCGTGTATGCCCTTCGCTTCGGCCACGATCGTGCCGATGAGCGCCAGCAGATAAGCGCCCCCGTTGACCCAGGTATTCCGTTTGATGTCCATGGATGGTGCCTTGCGGCCCCCTAGAGCGCGGGCAAGTTAGTGTGTGGCAGCTACACAGGCGCGCCGGTGGACCTCCACGGGATGTTCCCGCCACCGGGTTGTGCGCTCGAAGGTCATTCCGTTGCGCACGGCCACCCTGCGACTGCGTTCGTTCCGGGGGTGGATCAGGGAGATCACGGACGAGCTGAGCCCATTTACATCCACGAATCTCATGCACGCAAGCGCAGCCTCAGTGGCATGTCCCCTGCCCCAATGTTCCGGCAGGAAATGGTAGCCCACCTCCAATTCCTGCACGCCATCCACCTCCTGCACCAGGAGGCCACATTGGCCAAGCGCCGATCCTGTGGTCCGGTCCTCCACGACCATCAGCCCTGTACCATATTCACGGTAACGCTTGTATGTCCGCTCGAACCACATCGTTCCGTTCGCAGGGTCCCCCGGCTGCATATACAGGTAGCGCATCGCCTCGGGGTGTCCGAGAAAGCGCGACCACCAGCCGCGGTCGTTGTCGTTGAGCAAGCGGAACCTCAGCCGCTCGGTCGTGAGCTCTTCCAGCGAAGGCAGCGGAAGGCGGATCATGCCGTGATCCTTTTCAACCGCGCGACACGTGAGGCCCAGGCCAGTGTTGCAAATGAGATCAACGTCAGGCCGATGATCAGCGGCACGGGCATGTCGCCCATCAGCAGCCAGTCAGCAAGGGCACCGATGCGCACTACCTCCCACAACAATGGACCACGTCGTCCTTCCATCAGCAACCCCATATCCATCACCCACAGGACGATCAGGCCTGCACAGGTCCATTGCTGTTGCATGGTCAGGTCGGCCTGGCGGAACAGGAAGAAGGAGGTGAAGGCCAACAGGAATGCGAACTGGATGCCTACGTGCACGTTCCAGGACAACGGAACGTAAGTGTTGTACTTGCGATAGGTTGTGCGGTCCCATTCGCGTGGCGTGATCGGACCGCCCAGATCCACAGGCCTCCAGCCCGGAGGCCTCAGGAACACCTGCACCTTGTCCTGCCACTTCCTTGTTCGTCGCGCCAAGCCGATCAGGTCACCCCAATAATGGAAGTTGGCCCGCACGGGATCCCAGCCCCCCAAGGGCGCGGTGATGCCATAGGTGGGCTCCTCCTGCTCGCCTTGAAAGGTCCCGAAGAGCCTGTCCCAGATGATGAGCGTGCCCGCGTGGTTGCGGTCCAGGTATTTCGGGTCGCTGCCGTGGTGCACGCGATGGTGGCTCGGCGTGTTGAGCACCGCTTCCAGGAAGCCGAGCTTGCCAATGGCCTTGGTGTGTATCCAGAACTGGTAGAGCGTGTTGAAAGCGCCCACCGTGACGATCACCAATGGATGAATCCCGAGCACGGCCAGGGGCAGGTAGAACCACCAGCTGAAAAAGCCCTGCCACCAGCTCTGGCGCAGGGCCACGCTCAGGTTGTATTCCTCGCTCTGGTGATGCACGATATGAGCGGCCCACATGAAGTTCACCTCATGGCTCAGGCGATGGAACCAGTAGTACATGAGGTCGACCAGCAGGAAGGCCACAACCCACGTGACCGGCGAGGTGGGGATGGTGAACAGGCGCAGGTGGTCGTATGCCGCGAGGTAGGCCGCAAAGATCAGCGACGTAGTGAAGGCCCCCACCACCTGCGACCCGATGCCGCAGCCCAGGTTCGCGACGAAGTCGTTGAAGCGATACACCCGGCGACCACTCCACGCGCTCCAACCCAGTTCCACCGCCATCAGCAGGAAAAAGAGAGGTATCGACAGGACGATGTATCCCATGGGTCCGCCGAATTTATCGCTCACGATGGGCTTGGGTATCTTCGCCGCCCTGCATTTGAACCCACACCAACCTTCGCCGGGCCTCCGGCTGAACCAATGCGCATTTCCTGGAACTGGCTGCGGACACTGATCCATACGGAGCTATCACCACAACAAGCGGCCGCCGTGCTCACCAGCACCGGGCTGGAGGTGGAGAGCGTGGAGCCGTTGGAGCCGGTGAAGGGCATGCTCGCCGGTGTGGTGGTGGGCCATGTGCTGAAGCGCGAAAAACATCCCGATGCGGATCGCCTCAGTGTATGTGAGGTGGACCTGGGACAGGGTGAACCCGTAAGCATCGTTTGTGGTGCGCCCAACGTCGCCGAAGGTCAGAAGGTGCTGGTGGCCACCGTGGGCAGCACCTTGTACCCCGCCGAAGGCGATCCCATCACCATCAAGCGTTCGAAGATCCGGGGCGTGGAAAGCAATGGGATGATCTGCGCAGAGGATGAACTCGGTCTAGGACAAAGCCACGCCGGCATACTGGTGCTCGACCCACAAGCAAACGTGGGGACGCCAGCGGCCGAGCATCTGCAGTTGAAGAGCGACTTCATATTGGAGATCGGTCTTACGCCGAACCGCTCCGATGCCCTGGGCCATTACGGTGTTGCCCGCGATCTGGCCGCCGCGTGCAGTATCCGTGGACTTGGAGAGGCTCGCTTGGAGATGCCGGACCTCACGGGCTTTTCGCAGGACGATAACACGCGTGCGACGTCGGTGGAGGTCACCGCCGGGAACGTGTGCCCGCGGTATGCCGGACTCACCCTCACAGGTGTCAACGTCGCCCCATCGCCGGAGTGGTTGCAGGAGCGGCTGCGCAGCATCGGCTTGAAGCCGATCAACAACGTGGTGGATGTGACCAACTTCGTTCAACATGAACTGGGGCAGCCGCTGCATGCCTTCGACGCGGATAAGCTGGCTGGCGGGCGGATCATCGTGCGCATGGCTTCCGAAGGCGAACGCTTCGTTACGCTCGATGAGAAGGAGCGCACGTTGAGCGCGCAGGACCTGGTGATCGCCGATTCCGAAAGGCCGGCGTGCATCGCAGGTGTGTTCGGGGGAATGCACAGCGGCGTAACGGATCTGACGAGCACGGTCTTCCTCGAGAGCGCCTGCTTCGATGCCTCCACCATCCGCCGTACGGCACGTCGCCACGGCCTGAACACCGATGCTTCCTTCCGATTTGAGCGTGGTGTGGACCCAGAGATCACGGTCACGGCCCTGAAACGTGCGGCGCTGATGCTGCGCGAGGTCGCCGGTGCGCGCATCTCATCGGATATCACCGACATTAATACGTCACCGCGGGCCTGGGCGCGCGTGCAGCTGTCATTGGCGCGGGTGAACTCACTGATCGGCACGCCTATCGCAGCGGACGAAGTGGTGCGGGTGCTGCAAGCGTTGGATTGCCGTATCGGCGAGCGAACGGATGCGCATGTGACCGTGGATCTGCCGCCGTACCGTGTTGATGTCACGCGCGAAGCGGACCTTGTGGAGGAGATCATCCGCATCATCGGCTTCGACCGCGTGCCACTGCCGGATCGATTGATGATGCCCGCCCTGCCACGCGCGGAGGTGACGCCCGAAGGGGTGCAACGCCAGCTGGCCCTGCATTTTGCTGCTCACGGCTTCCGGGAAGTGATGACACCATCGCTGGTGAACGGTGAACGCACGGTGAAGAGCGGTGCGGCGGCGGAACAGGCCCTGGTGCGTTTACGCAATCCGTTGAGCGCAGAGCTGGACGTACTTCGGCCCACGATGCTCTTCGGGCTGTTGCAAAGCGCCGCCCATAACACGGCGCGCCAGCAGCGCGACCTGCGCTTGTTCGAAACGGGACGCGTGTATCGCGTGGTGAACGGCGCCTCGCAGGAAGAGGATCGTGTGGCCTTCCTGATCACCGGTCGGCGGCAGAAGGAAAGCTGGCGGGCCAAGGACGAAGCAGCGTCACTTGCGGATGTGAAGGCCGAAGTGGAGGTGCTGCTCCAGCGTTTCGGAGCGTCCAAGGTCGACGTGAAGGACGGACAACACCCCTTGCTGAGCGTGGTGCTCGAGTGGAAACAAAAGGACCTTCATGCAGCCATGGTCGGCATCGTGGGGACCGATGTGTTGAAGGGGTTCGGGTTGGAGCAACCTGCGTTCTATGGCGAACTCACCGTGGACACCTGGGTGATGTGGCTGAAGAACCAGCGCGTGAAGTATGCCGAGGTATCGCGCTTTCCTTCCGTGCGCCGTGACCTGAGCCTGTTGCTGGACAAGGCCGTGACCTTCGCACAGCTGGAAACATTGGCGCGGAAGAGCGAACGCAACCTGTTGCGCGCCGTGGAGCTGTTCGATGTGTACGAGGGCGACAAACTTCCGGCCGGAAAGAAGAGCTACGCACTGAGCTTCATCCTGCAGGATGCGGAAAAGACGCTCACCGACGAGCAGGTGGAAAAGGCCATGGGCCGCATCCGCCAGGCGTTCGAGAAAGAAGTGGGAGCGGAGTTGCGGGGCTAAGCCCCACTGCTGCGGACAACGCGGATCATGCTGGGCGCGTCACGTGCACATGGCCATGAACCCGCGTTATTCCCTTCCCTTGCTCCTCTGCATTGCTTGGGGACCTACACTTCATGCGCAGGTGGCGACCAGCATCATGAACGGTGCGTGGAACAACCCGGCCACGTGGGATTGCAACTGCGTGCCCAGCTCCAACAGCACGGTGACCGTTGCCCACCACGTTACAAGCTCAACAACGGTGAATGGCTATGCATCGATCACCGTGACCCCCGCAGGGCACCTTGAATTGACCGGTGGTGGCAGCTTGTGGGCAACGCAATGCGTGGTACAGGGCATCGTTTCCTGTCCGGTATACCTGGGACTGGGGCCCATGACGTTGAGCGGGATCGTGAACGCAAGCGGTATTTATCTCTGGGGCGATCTGCACATGCAGGGCGGAACCGTAAGCACCCCCGGCAACTTCACGTCGGGGACAGGGTCCGCGGTCGATGGCTTCGGTTCCATCTGCGCCGGGGACAGCACGCACATCCAGGGTCCGTTGAACGGAACGGTGGATATCTGCGACCTGTCGCCGACCGTGAGCGATCCACCGTTCATTGACGAAGGCGCGCAGTTCGTGGGTCCGGACGTGACCTTCTGCCAGAACAGTTCCTGTGCCACACGGGTCGATCAGTCCACGCTCTCGAACGCGTTGAAAGTATTCCCCACGCCGGCGAGCGATCGGGTGACCATTGATCCGGCAGGGAGCATCGTACAGCAAGTCAGCCTTTACGATGCACAAGGCCGGATCGTCAGGACCCTCGGTCCATTGAACACGCTTGCCGCTGTTGTGCTGGACGTATCCGACCTGTGCGACGGCACCTATGTGATCCATCTGAGCATGTCGAACGGTGTGCGCTCGTACCCGCTCATCATCTCCCGCTGATCCAGTGCTGGATCGCTGCGAAGGCGGCATCGCGCCCGCGAACGGCTACCAGCTTCGCGCCGTCCACGGGGTCGTAGTTCAAGAGCCACGTCACCAGGATGTCCCGCGCAGCATCCGGCAGTTCGTGGATGTCGTTCACGTCCATGGTGAGCAGCGATCGATCCACGGGCAAGGCGATCACCTTGTCGTCGCGCTCACCGGCATCCATGAGTTCAATGATGCCGATGGGTTCCACCTCCATTACCGTTCCACTGGGTTGCGCTGTGCAAAGCACGAACACATCGAGCGCATCGCCATCGCCGCCTTGCGCCTTATCCATCTTCGTGCCCGGGATGAAGCCGTAGTTCGCCGGGTAGGGCAGGAAGGCGATGCGACGAGGTTTGCCGTCGCGCTTGTCGATGGGAAAGGTGTTCGTGGCCACATCATACTGCCGCTTGTCCACCGAGCCGGCCGGTATCTCGATCACGGCGCGCACCACACCGGGGCGTACTAAGGCTGTAAGTTCTTCGAGGTTCATCTTGGCCCCGAAGGTGCGGATCCTTTCCGGTGGTCGCTACGGCAACCGGAACGTCAGGCTGAACCAGCCACCGACCGCCATGTTCCTGCGCACCGGAGCACGGCCTTCGAAAGCGTTGCCGAACTGGCCTCGGACAGCGGGTTCCAGGCCAATGGACCAGCGTTGGGACAGGCGATAGCGCGCGTAGATCCTGGCCTGATATCCGAACAAGGTGCTGCGATAGGTGCTTCCGCCAAGGTCCGAATACCCATCACCCTCCGCGTTCGGAACAACTCCGCTACGCACGCTGAGGAAGCCGATGCTCGGCCCACCACGGACGCCGAAGGACCAGCGTCCCTTCGCCGTGTGCAGGTCAACGAGCAGGGGCACTTCCCAATACTCGACACGGTTCAACGTGGTGCGGGCTTCCCGCAGAACGACGTTCTGCTGCGACGTGTCCGTGTTTGAGATCAGCTGGTTCACCGTCACGGTCGTTGGGGTGGTCACGAAGTAGTCCACACCGCCCTGCTGAATGGTGTCGATGACAACGGGCGTGGTGATCTGCACCGGCATCAACATGTACGTCGTGGTGTAGATGTCATCGGTGCGGGTGATCTGCTGCGCCCTGAGCTCTTCCTCATACCGTGTGCGGTGGATGCCCAGTCCGTAGCCGAAGTGCGCGTTCATGCGCATGGCCTCCACGCCAAAGCTGGGTGACCATTGCCCGGAGTTTTCCGTACGCCACGTCTCCGCGGACATCCCGGAATAGCGGCTCGCGGAAAGGCTCATGCCTCCCAAAAGGCTGAACTCGAAGTGACTTCCGGATGCGGCGATCCATTGCGTGGCCGAGGGTGCAGGAGGAACAAGTGAACTGTCCTGAACAGTGGTGGCAGTCGTTGTGCTATCCGCTGATGCGGGAGCCTCAGCTTTGCTCGGTTGAACGACGGGTGTGTTCTGCGCCGAAGGGGAGATCGCGGGTGTGGAGGTCGCCGAACTGGATGATGCACTGGGCATAGCGGCCATATCGTTCGTTCGGGCCACTTCAGAGGTATGGACCGTAGCGGGTCTGGTCACCTCATCAGCATCGCCCGAATGTGCTTGAGCTTCTGTTCCAGCTGTCGCTTGTTCTTGGGTTGGTGTTCCGGTCCACACTTCGACCGTTGCGGACGTGTTCGATGTGTTCACATGCACCTCTCCGGAAGAAGCGCCCGTTCCGGCCATCACAATGGGGGTATTGGGCGTGTTGCGCTTGGCCGGTTCGCGATGTTGTGGCTCAGCCGCGGTTCGTGCCCGTACTTGTTGTGCAGGGACGCTTTCAGCTGAGGCTACTGCTGTAGCCGGGGCGAGGACCTCCGGCAAATGATCATTGATCTTCGTGTCCGTCACCTCCGTTGTGCTAGGGGTTGAAGCAACGGCCTGTGGCGCGGTTCCGTTCACAGCAACCTCTCTTACTTCTGCCGTCGCAGATGAAGGCGTGGCGATCGGTGCAGGCTCTTCGCGCAATGTCCACCACACCGCCGGGGTTGCCACCAGCAGTACAGCGGCGAGGGTCCACCAGCCCAAGCGACGCTTTCGGCCCTGGTCGTTGATGAGGCGCTGCATGTCCGCCCAATCACCCTCCTTGAAGGCGAATTGACGCTCGGCCAGCTTCCGCCGCGCCAACTCGTCGAATTCTCGTGGATCGCTCATGGTGTTGTGGTTCGGATGGTAGTGGTTTGGGCATGCGCGGCCAGGGCCTTGCGCAGGGTTTCCCGAGCATGGGACACGTGCCATTTCGACGTGCCCTCGCTGATGCCGAGCATGTCGGCGATCTCTGCGTGCGCATAGCCGTCGATGGCGAAGAGGTTGAAGACGTTGCGCGATGTGGGAGGTAGTTGCATCATCAGATCGGCCAGCGCGTCGGCCTCCATGTGGTGCAGGTATTCATTGACCTCTGTAGAGCCCTGCTCTTCGTGCACAACGTTGAGCACCTCGTGGGCCTTGCGGTCCTTGTTGCGCCGGAAGTCGTCGATCACCGTGTTGATCAGGATCCGGCTCACCCATGCGGTGAAGGGTACCTCCGGTCTCCGTGCACTGATGTTGTTCAACACTTTCAAAAAGCCTTGGTTCATCCGCGCCACGGCATCCTGGTGGTTGCGTTCGTAGCGCGTGCAGATCGACATCATGAGACCGTGAAGCGCCCTGTACAGCTCGTACTGGGCCTTGGGCTCCTGGCGGGCGCAACGGGCTATGAGGGCTTCGGTGATCATGTGCAACGTGCACAAGGGCGCCCACGTTCCCGTGAGCGCCCTTGCACCTTGTTCATCGTCGATCAATTCGTTTTCACGAAGCGCAAGCTCACTTTGCTGGCATCGTTGCCGATGCGCAACATGTACAAGCCAGCGCCAAGGTCCTCCGTGTTCAGTCGCAATTGGTTGCGGCCGCTGCTCAGCGTGCGTTGCTCCATGCGTACCACACGACCGTTCAGGTCCGTGATGGTCACGTCCACTATGCCGTGCAATGCGCTCACCATCGCGATGTTGAGGTCGTCCACCACCGGGTTCGGCCAGGCCACGATGTCGTTCATCGCTGTGAGCTCATCCACCGCGTTCGTTTGTGGGTTCTGCACGTTGATGGTGAATCCATCCTGGCGATCGTTGCCACCGCCCACCATGCCGGAATACATGCCGTTGGCGTCGATGGAGACCGTATCGCAATGCTGATCCGTGCAACCATTGTTGTCCGCAATAGTGAGGCAGAGGAGGTAGGGACCGCTGCCGGTGTAAGTATGCGAGGGATACGCCTCATTGGAGGATGTACCATCGCCGAAGCTCCAGAGGTAGGTGAAGTTGCCGTTGCCACCGGTGCTAAGGTTCCACACCCACAGCTCGTAGGGAATGGGCAGGCTGTCTGAGCCGAATGCCTGCAGCACCCAGAAGTCGGCCTGGCATGGGTTGAATGTGCTGCCGGTGCATACACAGGCGGAGTTCCAGGTATCGTTCATCGTGGCCGGGTTGCCGTCGTCGCAGGAGGTACCGGGCATGTTCGGGCCATTAAGGATGCCGAGGCAGTCGTATTCCAGGAAGGTGGAATCCGGTCCGCACACGCAGGCGGGTGACCACACGCCCGTGTAGGACATGTTGTTCACGTAATAGGTGCATGCTGTGCCAGGAACATTGGGGCCGTTCAATTGACCGAGGCAATCGTAGGTGCCGGTATTCACCTCACATACGCAGTTAGCGCTCCATATGCCGGTATCGCCGAACAGGTTGATGCAGAATGTCCCCGGCAGGTTCTGACCATTGAGGATGCCAAGACAATCGTATGTTCCGGTTGAATCCGCCCCGGTGCAAACACAGGCTGAGTTCCACATGTCGTTCATGGTGGCCGGGTTTCCATCGTCACAGGCTGTGCCCGGCATGTCGGGACCGTTCAGGACACCGTTGCAATCGTATACCTGTCCACCGCCGCAGTTCAAGGTCATCTGCACGAAGGCCGTGTCCACGAAGAAGTTGAAGCTGACGGAATCTCCAGCGGTCACGATCATACCATTGCACAAGGTGCTCACCTGGAACGCGGCCGGGTTGCTGGCCACCGCCATCGATGCCGACCAGGTGCAACTGTTGGGATCAACGGCCACATCGAAGTCGTAGCTGGGCTGAACGCCGGGGGCTGTTTGCACATTCACTGTCTGGCCGGGGTAGCAGCCGGTGATGACGCCTTCAATGATAATGGTGTACGGCTGCTGCGCCATGGCGGCCGTGGCGAGCAGGCCTGTGAGGCCGAATGCGATTGAGCGTAACGTTGATCTCATGGTCGTCAGAGTTGTTTCATGTGGGGTTCGTTTCCATACACGCAGGAACCAACGTGGGAGTTGGGTCACCGGGAATATTCGCCTAACCGACTATCCCAGTACCTTGTCGATCAGGTCGTCCTCCGCCTCATTCGGCAAGGTAACCCGCAACAGGGGCGTACGCTTCATCTCCTGCTCGATGCTCCACACGGCGTTGGCGTTGCGGCCCCAGGCGCGGCGCGCGATGCCGTTGTTCACGTCCCAGTGCAGCATGCTCCTCAAGCGGCGATCGCTATCGGCCGTGCCATCGAGCACCATGCCAAAGCCACCGTTGATCACTTCGCCCCAGCCCACGCCGCCGCCATTGTGCAGGCTGATCCACGTGGCGCCCCGGAAGGCATCGCCTACGAAGTTCTGCACCGCCATGTCCGCCGTGAAGCGCGAGCCGTCGCGGATGTTGCTGGTCTCGCGATACGGACTGTCCGTTCCGCTCACGTCGTGGTGGTCCCGGCCTAATACGATGGGCGCGCTCACAGTTCCTGCCTTGATCGCCGCGTTGAACGCCTCGGCGATGCGGATGCGGCCTTCGCTGTCGGCGTACAGGATGCGGGCCTGGCTGCCCACCACGAGCTTGTTCTGCTGCGCGCTGCGGATCCAGTGCAGGTTGTCGGAGATCTGCTGGTGGATGTTCTCCGGGGCCTCCTTCAACATCGCTTCCAGAACATCGCCCGCGATGCGGTCGCTCGTCACGAGGTCCTTCGGGTCACCGCTCGCGCACACCCAACGGAATGGCCCGAAGCCATGGTCGAAGCACATCGGGCCCATGATGTCCTCCACATAGCTCGGGTAGCGGAATTCGCGCTGTTCCTCCCCGGCCTTGTCCTCGACTGCGCTGGGACTGACAGGCCGGGGGGCGATGTCAGCACCGGCGCGCTTGCTCTCCAGCAGGAATGCGTTGCCGTAATCGAAGAAGTACATGCCATTTGCAGCGAGCGTGTTGATCGCTGTCACCTGCCGCTTCAGGCTTTCTTGCACACGCCCCTTGAATTCTGCGGGGTCTTTCACCATCAACGCGTTGCTATCCTCGTAGCTGAGACCAACGGGGTAGTAGCCACCGGCCCACGGATTGTGCAGGCTCGTTTGATCGCTGCCCAGATCCACGTGGATGTTGCGCGCGGCCAGTCGTTCCCACAGGTCCACCACGTTCCCGAGGAAGGCGATGCTGTGCGCATCACCCTTTTGCTGACAAGCCAGTGCCGCGTCGATGCACGCGTCCACATCGCTGATCACCTCATCCACCCAGCCTTGGCTCTGGCGCTTATGCGCGGCGATGCTGTTCACCTCCGCGCAGATGGTCACCACCCCGGCGATGTTGCCGGCCTTGGGCTGCGCACCGCTCATGCCCCCAAGGCCACTTGTGACGAAGAGCTTCCCCGCTGTACCCGGAGACGACTTGATCATTCGGCAGGCGTTCAGTACCGTAATGGTGGTACCGTGCACGATGCCTTGCGGACCGATGTACATGTAGCTGCCCGCGGTCATCTGGCCGTATTGCGAAACGCCGAGCGCGTTCATGCGCTCCCAGTCGTCCGGCTTGCTGTAGTTAGGGATCACCATGCCGTTGGTCACCACCACGCGCGGGGCTTCCTTGCTGCTGGGGAAGAGGCCGAGCGGATGGCCGCTGTACATCACCAGTGTCTGCTCGTCGCTCATCTCGCTCAGGTACTTCATCACCAGCCGGTACTGTGCCCAGTTCTGGAACACCGCTCCGTTACCGCCGTAGGTGATCAGCTCGTGCGGATGCTGTGCCACGGCGGGATCCAAGTTGTTCTGGATCATCAGCATGATGGCAGCTGCCTGTTTGCATTTGGCCGGATACTCGTCGATGGGCCGCGCGTGCATCGGATGCTCGGGACGCAAACGGTACATGTAGATGCGGCCTTGCTCCTTCAGCTCCGCGGCGAACTCGGGCGCGAGCGTGGCGTGGTGCTTTTTGGGGAAGTAGCGCAGTGCGTTGCGCAGCGCGAGCTTCTTTTCCTCAGGCGTAAGGATGTCCTTGCGCTTAGGCGCGTGGCTCACCGCGGGGTCCAGCGGCCGCGGTGCGGGAAGCTGATCGGGGATGCCTTCGAGGATGGACTGGCGCAGAAGCGCGGGGTCGGGGGCAGTGGTGACGGACATGGTGCGAAGATCGGGCTTCGCGAGGTTTGGACGAATGGCTAGCGGGCGATGATGAGGCGGGTGCGCATCACGCCATTGGCTGTGACGAGTTCCATGACGTACGGCCCAGTGGGCAATACGCTCACATCGATGGAATTTGAACTTAGGGAGCCCAGCCCGATCATCGCTGGTCGGCCACCAAGGTCCATGATCGTCCAGGATTCCGTAGGCACCGCGCTCGCAATGAAGATCTCCTGGTCTGCAGGCACAGGGTACACGCGCAGTCCTTCCTCTCCATCTTGTTCCCCCGCACTCAGGATGAAATCGTCGGAAGAAATGTCCCCGGTCTGCATGCCTCGGATGATGCTGGCGAACAAATGCTCACTCCCGCTGTGCTCGAAAGCCAAGTAATCGGAACCGGTGTATCCGATGCGTGACACGTACGTGCGATCCATATCATCCAATGCCGGTGATCCGAACAGCGTACTGTCAGTCAAGGTGGTACAGAGCAAATGCGACTGCCCCCAGGCGTCAAGCGACCTTCCCCCGATGGTGTAATGGCCGTCTTGATCGATCTCGGCCTTGAGGACCATTCCATATGGAGTGTACAGGTCCGTGAAAATGGCCGTGTCCAAGGCACCTGGCCAAAGCTTCGCGACCCACCTATTACCGAGGAAGTTCTCGGGCGTCCAATGGTCGTGTACCACCCCAAGGTTCAAAGTATCCACCCAGGAGAAGAAATCGCCGGGACAGGGCCAGGATCCAAAAACAGGTTGTCCCCAGCTATATGTTGAGGTGACTTGGCGGACCTGGTAGTCGCTGCGCCCCGGTGCGTCCTCGCGAGAAAGTATCGTGAACTTGCTTATCCAGTGACGCCCATACCAACACAAGCCATCCGTGCTGCCTCCTTCGCCATGGTATTCTAGCACATCCCCTGGCCAGTAATCGAACATGTCCAACATGTTCGGGAACTGTGCGCCTTCTTCAGAACCATTAATGCCGATAAGCAAGTGATCAAGGATGCCGTTGCTCCAAGACAACAGTCCGTGATCCCGAGCCATGGTGAGTGTATCCCCGGTGCTGTAAGCGATGGTCCTGAGACTATCGAGTGTGCCAAAGGCTGAGGCTTCGGAAATTGCCGTCACCATGCCGATGACCCCTCCGGGTCCGGTCCAAATCGATCCAAGTGCGACGTTCACTGGTATCATCAGCGTATCGTTCCCTTTGATCAGCCATGTGGAACCAGAGGCCGTAATGGCGACACCACCCGTGAACTGTTCTCCATCGTTCCGGAAAATGGTTCCATCACTGAATGAGCCACATTCAAAATTGGGCGTCGGACACGTATCACACACCACCCCGATCCTGTTCAATTCATACCGGAAACTATCCACCCCCAGCGTATCGATGTGCGTAACGAAGATCTGGTTGCTGATCGTGTCGCTGCCGTCGTTGCTGTAGTTGTACTTGTAGGTGGGGTTGAGCAGCGCCCAGTTCTGGGCGTGTGCGATAGCACAACTGCCAACAGCGATGGAGAGGAGAAGTGTTCTCATTGGGCGATGATGAAGCGTTGTGAACTGCTGCCTTCCGCGGCGGACAAATTCAAGACGTAGATACCTTCAGCGAGGGAGGACACGTCGATCACTTGGTCGACTGATGCAGGGAGCGGCCCCCACTTCATGAAATGGCCGGTTAGATCCGCAATACGGAAAGCCGTTGGCGTTGACCCATAGGCTTGGATAACGAGGTGATCATTCGCAGGATTCGGATGTAGTGAGATGCGGCCCTGAAATTCATCCTTCATGCCCACCTGGAAGTATTCGTCATTTAGCCATGTGCCTACGGTATCGCCTGCGATGATGGCTGCGATGGTCCACATAGCCTCCCCATCACCGTTATTGCCGAAACAAACCGACCACGAATTCAAACCAAGTTGATCATTGAAACGGACATCCGTCTCACAAGCTCCCGGGGACAGCATGGGAAGGCAACCAGATTGTTGATCATTGACCGCTTGGAAAAGGGCGATCTGCACTCGCTTATCGGCTTCGATGACATAGTTCCCGTCAACGTTACGATGGTGCCTTGCCACGACGTCTATGCTGGTCGGCCATGCGGATGAGTAACCGTTCCCGAGGTGCACAAGTTCTTGCGGTGCGGACTGAAGCAGGCGAAAGGCCGGTATGTTAAGGCTGTCTACGACCCATGTAAATGGACCGTTCGAATAGTCCACGTATACACCGCCGTCGTAACTGATCCGGTTGAACGCATAGCCTGAGAATGTTATCCGGGTTGGTTCATCACTGCGCTCCTCAATATACACCCGACTGATTTCGTTACCGTTCTGCAAGTTTGAACTCCATCCGCTACCTAGCTCCACCACATCGCCAGGTTGGAATGGAAAGAACTGTGCGAGGGAAGGAATCAGGGTGCCGTCATCAGGGCCATGAACGCCGATCAGATGGTACATCGGTTCATCGTGCATGTGCCAATGAAGGATGCCGAAGGTCTTCGTCCAACGCACCGTGTCGTTCAGCGACGTGGTCATCGTGCGCACCGAATCCATTGATCCGAAGATCGATCCCTCGGTGATCTCACTTACGATCCCTTCAGCGCCATTCTGCGTGTTGAACGTCCATGATTCGTTCAACATGGCCCGTGGGTGAATGATGAGGTCGCCGGGATCGGTGAATCGCCAGGAATCTGGTCCCGAGTGACATTCATGCTGGAGAAATTGTGGGAGGTGTACCTGCAGATCACAGCCCGCACCGCAACTGTTACAACGCGTAGCGATCTTGTTCAAATCATAGCGAAAGCTGTCCGGGGTGATCATTTCTGTCGCATCCACGCGGATCTGGTGGACGATCGTATCGCCGCCGCCAATGCTATAGTTGTATTTGTATAGCGGATTGATGAGTGCCCAGTTCTGCGCACGCACAGAACCGAACGACAGGATGCTCAGGAGAACAACCGGGAACCAGCACTTCATCACGAACAAGATAGCGCAGCTACCCCGAACGCTGTTTCGGGGGACGAATTCAGCCTTGCACCCGCTTCACCGCCTCATGCCCGTAAGGACAATGCCGGCATCCGCTGCCGCAACACGCCCCGCGCTTCAGATGGTACTTCTCCGTGAAGATCATGTAGCCCTCCGGCGACCAGTAAAAGTCGTCCAACTCCAAACCCAAGCGCTCCGCACGCTCATCGGGCGAGGGAGTAGGGGCGGGGTCGGGCTTGTCCGTCATGGATGTCATGCCTGATGGAACGCCGAACTGGGTCGATCTGTTCAATCTGGGGCCGTAAAGATCGGACGATCAGATACATATCGGCCTTTTTTCTGCGTTCTATTCACGATCCACGGTGCACAGCGCGGTGGACAGATCGTGGAAAAGAGTTTGGAACCCCAATAGTTTCGGCCCTTGCGGAAGACTGCACCACCACTCACATGCGGATCGTTCATTTGTTCATAACCTCGATGGTGTCGCTGGCCGCTGCCGCGCAGCTGGGCATGGCCCAGGCACCACCGCCCGGCAATAGTCCGGAGAGCTACATCGAACAATGGAAGAACGTGGCCACAGCGGCGATGGCCGAGCACGGCATCCCGGCGAGCATCACCCTGGCCCAAGGCCTGTTGGAAAGCCGCAACGGCAACAGCATCCTGGCCACTGAGGCCAACAACCATTTCGGCATCAAGTGCACGTCCGATTGGGATGGTGGAAAAGTGTATCACGATGACGACCGCAAGAACGATTGCTTCCGCAAATACCGCCGAGCTGAGGACAGCTTCGAGGACCATAGCAAGTTCCTGCATCGCCAACGCTACGCCGCCCTCTTTGAGCTGAGGCCCACGGATTACAAGGGGTGGGCCCATGGGCTGAAGAAGGCGGGTTATGCCACCGATCCCAACTACCCGCGCAAACTGATCGAGCTGATCGAGCGCTACGGATTGGACCGGCTGGATAAAGGCATTGACGTGAAGTACGATCCCAAGGTCACTGCGAACACCGGTACCAAGGGCAACAGCAAGCCAACGCGCAAGAGACCCGCGGGTGACGACAACACGGTGACCATCGGCAGCGGGCGCGAGGTATTTGTGTCCGATGCCCGCGTGAAGTTCGTGCGGGCCAGGCAGGGCGAAACGGCGGACGTCATCGCCAGGCAACTGGAGCAGATGCCCGGGTGGATAGCTGGTTGGAACGACATGGCGCGCGACCAGAAGCTGGATGAGGGCCAGGTCGTGTACATCCAGCCCAAGCGGAACAAGAGCAAGGGAACCGAATTCCACATGGCCGAGGCCGGCGAAACCCTCTGGGGCATCAGCCAGCGTTATGGCGTGAAGTTGAAGAAGCTGGCCCAGTACAACGAGTTGGGTATCGCCGATCCTGTTCAGCCCGGCCAGAAGGTGTGGCTGCGCAAGCCACGGCACTGATCAGTTCCGCTGCACCTTGTGCAACATCACCGCCGCAATGGTCGTTGCGCGCGTATGCGCCTCCGCGGCCATGGGCCCGCTGAAGTGCTCATCGATGGTGGTGTGAAAGAGCTCCAGCCACCGGTCGAAGTGCGCAGGCTGCATGGGTAGCCGATGGTGCAGTTGGATGTGCTTGGTCATGGGATCGCCTTCGAAGCCTTTCGATCCAAAGAGGATCATCTCCCAGAAGGAACGGATCCGCGGCAGATGGTGCTCCATGTCCAGCCCTTCGAAGAAGTGCGCGAGCTGTGGGTCGATCACCAGTTTCCGGTAGAAGTCCTCGACGAGCAGCCGCACATCCTCCGGGCCATTGATATCCGTCATGGCGTGAAGGACCCGACCACCACGCGTCCATCGGCATTGGCGTTCACGCGCTCCAGCGCCCCGTCCAGGTTGATGTCACGCACGGCTGATCCTCGTTGAACATCCGTGACCTCGAACGAAGGTGTATAGGCCAGTGCCCCTTCCACAGGGATCAGTTCGCCATTGTGCATCCGCACCACTTCCCAATGTCCGTTGTGATCGGTGTCGGTGACGACCAGTGCGTCCGATCCATCGGCTGGAAGGCTGGGATCGGCAGCCCTGGCCAACGTGTCCACACGACCGGCCAGTACGCCCATGAGCCTGTTGCCTGCCTCGTCGGTCCACAGCATGGCCACATCGCCGATGTCCATGGCGGGCTTGATGCCGGCGATGTTCTTCAGGGCGGTCATGCGCAAGGCACTGGTGTAACGCGGGGCGCCCTTGCGGTCGAGGACCGATACACCGCCGTTGTGGTCCACCAGTATCAGGTAGTCCTTGTTGCTCATGCGCAGGTGTTGTACGGGGACGCTGCACGTGGCGGGTGTGGTCGGTGGCACCCAGCCCTGCACGGCTTTTCCGTCGAGGCCGTAGTTCAACAAGTGGGCTTCCACCGTGGGCAGCAGGATGCGGTATTCCTTCTTTCCGTCGTAGTCGAACACGTTCAGTGGCGCGCTCGCCTTCTCCGGAAGCGCAACAGGGAATTGCTCCACGTCCTTTCCATTGCGATCGATCAGATGGATCATCCCTTCGGTGTTGAAGAGCATCTGCAACTTACCGTTGCGGTACCGGTCCACCTGGTGTACGGTGCCCATGATCGGCGCATCGAGCTCGCGCTGCCAGATCACCTTGCCCGTGCAGGAAATGAGCGCGATGCGGTGTTTCGCATCCTGCACGAGCACCTGCAATGTGCGGCTCAGGTGGTCGGTGAGCAGGTAGGGACCCCGGATGATCGGCGCACCCACGGATGCGCTCCACAGGCCCGTGTTGCCCTGTGCCGGTTGCCGTGTGCCATTGCCGGAGAAGCAGGCGGAGACCTGGTAACTGCCGGCCTCGTCGGGCGTGACCTGTACCATGGCCTCACCCATCTGCTCCCACGCCGCTTGATGCTGGTCCAACAATTCGACGCCCCGCTGCTTGGCCTGCGCCCGAAGGGCACGCGCGGCCTTGGGCACATCGCACCACCACGTGAGGCCAGCGTCGGACGCGTAACGCTGGAAGAAGGTGCCGGCCTTCGCGTCCTGCGATAGGGAACTCCCATCCGTCCATGCATCGATGCAGGCACGCATCGCCGATACCTCATCGGCGAAGACCACCTTGTCGTTGAACACACAATACCAAGGACGCTCCAGTTCAGCGAAGTCGCTTCCCCAGACCGCGGCCAGGGCTGACGTGTCGGCTGTGCGGGTGATGCGCACACCACGATAGCTCAGGGTGTCCAGGCCGTTGGCGCTCCGCGCGTCAAGCGCGCGTCGTGCGCGGTCGGGGTCCTCGGCCTGGATCACGCCCCAGCGATGCAGGCTGCTGTCCGCCATAAGTCCGGCCACGGCCGTACCTGCGGCGCCGTAACACCATGCGCCATAGGCCTCGAAGAGCGTGGGGTCGAAGGCCTCGCCCTGTAGTTCGCTGCAGTAGGCTTTGGCATTCGAGATGAAGACCTGTTGCAGTGAACGGATGTGATCCGGAAGCACGCGGGCAATGGCCATCCTGCCGGCGTCCTGGGAGCGGAGCACCTTCAGTGCGGTCATCGGTTCCGTGGGGAAGCACAGGCCGCTGCATAGTACGGCTTCGGGCCGGGCACGTACATCCAAGGCCAGCCAGCCTTCCGATCCCTCGAGGCTTGAAAGTGCGGCGGGCATCAGCCAGTTCGCGAGCAGCCGTTGTGCGCGGCCGCTATGCAGCAGCACGTGGGCATCGGAACCCGCACCGAGCGATCGGCGTGCGCGAAGGAAAGTGCTGTCCTTGGCGAGCCCGGCGCGTGGGTCGTTGCCGTTCACGGCATCATCAAGGGTGGCGCTGTTGTCGCTTAGCAGCAGAAGGCCGCCGGATCGCGCCAGGTGTAACGTTGGGAATGCCGGTTCCGGGCTGAGCGTTGTACGGCCCGTGCGTGCGAATTCGGAACCTGCGCCCAGATCGACGTTCAAGGCGTTGCCCATGCGTTCCATCAGGCGGGCATCGCTGAGCTGGGGCCAAACGAGCAGTACCGAAACGACCTCACCGACCTGGGTGAGCGCCACGAGCAAGGTGGAGTTGTCCAGTGCCTGTTTGAGGCGTGCATCCTCTTCGGCCTGATCGCGCAGCTTCAGGAACACGGCGTTCACCGCTGCGCATCCCGGCGTGCTGTCCCAGGCGGTCCACCATTGCGAGGTGCTGGTGAAGTGGTCCCATGTGCGCACGGGGGAAGGCACTTCCACCACCACCGCGGCGTTCAGGGGCAGGACGGACCACGGATCGGCCTTCGTGGCAACATCACCATTCCATTTCCACAGCCACCAGCCCACGGCACCAACGATGGCGCACAGGAGGATGATGATGATCGGGCGGCGCATGGTGAAAGCGCTCAAAGGTGCACCTGCCCCATGAGCCGTGAACGGTGCCGGTGATGACCCTGCCCACAGGTCGATGTGGACGGCCCGAGCCTTCAGGCCAGGACCGGCAACAGGGCAAAGCTGCGGCGGTGATGGTCGCAGGGGCCGTGCTGGGCGATCGCTTCGCGATGTTCGGGCGTGGGGTAGCCCTTGTTCGCGCCCCAGTGATAGGTGGGATACGCACGGTGCAGGCCCTGCATCAGCTCATCGCGGTGGGTCTTGGCGAGCACGCTGGCCGCAGCGATGCTCCGGTATTTGCCGTCGCCCTCCACCACGCATTGATGCACGATCCCGAAGTAGGGTGTGAATCGGTTGCCATCGATGAGCAGCAGCTCCGGGCGTTGCCGCAGACCATCGATGGCGCGGTGCATGGCCAGAAAGGACGCGTTCAGGATGTTGATGCGATCGATCTCCTCCACGGTGGCATGCCCAACGCACCAGGCGATCGCGGAGCGTTCGATCAGGGGGCGAAGACGCTCGCGCTGCGCTTCGCTGAGCTGCTTGGAATCATTGAGCCCCGGCAGGCGCAGCTTTGGAGGTAGGATCACCGCTGCCGCCACCACGGGACCCGCCAGGCAGCCGCGACCGGCTTCGTCGCAACCGGCCTCCAACACGCCCGGAGTATGATATGCGGCAAGCCTCATCGCCTGACAAAGGTGATCATCGGAAAGCAGATGCAATGGGGCAGTTCGATGAGCCGCATCATTTTCTTTCCACCATCTGGATCATCCCGGCAATGCTGGCCCAAAGTCCCTCGGCCGTTCGATCCCACGTGTAGCGTTGCACGCGTTCGAGCCCCGTGTCGATGAGCCACGCGCGCAGCGCCGCATCGTCGAGCACACTTCGCATGGCCCGCGCGATGTCGGCCGGGTCGAAGGGATCGCAATACACGGCCGCATCCCCGGCCACTTCGGGCAGGCTGGTGGCTTTCGCGGCGATCACTGGCACGCCGCACTTCATCGCTTCGGCCACGGGAATGCCGAAGCCCTCGAAGTAGCTCACGTAGGCCAGGGCCACGGCCGCGCCCATCGCCAGGCGAAGGTCCGCCTGGCCCAGCCGACCGGCGAACACCACACGGTCCGCATGCTTCATGCCGGCCAGTACACGCTCCATCCGCGCATCCTGGAACATGCGCTCACCCACGATGAGCAACTGCACATCAGCAACGTTCGCGGCCAGCCGATCGAAGGCGGCCAGCAGGTTGGCGGTGTTCTTCCGCGGATGCAGGGAACCCACGCACACCAGGTAGGGCCGCCCATGCGTGAAGCGTTCCATGGCGGTCGTCCGTTCGTCCGTGCTGAGCGGCGAGAAGATGTCCCCCACGCCGTTGTACACCACATCAATGCGGTCGGCTTGTACCTGATAGCGCGTAATGATGTCCTGTTTGCTGAACTCCGAAACGGTGACGATGCGTGCGGCTTTCCTTGCGAAACGCGGGAACCAGGTGCGGTAGTAGTGGCTGTAGGCGGCGGGCAGGTCGGAAGGGTAGTGCTCGAAGTTGAGGTCGTGCATCACGGCCAGCTGCGGAACGGCGGTGCGTGTGCTCAGGAACCCATCGGGCGAAACGAACAGGTCCGCCTGGAGCCGGCGCAGCGCCCGGGGCAGCATCCACTCGAACCAGATGCGGTAGAGGAGGGGATGGCGTGTGGGGGGGGGCACCACCACACCTTCCACATTCTCCGCGTAGATGAAACGCTGGTCGAACGGCCGGTCGAACAGGAAGATGAACCGGTGCTCCGGGTGCGCCTTCACGATGCGCCGCAGCGATTCGTGCGTGAACCAGCCGATGCCCTCGAGCTTGTCGGGTAGCAGCAGGCGGGTGTTGATGGCGATGCGCATGGCGTTCGGCGCGATCAGCGCAGGGTGAACTTGATCGGCAGAACGAAACGGAAAGGCACCGGTTGCCCGCGGTACAACGCGGGCGTCCAGGCTGGCATTTCATTCACGAGCCGCAACGCTTCCGCGTCGAGTAAGGGATGAGCGGAGCGCTTGATGCGCGATAGTGTGATCCGTCCGTCGGTCAGCACCGTGAATTCGGTGTAGACCTTGCCTTGGATCCCGGCATCAATGGCATCGTCCGGATAATGTTGGAGTTTCGCGAGGAAAGCATACATCTGCTCAGGTCCGTCGGGGAAGGTCGGCTGGCGATCGGCCTTGGTGAACAGCGTGTCCTTGCCGGTGATAACAAGGCCCACATGCACTGTGTCTCCCGAATCGATCAGGCCGAAGTAGGTGTCGGGGTCCTCCACGTAACGCACGCGCCTCACCCGCTGTATGTCCGGGAATCGCTCCGGGGAGAACCCGCTCAGGGCAAAGGTTGTGCTGTCCTTTCGCACGCAGGCACTGTTGTAGCGGGCTTTCCAGTCATCACCGAAACGCTGGCATTCACGTAAGTCGCTACAGCTGCCCACGGAATCGCCAAGTGCCTGTCGCACTCGAACGCGGTCCTTGAGCAGTTCCGTGCTGCCCGTTGCGAGGTACCCTTGAGAAAGCATGGACTCGGCTCCGACATTGTCGCCGGAGCGCTCCAACTCCGCAGCCTTTTGTGTCCACTCGCTCGCTGCATCGACCGGTTGGGCCTTCTTTCCGCCTTTGCCGGTAACGGGCTGGGACAACGCCGTGAGGGCCACGATGCAAGCGGTCACGGCAAGGGTGACACGCGGGATGAATTGGTCCAGGTTCATGCGGGCGGGCATGACGCAAAGGTGGTGTACCCCGCCCGCATATCGGTTCGCAAATGACCCGGTCCGCCGCTGCTGCCGATCTTCACCCCCCGGATGCAACGCACCTTCCTCACCAACCTGGCCTTGTTGCTGCTGCTGAACCTGCTGGTGAAGCCCTTCTATATCCTCGGCATCGACGCTGAGGTGCAGGTACGCGCGGGGACCGAGGCGTACGGCGGCTATGCGGCCCTCCTCAGCCTGAGCTTCCTGCTGAACATCCTGCTGGACCTGGGCATCACCAACTGGAACACGCGCCACATCGCCCAGAACATCGGGCATATGCGCGATCAGGTGAACGGCATCCTGACGTTGCGTGTGCTACTGGTGCTGTTCTATGCCGCCATCATGACGGTGGCCGCGCTGGTCCTTGGTTATCGGGGTGAACAACTGCACCTGCTGGCGATCCTCGTGCTCAACCAGGCGCTCGTGGCGCTCATTCTCTACCTGCGTAGCAACATCGCCGGGGCGCAGCTCTTCGCGCAGGACAGCCTGCTTTCGGTACTGGACCGGGTGCTGCTCATCGCGATCTGTTCCTGGCTGCTTTGGGGGCGCGGCGCAGGTGCTGCCTTTCCCATCACCTGGTTCGCATGGGCGCAGACGGCGGCTTATGCCATCACCGCGCTGGTGGCCTTGTTCGTGGTGATGCGCAGGACCGGTGCGCCGATGCCACGCTGGGATCCGGACTTCTTCCGCAATGTGCTGCGCCAGAGCTTTCCCTATGCGCTGCTGGTGTTGCTGATGACCTTCTACTACCGCATGGATACCGTGCTGCTTGAACGATTGCTGCCCGATGGTGCGCTGCAGGCCGGCATCTACGCACAGGGTTTCCGCTTCTTCGAGGCCTTCAACATGCTGGGCTTCCTGCTGGCCGGACTGCTCTTGCCGATGTTCGCCCGCATGCTGAAGGAAGGCTCGGACGTGGGGCCGCTGGCGGGACTGGCCTTGCGGCTGGTGTTGGTGGGCACCCTTGCGGCCGCCGTGATCGGTTCGTGGTATGCGCGCCCGATCATGGACCTGCGGTACCACGAGCACACCGATGCCTCCGCCCCGGCCTTCGCGGTGATGATCTGGAGCTTCGTGGCCGTGTGCATCACCTATGTGTTCGGCACGCTGTTGACGGCCAGCGGCGACCTGCGGACGCTCAACCGCATGGCTGCGGCGGGCATGGTGATGAGCATTGCGCTCAACCTGATACTGATCCCCCGTTTCCATGCGTTGGGTGCGGCATGGGCAGGAGCCATCACACAATGGGCCATGGCCCTGGGGCAGCTGACCATTGCGGCGCGGAAGTATCACATGCGGCCGCATCGCGCCCATGTGATCGGCGGGCTGGGATATGTGCTGGCGCTCAGCGTCCTGGCCTTCCTGCTTCGGCAGCAGCAGGTCCCCTTGCTCCCGGCCGCAGTGGCCTTGGCCCTGCTGGCCGTTGTGCTGGCCGCCACCACCGGACTTCTCCCTTGGAAGCGGGTACTCGCCCTGCTGCCATACCGCCGGGGGGCCTGATGCCCTCCCCGCCTATCTTCGCCGTCCATTTTTCCCACGCACTTCATGGCTGACCACCGGCCCGCTGCAAGCGGTAGCTCCCTCGACCTGTTGCACTTCCTCTGGAACCGCCGCAGGCTCATCATCGGCATCACCCTCCTGGGCCTCCTCACGGGCGTCATCGCGTCCTTCGTCATCCGCGAGCAGTTCAAGAGCGAGGTGATCATGTACCCCGCCATCAGCAACAGCGCCAGCCGCTCCCTGCTGAACGAGCAGAGCGGCTCACGCGATGACATCCTCGCGCTCGGCGATGAGGAGGATGCCGAACAGCTGCTGCAGATGCTCCAGAGCGATGAGATCCGTGATCGCACGGCCCAGAAGTTCGACCTGATGACCGCCTATCGCATCGACAAGGAGGGTGACCATAAACAGGCCGAACTGCGCGAAGCTTACGAGGACCACGTGGAGTTCGCCTACACCAAGTTCGGCAGCGTTCGTGTCACGGTGCTCGACGAGGACCGCCAACGTGCCGCGGACATGGCCAACTTCATCACGAGCGAGGTGGATAGTGTATGGAACACCATGCAGTACGAACGCGCGAGCATCGGCGTGCGACTGGTGGAGAGCAAACTGGAAGAGGCCGAGAGGAACGTGGGCTACCTTAACGACACCCTGGGGCGGATCCGGGCAGCAGGCGTGCAGGACTACCACACACAGAGCGAGCGCTTCAACGAATACATGGGCGCCGCCATCGTGAAAGGCGATGATCGCGCGATCAAGTTGTTCGATGAGAAGTTCAAGGTGCTGGCACAATATGGTGGGGCCTATCTCACGTTGCAGGGCCAGATGGACAATGAACTCTGGCGGTTGAACCAGCTGCGCACGAAGCTCACCCAGGCCCGCGCCGACATGGAGAGCGACCTCCCGCACAAGTTCGTGGTGAACAAGGCCCTGCCCGCGGACAAGAAGAGCTACCCTGTTCGCTGGCTGGTCACGCTGATCTGCACCGTGAGCGCATTCCTGCTCTCCCTGTTGTTCATCATCGCGCAGGAGAACATCGCCAAATTCCGTCCGGCCCATGGATGAGCGCTTCTCCTTCGCCTATTTCCTGGACATCATCGCTCGCAGGTGGAAGCTGTTCCTGGGAGTGGCTTTTCTGGCCGTGGCCCTTTCGGGGTTGTTGAGCGGTCCTGCGTTCATTCGCCCTCGCTACCGGTCGATGGCCATCGTGTATCCGGTGAACCTCACCAGTTACTCCATTGAAACCCGCGCCGACCAGCTGTTGCAGCTCATGGAGAGCAACAGCATCCGCGACAGCCTCATCAGTAAGTTCGATCTGCGTGCCCATTACCGCATGGATACAGCGCAGGTGAGCGACCGCCATGTGCTCTACAACCTGTACAAGGAACGGGTGGAGATCAGCAAGACACGCTACGAGAGCGTACAGGTAGAGGTGACCGACGAGGACCCGGTGGTGGCGCGGGACATGGTGCAGGCCATCCTGGACCAGGTGAACCTGCTGGCCCGTCGGCTGCAGCGCGAAAAGTCACTGGAGGTGCTCAGCATCGCTGAACGCAGCCTGGCCAACACCCGGGCCAAGCTGGATGAAGTGGAAGAACGTCTGGACACATTGCGTAACCGTTCGGGACTGCTGGCCTACGACGCCCAGACCAAGGAGCTCACCAAGGCATACATGAAGCTGGTGACCAGTGGTGGCAACCAGTCCCAGAAGGATGCCGTGCAGAAAATGCTGAGCGAACTGGAGACCAAGGGCGGCGAGTTCCGCAGCCTCACCGATCTGAGCAACATGTTCCGCGGTGAGTACACCAAGTCGCTTGAGGAATACGAGCATGCCGTGAACGACATGACGAAGGTGCTCACCTACACGAATGTCGTGGTGTATCCCGAGATCCCGGACAAGAAGGTGTACCCGATCCGCTGGCTCATCGTGCTGATCTCCTTGGCGGCATCGGTCTTCCTCTGCTTCCTGCTTGTGGCCGTGCGCGACCGCGGGCTTTGGAAACCCGCCACCCGCTGAACCATGCTCACCCGCACGCTCCGGGACCATTGGATCGCCCTCCTCTGCGCGCTTTTCGTGTTGGTGAACTGCCTTCTCGTGGCGCGCGAGGTCTATTGGCTGAACCTGTTGCCCGTGGCCCTGCTGATCGCGTGGGCCCTGGTGACCGCATCGGACAAGGTGCTGCTCTTCATCGTCTTCGCGACACCCCTCTCGATCAACCTGGAACAACTGGAGCTGGGGGGGATCGGCGTATCGATCCCCACGGAGCCGCTCATGGTGGCCATCATGCTCCTGTTCCTGTTGAAGCTGGGCCTGGAGCGCAACGTCATCGATCCGCGTGTCTGGCGACACCCGATCACGGTGGTGCTCATCGTTCAGCTGGTGTGGATGGCCTTCTGCATCATTCCCAGCAGCATGCCCCTGGTCAGTGCCAAGTTCCTGGCCGCGCGTCTGTGGTTCGTGTGCACGATGTATTTCATGGCCACCCGACTGTTCCAGGACGGGCGCAACATGCAACGCTTCGCCTGGTTGTACATGACCGGCCTGGTCATCGTGGTGTGCTACACATTGATCCGCCATGCCGGCTTCCGCTTCGAGCAGGATCCGGCCCACTGGGTGATGGAGCCCTTCTTCAAGGACCACACGAGCTACGGGGCCATCATTGCCTTCTTCTTTCCCTTCGCGGTCACCGCCGTTTCCATGCCCGGCTACTCCTTCCTGCGGCGGTTCACGGCAGCGGTCTTCCTGCTGATCATTACGGCGGGGATGATCTTCTCCTACACGCGCGCAGCCTGGGTGGGAGTGGTGGGTGCCATCGGGGTGTACCTCACGTTGCGGTTGCGTATCCCCGGGTGGATCATCGCCCTGGTCGTGGCCGTTGCCGGCATTGTGTACGTGGTGAACATGGACCAGATCACCATCGCGCTGGAACGCAACCGCGATGAAAGCAGCGATGACCTGGCCAAGCACGTGAGTTCCATCGGTAACATCAGTTCGGACGCGAGCAACCTGGAGCGGATCAACCGCTGGAACTCCGCCCTGCACATGTTCACGGAACGCCCAGTGATGGGCTGGGGACCTGGCACCTACATGTTCCAGTACGCGCCCTTCCAGGCAGCGAAGGACCGCACCATCATCAGCACCAACTTCGGCACCAACGGCAACGCGCACAGCGAGTTCCTCGGGCCCCTGGCCGAGCAAGGCGTGCCCGGACTGTTGCTGGTGATGGCGTTCGTCGCGGTGAGCTGTTGGGTCGCGGTGAGGCTCTGGCTCCGCATGCCCCCGGGCATCGACCGTCGGATGGTGGGTGCCGCCTTCTTCGGCCTCATCACCTACTACATACACGGTACGTTGAACAACTTCCTCGACCTGGACAAGGCGAGCGTGCCCTTCTGGGGATTCACGGCCATGCTGGTGGTGATGGACCTGAAGTACCGCCCGAAGCGGGAGGAGCTGCCCGCTGCGGAGGCCTAGGCAAAGCTGCAGGTCAGCAGCGCAATGTCATCGAGGTAGGGCAGACCGGCGCGATGCGCCTCGAAGGTGGCGATGAGCGCCTCGTTCACCGCTTGTGGTCCGGCACCGGAGAAGTCGCGCAGCGCCCTCTGCAGCGGCAAGGTGTCGAAGGGAGTTCCATAGCCATCCTCCTGCTCGATGAGGCCATCGGTGTAACTGATCAACATGCCCCCCGATACCTGCGCTTCGCCCACTTTCAAGGTGGGAAGCTCGGGCAGCATGCCCAAGGCGATACTTCCATCGCGCAATTCGGTCAATTGACCGTTGCGCCAAAGAATGGGAGCGTTGTGCCCGGCGTTGACGTAGCGGATCGTTCCGCTGCGCGTGTCCACCACGCCGATGAAGAGCGTGATGAAGCGCTCGCCCTGCGCACGGTCCATCACCAGTTCATTCAGGTCGGCCATCAACCGGTCGAGCTCCTGGTGGCGCTGCGCAAGCACCGCCCGCAAGGTCGCCTGGAAGTTGGACATCAGCAGCGCGGCCGCGATCCCCTTTCCGCTCACGTCGGCCACGCAGAGCGCGAGCTCGTGTTCGTTCAGGCGGATCAGGTCGTAGTAGTCGCCCCCTACCTGCCGGTGCGGTTGGTACCAGGCCGCGGCCTGCACCGTTGCATCGTTGGGCAGCTCCCGCGGGATCAACATGGCCTGCATCTCCGCGGCCAGTTCCAGTTCGCGTTTGTCGCGTTCCTGCAGCAACGCCATCTTTCCCAGGCGCTTGTTCTCCAACGCCACGGCGATGAGGTTCGTAAGGGTCTGGATGAAGTTCAAGTGCTTCACCGCCGGGCTCACGCGCCGCTCCGCCTCATCAATGTCGCCGATCAGCAACAAGGCCAATGGCTGTTCCCGATGGAAGACGGGCACGGCGATGTCGAACCCGCTGAGGAGCGCTTCATCCGTGGAGCCGATGAACTGGATGTCCTTGTAGTGCGCGATCACCTTGGAGACATCGACGTGCATCTGCAGGTCGTCCGCCCCATAGGCCTGCACACAGCTCCATTCCTCGCCGTTCTCGAAGAGCATGAGGCGCGTGATGCCGAGGTCCTCGCGCATGATCCCGCCATATAGCTTGAGGAGTTCCTCACGCTGCAGGTTGTTGTTGATGGCCTTGGTGATGTCCAGCAGCGCACGCAGCTGGAATTCCTTCAGGTTCAACCGTTCGTTGATGCGGTCCAGGCGCGTCATCTCAGATGCCCAACTTCTTTGCGATCTCCGGCAGGCGCGCTGTCAGCGCGATCTCCCGCAGCTTCTGCTTGACTTCGCTCGCAGGTGAACCGAGGTAGCTCTTGCCGCCCTCCACGCTGCTCATGATGCCGCTCTGGCCGAGGATGGTCGCACCTTTTCCCACGGTGACCTTGCTGGGGATGCCCACCTGGCCCCACAGCGTTACGCCCTCCTCGATGACCACCGCACCCGCGATGGCCACATGGGCGCAGATCAGGCAGTGCGGACCGATGAGCGTATCGTGGCCCACCTGTACGTGGTTGTCCATCTTGGTGCCGCGACCGATCCGCGTGTCGGCGCTCACCCCGCGGTCGATGGTGCACAAGGCGCCGATCTCCACGTCGTCCTCGATCACCACGCTGCCGCAGGGGATCATCTTGTCGAAGCCAGTGGGCCGCTTCTTGTAGTAGAACGGATCCGCCCCCAGCACCGTGTTCGCATGAATGATCACGCGGTCGCCGATGGTGGCTGGGCCGTAGATCACAACCCCGGGCATGATCCGGGACTCCTTGCCGATGCGCACGTCAGGCCCGATCACTGCGCTCGGATGGATCACGGTGTTCTCTCCGATCGACGGCCCTAGGCCGTCCCAACCCAGGCGCGGGCTGAAATGCAGGACGAGCTTGTTGTAATCCGCGCACGGATCGGCGCAGAAGATGATGGCCTTGCCTTCCGGGATGGACACATCGTCCTTGTTGATGAGCACAACGGAAGCCGCGCTGTTCAAGGCCTTGGCGTAATACTTCGGATGGTCCACGTACACCAGGTCGCCTTCGCGCACGCGGTTGATCTCGTTGATGCCGGTGACCAGGCGCTGGGTGTTGCCCATGGCCTTGGCGCCGATGAGCGCGGCGATACGGTCGGCGGTAAGGGATTCCTTCAGGTCCATTCGGGGCGAAGGTACCCCGCGTTCCAGAACAGCGAACCCCGTGGTGGTGGCCACGGGGTTCACGTAGGTCGACCCGGTGGGTCGACGCTACTTCTTTACGCGGTCGAGGTATTCGCCGGTCTCGGTGTCGATGCGCACCACCGTTCCGATATCCACGAAGGAGGGCACACTGATCTCGGCGCCGGTCTCCAGTTTGGCGGCCTTCATCACCTTGTTGCTGGTGTCACCCTTCACGGCATGCTCCGTGTAGGTCACCTCGAGTTCCACCACCTTGGGGGGGCGGGCGAAGATGGGCGTGTCGCTCTCGAAGCCCACCTGCATCACCATCTCCTCCTTCATGAAGCCCATGGCATCACCGAAGAGGCTGGCGGGCACGTAGATCTGCTCGAAGGTGTTCGGGTTCATCAGCACCAGGTTCTCCCCCTCGCGGTAGAGGTACTGCAGCTCGTGGATCTCGACGCGCAGAACGTCGATGGTCTCACCACTGCGCCAGCGGTGCTCGTTGAGCTTGCCGTTGCGCAGGTTGCGCATCTTGCCCTGGTAGAACGCGCGCAGGTTGCCCGGCGTGCGGTGCTGCCATTCCATGATCTGGCAGATGTCGTTGTTGAAGCGGATGTAGGATCCGATATTGATGTCGGCGGTGCTGGCCATGGGGGGGTGGGGTCTATCGCGTTTTCGGGCCGCGAAGGTAGGTCATCGGGGCTCAGTTCGCTCCCGAGGACATACCCTTGAAGCGGTCCACTGCCACGGAAGCCTTGCACGCGAACGTTTCCTCCGCCTGCCGGTTGCTGGCCACCACCAACGTGCGACCCTCGAGGTGTGCGTTGAGCAGGTCGCGGAACCACTCGAGGCCCTTCACGTCAAGGTTACTGCCCGGCTCATCCAAGAGTAGCAGAGGCGTGTCGCTGAGAATGGCGAGGGTGAGCTTGAGGCGTTGCTTCATGCCGCTGCTGAAGTTGCGCACCGGTTTTTGCAGGTCTTTCTCCAACAAGGCGGCATCGGCAACGTCCTTCACCGAAGGCGCGCCGCGCAAGGACTTGAAAGCACAATGGGTAACGATGGCCTCGTGAAGGGAGAGGTCCTCATAAAGTCCCAGGTACGGCGCTGAGATGCTGATGTGGCGGTACACCAGGTCGGGTTCCAACCCGGTGCCGTTCACCTCATGAAGCACGGTTCCTTCCGTGGGCATGGTGGCCCCGGCGATCACCTGGAGCAAGGTGCTTTTACCACTGCCGTTCGGGCCGAGGATCGCCGTGCGTGATGCGGGCTCGAGAACAAGGTCCACTCCGTGGAAGACCCTTTCCCGGCCGAAGGTCTTGGATACTGAAGAGAGCGTGACACGCATTCGATCAAAGATCGCTTCGGCCGAGGACGCCCTCGCGAAGGCGGTTGGTCATTCGGCCAGGCCCTTCATGATCCCCTTCGGGCTGTTGTGGATGAAGTCCAGGATCACGCCGCGTTCGGCGCTGCGGGGCATGGTCTGTTCCACGTTCTGCACGGCGCGGTCGAGGTTGCTGTTGCGCACGAAGATCTCCCGGTAGATGTCCTCGATGCGGGTCACGGCGTCATCGCTGTACCCGCGACGGCGCAGGCCCACCACGTTCACGCCCACATAGCTTAGCGGCTCGCGCGCGGCCTTCACGAAGGGCGGCACGTTCTTGCGTACCAACGATGCCCCGGCGATGAAGCTGTGCGCGCCGATGTGGATGAACTGTTGCACCGCCACGTTGCCTTCCAGGATGGCCCAGTCGTCGATGGTCACATGGCCCGCGACGTTCACACTGTTGGCGATCACCACGTTGTTGCCGATGAGGCAATCATGCGCCAGGTGCACATAGGCCATCAGCAGGCAGTTGTTGCCCACGGCCGTCTTGCCACGATCGGCGGTGCCGCGGTTGATGGTGACACATTCGCGAACCGTGGTGCCGTCGCCCACTTCGGCCGTGGTTCGCTCACCGGCGAACTTCAGGTCCTGTGGGATCGCACTGATCACCGCGCCGGGGAAGATGCGGCACTTGGACCCGATACGGGCGCCGTCCATCAACGTGGAATTCGGCCCGATCCAGGTGCCTTCGCCGATGACCACATCGCCATAGACGGTGGCGAAGGGCTCGATGGTGACGTTGGCACCCACCTTCGCATCCGGGTGCACCCAGGCCAGCTTGGAGATGCTCATGCGTTCGCCCTTGCTTTTGCAGGTTCCTTACCCGCGCTGCCAGCTCCCTCCTCCTTCGGCGCTTTGTCGCGGGCGATCTGCGCCATCATTTCCGCCTCCACCGCGGGTTGACCGTTCACATACCCGATGCCCTTCATGTGCACGATGCCGCGGCGGATGGGCGTAAGGAGCTGCAAGTGGAAGACGAGCGTGTCGCCCGGGATCACCTTGCGCTTGAAGCGCACGCCGTCGATCTTGAGGAAGTAGGTCGTGTAGTTCTCGGGATCGGACACCTGGCTGAGGGCGAAGATGCCACCCACCTGCGCCATCGCCTCCACCTGCAACACGCCCGGCATCACCGGGTTGCTGGGGAAGTGTCCGGTGAAGAAGGGCTCGTTGAGCGTGACGTTCTTGAAGCCGGTGATGGTCTCCTTGTTCATCGCCACGATGCGGTCGATGAGCAGGAAGGGATAGCGGTGCGGCAGGATCTTCTCGATGGCGTTGATGTCGTACACCGTGGTGGTGAGGTCGAACTGCACACCGGCGTTCTTGCGCTCCTCGCGGATGATCTCCTTGATGCGACGGGCGAAGCTGGTGTTGCCGAAGTGTCCCGGACGGGCGGCCAGGATATGTCCCTTGATGGGGCGCCCCACCAGCGCCAGGTCGCCCAGGATGTCCAGCAGCTTGTGGCGCGCCGGCTCGTTGAAGAACTTGAGGTCCGTGGTGTTCAGCACACCGTTGCGGCGGATCTCCACTTCCTGATAGTCGCGGCCCAGCGCCTTCGCCAGGTCCTTCAATTGCTCCTTTGTGGTGCCCTCTCTGTCCTCGAGCACGATGGCGTTGTTCAGGTCGCCGCCCTTGATCAGTCCGGCCTTGGCCAGTTGCTCCAGTTCGCGCAGGAAGACGAAGGTGCGGCAGGGCGCGATCTCGGTCTTGAACTCCTCCGTCCGGTACATGCTCGCATGCTGCGTGCCGAGCACCGGACTGTTGTAATCGACCATCACCGTGATGCGCAATTCACCGCCCGGAGCGGGAACACCCAGCATCTCGGTGCCGCGCTCCTGGGTCTCGAACCAGATGGGCTCCTTCAGCACATACCAGTCGCGCGCTGCGTTCTGCTCTTCCAGTCCCACGCTTTCAATTGCGTTCACAAAGGGAAGTGCACTGCCGTCCATGATCGGCATCTCCGGTCCGCTCACCTGGATCAGGCAATTGTCCACGGCCAGCGCATACAGGGCGGCCAGCACGTGCTCCGTGGTGTTCACGCGCACATCGCCCTTGCCCAGTGTGGTGCCGCGCTCGGTGCTCACCACCAGTTCGGCGTCGGCATCGATGATGGGCTCGCCCTCCAGGTCCGTGCGCTGGAACTTGTAACCGTGGCCGATGGGGGCGGGGCGCAGGGTGAGCGTTACCGGTTCTCCGGTATGCAGGCCGACGCCCTTGAGGGTGGCGCTGCCTTTGAGGGTGTGTTGCTTGTCGGGATTCATTCGGGGAAATGCATTGAACCACGGATGGACGCGGATGGACGCTGATGAATGCAGCCCAAGGAGCGGGTCTCCTTCACCGGAAACGCTGCGACACCCGAGCTAACATCCGTGTTCATCTGTGTTCATCTGTGGTTTTCTTCTGGCTTTTCAGCTCGGAGCCCAGCTCGTCGAGTTGCTTCTTGAGGGCGGGGAGGTTGCGGAAGAGCACATAGCTGCGCTTGTACTCGCCGATGTTGAAGGCGGGCGATCCCTGCACCGTCACATCATCGGGGATGTTGCTGCCGATGCCGCTCTGCGCGGCGATCTTCACGCGGTCGCCGATGGTGAGGTGGCCGGCGATGCCCACCTGGCCGCCGATCATGCAGTGTCTGCCCACCTTGCTGCTGCCGGCAATGCCCGTCTGGGAGACCACCACCGTATGCTCGCCGATCTCGGCGTTATGGCCCACCTGGATCAGGTTGTCCAGCTTCACGCCCTTGCGGATCACGGTGCTGCCAAGTGTCGCGCGGTCGATGGTGCAGTTCGCGCCGATCTCCACATCGTCCTCGATGATCACATTGCCGATCTGGGGGATCTTCTCATGCTCGCCCTTCGCGTTGATGGTGAAGCCGAAGCCGTCGGCCCCGATCACCGTGCCGCTGTGGACGATGCAGTTGGCGCCGATGCGGCACTTGGTGTACACGGTGACGTTGGCGTGCAAGAGGGTGTTGCGACCGATGTGCACGTTGTCGCCAACGGTGCAGTTCGGGAAGACCTTCACACCATCCTCCAGCACCGCACCATCGCTGATGTAGCAGAAGGCGCCGATGTACACGCCTTTGCCCACCCGGGCCTTGGGGCTCACGTAGCTGGGCTGTTCGATGCCCTTGCGCTCGTACTGGTGCTTTTCGTGCATCTCCAGCAGCGTGGCGAACGCGGCACGCGGGTCCTGCACGCGGATGAGCGTGGTGTGCTTGGGGATGGGCTTGGTGGGCGTGAAGTCCTTTTCCACGATGACCACACTGGCGGCCGTGGTGTACACGTGCTCGGTGTACTTCGGGTTGCTCAGGAAGGTGAGCGTCCCCAATCGCCCCTCCTCGATCTTGCTGACGTCGATCACCAATACCTGGGCGTCACCATCCACGGTGCCTTCCAGAAGCTCGGCGATCTGTCCTGCGGAGAATTGCATGAGGCGGCCCGCGAAGATAGGCGGCGGGACCTACGGCCGGGGCCTCAGCCCTTCCGCAGGATGCTGTGATTGTTGGCCTGGGCGGTGGGTGTCACCAGGATGTCGTTCACGCACACATGGGCCGGCAGGGAGGTGACATAATGCACCAGCTCGGCGATGTCCTCGGGGTGGAGCGGTTCCAAGCCTTGATACACCTGTTTGGCCCGCTGTTCATCTCCGTGGAAGCGCACTTGGGCGAACTCCGTTTCGGCCAGACCCGGAGAGATCTGCGACACCTTGATGCCATGGGCCAGCAGGTCGATGCGCATGGCCTTGGTGAGGGCATCCACCGCGTGCTTGCTGGCACAGTAAACGTTGCCGTTCGGGTATACTTCCTTCCCGGCCGTGCTGCCGAGGTTGATGATGTGGCCCTTCCTGCGTTCGATCATGCCCGGGATCACCGCACGGCTCACGTACAGCAGACCTTTCACGTTGGTGTCGATCATGCGGTCCCAGTCCTCCGGGACGCCGTCCTGCAGCGGTCCGAATCCCGCTGCCAGCCCCGCGTTGTTCACGAGCACATCGATGGTGCGCCAAGGCTCCGGCAGCGATGTGATGGCCTTTTCCACCGCCGCTTGATCGCGCACGTCGAAGTGCAGGGCATAGGCCGTGGAGCCGCCCTCGACCGTGCCATACAGCCCTTCCAGTTCACGCCGCAAGGCTTCCAACCGCTCCGCACGACGACCCGTGATGATCACGCGCCAGCCTTCCGCAGCAAAACGACGCGCCGTGGCTTCGCCAAAGCCACTGGTGGCGCCGGTGATGAGAATGATCCGCTTCATGCGGCAAAGGAAGCAGCCCCGACCTTCCCGCAGATGCACCGCTTATCTTCGATCACACGCGGTCGCGTTGACCACTACTCCTTCCTCTCCCTGACTCCACGCGTCATGATCAGAACCGGTCACTATCTGAGGCTACTCCTTCGTTCTTACTTGCTTCCGGCGTTGTTCATTCCCGCACAAGTGCTGGTCGCCCAGCCGTCCGGGGCTTGGGTCTACCCAGTGCCTGCACTGAACGGCACGTGCACTTGGATGGCGCCGGACGGACAGGGAGGTTGGTACGCCGAGTGGATCCCCTCCGGCCAGATCCGTGTCCTTTCCCATCACGATCAGGATGGTACGATGTCCTGGGCCAGACGATTTGTGGATGATGACACCGTGCCGACCGTTCTTGTGGACAAGGCCATCACATCGAACGGTGACCTGATCGGTGGGTTCGGTTTGGGTGAATACAGCGGTGGATCGGGAGACTCAGGCTATGTGGAAGTGCGTCTTTCCCGGGTGGACCCAACTGGCGAGGTCCTATGGCACGCCCATGCGCGTACCCAATTCTGGTACGTGCCATCCTGGAGCGATATTTTCGACATCACCCTCGGCCCGGATGATGAGATCTTTGCCATGGTAGGGGTCGAGGATGACCGGAACATCCTGTTCAAGTTCACTTCGGATGGACAGCTGTCGTGGACGCGTTGGTTGCATCCTTCACCGTTGTTGGAGGCCTCCGCCATCGTTAGCGATGGTGTGGGCGGGTGCTACATCGCATGTCATCTGGAAGCGACGAATGAAGCAATGGAGCTGCTGCACATTGACGGCGATGGTTCGCTGATCTCCTCGTTCAAATACCCGCAAGTAGCGGTCAATGCCTACCTCAAGGTCATGGACCTATGTCTGGCCCCCAACGGGGACGTGGTCATGGCAGGTTCCAACAATGTCGTTGGCGCTCATGACTATTTCATGTTGATGCGGATCGCGCCCGACGGACAACCGGTTTGGTGCAACAATTACCTGAAGAGCGGGTGGGGCATGCAATCCTGGAATCACGGATCTGCTGTCCTGACCTCCTCGGGCATCTGGTTCCACGACCGGGTGGGCATGATCCATGCGAACGAAGAAGGGGAGGGCGTTGCGGGATACGATCGGACCACGCTGCTTGCCCCGGGAACACAAACGGATTGGTCCATCTATTCCATCGCAACGCAGCCTCAGTCGGATACCTTATGGATGTGCGGGAGCATGGCCGTGCAGGACCTCGTTCTTGGTATCGCGCGCTATCGACCGTATGTGGCGAGTGTTCCGCCGGAGGCCTCCTGCCAGCTCACAGCGGCCGTGCTTACAACGGTGGATGCGATCAGTGCGATATCGATGGAGCCGATCGCTTCAACGGTCGAACCGCGTTACGTCACGTCCTCTTTAGGCGGAGGAGGTTGGCAGGATATCGCGGTCTGGGCCGGCGAGGACATGTGCTCACTGGTGGGGTTCGAGGAACCGGTGCCTTTCACCGGAGCGAGCGTTACATTGATGCCTTCTGTGCTCCAGTGCGGAGAACCCTTGCGTGTGCTGGCCCGAGGTTCGGAGAGGGTTGAAGTGCTTGATGGGACCGGCAGGCTCCTACTGACCAGGACCTTACCGACCACATCGAACGAACTTGTCATCGACACCGAAGACCTAGTTCCGGGCCTCTATCTGGTGCGCCCGATCGACAACGATGGGCGACCAGCGGAGGCTGCCCGGCTGGTGGTGTATTGATCGGCTTGGTCGTGTGTTGCTTGGAGGGCACGACCTGCAGACCTGAATAAGGTCCTACTGAAGCGGCACCGCCACCCGCGTGCGGTCCCAAGCCAACACCAGGGTCGGTATGGAATCGTCCGCAACGGAGATGGTGAACAGCTCCACCACTTCCGGAAGCACTTCGGGCACCACGGCCAATTCGAGTGCATCGGACTCCGGTTTGCGAAGTGCCTTGCTGCTGAAGTCCACCCCCCAGTCGTACATCTCCTTGTTGAAGATCACCTTCCATTCATTCGTTCCCGGCACGGTCCACAGCGTGTACTTGCCGGCAGGCAAGGTCTTGCCCCCGATCATGAGGTCCTTGTTCGTGGTGAAGGTGGTGGCCTCGTTGGCGCCCGTACGCCAGGTCACGTCATAGGGCACCAGGCCCCCGAAGATCTCACGCCCCTTTTTCGATGGACGGCAGTAGAAGACATCCAACTTCAAGCCGTTCTTCTCGTATGCCACCGTGCCTTCCGGACTGGCTTTTTTGGTCTGGCTCTTCAGCACTTGCATGCCGATGGCCCCGATGGCGATGAGGAGGCCGATGATGATCAGCGTCCACTTGAGGAACTTGTTCATGGTGTATGTTCTATGGATGTGTAGCGGTCTCTTGCAAGGAAGGAACGGCGCGGATCAATGCATCTCCACGGTGTGTTCCTCCTTCACACTGTCGCGCATCTCAACCTTCACTTCCATCTTGTCGCCGGTGCGCTTCACGTTCACCGTGCCGCCGTCGATGTTGATGGTGGTATCGCCTTGGAAATTGGACGCCTTCAATCCATCGATCACGGTGTGCACGTTGTCCTCGCCTTCGCCATGGGCGCTGCACATGCCGGGGCCCTTGCCACCCTTACAACCGGCCATGTTGCCGTGTCCGCCCATGCAGCAGGCTTTGCCACCGTGACCGCCCATCATGGCCGCATGATCGCAGCCGGCCTTGTCGCACTTGCCGCCTTCCTTGCAGCAGCTGCCGCCATGTTCGCACTGGCCATCCTTGCAGCAGCTCATTTCCTTGTGGCATCCGCCGCGGTTGTGGCCGCAGCCGCCTCCACAGCAACGACCGATGAGGAAGCCGCCGATGCCGAACAGGAGACCGAATACGAGGATCTTGAGCCAGGGATTGTTCATGAGGTGGTGGTGTTGAAGGGCACGAAGCTAACCTTCCGGCATTGGCCTTGGCGGTTGCACCATGGCCGCCAACTACAAGCCGTCCAACGGCCAACGCTCATCTGGCGCTCACGAGCACGCGGGACGTGGCGCGCGCACCGCTGCTGAACAGCACCTCAGCGAGGTACAGGCCTTGTGGAAGCGAGCCCAGGTCAAGCTTTCCGATCTGGCCTTGGAGCGTGGCTTGTAGCACCATCCGCCCTGAGGCATCACGGAGGGTGATCGCCTTCATCGCGCGGGTGGTACTGATGGACAGCAGGCCATCCGTGGGATTGGGTGATAAGGTGAGCGAGGGCGCGGCGCTGATCGCGGGAAGGCCCATCACGATCTCCTGACCGCACTCCTGGCCGTTCTTGTTGAAGTACACCACCTGACCCGATGTCGACCAGCCATTAGGACTGACGACGGCGGCCGAAGCGTGGTAAATGCCCAGGCCCGGAACGTAGGTGTTGTCCCCATATGGAGGCGGACCGCCCGTATCCACCGGGCCCCAACAATTCTCCTCCGCGCAATAGCCCGCGCCCTGATTCAGGGTATGCACGTAGGTCCATAGCGGCAGGCCGCAATAGTCCACCTCGGCGAGCACGGGATGCGTGCCGTCGAAGCGCTCGAAGGGGATGCTGGCGATGATGGTGGAGCGATCGAAGCTCTGGTCGATGGTGTCGATGGCCAATGTGTTGTCCGCCGGGTCATAGAGTTCCTGACGAACGCTGTAGTACACGGCATCCATGCCTTCGGTCCGGCTCAGGTAGGTCCATTTCCGGTAGCGGTCGAAGTTCAGCCAGGGCGGACCGAGGTAATACTGTGACGATTCGTTGAACTGGATCACATCACCGGGCTGATGGTCCTCCAGCGTGGCCGGGGTGATCACATGGATGCCCAAGGCCGGTTCCGCCTGACCTACCAATTCCAGCGGCTCAAGCACCTGCGGGAAGGAATCCACACGGAAGAACCGGATGAGGCCGATCGATTCACCCACCGTGATCGGCGTGTTGTTCAGCGGTGAGTTGATGGGCGTTCCCGACAGGTCCGTGTGCAGGATGCGCCACTGGCGCACATTGTCCGGTTGACCCAACACCACAACAGACGCGGTGTTGTCGTACACCAGCCGGAATCGCTGCGTGTTGTCGGCGTAGAGCAGTGTGGTGTCCTGCGCATTCGTGTGGAAGGTGAAGTTCAGCGCTTCACCCGAGACATTGCGGAAGGTGTGCGAGCCATCCGTGTGTGACGCCACCCGCGGACCCGCCCACGTGGGCTTGTCCTGTAGCGTGCAGTACGGACCGCCCCACCACACGCACGAGGTCTCTACCATGGTGTCCTGCACATCGAAGAAGTTGTAGTACACCGTGCTGTCGCCCGCCACCACGGCCGAATCGAAGGCGAGGCTGTACGTGGTGGAATGATCGAGGGTCGCGAACACCTTGCGGCTCTCGCTACCGAATGGCTGGTAGTTCTGCGCCTTGCTCTGGAGGGATGCGAACATGCTCAGGGTGAGCATGCCCACGAACGCGTAACGTTTCTTCATGGCGCGTGGTGTTGTTCGAAAGGTAGACGCGAACTGGCCGTCCTGCGCTGCCTCCACCGCCACACCTCACCCGAACCACTCCGCCCCCAACCACCGCGGGTAGGCGAGGTAGTGCTTCACCACGGGGCGGGCCATGGCCTGTATGCCGAAGTTGTCGCTGGCCTCGGCGATGTCGCGGAGCGAACCGTCCTTGTACAGCAGCTGGATGCCCGCCTGCGATGCGTCGTAGGCGTTGTTCACGATCTGGTCGGTGAGCACGAAGCAACTGGCTTCGGTCTCGCTTAAGCCCAGCACACGGGCCACTTCGGTGCGCACACGAGCAATGACCTTTTCATCCCATGGCTGGTCCTGCAGGCGGATGCGGAAAGTGCGCCGTTCAACGAGGTCGCTGCATAAGGTGCTCAAGGCCTTGTCCGGGTGGCTGGTCCACACCTTCACGGCGCCCATGATGTCGTGATCATCCAAGCGCAGGAAGTCGCCGAGCACGGCCGGATCGCGGAAGCTGGCGCGTTCGTGCGGTGCGCGCAGGAAGCGTTGCAAGGCGGGGGCCCCGAAGACCTCGGTGCCGGAGGTGGAGAGTTCGCGGGCGCGCTTGAGCGCCTGCACCAACATCACCTCGGCGGACACCACCGTCTTGTGCAGGTACACCTGCCAGTACATCAGCCGGCGGGCCACGATGAACTTCTCGATGCTGTAGATCGCCTTTTCCTCCACCACCAAGCGATCATCGATCACCTCCAACATCTTGATGATGCGATCGCCGCCGATCACGCCTTCGCTCACGCCGGTATAAAAGCTGTCGCGGTTCAGGTAGTCCATGCGGTCCACATCGAGCTGGCTGCTCACCAACTGGTGCAGGAAGTGCTTGGGGTGCTGGTCGCGGAAGATGGCCAGGCCCGTGGTGAGCGCACCGCCGAGCTCCGTGTTCAAGGCATCCATCACCACAGCGCTCACGTCCTCGTGGCCGATGCCCTCGACCAGGCTGTGCTCCAGCGCGTGGCTGAAGGGTCCGTGGCCGATGTCGTGCAGCATGATGGCGATGTGCGCACCCAGCCATTCCTCCTCGCTGATGGCGTGGCCCTTGGAGCGCAGCACGCTGATGGCCTGACCCATGAGGTGCATGGCACCCAGTGCATGGTGGAAGCGCGTGTGCAAGGCCCCGGGATACACCAGGTGGCTCAGGCCCAACTGCTTGATGTAGCGCAGCCGCTGGAACCACCGATGGTCGATGAGGGCCAGCAGGGTGGGGTGCGGCACCGTGATGAAGCCGTAGATGGGGTCGTTGAGTATCTTTTTTCCTGCAGCCACGGGGGTTCTGTCAAGCCCGGCGCGGCAGTTCGGGAGCCGCGGTAAAAGGGCGTATTTTCACGCACCGAAAATAGACGGCTTTTCCGGCACGTTAACGTCGGGCATCAAAGCCGCCTCAACATATGAACGCAACCATCCTCTGGGCCGACGACGAGATCGATCTGCTCCGCCCGCACGTCCTCTTCCTTGAACAGAAGGGCTACAACGTGACCACCGTGAACAATGGCCTCGATGCGGTGGAGCAGGTGGGGAAGCAGGAGTTCGACATGGTGTTCCTCGACGAGAACATGCCTGGGCTCAGCGGGCTGGAGACCCTCACCCGCCTGAAGGCGATGGCCCCGCGCACGCCGGTGATCATGATCACCAAGAGCGAGGAGGAGCACATCATGGAGGAGGCCATCGGCAGCAAGATCAGCGACTACCTGATCAAGCCCGTGAACCCGAACCAGATCCTGCTGGCGCTGAAAAAGCACCTCGACGGCAAGCGGCTCGTGAGCGAGAAGAGCAACACCAGCTACCAGCAGAACTTCGGCCGCCTCGGCATGCGCCTGAGCGACCGCCTGAGTACCACCGACTGGATGACGCTGTACGACGAGCTGGTGCGGTGGGAGCTGGAACTGGCGGGCAATCCGGACCAGAGCATGGCCGAGATCCTGCGCAGCCAGTGGGGCGAGGCCAACGAGCTCTTCTGCCGTTTCGTGGAACGCAACTACGCCGACTGGCTCACGGGAAAGGCCGCCGATGCCCCGCTGCAATCGCACCAGCTCTTCAAGGCCAAGGTGGCGCCGCTGATCGAGGAGAACGGATCACCCTTGTTCATGGTGCTCATCGATAACCTGCGGCTGGACCAGTGGCGGGTGATCGAGCCCATCGTGAGCGAGCTGTTCAAGGTGGAGGAGCAGGGCATGTTCTACAGCATCCTGCCCACCGCCACACAATACGCGCGCAATGCGCTGTTCGCCGGTATGATGCCCGCCGATATCGAGCGCCGCTTCCCCGGCAAGTGGATCAACGAGGACGAGGAAGGCAGCAAGAACGCGAACGAGGAGGAGTTCCTGGCCGATCAGCTCAAACGCCTGGGCAAGAACGTGAAGTACAGCTACAACAAGATCACCAACATCACCCAGGGCAAGAAGCTCGCGGAAAGCCTGCACAACCTGATGGGCAATCCGCTGAACGTGATCGTCTACAACTTCGTGGACATGCTCAGCCACGCCCGCACCGAGATGGAGATGATCCGTGAGCTGGCCGAGGATGAACCCGCCTACCGCAGCCTCACCAAAAGCTGGTTCGAGCATTCGCCCCTGCTGGACATGATGCGCACCATCGCCGCGAAAGGTGCACGCATGGTGATCACCACCGACCACGGCACCATCCGCGTGACCGAGCCGAGCAAGATCGTGGGCGACCGCAACACCAACAGCAACCTGCGCTACAAGCACGGCCGCAACCTCACCTACGAACCGAAGGACGTGCTGGTGATCAAGGACCCCGCGAAGGCGCTGCTTCCCCAGGCGAACGTGAGCACCACCTATGTGTTCGCGAAAAAGGACTTCTTCTTCGTGTACCCGAACAACTACAACCACTTCGTCAACTTCTTCCGCAACACCTTCCAGCATGGCGGCATCTCACTTGAGGAGATGCTAGTGCCGGTGGTGTACCTGAAGCCCCGATGATCGCATGAGCTCCGTGCTGAGACTGCCCCGCGCCGAGGATGCACCGGAAATGGCCGGTGCCCTGTTGAACGCCTGCAAAGGCCGTCGCGTGTTCGCCTTCCAGGGTGACCTGGGCACCGGCAAGACCACGCTGATCAAGGCCCTGTGCGAACAGCTCGGTGTTCCTTCGGGCACCAGCAGCCCAACGTTCAGCATCGTGAACGAGTATGCCGGCACCGACGGGCCGGTGTACCACTTCGACCTGTACCGCCTGAAGGAAGCTTCGGAGCTCGAAGGCATCGGATTCCCGGAATACCTGGATAGCGGTAACTACTGTTTCGTTGAATGGCCCGAACTTGCACGCGGCTTTCTGCCGCCTGACACCGTACACCTCCGCATGCGCATGGCCGCCAACGACGGCCGCACCATAGACCTGGCCCTATGAGCACAAGCACCGAACTGCTGAAACAGCTGGCCCGTGAAGTGGCCCTTTCGCCGATGGAACAGGCCCAGGCCGTGGGCACCAAACGCAAGAGCCTGTTCATCGGCATCCCCAAGGAGACCACCTTCCAGGAGCACCGTGTGCCACTGACCCCCTCCAGCGTGGCCGTGCTCGTGGGCCGCGGTAACGACGTGGTGGTGGAACGGGGCGCGGGGCAGGCGGTGCAGTTCCAGGACAGCGATTATTCCGAGGCCGGTGCCATGCTCGCCGACAGCGCCGAAGAGGTCTTCAAGGCCGACCTCATC
This sequence comes from Flavobacteriales bacterium, assembly GCA_031411095.1. GTDB lineage: Bacteria > Bacteroidota > Bacteroidia > Flavobacteriales_F > PHOS-HE28 > PHOS-HE28. The sequence goes on along the minus strand of JANOAK010000025.1, from coordinate 108,130 downwards.
CTGAAAGTGGCCCCACCCAGCATGGCCGAGATCGACCTGGTGAAGCCAAAGCAAACGCTGATCAGCGCACTGCAGATGACCACGCAGCCCAAGGACACGCTGCGCAAGATGATGGACAAGAAGGTCACCGCCGTGGCCTGGGACTTCATCAAGGACCGCGAGGGCATCTACCCCATCATCCGCGCCATGGGCGAGATCGCGGGCAACACCTGCATCCAGATCGCAGCGGAGCACCTGAGCACCGACAAGGGCGGCCCGGGCCTCATGCTCGGCGGCATCAGCGGCGTGGCCCCGGCGGAAGTGGTGATCATCGGAGCAGGCACGGTGGGCGAGTTCGCCACACGCGCCGCACTCGGTCTGGGGGCCAGCGTGAAGGTCTTCGACAAGAGCATCTACCGCCTGCGCCGCCTGCAGAGCGACCTGGCCCAACGCATTTACACCAGCGTGATCCAGCCCGATGAACTGAGGCGCGCCTTGCAACAGGCCGACGTGGCCGTGGGCGCCTTGCGCCCCGAACATGGCCGTACACCGCTGGTGGTGAGCGAGGATATGGTGCGTGAGATGAAGAACGGCAGCGTGATCGTGGACGTGAGCATCGATCGGGGTGGATGCTTCGAGACGAGTCGCCTCACCAACCTCAGCGATCCGGTGTTCCGCAAGTTCGGCGTGGTGCATTACTGCGTGCCCAACATCGCCAGTCGTGTACCCCGCACGGCCAGTTATGCGCTCACCAACATCTTCACGCCGCTGCTGCTCGGCATGGGTGATGTGGGTGGTTTCGAGGAGCTCATCAAGCGCGACCTCGGCCTGCGACACGGGGTGTATCTGTTCAATGGCGCGCTCACCAGTGAAGTGCTCTCCGAAGCGTTCAGACTACCGTACAAGGACCTGGATATTCTGCTTGCTGCGTTCTGAGCATGTGCTCATGTGGGCATGTGCGCATGTGGACATGATGTTCTCCGCTATGGATACGCATTGTTGGGGTTTGTAGGGCCCATGTGGCCATGTGCCGATGTGGGCATGTGGAAATGGGAACATGATGTTCTCCGCTATGGATGCGCATTGTCCGGTCGTTGCAGAGGCCGAGGGCTTCTTGCCGGCTTGAATTCGTTTCCTTCGTAGCGCGAACGAATGAACGGCGATGGACGAATGGGACTTTGAGGCGGACGCGATCCTGCGGTCGTGTTGGATGGCGGAAGAACATGTATCCGAGCCTGATGCGGAGTACACGTCGCAGTTCAAACGACGGAATCCGGTGGTTGATGAGACGTTTGAACTGGCAAGTGCGGTGATGGACTATTGTGAGCGACTTGAATCCGTGAATCGCATTTTCGCCGACCACATCCTGCGCTGTGGGACATCGGTGGGCTCGCACACGCGCGAGGCGCAAGGCGCCGAGAGCCTGGCGGACTTCTTCCACAAGATGAAGATCGCCATGAAGGAACTCGAGGAAACGGACTTTCGTCTGGCCCTCTGCCACAGACGTCCTCATTACCCCCACGATACCGCGTTAGTGGAACGCACCAAGCGGTTGTTCCCGTTGTTCCATTCCATCTTATCCACAACGCGCCAGCGCATTAATGACAAGAAGAAGTGACGACCTCGAAGAGCCCGATCAGCGCATGTGCACATGCTCACATGTCCACATGTCCACATGAAACATCGATCCCATGACCTTCTCCCGTCGCGTACGACTGTTCATGATCGGCCTCGGGCTGGGCACCATCGTCTCCTGGATGATGCTGGGCGACCGATGGAACATGGATTGGGCCTTCAACGGCCGTGTGCATAAACGCATGCACAACACGCTCACCAAGGCCACGCCCGCAGCGCAGGCCGCGTTGGATGCGAAAGGGCTCACCCTTGCGACGCTAAAGGACAGCATCGACCGTTTCGATGTGGGCTTCTGGAGCACAACACGCACTCCGGACAGCCTCTATTACCGCATGCAGGGTACCCTCGCTGGAAAGGCGCTGGAGCTGCGTGTGTCCGTGATGCGCGATTACCGCGTGGACTCCACGGCCACCTTGTTGTCGATCACCGATCGGTAGAGATCAGCGTAGCAGTGTGATGTGCCCGCGCTTGGGCTCACTTTCCTCGCCGCGGATCAAAAGCACCCAGTTGTACACGCCGATCTGCACCGGTTCCCCGTTCTTCGTTCCATCCCATGTGCGGCGATCACGGTCCAGTGTTACGGTCTCCTGGCCCCAGCGGTCGTAGATCACCAGCGAACGGAAGCGATCGAAGGGAACGATGGAGGCCCAGAACAACTCGTTGATGCCATCGCCATCGGGCGTGAAACTGTTCGGCACGAAGATGCAGGAGGGTACCGTCACAGGTACATTGGTGGTGACGGTGCACCCGTCCACACTGGTCACCGTGAGGCTCACGGGGATCGCCGATACCGTTTGGGGATCGTAATAGTACCAGGTGCTCAGGTCCTGCGAATAGGGCACGCCGTTCACGGTCCATAGGTAGGATGCGTACGGCGTGACCACCGCCGGGTCCAGTTCCAGCGTGGTGCAATCGCCGAGCGGTTCGGCGAGCAGGTCGGCCGGAGGGGCTGCATACACGTTCACCACACGCCAGGTGCTGTCCATGCATCCTCCTTCGCCCATCACACTGAGCGAAATGGTATCCGTGCCCAGGCTGCTGGGGATCATGGCCGCGGTGTTGGGGTCCGTGCTCACGAACACGCCATTGAAGTACCACCATATTCCCTGGAAGTCGGTGGAAAGGTCCGTGAGCTGGATGGACTGCCCGATGCAGGCCGTGTCTGCGGTGAACGCTGCAGTGGGCAGCAGGTAGGTGGTGAACTCAACGACGCTGGAGTCCCTGCAACTGCCCGGTAGCTCGGCGATGAGCACCAACGTGTGGTCACCTGCGGTACTCACCGGATATTGCAACGAGGGCATTGCGCCAATGACCTGCCCATCCAGAAGCCACTGTACAAGCGCGCCGTTGGTGGATGAGCTGGTGGCTTCGATGATCGGTGGTTCGCCACAGACATCCACCGGTTGCATGCTGAAGTTGGCGGTGGGCGTGGGATTCCCAACGATCACGCGCGATGTGCTGTCCGTGCAACCCGTGAGCTGGTCCACAATGAAGAGCTCCACCACGTAGCTGCCGGCGGCCGACACGTTCAACGGCAAGGACTCCATCTGGTAGGAGAAGGGCGAACCGTCCAGTGTCCATGTACTGCCCATGTTCGTGCCCGTGCTTGTGTTGTCGAAGGTGACCTGCTCCGGCGCGCAGAAGATGCTGTCGGATACGGTGAAGGCAGCCACAGGAACGGGTGAAATAGTGACCGGCTGAGTGATCGATGCGGTGCATTCGTTCAAGGTGGACTCCACGAACAGCGTTACCTGGTAAGTGCCTGCGGAAGCATACTGGTGTTGCGGATCGGTCAGGTCGCTCGTGTCACCATCGCCGAAGGTCCATGTCACACCGGCAATGTCGCTCGTGAGGTTCGTGAACTGTACGGGCACATTGCCGCACACCGGGTCCGGTGCGAAGCTGAAGTTCACCACGGGCGACGGCTCCACGGTGATGGTCACGCTCACCGTGTCGTAGCTGCAGCCATTGTCGCCGAACAGGGTGGCGGTGTAGGTACCTGGATCGGGGTAGGTGTGCGTTGGGCTGTACGCCGTGCTGAAGTTGTTGTCGCCGAAGTCCCAATTCCAGTTGGTGACACCGATGCTGTACTGCGTGAAGTTCACCGTGAGCGGTGCGCAGCCCTGCGTGGTGTCCGTGTTGAAGAAGGCGGTGATGCTGTTCGGCAACACCAGTACATCATAGGTCGCACTGTCAACGCCACAGGCATTGGTGGCGGTGAGCGTGATGGTGCGCACCACCGGAATGCTGTCCGTGATGAAGGTGTGCAGAACCAGGCTGTCGTTGGTCAGGGTGTTCGGTGTGCCATCGCCCCAGTTCCACTCAAAGGTGTCGGCGTGACCAACGCTCACGTTGCTGAAGGTCACAGGCCACGGCGAGCAACCGCTGTCGAAGTCGGGACCGAAGTAGGCCGTGGGTTCCGGGAACACCGTCACCGTGGCCTGGTCGCTGAACGTACCACAGAGATTGCTTCCCGAAAGTGTGATGACGTAGGTGGTGTCGTCCATCACTCCCGCTGGGTAATCCAGCGCGGGCGGGAACTGAGCGCTACTGCCGGGTCCCAGGTCGAAGTCCCAGGTGTATTGCACACCCGGGCCGCTGCTGTTGTTCTGGAAGTTCACAGTGAGCGGACCACAGCCTAGCGTGGTGTCCAAGGAGAAGCTGATCACCGGTGCGGGCCACACGGTAACGCTGCCGGTGATGGTGTCCGTGCAATTCCCCGTACCCGCGATCAGTGTTACGGTGTAGGTACCTGTATCCTGGTAGGCATAGGTGAAGTTCTGGCCGCTGTACGGACCGGTGTTATCACCCGGGTACCAAGCCCATTGCGATACATCGCTGCTGCTCTGGTCCGTGAACGTGAAGTCGGTGAACTGGCAGGCAATGGGTGGGTTCGTGAACGAAGCGACCGGTTGCTGGCTCACCGTGATGGTGAGCTGCGCGGTATTCGTGCAGTTGGTGTTGGGGTCGGTGTAGGTATAGGTGAGCACGTTGTCGCCGAGCGATGCCTGGCCGGGATCGAACAGGCCCAGTGCGGGATCCGTGATGCCCGTGCTTCCGCTCCACGTTCCGCCGGTGGGGTTCTCGAAGAGGTCCAGCACGGGCTCGTACACGCACACGCCGGTGCTCGGACTGATGGTCAAGGTGGGCGGGGGCTCCACGGTCACGCTCCGCTGAGCGCAATCGCGACAGGTTCCAACGCCCACGCAGAATTCAGCGGTGTGCATGCCCACCCCCGCAAGCACCGGGTCGAACACGCCCGCAGCGCTGAGGTAGGCCGTCGGAGTCCAAACTCCCTGCGCAGGGGTCGCTCCCAATTGAACACTGCCAGCATTGATGCAGATGCTCGTGTCGTTCCCTGCGTTCGCGGTGATGGTGAGCGGCACCACCATGATCACCACCTGGTCGCTGTCCGTGCAGTTGCCCTGTGTGTAGCTGTATGTGAGCGTCCAGGAGCCCACCGCGTTCGGCACCGGCGTGAACTGTGCAGGGCCTTGCGTGAGGTAGGGTGCCCCACCGCTCCATGTACCTGCGTTGCCGTAGTTCCCTATCAACGGGAACGGAATGGACTGGTCGCAGAGCGTGGTATCGATGCCCGCATTCGCCACTGGCGGTGGCAATACGTTCGCCAACACACTGCCGCTGCCCGTGCAGTTGTTCACCGTCACGGTATACGTGAGCGTCTGTGCACCCACCGCAGGGTCGAAGTTGTATGGACCTGCCCCGCTAACGCCAATGCCGCTCCACACACCGCCAACAGGCACACCGTTGGGCAACTGATAAGGCGGTTCATTGGAACAGAGCGTGAACCCGCTGATCACCACGTTCGGGGTATCGCTCACGGTGATCACACGGACGTCCTGTGTGGCGCAACTGCCACTGCCTTGCGCATAGGTGAGGTTGAAGGTGCCATTACCGCCAGGGTTGAAGCTGGTGCCCGAAAGCCACGGCGCTCCTCCGCTCCATGTTCCCCCGGCCGGTGCTCCAGCGAGTGCGATGGCTGGATCGCCTTCGCATGCGTTGACATCATTGCCGGCCTGCGCCGGCGTTTCGTTCTGGATGGTGACGATGGTCTGTGCCACCGTGGAACAACCGTTGCCGTTGACATACGTGTAGAACAAGGTGTCCACACCGAGGTTGCCCGCGATGGGCGTGACCTGACCGCCCGGTGTTAGGTTGACGAGGTTCGCCCCGCTCCATGTGCCGCCCGAGGGGTTGGCGCTCAGGAATTCAGGGATGGCCTGATCGCAATACAGCGCAGTGGGCGTGGTGACCACGGGTGAGGATTGGTTCACCGTCACCGTGAGGCTGGCGCTCCCTGCGCATCCCGAACCGACTCCTGTGATCCCATAGGTGGTGGTGCTCGCAGGCGATACCTGGATCGACGTACCTCCGGGGATCGGGTTGCCGTTCGCGGTCCAGCTATAGCCACTGCCCCCCGTGGCGGTCAGGGTGATCTGATCACCGGCACAGATGTTCTGGTCGCTCGCTGTGATCCCCAGCACAGGTCCTGGCAGCACCACCACGTTCACACTGCTCGGCGGACCATCACAGGTGCCATTGTAAGGGGTTACGGTGTAGGTGCCTTCGTTCGGCTCGCCCACATTGGTGATCATCGGATCCTCGATGAAGCTGCTGAAGCCTGGACCGCTCCATACATATTGCACGCCTGCCGCATTGTTGGCCTGCAGGTTCAGGGTTGCCCCGGGGCAGAGCGTATCCTGCAGCGCCGTGGCGGCGACGTTGGGCGGCGTGTCGTTCACGATGAGCGGCGTGCTCGCGCTGCCCTGGCCGCAGGCGTTCACCACGGTCACGCTGACGTTGGTGTTCACGGCGTTGGGGTAGCTCACGCCGGGATGCGGATTGCCGCTGTAGGTGGTGGTGGAGCCGCCCGGTGTGCTCCAGGTGGTGGAGGTGATCGGGAGGCCGCAGGGGTTCTGTGCGCTGATGGTGGGGTAGAGGTTATCGCCCTCGCAGATGGGGCCCACCGTGTACAGCGATACCGTGGGGGGCGATCCGATCACCACGTTCTGCGATACCGGTGGCACGTTGCACGCATTGATGGCCTGCATGCTCACGGTGTACGTGCCCGCCACCGGGAAGCTGATCGTAGGCTCGAAGGCCGAGTTGTTCGGCAGGATGCTCGCCGCACCGGGTCCATTGCACGGCGCGCTGATCCACGTGGCCGTCCATTGATAGCGTATGCTGCAGGTGTTCAGCGCGATGCTGGTGTTGTCCGTGTTCAGCACAGCGCCCGCGCAGGCTGGCAGCGTGGCCAGCGTGAAGGAAGGCGTGGGCGGGGCTTCCACGCAGATGGTACGCGACAACGTGTCGAAACCGCAGACGTTACCGGTGACATCTGTGATGGTGTACGTGCCCGGTTGGTTGAACTGCACGTTCAATGTGTTGCTTCCCGTGGTCCAAAGTCCCGGGTTCGTGGGCTGTCCGTTCGCGCTGCCCAACGTTCCGCTGGTCACCGTGTACGTTCCCGGTGAGATGCTCCACAGGTTCTTGGGCTCGGTGCAGGTTGGCGCCTGAAAACCAAGGCTCGCATCGGTGAAGGTCACTGTGGTGTTCACGCAGGCCGTATCGTTCGGGCTCATGCTGAAGTCCACCACCGGTGTTTGCGAAACGCGCACGGGACTGATCTGGCCGTTCGTCTGGTCGCATGGATTCTGGGCTGTGAACAGAACCGTATAGGATCCACCGGGACAACTGCTCAGGTCGTACTGGTGGTTCACTACAGCAGGTGGCGGGTGGTTCAGCGTAACGCTGGTGCCATCGCCGAACTGGATGATGTACGTGGTGCCCGGACTGTTCGAACTGACGTTGTTCAGATAGAACGGCAGGGAACCGCCCGTGCAGATGTTGGTGTTGGGGTCCGTGCTGATGCCGCCTCCCGGATTCGTGCCTAGGAATACTTGGAATTGCTGCGTGTCCACGCATCCATTTCCCGGGGTGATGGTATAGGTGATCACCCACAGGCCTTGTGCGTAGGTGTGGTTCGTGCTCCAGCCCGCGGACCCGGGGGAATAGATCGGGCTGCCATCGCCCCAGTTGATGCTCAATGTGCTTCCGCCCGCTCCGATACTCTCGTCGGATATGTTGAAGTTCCAACTCAGCGCCGGATCACAAAGGCTGAAGGTGCTCAGGCCACCGAAGATGGTTTCCACGGCGGGGCTCTGCACTACGAGGTCGGCGGTGGGGGCAGGGTTCGCCGTCACCGTTACCTGATCGGTTCCCGTTTGGTTATTGGCGCCCGTTACGGTGAGGGTATAGATAGTGGTGTTGTTCACCGTGCACACCGGGTTGCTGATGTTGGCGTTGCTGAGCCCCGTAGCGGGTGACCAGCTGTATTGGTACGGGCCCTGGCCACCGCTGGCCGAGCCGTTCAGCGTGGTCTGCGCATTGGCACAGATCGCCACGTCATTGCCCGCGTTGGCGGTCGGCGCCTGCGCGAAGACGCGCAAGGTGGAGATCACCAATAGAAAGGATCCAAGGATCCGGAACGTCGATGTCAAGTTCATAGGCACTTTTTCCCAAGCACGAAAGTCGACCGATGACGCGAGCGACAAGGGCGCCGGCGCCTCGCGTTCTGTACGGTGCGATGTGCATAAGCTGCCCCGTTCGGCCCCAGGACATTTGCCCATGTGCGGCCTGCGCGCAAGCCCCTGCGCCATGTGGACAAGTGCCCATGTGAAGCCCACACATAAGCCCCGCTCCATGTGGACATGTGCCCATGTGCGGCCCGCGCACAAGCCCAACGCCATGTGGACATGCCCTTGCGTTCGATCAATCTATCGGCCTCTGCGACCGATCATCGCTTCTACACGCTTGCGGAGAACCTCATGATCACAAGACCACATGTTCGCATGTTCAGCTCCGCCCGGCTCGGAGTTTGTACGCCGGGATATGACGAGCTTCGTACTGCAGGGGCATATGGAACCTCAGGGCACCGATATGCAGAAGTGGTCGTGCAGACCTGTTCAATACCGCGAATGCCTTGGCCCACAAGGCGCCGCGCCGTGCGCATGAAAGAACTCGAAGACCTTCCCTGGTTCCCGTCCGTTCTCCGGAACGATCAGACCGCCTTCATCGGCTACGTGGTCAACCGGTTCCGGGTATATCGGCCCTTTGTGCGCCACCTGCGTTCGCTGAGCATCCCGGCCACCCTCATGGTGGACCTCTGCTCCGGCAGCGGGGCGCCGGCCGTTCGCATTTTCCGGGAAAGCCACCGGTTCACCCGTTTGACCTTGACCGACCGGTTCCCGGCCCCATGGCACTCCCGCGATGAACGGGTGGACTACGACCAGCGTCGTGTGGACGCGCGCGAGATGCCCTTTACACCCGGTTGCTGTTACACCATGTTCAACTCGCTACACCACTTCAGCGATGCGGAGAAGCTTCAGATCGTGCAACGGATCAAGGCCTCCGGTTCCCACGGCCTGCTGGTGGAGATCCTGGAGCCGGGCATGGCGAACATGCTGAAGGTGCTGCTCACCACCACGCTGGGCACCCTGGTGTTCACGCCCTTCCTCCGGCCGCTCTCATTGCGTCGGCTGTTCTTCACTTACCTCCTGCCCATCAACGTGATCACCATCACCTACGACGGGATCATTTCCGTGCTCAAGTCGCGCACAGCGGATCAGTACCGCAGCCTCTTCGCTGAAGCGGGTGCTTCAGTGGAGGTCACGCGCCTCACGGAAGGGATCACCCCCCTCATCGTGATCCACATCCGTCCGGCCACATGACACGGTTGCACACGCTCTGGCGCTTCAGCCGTCCGCATACCATAGTCGGCAGTGTGATCAGCATCGTGACGCTGTACGCGATCGTGTGTGTGGGTCAGAAGTCGGAGCATTTGCCGCTACTGCTCCTTGCGCTGTTGATCGGTATCACGTGCAACATCTTCATCGTGGGCATCAACCAGGTGGCCGACGTGGAACTGGACCGCATCAACAAGCCTTACCTGCCGCTTCCCTCTGGGGCGTTGAGCATCGCACAGGCGAAAGTGATCGTGTATGCGGCCCTGGCCGCGAGCCTCGGCCTTGCCCTGCTCATCTCGCCGTATCTCTTCGGCATCATCGCGCTGGCCACCAGCATCGGTTGGGCCTATTCCATGCCGCCTTTCCACCTGAAGCGCCACCATGTGTCCGCGGCGCTCTGCATCACCACGGTGCGCGGGCTCCTGCTGAACGCGGGCGGCTTCCTGGTCTTCAACCACATCGTGAACGGAGCGTTGGACCTTCCGCAGAATGTGAAGATCCTCACGCTCTTCGTCATCGCCTTCAGCGTGGTGATCGCCTGGTTCAAGGACCTGCCCGATGTGGAAGGCGATGCGAAGTTCAACATCCGCACATTCGCCCTGCAGTATTCCCCGCGTGCCGCGCTGATCGCCGGGAACGTGCTGGTATCCATGGCCTACATCTTCACCATCTACATGAAGGCGGTTGACTTCCGGCAGACAACGCTGCCCTCCGTGGAGACACGTGTGCTGCTATTGGGGCATATCGGCCTCTTTGCCCTGTTCATCCTGAACGCAGCCTCCATCCGCTTGCGCGATCACGGTTCCGTGCGCCGCTATTACACACGCTTCTGGTGGTTCTTCTTCGCCGAGTATGTGGTGTACCTCATCGCCTACCTGGTGCCGCTGTGAACAATGAGCGTTGCATTCACCGTCCTTGGCGTCCGCGGACCGTGGTTCATCAGGCCATCGTCGGTGCCGGTGCGGGTTCAGCCTATCTTGACGCCTCGCAATGAACTTCAAGACATCCCGCAAGCTGCTCGCGTTGTACTGCGTCGCCGCGGCGTCCTGTACATCGGCATTTGCCCAGGACGGCGTGTTCGAGGTGTTGAAGGGTGAGGATGTGATCGGCAGGATCCTGGTGGACCGCAGCGTCCAGGGTGATCGCACGTCCTATTCGATGACGTCCATTTCAGCGTTCTCCATCATATGGATGCAGAACGTGCGTTCCTCCGTGGTGACGCACTACGTGAGTGGGCGCGTGAACGCGTGCACCACCACCATGCACGTGAACGATGAGATGCGCGACAGCAGCCACATGCTCACCGTGGAAGGCCGTGCGCTGTGTTACGTACATCCGGAGGAGTACTTCGTGGGCAACACGTCGAATCCGTGGACCACGGCCCGCATGTATTACGAGGAGCCCAAGGGCCAAACATCCATCTTCGTGGAAAGTGCGTTGCGCGACTGTCCCCTGTTATGCACGGGGGAAGGCCGGTACAGCCTCACGCTACCGAACAAGGACAGCAATCATTACATCTACCGGAACGGTAAGCTGCAGCAGGTGATCGCGGACCGTACCTGGTTCGACCTGGTGTTCCGCCGGGTGTAGCTCGGCCTGGCTCAGGCAGCCTTCTGCAGTTCGTAGGTGATCGAGCGGCCGGTGCTCACGCTGCGCATGTCCGACGCGCCGCGCAGATCATCGCGCTTCCATAGACGCACCACCCATTCATGGGGTTCCTCTGTGCGGCCGATCGGATCGGCGAAGAGCGCATCACAGATGAGGTCATCCATGTCCTCCACGTTCACCGGCTTGGCCACGTGCAATTCGAGGTTGTCGCCTCCATCATGCACGCTCACATTGCCGAGCTGGTTCAACAGGTTGATGAATTCAGGAAGGTTGGTCGTGATCACGGCGTAAGGATTTTGAGTTGAGATCTTGGGATGATCGCACGGCCGGGTGGATCCGACCAGCGTGCTGGGTTATTTCATTCGGTTGAACATGTACCGCGCACCGATCCCGAACTGGGGACGGAAGACGAAGGGGTTGTCGATGAGCTCCATGAAGAGCGTACCGTCCATGAACAGGGCCACAGGTGCATCGGCGAATTTGTATTCCACGCCCAATACGCCGTCCAGTCCAAGGTCCATCTCCACCACGTTGGCGTCGTACACCACGAACCAGTCGTTGTTGCCCTCCAGCTTGTATCGATAGTCGTATCGGAACCGCTGCATGCGCATCTGGGCACCGAAGCCATAGTACCAATCGAGGCCGGCCGTCACACCATCATCGTGGTGCACCAGGTAGTGCAGTTGCACGGCGATCGCGGAATACACGCGGTGTCCCAACAGTTCATGCTCGCGGTAGTTGAACCCCTGGTCGGTATACCACCGGTCATAGCGATCGTAGTAGTAGCGGTCGCGGCTGAACAGATGGGTGCGTCCAACGCTCAGTTCCACGGCATGGGTGCGCATGTACCGCTTCAGGGTAAGGCCGCTGGGATCGCCCAAGCGGAAACCAAGTCCCCAGTTCTGGGCATTCGTGGCCGCAGGGAGAAGTCCGCAAAGGACGATCAGGAGGAGGAGCTTGCGCATGTTCGCCCGAATAGGTGGTGGGCATGTCCATCGGTGCGATCACAATGCCACGACGCCTACACCTACGTGTACGCATGTGATATGGATCGTTCCAGGCCGACTTTGGGGAGGGAAGTCCCCATCGTGGGCAAGGAGATGCGCAACGGAACCGTGTTACTTGATCTGGTTGAACCGCACGACGACGCGCTGGCATGGGTGCGCACTTCCAGAGGGGAACCCTCGCGCACTGGAGAACCAGTAAGGACCCCCGTGAACAGTCCTCCAGGTATGAGCGGATACGCTTCAGCCCTTGCGCTTCCTCCGCCGCATCTCCGCCAGGATCAAGCCCAGCTCACGACCGGTCTGGCCGCGGGCGCTGGTGTTCTCGTTCGCCCGGCGGATCAGGTAGGGCAGCACTTCTCGCACCGGGCCGTACGGTACATACTTCGCCACGCGGTAGCCCGCGGCAGCGAGGTTGAAGGAGATGTTGTCGCTCATGCCAAGCAACTGCGAGAAGCAGATGCGCTGATCCGCGTGTGCAATGCCGCGCTCGTTCATCAAACGCGCCAGCAGCAGCGAGCTTTCCTCGTTGTGTGTTCCGGCCACCACCGCCATGGTCGGCAGGTGATCCACACAGAACCGGATGGCCGCATCATAGTCGCGATCGCTCGCGGCCTTGTCCGGCTGGATCGGATCGGGGTAGCCCAATTCCGCGGCGCGATCGCGTTCCTTTTCCATGTACGCACCGCGCACCAGCTTCACACCGTAATGGTAGCCGCCCTGCACGGCGCGCTGATGGGCCGCCTTCAAGTACGCCAGCCGGTCGTTGCGGTACAGTTGCACCGTGTTGTACACAATGGCGCGTTCATGGTTGAAGCGGTCCATCATCCGCTCCACCATCGCATCGATCGCGGGTTGTATCCAGCTCTCCTCGGCATCCACCAGCACGGGCACATCGGCCGCGTGGGCCGAGGCGCAGATGCGTTCCATGCGCGCCTCCACGCGGGCCCATTCCGCCTTGTCCTCCGCTACCAGCTTCCCGGCACTGGCCTTCTCCAGCATGGCGAACCGCGCAATACCGGTGGGCTTGAACACACAGAACGGAATGTCGGTGCGTTGCTTCGCCACGGCGATGGTGCGCAGGATCTCCTGCACGGTATGGTCCAGCGTGTCCTCGTCCTCCTGGCCCTCCACGCTGTGGTCGAGGATGGTGCCGATGCCGCTCTTCGCTAGGCGCGTGGCCGTGGCGAGGCTTTCCTCGATGGTCTCCCCACCGCAGAATTGCTGGAAGATGGTGGCCTTCACCACGCCTTTGATCGGTAGGTGCAGCGCCAGGGACGCCTTCGTCAGCCAGCTACCCACCGCGGTGATCGCCGGGTTGCCGATGATCCGGAAGAGCTGCTGGGCCTTCCACAACTCGGCGTCGCTCTTGGCGGCGAAAGCGATGCGGGTGTCGCCCAGATCGGGCAGCGCTTGGCGGCTGGTGGCGCTACTGGGGTCGGGCATGTTGCGCGTGAGGGCTAGTTCGTTTCCTTTGGCCTGGTCGATCGGCCTGCAACGTTCCACCTTGCTGTCGGGTGGAGTGCTGAAGGGCGCGGCGAAAGTAGCGATGACGAAAACGCGCCTGCCTGTGGAAGAGTTCAGCGCCGGGGAACATCCGGTGCTGGTGGGAGAGGGTGCCCTGGTGGCGCTGGAGCGGCTGTTGATCCGCGACCACGCCAACACCACCATCTTCATCCTCGGCGATGAGAACTCGTTGGGCTGCTGCCTGGACGACCTGCAACGCCATGTGCCCGCGCTCACCGATGCCCGCACCATGGAGGTGCGCAGCGGCGAACTGAGCAAGGACCTGGAAGTGTGCCGTGCCTTGTGGGGCCACCTGGCCGAAGCAGGGGCGGACCGTACCACGCTGCTGGTATGCCTCGGTGGCGGCGTGATCACCGACCTGGGCGGCTTCGTGGCCGCCACGTACATGCGCGGCATCCGCTGCATCAACGTGCCCACCACGCTCATGGGCATGGTGGATGCCGCCATCGGCGGGAAAGTGGCCCTCGACATGGGGGGGGTGAAGAACCTCGTGGGCCTCTTCGCGCCGCCCGTGGGCACCTACGTGCATCCCCGCTTCCTCCGCACACTGGGCAAGCGCGAGCTGTTGAACGGCGTGGCCGAGATGATCAAGCACGGCCTCATCCGCGATGCGGAGCATTGGAACGCCGTGCGCCGCGCACCCCTGCACGACCTTGAAGCGCTGGGTCCCTTGATCGCGCACAGCGCCCAGCTGAAGGCCGAGGTGGTGGCCTCGGATCCGCGTGAGAGCGGACCGCGCAAGGAGCTCAACTTCGGCCACACCATCGGCCACGCGATCGAGGCGTTCGCATTGGAGAACGACCAGGGCTCCTTGTTGCACGGTGAGGCCGTGGCCATCGGCATGATATGCGAGGCCTGGCTCAGCTGGCGGCTGGGCCACCTGGACCGCGACAAGATGGATGCGATCCAGCAGCATTTGCTGGGCCTGTACAAGCCGTTCACGTTCAAGGCCGCCGACCATCACCGCGTACTGGAGCTCATGCGGCACGACAAGAAGAACCGCGAGGGCACCTTCCGCTTCACCCTGTTGGCGGACATCGGTCGCGCCATCATCGACGTGCCCGTGAACGCCGCGCAGGCGGCCGACGCGCTGGACCACTACCGCCTGCTCGCCCGTGATGTCAAGCCGGATCACCATACGGAGGCCTGAGCGCCCCATCGATGCCCTCATCGACCTGCCGCGCTCGAAGAGCGTGGCCAACCGCGCGTTGATCCTCGCCTCGCTCGCGGGGGATCTGCTTTGTGTGAAGGACATCGGCATGGCGGACGACACGCGCGTGCTGCGCAACCTCCTGCGCGATCGCCCGCGTGTGATGCACTGCGGCGCGGGGGGCACCACCTTCCGCTTCCTGCTCGCGTGGGCGGCCGTGCAGGTGGGCAAGGAGCACATCATCACCGGCGATGCGCGGTTGCTGCAGCGTCCGCACCGTCCCTTGATCGATGCGCTGCGCGTCCTGGGTGCCGACATCGAGGAAGGCGACCACGGCTACCGCGTACGCGGGCGGAAGCTCATGGGCGGAGCCATCGTGATGGACACGCCGATGAGCAGCCAGTTCATCAGTGCGCTGCTGCTGATCGCGCCCACCATGGAAGCCGGGCTGATCGTGCATTGGACCGGACAGCGCTTCAGCGAGCCCTATGTGCGCATGACATTGATGGCCCTCGCCCACTTCGGGGTGTTCCCGGCGGTGGAGGCCGACGGTGTGCGTGTGCGGCCCCAACCGTTGAAGGCGAACATCCTGCACGTGCCCCCCGACTGGAGCGCGGCGGCCTTCTGGTACGAAGTGGCGGCGCTCGCCCCCAAAGCGCGCATTGCCTTCCCCGGTCTGCAGCGCGACGAATGGCAGGGCGACCGCGCGGCTGTGGAGCGTTGGGATCCGTGGGTGCGAACGGCCGACACGCAACGCGGTGTGGTGATCAGCACCAGAACTCCTCCCGAAGCAGGGTCTCCCGCAGGGGACCCTGCGGTCCAACACACGTTCAACCTCCGCAACACCCCCGACCTGTTCCAGGCCCTGGTGTTCACCTGCGCGGGTCGCGGTGTATCGGCCGCCTTCACCGGCGTGGAGAACCTGCCCTTGAAGGAGACCGATCGCATCGCTGCTGTGGAAGCAGCCCTGGGTCATATGGGCGTGGGGGACACCTCCTTCATCGGCGGACAGTTCACCATGACGTTGGCGGAGGCTCCTATGGCGGCAACCACCGATCAACCGCTCGAGACCTTCAACGACCACCGCATGGCCATGGCCCTCGCTCCGCTGGCGTTGGTGTTCGATTCGATAACGCTGCGCGACCCGGATGTGGTGAGCAAGAGCTACCCCACGTTCTGGGACGATCTGCGGCGGGCGGGGTTCGGGGTGGAGCTCTTCAACGTGTGATCACCCTCCCTACCTTCGGCATCCCACCACCCACCGTATGAAACGACTGCTCCTCCTTACCTCCCTCTTCGTCCTCGGTATCGCATTTTTGGTGCGCAATGCATCCACAGGCCGCACTTCCACCGCCTCACCCATGGGCGCGGGCGATCAGGAGGCGCGCGCCGCGCTGAAGGCCTGGGACCTGGAGCGCATGCGCGATCCGGCCACGGGGCAGATCCCGGAGGACATCCGCGCGAAGGAGCTCGCCTTTGCCCGCACGCTGCCGAACCGCGCCGTGGCCAAGAGCCTGAACTGGGTGCATCAGGGTCCGCGCAACCGCGGCGGTCGCACACGCGCCTTCCGGGTGGACATCAGCGACCCCAACGTGCTGCTCGCGGGCAGCGTGTCCGGCGGCATCTGGCGCAGCACCGACCAGGGCCAGAGCTGGACCAAGACCTCCGCACCGCTGGACATCCAGAACACCTCGTGCATTGCGCAGGACATCCGTGCAGGCCACACACAAACGTGGTATGTGGGCACGGGGGAGAACTACGGCATTGTGAGCGGCACCAGCTTCGAGGCGCTGCTGCCCGGCGATGGCATCTTCAAGAGCAATGATTGGGGCCTCAGCTGGGCGCGGCTGGCCAGCACCGTGAGCAACGATGCGCCGGTGTTCGATCGCAAGGGCGCCTTCAAGCACGTGAACAGCATCGTGGTGGACCCCGTGCGCAACGACAGCGACATCGTGGTGGCGGCCATCTTCGACGGTATCGTGCGCAGCAATGATGGCGGCGCCACCTGGCGCACCGTGCTCGGCATCGATACCACCATCACCGCGACCAGTCTGTACACCGAGGTGCGCGTGACCTCCGGCGGGGTGTACTATGCGGCCATCGGCCGCACCGCACCCTACAAGGGCGTATACCGCAGCACCGACGGCCTTACGTGGACGAACATCGGCAGCACGGCCTATCCGCTGTCCGCCGAGCGCACCGTGATCGGCATCGACCCGCAGAACGAGGACCGCGTGTGGTTCTTCTGCCAGTCGCCGGGAGCGGGGCTCCAAGGCCACAGCCTGCTGCGCTACACCTACCTGAGCGGCGATGGCACGGGCGCGGGCGGCAGTTGGAGCAACCGCAGCAGTAACCTGCCCAACGGCACGTGCACCGGCTACTTCACCTTCGACTTCGGCTACATCAACACGCAGACGAGCTACGACATGTGCATCGCCGTGCATCCCACGGACAGCAACACGGTGTACATCGGTGGCACCAGCGTGTACCGCAGCAGGAACGGTTGGACCACACTGCAGAGCTACGCGTGGATCGGGGGCTACCGCTGCAATGCCACGGATCCCAAGGAGTACGTGTACCCCAACCACCACCCCGACCAGCATTGGCTGGAGTTCTCGCCGAACGATCCATCGCGACTGTATAGTACCAATGATGGCGGTGTGCAAATGAGCCTCGATCCCCTGGCGGACAGTGTGGCCTGGGTGGACCTGAACGACACGTACATCACCTCACAGTTCTATACGGCGCACATCGAGGAGGGTGCGGCCACGTCGCCTTACGTCCTCGGGGGCACGCAGGACAATGGTTGCTACCTGGCCGTGAGCAGCGATCCGAACGTGCCGTGGGCGCGGGTGCACCAGGATGATGGGGCGTACTCGGCCATTCCGGAAGGGCGCGCCTTCATGCTCACCAGCAGCCAGCAGGGACGCATCTACAAAAAGCTCATCGACGACAACGGCGTGGTGAGCGGCTACGAGCGGATCGATCCCACCGGCGGCACCACGTCCTACAACTTCATCAACCAGTTCCTGCTGGACCCGGTGACGAACAACAAGCTGTATGTGTGCAGCAACACCAAGCTGTGGCGCAACAACGATGTGCAGGCCATCCCGGTGACGAACAACTTCTACAACACCATCACCACCAATTGGGAACAGATCAGCGTAGTAACGGGTTCACAGCGTCTTTGTGCGTTGGACATCAGCCTGGCCGACCCCAACAGCTTGTGGTACGGCACCACCAACGGTCGCGTGTTCCGGGTGGACAGCCTCTACGGCACCCCGCAGCGCACACAGCTTACCTCGGACCAGTGGCCCTTCAACAGCTACGTGAGCTGTGTGGCGCCGAACGACTACAACGCGGCCGAGTGGCTGCTCACTTTCAGCAACTACGGCGTGCGCAGCATATTCCTCACGTCCGACAGTGGTGCCACGTGGACCAGCGTGAGCGGCAACCTGGAGGAGAACCCCGATGGCACCGGCAACGGACCTGCGGTGTTCTGGGCATTGATCTACCCGACCTATGGTGGCGCCAACAACCGCTACTTCGTGGGCACCAGCACGGGCCTGTACAGCACGGCGGTGCTCGATGGCGATAACACCGTTTGGGAATTGGAGGGCCCCGATGGCATGGGGAACGTTCCGGTGAACATGATCGCCGCACGCGGCAGCGATGGCTTCATTGCGGTGGGTACTCACGGGAATGGGATGTACACGAGCCATCTGCCCGCCGCGCCGATCGGCATTTCCGAGGTGCCTGTAGCGTTGCACGCCGGTAACGCCTGGCCCAATCCCGCGACGGAGCAGGTGCGCATCGACCTCTACCTGCCACAGGCCGGGCGGTTGGATGCACAGGTGTTCGATCTGCGTGGAAGGTCCGTGCTGCGCAGGAGCCTTGGTGAACGGGGCGCAGGCAACAGCCAGTTCACGTGG
This sequence comes from Flavobacteriales bacterium, assembly GCA_031411095.1. Taxonomy (GTDB): domain Bacteria; phylum Bacteroidota; class Bacteroidia; order Flavobacteriales_F; family PHOS-HE28; genus PHOS-HE28. The sequence goes on along the minus strand of JANOAK010000025.1, from coordinate 89,529 downwards.
GACCTGCGCGACGATGGCGGAAGTCGGGTGGCGCAGGGCACCTACCTCGTGCGACTTTCCAACGGGGCGGGAACTTCGACCACCTCGCGCGTGATCGTCCGGTGAACGGATCCGGATCCCGCCTATTTTGCACGGCTACCGGTCCCTCATGTTCGCATGTCCACATGTGCACATGTTCACATGAACCGGAGATCCCACCAACTCCACTCCGTCCATGCCATTCCCCAGTGACCTCGAGATCGCGCAGAAGGCGCAGCTGAAACCCATCTTCCAGATCGCCGAGCGCCTGGGCATCGATCCGGACGTGATCGAGCCGTACGGCCGCAACAAGGCCAAGCTGCCGCTGAACCTGATCGATGACGCGAAGGCGGCGAAGAGCAAGCTGATCCTGGTGACCGCGCTATCGCCGACACCCGCTGGGGAAGGCAAGACCACCACCAGCATCGGGTTGAACGAAGGCTTGAACAAGCTGGGCAAGAAGAGCATCGTTGTGCTGCGCGAACCGTCGCTCGGTCCCGTGTTCGGCATGAAGGGCGGCGCGGCGGGTGGGGGCTATTCGCAAGTGGTGCCCATGGAGGACATCAACCTGCATTTCACCGGCGACTTCGCCGCGATCGAGAAGGCCAACAACCTGCTGGCCGCACTGATCGACAACAACCTGCAGAACCGCAAGCGCACGCTGAACATCGATCCGCGCACCATCGCCTGGAAACGCGTGATGGACATGAACGACCGCGCGCTGCGCGACATCACCATCGGCCTCGGCGGCACGGGCAACGGCATTCCACGCCAGGACGGCTTCAACATCACCCCGGCCAGTGAGGTGATGGCCATCCTCTGCCTCGCCACCGGCATCGACGACCTGAAGCAGCGCCTAGGCAACATCTACGTTGGCCAGCGCTGGGACCGCACACCCGTGTACGCCCGCGACCTGAACGCACAAGGCGCCATGGCGCTCTTGTTGAAGCAGGCCATCATGCCCAACCTCGTGCAAACGCTCGAGGGAAATCCCGCGATCCTGCACGGCGGACCCTTCGCCAACATCGCCCAAGGCGTGAACAGCGTGCTGGCCACCAAGATGGGCCTCAGCCTCGGCGATTACGTGGTGACGGAAGCCGGCTTCGGCGCCGACCTGGGCGCGGAGAAGTTCTTCGACATCAAGTGCCGCGCTGCCGGATTGAAGCCGAGCGCCGCCGTGATCGTGGCCACCGTGCGCGCCCTGCGCTATCACGGCGGGGTTGACGTGAAGGACGTGAACAGTGCCGCGCCGGACAAGGTGAAGGTGGGCCTCGCGAACCTGGGCCGCCACATCGAGAACGTGGCCAAGTTCGGCGTGAAGGCCGTGGTGGCCATCAACAACTTCCCCACCGATACGGCGGAGGAGATCGAGCTGATCAAGTCCTATTGCAAAGAGCACGGGGCCGAGGCTGTGCTATCGGAAGGCTTCGCGAAGGGCGGTGCGGGAACGACCGATCTGGCAACAGCCGTGCTGCGCGTGGTGGATGCCGGCCAGAGCAACTTCAAGCCCTTGTACGACCTGTCGCTCACGATCAAGGAGAAGATCGCCGTGATCGCGAAGGAGATCTACCGCGCGGATGGTGTGGAGTACAGCGGCGATGCCGAAGCCGCGCTGCGCAGGATCACCAAGCTGGGTCTGGACGGCGTGCCCGTGTGCATGGCGAAGACGCAATACAGCTTCAGCGACAACAAGGAACTACGCGCCGCCCCGACCGGCTTCCACATCACCGTGCGCGACATCGAGATCAGCGCGGGTGCGGGATTCGTGGTGCCCATCTGCGGCGAGATCATGCGCATGCCCGGCCTGCCCGAGGTGCCAGCGTCCGAAGGCATGGACATCGACGCCAGCGGGGTGATCAGCGGGTTGAGTTAATGACGTGAAGTCGGTTGCCCTTTTCGGCCAAAGGCAAACCCATGTGCAATGATCAGCGCCAGGAATAGTGGTATGATCCATGAGATCCGAGCCAGGTAACGATCATCCACCACAGCCAGTGTTGAACACACCCAGCAGCCGATAAGCACAGCGCCGAGCGGGAATAGCAGGATGGTGCGTGTGCTGAAGCCTTCCATGGCGAGGGAAGGTTTTCGAACACATACGGAAATGGCCCCAAGGACCGACGCTAACGTGAACAATGCATACACGCGGTCCGGCCATCTCATGGAAAGTTCGCCGCGGCCGCCGTTCTGCATGGAATTCAAGTAGGCGGGGAGTTCCGAAGGCAGAGTTCCAGCGATCATCACGTACGGCGGGCTCGTTGGTGTGCGATAGTCCTTATTCTGTAAGCCAACACAAATGCTCCACCTTGTGAGTTGCTCCATGGTTGATGTGATGCTGGACCGTATATGCCATGCGAGGTAACGCGGCTCGGTCAACGTGCTGGATATGATATGGTCATATTCCTTCCTGGTCGCGAGCCAACCACCTTCCAAGTGCATCGGACTTATGGAATCGGTCCATAGGAAATGCCCGCTGTCCATGGGTAGCCGGTCCTTGTATGCGCAAAGTCGCAGTTCATCATCGGTACAATGTTCTGCGAGCCAGGCTCGCAGCATTCCTGTGTCCACCATGTGGGCAACAAGGAAGACATGTCCGCCTCGTGAGATGTAAAATTCCTTGTCCACCATCCGGTTCGCCACTGCCAAGCCACCCCATGATATCACTGTAAGCCCGAAGAGCACGATCCACGGCCTTCGTCTTTTCGCTTCCCAAGCGGGCTGATGAAGGAGAAGAAGCGAGATCCCTGAAAGTGGCAGTATCAGCATGTTGGACAGGTGGACCCAACAGCAAGCAATGACCACGAGGGCATCGATCGTACGCATCACCCGAGAAGCCTGAGCCGTGAACAGTTGGAAGATGGCCAGGAGCCCGATACCCGTAAAAATGTCGGGCATCAACTGACCGGCATACCATCCGATACTGGAGAAGGCCGCTAAAGCACCAAGGACCATCGCTGTGGTCAGATGCGGTCGTTGACAGCGGATCAATTTCGTGGAGCGATGGATATAAAAAGCGCACAACAGCGCTTGTGCATAGATGATGCTCCAGAAACTATGTCCACCAAGACTTGTAACGCGCATGAACACTCCGTACCAATACGGCCTGTCAATGGGTACGGCCCCGCGGAAAGCACTGGCCAGGTATGTTCCGGTATCCGGATAAACAAAAGGGAATCCATTAACGACCGCGGGGATGAGCAGGACCATGGCCCCTATGCTCACAACCACCGTATCCCTTATCCACGCGTTCCTTGTCATGCGTTCCATATAATGCCTACCATGGTCAACCGCTCTTGACCACGCGCTTGACGTGCGCGTTTATATAAACGATGTGCGAACCAAATGTGCGACGGATAAGGCCATCGAGGTTTCGCATGGATGGAGTAAGTGCTGGACCGGGCGGCCCGCCCTAGCAGTGTACGCCCAGGCTCCAAAAGGGGCACAGGCATCCTGCCTGTGGAACGCAGCCGGTTCACATCCGCCCCGACCGATCATACCGGCAAGGGCGTATTGTTGCGGGTCTATACCCCCGTGCCAAAGTTCCTTCCCCAAGGGCCACGGGCTTTTCCGGGCATCGGGGATCGCAAAGGCACTGAGGCGGGTGACCGGTGAAACCCGGGATTTTTTTCAACCATCGGGTACGATCCACGGAAGTCTGCCAGTATCTTGTTGGTGACCACCTAAAACCAAGCGACCATGAACATCACTTTCAATGAGCTCCGTGGCATCAAGGACCGTTTACCCGATGGCAGCATCCATCGGATCGCCAAGGAGCTTGACCTCAACGTGGAAACTGTTTGGAACTACTTTGGAGGGTATTCGCACCCGGAAGGGCGGCCCATGGGCGTTCACTTGGAGCCCGGTGCCGGTGGTGGAGTTGTTGCGCTGGACGACACACGGATCCTGGACATCGCCCGGCGCATTCTGAACGAGCAGCCTTTGCACGCCTGATCTGATCGTCCTGCTCGTCAGGAGGAAAAGGGAGCCGAGGGATCGGGTCCCTTTTCTTTTGCGGGATCAGCGCTCCATCACCTTGAACTCCACGCGGCGGTTCTGTGCGCGCGAGGATCTGCATGGGGTTGAGGCCAGCGAACGTTTTCCCCTCCTGCTGGTCGTCGCGAGGCTTTGCGAAGCGATATCGATCAGCAAGGCAAGGAGGGGTCAGGGGTGGTTTCCGATCGGCAATTCGGCTGCAGGCGAAGTAGAGGTACTCGAGACACGCGAGCACCTACCTGAGCATGAGATCGGGTCCCTTTTCTTTTGCGGGATCAGCGCTCCATCACCTTGAACTCCACGCGGCGGTTCTGCGCCCGCGTTGCCTCGTCGGTGTTCGGCACGAGCGGCTTGCTTTCGCCGTAGCCCTTCCAGCTGAGGCGTTCGGCGTCCACCTTCTTCGTCACCAACCAATCCACCACGGCCTTGGCGCGGGCCTCGCTGAGGCGTTGGTTGTAATCGTCAGTGCCCTGGTCATCGGTGTGCGCCTCCAATTCGATGTGCATCAGGGGGTAATCGGTGAGCAGGTCGAGCACCGTGCCCAGTTCCGTTTCGCTCTCGGGCTTCAGCGTGCTCTTGTCGAAGTCGAAGAAGATGTTGTCCAGGCGGATGTGCTTGCCCACTTCGGGCTCCACCTGCATGATGTCGACGGTCTTGCTGCTCACGTGGTCCTCTACCTTCGGCTTTGGCGGAGGAGGGGCGCAGATCACGGGTGGCTCATCCACCTTGGATCCCTCTGGTGAGAGCCGCACGCTCACATCGTCAATGAAATAATACGCACCGCGTTCGCCTTCGGGCATCTTCTTGTTCGCCGTGATCTGGTCGCTGCAGAAGTTGCCGATAACGAGGAAGCGTTCGTCGCCTTTTGCCTCGATCACGCCGCCCACGCGCTCCCAGCCGATGTTGTCCAGCACCTTCTCCTCCTTGATCTGCGGCGCGAAGTACAGCGGGAGGCAGTCGCGCGTGCGAACCTCGGTCGGGCTGAGGTAGAGGCCCAGGTTGTTGCTGGCCACGTTGCAGAAGGGCGCGCGCAACGCGTAGAGCTCCACGATGTAATGCGTTCCTCCGTTCAATGCCTCCGGCAGTTCGATCTGCAGGTATTCGTGCCAGTACGTGGGCGTGTTGCCCTTGCCGTACACCTTGATGCCGGCCATGCAATCGCCGGTGCGTGGCGCCGCCTTGCCCTTGCTCTTCTTCGCCGGATGGCTCCAGCAGGTGGGGTCCGCTTTCGTGCTGAAGTGGTCGGGCGTGGTCTCCGTGGGGGAGGTCCAGCCTACCATCACCTCCTCGTTGAACTTCCGCGCCTGCTGCGTCCACGCGCATTGCAGCCGCTTGGTGGTCTCGAAGCTGGGGTTCGGCACCAGGTTCGGCATGGTGTCGTTGTTCAGCGTGCGCTGAAGCATCGTCTGTGCGCTGGCGGAGCCCAGGCCAAGGACGGTGAGAAGGGAGAGGAGCAGTACGCGGATCATGGGGCGAAGCTACCGGCGGACATGGTGAAAGTGCCGGTGAGGGAGCAGGCCGATCATCAACAAACGAGAGGGGAAAGCAAAATACGTTAGGACGCCGGTGAAGTCGGACCGCTTCAACGCCCCCGGAAAAAAACCACTTCGGTGCCATACGCCAACACAGGGAAGGAGGCGAACACGGCCCAGATGGCAAAGTTGCTGCGCACGAGATCATAGTGCAGGTTGAGGCCAAACACGGTTGTGGCATAGACCAGGCAGAATATCGCCAATCCGACGGGCACTTGCTGATCCGCATATCTGTCGATGTGGTCGCCGACCAGGGCGCGCGTCTCGCGGAAATACGTGGCGTTGAAAAACCGACCCTTGCTCGGCAGGAACCCTAAGAGCATCATCACGTTCTGCGCCATATAGATGCTGGATACGCCGAGCAGGAAGTGGCTGAGGATGATCAAGAAGACCCGATCCGGATCTTCGGTGGTCTCGATATAGCCCATTCCGTAAATGCGAATGATGTTATCGACGGCGAGGAATGTCATGATCGCGGAACTCCACAGACTAAGGACTACCCTGTGGCCATGTGATAGGGTGAGCGGAAGGAACGCGTGGGCCACCACATAGAGTCCGAAGAGCACCAGCAGACCGAGCAATCCGATGGTCCATGGGCCGAGGGAGCCCATGTCCGTAGCGTCAATGGTCCAATAGCCCAGAGCGAGGGTCTGCAGCAATGTCATGCCCTCATGCAATCTCGGCGTCACCAGCTTCTTGTGCTCAATGATGGCAATGAGCAGAAAGAAGAAACAGAAGAAGTAGGGCCAGATCTGGATATGACCCTCCACATTGTATACCCGCTCATGCTTGCCGGGTAAAAAGACGAGGTAGCTGCATCCAAGGGCGATCAGCGCGGTCCATATCACGGTTGTCCAGCGACGAGTAATGCGGCGATACTCCACGAAAAGTCCTGCCACCAAGGCAAGGATGCTGGCGGGAAGCAGCAGATGGGCTGAGGCCTGCGCCCTCATCACCACCAACGCAGCAGGCAGCACTAGCACAAGTGCCAACACTGCCCCAATGCCTATAGGCAGGTCCGATCCCGCTAGACTGCGCGTTCGTCTTTTTCGTTTCCTGAGACGGTCCATGGCCTTCAAGTGGAGGCAACCTGTATCGCGGTTCTCATTGCAAGTTGATCCAGTTGGCGATGATGCGCGGACCTACCGTGGTCATCACACTTTCCGGGTGGAACTGCAGGCCGCAGGTGTTGTAGCGCGCATGCCGGAGTGCCATGACGATGCCTTTTTCGCTGTGCGCGATCGGCCTTAGTTCAACTGGCAGGGAAGCCGGTTCCACGGCCCAGGAGTGATAGAGGCCAATGTCGAAGGGCTGTTCGATGCCGTGGAAAAGCGGATCCACAGGACGTGTGGTGATGCATTTGGCCACCACACCGTGCTGCACCTCCGGCTGGTTGAAGAGCGTGCCACCGCACGCCTCCGCGATCGCCTGCATGCCCAGGCAGATCCCCAGGATCGGGTGCGTGGGCATGAGCCTCGACAACAGTTCGGGCATCACACCGGCCTCCGACGGAAGTCCGGGACCAGGGGAGAGGACGATGCGGTCGTATGCGGAAGCTTCCTGCGCGCTGATGGCATCATTGCGCACCACCTGCACGTCCGCAAAGGGCTCCAACAAATGCTGAAGGTTCCACGTGAAGCTGTCGTAGTTGTCGAGTAATAGAATGCGCATGATCTCCGATACACTAACTGCCTGCTGCTTCTGACCTCGCCGTTCCTCTCATTGTCTGATCGTCTGATCATCTGATCTTCTGATCGTCTGATCATCTGATCTTCTGATCGTCTGATCCTCTGCCCGCTCACCTACCAGGAGATCCCCACCGGACAATGGTCGCTCCCCATCACATCGTTCAGGATGAAGGCGTCCTTCACCTTCTTCTCGAAGCCCTTGCTCACCAGCACATAGTCAATGCGCCAGCCGATGTTCTTGGCGCGCGCGCCAAAGCGCTGGCTCCACCAACTGTACTTCACTTCATCCGGGTGCAAGTGGCGGAAGGTGTCCACGAAGCCGGCCTTCAACAGCGCATCGATACCGTCGATCTCCGCTTGGGTGTAGCCAGGGGTCTTGTTATAGTTGGCCTTCGGACGCGCAATGTCGATCTCCCGATGCGCCACGTTCAGGTCCCCGGTGAAGATCACCGGTCGCGCTCCTCCCGCAAGGCCTACGAGGTAGTCGCGCAGCGCCTGGTCCCACTCCCGCCGGTATGGTAGTCGTTTGAGTCCTTCGCCGCTGTTCGGCACGTAGGCGTTCACCACGATGTGGTCCGCGAACGTGGCGGTGACCACACGCCCCTCGTCATCATGCCCGGGCATGCCGATGCCGAAGTCCATGCGCACCGGGCTTTCCCTGCACACGATGGCCGTGCCGCTGTACCCGGGCTTCAAGGCACCATAGGCATGCACTTCATAGCCCTTCAATCCATCGAGCGCCACGCGCACCTGGTCCGGCGTGGCCTTGGTCTCCTGGAAACAGTAGATGTCCGCACCCAGCTTCTCCAAGGTGGCCACCAGCCCTTTTCCTGCGGAGGCGCGAATGCCATTGACGTTGAAGCCGATGAGTTCCATGCGGGAAGTAAGTCATCATTCGTCGAACCCGGGCCGCACAAAGCGACGGGCATCCGGAAAGACCTTCAACAGGCCCATGATCGTCTGTTGGAGCTGCGCCAACAAGGGCAGGATCTCGTCCAACACTTCGGGCATGGTCTCGGTGAGGGTGATCCAGGCGCTCATGGAGGCTTCGGCCGACAGCAGGGCCACCTTGGCGCTTCCGTTCGCGTCGCTTTGTACGGGGCTTTCCCAGATGGAGTCGTTCATGTCCGATAGACCGTGCAGCGCACGCTGTGTCTTCACATGGATCATGAACACATACCAGTACACCACCTCGCTCGCGTTGGTGAGTTCCTCATGATCGTGGGTCAGCGCCTTCTTGTCCGGGCCCGCACTCGCCATTTCCTTCAGCCGGGACACCTTCCGGTCCATCAATTCCTGGTGTCCATCGAGCCAGCGGCGCGCCATGTGGCTGTAGGTCATGGTGACCTTGGCCAGGGGATGGTTGCGCGCGAAATTCCGGTCCCGGTCCATCTCGGCCCGCCATTCCTTTTCGGTCTCCTCCTGCTCCTCCTCATTGGGGTCTTCCTGCTCGTCCTCGTCGCTGGACGGATCGCTCCAGTCCTTCAACAGGCCCATGGCCTTGCGCATGTTCTCCTCGATGCGTTCCATGGCCCCGTCCTCGTCAAGGTCGATGGGATTGCCCTCATCATCCGCCATCATGGCGTAGTTGCGACAGCGCAGGCGGAAACGGCAGCGTTCGCACCACGAGTTGCAGTAGTTGAATACGCCAGGAATGAAATTATCCTCGTTGAATACGCTCTTCTTGGCCGCCATGGATCGTTGGTTCCGGCTCCAAAATACTGGATCGGCCCCAAGCACGGTTCACCCTCGGCCCTGACCGGTCGGATCGTTGGCCATCCTCGTCGAATGGTTGATGAAATGAACCATTGCCCACTTGCGTTGTCCTTCTTCCGGCGCCAATTTTATCCTGGAGCACGCCCCTCTAACCGTTCGCACCATGGCCATCACCCCCTACACCGGCACATTCGGGAGGTCGGAACTGCAACATCTGCTGCGTCGGACGCTGTTCGGCTGTACGCCCGGGGATCTGGCCCACTTCAACGGAATGACGCTGACGCAGGTGGTGGACGAGTTGCTCACGTTCAGCAACAACACCGCCCCGCCCGTGAAGGCGTACTCGGCGCTGGATGGGAACAACAACCCCGACCCCACGTTGCTGGACCCCAATGTGCTCTTCGGAACCACCTGGGTCAATACACCGCGTGAGGCCGATGCGGCAGCCGAGGTCACCCAGGCCCGGCTCGAAAGCCTGGTGGCGTGGTGGATGGGGCAGTGCGTGGAACAGGAACGGAACATGCGCGAGAAGCTGGTGATCTTCTGGCACAACCACATGCCCACGCACCTCGGCCAGGTGTTCAACTCGGAAGCGAGCTATACCATGAACCAGTTGCTGCGCACACACTGCGCGGGCAACTTCCGTCAGCTGATCCACGATGTCACCCTGGAGCCGGCGATGCTCTACTATCTCAACGGGTACCTGAACGTGGCGTCGGCGCCGGATGAGAACTATGGACGTGAACTGCTGGAGCTGTTCACCCTGGGGCAAGGCAGCGGTTATACCGAGGCCGATGTGCAAGCTGCGGCACGTGTGCTCACGGGATGGACCGTGCTGGAGCAGAGCGGTGGCAACCCCATCCTGCCCCAGACCATCTTCTTCCCCTTCAACCACACGCAGACCAACAAGCAGTTCTCGGCCTTCTTCAACAACACGGTGATCCTGGGACAGAATGGCCCCGATGCGGGCGAGAACGAGCTGAACGCGATGCTCGACATGATCTTCGCGAATGACGAATGCTCGCGCTTCATCGTGCGCGAGATCTACCGCTTCTTCGTCCATGGAGATATCGATGCCGTTACGGAGGCCGAAGTGATCGAACCCCTGGCCGAGGTGTTCCGCAACAATGTGGCGGCACCCGACCAGGTCCGCACCGTGCTCACCGCGCTCTTCACCAGCGAGCATTTCTTCAGCGCCGCGATCCGCGGCTGCATGATCAAGAGCCCGGCCGACCTGGTGTTCGGCGAGCTGCGCCTGCTGGCCCAGCCATTGCCCGATCCGGCCCTGTTGGAGGCCCGGTTCCAAGTGATGCGCGACATGTACTGGCTGGTGGACTATGCCGGGCAGAACCTTGGTGCACCGCCGAATGTGGCGGGCTGGCCGGCGTACTACCTCTACCCAAGCTACGATGATCTGTGGCTGGACACATCCACCTTCCCTGCGCGCAACAACTCATTGCTGGGCATCAACTACAATGGTTTCACCACATCGGAAAACACGTATGATGCCGCCAGTGCGAACCTCCAGTTCAAGGTGGATCAGGTGGCCTTTACGCAACTGCTGAACAACCCTTCCGATCCAGTGATGCTGATCGATGAGCTGGTGGACCACTTCTACGTGAACCCCATTTCGCAAAGTGTGAAGGACCAGTTGCGGCAGGACTACCTGCTGCTGGGCCAGCAGAATAACAGCTACTGGACCACGGCGTACAATACCTATGTGGCGGACCCGAACACTACGAACATGGCCGCGCAACTCGTGCCCGACATCCTGCGCTGGCTGATCGGCGACATGCAACAGGCTGCGGAACACCACCTCTTCTGAAACCACCCAGCATGCAACGACGCAACTTCATCCGTTCCATGTCCGCAGCCTCGCTGGGCGGCTTCGCTGTCCGCGGGTTCGGCAACCCCCTGTTCGCTCCGCTCTTCGACCGCGCAGGCGAGGACCGGGTCTTGGTCATCGTTCAGCTCTACGGAGGCAACGACGGTTTGAACACCGTGATCCCGCTGGACCAGTATGGCATGCTGTCGCAAGTGCGATCGAACGTGCTCATTCCATCGGCGCAAGTGCTGCCGCTGCAAGGGCTCAACGGCCTCACCGGCCTGCACCCCGCGATGCAGGGCATGCGTGAACTGTGGGATCTGGGCCAGCTCTCCATCGTGCAAGGCGTGGGTTATCCGAACCCCGACTATTCCCACTTCCGCAGCACGGACATCTGGGAGACCGGCGCGAACAGTGATCAGCTGCTGGACAGCGGATGGACGGGACGCTACCTGAACTTCGAATACCCCAACTACCCTACGGGCTATCCGAACGCCACCATGCCCGATCCCCTGGCCATCCGCATCGGTGGACCCGTGACCATCGGCCTGCAGAACATGGGCGTGAGCATGGGCGCTTCCATCTACACCACGGAGGATTCACTGGACCTGAGCGGCAACATCTTCCTCGATCCCGTGACGGCCGATTGCAAGGGTTCGAAACTAGACTTTGTGCGTACGGTGCAGCAGCAGACCGATCTGTACGGCAATGTGATCGAAGCGGCAGCACTGCCTTCATGCAACCTCAGCACCATGTACCCGACCGGTGGCCAGCCCGGCGCGGAATTGGCGCGGGCGCTGAAGATCGTGGCCCAACTGATCTGCGGCGGATTGAAGACCCGCCTCTACTGGGTGAGCCTGGACGGATTCGACACGCACTCGCAACAGGTGGATGGCAACGACACCACGCTGGGAGCTCATGCGTTGCTGCTGCAAGGTCTGTCGGACAGCATCCGTGCGTTCCAGGATGATGTGCATCTACTGGGCATCGAGGACCGGGTGTTGGGCATGACCTTCTCGGAGTTCGGCCGCCGCATCAAGAGCAACTCCTCGCTCGGTACGGACCATGGTGCGGCCGCGCCCATGTTCCTCTTCGGCAGCAAGGTGATCCCCGGGATGGTGGGCCAGAACCCGGAGATCCCCGCGGACACCACGTGGAACACCAACCTGCCCATGCAGCACGACTTCCGCAGCGTGTACAGCAGTGTGCTCCGCGATTGGTTCTGCATGGAACAGGCCGATGTGGATACCGTGCTGCTCGATACCTACCAGCCGCTCGCGCTCGTGGATCCCGCCGGATGCCTGGACACCTCTGTACACCAATTGAACCAGCAGGCGGGCCTTTCGCTGCTGGACGTGTACCCAAGTCCATTCGTTGATCGCACCACCGTGCGCTTCACCAGCGATGGTGGCCGCGTGGTGCTGCAGGTGTTCAACGAGCAGGGCCAGGCAGTGCGCACCTTGGTAAACCGCGATATGTCCACAGGACAGCACACCGTGACCGCCGATCTGGAGGAGTTGCCACCGGCCATTTACTACTGCCGCTTCCAGAACGGCGCGCGCCAGCAGGTGAAGAACATGCTGAAGGTGCGCTAAGCGCCAAAGGGAAAGCGACGGAACTCGCTATACAACGCGTCCGGCTTCAACGCGCGGCGAAGCAGGACAACGTCGTGCACCACGCTGTGGTCCTCCATGGCCTCATCGCGCACCATCGGCCACGCCATCTCGAACCGGTCCGGTTTCAGCCCGGTGGCAATGGTGAGGTGCGGATGGTCCGTGACATGCATTCCGAAGCGGTCGATCGCCGGAACTCCGCGTACGGCGGCTGCCAGCGGTTCGCGCACGGTGGCCACCGCCGGGTGGTCCAGTACCTTGAAGTAGATGGTGCGCTTGTCCGGGAAGTGCGTGATCCCCTGTATGCCGAGGGTGATCGGGCTCAGCGTGCGGGCTGTGGCCGCGATCACGTTGAACAGGTCGTCCTGCAACGCCTCCGGCATGTCCACGAACAGGAGCGTGAGGTGCGGCGGTACGCGCATGCTCTGGAACCGACCGATGCTCGCCTGAAGCGTGGCCCGCAGGGCCTGCACATGATCGGCCACCTGTGTGGGAGGGGCAATGACGAGCAGGTATCGGAACCGATCGTCACTCATTTGCTCACCTCTGCCGTTGATCGTTCACGCCACGCATGCTGCAAGGCGCCCAGGAGGTGGTCGGCGCTTTGTGCACCGCTCACCGCGAATTTGCGGTCGATCGCGAAGAAGGGCACTCCGCGGATACCGAACTGCTGGGCTTCATACTCGTCCGTGCGCACCGCCTCGCTGTAGCTGTCGCTCGTGAGCATCGCGCTGACTGCGGAAGCGTCCAGACCGATCTCCACACCCAGCTTTACCAGCTCCGCATGATCGCTGATGCACACGCCATCGGTGAAGTAGGCGTTGAACAGGCGCTCTTCCGCCGCATCGCCCAACCCCTGCGCCTTGGCGAGCTGGATCAACCGATGAGCATCGAAGGAGTTCGCGATCACCGCCTTGTCCATGTTGAACTGCAGACCCAGCGTGCGTGCGCGATCGGCCACGCCAGCGCTGCGGGCCTGTGCGTCCGCACGCGTCATGCCGTACTTGCGTGCGAGCATTGTGTAGGTATCCTCTTCGCTGCGCACCGGTGCGTTCGGGTCGAGCTCGAAGCTCTTCCATTCAATGCGGACCTGATCGCGGTGTTCGAAGCGCGACAGGGCCTGTTCGAACTCGCGCTTGCCGATGTAGCAGAAGGGGCAGAGGACATCGCTCCAGATCTCAATGGTGAGCGGAGCGGCGTTCGAGGACGTGAGGGAGGACATCAACGGTTCTGGTTCGCGCAGGGTGAATTACGTCCGCAAAGGTGGTGATGCGTGAACGGGGCGGGGTTAAAATGGATGAAGCCGGCCCAGGGGCCGGCTTCATCGTCTTGATCGAGTGTGGGGCCTTAGGCCTTCTTCACGTTCACTGCATTGAGGCCCTTGGGGCTCTCTTCCACTTCGTAGGTGACAGCGTCACCTTCCCAGAGGGCGTCACGGGTGCCGGTCTTGTGGACGAATACGTCCTTGCCGCCTTCGTCAGGGGTGATGAACCCGAAACCTTTCTCCGTGTTGAAGAACTTAACTTTACCACTTGCCATTGTACTACTTGTTTTGTTACACCCAGCGAAAGAGCCGGGTTTGATGGCGCAAATGTAGTCCCCAAGCGCCCCAGCCCCGACGATCCGGCCGGAATAAAGGCCGGACGCGGCGTTCGGGGCATCATTCCGCCACCCGCTCCACCCAGGCCTGCACCATGCGCATCTGGCCGTAGGAGTAAGCGCCGTTGAAGTGCGCATGCAGGTCCTTGGTGCTCTCCTGGGGAGCCGCCGCCATCCGCGCGGCAATGGCGTCACGCACGTCCGCAGGCATCAAGCGGTCGATCTCCACCTGCCCACTGCGGATGCCCGGGGCCATGTGGCTCTCGATCGTGGTCTTCGTAAGGCCCCGCTTTTCCGCGATCTGCTCCACCGATAGCCCTTCGGCGAACAGGGTGCACGACAGCTTGTACGAGTCGCCTTTCTGCGGCTTCCCGCCCTCCTCCGCGCCGTCGCGCTTCTTCCGCACGCGGCCGCTCTTGCCCTTGCCCTGCGGATGGTGCTCGGTCATGTACGCGGCCACCTGCTCGTTGATCAGCTGGCGTTTGTCGTGCAGCTTCTTCTCCAGCCCTTCATGGCGCGTGACCTCCTTCCCATGGATGATGCACTGCGCGATATGACCCGCTTTGCCGATCTCCATCAACTTGCGCATCAAGGCCGAATCCAGGTCGTCGAGGTCCTCGCGATAGGCTTTGGTGCCGGTAAGGCGCGCCAGTACGGCCGTGTTGCGCACCACTTCCTTCAACCGTGCGAGCAACAGGTCGGTGTAGTACGCGCCACCCTTTTCCAGCCGCACCAAGAGGTCGGCCTGTTCCCCTGCAGCCAACAGGCGCAGCAATTGCCCGCGGAAGCGCGCCGTGTTGTCCGATTCCTTCCGCAGTTGTTCCACCAGATCCACCAAGGCCTGGCGGATGGTGCTGTCCGCAAAGAAGGCCTTCTCGTGGGCCTTGAACACACGCTCAGCCTGTTTCAACAGCGGCTCAAGATGGAAGGTGGAACTGAGCACTTCCCGGAGATAGCCTTGTTGCTGGTCCTTCAGCAGCGTGGGCAGCACAGCGTTGTCCTCCTTCCGCGCAGTGAAGGCGACCACCTCGGCATCGCTGCTCACCACGGAAGGGTTGATGCGCGTCCGCAGGATCAAGCCGTCCAGACTTCGCAAACGGCTGAGCGCTACATATACCTGGCCCGGCGCGAAGGCCTGGCCGACGTCGATGATGGCCTTGTCGAAGGTGAGGCCCTGGCTCTTGTGCACCGTGATGGCCCACGCGAGCTTGATCGGATACTGGTCGAAGGCGCCGATGATGTCCTCCATCAACTCCTTCGTGTCCTCCAGCACCTTGTAGCGCTTGTTCTCCCAACGCTCCTTCTTCAGCACGTAGGGTGATCCACCATCAGCCATCTTCACCTCGATGCTGTCCTTCCCGATGTGCACCACCTTGGCGAGTTTGCCGTTGAAGTAGTTCTTCTCCGCATCGTTGCGCGTGAACATGACCTGTGCCCCCACCCGTAGTTCGAGGCTCACCGACAACGGGTACATGCTCTCCGGGAATTCGCCGTTGACCTCGGCTTCGAAGTAGTGTGAAGGACCTGGCAACCTGTCCAGCGCACGCCGGTTCAGTTCGTCGGCCTTGTTGTTGTGCGTGGTGAGCGTGATGATGCCTTCATCCTCCGTGCACACTTCGGGCCGGTAGTGCTTGTTCAGCTCCTCCACATCGGCGGCGGTCACGGTGTTGTTCCGGAAGTTGTTCAGGATGCCGATGAAGCGCTCGTCCTTCTGTCGGAAGATCTTGTCCAGTTCGATGTGCACGAAGCCACCGCTGCCATCGGAGTAGGGCCGAAGGGCGTGTGCCTCGAAGAAGTGCGGGCTCTTATAGTAGGTCTTCAGCACGTTCCATTCGTGGTCCTTCACCACGGGAGGCAGCTGATACAGGTCGCCGATCAACAGCACCTGTGCCCCCCCGAAGCTGCGGTCGTAGCGCCCTTTCACCGCGCGCATGCGATGGTCCACAGCGTCGAGCAGGTCGGCGCGGAGCATGCTCACCTCGTCAATGATCAACAGGTCCACTTCGCGCAGCACGCTGCGGCGCATGCCGTTCAGCGGGTGCTTGCTCGAAAGGTTTTCGCGGTCCCAGAAGTTGCCCTGTGCGTTGATCTCCGGCGGGGCGTTGCGCTCCGGAATGAAGGCGCCGAGCGGAAAGAGGAACTGCGAATGAAGGGTGACGCCCTTGGCATTGAGCGCCGCGATGCCGGTGGGGGCCAGGATCACGTATCGCTTGTGGGTGCGTTCGGCGAGCTGGCGCAGGAAGGTGGTCTTGCCAGTGCCCGCCTTCCCCGTAAGGAACACGTGGCGGTCCGTGCTGTTCACGAAGGCGGCCGCCGTGGCGGCCATTTCGGTCACTTCGTGTTCCATCCGACTGCGTTGCGGGCACAAGATCGCCCTTGGCGGAGCGACTTCCTCCAGAGGAGTCGAAGGGAAGGGGCGTGCTGGGGAATTGAACGGTTGGGAGGATTGTGCTACTTCACTGAACATGGGTTAAGGTTGAACAGAACGGCTCCGGTTCGTCACTGACGGAAAAACCGCCACCGGCACGATCACAAGATGATCATTTCGCTTGATGCGAGTGATGCCTGTCGTGGATCGGCCGTTCCCCAAGGCAGTTCAGGTCTCGATGGCGCACCCCGAAATGAACAACGCGCCCCCGAAGGAGGCGCGCTGTTCATTGGGTTGTCTTTCGACCGGGCGCAGTTACTCTGCGATCACGATCCGCTCGGTCATCGAGTGTCCGCCGCGGGTCACCATCAAGAGGTAAATGCCCGGCTGCAGGTCGTTCACGTCGATCTCCGAGATCCGGAGCTCGCCTGCCTTGGCATCAAATTGCTCCATGGCCCTGATCACACGACCGGACAGATCCATCAGGTTGATCGTTACAGCGCCTTCACCCACGAAGGTGGTCCGTACGGTCAGCTTGTCGGTGGTCGGGTTCGGGAAGGCGATCATGGCGTCGGATGCATCTTCTCCGGCCTCCATCATCTTGCCAGCATCCTTCTTCACGCAGCTGAGATTTCCATTATCGATCGTTCCATTATGGAAGTTCTCGTTAATGGTCGTGAGGATCCCGTTCAGCGCGCTGTAGGTGTACGCACCTCCGCAGTTGCCGATCTTGTTATTGGCAAGTTCCAGGACCTGGCTCACTTGCATGCCGGCGAACAGGCCGCTCACTACCCAGGTGTCGCCCAACCACGTGTTGGATTCACCGAAGTTCGGATCTGCGGCATCCAGGCCCACGTTCAACGTTGCAGCCACCAACTGACCCGCCAGTGTATTGTTGTAGTTCACGGGGTTGATCAGCACACCGATGGGAAGTACCGTTGGTTGCCCACCCGAAGGCAGGAAGTTGGTGACGGCCTGTGCCGAGGTGAGTTGCAGTCGGCGTCCACCTGTGCAGTAACCGCCGATGGTCAGTCCGTTCGGGAAGGCCTGCGCGAAGTGAGCGTGCAAGTACGTACCAGGGTTGTTACCCTGCGGTACTGCGCCCCAACCACCCTGTGTCTGCGTCCGCAATTGGCAGTCGCACGGGGTCTCCAAGGTCACCGTGGCCGTGGCTGTGCTGGTGCATCCGTTCGCGGGGTTGGTCACCGTTACGGTGTACGTTCCTGCTGCGCATACCTGCCAGCTCGCCGTGGCTGGTCCGCCGGTCCATTGGAAGGTGGCACCGGCCGTAGTGCTGCTGGCAACCACATTGATGCACGTCGCGCTGCAGGGGATCATGCCACCCGTGGCCGAGGCGTTGGGCGCAGCGATGTTCTCCGTTACGATGGCCTGGGCCGTGTTGGTACAACCGTTCGCAGGGTTGGTCACCGTTACCGTGAAGGTGCCGGGATCACACCGCTGCCAACTGGCCGTTGCAGGTCCGCCGGTCCACTGGAAGGTGGCGCCGGGCGTGGTGCTGCTGGCCACCACGTTGAGGCAGGTGGTGGTGCAGGTGAGGTTGCCGCCGACAGCCGAAGCGTTCGGAATGGCAACGTTCTCCGTGACGATGGCCTGTGCCGTGTTGGTGCAACCGTTGGCCGGGTTCGTTACCGTTACCGTGAAGGTGCCGGGATCACACCGCTGCCAACTGGCCGTTGCAGGTCCACCGGTCCACTGGAAGGTGGCGCCTGGCGTGGTGCTGCTGGCCACCACGTTGAGGCAGGTGGTGGTGCAGGTGAGGTTGCCGCCGACAGCCGAAGCGTTCGGAATGGCAACGTTCTCCGTGACGATGGCCTGTGCCGTGTTGGTGCAACCGTTGGCCGGGTTGGTCACCGTTACCGTGAAGGTACCGGGATCACAACGCTCCCAACTGGCCGTTGCAGGTCCGCCGGTCCACTGGAAGGTGGCGCCGGGCGTGGTGCTGCTGGCCACCACGTTGAGGCAGGTGGTGGTGCAGGTGAGGTTGCCGCCGACAGCCGAAGCGTTCGGTGTGGCTACATTCTCCGTTACGATGGCCTGTGCCGTGTTGGTGCAACCGTTGGCGGGGTTGGTCACCGTTACCGTGTAGGTACCGGGATCACAACGCTCCCAACTGGCCGTGGCAGGCCCACCGGTCCACTGGAAGGTGGCGCCGGGCGTGGTGCTGCTGGCCACCACGTTCAGGCAGGTCACTGTGCAGGTGAGGTTGCCGCCCGTGGCCGATGCATTGGGCTGGGTGATGTCCTGCGTTACCGTTGCCGCGGCGGTGCTGCTGCAACCTGAGCTGTTGGTCGCCGTGACCGTGTATGTGCCGGTGGCACTTACCGAAGGACACTGCTGTGTGCTGCTGAAGCTATTCGGGCCGGACCAGGCGTAGGAAAGGCCCGGAGTCACAACGCAATCGTTGGCTTCCAACTGCACAGTTGTCTGGGTGCACGTCAATTCACCGCCTTGCGCGGTCACCTGGGTAGGAGCAGGTGAAGAGCCGCTGACCAGCGTATCGCATTGAACGGCATTGTCGGGTGCTGCACAACCATCCGTTGCGGGTATCTGCGGGGCGATGTTGATGCTGTACGGTACACCGATCGGGTAGGTCATGATGATGTTCCCGGTGATCACGCCCGTGCTGCCGAGGTTGGTCAGGCAAACAGGCGCTGAGGTGGTGGGTGTAGCGTTGGGGTCGGTACCAACGTATTGGCCGTTATTGCCTGTAATAGGCACGTTCACGGTGTACGTCGCGCCACCCGTGTTGCACGCAACGGTAGGTGTGGCGGCGGTTAGGAAACAGATCGTGGGATCGCTGCAACCGAACCGGGCCTTGAAGTTGTTCACGTTAAGCTCACCATCCGCATCCTGGTCCCACATGAGCAGATAGAAATTGCTGGGCTCAAGTGGATTGAAGGACTCAGGCGAACGCGGGGTGCTCCAAGTGCTGGAACTTTCGGATCCGCACCAAATACGTCCGGGGAGCTCGTCGCCGAAATCAACCAGGTGCAACTGGCTACAGTTACCGCTCAACGAATCACCTGCCTCGCCAACCCAACTCACTGCGTCCGTTGAGATCACTGATTCATAAAGGGCCCAGCCCAAATTGTCGCCTGAGTTGTCATTGATCTGGAATGAGAAACTGGAGGCATAGGCCCGCACATCGAAATTGAACCAGATCACGGGTTGCCCATCCTCAGGAAGGGTCAGTTGGATCGGGGTGCTGTTCGGTCCCGCGCTTGGGTCGAAACAGACCGATCCGCTCGGCAATGCGATGCCAGCGGATTCAAATGCAGCCGAATTGAACGTGCAATTCGCTCCGGGTACGACCTGTGATTGCGTCTCGGCGGAACTGGCGCAACGAATGATCCCGTTCTCCATGGGAGCGTTGGGGAGGTCGTTGATCGTGCCATCAGGATTCCAGTGACCACCACCGGTCCACCGCTGGGCACATTGGCAGGGTAGCCCCTGCTGTGCCTGTGATGTAACGGGCATGAGGAACAACGGGAGTAAAAGGCTGGCAAAGACCAGCCACGACGTTCGCCACGTTCTTCCCGGGCGGGGGGGGGTGTAGATATTCATACAGCTGTCCATGTTCGTAGGGTTGTTAGGGGGTTCTGAGAGCTACTACTATGTGGAAGTGTCGGTGTTCCACCGCACTGTTGGTTTTAGAGTTGTCAGGTGACGGGGACAATGGATGACCGTGCACGAGGAGGAGGCTGCCCAACCTGATGGGGCACCTGCATTGCAACGTGGCACAGATCCGTTCGTCGGCATCGTTGGCTTGTCGGTCGGCGTTTTTTGGGAATTGAGAGGTCAAAACACGGCCAAGTCCCCATTACGGGTCAATCACCCCAACTGGGTATTTTTTGGGTCTTGACACGTATGTGGGAAATGCCCTAAATGTGAACTGGACGGTTCATGCACTTCGGCCGTCTGAAACCATTTATGGACGTGGGTTGCAGAGCTTTTTGCATCCCATTTCGAAGTGCGACCGACGGGTTGTCCTCAGATCGTCCTTACATCGCGCACAGGTCGTTGAATGACCGTTGTAGCGGGTGCGAACTGCTCATGCGGTCAGCGGATCACTGATGGATCAATGGTGGGATAAGCCACCTTTGCCGCCCCACATGAACTGGACCAAGCTTACCGACGTCGCGCAACTCGACGCCATTGATGCGGCCTCCCGCGTGAAACCTATCCTGATCTTCAAGCACAGCACACGTTGCAGCATCAGTTCCACCGCCCTGGCCCGCATGGAGCGGGGTTGGGCCGCGGACATGAACGCTGGCCATGCAACGTATTATCTCGACCTCCTGAGGCACCGCACACTCTCGAATAGTATCGCCGAGCGGTACGGACTGGAACATGAGTCGCCCCAAGTGCTGGTGATCAGCCAAGGCAAGTGCGTGTACTCGGCCTCACACCTGGCCATTACACACCAGGACGTGGCCCACGCTTTGGCAGCGTGATCGGTTCTACAAAGGCCATCCCATGGCCCTTGGATCACTCGTGTTCGCGCTGGAAAATCACCCTGATCGGGTATGGTTCCTGCGTGCTGTGATCGGACAGCTTTGGTATGGACGATCCCACTTAACACCGAGGCACATGAAAACGCGAAGTACTACCCGTGATGGTCTGGGCTGGTTGGTCAAGATGGCGTTGATGGTGGGGATCGCGGTGCCGCAATGGTCCGCTGCCCAGGAGGATGCTTGGAACCAACTTCAGGACCTGCCCGGGATCCCACGACAACAAGCCGTGGCCTTCACCATCGCTGGCAATGGCTACGTGGTCACCGGCACGGACCCCGGGGTCCGCAGTGACCTGTTCGCGTACAATTTCGCCACGGACACGTGGACACGGAAGCATCCGTTGACGGGTGCGCGCTTCAACGCCGTGGGTTTCGCCATACGCAGCAAAGGGTATGTGGCGTTGGGCCAGGATGGCTTCCAGGCCTTCTCCGACCTGCAGGAATATGATGTGCAGCACGACACATGGACCCGTCGGGCATACTTCCCCGGGCGTGCGCGTTTTGGCGCAGTGGGCTTCTCGATCGGCAGCAAGGGGTACATCTGCACCGGTGCCGTTGGCAGCTTCTACTCGCGTGAACTGTGGGAATATGACCCGCAGATGAACCTGTGGAGTCGCCGGGCCGACCTTCCTGCCTTGGGACGCACCGATGCCGTTGCCTTCACCATCGGGGGCAAGGCATACGTGGGCTCGGGGACAGTGAACGGACATGCGTTGAACGATCTTTGGGAGTACGATCCCAAAGGGGACCGTTGGAACCAAAAAGAGGGGTTCGATGAGGTGGGACGCTATGCGGCCACCGCCTTTGCCTTCGGATACAAAGGCTTCGTGGTGGGCGGCATGTCCCAGGATGGCTTCCTGATGAACGACTGCTGGATGTACGACCCCGCGCTGGATGAATGGACCCGGAAGCTGGACATGCCCATTCCGCGGATGGCCGCCGTTGGTTTCGCATCGCTCGAACGCGGCTATGTGGCCACGGGCTTCGACGGTCGTTCCTCCAAGCGCGACCTGTTGGAATACAAGAACGCATCCATCCTTCAGCGCAGTGCAGCATCCGCAGGAACCATGACGGAGGAACTTCCAGCACTTGTGGCCTATCCCAACCCCACACGCGATGACCTTTACATCGCCTGGCCGGCTGGTCTCACCGGTTCGGCCTTCCTTGAGCTTTTCGACATGACGGGCAAGCTGGTGCTCACCTCACGTGCTGATGTGGGGACCCCGTTCGTACTTGATCTACGCGGCCAGCGCGCAGGCGCCTATCTGCTCAGGCTCACGGCGCCGGCATTAGGTACTCGGACAGTGCGGGTCCAACGCACGGAGTAGTCCACCTCCCCGGACCCGCGATCACGAACGGCATCCCATCGGATGCCGCTCGTGCGTCGTGTCCAGCTCGCAGAGAGAGGCGGATCGCTCACCGGCTGCGGTTTATTTCATCAACTCCGCACCGATCCCGGCATACCGACCTACCTTGTTCCCATGCTTGGCCCCGCTGCCAAGCTCCTGAAGACCTGTAGGTGGTCGGCGATCCGATGACCGGTCTTCGACACTCACACACGATCATCAGACCATTCCTGGAGTCGCGGCAGGCGATCAGGGAAGCGTTCCCTTGATCACCCGAAAGTGATCACCCTGCGCCGGTAGTACCCCTCGCAGGCCAGCTGAGCAGAACATGGAGACCACGAAACCCGACAGCATCGCCGCCCATTTCCTGATCGCGGCGAACAGTTGGGGCGACAAGAAATTCAAGCTGAAGAACAGGTTCGCTCAACTCACCGATGAGGATCTCTTCTTCCGCGAAGGAGGCGAACTGGAACTCTCCCAGCGGCTGCGATCGAGGTTGAACAAGACCGCAGCGGAGATCGATGCACTGATCGCCGGACTTTGATCCGCGCGCTCGTAATACCATGAACATGCCCCAATCCTCACCCATCATGATCGACCTGAATGATCCCGCGGTCGCCGTTGTGCCGCTGCGCGCCATCAAGATCAACCCCGATGATCGCAGCATCCAGCTGGTCACCATCGTCCCGGACGCAGTTGCCTCCGCCATCGGATCCGATACGACCAGTACGGTAGACCTTGACAAGGACCACTGCTTGGTGATGGACGATGGAAGCCACACGGCGGAACATGCCTCCCGTTTCCGCTTCGCGAAGGGCAACACCACACGTCCTTTCTTCGGCCCGGCGATCATCCTGGGTATCGAGCACGGTAACTGGATCTCCGCCACGCTGGAGGTTGCGCCCTTGAAGGCCGCGATCATCTGGGAGAAATGGGATCGCGCAGCGCAGGATTACGCACCACACAAGAGCGGGAAGAGTTGAACGGCGCGACGCATCGAGCTTCATGATGGTCCCGTTGAGACTTGTGTGTTCCCTGCTACATGCGGGCATCGCGGTCAGGTGAGCCCTGTTCCGGTATCGCGCATCCACCTAGCCTTCCGTGTGCGACTTTTCCGCGGTCTCGGCCACGGGTGCGGTGGCGACGCTGCGCAAGGTGACAAAGTACAGCTCCATGGGACCTTTACCCTTGACGTCAACGGGGCCGCGCGGGATGAAGGAGAACTGAGGGTCGTCCTTCACCAGTTCATACGTGCTGGCGCTGATGTTCACCAGGCCCACCTCGCCACAGCTCTCCATGCGCGAAGCGGTGTTCACCGTGTCGCCCCATACATCGTACTGGAATTTCCGTACACCCACGATGCCCGCCACAACGGGACCTGTGTGGATCCCGATCCGCATTTCGAAGTTCACTTCCCCCAATGCCCGGCGACGGGCCGCTTGTTCCCGCATGAAGGCCTGCATCTCCAGTCCGGCCAACACTGTACTGCGGGCGGAATCGCTCCGGGGCACCGGTAGTCCGCCTGCGGCCATGTAAGCGTCGCCAATGGTCTTGATCTTCTCGATGTTGTGCCGGACAACGATCGCGTCAAAGGCCTCGAAGCAGGTGTTCAACTCCCGTACGAGTTCGTTCGGGGTGAGCTGCTCCGCGATCTTGGTGAAGCCCTTGAAGTCGGTGAAGAGGATGGTGACGTTCTCGAAGAGCCTTGCTTCCGCCCGGCCCCGTTGTTTCAATTCCATGGCCACCTCTTCGGGCAGGATGTTCAGGAGCAGCCCGTCGCTGATCTCCTTCTGGTCCTCGATGGTCCGTTTGGTCTGGCTGATGTAACGCAGTCGGCTCCACAACCCGCCGAAGAGCACGATGACGCCGACCGCGAGGAAGATCAACATGGTGCGGCGGCTCGCATCCTTGGACTTCCGTTGCTGTTCCAACAGTTCGGCGCGGTGGGCCTCTTCCACGACCCGCATGCTGTCCGCCCGCATCAGCTGGCCATATTCGCGGTCCACGTCCAGGCGGACGACGGTATTGGCCTGCTCCTGGTAGTGGATCGAATCGCTCCACTGGCGCTCCTTGTCGATCCATTGCATGGCGGTTGCCAGATCGCCCAGGGCGCGATAGCCTTTCACCATGCAATCGCAGGCCTGCTTGCGCAGGAGCCCACTGCCATAGCGTTCCGGCGCCTCGAAGGCCAAGCGGCAATGTTCCAGTGCGTCCCGGTATTTCCCATCGCTCAAGGCCAGTTGCCCACGGGCCAATAGGTAGGCCTGTTCGGAGCGAAGGTCCGGTATCGAAGGTTCGATCTTCACGCGGTTTAGCACGTCCCGCGCCGCTTCCGTGCGACCCAGCGCCAGGAGGCACCGCGCCTTGCCAACGTTCACCCGGTTGATCTCCTCCTGCGAAAGTCCGGTGCTCAACGCGATCTGGAAGGCGGCGTTATACAGCTTCAGTGCTTCCTCCGGACGTTGGCGCTGCACCAGTTGATTGGCCCAGTTGCTCTGGGCCATGAAGCTCCGGAACGTTGCCCCGATGGAATCCGAAAGGTGGATGGACCGTTCATAGAACCGCTCGGACCGTTGAACGTCCCCAAGGTCGCCGAGGATGAGCGCGATCTTCTCATAGGCCACGGCCAGGGTGGTGTAGGCGCGATGTCGCTCGGCATAATCGATCGCATTGTAATAAGCGATGACAGCATTCACCCATCGTTTACGGAAGATGTCGACACGGGCATGGATCTCCAGGCTGGCGGCCACCTCCGGTGGCTTGGCGCATTCCTCGAAGCAGGATGCGGCCAGAAGTGCAAGTGAGTCCGCCTTGTCCAGGTCGATCTCATTC
Organism: Flavobacteriales bacterium; assembly: GCA_031411095.1. Lineage (GTDB taxonomy): Bacteria > Bacteroidota > Bacteroidia > Flavobacteriales_F > PHOS-HE28 > PHOS-HE28. Next base: position 64,468 of record JANOAK010000025.1, on the reverse strand, counting down.
ACCGCAAGGAACAAGGCCGTGCGCTGCCGGATCTGGCCGCGCAAGGTCATCTCGAGCTTTTCGCTGTAGCGCAACGCACTGTCCAGGCTGGCTGCGGCGAGGTCCTTGCGCCCATCCTGCTCCTGCCCGATGGATACGGCCATCCACGCCAGCGCCTGCCCTTTGTCCCATTTCAATCGTTGAGCGAGCTGAAGCGCGCGCTCCGCATATTCAATTTGTACGGTGCGGTTGTTGATCGTGGTGGCCCGCGTATGCTTCACGGGCCTTTCGGCCAGGGTAAGCAACGTGCTCACCTTGGCGGTGTCCTCCGCTTGAGCGGCAAGCACGGCGAGAAGCGGATCATGCACGGGATCTTCGGGGTGCTGGTCTTGCGGTGATGCGACACAGGGCAGCACCACAGAGGACCATGCGATTACGATGCGATACAAACTCCTCATGATCTTCTCCTAAGGTAAGTACGAACCGCGGGGAATGAACGTGCAACGATCAGCCGATCCCTCAAGGCCCTTCACCCCGGCGACCGACGATGGACCCCTGGCGCCGCCAGATCACCGGTGTGTGTTCTCAGGCAACGAACGTTTCCCGCCGTACGAAGTACATCCCGAGCATGCCCTTGCCTTTGGCCTCCACCTGGCCCCGATGCACGAAGGTGAGTCCAGGCGTGTCCTTCACCCTCGCGTAGGTGCTCTCACTGATGTTCACCTCGCCCACCTCGCTGCTGGATTCCATGCGGCTGGCAACGTTCACCGTGTCGCCCCAGATGTCGTAGCTGAACTTTCGCAGACCGACGATGCCGGCCACCACCGGCCCCGTATGGATGCCGATGCGGATCTCGAAGAAGGGGAGGCCCGCAGCGATCTTCCGGGTCTTGCCATCAGCGATGAAGTCGCGGATCTCAAAGGCCGTACGTACCGTATCGATGGCATGGGTCTCATTGGAAGCGGGAAGTCCACCAGCGGCCATGTACGCATCGCCGATCGTCTTGATCTTCTCCAGCCCGCTCTTCGCGATGATGCGGTCGAAGGCACTGAAGCATTCATTCAGGTCGTGCACCAGTTCACGCGGGCTGAGCTTCTCTGAATACGCCGTGAATCCTTTGAAATCCGTGAAGAGCACCGTGGCATGGTCGATCAGTTTTGCGTCGGCCGAGCCTTTGGACTTCAATTCCTCCGCCACCTCCTGCGGAAGGATGTTCAGGAGCAGGTCCTCGCTGATGTCCTTCTGTCTCTGGATCTCGGCACGGGACCGCCGCATGTAGCGCAACCGGCTCCACAGCCCACCCGCGAACATCAGCGCGCCGATGCCCGAGAACAGGTACATGTTCTTGCGGTTCTTCTCCTGCGCCATCTCCGCCTCATGCACCAGTCGGGTGTGCTGCTCCTCATGGACCTTCTCCAGACTGTCCGCCCGCAACTGGGTGTTGAATTCCATGCGTTGCAGCTTTTGGGCGGTCTCCTGCCGCTGGAGGCTATCGCCCAGGATCTTCGCCCGCTCGAGGTAGGCCAGGGCCGCGTCGCGATGCCCCAACGCCTTGTGGGTCCTGTACAAGCACTCGCAGCCGAGCTTTTGTTTGGTAACGTTGTGCAGGTCCGCCGCCACCCTGATGCCCTTACCGCAATACTCCAGCGCCTTTTGGGGATGACCAGCGTCCAACTGCGTGCTCCCGAGCAGGTTCAAGGCCTCGGCCTCCTGCATCCGGTCATCCGTTCGCGTGAACAGCATCAGGCTTCGTTCAAGGTCCTTGATCGCCATATCCACCTGGCCCATGTCCCGGTGGATCTTGCCGGATTGTAGCAGGCTGTACGCCTGGCCATGCTCGTAGTGCAGATCGCCGAACGCCTTGTATGCCTGATCGGTGTATGCCAGGGCTTTGGCATGATCCCCCTTCACCGCATGGATCTCCGCAATGCTGTTCAGTGAGGCGGCCGCACCTTTCGCGTCGCCGGACCGCTGCCGCATGAGCAGGCTGCGCTGATGGTATTCCAAGGCCTTGGGATAGTCGCCCTGCTCGAAATAGAGGAGGCCGATGTTGTTCAGTGATCCCGCCACGCCCACCAGGTCGTTCACCGACAGGCTCAGGTCCATGCTCCGGAGCCAGTGATCCAAGGCCTTGGCATCCTCGTCCTTCACCTTGTAACTGACGCCCTGGCCGCGCAGGGCCCAGGCCATGTGCTCCTTCAACCCTTTCTTCGCCGCATGGTCATACATGATCTGACCATAGTAGTAGGCACTATCGGGCTCGGAGAAGAGGTAGCCCTGCCAGGCGAATTTGCTCAACGCACGCAGGCGGGTGGTATCGTGCAGGCCCGTGTTGGACCATATCCGCCACAGGGAATCCTGAGAGGCCTGGGCAATGGCCTTCCCTTGCGCCACCAGCAACAGGGCTGAGATGAACAGGGACCGTATGGACATCAGCATGGTCGCTCAATGCCGCTTTCAGGATCTCGACCTGACAGCGTTGCGCTGTGGAAGGTAACGGAAGGAACGCAAAGGCGCCACGAACGCATTGTCGCTCTTTACTGCCTCGCGGGTACCTCGTTCCGATAGGTGCATACCGGTTCACAGGTATTTCTTTACCTTCAACCCAACGAACATGACCCCCATGCCCAGAGAACCCTTCCTCATGATGACCGTTGCATTGTCAGCGGTGCTGCTGCTATCCTGCGCTCCGGCGCAGAACTCCATCTACGGTGTGCAAGGTTTCTCCGAGGCCTATTTCGATGCACCCACGCTCACGGCCATTACCAGCAACGTGAGTTGTGTGCGGGTGCGGTTCTATGACTCGCGCCGCACGGCCACCGATACCAAGGGCACCGCCCTGGCCATTGGGGTCAGTGCTGCCCAAGGCACCGAGCTGTATGTTGATCCCACGTACAAGTACCAGCAGTATAATGCGTTGAACGGCACGAAGACCGTGATGAACGTCCTCAAGAGGGCGGCTGCCGTGACCGCCTGCGATCACGTGGTCAACGCCGGGGATAGGTTGTACAAAGCGGAGTTCACGAAGCAGGCCATTTCCACCATGTTGGGCACCGTTGGCTGCAATGGGCTCAAGGTGGCGGCCCTGCAGTTGGCGAACGGCAACTACAGCATGTCCATTTCCCCGGTGAGCATCGTGAACGGAGTGGCCACCGTGGTCGCAGGATCCGTGCCCTTGGTGTGCACCGATCCCTGCCCGGCCCTGTGCGGGCCGCCGGCGAATTACCTGAAGTGACGGGGCGGCCCTTGCCGGTGAACGTGGGCGTGTTACGCTACCAGGGATCCGGTGAGGTGATGAACAACGGTGGGCTTCAAGGGGCCAGGTCCAACGGGAATGTGCGGACGTGCTCATCCATGGATGTGTCCGCGATCTCGCGCTTCATCAGCACCACATCGCTTACGCGTTGCTGCGCAATGAACGCCTGTGCTCCCAGCATGGCCCAGGCCGAGGCGAACTGATCGGCCTTCAGACCACTGGCGATGGTGAGCATGGGCCGCTCCGCCACATCCACACCGAGCTTCTTGATCCGCCGGTTCGTGCGCACATGGTCCACGATGCGTTGGCGCAGTGCCGCCACCGTGCCCTTCTCCGACATGTCCAGGTAGATCGTGCGCTTGTCCTCGGTATGTGAAAGGCCGCACAGGTTGAGCGTGAAGGGTGTGAACCCTGCAGCGCCGCGCTGCACGGCATCGGCCAGGGGACCTTCGTATTCGGGTGGTAACTCGGTGCCGAACAACATGATCCCCGGCATCTGGTAGGCCTCGTTGAAGCCCCCGATGCGTTCCCGCAGCATTTGGCGCCACTCCATCACACGCGCCGCTGCATGGCTCGCAGGGTCGATCACCAGCCGGTACTGGCAGGTATACACCAAGGTGTCGAAGAGGGCCAGTGCGTCCTGGGGTGGCTTGCGGGGCATGATGCAAAGGAACAATGGGCAGCGCTGGTATGCACGGCCTCAGCTGGAGCTCATCCACGATCCACTGACCCCCGCCCTGCTCCGCACCACGGCCACCCTTCCCAGGTCAGGGTTCGTTCACATCCTTGTACAGGTGCACCAGACCGGGCAGTACCTGCTGGTGTTCGATGAACTCCACCGTGCCATTGTCCATGTTGTAGATGCCACCGGCGAGTCCGATGGTGCCCTTCTCCAGCAGGTCCTTCAGGATCGCACTGCGCTCCGTGATGTGCTCCATGGTGAGCTCCACGTTCCGATGCGTTACCTGTTCCACGAAATAGGGATCGTTCCCATCATGCGAGCCGAGGCTGGCGGTGTCATCCACGGCCGGCCTGATCTTGTTCAGGAGGGCGGTGAAGTTGCCCATGCGCACATCGTTGCACGCCGCCTTCACGATGCCACAGCGTGTGTGGCCCAGGATCATGATCAGCTTGGCCCCCTCCAGCTTGCATGCATATTCCATGGTTCCGAGGATGTCCTCATTCACGTAGTTGCCTGCCGCACGCAAGCTGAAGATGTCGCCCAATCCCTGATCGAAGATCAAGGAGGCGCTCACCCCCGAATCAATACAACTGAGCACCACGGCGTACGGACGGTGTTCCCTGCTCATGCGGTTCACCTGCTTCAGTACGTCGCGGTTCTCCGCCAGGTTGTTCACGAAGCGTTTGTTGCCCTCGGCCAGAATGGACAGGGCCTGCGAGGGCTGCAGCGTTTCAAGGTCTTCTTTCGTTCGGGTCCACATGTTCGGAAGGGCTCACGTTGTCGGAGCCCATGAAAGTTAAGATTTATCGCGCCCACCCCTGATGGAACGAAAAACATCCATCCGCACGACCGCATATGGGAATGGACACCGATCGCCGCGATCGAACCTGTACATCCACTGCCCTAGGGACGGTGCGATGGCCTGGGATGATGAGTAACTTTCATGGGCCATTGGTCGGTCCAATGGCTAAACTCTCCGAACCATGGAAACGCTGTTGAATGATATCAGTACCGCCCAAAAGGCGTCCTGGGACAAATTCTCACCGGGTTGGAAGAAATGGGACACCCTTACCATGGGCATGTTGAGGCCCTTTGGTGTGGCGATCCTGGACCACTTGGGGTCCACCGGCAATTCGGTGGTGCTCGACATCGCCGCCGGTACCGGAGAGCCGGGATTGAGCATCGCGAAGCATCTGTTCGATGATGGTAAAGTGGTGATCAGCGACATCTCGGAAGGCATGCTGCAAGTGGCGCGCGATAAGGCCAGAACCTCAGGCGCGAAACATGTGGAATTCGCCGTGGCCGATGCCAACGAACTGCCGTTCGCTGATAGCACCTTCGATGACGTGAGCTGCCGCATGGGCTTCATGTTCTTTCCGGACATGCAGGTGGCCGCGAATGAGATGGCCCGCGTGTTGAAGCCCGGAGGACGTATCGCAGCGGCTGTATGGGCGGGTCCGGAAAAGAACTTCTGGGTCACCTGCATGCAGCAGAACATCAAGAAGCACATCGAGGTGCAGCCTACACAACCCGGTGCGCCTGGCATGTTCCGTTGTGCCGAGCCGGGCCTGATCGCCGGCATTTTCCGGAAGGCTGGGCTCAAGAACGTGGCCGAGAACGAAGTGCCAAGTGTTGTGGGGGTCTCCAGTCCTGATGAATACTGGAACATGATGACCGAGGTGGCCGCGCCCTTCGTTTCCGCACTGAGCGGTGTGGACGCAGCTACGGTGGCGAACGTGAAGGCCGGTGTACTGGCTGACATGGCCGCGCGCCACCCGAACGGCAATATCCCGTGCGCAGGCCTGGTGATCACTGGTGAGAAGTAACGCACGGCAGCCTCCGCGGATTCGAAAAGGAACGCCCTCCTCCAAGGAGGGTGTTCCTTTTTTCGGAACATTTGCCGAAGGGCATGATCCACCCTGCGGTGCCCACCGAACCGGAACTGGCCCTGAACGGCTCACTCAACGGTGAACGGCTCGGTTCGCATCTCCTTCATATTGCCCCCCATGAACACCATGCGATAGGTCGCTTCCTTCAATTCCTTGCGACCCGGCGGGGCGAAGTTTCCCACCCACCAGCGCAGCGGGATGGTCACTGCATGTTCTTCCCAGTCGGCCCACGGCATACCGCAATCCAGCTGCGTGAGGTCCAACGGAAAGTGCTCGACCCAACCACTGACGGTGCGCTGTTCTATGCCGAAGGTGGGCGCGTTGCTGGCGCAGCCGCCCGTGAGCATCACCCGGCCGGTGAAGGAGATGGTCACCGTGTCCCCGTTCACCGCGATGATGCGTGCTTCACGCAGCGGTGGTTGTTTGGCCATTTCCGCCTGCCACTGCTCGGGCGTCATCGGTGGTGGTGGAGTATAGGGCACCGGTGGCGGTGATGGCGGCGGGCGGTTGCGGTAGTATTCCTCCAGCTCGGCGAGTTCCTTCCGGTAGGCCGCGTCCTCTTCCGCGATCCTTCGCCTGGCCAATGCGTTCGCAGCTGTATCAGCCCAGGCCCCGCTGATGAGCGCGTTCAAGCTGTAGCGCCCCTTCCGGAAGCGGATCACTTCGGGTGTGTCACGGTCCCAGCGGCGCCATGCGCGGTCGACCCAGGGCCGTTCATCCTCCGGCAGATCGATCAGCATGGTATCCGTTCCAGCGATCACACGCAGTTGACCTTCCGCCACATCGTGCACGGGCGAATGGACCATCCACTGCTCGGTGCTGTCGCGGAACAAGGGTCCACCCCGTAGGGTCAGTTCTTGGTCGGGACCGAGGTACGTGGCGTTCAGTCCGAAGTACGGGATCCGTTCGCGGTAGTGCTGGATCACCCTGACGCCTTGCTGGAACGGTTGCAACGTGTCCCGGTCCTCGGCCACCACAAAACAGAAGGAAGGCATGCCCGGCTGCGCGAACACCGCCGCAGCGCTCAGCGAACAAACGAATGCTAGGACGCCCTTCATCGCAACTTCAGGGTGAACGTGGCGCTGCTGTCCGCGCCGATCATCTCCACGGGATGATCGCCCGCAGGCCGATCGGTGACATCCACCGGTTGCCTGCTGCCATCCCTTCCGTGCGGGTGGATCTTCATTGGATCCTTCTTCACATCGGGCAGGTAGGGGATGAAGGTGATGGTGTACGCCGTGCCATGGCCCCACGCCGGAAAGTGAACGAGGTGCGTTCCGCAATACGCCGACCGCATCAGCCATGCATCGCGCATCGGCATTTCGGCGCGGCTGATGCCTTGCGGCAGATGGAGTTCCTGTTCGCAGGTATCCGTGTTCAACTGTGGAATGACGCGATGTTCCATCATCGCCTGTTGCCAAAGCGCATCGAATTGCTCCGTGAGCATCGCCGTGCGGGCATCGATCTGCTTGTTCGCTTCCGGTGTGAAGAGACTTTGGTGCGCGAACGAGAGGCCGTTCGGAAGGTACCGGCCAGCGCGGAAGGGCAATACGATCGGTGGTCTGCGAGTGCAGTCCAGCTGCTTGCACCGTTCATTCACCAACTCGCCCATGCCTTCATAGTAGCGGGATAGTTCCACGATCATCGTGTCCACCCCCCGCAACACCACCACCTTCACATCAGGCAGTTCGATGCCGCGCGCCGGTGTGGCCTGGAACAGCGGAAAACCCGCGCCGAACAAAGGCTGTGACCGCATGCCTTTTTCCGGCAGCGCAACGATCGGAAGTCCCGGCGGTGTATAGCTCCACCACTGGCCGTTCTGCAGGTAGTACACGTGGAAGTCGCCTTGCAAGGGAAGCAATGCACTGCTGTCCTCCACGAAGCAGTAACGCGTCCAATACGGGTTCTGGTCCGGTTCGAAGCGTTGTGCATGCACCGCCATACACATAAGGAACAAGTAGAGGAGGAGGAGCGGTCGCATCGGGGGGCGGTACACCGAAGTTGGTGAGAAGTTCGGCATACCGACGCAGGCAGCCTCCGCCCATCGTGCGTCGTCATGCAGTAGCTTCAGTCCGGCCCATTCGAACGTTCACCATGAGAACCAGATTCCTCCCGCTCGGCGCACTGCTCCTGAACATCCACGCGCAGGCCCAACTCACCGCCGGTGAGGTCCCCAACGGCCTGAACGCGCTGGACCTCAACATCCACCTCGCGCTCACCACTTCCTTCACGACCGATTCAGCGGGCCTGGAGCTGGATTGCGATGACTTCCCCGATGCCTGGGCGGTGCTGCACCGTGGGTTCCCCGCAGTGGATGCCCCGAACTCGGCCATGCTGCATTTCGTGGACAGCGATATGGAGGTCTGCCTCAACATGGCCCCCGGCTTCCAACAACGGCCCAAGTACCACGCCTTCGGAGAGCCGTTGGATTGCGCGGGCGACTTCGATTGGCAGAGCGGAGCCCAACTCGTGCTCGGCGACCTCGGCGGCTTCACCGCCATCGGGCCGGCGAGCATCGACAGCCTGTACATCGCATACCGCCGTGGGCCTGCCTTGGGGTGGATCCAACTTTCCTTCGACGTGATCGACGATGCGGTGATCGATCTTCAGGTCCACCGCGTATTGCCGCTCTGCCCCGGCGCCATGTCCGTGGCACGATCGGAGGAGCCCGTGGCCGTGTTGCTCTTCCCCAACCCCAGCAACGGCGAAGGGATCCGCCTGCAGGGCACGGAAACGATGCAGAGCATCGAGGTGCTCGATCCGCGCGGGCGGATCATTGCGCGCTACAGCGGCACGGAGCGCACGATCCCTGCGCCGACGACCGCGGGTCTCTATCTCGTGCGCGTGACCTTTGCCGATGGGCGCAGGGCCACTGTGCGGTTTGTGCGGGACTGACCAGAACGAGTGCGGCAGCGCAGGGGGCAGCCTTTTACGGAGCCTTGCATCTACCGTTGGACTGTGGAGGTCACTGCCCTTTAATACCAACGTTGGGGCGCGGATCGGACCATCGGGAAGCGCGTCCCGCGCGGTCCAGCGGCGCACAGGCGCGCCAAAACGCTTGTGCCACAAGCCTTTCGCGGTCCGACCGACGAGAAATGCCCGGTCGGAACGGGCCTTGTGGACATAGAGTGTGAACACTGGTCGCGTGCCATGTGGCCTCCACGCCCACTAAGCCTCTATGCCATGAGGAACATATTACTCACTGCCTTCTTCAGCCTTTCCCTGCTCGCCGCTGGCCAGCGCTCCCTGGTGATCCGCGGCCAGGTTCATGCAGCTGGCGACAACGCCAGGCCATGCAACGTAATGCTGCTCACCGCCTGCGGCGATACCCTTGTGCGGGAAGACCTGTCCGACGGCCAATTCTCCTACCGCGTGCCGCGCAACGCCCGGTACATCCTTCGCTTCGAGGAGCCATCCAGCGTTACCAAGGAGATGGTGGTGGATGCTTCCGAACTCCCCCGCGTGCAGCGGATGCACGCCGTGCGGCGCATCGAGTTCGATGTGACCATGGAGCACGGAGATCCCGCTCAGCAATGGCGCTACAGCGAGCCACTGGGCTTCACGTCCCTTAAGCGCGGCAGCACCATGCGGGTGTTCTACGACCCCGTGGAGGAAGCGGCGGTGGATCAGCGGTGAGGGGAGTTCCCCAGTGCATGATAAACGCGACGGGATCCACCGGGGACGAATGCTTGCCCGAAGCTGGCTCACGGTCACCTCGGCGAAGCGGTTCCGGAGCGAAGGGGTGCAGACAAGCAAGCGAAGTCGGCCTATCTTAGTACCATGGCCCCGAACAAAGAGCCGAACGGCAAGAAGCCATCGCGCGATGAGATCATGCGCGCCATGATCGCTTCGTTCCGCATCGAGGGTATCCGCATCACGGCGGAAGTCGCGGAGAGACTGCTGAAGAAAATCGAGCTCAGGCTGGCATCAGCGCGCGGATAAGCCGCGTCATGGGCGCGTAGTCTTGTCCGGCCGCCGCTTGTACTGCTTTCACGTACGCATCGAATTCGTCATCGCCCATCAGGCTCCAGTCCGGTGGTGCATGGCCAGCGCGACGTGCCATGAGGTTGGCCAGGACGCGCGCCGTGCGTCCGTTGCCCTCGCGGAACGGGTGAATGAACAGAAGCTCCGCATGCACCTTGGCGATGTCCGCGATGAGGGCCTCACGGTCGCTGGAATAGGTGAGCGTTCCCAACACGTCGTGATCGAACGACTGCATCGTCTCCGGCAGGAAACGGGCAGCGGCGAACGTGAAGCCGCCTTTCGAGAGGTTCACATCGCGCCACTTCCCAGCAAAGGCATACAAGCGGCCCAAGGCGAGCGCATGGATACGCTGGATGTACGCTGAGTTGAACCGAGTAGCACCATCCAACTCTTCGGTGAGGATGATCTCCGATTCTGTGAAACCCTCGAACTCCGCCTCGGCGATCTGCTCCGGGCTGGTCAGGCTAAGGAGGTTCGGCAAGACCTCGCCCTCTCCAGATGGCATCTCGTACTTCATCCGGCCTGAAGGTAGCGGCCTTTCGGCTCACGCTTTCCCGAACACCGCGCGCCGGTGGTATTCCAGGTACTCGGCCTTCGGGCCCCGACAAGTCGGGGAATGGCCAATGGCTTGCCCTCGTAGGCTTGGAGTTCTGGCTTACGGTCGCGTCAGCGAAGTGGTCTTAGGCCAACAGTGCCTGACCAAAGAACGCAAGGGTCCCCAAAGACAGGTCACCCTACGGAAGTGCAAAGATCCTCCTAGGCTATGCCTCCGGGTTGGGGAGGTCCCAGGGCTTCACGCCGCCACCGGGTGTGCGCACGGGACGAAGGCGATCCGCCCGCTGCTGGTCCAACCGGTCCATCTGTTCCACCTGCTCCTCAAAGAGCTTTCCGTGGTCCACAAAGGTGATGAGCTGTGCCAGCTTGTGCGGCACCACCCATTTGCCTATGATGTAGCCATGTCGCACGCCCACGCGCACTTCGTCGTTGTCCAGACAATACTCTACGCCGAAGTCCATGTTCTCGCGGATGAACTCCTTCATGCGGGCGAGGCCGTCGCCGGTACGGTTGAAGCGGGCCGCGTACTGCTCGAATACATGGTGGCTGATGTGGAAGCACACGCCATCGCTTACGATGCGGGCTGCCCGGTAGTAGCCATCCGCGCCCCTGTACCACACGAAGGGAGCGATCTGCAACACCTTCTTCGTGGGCAGTATGGCCACCAGCCAGTTGTTCCCCTCGTGCGAACGGTACGTGTGCAGCTGGGGCCGCAGGCGCAGGGACTTGTCCTTGCGCACGATGCGCTGCAAGCGCTCAATGGGCTGCTTCAGCCTGTTCCACATGGCGGGCATATCGCGAAAGGCTTCGCGCACCACCTGCTCCGGGCTATGTGTTTGAACGATCATGGCTCGCGGCCTTCAACGGACAAAGGGGGCCCGGGGTTCCATGGTATGGGGTATCGGGCTTGGGCGAAGTGAATGCTCGTTTGGGCGTGCCCCCGTCCCAAATGCGGCCGGGGTCCGGCTTTGAGTTTAGCCCGGTCTTGAACCGGGCCTGTACTCCTCGCTCGTTCCTCGCTGCGGGGTGCCGCTCCAATCCGTCACGCGCTTGCGCATAAGGCCTAACTCCGGTCGAAGACAGAGTTCCGGTGCCACTGCAAGTACTCGGCCTTCGGGACCCGACGCGTCGGGAAAAGGTCAGTGGCTTGCCTTCTTCGGTTATGTGCCGTTCACGCCGCCAGCTCGCTGAACCCATTGTTCAGGGCAATGCTGTGCAACGGAATGATCGTTTCGCGCAGCTTATCGCCAAATAGGTAACGGTCCGTGATCTCCTTGAAGGGGAGATGAACGATGGAATGATAGTCCTCCAGGACTTTATTGGACAGGTCGTGGTCCCGCGCCACGTTCAAGAACTGCCATTGGGCGAACACGAAGGGGTCCAGATGACGACCGAGGATCGGTAGCTGGTCGCTCTTGGACAGGTTAAAGGCGGGCGCGGCGGGCACGAGGTTCCATAGCAGGTCGTGCGCCACGAAGGCGTGCGGGATGAAATGTTCGATGTGATGATCAGCCGCCGAAAGATGGGCACCTGTGTAGATGCAATCAAGCCCACCTGTAATGTCAAGCACAGCGTTCCCCAGGTTGCGCTGAGCAGTTAGCGCCGCACGTACCGGTGGGCGAACCAGCTTGTTCACGATCTGCGGCACGTTCGGGTTGCGCGCCTGAAGGAACTGGGCCAGGTTCCACAGGCAGAAGTCGCGCAGCACCGCTTGATGTTGACGCAGGTAGGCCGCCCAGCGCTCATCGAACACGATGCGGTCCGGGTAGAGCGCGTACGGTACACCGCCTTGCTGGGAGCGCTTCATCACCTGCTCATCGCTCAACGCGGCGGAGGGCATCCACGGGCTCAGGAACTTGAACGGCACGTAACGGCCAAGCCCCATCACGGCTGTTACACTGGGTGCGACCGTTGTATGCAGCAGGTGGCCCTCCAGATCGGCCTTGCGGGTGCTTGCGCTCAGGTCCTCGTGCTCGCGGATCACGGCGATCGCTTTCTGCAGGTTGTCCCACGTGCCGAAGGAAAGCCGGAAGTAGTTGACCGTGTACCACGCGTTACTCACCATACGCACCAGCACGGACCGTAAGGGCACTTCGCGCCGGTCATCGCCCAGCACGTCCAGCAGGGCCAGGAACCAGTAATACTTGTAGGTCGCGGTCGTACTGTGGAAGACGGCTGCCAACCGGTCCACGCGAAGATCAGGATGCGAAGGGAGGGAGGTCGTCACAGGGCAGGGTCACTCGACCCGAAAGTCTGCTTTCTATGCCACGCCAAGTATTCGGCTTTCGGTCCCGCCGCCTCGGCGGGAATGGCCAATGGCTTGCCCTCGTAGGTTTTGAAGTTCTTGCTCACGGTCGCCTCGGCGAAGTGGTCGCGGAGCGAAGGGGCACAGACAAGCCGTAGTTCGGAATCGAAGGTAATGAGGCCGCGGTCGAAGGCTTTGTCATGGAGAGCGTTGAGGGCGATGCCGTTTTGCGGGTCGAGGCGATGTTCTTCGGACTTGCTCCATGGAATGATGTGTGAGGCGACCAGCAGCGAGCGGATGCCGATGCCCGTTAGCGCGCAACGCTCACCATAGGCATTGAGCACCACCTGCCGGAAGTAGCGTTGACCAATGCGTACCTTACGAGGTAAGTATTTCTCCAAGTCACCCTGCGGCTCGGATATTATCCTAGCCTTTTTCTCCTTGCCGAGAAAGAGCATCTCATCCGCTCCTACCAAACCGGTGAACAATTCCTCACCTATTTCAGCGAGTGTATCGTGGTTTGCGCGGTAATCCAGCCACATGGCCTTATCACCCTTTGTGGCCTTTGGCAAGCCGCGAACACCTCTTGCTTTGTGAAAGGGATCCAGCGAAGCGAAGTTGCTCAGCTTCATCGCGAGGCTGCTAGGTGTGCGCCCCATGCGGCCGGCCAGATCAATGATCAAGCGATTGCCCTTGTCGAACTTACCGAAGGGCAGCTTGTCGTATACGTTTAGTGCAACGAGCATGTGCTCGCGGGTCCATTTCACGCTCGTGCTCTTGGCCATGTGAGAGGTTCTTGCGGAATACCTGGCTTTTCCGCCCCAAGGTCGCTAACCTGGCCGAATGCAACGCGACAAGAATTACGTCATTCGTCTCAGCGCCTTCGACTTTGGTCAACTTATCGATGGCCTCGAAGTGCGTGCTCGTGCTTGGCGGGATACCGCCAGCTACCTCGAAACGGGCCAATTGCCCAGTTCAGACTTCATGATGGAAGAATGCACCGGAGTGGAGGAAGCTCAGAAACTGGCTGTCCACTACGAGAGCATACTGACGCAGGTGTTGGAGCAGAAAGCACGTCAAGATCGATCATGACAGACCGCTACATCGCAGAGCTTCTCCCGCTGGGTTTGTCAAACCCGGCTCGCACGCGCTACACTGTTCTCTGTCGCTGGCGACCTCCAAAGGACCATTGGAACTTGAAGGGGTCTCGTTGGCGCGATCTAGCGATCGTCGTTGACAGTTCCGGTGACCATTCGGTTGCTGCTGTAGAAACCTGCTTGTTCCTCATCTCGAACAATCGAGGCACCGCAGTCGCACACCATGTGTTCGGACCCGATAAGGAATTGATTCGAGTGAAGGAGCACATCGAGTGCAATTGGTCTTGGTATGACGGCGTGGTGACTTGGGGAATTGAGGTGGTCAGTAGTCCAGACCTAGTCGATTGCTGGGAAGTCCGGGGGTGACATCACGCGGCGAAAATCGAGTCTCGACAGGCGGGAACCGTGCGGCCGGTATTGCGCGTGCTCGCGTGAGCGATTGCAGCGGAAAGCGCGACGGTGAGGCTTTGCGAACCGGCACGCCCTAACGCCCTACATATTCCTCCGGTACTGCCCCCCCACCTCGAACATCGCGGCGGTCAACTGCCCCATTGAGGAATCCTTCGTGCCCTGAATGTGAGATGGGATATACTCTGGGCAAGGGTGGCCCAATTCATTGTTCTTGCAAGGCCATCCGCAGACAGCGTCCACGCCCCAGTACCAAGGAGCCCGCGGACTGAAAGGCAGGTCGTGCAATGCGGTGGCCATTCAAGATCACCTCGAGAAGTTCACGACGCATAGCTGGGTGAAGTGAACGTGATCGGAGCGAATTGGACGATATATGAAATAGATCGACCTGGTTTCCGTTGACCTCTCGCATGTTTGCTTATTGACTGGAAAATTCACCTTTGTAACCACATGCTGAAGGTAATGGCCGGTTTGTTTTTGGCTGCAGGTTTCCCCTGCTTGGCCCAGGTGCCCGATCATCTGTGGACCCGGCATTGGGGCGGGACCTCGGATGATCACAATGGTGGCATTGCAATAGCAACGGATGCAAACATCTTTTCCCTGAGTACCGTCTATCCGTCATGCACTTTCGATCCGGCGAGCAATGCGCCGCAGATGGCTCAGCATGGCGGTTCGGATATCCTGCTCGTCAAGTATGATACGCTCGGCTCCATCATTTGGGGCGGGAAAATGGGTGGACCGGGTTTTGATTTTGGGAAAGGTCTTTCCGTTAACGACTCTGGAGCAGTATACATCACAGGTTCGATAAGTAGCTCTGCTGACATGGATCCGTCAACTAATTCCTACCCGGTCAATTCAAGTGGTGGGTACGATATCGTGCTAGCGAAATACGATGTTTCCGGGAGTATTGAATGGGCATTTGCCATGGGTGGGTCTGATGATGATTGGGGGAATTCTGTCGTCGCCACGCAGGATGGCGGCGTGTTGGTCACAGGGACGTTCAACGATTCGACGGACTTTGATCCGGACACCGCTGTTTCCATGCTTTATTCCCACGGAGATGCGGATATTTTCATCGCGAAGTACACGGCTTCCGGGCACTTGGAATGGGTGGACGTCATTGGAGGTCCCGAAGGGGATGAATCGAGTTCGATCGACATCGATGAAAGGGGCAATGCATATATCACCGGTTTTTCCCGCATCGATGCGGACTTTGATCCCGGCCCGTCAGAGTACATCTTGGACTTCGGATGCAATAGAGCGTTCCTCGCCTCATATACGGCATCGGGAACGTTTCGCTGGGCGTTCGCCTTCGGTGCGAGTTGTTCGAGTCATGGGGTCTGTGTAAAAACGGCCATTCCCGGGGCGGTGTATACTACTGGACATTTCGGCTTTTCGTCCGATTTCGATCCTGGACCAGAGGTGCACTCTTTGGACGCCGACTCAGGTGGGGCATATCTGGCAAAGTATGATCTCGA
The DNA here is from genome assembly GCA_031411095.1 of Flavobacteriales bacterium. Taxonomy (GTDB): domain Bacteria; phylum Bacteroidota; class Bacteroidia; order Flavobacteriales_F; family PHOS-HE28; genus PHOS-HE28. Next base: position 48,895 of record JANOAK010000025.1, on the reverse strand, counting down.
AGGCCGTTTTATTTGGGCGGTCAATTATGGTATTGTCCAGAGCACCGGTTATTCCTTGTCAACCGACTCAAATGGATCCGTTTATACGGCAGGCCTTTTCGTTGGACAGATGGACGGCAACCCCGGACAAGGTGTCGCCATGCTCGTCAGCGTGCCGGATCAGTGGGACATTTTCGTTTCCAAGTTCACTGCACTTGGCGTGTGGCAATGGTCCGGTTCTGTATCGGGTGAATACGGGTTTCGACGGGATCCTCGGATCGAGGCGAGCGGTGCAGGTCTCTACTTGAGCGGCGACTATTATAATACGGCCGACTTTGACCTTGGGCCGTCCGAAGCTAATTCCGACCCGGACCCATCACACGGAATATTCCTCGCACGATATTCACCATCCAGCGAATCGAACACCATGATCCCGCAGGGTGAAGCAGGGGAGCAGCTATTTGCGTTTCCTAACCCTGCTATTGAAAATGTCTGCATATCGGTGACCGCCGCGTTCCGGGGAGGGAGTCTGGTGATCTCAGATATGCTCGGACGTGCCTGGGTTCAAAAGACCGTATCCTTCGATCGGACACTGGTCGATGTTCGGCAACTGCCCCGTGGTCCGTACGTGATCACACTGAAACATACCTGTGGTGTCATTTCAAGGAAATTGATCTTGGACTAGTGCGACAGTTTGGGTCGAAACCATGTATGTGGGCCAAGATCCTCTGGCGCTTCAAAACTATGGACCATCAGGAAGCTGATCTCGTCCGTAGATCAACGACGACCCTTAGTGGCTTCGTTGTTCCATGCTGCATAGCGCCCGGCTCTTACTCTTTTCACCTCCTTGCGGATGGTCTCCTCATCGATATCAACGTCTTTGAGCGAATCCATCATCACATTCAGCCGGTCGAGGGCACGCTCGCGCGCGAAGGTCTTGAGCAGTGCATCCTTTTCCTTGCCGGGCAACTGCTTGGCAAGCTCCCCGCCCTGGTCGGGGGTGAGATTTATTCAGAATCCGCGGTCGAATGACATCACTCAAAGATCAGTGATGCCCGCTTTACATGCCCCCCACCTCAGATCCCGACCGTGATGCAGTATGCGTCGTTCCTCCGCAACGGCCACATCGCCGGGACTTCGCGCTGCTCAGCATCGCCTCCGTGTCTCGTCCTACGAGCCGGGGTGCCCCAGTGAGCAATACTTCGTCGCCTCCATCAGCACCGCGAATCCCGACTGTGTGGCCATATGCGTCGTTCCTCCGCAACGGCCACATCGCCGGGACTTCGCGTCGCTCAGCATGCCCCTCATCACATATTCCTTCTGTACTGTCCACCTACTTCAAACATAGCGGCCGTCAATTGACCCAAGCTGCAGTACTTGGTAGCTTCCATCAAGACTTCGAACATATTTTCATTCTTGATCGCCGCCTCCCGCTCGAGCGGGCCGTAAGCGTCGTTCCTCCGCAACGGCCACATCGCCGGTACTTTCGCGCTGCTCAGCATCGTCGCAGTGAGTTGATCCAGTGAGGTTGCTTCGTTAAGTTTATACAACGACGACTTTTGTAAGACATGACTGAGGTGGTCTACCCGATGAGGACAGGTCTAGATTATGCGTTATTCGATGAATACATGGACTGAAGATTCACTTCTGTGTCATTGTGTCATGAATCCACAGTGGCTCAACCTTTGTTTCGGAGCCAAAAAATTAGTACCATGGGAATCTATAACAATAACCTTCCCCGTTGCCCCTTCACTGGTGTTGAGGTCAACAGCGCTGGCGATCCATCTCCCACACTGGATGGAATAAGCTACTTCGGTCAATTCAACGGCAGGCGGTTTCCCGTCAAGTTGCATCATGCCGACGCATGGGCCCAGGACGCATGGCTTAAAGAGAATGGATCCAAGTTCATCGCGCAGTTGGCAACACACAAAAACCTCGACACATACTTCCAAAACGGAAGAACGCTCGCTGAGGTGAAGCGCGATTACCTCGGCCGGTAGACTTCCCTACCAGTGAATGAGCACACGTTGGCGATAGGTGCGTCGGCAGTTTGAAACGCCCAACCTAGCAAAGCCTATGAGGTCAAGGACTAGGAGCAGTCCGCTGTCAACACGAGATTCCAAATCGCTTGCAAGAATCGTTGGGGCACTTTCCAAGTGTGTGTTCCTTACCTCCGTGCGGTGTGGATACCATTCTTCCATTCCCCCTCTTCGTCGGCTGGATTTCGAACCCCAACTCGCTCAAACTCTCATATTTCTCTTCCGGAAAGACAACGATAAACCACCAACCACGATCACTCGGACGTTGACCTGAAGCCTTGATGCGCTCGTCAAACTCCCGATTATCCATCAACCACTTCAGAGCTCTGCGGTAACCCTCCGTTCCACCGGCAAGTTCGGTTCCGCAACAATAGCAGAATTTTCGACCTTGTTCAGCATGCCCAAGGTTCTGTTCAACGAGAATCTGCAGACTCTCGGGCACATTCTGTCCAACCTGCTTGAGGTTCTCGATGCGTCGTGCGAAACTCTTCGTAGAGCAGCAGGAACAGCAATTCGTGCATATGTAGAGCCCGTTCGGACACTTCGCGGAATCACGACTGTCGACAATTGTCTGGCACTTACCGTTGAGGCAATGATTCAAGTAAACTTCCTCCTTGTTGGCACAGTCGTCATTGGCGCAAACGAACCTGCTAGCTCGGTAGAATCCGAAATTGCTCTGACCCTTCGGGGTCATGATTCTGTCGCATGAACGGCAATTCAAGTGCAAAAGCAGAACGTTCACCCTGTTCACCATTCCTTGAAAGACCTGGATTTCTTCAGAATCATAAGGCACTTGGAGAATACGCAGCATATCCCTCACGGTGTACTTTTCCCACTCTTCTGTTCCATGATTCATGTGGCTTGGCGTGAAACAAGGAGCGTTCCTGCACCACCAGAACTTCAAGCCGTGCGTGTGGTCCAGCTGGGGAGCCAAACGTCCCTCGCAGAAATTCACGCCTTGTGGTTGGTCGTGCGACCGTCGCAGTTTCACTTGGGGCTGTGCATTCGCTCCGTCGCTGGACACGTAACACCGACCTTCGCACTCGTCAAAAAGCCCAGAGATCTGGTACTTCTTAAACGCCTTGCGATTAAAGTGCCGAACCAATACACGGCCGAGGTTCCGTTCCTCTGAGAGTGCGCGACCTGAGGCCAGATCCGAAAGCGCCTTCAAAGCAATGTCTATCGAATAGTCCAGATCAAATTCGGCTGCGAACTCTTCATCAAAGCGCGCCAGTTCATCGAGCTGCGCAACGGACAGGTCGAACCGCTTAAGTTCCGCCTCCTGGAACAGCTTGCGCACGAAGCGGAATTGCTCTTCCGCTTTGAGCGTGAGGAACAGGATCTTAAATGCACCATAGTCAAATCGGTCTGAATGCCCGGCCAGCCATAGTTGAAGCCGGACTGGGTTTCCGCCTTTTTCCCAAATCGCATCCGTCAAGGTTTTTCGTTGGTCACCTTCCCACCCGATGCATGCTCGAAGTATCTCAGAATACGGTTCCTGACCAATGTCTATGAGCCTCTCGCATTTTACAATGGTGTTCAGGAAAAGAGAATAGAGAACCTCCGAATTCACCCGTTTGGATAGCAATTCCCGCGTCAAGTTCCCTTCTTCGGAGTGCATGGTTCCGAATGAGGACTGGGAATAATTCGATTCACTTTCCTTAGGGTCGGTGGGGTTAAGATTTACTCCCAGATCATCTATCTTGAAGTAACATTCTCGAAGTGATTCCTCATCTAGCGCATCTAAATGTCCGTAATACCAGAGCTTGATCCGGTAATAGGGAATTGCCACGGCACTAAGTCGTTCGGAGACCTTTCGCCACAGAGTTTCACCAAGCGGCTTGGAGAGCATTACAAGCTCAGTTGCCTTGACGTACTTATCTTCCGTGTCGATTCGATTGATATCAAGACCGATGTCTCCGATCTTTTCACCGTCTACTATGGTGCGTAAGAAGAGTGAATGAAGCACCGTCGGCGCCACCTTTTTGGATAGCTTGGCCCGGGTCAGGTTACCCTCCTCAGAGTTCCTTGCTCCAAATGAGGCCGAGGTAAACCTCGATTCAACTTTCTCAACGCCTTTAGGATTCAGATTGAGGCCCATCTCGTCTATCCGGAAGTAACACTCTCGAAGTGCTTCCTCATCTAGCAGATCCACATGTCCGTAGTACCAGAGTTTGATCCGAAAGTAAGGGACTGCCGACTCTAGCAGTCGTTCGCAGACCTTTCGCCGTAAAGATTCACCAAGTGTCTTGGAGAGCTTTATGAGCTTGATTGCTTGCACGTACTTCACTTCCGCATTGACTCGGTCAATGTCATAAAGGAGCTTATCACATATCCTCTGCAGATCAGCGTCTTCCAGCCGTTTTAACAAGTCGGGTAAGAACGACTTGCTGAGGAGCACCTCCAAATTGTCATGGACAATAGGGTATAGAGCAGAAGAATCAACCTCAGCCAGAGGAAGGAGGTCCATCGCGATCAATCCACCTTTTCGGCGATCCGGAATAGCCTCAAATGTGCAATGCGCTCCCTTTGCGACTTTACTAATGTTTGGGTTCTGCCGCCGGTGAAAGAAGACCTCTGTCCAAGAGATGCAGTCGCGCAGGACACCGAACTCATCGCTTCGGATCCAATCAACAATACCTATGGAACGGTGGTCTTGCATTTTACCAAAGTCGTGCTAGTGCGCAGTAACTCACTACATATTCCTGCGATACTGCCCCCCCACCTCGAACATCGCCGCCGTCAACTGACCAAGGCTACAATATTTCGTTGCCTCCATTAACACGGCAAACATGTTCTCGTTCTTGATCGCGGCCTCTTGAAGTTTCCGGAGTGCGGCTTTCCCTTCGGCCTCGTAAGCCTTGTGCACGTTATCGACAGTCTTGATCTGTGCCTCCTTCTCCTCTTCGGTAGCGCGTATCACCTCCTTCGGAAGAACGGTAGGAGATCCTTTGCTCGATAGGAATGTGTTCACTCCGATGATCGGAAAATCACCGTTGTGCTTCAGCGTTTCGTAGTAGAGGCTCTCCTCCTGGATCCTGCTCCTTTGGTACATGGTCTCCATGGCGCCGAGCACGCCGCCGCGTTCGGTGATGCGGTCGAACTCGGTGAGCACGGCCTCTTCCACCAGGTCGGTGAGCTCTTCGATGATGAAGGAACCTTGCAACGGGTTCTCGTTCTTGGCCAGGCCGAGCTCCTTGTTGATGATGAGCTGTATGGCCATGGCGCGGCGCACGCTTTCCTCGGTGGGCGTGGTGATGGCCTCGTCGTAGGCGTTGGTGTGGAGCGAGTTGCAGTTGTCGTAGATGGCGTAGAGCGCCTGCAACGTGGTGCGGATGTCGTTGAAGTCGATCTCTTGCGCGTGGAGGCTGCGGCCGCTGGTCTGGATGTGGTACTTGAGCATCTGGCTGCGCTCGTCGGCGCCGTAGCGGTGCTTGAGCGCCTTGGCCCAGAGGCGGCGCGCCACGCGGCCCATCACGGCGTACTCGGGGTCCATGCCGTTGCTGAAGAAGAAGCTCAGGTTGGGCGCGAAGGCGTTGATGTCCATGCCGCGCGACAAGTAGTACTCCACGTACGTAAAGCCGTTGGCCAACGTGAACGCGAGCTGCGAGATGGGGTTGGCGCCGGCCTCCGCGATGTGGTAGCCGCTGATGCTGACGCTGTAGAAGTTGCGGACCTTCTTGTCGATGAAGTACTGCTGCACGTCGCCCATCAACCGCAACGCGAACTCGGTGCTGAAGATGCAGGTGTTCTGCGCCTGGTCCTCCTTGAGGATGTCAGCCTGCACGGTGCCGCGCACTTGCGCAAGGGTGTCGGCTTTGATCTTGCCGTAGACGTCCTTCGGTAATACTTGGTCGCCGGTGATACCTAGCAGCATCAATCCTAGTCCGTCGTTCCCTGCGGGAATTTCCCCGTGGTATTGTGGCCTCGAGCTTTGAGCCTCGAGCTTCGAGCTTGAACCCGTCTTAGAGCTCGTGGCTCGAAGCTCACGGCTCGCAGCCCAGCGTTCCTCGATCTTCCGTTCCACCTCGGCCTCCAGGCCGTTGGCTTTGATGTACTTCTCACAATTCTGATCGATCGCCGCGTTCATGAAGAAACCCAGCAGCATGGGCGCGGGACCGTTGATGGTCATGCTCACGCTGGTGGTGGGCGCGCTCAGGTCGAAGCCGCTGTAGAGCTTCTTGGCATCATCGAGGCAGCAGATGCTCACACCGCTGTTGCCCACCTTGCCGTAGATGTCCGGACGGCGACCGGGGTCGTGGCCGTAGAGCGTCACGCTGTCGAACGCGGTGCTGAGGCGCTTGGCGGGCAGGCCCTGGCTCACGTAGTGGAAGCGTTTGTTGGTGCGCTCCGGACCGCCCTCGCCGGCGAACATGCGCGCGGGGTCCTCGCCCTGGCGCTTGAACGGATAAATGCCCGCGGTGTAAGGGAAGAAGCCGGGCGTGTTCTCCTGCATGGCCCAGCGCACCTTGTCGCCCCAGCTGCGGAACTTCGGCAGCGCGACTTTCGGGATCTTCAGGTGGCTGAGGCTCTCGGTGTGGTTGGGCACCTTGATCTCCTTGCCACGGACGGAGTAAGTGTAGAACTCGCCGCTGTAGCGTTCCTCTTCGGCTTTCCACCCGGTGAGCATGGACCACAGGTGCGGGTCGAGATCTTTTTTCACTTCCTCGAATTTCCGCGTCAGGGCCTCGAGCTCTGAGCTGCGAGCCTCGAGCTTGGCAGCACTCAAGCTCGTGGCTCGTGGCTCAAGGCTCGTGGCTTCGAGCAGGTCCGGTCCCCCGAACGTGAGCACTGCCGAGTAGAGTCCGTACAGCTTGTCCGCGATCTCCGCCTGCTTGCGCACGTGGGCATCGTAGCGTCGGTTGTTCTCACTGATCTCGGAGAGGTAGCGGCTCTTGGCGGGCGGGATGATCCACACCTTCTCGCTCATCTCGTCGTGTGCGTGGAAGGTGCTGTGGAAGTCGACGCCCGTTTTCTTCTTGATCGTCTCCATCAACCGCACGTACAGGTTGTTGGTGCCGGGATCGTTGAACTGGCTGGCGATGGTGCCCACAACGGGGAGCGTGTCATCATCGGCGTCCCACAACTGGTGGTTGCGCTTGTACTGCTTCTTCACGTCGCGCACGGCATCCAGCGCGCCGCGCTTGTCGAACTTGTTGATGGCCACCACGTCGGCGAAGTCGAGCATGTCGATCTTCTCCAGTTGTGTGGCCGCGCCGAACTCCGGCGTCATGATGTAGAGGCTCACGTCGCTGTGGTCCAGGATCTCTGTATCGCTCTGGCCGATGCCGCTCGTCTCCAGCACGATCAGGTCGAAGCCCGCCGCCTTCAGCACGTCAACGGCCTCCTTTACATGCTTACTCAGCGCGAGGTTGCTCTGGCGCGTGGCCAGTGATCGCATGTACACGCGCTCACCGCGGATGCTGTTCATGCGGATGCGGTCGCCCAGCAGCGCGCCACCGGTCTTGCGCTTGCTCGGGTCCACGCTGATCACGCCGATCGTCTTCGTAGGCTGATCGAGGATGAAGCGCCGGATCAGCTCATCCACCATGCTGCTCTTGCCCGCGCCGCCCGTGCCCGTGATGCCCAGTACAGGGGCCTTGCTCGCTTCGGCCTTCTTGTGGATCTCGTCGGCGATCGTGGCGAACACGTCCGGATGGTTCTCCGCCGTGCTGATGAGCTTGGCGATGGCCGGCCAGTTGTGCGCGCTCAGCTTTTTGGCCTCACCGTTCACCTTGTCGCTCAGGTCGTAGTCGGCCTTCTCCAGCATGTCGTTGATCATGCCCTGCAGGCCCATCGCGCGACCGTCATCGGGATGGTACAAGCGAGTGATGCCGTAGGCGTGCAGCTCCTTGATCTCTTCCGGCAGGATCGTCCCGCCGCCACCGCCGAAGATCTTGATGTGCCCTGCGCCCTTCTCCTTCAGCAGGTCGTGCATGTACTTAAAGTACTCCGTGTGCCCGCCCTGGTAGCTCGTCATCGCGATGGCGTGCGCATCCTCCTGGATGGCGGTGTTCACCACGTCCTCCACGCTGCGGTCGTGCCCCAGGTGGATCACCTCGGCGCCGGTGCTCTGGATGATCCGCCGCATGATGTTGATGGCGGCATCGTGGCCATCGAACAGCGACGCTGCAGTAACGACGCGGATCTTGTTCTTGGGGACGTAAGGAGGGGCTTGGACGAAGGACATGGGGCGAAGCTACTTTCCATCCGTGTTCGCGAGGATCCCGCAGGGTCCGAAGCGATCTTTCATTGGCTGCCTTAACGGGCTGGGAGTTCATCCCGGCCTTCAGACGGGGTTGTGGTGTCCTCCATCCAGCTTCACCGGGGCTCCGGGGTCCCTCCTGCGTCGGGCCTCCTCGCGTCGCGCGCCCGAGCCGTTTGCGTCGGCGTGCTTCACGGTGCCGCAGGGCCCGGTGTTCGGCCAGCCGCCGCGCCCATCCCTGGCGGGGCAGCATCCAATGGAGTTCTCGCGTCTTTCAGGTACATTCACAGAACATGCGGAAAGCACTTCTCCTCTTGGTGCTCGTGGCCGACATCGCGCAGGGCCAGTCGTGGTGCCCGCCGGGGGCGGAGTGGCTCTTCAATTTCAGTTCCCAACAAGCCAATGGAGTGCGACGCGCGTGGTACAGCGGCGATACGCTCGTCGGCGGCCTGCAATGCCAGCGCATAGACCAGACCATCATCGCCTACGAGCCCGTTCCGCCCTTCGGTTCGGCCTTTGTGCAGCAGGATCAGCCCGTCATCACGCATGGTCAGGGAGACCTGATACGGATCTGGGATCAGGCGAACAATGCCTTTGACACATTGGCGTGGTTCAGCGCGGTACCCGGTGACCGCTGGAATGTTCCTCAATTCGAATTCGCGGGTGCATGCTATTTCGAGGTACTCGATACAGGAACACGCGTGGTGGAAGGGACCCCCTTGCGCTACTTGGTGGTGGAAGAGCCCATTGTCCTGGGCTTCGTCGATACGCTCTTCGAACGGATCGGCTTCCAACGCTTCTACCTCCGACCGATGGAGACGATCCTTATCGACTTCACTACCTATGGGTTGGTGTGTTACCGGGATAATGCCATTGATCAGTTCGACGGATGGTTGCCAGGCCATCTCTGCGATTTCACGCTGACCGTGAATGAGCAGGAGGACGACAGGGACGCACTGCCTTATCCGAACCCCGGATACCAAAATTTCACCATGCAACTACCGCCCGGGCCGAACACGATCAGCTTGTGCGATGCGCTCGGACGGGATCTGCGCGTGCAACGGACCACCGGAGGAAACGTCGAGGTAGATGCTTCCGATCTGCCACCGGGGACCTATCTGGTGCGAACGATCACCGCAACCGGATCCGCGACCCACGCTAAATGGATCAAGCAATGAGAACCGCGCTGCTCGTTACGCTGGTATTCACTTGCGCGTTGTTGAACGCGCAGAGCTGGTGCCCTCCGGGGGCTACCTGGACCTATTCGGGCGCCATTTCGCAGTACACCACGAACCGGATCACGCGCTACATGGGCGATACGATCCTGGCGGGCGAAAATGCCCACACCATGTTCACCGTGCATCAGTTCATCAACCCGGTCACCCAGGCTGTGGATACGTTCGGTGGAGAAGGGGTGAAGAGCTGGACGCGAGCGAGCGATGATGTGGTCTGGCTCTGGTCTTCCTTCGAGAGCGCATGGGATACGCTCTACTACTTTGGTAGCGTGCCGGGCTCCGAGTGGGGACCACCGTTCGCGGAACCGGGCCTGTGCGGAAGTGCCGCGGATGGCGACATGGTGCAGGTCGTTGATACAGGTACCGTGGTCGTGCAAGGCATACCGCTCCGGTATTGGGATATCCACATGGGGGCTTATGGCGGAAGGATCGTTGAGCGGATGGGGTGGTCGGTGATGATGGAGCCGTTCGAGGGTTGCTGGCAAGACCTGATCAGTGAATTCAAGTGCTATGAAGACTACGAGATAGGTTATAGCATGGACCCCGATCCGGGTAGTTGCGATCTGGCAACACGGATCGAGAACCGGGACTTGGCGGAGCCGATCCTCTATCCCAACCCCGGCACGGACCACTGCTCCATTCAACTACCACCAGGGCTGAACACGCTCATCGTATTTGATGCGCTCGGCAGAAGTGTGCTCGTGCAACGAACGATCGCAGGTAACGTCGAGGTCGATACCTCTGAGCTTCCCCGAGGGACTTTCCTCGTGCGAACGGTCAATGCTGCCGGGAAAATGGTCCACGTGAAATGGGTCAAGCAATGAGAGCATCGCTACTCGCTTCTCTATTTTTCCTTTTCTCCTTGTTGAACGCCCAGAGCTGGTGCCCACCGGGGGCGCAGTGGACGCATTCCTATGCTGATGTCATGATGGACTGGTACGGCGTGACCCGTGTGGAGTACCAAGGGGATACGATCGTTGGCGGACTCCTCGCGCAGAAGCTGCGCGAGACCAACGTGATCGCACCTTGGGGATCCACGGACTACTCCTCCAACACCTACCCACCGATGTTCACGCGCTATGCCGATGGCATCGTGTATAGCTGGGATCCCTGGCCAGGTGAATATGACACGCTGATGTGGTTCACGGCTTCACCCGGTGAGTCCTGGGCTGCACCCGGCATGAACGATGATCCCTATTTACGCCTCACCGTGCTCGACACTTCCAGTGTAGCCATTGACGGCGTATCGCTCCGCCAGCTCATCATCCAGCGTGGTACGTGGGACTGGATGCCGCCAGACACGCTGCGCGAGCGCATGGGCTTCAGCTTCAATTACCTCAACGGCTGGTCATGGTTCATCACCGATCAACCGTGGAACGGACTGCGGTGCTATCACGATGCGCAGATCGACTTTGTTGCTACAGGTATATCGGACTGCGGCTTCACACTGAGCGCGAATGAGAGAGTGACTGCATCACCCATCGGACCACTCCCCAACCCCGGCACGGACCACTTCACCCTATCGCTTCCACCAGGACAGCACGGCATCACCCTCTTCGATGCGACGGGTCGAACGGTGCTTCACCAGCGCATCAGCGGCGATCGCGTGACCATCGGAACCGAGGAACTGCCTTCTGGCTTGTACATCGTGCGCATTGACGAAGATGCGCAGCCTCTGCGTTGGGTGAAGGAGTAGCTTGCCAGCATGGGAGTAAAGGTCGCCGTGGTCTGTTACATCAAGGCGCTGCATGCATTCCAAGGTCATATGTCCCTGACCAACGACTTCGCCAGGACCTGCGGCATTCAAGCAGCCATCTGCGCCTACCTGCTGCGCCTGCTGCCGCTCCTGCCCCTGCTACTGCCCTTGAACCTCCCAGCATGCACTGGCTTCAAGGTAACGCACGATGGCCGCACCCTGGTGGGCAACAACGAGGACGCGTGGAGCATCAATGCCCAGGTCCGCTTTGAGCAAGGCAGGAATGGCGGATACGGCGCCATCTACTTCGCTCACTTCAACGGTCTCCCGTTCCGTCCCATGGTGGACCAACTGGGCATGAACGAGGCCGGGCTGGTGTTCGATGGTTTTGGCGTAGAGGACAGGTACGCGGCACCTGTTCCCGGCCGGAAACAGGTGCCCTTCACGGAACTGATGCCGCTGGTGTTGCGCACCTGCGCCACCGTGCATGAAGCCGCTGCGCTCCTGCGCACCTGCGACATGAGCTGGCTCACGCACGCCATGCTCTTCATCGTGGACAGCAACGGTGATCACCTGATCGTGGAGGCGGATACACTGATGCTCGGTAATGACCCCTCCTTCGCTGTCGGCAACTGGCGCATGTCCACCTGCCCGGATCCCGATGCCATTCCTATTCCACGGTTGCAGAAAGGCCGCGCGTTGTTGGCCGCCGGAGCGGATAACTCCTTGGTGCGCGGAGCGGAAGTGCTGCACAGCATGGTGGCCTGCCGGAAGAGGATGGGGGAGGGCACCCTCTTCAGCACGCTGTTCGATACGAAGGAGGGCAACGTGGACCTCTGGTTCTACCACGACTTCAGCCAGAAGGTCACATTCAACCTAGGCGATGAACTGGCCAAGGGCGACCGCGTTATACCCATGGCTTCGCTCTTCGCCCCGACCGCGGAGTACGCTGCACTCGAAGCGTACATCACCCCGTTCCATCAGCGCTGGTTGTTCTGGTCGTTGGTGGGCGTTCTGCTCCTCGCGGCGATCGTCGCGCTCGTGAGCATGGGGGCCTTGATGTACCGGGCCATTGCGCGCATCCGTGGTCGCTCGATCACGGGCGCTGCAACTTGGTCGTTGGTGCTGGTGTTCACTTCTGCCCTGGTGGTGATCATTCCGTTCCTGTTGTTAAAGGAAGGCGTGTACTATTTCGGGCTCGGCGATGCGACCGACCCGATCCATCCGGTGTTGAAGTTCCTTCCCCTGTTGCTCAGCTTGCTGCTCGGGTTGGTCGGCTGGCGGTGGGTGCGGTGCTGGAAGGCGCAGGGCTCCTCCGTGCTAGTGCGCTGGGGAAGTGCGTTCGGTACCATCGCGCTCACGGGCATGGTCGGGCTGTTCCTGTATTGGGGCATGCTCTGGTGAACTCGCGTCCAACAGGTCGCGCATGGCCGATGGGCTGGTGGACCCGATGACCGCCATACCGCATTTGTATCTATCTGAATATCAATGACTTTATCGTATTCTATTGACATCGGTTTCGATGAGCATCAATTTTATGTCGACGAATGGTTTATTATCGTTGATGAAAATGGTCCACCTCTCTCCCGGAACCGGGCGTTCGGCCTTGGTGCTGTGCGCTTTGCTTGCCTTTCTGATCGGCCACGCGCAGCGAGCACCGGAGCACGCTTACACCATCCTGTTCAGCACGCCGATCGCACTGGCGCAGGAGAAGTTCATCCACGAGGCGCTGCGATCCCAGGACCCCGACGCGCAGGTGTGGATCAATGCTGCAGAGCAGAACACACTGGCCCGTGTGCACGCGCCGATCGATCGCGACCTGTTGCAAGCCGACCTAGCGCCATGCGGACTGGTGATCACCTACTTCGGAAGGCCGATCTCCGATCATCCACACATGAAGTCCCTGCCGGCTGGGGATGTGGCGATGCCGGTGTTCAAGGACAGCGGCGATCCCGCCGTGGACAACGCGCGTTATGAGGTGGAGAAGAAGGCCTGGGTCGAAGCGCATCCGGCCGCCTACCAACAACTGACCGCGCCCGAATGATCAGCTGGCGCGGGTCCGTTCTTCATGCATGGCATCGGTATGCCATGGCGTTGAGCGTCCTGCTGCTGCTCATCACATCCGCCTACGCCCAGCCCCTCAACGATAACCCCTGCGGAGCGATCGCCTTGCCAGTGAACGGCGTGTGCGTGAACACCGCAGGCACCCTGCTCAGCGCAGGTAATTCCACCGTACCCAACCCGAGCTGCGGATCGGGTAACACCGATGTATGGTACACCGCTGTTGTGCCGGCGAACGGCACGCTCACCGTGAACACCGCCAGCGCACCACCCAATGGATTGAACGACGGTGCCATGGCGTTCTACACCGTGGGCAATTGTGCAGTACCCGGCAGTTTCGTGGAGATCGGTTGCAACGACAACCAGAACTTCCTGAATGCGATGCCCCGCGTTTCAGTGAGCTGCCGTACGCCCGGCACCACCGTATACATCCGCGTTTGGCGCCAGGGTGGGGGAGCCTCTGCGCGCAACTTCACCATCTGCGCCACCAACGTGAGCGCCGGTGCCGTGAACAACGATCCCTGCTGCGCTACCGCGGTGCCCGTTACCAACACCTGCAATTACATCGCGGCCACCAATATCGGAGCCACCAACAACAGCAGCTATCCCGCGCCGGGTTGCGGCACCTTCGGCACAGGGTCGTTGGATGTGTGGTTCACGTTCGTGGCCCCCGCCTCCGGCATCGCCATCATCGAAAGCAGCCCGGGAACGCTTACCGATGGCGCCATGGCCCTATACTCCGCCACGTCCTGTAATGGTCCGTTCACCTTGATGCAGTGCAACGATGATGCTGGGCCGGGCCTGATGCCCTTCCTATCCTTCACCGGCCTTACGCCGGGCACCACCTACTACCTGCGTTTCTGGGGCTATGGCACGGCATCGGGCACCTTCGACCTGTGCATCCACGGCCCCACAAGCATCCCGGCCGGCCAATGTGTGTACATGCTGCAGATGCTCGACAGTAACAGCGACGGATGGGGCTCCTCAACCGTGGGCATCTCCCTCAACGGCGGGCCATTTACCACGTATTCGGTAACGGGTACGTACGACGTAGCGCTCATCGGCGTGAACGTCGGCACCGTGGTGGTGGTGCAATACACGGCCTCCGGCCCCAACCAGGCGCAGAACAGTTACACGCTGCAGATGTTCTCCGGGGGTGGACAGCTGTTCAGTTCCGGTTCACCACCTGCGGCGGGCATATCCTTCACGCAGACCGTCACCTGCACGCCCCCGGCCGCGCCGCCGAACGATTGTTCAGGGGGCCAGACGATCTGCAGCGGACAGTCCTTCAACAACAACTCCAGCGGCACGGGTAATGTGGTGGATCTGAACACCTCCAACCAGGGATGCTTAGCCAGCGGCGAACGTCAGGGCACCTGGTACCGCTTCTCCCCGTCCAGCGGTGGCACGGTCGGCTTCACCATCGCGCCGGTGGTCACCACCGATTATGATTTCGCCGTGTGGGGACCGCTATCCAGCATTCAATGTCCGCCCGTTGGTCAGCCGTTGCGGTGCTCCTATTCCGCGCTCACAGGAAATACCGGCATCGGCAATGGCGCGGCGGATGTGACCGAAGGCGCCGGTGGCGATAAATGGGTGTCGCTGATGAACGTGACGGCCGGACAGATCTACATGATGTACATCGACAACTTCAGCACGAACGGACAAGCCTTCTCGCTCACCTGGCAGCTGGGCAATGGCGCCTCGTTGGATTGCACCGTGCTGCCCATCGAACTCACGTCGTTCAAGGCCGAAGTGGTCCAGGACTTCGTACAGCTCGAATGGGTGACCGCGACCGAGGAGAACAATGATGTCTTCGTGGTCGAACGCTCAGCCGATGGCGAGGAGTTCCACCCCATCGGTGAGGTGGACGGTGCCGGAACAAGTCACCAGGACACACACTACGCGTTCGTTGATCGTTCGCCCCTGCAAGCCACCTCGTACTACCGCCTCAAGCAAGTGGATCTCGATGGCGCCTCCGGCTATTCCGATGTGCGCAGTGTGTTCCTGCGCAACGGCCTGGGCCCCTTGTTGCTGGTGCCGAACCCTGGTAATGAGTTGATGCGCGTGCTGCTGCCCGACAACGCTGCAGGGGCCTGGGTGCGCGTGATCGATGCCACCGGACGTGTGGTGCTCGGCTCTTGGGCCATCGGTGATCAGCTCGTGCTGAACACATCCGCCCTGCCGCGAGGACTCTACTCCGTCCTCGCCACCACCCGGGAAGGGGCCACCATGGCCAATGGCACCTGGGTAAGGGAGTGATCAACGGATCCATCGATCCGCTCGTCGCGAGCATTCCGCACGGCATATCTGTTCCGTTCCAGGATCAGAGGCATCCGTACACGATCATGTGCGTCATCAACATGGTCGGATGAAAACCTCCGGGATGGTCTAATTTTAGAGGGTGTTCGTTCGGCATATTTGATGAACCCCCAATGTTGGTGCATACTTGCCTTCGCATGTTGCTTGTCCTGGGCCTTGGCTGGCTCCTGGATGGAACCGCGCTTGCGCAGAAAGCGCCTGAACATGACCACCTCATCCGCTTCGCTTCCGCCATCAGTCCGGTGCAGGAGAAGTTCATACACGAGGTGCTCAAGGGTGTGGAGCCCGATATGCAGGTGTGGGTGGACCTCCCCAATGCACAGGTGAAGGTGAGAAGCCACGTACCCATGCGTCGGGAGGAGCTTCAGACTGCTTGGAACGCCGTGGGCCTGGTCATCATCTATTGCGCTCCCATCATCGCGCAACACATGGAGGAACGTGCTGCGGAACAGCCTGCCACCATCCCTGGAGCCGTGGAGGGGCAGGCCGATCCGCCCGGATATCAGGAGACCAAGGCGGCATGGATCCTGGCGCATCCGAAGGAGTATGAGCAATTGAGCGACCCCCTCGCCCCACACTGAACATGACGGTGACCCGTGCATATGCCTCTGCCTTCAAGGCCCTCCGCGTAGGGTGGGCGCTGGGCATGTTGCAGCTGGTCACCGTAGGGTACGCGCAGCCCGGTAACGACAACCCTTGCGGCGCTGAGGTGCTCACAGTGAGCGCTACATGCACATATAGCACGTGGAGCAATGTTTCCGCTACTGCCACCGCGGGTCCACCAGCACCCACCTGTGCGAGCTACGCCGGTGGCGACGTGTGGTTCCAATTGATCATTCCTCCGGGTGGAACAGTCACCATTGCCGCTGATGTCGTGGCAGGCAGCCAGCTCACGGATGGTGGCATGTCCATCTACACCAGTGGTAACTGCGGAGGGCCGTTCACACAAGTAGCCTGCGACGATGACTCCGGGCCAGGCCTGATGCCTCAGCTCAGCTACACGGGCACGCCCGGCGCCACGTTGTGGGTGCGCTTTTGGGAGTACGGGAACAACTCCTTCGGTGCCTTCAACATCTGCGCGATGGCACCCCCGGCCGCCGCAGCCAATAATGAGCCGTGCGGCGCCACGGTGCTCACACCCGCAGCAGCGTGCACGAACACTCTGGGGTCCAACGTTTCCGCCACGGCCAGCGCCGGTATACCCGCCCCGACCTGCTCATTTTATGCCGGCGGTGATGTGTGGTTCCGCGTCACCGTGCCTGCCGGAGGATCCGTGACCCTCACCGGGGATGTAGCGGGTGGAAGCGCCATCGGGGATATGGGCATGGCCATATATACGGCGGCCTCGTGCGCCGGGCCCTTCACCCAGGTGGGATGTGATGACGATAGCGGTCCGGGACTGATGCCGATGCTCACTTATACCGGCGCGGCCGGCACAGTGCTGTGGGTGCGCATGTGGGAATATGGCAACGACACCTTCGGCGGTTTCAACATCTGCGCCACCATCCCGGCCCCACCACCGCCACCACCCGCCAATAACGAGCCCTGCACCGCCTCGCCCGTTACCGTGGCCTCCAGCTGTTCGTACACCACGTACACCAATGTCAACGCCACCAACTCGGCGATGACACCTACCCCCACCTGCGGCTTTTTCGGTGCCACCTCACTGGACGTTTGGTTCTCCTTCGTGGCGCCTGCCACCGGCGTCACCACCATTCAGACGCAGGCGGGAACCATGACCGATGGTGCCATGGCGCTCTACCTCGGTCCCTCGCCGATCAATTGCGCGGGACCCTTCACACTGGTCTCCTGCGATGATGATAGCGGACCGGGCCTCATGCCCTTCATGTCCTTCACCAACTTGATCCCCGGCCGCACGTACTACCTGCGCGTCTGGGGATACAGCAGCAGTTCGGGCACCTTCGGGCTGTGCATCTTCGGCCCCAGCTCCTTACCGGCCGGACAATGCGTGTATGCCCTCCAGATGTACGACTCCTTCGGCGACGGCTGGGGAAGCAGTTCGGTGGGGATATCCATCAACGGCGGGCTATTCTCGAACTACACCGTCACCGCTTCCTACAACATCGTCCTCATCGGGCTGAATCCGGGTGACGTTCTGGTGGTGAGCTATCTGGCCACCGGCTCCGGCCAGGCGGAGAACAGATACACCCTCAGCTTCCTCTCGAGCGGAATGACCGTGTTCAATTCCGGAACGCCTCCCACGCCGGGCATTGCCTTCACCCAGACCGTCACTTGTACACCGCCACCTGCGCCCCCGCAGGATTGCGCAGGTGGCATCACCGTGTGTAGTGGCCAGGCGTTCGGGAACAATTCGAACAATACTGGGAATGTGGTAGACCTGAACTCGTCGAACCAGGGTTGCCTGGCCTCGGGCGAACGCCAGGGCACGTGGTACTATTTCTCGCCCTCGGCCAGTGGAACGATCGGGTTCACCATTGCCCCGACCTCACCTACGGATTACGATTTCGCCGTGTGGGGGCCGATGTCCAACATTTCTTGTCCGCCCACCGGCCCCCCGCTGCGCTGCTCCTACTCCGCGCTCACGGGGAATACGGGATTGGGCAATGGGGCCACGGATGTCACGGAGGGCGCCGGTGGTGATGCCTGGGTAAGCACCATGAATGTGGTGGCCGGCGAGATCTACATTCTTTACATCGACAATTTCTCCTCCAACGGCCAGGCCTTCAACCTCACCTGGCAGCTCAGCGGCGGTGCGTCGCTGGATTGCACGATCCTACCCGTTGAACTGCTTCATTTCGACGTGGCGCCTTCAACGCTGGGCATCGATCTCCTGTGGGCCACCGCCACCGAGGTGGACAATGACCGTTTCGAAGTGGAGCGCTCTTCGGATGGCTCCGACTTCCACCGGATCGGCGTTGTGTCCGGAGCCGGCACCAGCACTCAGGAAACGCGCTATGGCTTCATCGATGCGGCGCCGCTCGACGGCCTCAACCATTATCGCTTGCAGCAAGTGGACATCGACGGAGCCGCTTCCTACTCCCCGGTGCGCTCGGCCTGGTACCGTAAGGCCGGTGCCGATGTAACCTTGGTGCCCAACCCGGGTAGTGGGTGGGTGGATGTGGTGATGCACACCTCATTGCCCGGCAGCGTTCTTCTGCTGTTCGACGCCACAGGTCAGGAGGTCGTGCGTGCACCCTTGGGTCAGACCTCCGCCCGGATCAATGTCGCACAGCTTCCGCCTGGGCTATATGCCGTACGGATCCTCTCCGCCATCGGCGAGCCCATCGCCCATTCCACTTGGATGCGCGAATGACCCTGCTGTGGGTCGCCTGAGGCTGGCTACTTTTCCCGAATGAAGCACCACCGCATCCGCTCGCAGGCGGAATACGACCAGGCCTATGCGTTCAGTGTAAAGGAGCCCGAGGCCTTCTGGGCTGAACAGGCCGACACCTTCACCTGGCACCGGAAGTGGGATACCGTTCTCGAATGGGACTTCGACGGACCCGATGTGAAGTGGTTCGGCGGCGGCAAGCTGAACATCACCGAGAATTGCCTTGATCGTCACCTGGCCGCGCGCGGTAACAAGAAGGCCCTGATCTGGGAACCGAATGATCCCAAGGCTCCAGGGCAGAGCATCACCTATCGCGAACTGCACGAACGCGTGTGCATGTATGCCAATGTGCTCAAGCGCAACGGGGCGAGCAAGGGTGATCGCATCTGCATCTACATGCCCATGGTGCCGGAGCTCGTGGTGGCCGTGCTCGCCTGCGCGCGCATTGGCGCGATCCATTCCGTGGTGTTCGCCGGCTTCAGCGCGCAAAGCATCGCCGACCGCATCCAGGATGCGCAATGCTCCATGGTGCTCACCAGCGACGGCATGGCGCGCGGAGCGAAACAGATGCCCGTGAAGCGCGTGGTGGACGAAGCGCTCGCCAGTTGCCCCAGTGTGAAGCACGTGATCGTGACCCGCTGCGTGGGCTGGGAGGTGGATATGCGGACCGGTCGCGATGTGTGGCTGCATGAGGAGTTGACGCACGTGGGAAAGGATTGTCCGGCAGAGGTGATGGATGCCGAGGATCCGCTCTTCATTCTTTACACGAGCGGCAGCACCGGCAAACCCAAGGGAGTGGTGCATACCTGCGGCGGGTACATGGTGTACACCGATTACACCTTCCGCAACGTGTTCCAGGTGGAGGAGCAGGACATCTTCTGGTGCACCGCCGACGTGGGCTGGATCACCGGGCACAGCTACATCGTATATGGTCCGCTGCTTGCCGGCGCCACCGGCGTGATCTTCGAAGGCATCCCGACCTTCCCGGATGCCGGCCGATTCTGGCAGGTGATCGACAAGCTGGGCGTCACCATCTTCTACACGGCGCCCACCGCCATCCGAAGTCTCATGGCCGCAGGGCTCGATCATGTGCTGCCCTACTCATTGCATTCGCTGCGCGTGATCGGCAGCGTGGGCGAACCCATCAACGAGGAGGCCTGGCATTGGTACAAGATCCACATCGGCAAGGAACGGTGTCCGTTGGTGGACACATGGTGGCAGACCGAAACGGGCGGCATCATGCTCTCGTCCATGGCCGGGGTCACGGATGAGAAGCCATCACATGCGGCCTGGCCGTTGCCCGGCGTACAACCCGTGCTGCTCACCGCCGATGGCAAGGAGATCACGGAGAATGAGCAGGAAGGCCTGCTCGCCATCAAGTTCCCGTGGCCGTCGATCATCCGCACCACGTATGGGGATCACGAGCGCTGCCGCCAGACCTACTTCAGCAGTTACAAAGGCTACTACTTCACCGGCGACGGCGCGCGACGCGATGCGCAGGGCCGCTACCGCATCATCGGTCGGGTCGATGACGTGATCAACGTGAGCGGACATCGCTTCGGTACGGCGGAGATCGAGAACGCGATCAACCAGGCCACCGGTGTGGTGGAAAGCGCCGTGGTGGGCTATCCGCATGACATCAAGGGACAGGGCATATACGCCTACGTCGTGACGGAAAAGCCGATCGCCGCGCATGATGAAGGCGCGAAAGAGAACATGCGTGGCGCCATCATCGAGGCCGTGGTCGCCGGTATCGGGCGCATCGCCAAACCCGACAAGATCCAGTTCGTGAGCGGACTACCGAAGACACGCAGCGGCAAGATCATGCGCCGCATCCTGCGGAAGGTCGCGGAAGGGGAGATGAACAACCTCGGCGATACCACCACGCTGCTCGATCCCGCGGTGGTGGAGGAGATCAAGGTGGGTGCGATCAAGTGATCGGCCCGGGCTCCCTGATCCCCTGCTCTTCTGATCGTCTGATCATCTGATCCTACACCGCCACCGGCTCCGCCTTGGGATAGCGTACGTTCCCGTACTGCTTCATGTACAGGTCGTAGATGATGCCGTCCGCAAGGCCCACCTTCGGTACGAAGATCTCGTCGATGTCGGCTTCCCTCATCACCCGCAGGAAGATGTCCGCGGCCGGGATGATCACGTCCGCCCGGTCGGGCCGCAGGCGCAGCAACTTCACCCGGTCCTCGAAGGTGTAGGAGGCGATGCGATCGCGTTGATGCTGGATGTCGCTTTGCGTGAGCGGCTCACCGAACGCATTGCCGTTCTCCTTGAAGATGCGGTTGATGTTACCACCCGTCCCGATCGCCATCAGTTGGCCGTGCTCCTTGCGCAGGTCCTCCAGAAAGGCACCGATCTCCTCCCACACGGCCGGATCCACCTTGCCCTTCAGGGTGCGCACGGTGCCTACCTTGAAGCTGGCGCTCTTCACGCGACGTCCCTTTTCCAGCCACGTGAGCTCGGTGCTGCCGCCGCCCACATCGATGTAGAGATAGCTCCGGTCCTTCAGGAGGTCCTGCGTCCAGAACGTGTTCACGATCAGGTCGGCCTCCAGCTTGCCGCCGATGGTCTCGATGTGCACGCCGCTGCCGATCTCCACGAGCGCGCGCACTTCATCGCTGTTGGTGGCTTCGCGCATGGCGCTGGTTGCACAGCACCGCAGGTAGGGCACACCGTACACTTCCGTGAGCAGCCTGAAGGCCTTCAGGCTCTTGATCAGGTAATCGCGCTTGGCGTTGCTGATGGCACCATGGTCGAAGACATCCTCACCCAGGCGGATCGGTACGCGTACCAACGTCTGCTTCTTGATGATCGGGTGGTCATCGCGCTCGATCACCTCGGCCACCAGCAAGCGCACCGCATTGGATCCGATGTCGATGGCCGAGTATGTGAACTGGCGTTCGATACGGCTAAAGTAGTTCGCGCGGCAGGAGCTTGGTGAGGCGTTCGCCTACTTCAGCACCGCCAGCCGCTCCTCCAACGCCTTGATCTTCGCCTCGGCGTCCGACTTCTTCTTCCGCTCCACCTCCAACACTTGCGGAGGTGCACCCGCCACGAAGCGCTCGTTGCTCAGCTTCTTGTCCACGCTGCTCAGGAATCCACGCAAGTGCGTGAGCTCGGCCTCGGCCTTCTTCACCTCGGCCTCCGCGTCGATGTTACCGCCCAGGTCCGCGGCGTATTCCGTGGTGCCCACGAGGAAGGTGATGGAACCTTCGGCTGGCTTCGCAACGGGGTTGATCGCGGACACGTTGGCGAGTTTCCCGACCAACGCAACGGTCGCATCACTTAGCGGCGCCGCGTTCTTCACTTGCAGCTCGATCGCCTCTTTCGGGCTCATGCCGCGCTCATTGCGCACGTTGCGCACTGCGGTCACCAGATCGAAGGCATGCTGGATCTCCGCCTCGAGCTTGGCATCGCCGGCACCGGCCGCAGGCCAGCGCGCAATGATGATGTCGTCGCCCTCCTTGCGGTCGCGCAGCAGGTGCCACACCTCTTCGCTGAGGAAGGGCATGAAGGGATGCAACAATTTCATCACCTCCTCGAACACCGACACGGTGGCCTCGTAGGTCTTCCGGTCAATAGGTTCGGCCACACCTTCACCGGCGGCGTTCTTCACGAAGCCGGTCTTGATGCTCTCCAAATACCAGCTGCACAGATCGTCCCAGATCAGCTTGTAAGTGGCCATCAACGCTTCGCTGATGCGGAACTGCGTGTACAATCCATCGATCTCCGCCGTGGCGCGTTGCACGCGGCTCTGCATCCAGGCCACAGCGGTGGCGGATGACGCGGGCTGTGGACGATCGTCGACATTCCAGCCCTTGACGAGGCGGAACGCGTTCCAGATCTTGTTGCTGAAGTTTCGGCCCTGCTCGCAAAGCGAATCGTCGTACGGCAGGTCGTTGCCGGCGGGGGAGGTGAGGAGCATGCCCACACGCACACCGTCCGCGCCGAACTTCTCGATGAGCTCCAACGGATCGGGGCTGTTGCCGAGGCTCTTGCTCATCTTGCGGCCCAACTTGTCGCGCACGATGCCGGTGAGGTACACGTTCTTGAACGGCACCTCGTTGCGGTACTCCAACCCGGCCATGATCATGCGCGCCACCCAGAAGAAGAGGATCTCCGGCGCCGTTACCAGGTCGTTGGTAGGGTAGTAGTACTTGATCTCGGCATTGTCCGGGTCCTTGAAGCCGTCGAACACGCTGATCGGCCACAACCAGCTGCTGAACCAGGTGTCCACCACATCCTCGTCCTGCTTCACGCCGGCGATGCTCTGGCCTGCCGCTTTGAAGTGCGCGATGGCTTCCGCTTCGGTGCGGCACACGGCCACATCGCCCGCCTCGTTGTACCACGCCGGTACCTGCTGTCCCCACCACAACTGGCGGCTGATGCACCAGTCGCGCACGTTCTCCATCCAGTACTTGTATGTGTTGGTGAACTTCTGCGGGTGCAGTTTCACCCGACCGTCCATCACCACCTCTAGCGCGGGCTTCGCCAGCGCGCTCATCTTCACGAACCACTGCAGGCTGAGGCGCGGCTCGATCACGGCATCCGTGCGTTCGCTGTAGCCCACCTTGTTCTTGATGTCCTCCACCTTCACCAGGTGGCCTTTCTCCTCCAGGTCCTTCGCGATCTTCTTGCGCACGGCGAAGCGGTCCTCGCCGATGTACAACTGCGCCGCCTTGCTCAGCGTGCCGTTGGCCTCGAGGATGTCGATGGTCTCCAGCTTGTGCTTCTTGCCCAGCTCATGGTCGTTCACGTCGTGCGCGGGCGTCACCTTCAGCGCGCCGGTACCGAACTCGCGCTCCACGTACTCATCGAAGATCATCGGGATGCTTCGACCGATCAAGGGCACCAGCACGCGCTTGCCTTTCAGATGCGCATAGCGCTCATCATCCGGATGCACCGCCACGGCGGTATCGCCCAGGATCGTTTCGGGACGCGTGGTGGCGATGGTCACCCATTCGTCCGTTGCTCCTTCCACAGCGTAGCGTAGGTGATACAACTTGGAGTTCACCTCCTTGTGGATCACTTCCTCGTCGCTCACGGCCGTGAGGGCAACGGGATCCCAGTTCACCATGCGCAGGCCGCGGTATACCAGGCCTTTCTTGTGGAGGTCGATGAACACGTCGATCACCGCGTCGCTCAGGTCGGGCTCCATGGTGAAGCGGGTACGTTCCCAATCGCAGCTGGCGCCGAGCTTCTTCAGTTGCTCGAGGATCACGCCGCCGTATTTCTCCTTCCACGCGAAGGCGTGCTTCAGGAACTCCTCGCGACCGATCACGCTCTTCTTGATGCCCTGCTCCTGCAGCAGCCGCACCACCTTCGCTTCGGTGGCGATGCTCGCATGGTCCGTGCCCGGCACCCAGCACGCGTTCTTGCCCTGCATCCGCGCGCGACGCACCAGCACGTCCTGGATGGTGTTGTTCAGCATGTGCCCCATGTGCAGCACGCCCGTGACGTTCGGCGGCGGGATCACCACCGTGTACGGTTCGCGGTCGTCGGGTACACTGCGGAAGTAGCCTTTCGCCATCCAGTGGCCATACCAGCGGCTTTCGCTCTGTGTGGGGTCGTATCGCTTCGGGATCTCCATCGTTCGCTTCGCCCAAGCCCAGCGATGGCGGAGTTCGTCTCTCGCCCGATCGGCCTTGGGGAGCGCGAAAATACCGGTCGCCGCGCAAGTGACCGAAGTGGAAGGGACAGGGAGGGCGACGGGACCTGTCGATCAGGTCATCACCCGTACGAGCAGCTCACGCAACAGGTCGCCGTCCTCGGCCGAAACATTGCCTACGCCCTTGCTGCGCAGGTCGGCCTGGCGCAGGAGGTGCTGCACCTCGCGGATCTTTTGCGGCGGATAGTTGCGCGCAGCATTGGCATAGTCGCGCACGAAGAAGGGCGGCACCTTCATGGCAGCGGCCAGGTCGTTCTGCGAAAGCCCGCTGCTGGCATGCACGATCGCCAGCTTGCTGAAGTAGCCGCTGAGCATGGACGCGCTGAGGAAGAGCTTGTGATCCTTGTCCGAGGCCAGGTAGTGCGCGATCTTCTGCGCCTTCACATGGTCGCGCGCGCCAATGGCGTTCTGTAGCTCGAAGATGTTGTAGTCCTTGCTGATGCCCACGTTGCGCTCGATGAGGTCGGCCGTGATGGCGCCACCTTCGTCGATCACGATGCAGAGCTTCTCCACTTCCTTGGTGAGCTTGCTGAGGTCGCTGCCCAGGTGGTCCGCCAGCAGCTTGGCCTCCACTGGACCGATCTTCCGCTTCTGGTGCTTCACGTAGGCCTGGATCCAGTCCGGCAGCTTGTCGTCCTTGAGCTTGTCGCTCACGAACACCGTGTTCTTCTTCGCCAGGTCCTTCAGCCAGCTCTTGCGGCCGTCGGCCTTCTTGTGTTTGTACAGGATCACCAGCACCGTGGTGGGCGTGGGGTTCTTGAAGTAGGCTTCCAGCTTGTCGAAGGCGTCGATGCGCCAGGTCTGCGCCTCCCGTAGCACCACCAGCTGCCGCTCGGCCATCATCGGGTAGCGCAGGCAGGTGTCCTTCACCGTGTCCGGATCGCAATCGCGGCCGTAGAGGATGGTCTGGTTGAAGTCGCGCTCGTGGTCCTGCAACGCATGGCGTTCGATCTCCTCGGCGATGCGGTCGATGAAGAAGCTCTCCTCGCCGTGCAGGAAGTACACGGGCTTGAACTTGCCGGCATTGATGTCGGCACGGATCTTCTTGTAGTCGTCGATCGTGCTCATGAACGTGATGGAACGCGGATGGACGCCAATGGAAAGAAAGGCCCGCAGATGGATGCAGATGCAGCATTGGATGGATGCGGATGAAGCTTCACAGGCAAGCGCTCGCTGCTATCTGTGTTCATCCCGTTCATCCTCTTCATCTGCGGTGATCTTCAACCGTCTATTCGAATCGAAGGTGCTTCACGCTGCGACCCTCGTTGATGATGTCGCGCAGGCTTTCCACGCCGATGCGCACGTGCCGCTCCACGAAGCTGGTGGTGATCTTGGCGTCGCTATCGCTGGTCTTCACACCCCAGGGCACCATGGGCTGATCGCTCACCAGCAGCAATGCTCCGGTGGGGATCCCATTGGCGAAACCGGTCATGAAGATGGTGGCCGTTTCCATGTCGATGGCCATGCAGCGCAGGATCCGCAACTTCTCCTTGAAGGCATCATCATGCTCCCACACACGGCGGTTCGTGGTGTACACGGTGCCGCTCCAATAATCCAGTTCCATGTCCCGGATCACGCCGGAAACCGCGCGGTGGATCATGAAGGAGGGCAGCGCAGGCACTTCCGCAGGGAAGTAATCCAGGCTGGTCCCTTCGCCGCGGATGGCCGCGATGGGCAGGATCAGGTCCCCCAGCTCGTTCTTCTTCTTCAAGCCGCCACATTTGCCCAGGAAGAGCACGGCCTTCGGCTCGATGGCGCTCAACAGGTCCATCACGGTTGCCGCGTTGGCGCTGCCCATGCCGAAGTTGATCATGCACATGTCCTCGGCGATGGCCACCTGCATGGCCTTGTCCTTCGCCACGATCTTCGCATCGGTCTGCGCCACGAACAGGTCCAGGTAGTTGCTGAAGTTGGTCAGCAGGACATGCGGCTTGAAGTCCGCGATGGGCACGCCCGTGTAGCGTGGCAGCCAGTTGTGTACGATCTCGCTCTTGCTCTTCACCTTTGTGTGCTTCTATTTGTTCCCGTGCAAGCCCTGAACCTCCCGGACCACGGCGTCAAACTTAGGCAGGATGCCGATGCGGTGCGGGTGTTCGACCCCGTGCGCCGGAAATGGCTGGTGCTCACCCCGGAGGAGTGGGTCCGCCAGCACACATTGAACCACTTGGTGCACGACCTCGGTTGTCCCGTTTCGCTGGTGGCCATGGAACACACCATCACCCTGAACGGCCTGAGCAAACGCGCGGATATCGTGGTGCATGGTAACGATGCCAAACCGCTGCTGCTCGTGGAATGCAAGGGCCAGGAGATACGCATGGACCAGAAGGTGTTCGAGCAGGCCGCCCGCTACAACCTGGTGTTCCGCGTGCGTTTCCTGCTGGTCACGAACGGCCTTACGCACTATTGCTGCCGTGTGGATCCCAACACAGGCACTGTTGATTTCTTGCCCAAAGTGCCGCCATTTGAGGAGATGATGGCCTTGGCTACCAAGTAATTTTGGGTGCGTCCGGAGGCCATTCCACCGGAACCCCCTGTTCATGCAACGTTCCCTTTTCATCCTGGCGGCCGCCCTGCTGTGTTCCACCGCATTTTCACAGCAGCGCACGCTCATCGGCTTCGAACTCGGCAGCTACCTCCGGTCCGCCGATACCGCCGCACCGGTGGATCTGTTCCTGCAAGGGAACGCCGCCCGCGTGGCCGCCATCGCCAAGGCGCATGGCGCCAGCGTGAAGATGAGCATGCGCAACTGGGTGAGCGTGCGCATGCCCGCAGGGCGCATCGCTGAGCTGAACAGCGAGCGCGAGGTGCGCAGCATCGATTTCCGCCTGGGGCGCGGGCGTACCCTGAATGACAGCATGCGAGTGAAAACGGGCATCGACCGCATCCAGGCCGGTGAGGCACCCCTGCCGCAAGGGTACGACGGCGATGATGTGGTGATCGGCATCGTGGATACCGGCCTGGACTTCCACCATCCCGATTTCCAGGATGACCTGGGTGAGACCCGCGTGCTCCGGTATTGGGCACACCCCTATCCCGTGAACGGGAACACGCCGCAACCGTTCGGCTATGGCCAGGCGTGGGACAAGGCCACGATCGATGCTGGCAATTGCCCGGCCAATGACCTGGATGCCGGCGGCCATGGCACCACCGTTTCGGGCACCGCCGCAGGGAACGGGGGCCTTACCGGGCAGCAGATCGGCGCCGCGCCACAGGCGGACCTTGTGGTGGTGGCCACCAATTTGAACGCGCCCAACTGGCCTTCCACCGTGGCCGATGGCGTGAAGTTCGTGTTCGATGAGGCCACAACGCTGGGCAAGCCGGCCGTGGTGAACCTGAGCCTGGGGGACTACCTCGGAAGTCATGACGGCCTTGATCCCGCTGCACTCTTCATCGACAGCATGCTGATGGCCGCACCAGGCCGCGCGGTCGTTTGCGCTGCAGGCAACAGTGGCTGCTTCCCGAACTACACCTTACGCATGGACGTGGACAGTGACACATCGTTCGCGTGGATCAAGACCAATTCCGCCAATTTCTTATACGGTATTGGAGCTTACATCGATTTCTGGGGTGATACGGCCAACATGAACAACATCCAGTACAGCATCGGTGCCGATCGCGTCGCTGGTGGATATGCGTATCGCGGGCGTATCCCGTTCCGCAACGTACAGGGCACGATCGATACCTACGTGAACGACACGCTCTACAGCATCTCCGGGAATCGACTGGCTGTCGTAAGCACGTTCGCATCGGTGCGCGGTGGCCAATACCACTTGGAGATCATGATGCAGGCGCCCGACAGCGCGGCGTACTACTGGCGTGTGATGATGACAGGCAACGGGCTCTGTGATGCATGGGATAACAATGGGTTCGGCCTCAGTGAGATCGTGTCCGGAACCTCATCCCCGCTGCCGCCAACGGTCGCGGAGTATCCTGCCATGGTGAACTATGTTCTCCCTACGATCGATCGCGGCATTGTGGATTCCTGGGCATGCAGTCCGCATGTGATCTGTGTGGCCAACTACCAGAACGAAACGGACTACACCGCCTGCAATGGCAACCCGTACTCGGTTGGTGGTACGGAAGGCAGCATCGCGTTCTGCAGTTCATACGGGAATACCCGCACAGGCCTGCAAAAGCCGGACATCGCAGCGCCCGGTGACATCACCTTCTCAGCCGCCCCATTGGCCCTGCTATCGCTGTTCCAAGGTGGTTCCGGCATCTTCAAGCTCTCGAGCGATTGCATGCACGTACGTGCCGGCGGCACAAGCATCGCATCGCCTTCGGTCGCGGGTACGGCCGCACTGTACCTGCAGAAATGCCCTGATGCCACGCACCAGGAGATCATGGACGCGATCAATAACACGGCCTTCGCCGATGCGTTCACCGGGGCTGTGCCAAACCTGCGTTTCGGTCGCGGAAAGATCAACTCCTTTGCTGCGATGCTGCCGGTGGAGTACAACGTGGCGATCACCGGCGATGCCACCGTGTGCGATGGCGACAGCGTGCTGGTCGAAGGCCCGGCCGGCTTCCAGAATTACGTGTGGAGCGATGGCACCACCGATCCCAGTGCCTGGTCGCAGGGGGAGGACCTCTCCGTTACCGTGTTCAACTCCATCGGCTGCTCATCGGGGAATGACACCATCAGCTTCACCATGTTGCCTTTGCCCACCGCGCCGACGATCACCGCCAGCGGAAGCCAGCTCACCAGCACACCGGGCGATGCCTATCAATGGGGGCTCGATGGCAGCGACATTCCCGGTGCAAACGCCCAAACATGGACCCCCGTTGTCAATGGCGATTACACCGTGACCATCACCGCGCCGAACGGATGCGAGAACACGTCCGCGCCCTATACGCTGTTGAATGTCGGTCTTCAGGAGCCACGCACTGAGAGTGGACTCGCTGTTTGGCCATCGCCGGCGCATGACCTGTTGCATGTGCAGGTGAGCGGTGCCGGTCAGTGGACCTTCGTGGTCATAGATGCTGTTGGGCAGGTCGTGAAGCAAGGGACCGTGCAGGGCGATGCATTGCAGGAACTGGATGTTGCGGCGCTGACTCCCGGGCACTACACCCTGCGCGTGACGCAACCTGGAACAAGGTATCAGCGGCCCTTCGTGGTGCGGTGACGCGCGGCAACGCGGCGGGGTGTGGTTGCGTCTTGACGTTGAGCGTTCAACCCTGACACACACGGCATGCGATCAATAGCATCCTCCCTTCGCTGCGGTTCATCTCTGACCATCGCCGATGGCAGCATCCTCCGCAAGAAACGCATCAAGCACTGAGCATTACACGCGCATGAAACACAGCTACGCTCTTCTAATCGCCGGTCTGATCCCGCTCTACGGGAAGGCGATCACAATCACCGGCAACGTCACTCACCCTACTTGTGGGCAAGGGAATGGGTGCATCAGTGCGGGCGTTACTGGCGGAACGGCACCATACACGTACCTGTGGAACCCCGTGCCACCTTTCGGGCAAGGCACACCGAGCGTTTGCGGTTTGTTCGCCGGCACCTATGCCCTCACAGTGACCGATGCTGCGGCTGAGGAGGTCACGGAGTTCTTTCTGCTCTTGGATCAGAACATCAATGTCTTCAACGCCCTCACCTACGTGTATGGCCAAAGCACAGCGCACCACCCATGCACTGGGCAACAGGAGGGTTCCTTCCGGGTGATACAGGACATGCTAGGTGGAACACCGCCTTATACCATCACGGCCAACGGTCAGCCGCCGCTCTTCATCGACCCCGTCACCAATGATCCGGTGTTCGGTTACTACTTCCCGTTCGAAATCGTATCGGTGAATGTCACGGATGCCAACGGCTGCACGGGTTTCGATCAGATGGGCATCGACGGTATCAACCCAGCGCCCTTCACGGCGGACAACATCGATCCCGCATGTGGTGGACAAGCGAACGGAAGCGCCTCGTTGACGATCGGTTACTCCGGTCCCTACGGCCCATACGTGACGGTGACAGGCCCGGGTGGAGGTGTGGTATTCACGGGGGATCCGTTCGGTGATCCGTTGATATTGAACGGACTTGAAACCGGTCTGTACACCGTGCAACGCGTCTACGATCCGGTCTACATGGCAAGCCAGTGTCAGTTCGATGACCAATTCACCATCCCGGACCTGGGTGTGGCCTGCGGAACGGTGAGCGGCGAGGTCTTCATCGACAACGACCAGGATTGTGCGCATGATGGGAGCGAAGTGGCCGTTCCGTACCGCGTGCTGACCATCACGCCCGGGCCGGATTACGCCATCACCGATGGCAGCGGCCATTACACGCGCAACGTGGCCGATGGGAACCATACCATCATACCGCAGGGCACTGATCTGTACCCCATCTGTCCGGCCGTGCAACCTGTGCCCTTCAGCATCAATGGCGATGCGGCCATCATCGACTTTGCGGACAGCAGCTTGGTGCAATTGAATGTCCATGTGAATTCAGGCGCGAACGCGGCTCGTGTCGGCTTTGTACAATCGCTCTGGGCGCATGTCTCGAACATGAGCGCACAGTTGAGTGGTCCTGTGACGGTAACGTTGGACATTGCTTCACAGATGAACTACGTGAGCGCATTACCCACACCAACGAGCGTGAACGGCAACCAGGTCAGTTGGACCTTGCCCGCCTTCGGTCCTTATGGTGCTGCCAACTTCAGCGTTCAGGTGCAGGTGCCACCGGATATCGACCTGCTCGGTCAGGTGTATGCGCACTATTGGAGCGCGAGCCAGCCTGTCGCAGAAAGCAACAGCGCCGACAACCTTGTTGGCTCTACCGGTTTCATTACAGCGGCCTACGATCCCAACGACAAGACGGCACGAACGAGTACTGGTTGGAGCAATGCGCTGTACTTCATCGGCCAGGACGAGTGGATGGACTACACCATCCGCTTCCAGAACACCGGCACGGACACGGCCTTCAACGTCGTCGTCACGGACACCATCGCTTCGGAACTCGACCTGTCCACCTTCGAGCAAGGCGTGGCCTCGCATGCATTCACCGTGGAGTTCAAGGAAGATCGCGTGGTGGAGTGGCGCTTCTCCGACATCCTATTGCCTGACAGCAATGTGAACGAAGCGGCCAGTCACGGCCTGGTGAACTTCCGCATCAGGCCTGTGCAGCCGTTGCTGCCGGGAACGGAGATCAGCAACACCGCGAACATCTACTTCGACTTCAACCCGCCGGTGATCACCGAGCCGAGCGTGTTGGTGGCGGAGTTCAGCACGGGACAGGCCGAAGGTCCCGGCGAAGTCGGGAGGCAGTTGATCTTGTTCCCGAACCCGGCAACACATGAGCTCCAGGTGATCATCGGCGATGCCGGAGTTGGTGCGCACATGGCGGACGTGCTCTCCATGGATGGTCGCCTGGTGATGCACATCGGTGCACTGAGCCGCAATGCGAAGATCTCCACCGCTTCGCTTGCGGCTGGCGCTTATGTGTTGCGTTTGCGCAATGCCGACGGCCGCACGCAGCAGTCCTCGTTCATGAAGCGCTGAACCGGGGCTCAGCTGCGCGTGTTCACGAAGTTGGCGATGAATTGATAGAGGAAGGCGCCAATGAGGAAGGCGGTGAAGCCCGGGTTCATCAGTTCGTTCAAGCGGAAGGCCAGCGCCACACCGGCCAGACCGAGCAGCGCCAGCACAGCGGCAAGCCCTACCAGCACCGGTCTGCCTTTCTTGCGCGAATTCAGCATGGAGGCCAGCGGGATCATCATCACCAACCCGAGGATGCCCAGCGCCAGCAGTCCCGTGCTTCCTGTAAAGAGGAAACCGACGCCACCTACCAGGGCCAGCAGCAAAGCGATGCCCGTGAAGTTGCTCGCCATCGTCTCGTCGCGGTCCAGCGCGTAACGGCCGTATTTGTTGAAGCGCAGCAACAGGTTGCTCAGGGGTGACATCACCCAAGTGCTCAGCGCGAACAGCATGTAGGCGATGAGCAGGGGCCAGATCAATGGGGCCAACGCAGGGTACTTTTCCGACATCACGCGCAGCAGGCGACTTCCGGCGTAAAAACCGATGATGAGCATCCACTGTGCATTGCTCTTCAGGTTGCTCACCCAGAACTGGTAACGCAGGAACATGCGGTACAACCAGTAACGCGCTTTCAACGCTTCCACCAGCCCCGCCTTGGCATGATCGTTCATGGGGTCGCGTCGCAGTGCCTCGCGGAAATGCTCCAGTGCTTTCTGGTGATCGCCGCGGCGAAGCACGGCCCAACCGGTGTTGCTGTGCGTGTACGGGTTCTCCGGGTCCAGCTCGAGCGACTTGCCGATCGTGACATCCGCCTCTTCCTTCCGGCCCAGCCGCGCCAGTGCCTCGGTGCGCATGTTGAGGCAACGCAGGTTCTCGGGATGCAGGCGAAGGCCTGTATCGGCAGCGTCCAACGCGCGTGCATGCTCGTTGCGACGCAACAGCACGAAGGCGAGCGTGCCCCAGTGATCGGCGTCGTTCGGATCGAGCTTCACGCTTTGTTGGGCATGGTCCTCGGCCTTCGCCTCGTTCTCATCCACCAGCTCTACGCGCGCGAGCAGTCCGTGCACATCGCCATCGGCAGGGGACACGCCCAGTGCGTTTTGCGCCGCGATACGCGCTTCGGCCGGACGGTCCTGGGCGAGCAGCGTTTCCCCGAGCAGCCGCAAGGCATGCACATCGTTCGGATCCTCGCTCAGGTGATCGCGCAAGGTGCGCTCGGCATCGGCGAATCGACTTTGCTGGAACAGCAGCGCCGCCCGCATCACACGCTGTTCGTGCAAGCTCATTTCGTGTACTTCAGGATCTCGTCGTACAGCCCGCTCTCGTTGGCGTACAGCGCGTAGTTGCGGGCCGTGGTGAACCATTCGCGCGTGGTGGCCTTGTGCGCACCGGCCGCCTTCACCAGGTCCTTCGTGGTCATCGGTTCCGGAATGCCGGTCTTCATGGCGTCGCGTAGCTTTTCCTCAATGGCCAGGTCGATAACGGCCTTCAGATCCGCGCCGCTGAAGTGTTCGGTCTTCCGGGCGATCGCGCGTAGGTCCACATCCTTCGTGGGCTTCTCCTTCAGCAGGATCTGCAGGATGGCCTCGCGACCATCGGCATCGGGCGGTGGAACGAAGATGGTGCGGTCGAAGCGGCCCGGTCGACGGAACGCGGGATCGATGTGCCACGGCATGTTGGTGGCGCCGATGATGAGTAGGCCCTCGTTGTTCGCGTCGATCCCGTCCATCTCCGTAAGGAACTGGTTGATGACATGGCTGCCGGCGTTGTTGCGCATGTGGCTGCGGTTCGCGCCCAGCGCATCGATCTCGTCGATGAACACCACACAGGGGGCGTTCTGGCGCGCCACCTCGAACACGCGATGCATGTTGCGTTCGCTCCTGCCCAACCAGGAATCGAGTATGTCGCTGATGCCAACGCTGATGAAGGTGGCCTTGATCTCACCTGCGGTAGCGCGCGCGATGTGCGTCTTTCCGCAGCCCGGCGGACCGTAGAGCAGGATGCCGCCGCCGATCTTCTTGCCGTAGGCCTTGTACAGGTCCGGATGCAGCATCGGCTTGATGATCTTCAGCCCGATCTCGTCCTTCACGCTCTGCATGCCACCCACATCCGAGAAGCTCGTATTCGTGCGAACGACCAGGTCGCTGGCACGCAGTTCACCCGGCGGGCCATCGTCCTCCTCCCACTCATCGTCATCCTCTTCTTCGCCGAGTTGACCGGTCACGCGGAAGTGCTCGTCCAGTTCGGCATCGGGCCGGTCGGGCCACCGCTTCAGCAACTGCTCGTAGACGTCCATCGACTTGCCATGACTGCCCTCGTTCAGCAGCGCGCGGCTCAACAGCAACATCACTTCATGTTCGGGACCAGCAGCGTGCAGGTCCTCGAGGATCACGATGGCCGCGCTCCATTGCTTCAACGCAAAGAAGGCCTTCGCCAGTCCCAGCTTGCTCTTCGCATCCCGCGGTGAGGTCTTCAGCACGCGCTTGTATTCCTCGGCCGCCTCGGCCGCCAGGCCGGAGGTCAGCAGTGTCTGCGCCAAGTGCGCGCGCAGCTTGTCGTTATCGGGGGTGATCTCCAACGCCTCGCGCAGGTTGGCGATCATGTCGTTCAGGTCCATCGTGTACGCGCCAAGGCCAAAAAGGGCGCAGGCGTGGTGCAAAGGTCGGGGTTGTTGAAGCCTTCTCCGGTATCAGTCGTTCC
Source organism: Flavobacteriales bacterium (assembly GCA_031411095.1). Lineage (GTDB taxonomy): Bacteria > Bacteroidota > Bacteroidia > Flavobacteriales_F > PHOS-HE28 > PHOS-HE28. The sequence continues at coordinate 14,189 of JANOAK010000025.1, read as the reverse complement.
GGTGATGGTCGAAGACCATGTTCGACACTTTGTTCAACATGATCATGAGCGGACCGTCGACGACCGATCTTCGCCCCTGCATGGAGAAGCGGCCTTTTGTACTGAGCGGTGGAGGTGCGCGCGGTATAGCGCACCTCGGCGTGCTCGAGGCCTTTGCCGAACAGGGCATTACACCCGCGGCCATCAGCGCCACCAGCGCGGGGGCCATGCTCGGGGCCTTCGTGGCCGATGGCCGAACTCCAAGGGAAACGCTCCTCCTGCTCACCACGGCATTCAAGGGCGGGCTCTTCAGCTTCAGCACGTTGCGTTCCGGACTGCTGACTTCGCGCAAACTCGCGGCTTTTTTGGAGACGAACCTGCGCGCGCCGAACATCGAGGACCTGGGGATCCCCTTTTACATCAGCGCTACCGATCTGGAACGCGGAGGTCAACGCTTCTTCAGCGAGGGTGAGCTGGTGCCAGCGTTGATGGCGTCCTCTGCCATACCGGTGGTGTTCCCACCCGTGAAGGTGCATGGGACCTATTACGTTGACGGCGGCCTCAGCAATAACCTGCCCGTGGAACCCTTCGCTGACCATAAACACGAGGTGGTCGCGGTATACGTGAATCCCCTGCCGGAATTCGATGAGCACCGCCGCAGTCTGCTGGCCACCATGGACCGTGCCTGGCACCTGAGCTTCCGCGAAATGGTGGTGCGCTCGGCCCTGGGTTGTGATCTGTTCGTGGAACCTGCCGGACTCTCCCGTTTCGCGTTGTTCGACCTGCGCAAGGCGGAGGAGATCTTCGCGGTGGGTTATGATCACGCACGACGATTGTTGCAGGCGCGCAACTGATCCTCGCCTTCAGCGCATAACCACCAGGCGAAGGCGGGCAGCCCCCAGCACCGCCGTATACGTGCCGCTGGAGAGTCCGCTCACATCGATGCGCCCGTTGGGACGTAACATGCCCTGCCACACGAGCCGCTGCATCGCATCGTAAAGCCCCACCTGCTCCGCTTCCGTTCCTTCCCATTGCAGGGTGAACGCACTGGAAGATGGGTTCGGGAAGGCGCGCAGCCTGCGGTTATCACCCGGTTCGTCCACGCCCACAGCGTTGTTGTTGGCAGCGTATGTAGGCGTTTGTATGATGAATGGTCCGGTGCCGTTGGGTACACGCGCCAATCCCATGTCGGTCACCTGCGCATTAAAGTCCACCTGATCCGCCAGCGCCGTATCCGGGTCGAAGAGCAGGACGCTCTCACCGCTCGCGCTCAGCTTGAAGCTGGCGTGCATGGCCCCTTGCGCAGCGTCCTCATCGGCCCACACGATCATGTACGCGTCGGGCTGCAGCACCGTGCCGCCGGGCAATTGCCATTTCGTGGGCTCGGACGGCGTGTCCGTTAAGTACCAGTCCTGCAGATCCACCGCGCTCGCGCCCCGGTTGTACAGCTCGATCCAGTCCTCGTATTGGCCATTGTTGTCCGTTACCGTGGCACTGTTGCTAGCCATCACCTCGTTGATCACGATGGCATCGATCGGCGATACGGGCGTAACCACTTGGTACACGTACACGTCATGTTCGGCACCGGCCGGATCGTAGCTCATGGACCGCGCTGCATTGTTCGCCTCCGCCATGATGTAATACCGTACCCAAGTGCCTCCGGATTGACCGGGGATGTCCACACCGTAGGTCCCGTCCTGCGCGGCGCCATCATTGTGCGCACCATCATCGAACATCGCTGCGCTCTGGAAGCGACCGGGCAGATCATGGCTCCAGCGGAGCCGAACCTGGAAGATGCCGCTGTTCGACGTCACCGTGCATCGCACATGTGCAGGCTCACCCGCCGGTGGCGCGATGTTCAGGCCGGCACTGCTCTCGTGCTGTGTGTTCGTGATCGTCGGAGCCGCCTGGGCCACCTCCACATTCCCCAACAGGTTGCTCCTGCGCGTGTTCAACTGGTTGGTCAATTGTGTTACGCCAGCGGTGAACTGCGAATAGGTCATCAGCTTCTTCGGATCGTTCTGCACCATGGTGTCGATGAGCGCGCGGTATTGCTGGATCAACGCTGCGCCCTGCGCACCATTTAGCGAAGAAGTGATCACCGTGCGCAAATGAGCGAGGTAGCGTTGACGCAGTTCCTGTACGGCCAGCAGGCGGTTCAACAAGGGGTAGTTCACGTTGTCCGCGTGGTAGAACGGGCTCCAGCCTACGTTGTTCGGCCCCAGTACGCTGTTGCCATCGACCTCCTGGGTGGTCATGCGACCGGTCTCGGGCTCCCAATACAGGCTGTAGTCGCTTTTGCCCTTGTGGATGTAACTGTCGTCATCGGCGAACGCGTTCTCACAGGCCAGGTGCCACAGCACCCGGTCCAGGTCCATGTAAGTGTCCAAGGTGTCCGCCAGCAGGCCCAATGCGGTGTTGTTCAACTTGTCACAGGTGGTCACCAGGTGATCCCACGGTTGCGGTGTGTTGCTGTTCTTCAGCGTGTAGTACTGCTGGTATGCGGCCGTGTCGGGGCCGAGGTAGTTGAGCGCAGCCGTGCCATCGCCCCATTGGCCGCCACCGCCACCTCCCTCTCCCGGGGCCTGCGCCCGCCACCGCGCACCATCGTTGCTGAACCACCATTCGCGGATGAAGTCACCGTCCAGGTCCTGCACCAGGCTGTACACGCCCCAGTTCTGCCCGTTGATGTAGAGCTTCGCGAAGTTGGCCTTGGCCGTGGGAAGATGCGGTCGGATGAGGTGCTTATACACCACCTCACGCATGATGCTGTTGTCCTGGAACCCGTTGTTCAGGTTGATGCTCTCGTAGCCCGCGAGCTGCTGGCCGGCCACCCATTCATCCACGTTGATGTCGAAGCTCATCTTCTCAGCCCCCGGCGGCAGCATGAAGTAGCTCGTTTCCCCCTTGAACTTCACCCCCACGGAATCATACGTCTGACCGTTGTGGATCAAGGTGGCCATGATGGGTGTGCCACTGTCGTAGTTGGCGATCAATTGGTTCCAGAAGTCGCCCTGCGCGAACCATAGGTGAATGGCCGGCACCGAATCCTCATGGAACAAGCCTTGTGTGGCCAGCCCCCCGGTCACCAGTCGTCTATCATCATCGCTCACGTACCACTCATCCGGCAGGTTCTGACCCGGAGCGCTGATGATGAAGGAAAGGCAGGAAAGGAAGGTCAATAGGTGTCGCATCATGGATCAATGTTATCCAAAGGTTGACTCTTTTCGAACGTATCGGTTTGATCCGCCGATCATTTATCCGCAGCACATGGCCTTCGCTCAGAAGCTTGGGCACCCCAGTATCCGTCGACCCCTGATCGTCCGGGTGCGGATGTGCACGAAGGGAAAGCGCGCGGAGAGGTGAATCCGGAGCTTGCCCGTGGGTCGGCGCTTGGGTGCTGATACCCACGACTTTGGATCCGCCTCACTGCGCGTGACGGAGCGGTCACCTAGGCCTTGCGCCAACCCGGTTTCACCCGGTCCAGCAGCGCTTCCAGTTGCACGATCTGATCGCTTGTGAGTGTGCGGGCATCCAATGCCTGCGCTGTGAACTTCGTGGCGTAGAAGAGATAGTGGTCCTTCCATCGCGACACCTTCAACACCTTGTCCCACGGATAGTCCAGGTGGAAACTCTCGCCGGCAATGTGGCAGTGGACATCATCCATCGTGTACGTGTGCACCTCCTTGTTCCGGAAGTTCTCGTCGAACTTCCGCACCAGCGAGCGATGGATCCGCCAGGTCATGAAGGCGATGAAGGCGAGCATCACACCGATGCCCACGATCGCCCTCCACGTGTCACCATTGTGGAAGAGGCTGTACCCGAAGAACACCAAGGCGATGGGGTAGAAGTAGGCCTGCCATCCGCTGAAGAACATGTGTCGCGTCAGGTACCACGACACGGCGATGTAGCTCTCCTTGGTGAAACGGCTCTGAGCAACAAGCCTCATTTGCTCACTCATACACGACCTCGCCGTTCACCACCGTGGCCACCACTTTGGCCTTGCGAAGTCCCGTTTCATCCGCGTTCAACAGGTCGCGGTCCACGATCGTGAGGTCCGCGCGCTTGCCGACCTCCAAACTGCCCAGCTCGTTCTCGGTGAACGAAGCCAGCGCGTTCCAGAGGGTCATCCCCAGCAGTGCGTCCTTCCGCTCGAGCGCCTCTTCCAACGGGCTCCCGGCGATCGTTGAGCCATCGCGGTATTTGCGCACCACGGCGGCGTAGTAGGTGGCCAGGGGATCGATCGCTTCAACCGGAAAATCGGTGCCCAACGCCACGATGCCCATCTGCTTGCGCAAGGTGTTCCAGGCGTACGCGCTCTTAAATCGCTCCGCGCCGATCCGGTCGATGGCCCAGGGCGCGTCGCTCAGCAGATGCGTGGGCTGCACGCTCGGAATGATGCTGTTCTCCGCGAACAGATGGAGGTCCGCCGGGTCCATGCATTGTGCGTGTTCGATGCGCCAACGCTTGTCGTTCATCCCCTCCAGCACCTCGGTGTATACATCCAGCATGAAGCGGTCCGCACTGTCGCCGATGCAATGTGTGGCCATCTGGAAGTTGTGTGCGTTGCACCAGTTCGCCACCTCCAGCATGTGCGCCCGGTCCTTCAGCAGCAATCCGAAATGCACGCTGTCCACATCGGCGTAAGGTTCCTTCAACAGCGCGCCTCGCGATCCCAGCGCACCGTCGCCATACACCTTCACCGCCCGCACCCACAAGCGGTCCGTGGCTATGGCCCCGGTCTTCGCGAAATGCGCCAGGTTCTCCGGCTTGTCCGCCACCATGGCGTACACGCGGATCTTCAAGGCGCCTTCGACCTGCATCTGCTTGATCAGCTCGATGGTGCCCACATCCAGGCCGGCATCGCAGACCATCGTGAGGCCTTTTATGAAACAGTCCGTTTGCGCGTCCATCAGCGCCTGCCGCTTCGTGGCCTCATCCGCTTCATCGAAGATCTTCTGGAACACATCCACCGCGTTGTCCACGAGCAGTCCCGTGGGCTTGCCGTTGCGCAGTTCCAGGATGCCCCCCGCGATCACGCTCTTCGCTGAAAGGCCTACGCGGTCAAGCGCCACCTGGTTCACCACGGCGGCGTGACCATCCACGCGCTGGAGGAGCACCGGACGATCAGGAAAGAGATCATTCAATCGGGTGTTGTCCGGGAACGCTTTGCCCTCCCACAGGTTCTGGTCCCACCCGCGGCCCATGATCCATTCCGTAGTGGGATGCGCCTTCGCGAAGGCCACGGTACGCTCAACGGCCTCCTCCCAGTTCTTCACACCCTGCAGGTCGATCTTCTGCTTGTTCAGGCCGTAGCCGAAGAAGTGACAGTGCCCGTCGATGAAGCCGGGATACACCGTGCGGCCTGCAGCATCATAGGTCGTGGTGGCCGCGTACCGGTTCAGGATCTGCCGCTCTGCACCGAGCTCGAGGATGCGACCGTCCTTGATGGCCATGGCCTCGTACACATGCTCCGCACTGTCCAGCGTGACGATGTGCGCGTTGTGGACGACCAGGTCGGCCTTGCGGTCCTTGAAGCCGCAGCCGGCGATCATCAAGGCGGCAGCGAAAAGGAAGGCGGTGGAAATGTTACGATCGTTCATCAGCTCTTCTTCATGTTCGTCCACGCAGGCCAGGGGATGCGCTTGGGATCGGCGATGCACAAGGCCGCGATGATGAGGAAGGGAAGGAGGGGCACCCGGTACCGCACCAAGGCGCCGATCACCGGGGTGGTCCAGCCGATCACCAGCGCGAGGAGCAGACAGTATCCCACACAGAAGTACAGCAACGGCTGATCCACTTCGCCCCAGCTTCGTCTCCAGCGGAATGCGATGATCAACCCCAGCAGGATGGCGATGTTCTCCACCGCGCTCATCAGACCCAGCGGCCCATTGCGCCAGGTGGTGAGGGGGGAGAGGAAGGTCATGTACAAGGCGTGGGGCGCCTGCAACACAAAGCTCTTCACCGTTGGCTCCAATGGCGTCACGCTCACCAGGCTGCCCGCCTTCACCTCGGTGGCCATGCCGATGAAGTCGCGTTGCTTCACCCACAGCACCTCCAGAATGTTGAAGCGTGGAATGATGCGGTCGCTGTTCACGCCCAGTACGGCGAACACCGAGAAGACCAAAGCGAACTTCAACCATGCTCCGCGGCCTGCTGAACGGGTGCACCAGAGATAAGCGATGAGGGCGGGCATCATGCTCAGCAGCACGTAGAACTTCAGAAAGAACAGGAGCACGGCGCAGAAGGGGAGGAGCAGCAGGTACTTCCAATTGAATCCCGTGCGCTGTAGTTCCGTCAGCGCCAGCACGAAGAGCCCGAGCCCCATGAACAGGAGCGCCTCCTTGATCACCCCGCTGGCCCAGAACAGCACGCTCGGCAGCAGGAAGATCGCCACCATCAACAGGCGCTCATGCCCGGGCAACCGGTGAACGAAGGCGCGGTACAGCGCCACCAGTCCGATGGTGCAGGCGAAGCAGGCGAACACGGTGTGCACATGGTAATGGCCGAAGGAGAACAAGCGCACGAACGCGTTGAAGCGGATCATCGTGTGCGCATCGTTGTACATGTTGCTCTCGTACTGGCGGTACCAGTTGTTCATCACCTTGTAGTAGGCCTCATCGAAGGCCGGCTGGTCGTTGCCGATGCCGGTGAGCATGCTGAGGTAATCCAACGGTGCTTTTCCAAAGGCCCGGAACATGATGTTCCCATCGTCGAAGTAGCGGTAGATGTCCGCCGTGGCCCGGTCCGTGTGCAAGTAGGTGTACACGAACCACAGCGCCGTGCCCGCGAGGAGCTTCAGCAGGAACAGGCCGCCCACCGTGCGGGCCCGCAGACCGGTCGCGGTGAAAAATGGTGCCTTGCGGATCACCAGCAGGAACAGGGCGGCATAGCCGGTGGCCAGGAGTGCTCCGAGCATGGTGCGTTCAAAAGTATGCGGCGAGCCTTGCGGGGATCGGTTTTTCTTTGTGCCACATGGCCACGAAGACACCTACTGCCGCTACCACCGCCTCGCACCCCGATCTGCAGCTCGCTCCGCTCTCTACAGCGCAGAAGCTCGGCCTTCGGGATGAAGAATACCTGAAGATCCAGGAGATCCTGGGCCGCGTGCCCAACTTCACCGAGCTCAGCATCTTCAGCATCATGTGGAGCGAGCACTGCTCGTATAAGAACTCCATCCGCTTGCTGAAGACCCTGCCCCGCACCGGTCCCAAACTGCTCGCCGAGGCGGGCCAGGAGAATGCGGGATTGGTGGACATCGGGGATGGCTGGGCCTGCGCCTTCAAGATCGAGAGCCACAACCACCCCAGCGCCATCGAGCCCTACCAGGGCGCGGCCACCGGCGTGGGCGGCATCAACCGCGACATCTTCACCATGGGCGCACGGCCCATCGCGCAGCTCAACTCGCTGCGCTTCGGCGATATCACTTCCGATGCGCGCGCGCGCTGGCACATGCGCGGCGTGGTGAAAGGCATCGGCGACTACGGCAATGCCTTCGGCGTGCCGGTGCTCGGCGGTGAGGTGTACTTCGATCCCTGCTATTCCGCCAATCCGCTGGTGAATGCCATGAGCGTGGGCGTGGTACGTACCGACAAGGTGATCAGCGCCACTTCGCATGGCGTGGGCAATCCCGTCTTCATCGTGGGCAGTGCCACCGGAAAGGACGGCATTCACGGCGCCTCCTTCGCCAGCAAGGACATGACCGACACCAGCATGGATGACCTGCCGGCCGTGCAGGTGGGCGATCCGTTCATGGAGAAGCTTTTGCTCGAAGCCTCGCTCGAACTCGCGCAGACCGATGCCATCATCGGCATGCAGGACATGGGCGCCGCGGGTATCACCTGCAGCACCAGCGAAATGAGTGCGAAGGGCGGCTGTGGGATGGACGTCCAACTCGATAAAGTGCCCACCCGACAGGCCGGGATGCGTCCTTGGGAGATCCTCCTGAGCGAAAGTCAGGAGCGCATGCTCGTAGTGGTAAAGAAGGGTCGCGAAATAGAGGTAGAGGCCATCTTCGGGAAGTGGGACCTGCATTGCGAGCAGATCGGCACCGTTACCGAGGGCGGCACGCTCCGTTATTTCTGGCATGGTGAGCTGGTGGCCGAAGTCCCCGCGGAAAGCCTGGTGCTCGGCGGCGGCGCTCCCGTGTACACGCGTGAGGAGAAGGAGCCTGCCTACTTCAAGGAGAGCAAGAAGTTCAAGGTGGACCGCATCCCGGAGCCCGATGACCTGGAGGCCGTGGCCATGGACCTGCTCGCAAGCCCCAACATCGCGAGCAAGCGATGGGTGTATGAGCAATACGACACCATGGTGCGTACGCTCAACATGAGCACCAACGCCCCCAGCGACGCAGGACTCGTGCTGCTGAAGGAGGCCGGCGGGAAGAAGGCGCTGGCCGTTACCGTGGATTGCAACAGCCGCTACGTGAACGCCGATCCCTATGTGGGCGCCATGATCGCCGTGGCCGAGGCCGCGCGCAACATCGCCTGCACCGGCGCCGAACCCTGCGGTGTGACCAACTGCCTCAACTTCGGCAACCCGTACGACCCCGAGGTGTACTGGCAGTTCGCCCAGGTGATCAAGGGCATGGGCGAGGCCTGTGTGGAATTCAAGACCCCGGTGACCGGCGGCAACGTGAGCTTCTATAACCAGACCGTGGATCCCAAGGGCAACACGGCCGTGTTCCCTACACCTACCATCGGCATGGTCGGCGTGCTCAACGACATCGATAAGCGCATGACCCTCGCCTTCCAGGACAAGGGGCACCTGATCTTCCTCATCGGGAAGGTCACTGATGATATCGCCAGTAGCGAGTACCTCGTGCGGCATCACAACGTGTTGCGCTCTCCTGCACCATACTTCGATCTGCGTGAGGAACACCTGGTGCACGTGGTCATTCGTCACCTCATCAAGAACAAGCTCATCACCTCGGCGCATGATGTGAGCGATGGCGGCCTGTGGACCACGCTGGTTGAAATGGGCCTCCCCAAGGGCTTTGGCTTCGACATCGTCACCGACAGCGAAGTGCGTGCGGATGCATTCCTGTTCGGCGAAGGCCAGGGCCGCGTGATGGTGGCCATCACGGAGGAACAGGAAACGGACTTCCTGGACACCATGCGCACCAGCAAGCTCCCCTTCATCCTGCTGGGCCACGTGACCAAGGGCAAGCTGATGGTGGATGACGAGCATTTCGGCTCCATCGAGGATGCCCGCGATGTGTACGAAGAGGCGCTACCCAATGCGTTGGATGAACGATGACGTGGTGAGCATCGCTGATCGGATCTGATACCTACGCCAGCCATCCATGTTACCACCCCTGAAAGGCTCCATGCCGCAGGTCGGCCAGCCCGCTCCTGCATTGCGCTTCGTGAAACAGGATCGTTCCAATGCCGAGCTCTCCTCCTTGAAGGGCCAGGTCGTCATCCTGATCGCCTTCCCCAGCCTGGACACCAGCACCTGCGCAGTGGAAACGCGGACCTTCAACAAGCTGGCGGCCGACCTGGGTTTCCATGTGCTGGTGATCACCGTGGACACACCCTTCGCCATGAAGCGCTTTTGCGTGGCCGAAGGGATCGAGAACGTGGAAACAGGGAGCGACTTCCGTTTTCACGATGCGTTCGAGAACTGGGGCATCGGTATCACCGCCGGACCTTTGGAGGGTGCGCTCGCCCGCGTGGTGTGGGTCATCGACCGCGAAGGCATCATCCGCTATCTGGAAGTGGTCCCGGAATTGGGTAAGGAACCCGCCTACGATACGGCCTTGACCGCGGCGAAGGAACTGCTCTGATCCATCCGCCCGCCGCTACTTTCGCCCCGATGATCAGGTCGGCGCTGCGCACATTGCTCGCGATAGGTTTTTGGACCATGGTGATCTGCGCGCTTTGGGTGCTCGCGCTCCGTGTGCTTCCCCCCCCGGTCACCTGGATCATGGCCCAACAGCACAATGAAGTTGGCCGCATCGACCGCACTTGGGTGCCGTTCGACCGCATCGCCCGCTCCATGCCGCTCGCGATCATCGCGGCCGAGGACCAGAAGTTCTTCGACCATGCGGGCTTTGACTGGCAGGCCATGAAGCAGGCCATGGCGTACAACGATCGTAAAAAAGGCAGGCGGGTGAAAGGGGCCAGCACCATCAGCCAGCAAACGGCCAAGAATGTGTTCTGCTGGGCCGGCCGCACCTTCATCCGCAAGGGTGTGGAGGCCTGGTTCACGCTGTTGATCGAGGCGCTGTGGAGCAAGGAGCGGATCCTGGAGATGTACCTGAACGTGGCGGAGACCGGCAAAGGCCGATTCGGCGTGGAGGCCACGGCACAGGCCTGCTTTCGTTCTTCCGCAGCACAACTCGCCCCGGCACGTTCCGCATTGGTCGCCGCTGTGCTGCCTTCCCCGCGAAGGTTGAATGTCTGTGCACCTTCCGGCTATGTGCAACGGCGCGCCCGGTGGATCCAGGGACAGATGAGCAACCTGGGCGACCTGTTGGACCCCGAGGTCAGGCAGCGGATCCGGGAGGAAGAGGAGCGCAAAGCGGAGCGGGCTGCAAAACGGCGCCGAAGGAAGTGATCAACCAGGTGGCAGTTCCGCGGCATACTGCACGGAGGTAGGGTAGGCCAGGTGCAGACCGGCCGCACGGAAACGCCGCAGGATCTCCAGGTTCACCTTCGTCTGCACGTCCACGACCGCGCTGCGTTGCTGCACATGGTAGATGAACAGGAGCGTGAGCGAATGGTCCGTGAAGCCAATGAAGCCCACCGTGGTGTCCTCCGTGATCCGGTCATTCACTTCCGCCGCGATCCCGCGCAGGATGTTCATGGCCTCCTCGATCTGCTCCGGTGTGGTCTCCAACACGAGGCCGAGCTCCTGCCGCACCCGCCGGCGCGGCTCTGCGCTCACGTTCACCACGATGCCATCGGTGAACCGATGGTTCGGGATCGAGACCACCGGACCGTCCAGGGTCCTTATGCGCGTGCTGCGCAGACCCACCTCATCAATGATGCCGTCGTGTTCGTCGATCCGCACACGGTCGCCTACGATGAAAGGTCGGTCGGCGAACACCGTGAGCCCGCCGAAGATGTTCGCCAACGTATCCTTTGCCGCCATGGCCAGCGCCAGTCCCCCGATCCCGATGCCCGCCAACAGCGCAGCCACATCGTATCCCGCGTTGTTCAAGGCCACCACCACGCCCAACCCCCATAACAGCCCTTTCACCGCCCCGGCCACGGCGGGCAGGAGCTGGCCTTCCGTGCTGCGCGGATCACGCTTGGCATGCGGTAACATGAATTCGCGCAGGACGGTGTCCACCAGTCGGGTGATCATCCACGTGACGCACAAGGCGATGGCCACATGGAACACGCGTTGCACCCAGAGGTCGGCGCGTTCGGGGATGTTCAACTGCTGGTAACCGATCACCAGGCCGATCAGCGTGATCATCACGATCACCGGCGTGCGAAGTGTTTCCAACAGCACATCGTCCACCTTCGAACGTGTGCGCTTCGATAGTCGCCTCAGCGGGCCATTGGAAAGGCGGGAGAGGAGCTGTGCGGCCATCCATGATCCTGCGGCGATCCCCCCGGCCAGCAGCCAGTCCGATCCTTCATTGCCATTGACCACCTGGTGCCAGATCTCGGAGCGCATCACGGATACATTTGTTGCTGGGCCCCTATGGACCACAACAAAGGAATGAGCAGATCGATGGAATCGCCGACGGATGGGGGAGAGGCCCGGCCGCTTGTGCTGGTCACCGGTGCCGGAAGGGGCGTGGGCAGGGCCACGGTGGAAGCCCTGGTGAAGGTGCACCGGGCCGCGGTGATCGCCGTTTCACGAGATGGGTCGGCCTTGGCAGGTCTAGACCTGGGCCAGGACGTGGAAGAGGTGGTCACGGACATCTCCACACCGGAGGGAATTGACCGGGTGGTAGAGGCGGTGGGCCATCGACCACTGCACGCGCTGGTGAACAACGCCGGCACCCTGTTGAAGCGCTCATTCGGGCAGTGGACGGCAGCGGACCTGGCCGTGTTGAGCCATTTGAACGCACACACGCCGTTGTTATTGACCCAGGCCCTGCGTGAAGCGTTGGCCTTGGCGGCACCTTCCCATGTGGTGAACATCGGCAGCATGGGCGGCTTCACGGGAACGGCCAAGTTCCCGGGGATGGTCGGTTACAGTTCAAGCAAGGCGGCCCTGGCCAGCATCACCGAATGCCTGGCGGAGGAGCTCCAAGCGGAGGGGATCCGCGCTAACTGCCTGTGTTTAGGAGCAGTAGATACTGAAATGCTGCGTGCGGCCTTCCCGGGGTACACCGCCCCGGTCTCCGCAACTGAGATGGGAGGGTATGTCGCGCGATTTTCTTTGGAAGGCCATAAGTTATTGAATGGCAAGGTATTGCCGCTTGGCCTGAGCACGCCCTGAAAAAAAAGATGCGTTTCTGTTTGGAGGTATGGTTCATCGCCCTACTTTTGCGGCCCCTTTAACAGGAACGTTCTTTGAAGTGCCCCGGTAGCGGGGAGGTTGGCAGGTGAGAGGATGAGACCAGCAGGAGTGAAAAAGAAATTTTCCACAATGCTTGGTGAATCAGTGAGGATGTATACTTTTGCCACCCCTTCCGCAAAAACGACCACGTTCTCTGAACGCGGAGGGTACTGAACGATAGACTTGGAAACGGGCGAAAGCCTGTTCTGATAATGTTCTTTGACGTATTGTCCATTTTGAGAAAAGCAAGAAGGTCCTTGCGATCGAGAGATCGCTTGAGAGATCTAGTAAAAGAGTCAGATCAAACACCACTTTACAATGGAGAGTTTGATCCTGGCTCAGGATTAACGCTAGCGGCAGGCCTAATACATGCAAGTCGAACGGGATTTCGGGTAGCAATATCTGAATGAGAGTGGCGCACGGGTGCGTAACGCGTATGCAATCTACCTTTAACTGGGGAATAGCCCTCCGAAAGGAGGATTAACACCGCATAATACTACGATGGGGCATCTCAATGTAGTCAAAACTCAGGTGGTTAAAGATGAGCATGCGTCCGATTAGCTAGTTGGTGAGGTAATGGCTCACCAAGGCGACGATCGGTAGGGGGTCTGAGAGGATGATCCCCCACACTGGTACTGAGACACGGACCAGACTCCTACGGGAGGCAGCAGTAAGGAATATTGGACAATGGGCGCAAGCCTGATCCAGCTATGCCGCGTGAAGGATGACGGCCCTATGGGTTGTAAACTTCTTTTAGCAGGGAAAAAACCCCTCGATGCGTTGAGGGCTGATGGTACCTGCAGAATAAGGATCGGCTAACTCCGTGCCAGCAGCCGCGGTAATACGGAGGATCCAAGCGTTATCCGGATTTATTGGGTTTAAAGGGTGCGTAGGCGGATAAATAAGTCAGTGGTGAAAGCCTGCAGCTTAACTGTAGAATTGCCATTGATACTGTTTATCTTGAATGTAGTTGAGGTGGGCGGAATATGACATGTAGTGGTGAAATACTTAGATATGTCATAGAACACCGATTGCGAAGGCAGCTCACTAAGCTACGATTGACGCTGAGGCACGAAAGCGTGGGGAGCAAACAGGATTAGATACCCTGGTAGTCCACGCCCTAAACTATGATCACTCGATGTTGGCGATACACAGTCAGCGTCTAAGGGAAACCATTAAGTGATCCACCTGGGGAGTACGACCGCAAGGTTGAAACTCAAAGGAATTGACGGGGGCCCGCACAAGCGGAGGAGCATGTGGTTTAATTCGATGATACGCGAGGAACCTTACCAGGGCTTGAAAGTTAAGGAATGATGTAGAAATATGTCAGTCAGCAATGACCTAAAACTAGGTGCTGCATGGCTGTCGTCAGCTCGTGCCGTGAGGTGTTGGGTTAAGTCCCGCAACGAGCGCAACCCCTATCATTAGTTGCCAACAGGTTATGCTGGGGACTCTAATGAGACTGCCCGCGCAAGCGGTGAGGAAGGTGGGGATGACGTCAAGTCATCACGGCCCTTACGTCCTGGGCTACACACGTGCTACAATGGTCGATACAGAGGGCAGCCACATGGTAACATGGAGCTAATCCTAAAAGTCGATCTCAGTTCGGATCGAGGTCTGCAACCCGACCTCGTGAAGCTGGATTCGCTAGTAATCGCATATCAGCCATGATGCGGTGAATACGTTCCCGGGCCTTGTACACACCGCCCGTCAAGCCATGGGAGTTGGGGGTACCTGAAGTCGAT
>JANOAK010000024.1:0-72386 GCA_031411095.1 Flavobacteriales bacterium | reverse complement strand
GTGCCCGTATCCAAATACTCCTCGATCACCTTGCGCTTGAACGACTCACTGTAACGCGATTCGAACTTGCCGTGCTTGTTGTGCTTGAACTTGTCTTCCATGGTTCACGTTTGGCGTAAACCCATTTCAGGACGAGTCACCTTGTTCTCGAAGCGCAGGACCCGGATACCCATGGCGGTCAAGTAGTCATCGCGCGACCGGTCGTTGATCGATGCTGTGGGATCCTGGTGCACTCCTCCATCCAACTCCACACACAGTCGTTCCGATGGACAATAGAAGTCCAGCACAAAGGGCCCAACACTATGCTGTCGCCTGAATTTGCGACCATCCAGCTTACTGCCGCTCAAACATTTCCATAGCACAGCCTCGGATGATGTACCGGACGAACGCAGGCTGCGCCGTACATCCTTCAGTTCTTTTCGATTGCTCACGTTACCCATTGCGGAAAAGTATGGCTCTTATGCGAAGCGGAAACCACCCCTGGCCCCTCCTTGCATAGCTGATCGCGTTCACTCGCCCCGGCTTATCGCCGGGGCTCGCGGCGATCATCAAGTAGGGGAAAACGATCTGCTATTAAGCGAGTTTTCTCCCCTCCTGGACGGCGTCCCGAAGGGGCATCGCCGTCCCGACAAGGAGGGGCTGGGGGTGGTTTCGATCTTCAGGAAATGCAAAATGGAAACCACCCCTAACACCTCCTTGTATAGCTGATCGCGTTCACTCACCCCGGCTCACCGCCGGGGTTCGCGGCGATCATCAAGGAGGGGACAACGATCTTCTATTAACCAAGTTTTCTCCCCTCCTGGACGGCGTCCCGAAGGGGCATCGCCGTCCCGACAAGGAGGGGCTGGGGGTGGTTTCGATCTTCAGGAAATGCAAAATGGAAACCACCCCTAACCCCTCCTTGCATAGCTGATCGCGTTCGCTCCCCCGGCTCAAGGCCGGGGCTCGCGGCGATGAGCAAGGAGGGGAAAACCTCTGGGATCAACCTAGTGTTCTCCCCTCCTTGTATAGCTGATCGCGTTCGCTCCCCCGGCTCAAGGCCGGGGCTCTCGGCGATCAGCAAGGAGGGGAAAACAACCGTGTGTTCAACCTAGTGTTCTCCCCACGCAGATCGGCAGCGGCATCCGCTACGCCCCGGGCGGCACGTACCCTTCCCGCTCCACGAAGTACATCTCCAGTTCCCCCTTGCCCTTGGCCTGCACCTTGCCGCGCGGGGTGAACTGTAGCCCGGGTACATCCTTCACCCGCGCGTGGGTGGCCTCGCTGATGTTCACCTGGCCCACCGCGCCGGATGATTCCATGCGGCTGGCGGTGTTCACCGTATCGCCCCAGATGTCGTACTGGAACTTCTTCACCCCCACGATGCCCGCCACCACCGGCCCGGTGTGGATGCCGATGCGGATCTCGAAATAGGGCAGCCCGGCGGCGATCTTGCGCGCCTTGCCTTCGGAGATGAAGTCGCGCATGGCCAGTGCCACCTGGATGGCGTCCACGGCATGGGTGCTGTTCTCCACGGGCAGGCCACCGGCGGCCATGTATGCATCGCCGATGGTCTTGATCTTCTCCAGCCCGAATTGCTCGCACAGGCGATCGAAGAAGCTGAAGCAGTCGTGCAGGTCGTGCACCAGCTGCTGCGGACTCACCAGCTCGCTCATGGCGGTGAAGCCTTTGAAGTCGGTGAACACCACCGACACGTGGTTGATGAGCTTGGCCTCGGCCTCACCCTTGGCCTTCAGCTCCTCGGCCACTTCCTTGGGCAGGATGTTCAGCAGCAGGGTCTCGCTCCGGTCCTTTTCCGCCTGGATGATCTTGTTCACCTTGCGCGTGTAGCGATAGCGATTGAAGAGACCGCCGGCCACCACCAGCAGCAGGAAGCCGGCCGCGAGCGTGCCGTTGCGGATGGCCTTCTGGCGCTTGAGCTCCAGGGAGCGCAGTTCCTGGTCCTTCTCCAGCAGGCTGATCTGCCCTTCCTTCTTCTCGATCTCGTAGCTGAGCGACTGCGCCTGCAGCTTCTTGTCCATCTCGGCATTGTACAGCGTGTCCTTGATGTCCGAGGACAGGCGCAGGTAGGTATAGGCCTGCTTGAAATCGGCGGACCGCGAATAGTTCTTGGCCAGCGCTTCATACGCCGCCTTCATCTCGTAGAGCGCATCGATCCCCTGGGCGATCACCTTGGCCTCCTCGTACTTGGCGATGGCTTGCGCGATGTCGCCCTTGCTTTCATAGGTATCGGCCAGGCTCAGGAGCGACTGGGCCATTTCCAAGGGCGCGTCGTTGGCCTTGGCGATCTGGTAGGCATCGGTCTGGTAGCGGATGGCCTTGTCGAAATCCTTGCGAACGGCGTACACGCGGCCGATGCTCTTCAGGGCGAAGGGCACATTGCCCGTGGAGGAAAGGCGATAGGCGTCCAGGGCGGTCTCGAAGTAGAACAGCGCCGAGTCCGGATGGTAGAACCGCGCGGAATCGGCCTTGTTCGTGCGCAGATAGATCTCGCCGAGGTTCACCGCGCAGGTGCCGATCGCGTCATAATTGCCCAGGGCCTTGCTCAACGGAAGGGCGCGCTTGTAGTACTTGAAGGCCAGGCCCGTGCTCGCATCCTTGTTGAGGTACACGGTACCGATGTTCACCAGGGCCGTTACGGTCCGCAAGGAGTCGTTGGTGGATTCGGCCACGCGGAGCGATTCCAGGTAATAGTCGAGCGCGGCCTTGTCATCGCCACCGTTGAAGTACACCGCGCCCAGGTTGTTCAGCATGTTCGACACGCCGTTAAGGTCGTTGATCGCGCGGAAGGTCTCCAGCGCGAGCTTCCAGTTCACCAGCGTCTCCACCCAGTTGTTCTGGAAGTAGTAGCACATGCCGATGGCCTTGTACGCCCGGGCCAGGCCGCTCTTGTGATCGATCTTCAACGCCAGGTCCTTCGCTTCAATGGCCAGTCGTTTGGCGCCGTCCGGTGCGGTGCGGTAGTACTGTCCGCTCAACTCCACCAGGGTGGATACCCGCATGGTGTCGGGGATGGGGGATCGTAGGACCGTATTCAAGCTGTCGATCGCCTCGTTCTGTCCGAAAGCGGATTCGAAGCAGGCGAGCAGGAGGAGAGCGAAAGCGGACCTGCGCATATTGCCGAAGATAGGTGCCACAGGCCGAAGGGCCGCATGCTGTATCCCAGCAGGCGGCCCTTCGCACGGTGCATTCACCTCATTCGATGATCACACGCCGGGTCTCCACGCGGCTTCCACGCATGACGTTGATGAGGAACAGGCCATGGCCGAAGGTGGACAGGTCTAGTTCCACCAGGTTATCCGAGGGGCGATCAACATGCACCGCACAGCGCATGCCCAGGGCGTTGTATACCTCGAAGCTGGTTCCTTCCGCTTGTCCATCGGGGAGTTCCACGAAGACCTTGCCGGAGGAGGGGTTGGGGTACACACGCATCTCCGGGCTGTCCTCCTGCACGATCATCGTGCGCACGCCCGCACTGGTGCATACCACGTTGGAGGTGTTCGCCGGGATCGAGCCGGTGGTGCCGTTGTTCTTGTTGCTGGTGATCTGCCAGGTAAGGGCCGTTCCCATGAAGGGGAAGGCGATGGGCGCGCTGGTACCCGGCAGGAAGACGGACGGTTGCAGGCTGGCATCGCGTGCCGATCCGCTGAACGAGTTCTTCGGTCCTACCGGGATGTAGACCGTGGTGTTGTTGGGGTTCTCGTAGTTGAAATAAGCAACATGCGTGTACCCGTTCACCGGCGGCGTAAGTACTTGGTAGCAGATGAAATTGGGCTTCACCTGCTTGGTGCCAGGGCCAGACGGATTGACGTACAACTTGCCGTTCACCGACGTGAAGGTGTAATTGGCGGCCGTGGCGTTCACGATGATCTGGTACACCCCCGCCTGGCCTGTGTAGTTGGGGCTGAGCGTGAAGGTGGTGGAGGTCACCACCGATGCGGTCTGGCCATTGAGGAAGCCGCTGTAGGTGGCTGTGAACGTCGGTAGCGGTGCGCCCTTGTTGATGAGGTAGATGCCGGTAGTGGCGGTGGCGGGGGCCTTCTGCACCACGAGCGTCGTGTTCAAGGTGCCCACGTAGTTCGAGTCGTTCACCGTTATCTGCACGGCATAGGTGCCCGCGTTCAACGGAGGGGTGGTGCTGCCGTTGTAGGTAACGGTGTAGTTCAGGCCGGCGGGCGTCACCGTTACGCCAACGGACCTCGGTGATGCGTTATAGGTCTGGGTCAGCGTGTTCGCAGCGATGGAGAACTGGGCGGTGTCCGGCACGATGGTGATGTGCCCGAGGCCGTAGGATACGTTGAAGTTGTTCGTGAGGTAGGTGCCCGGAATGGCGAGGTGCGTGCCTACCGTGTTCCCGGTGATCAGGTTCACCGAGCGGATGATCACATCGCCCGTGGAATCGCCCGAGAGGATCGCGATGTCGTCATCGCCGAGGATCACCAGCGTTTGTGAATTGCTGTTCAGCGTGATGGTGGTGGAGTTCAGCAGCCCTGAATTGTTCACCAGGCTCGAGGCGTTGGTCAGTGAGCTGGTGTTGGTGATGTTGCCCAGGGTGTCGAGCTCGTTCACCAAGGCCGTACCGCGCACCAGGGGGTAGCCGTTCACCAAGGCGGTGCCGCGCACCAGCCGACCGGTGGTGTTGGTGAATGCGGCCGAGTAATACAGCTCCTCGGGATCGATCAGTTCACCATTCACCAAGGCCGTGCCCCGGGTGGTGCTCACGGCCTGCGAGATCATGAAGCTGAAGTTGCTCAGCAGCGAATCCGTCAGCAACTGGTCACCCTCGTTGTTCACCAAGGCGGTTCCGCGCACCAGCCCGGTGGCATTCACCAACGCCGTGCCGTGGGCGGACTTCACGGCGTTCAGGATGGCGAGGCTGTCGCTGGCGGACATGTCGAGGGTGCCCGCTCCGCCATCGCTGAACACGTAGTTGAAGTTGAGCCCCACGATGGAGTCATTGAATACGAACGTGGTATCGCGCGGCGTGATGGTGAGGTCCGCCGGATCGATGGTCAGCAGGCCATCATCGAAGAGGATGTTGTACTGGTCCAGGATCGCCACATCGAGCGGGTCCGTCACCGGCACGTTGCTGTTGGGGTTCAACGGATCATTGAGGTCGGCGGAGATGCCCCAGAGGCCCACGTTACTCTGCGCGGTGGCGATGGTGGTGAGGTCGATGGCGTAGATCCGTGCCAGTTCAGCAGGTGAAAGCCCGGCCGATGCGAGCGGTTGGCTGTCATCCACGCTCTCCAGGGTGTAGGTGGCGGTGAACGTGGGCAGCACTTCCCCGTATTTCTTGGACGCATTGTCCACCCGCACCAGGATGGTCTCCTTGGTGGTGAAGTACAGTGGATTGGAAAGTCCGCCGTCCGTACCGTTGGTGCCCGGCAAGGGTGGGTTATACACTTGGATCGCAGGATACAGGGAGGTGAACGGGTCCACCAGGGTGATGATCGCCGTGTCACCTTGTATCACCACCCCGTTCGTCAGGGGCGCGCCATCCAACCACACCGTGGACTCATCGGTGAGGTACTCACCGTAGATGGTCAGCTGCAGTGTATCCACACCGGGGATCAACGTGGTATCATAGTCGATGGCGTAGATGTAAGGCGAAGGATTGGCCAGCCCCATCAACGATGAATCCGCCAGGATGTAACCCGCCCCCGTGGACGCATCATATCCGGGGGTGCTCATGTCGATCGCGCTGTTCTGCAGGATGCTTTTCACCGCATCCGGCGTGAGTGCATCGCCATAGTACTGGGTCCTGGCCTGCATGAGCAGGGCCGCCACACCGGCGGCGTGCGGCGCTGCGGCCGAGGTTCCGAAGAAGTTGGGGAACGCATCGCCATCGTAGTTCACCCCGCCCAGGTCCACGGAAGTGTTCACCCCGTTCGGCGCACAGATGTCCGGTTTCAAGCGGTCCACTCCGTTCACCGGCGTGCCGCCGCGCGAGCTGAAGGAGGCCACCGTCGGAGGTGTCACCCCGTACTCCGGTGTGTTCGTGTAGAGCACCGCGCCCACGGCGATCGCGCCTGCCGCGTTGGCCTGACCAGTGATGGTGGAGGCGTTCAAGGAACCGTGTTCGTTCACCTTCAGCTTGCCCCGGTATACCACGTACTTCAGCACGGCGGACCCTGTACCGCTTTCGCGCACGATCACGATGTTCGATTGCACGGAGTCCGCCGTTACCACGAAGGGCAGCACTTCGAACGCATCACCGCCGATGTTCATGCGGTTGAAGCCGAAGAGCGTGTTGCCATTGGTGTTGGCCAGGTAGATGTCGAAGTCCGAGCTGGTGGCGGTGCCCGGTGTGCCATCATCCCATTGGAACACCACCGTGTAATCGCCTTCATACAGCGTGATGTTCTGGAAGATGTCCGTACCGCCGCCGGTCGCGAAGTTGTGCGCCTGGCCCACCACGCCCGTGGGGGGCGCCACGGGGGCAAAGGTGCCCTGCCAGGAGTTGGTGCCGAAGTTCCCGGCGGCGGAGAAGTATGCCACGCCTTGGGCCTTCACATCGTTCACGGCCTGGGCCACCACGCCATCGCGGAAGTAGGGTTCGGAGATGTAGGAGATGTCATCCACGATCACATCGCAGCCCGCCAGTTGCAGGTCGCGGATGCCCTTGGCGAAATCCACCGCACCGAGGAAACCCGTCCTGAACGCGAGGTCGGCCCCGGGCGCCATATCGTGCACGATCTGCAGCATCGCCCGGCCTTCATCGGAGCGGGTACCGAACGGATAGTCCTGGAGCAGTTGTACCGGTGTGGGGTGGTCCGGATTGGTGGCACCGGGAAGGTCCTTCCGCAGCACATCATCGGCGGCCGGGTTGCCCAGTTTGGTGTTGTAGCTGTCCGAAAGCACACCCACCTTGATCCCGGTCCCATCCACGCCGAACACATCGCGGGCCCGGAACGCGCGCAACGCCGTGTCGCCCTGGCTGGTGATGAGCCCTGCGTTGGTGAGGGGCGCGTAGATGGGTCGGGCGGACACCAACAGCGTGGTCAGCTGGTTCAGCGAAAGCAGGTTGAGGATGGGGAAGGTGCCGTTGATCAGGTTGTTGGCCGGGTCGCTCAATTCCTGCACCAGGCCGTAGGGCGCGGTGGTCAACAAGCTCACGGCATTGGCATGCTGGCCCGGCTTGGTGCGGATGGAGATCCGCACGCTGCTCCCGATGATCTCGAAGATGTCATCCGAGATGTACGTGCCAGTACCTGAATACGTGTAATACAGCGAGGTGAGCTCCACGCCGATGATGTCGTACGACTTGTTCATGTACGGATCGAAGTAGGGGAAGATGTACCCGTTCTGGCAGTCCAGCACGGCCTGGAAATCGGCAATGGTGAACGTGTTAGTCAGGGTGACACTGGTGGTCTTCAGAATAAGCTGCTGGTTCTGGAGGCTTGTAACGGTGTAGGTGACGGTGAACGCCGAGGCCTGACCGTTGCCCATGCCGTTTGCATTGTTGATCCTGAACCCGGTGACCGAGGTGCCGGACAAGGTGGGACCCATGGCGATGTTCGCCCAGGTGAACGGTCCATACAGCACTTGGACGCTGACGTTCGAGTAGGTGCCGGGAGCAGCTTGTACGGTAAAGGAGTTCAACTTCTTGCATCCCACGCACCCGTTGTTCAACACGGTCAGGACGATGGTATAGGTCCCGTTCCCGTTAGCGGTCACGCTGGAGATCGATGTGCTATAACCCTGCGCAAGGGTCACGGTATTCGCACAGTCCGTTTGCGCTTGAAGTGTGCTGAAGAAGGGCGCAATGCAAAAAAGCAGGGTTGCGAGCAGTCGGCTTGGGGAGAGCGTAGCCATGTTGGTCGGTATTGTTCAGTAAGTGGAAGAACGGCGCACCAAGCGATCGCCGGTGGTAGCGTTGTTTGAGTTTCGTGTCATTACCAAATGTAGAGAAAGTGATCATCATATTCCCCTCATTCCGGCCTCTTTTTGCGGGGGGGTTAAGGCTTCATTAACCCCTCGTTATCCCACTTAAAAGAACTGGTTCGCCACGCCCGGGATGATTGCCAAGCTCCAGGAGGTTAAGGCTGGGGTGAAGGACCGGTCGGCTGCGTTCTTTCTGCTTGCCTTCAGCGTGGGCATTGATCGATCGGCCTGACGTTTTTCGCGAATGCGACCATCCTGACCCTACTTGCGCTTGTGCGACGCGCTTAGCAACTTGGGCGCCCAAGCTCATCCACCATGCGCCGTTCCCGTTTCCACCACCTCTTCCGCCTTGTGCCATTACTTGTCTTACTCGCATCGCGTGTGCTTGGGCCGCAGAGTGCACTGGCCCAATCGTACAACGCTATCTGCACCATGCCCGATGGCAGTTTATTGCAGGTGGGCGACAACAACGACGTGCCGATGATGGCCATGCACGATGCCGCCTGGGTGGTGCAACCCAACCCGGAAGGCACACCGGAGAAGGGCGAGTTCACGGCGGTATGCACTGATGCCGTCGGTAACCTGTATCTGGCTTATGAGGACGCGAGCAACGCGAAGAAGAAGGTGGAGGGGCTGATGCGCCGCGTGAACGGCAGTTGGTCGCTGATGCCCAAGCTGCCCAAGGGGTGGAGCGGCGTTTCCGAGCCGGTGGCCGCGGGGCTGGACCAGCTTTGGTTCCGCTCCTGGCTCACCGAGGAGCGCCGGGCGGTGCTGGGCCACTGGAACGGCACGGCCTACGAAGCCTTGTCGCTGCCCCCGGAGATGTCGGAGCTGCACACCCTCTTCCTGGACTCCGACGGATCACTGCTGGCCGATGGCGAGCGCGAGAAGGACGCGGGCGTGTACCGCTACAGCAACGGTGCCTGGCAGCCGATGGGCGGGGCCATGGATGGCCTGCACGTGGACCGTTTCGTGCGGTTGACCGATGGCACCTTGGTCTGCAACGTACAGCGCGGATCATACAGCAGTGCCACCGATGCCCTGTACCGGTGGACCGGTTCGGCGTGGGAACCGCTCCCCGGCGGAGAGGTGGCCCCGAAGCGGGATGTTGAGGACCTGTGCGCGGGTCCGGAGGGCCGCCTTTACCTGTTGATCGAAGCGGACGAGGAGGACGGCGACCCACAACGCCTGGCTTGCTGGAAGGATGGCACCCTGCGCTGGTACAAGGGTTCGGAGGATAAAGCCGTGCAGCGGAATTTTTCGGGCACCATCAACCTGTACCAGCTGGCATGCGACCGCACCGGCCTGCTGCACGCGCGTGACTACAGCAGCCAGCGCACATATCCATGGACCGATTTCGAATGGGCCGCCGATGGCTACCCCATGACCGATGCGCGCGCTGCCGAGGTGTGGACCCTGTATCAACAGCAGCACGTGGCCTACGGGGAGATGGCAACTGCATTGAACGCATCCTACCGCACTCTGGCGAACACGCGCACGCGGGCCGATGCCATGAACGTGGTATCGCGTTACAACGATTGGTATACCTGGATGAGCACCCGCACCGATACGCTCATCGACATGGTGCCCAAGGGCGTGAACCGCCTGGTGGATCGTTACCGGGAGCAACTGAGCAGCGCCAACCTCATGTACGCCGCCATGCGCGATCATGCATCCGCGATCAGCCGCGGGGCTGAGGCGTCCAGCACCGCGCTTGTGGACAAGGTGATGGCCGAAAGCCGCACGAACAAAGGGACGGCACAGGCGCTGGAGGACGAACTGATCGCCTACCCCAAGCGTAACGGGCTCGCGCCGATGAGGTCGGGGGCCACCGTGGGCACCCTCACCGATACCTACCCGGCGAAGGATGCAAAGGCAGCTTCGGTGCTGGGCGTGATACGCGCGAACCGGGATGCGTACAACCGCCACACGTCAACCTGCCGCACCTACCTCGCGGGCGTGGACCGCATGAACGGCGCCGCTGCGTTCCACCTCCAGCAGGTCGTGAAGGACAGTCTGCTTACATGGGTGGCCAGTGTCAACGCTCAACTGGACGCACTGGCGGTTCCTCCTGGGCAGAACCGATTGCAGGATGCTTTCAGGAGATTGACCGAAGCGATCTCGCGGATGGGCTACGCGCTGGATGGTTATGCTGGACTGCTGACGGACAATTCCACCGCAGAACAGATCCGGGACCAGTCGGCCGTGCTCGATCGCGCCCAGGAAGAGTTGAGCGCCGCGAACACCAACCTGAACGCGGTCCACAAGGATTACCTCACGCGCAATGGTTTGTAAGGACCCTGGTGATCACCCCTTTTCCTTGGTCGCCTTCTTCTTGGTCCGGGACCAACGGCTGATGGGGGACGCTTTCGGGGGTGACCCATCGTCGTTCCCGAGCACGAAGCCGAAGGGCTGCAAGCTGGGCACATGGTCGAAGGTGACCTTCAACAGTGCGGTGAGGGGAATGGCGAGGAACATGCCGGGGATGCCCCAGAGCGCACCCCCGACCATCACCACGATGATGGACACCAGCGCGTTGAGCTCCACGCGCGAGGCCACCACCTTGGGCACGATGAAGTTGTTGTCGATGAACTGAACAGCGCTGTACAGGGCCAGCACCCAAAGTGCGGCGCTGGGCTCCATGGTGGCCAGGGCGATCACCATGGGCAGGATGGTGGCGGTGATCATGCCGATGTAGGGGATGAGGTTGAGCACCGAGGCCACCACCGCCAGCAGCAAGGCATAGGGCACACCGATGAGCAACAGCCCGCCGAAGTTGAGCGCTGTAACGATGCCCGCCTCCAGGATGAGGCCCACCAGGTAGCTCTGCGCCACGCCCTTGCTTTCCTGCGTGATACGGTTCACCGTGGGTTGGTCCTCCGCTGGAAAGAGCCGGTGGATGAAGGCCAGCAACAGCTTCTTGTAGAGGAGCAGCAGGAAGGTGAACACCGGAAGCAGGAAGAAGAACGCGAACACGCTGCCCATGGTGAGGAGGGCACCGCCCACCAAGGCGCCGCCCTTGTTGAGCCCCTCTTTCGTGGCCTTGTCCACGGCATCGTCCATGGCCTTCGGTTCCATGCCCGTTCGCGCCATCACCCAGCCTTGCACCTTGTGACCCAACGCGGCCACCTTGGTCTTCAGGTCCGGAAGCGTCTCGGTGAAGTGAGCGGCCTGGGTGAGGATGAAATAGAGGAGCCCGGCCGTAGCGGCCATGGCCAACAGCACCGCCAGGGTGATGGACAGGATGCGGTTCCAGCGATGGCGCACCAGGTAGTTCACCAACGGATTGAGCAGCATGGCCAGCAGCAACGCGAAGAGCAGCGGTACCATGATGGGCTTCGCCTGCGCCAGGCCATAACCGAAGGCCACCAGTCCCAGTACGATGAGGGCAAGCTTCTGGTAGGTGGGTTGGATCACATGGGGGTGCGTGGGGGAGGCGGGTGCGGTCATGGTTCAGGAACGATGAGGAATGAAGTTATCGACAGGCCTCCAACTGCGGCGGTGCGTTGGGGCGGCGGTCTGCGATGCATTCGGCAGCGCGCAGCATGGAACGGTCTCGTCACCCCGGTCGGCTCGTTCGTCCGCATGACGAATGCTGCTCAGTGCTTGCGACGGCCACCGATGCGTGCGCGCTGTCCCTTGAGGGCGGCGGCGCGTTCGCTTTGCGCATTGGGCTGGAAAGAGGTATGTCCGCGCATCGGCACGTTCGTATCCGGCGTGGGGTCGTAGGTGGCGTCCGGGCGCTGCAGGTCCGGGGCCATCGGGCTCTCCTGCTCAGCCTGCGGTTGCTCATCCTGCTCAGGTGCCTCCTGCTTACCCAGTTCCGCCTGTGGTTGCGGGGTAGGGACCGGTCGTTCGTTGGGAGGCGTAGTGCGTTGCAAGGGCTTCGGGGCCTTGCTGGCCGGAGCGGCTTTGCGTGCAACAGGAACGGCCTTGCGGGGTGCAGCCTTGGTCACCTTCTTCACCGGTGCGGCCTTGCGAACAGGTGTACGCTGGGCCGGCTTTGAGGCCTTCTTAGTGTTGCGTGGGGGCTTGGTGTTCGTGGCGGACGGTCGCGCGGTCCTGGCGGTGACCTTCGCGGGTGCCTTGGCGGGCTTCCGAGCGGCGACCTTCTTCTTCGCCGGGGTCTTCGCTGCGGCTTTCCGCGTGGCGATCTTCTTCTTCGCCGGGGTCTTCGCTACGGCTTTCCGGGTAGCGGTCTTCTGGGTGGCTTTCTTCTTGGAAGACTTCATGGGTACTTGGTTTTGCGGATGATGCCGCCAAGTGCGTGCCGCGCTTGTTGATCACGCGTCGGCCGTTCTGCGGATCCACCATCGATCAACGCATCCCTTCGGCCCTGCCGCTGTGCAAGGGCAACAGCAGGGCGCCCGAGCACCCGGACCGGTCCGCGATGCGGCGGGGACCTGCACGCAGCGGATGAGGCGTCCGCGCAACGATCGGGGCGGAACTTGCCCCATGAGCGCGTGATCGTTGTTGCCCCATGCGCCGCACGTGAGCAGCACGTACCGTCGCGCCCTTGCGGCACGGACTTGGCGGAGGAGGGACCATGCTCAAACCCATCGTTCTCTTCGCGGTGCTGGCCCAGGCCAGTGTCGCCGTAATGGCACAACAGCCACCGGCCCAAGTGCCCGATGTGCACTTACAGAAGTGCCTGCTGGGCACATACGACGACCGGTGGACCGCCTTGCGCCTGTCAGAGGACCAACTGCACCGGATGCGGTTGGTGCAGAGCGCTTGCCGCGAGGAATGTGAAGGGGCCGGCGTACGGAAGACCAACAACCCCATCTCCAATGCGAACGGCAGCACAGTGCTTGCCGAGGTGAAGAACATCCTCACCACCGAGCAATACACGGCATGGGTGGCCTTCTGCTCCGAAGGTCCCACCAGTGATCCGGTCAAGTGAACCGACGTTCCGCACCTGCACGGTAGAGTGTATGCAAGCTTATTCGGCCGTGACAGGCACACCCTGTTGAGCGACGCCTGCGGAACGGTACCTCAGCCCTGTAACAATGCGGATAAGTGAGGCGCATTCCGGCCCTCCTCGCCTGGTCAGCTTTGTGCCACTGGAGCCCAGAGACCAATGAAAAACGGGGCGCAACCCGAAAAGCCAGACGAGTAGGGAACAAACTTCACGAACATGAAGAACGTGTTGGTATTGTTCGAATTCCCCAACCTCACGGTGGGGCAATACGAAAAGACCTGGGACGACCTGCGGGCTGCAGGTCATACCGCTCCTGAAGGTCTGATCCATCATATCGGTGCCCAGAGCGGGAACGGCATTGCGGTGGCCGACGTGTGGGAATCGGAGACCGCGTTCAAGGATTTCGGCGCCGTGCTGATGCCGATCCTGAAGAAGAACGGTTTCCCCGATGTGCAACCGCGCATCCTGCCCGTTGCCTACCGGTTCGAAAGCAAGGAGAAGCATGAGTTCGCTGCGCCTTAGCGCAGCTTACTGTTCACAATAGATCGATGCCATCAAGGCATCATGGTGAACGGAACATGTACTGAACAGATGACCCGGCGTGGAGGATCTCCACGCCGGGTCATCTGCGTTCCGCTGCGCCGCGTTGGCCTGCCGGGGTGGATGATCCTCCGTGTTGCTTCCGTGGTGAACACATCCCCGGCAATTGAGTGGAAGGGATCAACAACACCATCACCAACAACAGAACTTAGCGTTGGTGCACGCCTTCCGCGATCTCCTCCAGCATCTTGGCGTTGAACGCCGGCAGATCCTTCGGGCTGCGGCTGGTGATGAGTCCATGATCCACCACCACCTCCTCATCCACCCAGTGGGCACCGGCGTTCGTGAGGTCAGTGCGGATGCTCGGATAGCTGGTGACCTTGCGCCCGCAGAGCACATCGGCTTCGGCGAGGATCCAAGGTCCGTGGCAGATCGCCGCCACCGGTTTCCCTTGGTCGAAGAAGGCGCGCACGAACGCCACGGCGTCGGGGTCCATGCGCAGCTTGTCGGGGTTCATCACGCCGCCGGGCAGCAGCAGCGCATCATAGTCTTCGGCCTTGGCATCGGCCACGGCGCGGTCCACTTGGTCGGCATCGCCCCAGTTGCCGTCCTTCCAACCCTTGATGGCGCCGGTCTCCAAGCTGATGAGGTCCACGAAGGCGCCCGACTGCAGCAGGGCTTCGCGCGGTGAGCGCAGTTCACTTTCCTCGAATCCGTTCGTGGCGAGGATGGCCACGCGCTTGTTGTTGGTGTCGGGCATGTTGGGGTCGGTAATAATGTCCATGGTCGGTGTTGTTGTCTGCGTGAGGCTATCCCGTGATGCCGGGTGCCACGCCCCGATCGGGTTGCGGTGCCTCGGGAGCATCGTTCTTAGGGATCGGTTCAGCGCGCTGCTTTATACGCGGACGCTTGGGTGCATCCTTGGGGCGCGGCGTCTTCAGTGCGGGACGGTCGAGGGTGTTATCTGGCATGCCGTTCCTTGTGCAGATCGGGGTCCATAAGGAGCCTCTTCGTGCGCACTTCAGCATGAACGCGGTCCGGATCGCATCCGGGCCGTAGGGTGCTCATGCTTTGATCGTGGGCCTGCTTGCCCAAGGTGTGGAACACCTTGCTTGACAAGACCTGCTACTACCTTCGGACCGCGATGAGATTGACCGTACGGAACATGGTGTGCGATCGCTGCCGCGCCACCGTGCGCAGGGTGCTTACGGCGGAAGGTCTGCCTGTGGAACAGGTGGAACTGGGCGAGGTTGAACTCGGGCGGGAGCTTGGAGCGCTGGAGCTGGAAGCCGTCCGCGCGCTGCTGCGGGCCGAGGGATTCCAGTTGGTGGATGACCGTGACGCGGCCACCATCGCGCGGATCAAAGCGGCCATTGTGAAGCTGGTGCATCACAACGGAGACATGCACGAGCGGGTGAAGCTGAGTGAGCACTTGGGCAACGCGTTGCACAAGGAATACTCCGGCCTCTCATCGCTATTCACACAGGTGGAAGGCATCACCATCGAGCACTATTTCCTGTTGCAACGCCTGGAGCGCGTGAAGGAGCTGATCAAATACGGCGAGCTCACCCTGAGCGAGATCGCGGACAGCACGGGCTTCAGCAGTGTTGCGCACCTGAGCGCCCAGTTCAAGAAGTTCACGGGCATGACCCCCACCTCCTTCAAGGCGATCGGAGGGGAACGGCTGCCGCTTGACCGCGTGGGCTGAGGCCGATGTGGAACGCATCCGGAACGAAGTAACGCCCGCCGGGGAGGGTGCACTGACGTTTGTTCCGTCGATCAACATCAACCATCGACGCCATGAACCATACGATCACCACACCTTGCTTCAGTCCCGAACATCCGGTCGCCCACGAGGCGCCTTCCGTACTGGATCGGAAGTAGGCGTTGGCTTGGTATTATCCGGTACATTCACGTGCACTGCGGGATCGCCGAAAACCGAACAGAGTAGGCAACAAGCAATAACCAAGAGCATGGACCATATGAAACTGGGCGCATCATTGATCGCCTTTGCACTTCTCCCGCTATTCGCCCCCGCCCAAGCCACTGACCAGAAGGTCGCCGATGAAGTGATAGCCCTCGTGAAGGCGGATTGGGCTGCACGCATCGCCGATCCCACCAACATCCCCGAGCAGACCAAGTACATGGCCGATGACTACACGGAGTTCAATGGCGACTTCGCCACGCGCATCGAAGGCAAGGCCATGGCGGCGAGGCTTCTCGATGCCGGGAGCAAGGGACCGGGACGTGTCGTGGCCTCGGAGATGCTGAACCCCAAGGTGCAGGTGTACGGCAACGTGGCGGTGCTGACCTACAACTTCGCTGGCATGCGCAAGAACAAGGAGGGCGATATCAAGCCGTTCCGGGCGAAGTCCACTCGCGTCTACGTAAAGCAGGGAGAAAGCTGGAAAATGGTGCACGGGAACTTCGCACCCGATCCGCTGCCGAACGACTAGGAAACGACCTGAATGCTGGAGAGCACGAGGCGCTTTTTGATCTCCGGGAGCGACGTGCGCCATGGCTTCCGGGTGTGCTAACGTCAGGTTCGGCGCACCATCCTGCGAACGGTGACCTTCGTTCTGCTCGCGGCAGCCTGAACGTCAGTGGCCTGCGGGAAATGTCTACATGGGTTTATGGGAAAGACCATGAAGTGGCAGTGCATGCGGTGCAACTGATGGTTCCGTTCGATATCTCAGGGCTGCAGTCGTGGCAACACCCGGGGATCCATAGATTTCGGGAATGAGACCTTCCTACGGGCTGGCTTGCTTGCTCATGGTCCCCTCGATCAGCGCTATGGCGCAGGGCGGGCAGACGTGTGCGACCCGTCCGCCACTAACGGCCAGTACGGACGAAGCGCACGGATGGATAGATTTGGTTCCGCGGCCGTGGATCGGTCGTTGGCGGATGCCCCCTACCAGCTATCGCGTATATGTCATCGAACTCAGCCGCAAGGTCTTCACTGAGGACCGCAAATTCCGCGAGGCGAACCCACAGTACAACGGAGTGCTGGAATGCCTCTACGTAGGTCAGTCGAGCAAGACGCCCAAGGAACGTTTCGAGCAGCACAGGTCCAGTTACCGCAATGCCAAGGGGCACAAGCTCAGCAGTGAGATCGTGAGGAAATACGGCCGCTACCTGCGGCCGAGCTTGTACCAGGACATCGGTCCGCTCACGCGTGCGGAAGCGCTGGAGGTGGAGGCGGGGCTGGCGTTGGAGCTGCGTCGCAAGGGCTATGCGGTGTGGTTCAATTGAAGGGCCATGGTGAACGAACAAGAAGTGCGCCCCCGAGGGAGCGCACTTCGATGAGGGGATATGGAGGTCAGGATTCTGATGCGGCGGCAGCTGCTGCAGGTTCCTTGGCCTCGCGGATCAGAGGGATCGCGCCCTCGCCCTTGCGTCACGGTCCATTCGGACTACTTCTTCTTCGGCTCCTCGCCGGGAGGTGGCATCAGGCCGAGCTGGGTCATCATTTTCATCTCTTCCATGTAGCCCCAATGCTCCGCAGCCTTGCCGTTCTCAAAGCGGATCACATCGGCGCCCATCACATCCATGGTCTTGCCAGTGGCAGGCATGGCACCCCACGGACCGGAGTTGGTGCCAGTGAGGCGCAGATGCACATACGTGCGATCGCCGGTGGTGCTCATGCCCAGGATCTCCTGCTTGAAATCAGGGAAGGCGGTGTGGTACATCGCCATCATCTCCTTCACGCCCTGTAGGCCCGTGGCCTTCACCGATGGATCTTGCTGGTGATCCAGGAAGTTGTCCGTCAACATGTTCTCCACGCCCTCCGTGCTGGCGGTGTTGAACAGCTCGATGATGGCCTTGGTGGTGGCTTCTTGGGCGGCTACATGCGCCTTCGCAGCGCTGTCGGCCTGCATCATTGCGGTGTGTTCCGGCCCTTTCGTGCCTGTGCGCCCATCGGGGGCACCATTGCAGGCCCCCAACAGGAGCATCGCGGTGATCGGAACGGACACATGGAAAATGGACGTGTTCATGAGGTGGGAGTTTTGGTGTTCTTTCGAAAGATAAACCGGAATACCGGTACTTCAAACCGATCGCCTGGTGATCTGAGGACCGGATCCGCAGTGCCTTCCGCAAAAACCACCCAACTCGGCCTAACCCTTCCCACGGAAATATCGCGCCGCATCGATGAAGTAGAGCACCTTCAGCGAGAAGCTGTTGATGCCGGGCGCCTGCAGCGTGCTGCGCAGATCCTCCGTCCAGCTGCGCAGCACCACGTTGTCGCGTGCGAAGATGTTGTCCTTCCAGCCCAGGGTGAACTCGCTGCCGGGGGCGAAGTTCCAGCGCAGCAGGATGTCGGCCGTGAACGCATCGAAGTCGACATTGTGCCGTGAACTGCCATCGTCGTTCAGGCCGGCGTAGGTGGTGTTGGCGAGCGTGCCGTCCGCCATCAGTTCGTGGTATGCCAGGTAGTCCGCACGGCTCCAGTAATGGCGGATGCGTGCAGAGAGCACCACCCGGTTGGTGAAACTGTAGCTTCCTTCCAATCCCACCGATGTGGTGCGCAGGTCGCGCTGCCCGAAGATGATGGCGTCGTTGTCGAAGGCCACCCAACCGATGTCATCGCCATTGAATTCCTGTTCGATGGGGATGATGAAGAACAAGCGGTCATTGGGGCGAAAGCGTGGCTCGAAGCTCAGCGAACGGCTGTTGCGGTTGCGCTCGTAGAATCGGCGGTAGTACCCCCGCAGGTCGACGGCGAAGGGCTTGTTGTAGTTGCTGCTGATCCACGCGTTGTACATCGCGTTCACAGGGAACTCATACAATCGGCCGGGCACGCGCGGCTCGAAGGGGTCGTACGTGACGATGGGTTCCACGCGCATCCCTCCGCCGAAGGCATTGAAGCCGCGCAGGATGCGGTAGGTGTTCACGCCCACAGCAAGATTGAAGAAGTGATCGGGCTTCACCACCCGGAGGTATTCGCCATCGAGTGTTACACCCCAGCGCTGCCAGGGTGCCTTCGGCTTGTAGTTGGTGTAGGAGAGGTAGGACTGCACCCCGCGATTGTTCGTGAACTGCCAGAAGCCAAGGTCGTTGGGGTCGAACGCTGGGGACACTTCATTGTATTCCGTGCCGTACGTCCACGAGCCCCCGGTCTTGGACAGGCCTGCGGAGTATGCATAGCCGGTGGTGTTATCCACGTCCTTGCCGATCTTTTGGGATATGCGCACATCGCCGCCACCCTGGATGCTGCGCGCCTTGTTGTTCAGGAGGAAGTCGAGCGCCGTGCAGTTGGCATCGTACGTGGCCCCGTCACGTGTCACGTTCGTGTTGATCAGGCTCACGTACCCGTTGTTCTTCACCTGCTGGTCGGCCACGATCACGCTGTAGTTGGTGAGCGGGTCGGTGAGCACTTCCCGCGTGTTGCCAGCGCTGTCTGTGAGGGTGCCGTAGGTGGCCCGTGTGATGGCGTTGAGCACGCCGAGTCCGAAGCCCTTCGGTCCGCGGCCGCTCACTTTGGTGGCGTTGATCAACTTGCTCACACCGGGATCCTCGGTGACCGTTTCACCGGGCAGAGCATTGGCATACAGCGCTCCACGCAGCAGTGGCTCACCACCGATGCGGCGGCTGTAGAAGAGGTCGCCGCGTTGGAAGAGCTCGGTGCCTTCGGTGAAGAACTGACGGTTCTCGTTGTACTGCACCTCGAAGGGCGACAGGTTCAACACCACATTGTCACTCACCACCTGCCCGAAGTCGGGGATCAAGGTCATGTCCAGCGTGTACGCATCGCTCAGTCCCAGCTTCACATCCATGCCGCCGTTGAAGGTGCTGCTCCAGTCCTTCAGTGCAGCATCGCTCTGCGGGAAATGTTGCGCATAGGCGGAAACGTAGGGATAGAGCATGAGGCGGAGGGGGGCCTGCACGTCCTTGATGCCGGACATCGTGCCGCACTGCCGCAACCAGCCTTCCAACGCAGGATCGATCGGGTTCCAGAAGGTCTTCTCTCGCGTTCGGCCAACCGTGCGTACGAACTGGACCGACCAGAACTGTTCATCGCCCTTCGGGAACCGAAAGGCGGAGTAGGGGATGGTCATCTCCACGGTCCAACCCTCTTCGGTGACACGCGTGGCGCTCTGCCATACCGCGTTCCAGTTGGGGTCCTCCTCTTCATTGGCCACGATCATATCCGATTGCACATTGGCGGCGCTCACCATGAACTCGAATCCGTTCCGTCCGCTGCGATAGGGATCGATCGTGATGCCGAACCAGTCGGTGATGCCCAGATCATCGCGCGCGCCGAGCCGATGCATGATGCTGTCCGGATGCGGATCAAGCAACACCGCGCCCACATGGATGGCAACATCATCATACACCACGCGCACGGAACTGTTCATCATGGCGGGTTCGTTGGGGCGCGGTTCGTTCTGCACGAACTCATCCCCCACAGGCGCGGTGATCCAGATGGCCTCATCGAGCACGCCATCCACGTTGATGCGCTCGGTGGTGCGGATGGCCTTGATGTTCTTGCAGAGCAGGCCGCTGGTCTGGGCCTGGCACCACAAGGGCCAACAAAG
Source organism: Flavobacteriales bacterium (assembly GCA_031411095.1). GTDB lineage: Bacteria > Bacteroidota > Bacteroidia > Flavobacteriales_F > PHOS-HE28 > PHOS-HE28. The sequence goes on along the minus strand of JANOAK010000024.1, from coordinate 52,502 downwards.
GAGAAGGAGTGCGAGAACGCGCATCGGCCGCGAAGGTCGGGATGGAATGGCTTCGCAGCCGAGCAGCGTGAACGCGGTGTCACGGGATGAGCGGTTCGTCCATTGGGTCGAACCCAACACGCCGCCTCGCCATGTTGCTATCTTCGGAAAAAGCTCTCCCATGCGCCACTTCACACTTCTCCTCACAGCTGGTGCGCTGCAACTCAGCGCTCAGGATCCTGCTCGCATCTGGGGCATGACCACCTCGGGTGGTGCGAATAACCAAGGCACCGTGTTCGCTGTGGATGCCGACGGCACCGACTTCACCACCGTGTTCAGTTTCGATGATGCCTCGGGCTGGGGACCTGAAGGTGGATTGTGCCTGGCACCGAACGGGCTGATCTATGGCATGACCACCTTCGGCGGGGTTGGCATTCCAGCGTTGGGCACATTGTTCACCATCGATCCAGCCACATCCGCGTTCACCAAGCTCCGCGACTTCACCGGTCCCAACGGGGGGTACAACCATGGGACGCTCATCGTGGGGAGCGATGGGCTGTTGTACGGCGCGGGTTATGCCGGAACAGACGGCGGCGGAAGCATCTTCCGTGTGGATCCGTACACGAATAGCTATACCGAGCTGTATGCATTGGACCAAAGCGTTGACGGGGCCGCCATCAACTCCCGCTTATTGCAGGCCTCCGATGGGCTTTTCTATGGCGCGGCATCACAGGGTGGCGCGAACAACCAGTCGGGCACGCTCTTCCGCTATGATCCCGTGGGCGATGTGTACACCAAGTTGCACGACTTCGAAGGTGCTCTGGGTGGTCGCACGCCCTACGGCGGACTGACACAGGCCACGAATGGCTGGTTGTACGGCACCACCTTCGAAGGCGGTGTGCAGAACCATGGCATCGTGTACAAGCTGGATCCTGTGAACGATGTGTTCATGAAGGTGAAGGACATTGACGACATGAACGGCACCGACTGTTGGAACACCTTGGTGAACGCGGGAGGCGATCTGGTGGGCACCGTGACCAATGGCGGAATGAACGCGGGCGGTTTCATCTTCACCATTGATCCCACCACGGACCTCTTTACAGTGGTGAACGCGTTCGCGGTGGCCACAGGTAGCGGACCGCTCGCCAGCCTGGAGAACGGACCGGACGGGCAACTGTACGGCATGGCACAGTTGGGTGGAACGGGCTTCTACGGTACCATCTATCGCTTCGATCCCATCACCCTGCAGCGGACCACCTTGTTCAACTTCGATAACGGCGCCAACGGCGGATTACCCCGCGGGGAGTTGTTATTGACCGGAGCGGGTGTGGGGCTCGCCGAGGCGCACACGACTTCCATGGTCCTTATGCCGAACCCTACCTCCGGAGAGGTCACATTGGAGTGCGCACCGTCCATGTTACCCCTGCAGGCCACCATCACCGACGCGCTGGGCCGTGTGTTAAGTCGACGAACGGTTACAGCAACGCGCACACAGATCGACCTTGGCAGGATACCGGGCATACGGTTCGTGACGTTGAACGCGTCCGGGTACACCCACACGTTGCATGTGCTGGTGGAGTGAGCCAGCAACGGGCGGTGGGTGTGGTATTTGCGGGATGGGCATCAAAAGCAGAAGCCATGGATGACCGCAAGAAGAACCCGACCACCACGCCGCCGAGCACGCCGCAAGGACCCGAGAGCAACGATAACCTGGTGTCGCCGGAATATCGCGATGGCCCTTATCCAGGCGACCGCGATGACCAACCGGCGGGCGAGGGGAGCACCGTGAGCACGCACCACACAGGCATCCCGGAACCCGGTAGGACCGCCGAGAAGGAAGAAACGAATGACGCCAAGCGCGCGGGACCGGACGCCAAGGGTGCATGATCACGTTGGATCGCGATACAGGTAATGAGCATTTCCTGTGGAAACCATTCCACACTTCGGGTAAGCCCATGGATGTGCTCCTACCTGTGCGAATGGCTGTGATCAACGCGCATCTGTTACAGTGCCGCGGGCGAAAGCAGGGTTGCGCACAGTTCTGGTCCGATCGGCGTGCAACGTGTTCCATTCGGACGAACACCATTAACGCATTCACTCATGAACAACATGTTCCGCGGACTCTTTGCCGGTGCGGCGGCCTACAAATGGGGAGGAGGTTGCTTCGGCACCATCCTGGTCTTCGCGATCGTGTACATGTTGCTCGGTCATTGCTGACCGGCACAGGAGTTACTGCGAAAGCGGTATTACACGGTAAGGGTCCGCTTCCAAAGGCGCAAGCCGACAGGAAGAACGTGCCCATTAGAGTTGTGCTCCACCCTTGACCGGTACCTGATTATCGCTCGTTCTTTTCCGGCAACCGGGTCCTCCTATGCTCAGGTTCCTCACTACCTTGATGCCGGAGCTGGCATGCTCCCCGCGAACCTTTGATCCACACAAACCCACTACCTCATGAAGTACGTGCTTCCCATTCTGGCGTTCACCGCCCTCACCGCCCTTACTTGTTGCAACGAGCCGCCGAAAGAGGATCCTCCACCGGCACCGGCCCCTGTACCATCCGCACAGGAGGAGAAAGGTACCTCCGTGGTGATCGGTGAAGGTGGTGTGCAGGTCGAGAGCGACAAGGTGGACGTGAACGTCACCACCGATACGGCGGGCGTGAAGGTCGTAGTACCCTGATCAGCTGAGGCGGTGCCGGCGGTCGCTGTCCCCCCCAGGACACTGGGGTGGTCACGTCCTAATTTCGCCATCTAAGCAAACGGATAAGCGGCATGGCAGCGATCGAGTTGGGACTGGACACCTTCGGCGATGTGACGGTGGATGCGGATGGCCGACCGCTCTCACACGCGGAGGTACTGCGCAACGTGGTGGCGGAGGCGGAACTGGCCGACCGGCTCGGGCTCTCCTTTTTCGGCGTGGGCGAACATCACAGGGCGGACTTCGCCGTGAGCGCGCCGGATGTTGTGCTGGCTACCATTGCCGGTCGCACAACGCAGATCCATCTCGGTTCCGCGGTCACGGTGCTCAGCTCCGATGATCCGGTGCGCGTGTTCCAACGCTTCAGCACGCTCGATGCGTTGTCGAACGGCCGGGCGGAAGTGATCATCGGGCGGGGATCGTTCACCGAATCGTTCCCGCTCTTCGGGCTCGACCTATCGCAGTATGACGTTCTGTTCAACGAGCGGCTGGCCATATTCGCCGAGCTGCTGAAGGAAGGGCCGGTCACCTGGAGCGGGCGTACGCGCAGCGCCTTGAAGGATCAGCTCATCTACCCGCCTACCGCCAGTGGACACCTGCGCACCTGGATCGGTGTGGGCGGCACGCCCGCATCGGTAGTGCGTGCAGCGCGCTACGGACTTCCCTTGATGCTCGCGATCATCGGCGGCGACCCACGGGCATTTGCACCTTTCGTTCAACTCTATCATCAGTCGCTTGCTGAAATGGGGAGGGGCCCGCTGCCCATCGGCGCGCATTCGCCCGGGTACATCGCCGACACGGATGAACAGGCGAGGGAGGAACTGTGGCCGCACTATGCCGCCATGCACGACCACATCGGTCGCGAACGCGGATGGCCCCCGCTCACGCGCGCAGGCTTCGAACAGTCCGCAGGCCCGAACGGTGCCTTGTGCGTTGGCTCACCCGCCACGGTGGCCGCGAAGATCGCGCGCACCTGCAAAGCCCTCAGCCTCTCGCGCTTCGACATGAAGTACAGCGCGGGCACCTTGGCGCATGCGAACATGATGCGCAGTATCGAGCTGTACGGCAGCCAGGTGGCACCGATGGTGCGCGAAATGCTGGCCTAGTGCCGGCAGGATCTTCTCGCATGTGGGCATGATGTTCTCCCTGAGGGCGTGCACGCGATCCAATGGGCAGTGGCCGCACTCTCCGCAGAACCCGGATCTCGCTCGACGTGCCTCCGGCGGCCTTCGATGTTTTTGAACCGCAGATGACGCCGATGACGCAGATGAATGCAGCACCCGCACCTGGTCTTCTCCCTCCTTCGCGGCGTCCCGAAGGGAACATCGCCTCACGGACAAGGAGGGGAAAAACAACTGTGTATTAGCCAAGTGTTCTCCCCTCCTAGGTGGCGTCCCGCAGGGGCATCGCCACCCCGACAAGGAGGGGCTGGGGGTGGTTTCGATGTTCAGTGAACCACAAAATGGAAACCACCCCTGCCCCCTCCTTGCATTGCCGATCGCGTTCGCTCGCGGAGCCTCGCAGCGATCAGCAAGGAGGGGAAAACAAGCGTGTATTAACCCTGCGTTCTCCCCTCCTGGGTGGCGTCCCGCAGGGGCATCGCCACCCCGACAAGGAGGGGCTGGGGGTGGTTTCGATGTTCAGTGAACCACAAAACGGAAACTACCCCTGCCCCCTCCTTGCATAGCTGATCGCGCTGTCCCGCCAGAGCGCGCGACGCGATCAGCAAGGAGGGGAAAACCTCTGTCAGTATACCAAGTGTTCTCCGCTCCTGCGCGGCGTCCCGAAGGGAACATTGCCGCGGGGACTAGGAGGGCTTCATAGTCCCGACGTGTCGGGAGCTGGAGGTGGTTTCAACTTCTCATCCAAGGATGCTTGCCGATCGACACCTTCATCCTTCCTTCGCAGTGCGTTGGCATTGCAACGCATGCCACACCCTCACCATGAACGAACGCAAGGTCTTCAGCCTGCTGCAGGTAAGCCGTGCGGTGAAGCAGCGCATCGAGGATGCCGCGGGCGGCGGCTCCTTCTGGATCAAGGCGGAGATCGCCAGCATCAAGATGCCGGGCCATGCCTACCTGGAACTGGTGGAGCATCGCAACGGCGTGAAAGTGGCTGTTATGCGCGGCATCATCTGGAACTCCGCGTTGGTCTGCATCAATCAGGCGCTGGGTGACGAGCGTGGCAACATCCTACGCGAAGGGGCGGAGATCCTCTTCCGCGCCAGCCTCAGCTACAGCGAGGTGTACGGATTGAGCCTGCGGATCGAGGAGGTGGACCTGGCCTACAGCCTCGGCGAACTGGAGCGACGCAAGAAGGAGACCATCGACACGCTCAAGCGCGAAGGCCTGTGGGACCTCAACCGCTTCGTGCCCATGCCGATGGTGCTGCAGCGCATTGCCCTCATCTCGTCCATGGGCACCGCCGCCTACGAGGATTTCATGCAGCACCTCGATGAGAACGAGTACGGCTATCGCTATCATGTCCGCGTCTTCGCCTCCGTGGTGCAGGGCGACGGGGCCGCGCGGGAGCTGCGCGCGGCGCTGGAACGCATCGATCCACGCCAGTTCGATGCCATCGTGCTAGTGCGCGGCGGCGGGTCCAAACTGGACCTCGAACCCTTCAACGACCTCGAGCTGTGCCGCATGGTGGCGCGCATGCCCATCCCCGTGATGACCGGCATCGGCCACGACGTGGATGTGTCCGTGGTGGATATGATCGCGCGCAGCCCGCACAAGACACCCACCGCCATTGCCGACTTTCTCGTGGACCGCAGCCTCTTCTTCGAAACGGCGCTCAGCGGCTTCCTGGTGAACATCCAGAACACTGTGCTCGAAGCCTTCTCCGAGCGGAAGGAGATGCTCGGGCGGTACATCGAAATGCTGCAGGTGCGGCCGGTGATGCAATGTCAGACCCGTCGTGGCGCCTTGCATACCGCCGTGGGCCAGTTCGCCCGACAGGTCACGGAGAAGCTCGTGCTCTCCAACAGGCTGTTGGATGGGCATGTGTCCAACCTTTCCGTGCTGCCACGGCACAAGCTCGCGCAGATCGAGACCGCCAAGGTGCGCGCGCAGGCCACCGCATTGGAAGGCATAGCCCAGCGCGGCTTCCAGGTGTTGTTGAGCCGGATCAACGGCATGCAGGATGCCATCCAATTGATGTCGCCGGCTCGGCTGATGCGCCGCGGTTTCAGCATAACGCGTTACCAGGGCGTGGCCATTACCGATCCGGGCGCGATGAACGTAGGAGAGCGGATCGAGACGACCTTTGCCAACGGGACCGCATGGTCCACCATCACCAAGATCGAACGCCATGGCGGATGAACCGATGACCTACGAGCGGGCCTATGGAGAGCTCGAAGCCATCATGCAGGACCTGCAGGAGGACAAGATCTCCGTGGACGAACTCACCGCCAAGGTGAAGCGGGCCGCTGACCTGATCACCTTCTGCAACACCATGCTGCGTACCACCGAGGCCGAGGTGAGCAAGGTGGTGAAGAAGCTCGGTCTGTAACGACCGGTCAACTGATGCCCGTCAGAACCGGAAGCGGGACTCCGGCGTAAGTTGCGGCCCACCTGCATTCCGCTCTGTAATGAGAACCTCAAGCCTGTGCATCTCCCTCTTGCTGGCCTTCGCCATCAAGGCCCAGTTCAACAATCCGCTGGCCATTCCGCCCGCGTTGGAAGAGGACACCTTTCACCTCGTGGTGGATGAGCAGGTGCACGAGTTCTATCCAGGTGTGTTCACGCCCACCTACGGAGCCAGTGCCGAATACCTCGGTCCCACGCTCATCCTGCACAAAGGCGACACGGCGCGCATCCAGGTGCAGAACGAACTGGCGCAGTTCACCAGCATGCATTGGCACGGCCTGCATCTGCCGGGTGAGTTCGACGGCGGCCCTCCGCGCATGGTGATGCCGGGCGAAACGTGGGATGTGAAGTTCGCGGTGAAGAACCCGGCTGCCACGTACTGGTATCATCCGCATCCACATGAGCTCACAGCGGAGCAGGCCACCTTCGGTGTGGCCGGCATGATCATCGTGCGCGATGATGCCGAGGCGGCGCTCGACCTGCCGCGCACCTATGGCGTGGACGATATACCGCTGGTGGTGCAGGACCGTCGCTTCCTCGCCAATGGCAGTTTCTTCTTCGGTCCCTTTGGTGATTCAGTGCTGGTGAACGGCACTCCGCGTCCATTCATCGAACTCCCAGCGCAGGTGGTGCGCCTTCGCTTGCTGAACGGGTCCAATGCGCGTGTGTACAACCTCGGCTTCGATGACGGACGTTCCTTTCCAGTGATCGCTGGAGATGGCGGCCTGCTCAGCGCACCGGCGCCTACCGATCGGCTGAGGCTGAGCAATGGCGAACGCGCCGAGGTGCTGCTCGACCTCACTGGCATGCAAGGCGACAGCCTGATGTTGATGAGCTTCGGATCGGAGCTGCCTTCCACCATTCCGGGCAGCAGCTACATCCTGTGGGAGAGCAGTGCGCTCAGCGGCATTGATTTCCCGGTGCTGCGCATCCGCGTTGCTGCACCCACGGCAACCCCCGTTACGGAAGTGCCCGTGGCGCTCGTTCCCACGTCCCCACCGAACATCAGTGATGTCAGCGTTACGCGGAACAAATCCTTTTCCGGCACGGGCATGGCCGGTATGGGACAGTTCTTCATCAACGGATTGCAGTTCAACATGGATGTGGTGAACGATAGTGTAATGCTGGGTGCAACGGAGATCTGGCGCGTTGAGAATGCCTCCAGCATCGCTCACCCGTTCCACATCCATGGCGGTTCATTCTACCTGCTCGATCGCAACGACAACCCGGTACCCGCTTGGGAGGAAGGGGCCAAGGATGTGGTCCTCGTGGAGGTGGCTGAACACGTGCGGTTCATGATGAAGTTCGAGGACTACACCACCGATGGCTGGCCCTACATGTACCATTGCCACAACCTGATGCATGAGGACGATGGCATGATGCTGCAGTACGTTGTAGTGGATCCGAACGTCGCCGTTCCTGCACCGACCGACAGTGACGAGCTATCGGTGTTTCCATCGCCTACGCAGAACATCCTGTCCTTCAGTGCGCCATTTCCGGTGGAAGAGCTTTCCGTGGTGGATGGGCTTGGCCGCGAAGTGATGCGTCAGCAAGTGCCCAAGGTCCCAGGCGGTTCGATCGACATGTCGTCTTTACGTCCAGGAGCGTATGTGCTGATGCTGCACGGCGGTGCGCGCTCTGCGAGGACGGTGGTGATGCGGAATTGAGGCGGACGCTTTACCGCTCCTCCAACAACTTGCCCATATCCGCGATCGCGCGGTCCACATCCACCGTTGAGGTGCCGTCATAGAACCCGCGCAAGCGGCCCTGTTGATCGGCGAGGATGAAGTTCTCGGTGTGTACGAAGTCGTTGGGTCCGCCATCGCCGGTGTCCTTGACGGCGAACCAGCTCTTGCGGGCCAGGGCATAGATCTGTTTCCGGTCGCCGGTGAGCAGGCGCCAACGTTTCGGGTCGGCACCGTGCAGGTCGGCGTAGGCCTTCAGCGCAGGAACGCTGTCGATCTCCGGCGTTACGGAGTGGGAGAGGAGCAGTACGCGGTCATCGCCCTTGTAGGCGGCCTGCACGCGTTCGAACTGGGTGCTCATCTTGGGGCAGATGCTTCCACAGGTGGTGAAGAAGAAATCCGCCAGCACCACTTTACCCTTGGTGTCCGACAGTGTCACGTTGCGACCATCCTGATCGGTGAGGTGGAAGTCGAGGAGGTGATGTTCATCATTCGACCGCTGCAACGTGCTGTCCACCAGCTGCGGGTTCAACTGGGCGGGTGTGTAAATCGGCAATTCCCCGCTGGGCCTGATCATGAAGTAGGCGATGGTGACGCCCACCGCGAAGAGGACGAGGAACAGGAGCAGCCGGATCAAGAGCGGTGAACGCTTCATCGGTTCCACGAGGTTTCGTAGGCCAGCACAAAGATCCAGCGGTATTTCAGGGCATTGAGGTTCTGCTCGCGATCATACCGCACCCCCAGGTCCAGGGTGTTCTTCTTCTTCTTGTCCAAGGCCACGGTGGTGCCGGCCTCGTAGCGCAGGCCGATGAGCCGGTTGCCCGTGTAGTGCATCGCGGTGAAGGTCTCGAGGCTGATGTGCGGATCGAATTTCCAGCCCGGTATGTTGTATTCCACGCTCACCCGGTTGCGCAGGATATCACGGTAGCGGATGGGTATCACGAACTCGTGCTGGAAGATGGCGCGATAGTCCACACGGATACGGTCCTTCTCCCCGCTTAGGCGCACCTCGCCATCCACACGGTGCGTGTTGGTGGTGTACCGGTCCCGAATGTTGAAACGGTGCTCCAGCCCGAAGCGCAGCAGTTTGCTCAACCGGTAGCGCGCTCCCACTACGGAGTAGAACAACTTGCTCGAGGTCAGGTTCTCATTTCCGCGGTATCCCAGTTCGCCCAACGCGCGGAAACGTTTGAAGAATTTGTGCTCATAGGGCTGGCCGCTCTTCTTCTTGAAGGGCTTCACCTCCACACCGGCGCTCAACCACAGCTCAGCATCCGTGGAAGGACGAAGCAGGGGTTCCTCCTGTGCGTGCGACGTGATGCACGCGAGCATGAACAGAACGAAGAGGACGATGCGCACCGGCGTTCTCACCAGTTGTTGGCGGTCAGGGTAGGAACCGTCACTACTTCCGACTTATCGGAGATCTGTACGCTGCGGCTGATCGCCACCAGGCCGCTAAGGCAGTCCGATGATGTTGGATCGCACTCGCCGTAGGTGTACACCGTGTAATTGCCCTTGCGCAGCCAGCTGAACACAAAAAGCCCATCGGGGCCGGTCCGGATGTCATCATCATAGAAGTCGTGATCGCCGTACACGATGTACACGCGCGCCTCGGGATAGGGGTACGGATCGCCGATGGGTTGCCCCGTGTTGTTGTTGATGTCCTGGCGCAGCACATGGCCGCGGATCTCGGCCTTTCCGCCCACGCCGGGTTCTTTCGCGCAGCCGGACAACAGGGGCAGCAGGGCCGCCAGGGCCACCGTGGATAACGTTCGCATCATCTTCGATTCAGGATGCGCTAAAGTACGGGCCGGGGCTCAGGCCTCAGCGTAGATCTGCTCCACCACATGCGCGTAGTTGGCCAGGATGGTCTTGCGGCGCAGCTTCAATGTAGGCGTCAGTTCACCCGCGTCGATGGTGAATTCACGGGGGAGCAGCGCGATCTTTTTGATCTGTTCCCAATGACCCAGTCCGGCATTGACCTCGGCGAGCACCGGGTTGAACAGCGCCAACACGCGGGGGTCGTTCACTGCTTCTTCGCGCGAGGTGAAGGCAATGCCTGCTTCAGTGCAGCGATCCTTCAGCGCATCAGCGTTTGGCACGATCAGCGCCGAGGGGAAGTGACGGTTCTCGCCGATCACCATCACCTGTTCCACCAGGCGCGATGCCTTGAAGAGGTTCTCGATCAATTGGGGCGCCACGTATTTGCCACCGCTGGTCTTGAAGATCTCCTTCTTACGGTCGGTGATGCGCAGGAATCCTTCGGCCGTGATCTCGCCGATATCGCCCGTGTGCAGCCAGCCTTCGGCATCGATCGCTTCGGCGGTGAGCTCCGGTTCCTTGTAATAGCCGAGCATGATGTTGGGACCTTTCGCCAGGATCTCGCCATCGGCCGCAATGCGCACCTGCACATGCTCGATGGGCCGCCCAACGGTGCCGAAGCGCAAGCCATCGTTGCGCGCATCGTTCACGCTGATCACCGGGCTGCTCTCCGTAAGGCCGTAACCCTCCATCAACGGGATCCCCGCTGCGTTGAAGATGCGGGCCAGGCGCGGTTGCAACGCCGCGCTGCCACTGGCCACACAGAGCACCTCTCCGCCCAGCGCCGCCTGCCACTTGCTGAAGATCAGCTTGCGCGCCAGCTTCAGCTGCAGGTTGTACCAAGGGTCGGTGATGTTCACGTCATACCGCTCACCCAGCCGCAGGGCCCAGAAGAACAGCGTGCGTTTCACGCCCTTCAGGTCCTCGCCCTTGGCCATGATGCGGGCGAAGATCTTCTCCAGCAACCGCGGCACGGCCGTGAACACATGCGGCCGCACCTCGCGGATGCGATCGCCCAGGTCATCGAGCGTGGGCTGGAAGTGGATGTTGGCACCGCGGATGATGTAGAGGTACATCAGCATCCGCTCGTAGATGTGGCAGAGGGGAAGGAAGCTGATGCAGCGCACGCCCACGCTGCACGGCAGGCGGGGTATGCTGCCTTCCACATTGCTCAGGATGTTGCCGTGCGTGAGCATCACGCCCTTGGGCTTGCCTGTGGTGCCGCTGGTGTAGATGATGGTGGCCAGCTGATCGCGCTTCACGTCGCGTTTGTACTGTTCGAGCGTCGGTCGGTCCGCCTCGTTCGCCAGGGCCAGCAGGTCCGTCCAATGCCGTCCGTTCATGTCCGGCAGGAAGGCGAACACATGCTCGAGGCCCGGTGCCTCCTTCATGGCCTCCAGCACCTTGTACTGAACGAGCGCATCCCCGCAAAAGGCCACCTTGGCGCCGCTGTGGTTCAGCACATAGGCGTAATCGCTGCTGCTGCTGGTGGGGTACAAGGGAACGTTGATCGCACCGATGCGCAGGATGGCCTGGTCCACCAGGCACCATTCGCTGCGGTTGGGGCTGGCGATCACCACGCGGTCGCCTGGTTTCACGCCCAGGGCGATGAGGCCCAAGGCGATGCGTTCGCTGGTGTCCACCACCTCCCGGGTGGAATAGCGGCGCCATTCACCGTTATCCTTGGTGGCGATGCAGGTCTCCTGCGGGAATTGGGCGAGCTGCGTATCCAGCAGCTCATGAAGTCGTTCGTAGGCCATCGATCAGATCAGCGACTATGGAAAAATGGACATGCCTGTAATGGAACTAACTGGGGCCTTTGGTCTGCCTTGCATGTGGGTGGTGGTCGATGACGCGAAGCGAAGGTGGTTCAAGGGAACGGAGTACGCAAATCCCGGGGTGAGACCTTGACGAACATGGGTTCATGTGCCTTCAGCGCGGGTAACAGGGGACACCTCGACCAGTGCGTTCACGTATTTTCGGACGTAAGTGTCCACGAACTTCGCCTTGTACTGCATGATGAACCGCGGATGCTCTAACGCGATGATGCGATCGAACAGGCCCAGCGAGGCATTCAGCTTCTCGAAATAGGCCGCGTTCTTTCCGGTGCCGATGCAGAACACGACGTCTGTGCGCATGCCACATTTCACCAGCGTTCTGAGCCAGTCGCTCACGAAGGGCGTAACGGCCTGTTCCAGCGCCTTGGCATCGTAATAGTTCAGGTTGATGTCCTTGCCGTTCGGACCGGCCTTCACGAAGCCGAGCGGGCAGATGGCGTGAACGTACACCTGGTCGTAGAATGCCGTGGCCCCCCCCGCGCCACGGATCATCCGGTAGAAGAAGTCACTGCTCGGCTCGTGTGTGCGTATGCCGTGCACGGGTATGCCGAGGTCGCTCTCGCAGCGTTTCGTGTCGGTGAACGACAGACCAGTGCTGCCTGCGCCCAGCCTGCCCGGGTTGATGCCGAGCATCAGCACGCGCGACCTGTTGTCACTGTAGTATTTGCGGTGGAATAGCGTGACGATGCGGCGCACCTCATCCGCGTTCGGGCCATTGAAAGGGTCGAGCACGCCCACTCCAGCAGGCAGCTCCACATCCTGCATGCTGAAGCTGAGCACATGCTTCAACAAGCGATCGGCGAGCGTTCGTGTGACCATGTTAGCGCTCGCCAAGGTATCCATGCCCTGATCGTATAGAGGAGGGGTTCGAACGCGTGGACGCGAACCAGGGTATAGGCACGCTAATTGGAAGCAACGCACCTTTGCGGGTACCGATGTCCCGCACACTCTCCCGCACCGTCTGGATCCTCTCGCTGATCAGCCTGTTCACGGACATGGCCAGCGAGATGCTGTATCCGGTGATGCCGATCTACCTCAAGAGCATCGGGTTCTCCATTGTGCTGATCGGTGTGCTGGAGGGTGTGGCCGAAGCGACAGCTGGATTGAGCAAGGGGTACTTCGGCATGCAGAGCGACCGCCTTGGGCGTCGCGCACCTTTCGTGCAATGGGGCTATGCGCTCAGCGCGATCAGCAAGCCGATGATGGCCGTGCTCATCGCACCGCTGTGGATCTTCTTCGCGCGCACCATCGATCGCCTGGGCAAGGGCCTGCGCACCGGTGCACGCGACGCCATGCTCAACGACGAGGCCACACCGGCCACCAAGGGGCGCGTGTTCGGCTTCCATCGCAGCATGGATACGTTGGGTGCCGTGCTCGGACCATCATTGGCACTGGTTTATCTGTACGTCCATCCCGGCGATTACATGCCCTTGTTCCTCATTGCCTTTGCGCCGGGCCTGTTGGCCATCATCGCGAGCTTGCTGCTGAAGGATGGCCCTGCGAAGACCCGGAGCGGTCGGCCGCCCGTGAAGTTCTTCGGCTTCATCCGCTATTGGCGGACCGGTCCTGCGGCCTATCGCCAGCTCACCATCGGCCTGTTGCTCTTCGCGTTGTTCAACAGCAGCGATGTGTTCCTGTTACTGCAGGCGAAGAACGCAGGGCTCAGCGACACCGCGACCATCGGCGTATACATCTTCTACAACCTGGTGTACGCCATCGCCTCCTATCCGCTCGGAGCGCTGGCGGACCGCATCGGTGTGAAGCGCGTGTTCCTGGTGGGGCTGGTGCTGTTCGCGGCCGTGTATGTCGGCATGGCCATGGCACACGGGATGGTGATGATCGCGGTGCTGTTCTTCGGTTACGGGCTCTATGCAGCGGCCACGGAAGGCATCGCGAAGGCCTGGATCGGCAGCATCGTGCCGCGCACGGAGACGGCATCGGCCATCGGCACCTACGCGGGCTTTCAGAGCATCTGTGCCCTGGGTGCAAGCTCCTTTGCCGGACTGCTATGGTACACCTTCGGTCCGGCGGTCACCTTTGTGGTCACCGCGTCGGTAGCCGCCATCGTCGCGGTGTATGTGATGCTGGTGGTGCCTGTGGCCGAGGACTGAGGCGATCCCGATCAGCCCAAGGTAGACCATGAACCGGCGGTGCCCCCGCACAACCACCACGTTCTGCCGAAGCCCACATCGCGCAGCAGTTGCGCTGCTTGCGCCGATCGACCGCCGCCTTTGGCGCACACCGTAACGATCCGCTGCCGCTTGGGCCACGCGCGGGCCTGGTCCAGCAGTTGATCCAACGGGATGTTGATCGCGGCCGGTAAATGACCGCTCGCGAATTCCTCCGGCGAACGAACATCCACCACGCGAACGACCTCTCGCGTGCCAGCCGGATCGGATCGGCCGAGCCAGTTCATCAGGTCGCTGGGTTCAAGGCAGCGGCGTTCCGCGGGCATGCGGAACCACACGATAACGCCGGATGCCACCGTGATCGCACCGATGGCGAGGATGGATGCCGTGAGCCCGAAACGATCCGCGATGAGGCCCGTGAGCAGGGCACCGATGGCGTAGCCCAGATCGCGCCAGAGGCGGAAAATGCCGAGACTTTCCGCGCGCTGCTGCGGATGCGTATGGGCCGCGATGGTGGCGAGGAAGGTCGGGTACACCAGCGCGGTCCCCAAACCAAGCGTCGCGCTCAGCGCGATGTACGCGCTTTGAGCGATCACATATGGCAGGAAGAGGATCGCGATGCCTTGCAGCACCATGCCCATTACGAGCAGGAACTTCCGATCAACCTGGTCTGCGAGCTTGCCGGTGGCGAGTTGGCCGATGCCCCAGACCGCAGGATACACCGCTGCTATCGCACCGATGCTTGCCGTGCTGAAGCCTTGTCCGGCCAGAAGCACAGGGAGCAAACCCCACAGCATGCCATCGTTCAGGTTGTTCACCAGCCCCGCTTGCGTTACGCTGCCCAACACACGGTGACGCACGGATGTATCGAGGAAGGGCTTGGTCAACAACGGAACAACGCTCGTGGCGGATGCGACATCCACATGGTGGCCCGTGTCCTTCACCCAGAGGACCGAGAGGAGCAGACCTATCGCGGCAATGCCGATACCCACTTCGAAGGGAACCGGTCGAGGACCGAACTCGGCCGCGAGCAGTCCGGTGAGAAAGGCCATGGCCGCCACGGCGAGATACCCCGCGAACTCGTTCAAGCCCATGGCCAGCCCGCGGTCCTTGTCGCCCACCAGGTCCATCTTCATCACCACCGTGCTGCTCCATGCGAATCCCTGGTGGATACCCAGCAGGATGTTCGCGGCCACGACCCACGCCCATGCGTTCGCGTAGATGAGCATGAAGGGCACGGGCAACGCCAACACCCAACCGGTCACCAGCAGCGCCTTGCGACCGTATCGTCCGGCAAGCCTTCCGGTGAAGTAGTTCGCCAGCGCCTTGCTGATGCCGAAAGCGATGATGAAGGAGAGCGCGGCCGTGCGGCTGGCGATGCCGAACTCCTGTTCCGCCAACATCGGCAGCACCGTGCGCTCGATGCCCACCATGCCGCCCACAAAGGCGTTCACGATGACGAGCAATGTGAACTGTTTCCAGTTGGCCCGCAGGCCCAGCACGGTGTTCAAGCGGTCCATGATCTACAGCACCAACACATGGCGTTCAACGAAGTCGCGGCAGTAGACCTTGATCTCCTTGCGCACATCGCGGAACGCGGCCATGATCTCCGCTTCCGTTCCCTTCACCCCGGCGGGATCCGGAAAGTCATGATGGTGCTGTACCGCCGGTCCGGGAAAGACGGGGCAGGTCTCCCGTGCCATGTCGCACACCGTGATCACGTGATCGAACGGGATGTCCCGGTACTCCTCCGCCATGTTCGATGTATGCTGGCTGATATCGATGCCATCTTCCTTCATCACGGCGATCGCGCGTGGGTTCACCCCGTCGGTGCGGAGGCCGGCACTGAAGATCTCCGCACGGTCACCGGCGAAGTGTTTCAAGTAGCCGTGGGCCATCTGGCTACGACAGCTATTGGCGGTGCAGAGGACAAGGATGCGCATGGGCTCGGCTGTGGTTTGCGAAAAGGTTTGTATCAGCAGCAGGTACTGGTGGGTCCGCAACAAGCTGCTTTGGCTTCCGCAGCGGTCTTAGCCTTTGAAGCGGATACGGTAATGCTGTAAATGCCGGTACCGCTGGCCTTGTAGTCGGCGATCTCCTCGACGTTCATGTAGTTGGAAAGAATGTCATCGGGTATGACGATGGGCTTGCGCTTTTGCACGGTGATATCCCCGAAGCCGAGTTCGTGGATGATACCGAGGTAGTCGTTTTCCTGCAGGGCTCCGCTCACACAACCGGCATACATCTCGGCAGCATGTTGCAATTGATCCGGAAGTTCACCCCGCAGCACCACATCGCTGATGCTGAAGTGACCGCCGGGTTTCAGGACGCGCAGCGCTTCGCTGAACGCCTGACGCTTGTCGGGCACCAGGTTGAGCACGCAGTTGCTCACGACCACATCGGCGATGTTGCTGGTGATCGGCAGGGCCTCGATATCGCCTTGGCGGAACTCCACGTTCTGGTAGCCCAGCTTGGCGGCGTTGGCCTTCGCCTTGGCGATCATCTCGTGTGTGAAGTCTACACCGATCACACGACCATCCACGCCGACCTCCGCGCGCGCCACGAAGCAATCATTGCCCGCACCGCTGCCCAGGTCCACGACGGTATCGCCGGGTTTGATGCCCGCACTTCCCGTGGGTAGCCCACATCCCAGTCCGAGGTCAGCATCGGCAGCATATCCCTTCAACGCGGAGTAATCCTCGCTCATGATGTTGTATACCTCCGTGCTGCAACCGCCGGCGCCGCAGCAACTGCTCGCATTGGTCGACTTGTCCTGTAGTGCGATCTCAGCGTATTTGGCGCGGACCATCGCTTTCGTGTCGTTGGGGCGAAGTTCGCTTCGCTTGACGTCGCTGTTGGTCATCGGTGTTCGGGGTGTTTGGGGATGTATCCCCCTCCTTATTAGCAGCAGTCGCTGCCGTTCGGTTCGTATTGGTCGAAGAGCTTGATGAAGGAGGCCTGCACTTTGGCCCAGGCTTTCGGTTCGATGCAGTAGCACACGCTGGTGCCTTCCACGGTGCCTTTGATCAGCCCCACCTCCTTCAGTTCGCGCAGATGCTGGCTGATGGTGGCCTGGGCCAGACCTAGCTCATCGACCAGGCTGCCACACACGCACGTCCGCTGTTCCAGCATGTATTGCAGGATGGCGATCCGGGCCGGATGCCCGAGCACACGGGCCCATTGGGCGAGGCGGTTCTGTTTATCCGTGAAGAGATCGGTCCTGGTAACGCCCATGTCATTGCTAATACATCGCAATATTACGATATTAAGGATGCATCGGTACATGCCGATGAATAAATACCTGACGGATCAGACCGGACGTCAGGGGTCCAGCGGCAGGCCTGCAGCCTCGTGGCTGGGTGCCAGAAAGGTGCGCCAGTAAAGTGAACGGTCCATGCCATCATGCTTGATGATGCCATGCAGGTACTGCCATTGCTGGAACATATTGAGGGCGATCCCCAGGAACATGAGCATCAACAGGGCAGCGGACCATGAACGCCCATGCGTTCGGACGGTGCGGAACAGGATCGCGGTGGGAAGCATGAGCAGGGGTAGTGTCTCGATCATTACCCGGGAGCCGAAGCCACCGCCATACCACCACTGCGTCCATGAAAAGGTGATGTAGAGAAAGGGAAGGAGGAAACAGACGTACATCCAGCCATAGGCCCGTTGTGGCATGTGCCGCACCATGAGCACAATTCCAGCAATGCCCAGGACGACCAAGGGCGAATACACCAGCCATCCTTTTCGAAAACCAAGCACACCTTGCCAGATGTGGGGATCCCGTAAGTCGAAGCGTTCCTGGCCATAGGAGTAGTGGAGGAAGCTGTCGGCACTGGCTTTCCAGTAGAGCAATTGGGGGATCACGGCGACCAGTGCGATGATCATGGCCGGGAGACCATGCTTCCATGCCAAGGAGCGGTGCGGCCGCCCTGAGAATAGCCACCAGCACACCGGGATCAGCACGAAGAGCGCAGTGGTCGGGCGCGTGAGCGTTGCCCAACCGATCGCCGCCCCGATCACCAGGGCCTTGTTCAACGTTGGCGAGCGGAGCCACGCGTCCGTGCGTTCGATGATCAGCGCACACAGCATGAAGAGGAACGGATGGCTCATCCCCGATGCGAAGGAGGAATAGAAGAACAGGTTGGTGCCCAGCGCAAGCGTGAGGATGGCCATTGCTGTGACCGCATCTTCCACATACCGCCGCACGAACCGCAATAGGATGAGCAGTCCGAGCCAGGCCCATATGGCCGTAGCCATCGCCACGGAAAGGTGGTACGGCGGCGAATACCCATCGGCGGGTCCGGCAGAGGGCGTCGCCAAGCACCACGCATGAGCAACAAGAAAGAACGGGAGTTCGAACAACGCCGTGCCCATGGTGTATTTGTCGCACATGTGTCGCGTTGCCAGCACCGGGATCGCACCTTGTCCGAAGCGATAGTCCTTGGGATATCGGGGGGGCTGGACGTGGTCCAGGAACCGCAGGTCCAGCAGGTCGCCATGGATGAAGATGGCCGGCAGGTACAGGTAGTAGCCGTCACTGTCCCACTGCATCACCTCCCGGTTGTTCCAGCGACGCGTGTTGCACACCACCCAGATCGAGGCGATCAGGAAGATGCAGCACGCGACCACGCTGAGGGGTGATCGGCGGAGGAAGTTGGAAAGTCGCGTCAACACGTGATCAAAGATGGAGCGGCCAGCTTCACGCGGCTGGCCACCGAGCTACTTCGGCGCCTTCCAATAGATCCACACACCGATCACCGCGAACACGATGTTCGGCAGCCACACCGCGAGCAGTGGACTGAAGCCGCTGTTCGTGGCGGCCACGGTGGTGATCTTGCCCATGAAGATGAAGATGAGGATGAGCATCACGCCCAGCACCAGGTGCACACCCGTACCGCCGCGCACCTTGCGACTAGCGATGCCCAGGCCGATCAAGGTGAAGACGAAGGTGGCGAAGGGGGCCGCCACCCGATTCGCCTGTTCCACCTCATAGAAGGCCACGGTGTTGCCGCCGCGCGCCTTTTCGCTGCGGATGAAAGCCGCCAGTTCCGTCCTGCCCATGGCACCGGCGATGGCCACCCGTTGCCCAAGCTCGTTGGGCGTTAATGGTACCAGCGTGTCAAGCCGGTCGCCCCGGCGGATCAGTTCCACATTGGCCTGTCGCATGCGCATCGGATCGGTGGTGTTCACGCTTGCGCTGTCCAGTGTTTCGGGGGGAAGGATGCGCTGCATGTAGTCGTACAGGATCCACCTCCCGGTCACGGTGTCGTATTGTGCCCGGTCCGCTGAAAGCCGCGAGCGGATGGCCCCGTTCTGCCACTGCACGATGCTGAAGCGGCTGGCCGTCTTCGACCGCATGTCGATCGATTCCAGGTAGACGATGGTGCCGGGCCACACCTCGCGGAGCAGGTGATGGTCCTCCAGGCGGTATGCGTTCCAGATGAACCGGCGTTCGAACTCCAATCGGGTGCTGTTCGCTGCGGGCAGCAGGAAGACGTTGACGTATAGCGAGAGCGCCGTAAGGATGGTGGCGGCTATGAAGTAAGGGCGCACGAACCGTGGAAAGCTCACGCCGCTGCTCAGCGCCGCGATCACCTCGGTGCGCCCCGCCATGCGGCTGGTGAAGAGCAGCACGGCCAGGAAGATCAGCAGACCGCTGAACAGGTTGGAATAGTACACCACGAAGTTCACGTAGTAGTCGAACGTGATCTCCTTGAGGGTCGCGGTGCTCTTGCTGAAGTCCTCCGTCTTTTCACTGATGTCGAACACCACGGCGATGGCCATGATGAGCACCAGGATGAAGAAGAAGGTGCCCAGGAACTGCCTGATGATGTACCGGTCGAGGGTCTTTAGCACGGGGTGAAGATCGGTGATCCGGCCGCCATGTGCTTCGAGCCACGAGCTTTGTCGAGGTTAAGCTCGCAGCTCGAGGCTCAAGGCTTGCGGTCAAGGCAAATGTTCATCCCGTGATGCGTGTCTTCAGCTGGGGCAACAGTGCGGTCTTCCATGCCGTGAAGGTGCCAGCGAGGATATGCCCGCGGGCCTCGGTCATCAGGCTTACATAGAAGGCCAGGTTGTGCAGGCTCGCGATCTGCAGGCCCAGCATCTCGTTGGTCACGAAGAGGTGGCGCACCAGGGCACGGCTGTAGTGTTGGTCGGCCCAGCAGGTGCCATCGGGGTCCAGCGGCGAATGGTCATCCGCCCAGCACTTGTTCTTGATCTGCACCACGCCCGTGCGGGTGAAGAGCATGCCGTTGCGACCATTGCGGGTGGGCATCACACAGTCGAACATGTCGATGCCGATGGCCATGTTCTCCAACAGGTTCCACGGGGTGCCCACGCCCATGAGGTAGCGCGGCCGGTCCTTCGGCAGAATGTCGCAGCAGAGGTCGGCCATGGCGTACATCTCCTCTTCAGGTTCACCCACGCTCAGCCCGCCGATCGCATTGCCCAGCGCGCCCTTCGTGGCGATGTACTCGCTGCTGATCTTCCGCAGTTCCGGAATGGTACTGCCCTGCACGATGGGGAAGAGCGCCTGCTCGTAGCCGTATTTCGGTTCCGTGCTGTTGAAGCGCGCGATGCACCGGTCCAGCCAACGATGCGTCATGTGCATGCTCTTCTCGGCATAGTCGCGTTCGCAAGGCCAGGGCGTGCACTCATCGAAGGCCATGCAGATGTCCGCGCCGATGCTGCGCTGGATGTCCATCACGATCTCCGGGGTGAAGAGGTGCCGGCTGCCATCGATATGGCTCTGGAACTTCACGCCCTCCTCGGTGATCTTGCGGATGTCGCTGAGCGAGTGCACCTGGAAGCCGCCGCTGTCGGTGAGGATGGGGCCGTTCCAACCATTGAACTTGTGCAGCCCCCCGGCATGTTCCAGCACTTCGGTCCCGGGGCGGAGGTAGAGATGATAGGTGTTGCTGAGCATGATGCTCGCCTTCACATCCTCCTTCAGCTCACGCATGTGCACGGCCTTCACCGCCCCCAGCGTGCCCACGGGCATGAAGATGGGGGTGGGTACCACACCATGGTCGGTGTGCAGCTCGCCCGCGCGGGCCTTGCTCTTGGGATCGGTGGTCAGGAGGGTGAAGTGCATGGCGGAAAGGCCCGCGAAAGTAGAGGAGGGGATCGGAGCCGCTTCCACGCCCCCGCTGTTCATAACTGCAAGGCACCCTACCTGTGGCCCGTGGACCACCGGGATAGCTTCGCCGCAAAGCCCCGCGCCCGAACGCGCGCCCTTCGTGTTGGTCCTCATCGCTCCGTATCTCCTCTCTGCGCTCATCGCCGCCCTGGTGGTCCTGGCGTTCTTCCACTTCGTGATCTTCAGCCGCCTGGCCTTCAAACACCCGCGTGTGGAACCCGATCGCAGCCTCCCCGTTACCGTGGTGATCTGTGCCCGCAACGAAAGCAATTCGCTCCAGCAGCTCATCCCCTTGCTCATGGACCAGGACCACCAGGATTTCGAGGTGGTGGTGGTGAACGACCGCAGCGACGACGATACGTGGGAGACCCTGCAGTGGATGAAGCCGAACTTCCCGAAGATGCGGCCCGTGAACATCCAAGCCGATGAGAAGTTCAGCTACGGCAAAAAGATCGCGCTGGGCGTTGGCATCCGCAGCGCGCGCCATGCGCACGTGATCCTCACCGACGCCGACTGCATGCCCGTGGGCCGCGATTGGATCAGCACCATGTGTGCCGGGTTCCGCAACGGGAAGAAGATCGTCATCGGCTTCAGCCCCTACGAGAAGAAGGGAGGTATCACCAACCTGCTGGAGCGTTACGACGGCATCAGCAAGGCGGTGCAGTACATCAGCTTCGCGCAGGCGGGCTTTCCGTACATGGGCGTGGGGCGCAACCTGGGCTACACACAGGATACTTTCCTCAATGCCAAGGGTCCGTCGCGCCACAGCGCCCTGATGAGCGGCGACGATGATCTGTTCATCAACGAGGTGGCGCGGCGCACGAACACCACGGCCGTGGCAGATGGCCGCTCGTTCATGACCACCCGCGCCACGCCCGACCTGTCCACCTGGATCCGCCGCAAACGCCGGCACTACACCACGGCGCGCTTCTACCGTTTCGGCCACCAGGTGCTGCTCACGCTGCTGCCGCTGGCGCGGCTCATCCTCTGGGCCACCTCGTTGTTCCTGCTGTTCAACGGCCATGTGCGGATGGCCCTGCTCGGCATCTGCATTGAACTGCTGCTCTTCCTGCCCGTGCGCATGCTGGCCATGCGTCGCCTCGGAGCGGGTGGCATCATCTGGCTCACCATACCCCTCGAATGGCTGTTCCTACTTTTGGAGCCCGCGCTGTACGTCAGCACGCTCCTGATCAAACCACGCCGATGGAAGTAAGCGAGAACCTTAGCGAGAAGGCGGTCTACGACCTCAAGCTCGTGCGACGTGCGGTGGACAACAACGACCAGAAGGCTTACGCCGAACTGATGTCGCGTTACCGCGATTCCATCTACTTCATGTTGTTGAAGATGATCAACAACAAGGACGATGCGGAGGACCTCACGATCGAGGCCTTCGGCAAGGCCTTTAAGCGCCTGCATCAGTACACGCCGAACTACGCGTTCAGCACGTGGCTGTTCAAGATCGCGTCCAACAACTGCATCGACTGGATCCGCAAGCAGAAGAAGAAGATGATGAGCATCGATGCGCCCATCGGCACGGAGGATGGCGATGAGATGCACATCGAACTGAAGGGGCACGGCCCCGATCCCGCCGACGTGGCGATCCGCAACCAGAAGAACGCGGTGATGCGCGAGGTGGTGGATAAGCTGAAGCCCCGCTACCGCCAACTGGTGGAACTGCGCTACTACCAGGAGTACAGCTACGAGGAGATCGCCGAGGAGCTCGACCTGCCCCTGGGTACCGTGAAGGCCCAGCTCTTCCGCGCCCGTGAGTTCCTCCTGAACCTGCTCGATCACCGCAAGGATTCCATCTGACCGCTATGAACGTCCGCGCCTTCGGCGGTCACCATCGTGAGGTCCGTCCGCGCTTGCAGCGCGGATGTGGCGAGGTCCGCGCCTTCGGCGCCACTGATATCAAGGAAATATCAGCAACATGGACCACGGCGTAGGCATCATCCACAAGTACTTCCCCGACCTGTCGGAACAGCAGCGGGAGCACTTCGCGATGTTGGAGGCGCTGTATGGTGAATGGAACGAACGTGTGAACCTGATCTCCCGCAAGGACATCGTTCACCTTTACGAGCGGCATGTGCTGCATTCCCTCGGCATTGCCAGGGTGTATGCGTTCAGGTCCGGCGAACGGGTGGTGGACGTGGGCACGGGCGGCGGCTTTCCGGGCATCCCCTTGGCGATCATGTTCCCGCAGAGTCGCTTCCACCTGATCGACGGCATCGGCAAGAAGATCATGGCTGTACAAGGTGTGATCGAAGGACTGGGGCTCACCAACGCCACGACCGAACAGGTGCGCAGTACGGAGCACAGCGGCCACTACGACATCATCGTCAGCCGCGCCGTTACCACCCTGCCCGAATTCATCCACGACACCCGGCATCTGGTAACGAAGGGCAAGGGCCGCATGCTCTACCTGAAGGGGGGTGAACTGGAAGCGGAGATCGGTCCCGTGCGCGAAAAGGTCCGCATGCACAGCCTGAGCGAGCACTTCACGGAGGAGTTCTTCGCCACCAAGCGCGTGGTGGAAGTGGCGATGTGAAATGGAGTAGCTTGGTGGCATGGTTCTCTCAGACCTGCGTACTCTCTTGGCGTTGATCGCTGCGCTCGGACTATACCCATTTGCCGTATCGGCCAAGGACTGTGTTGTTCCATGGTCGCTGGAGGTGAAAAGAGTTCATGGAGAATACGAAACCGTGGTGGAGATCTCTCCTGCGTTCATGCCCGTCAGCGTGGAGGTCGAACTGAACCCTGGTGATTCGTTGATCGTGGATCTGGATCCGAACGAGTATTGTGGTTGGGCAGCGAAAAGGTTGACGGTCCGTCAAGGATTCATGTCAGAAAGCGAAGGATACGGTCCTGTTCTTCATATTCTGCAAGGGGAATATCCGCACCGCTTTATTTTCCGGGAGATAGGGGAATTGCGCATGGCCATTGAACAGTATCTGATCTACGCCGGTACCGCACTGGTTACGGTTTCTGAATCAGCAACATCGTTGGTTGTTGGCGTGCTTGATCCTGCTCGTGAGGGATACGACTTGAATGTTACCTGCTCGAACGGCCTTCTGTTCCTTGGCCCTGAAACACAAGGGCGACTTCTGGTACTCGACCTTGTTGGCAGAAGAGTGTTGCAACGCGATGTGCAGCGGAACTCAGGATCGATACCCATCGGATCCAACCCAGCAGGAGTTTACGTGGTTGTCGTTATCTCCGATCAGGGGTTGCTTTCATGGCGCTCAATTCTCCTTGAATAGGGGCGAAGCACCCGCTCGGCGCGCCCTCACATCGAGAAGGGATGATCACACCTCGCTCAACTGCGTCCTGCTCAGGCTGAAGTACAGCCCCGAGATATCCGCGATCAATTCATCATGCGTACCGGTCTCCACCACGGTGCCCTTGTCAAGCACCAGGATACGGTCGGCATTGCGCACGGTGCTCAGGCGGTGGGCGATCACGATGCTCGTGCGCCCCTTCATCAACTTGTCCAATGCATCCTGCACAAGCTTCTCACTGGCGGTATCCAGCGCACTGGTGGCCTCATCCAGGATGAGGATCGCGGGATCCTTCAGCACGGCGCGTGCGATGGCGATGCGTTGGCGCTGACCGCCGCTCAACTGGATGCCACGCTCGCCTACCACGGTGTCGTAGCCTTCGGGGAAGGATAGGATGAAGTCATGCGCGTTGGCCTTGCGGGCCGAGGCCTCGATCTCCTCCTGCGGCGCACCGGGTCTGCCGTAGGCGATGTTCTCGCGGATGCTCCCGCCGAAGAGCATCACTTCCTGCGGAACGATGCTCATGCGGTCGCGTAAGGCGCTCAGGTCGTACGTGCGCGCATCCCGACCGTCGATGGTGATGCGACCTTCCACGGGGTCGTAGAAGCGTAGCACCAGCGAGGCGATCGTGCTTTTTCCCGCCCCGCTGGGACCAACGAGCGCCACGCGCTCGCCGGGACGGATGCTGAAGTCCACATCCTTCAACACCGGCATATCGGCGCGCGTGGCGTAATGGAAGGCCACATGCTCGAAGGCGATGCTGCCCTTCAGTGGAAGCAGTGCGGGCTTGCGGTCCAGCGTGACGGCCTCGGGTGTTTCCTCCTGGAGGTCCATCAGTCGCTCGCTGGCGCCGATGGCTTTCAACAGCGTGTTCACCAGCTCGGGGATGCTGCCGATGCTGGCCCCGATGAAGACGGAGTACATGATGAAGGAGACCAGCTGGCCCACGCTCATCTCGTTCGTGGCGGTGAGCTTAACGCCCTGCCAGATCACGAGGACCACAGCACCGAACATGCACAGGATGATGAACGACACGAAAGCCCCGCGCCAGCGAGCGCCCTTCAGCGCCAACGCGCGTACCTCCAACACACCGCGACCATATCGTGCCGCCTCCCAGGCCTCGTTCGCGAAGGACTTCACGCTCTGGATGCCCTGCAGTGTCTCGTCCACGATCACGTTCGTGTCTGCGATCTTGTCCTGTGTGCGGCGGCTGAGCTTGGTTACGAAGCGACCGAAGAAAACGGCAGCCACAGCCACCACGGGGATCACGGCCAGCATGGTAAGCGTGAGCTTGATGCTCACCATGGTCAGCAGAACGATGCCGGCGCCCACCACGATGAACTGGCGGATGAGCTCGGCCAGGTTGGTGGTGAACGCATCCTGCAACAGCGCGACATCGGTGCTGATGCGGCTGTTCAGTTCGCCCACGCGGCGCTGCGCGAAGAAGTTCATGGGCAGCTTCACCAGATGTTCATATGTGTCCCGTCGCAGACTGGCCAGTACGTTCTCGGTGACCCAGCTGAACACGTAGATGCGGAAGAACCCGAAGAAGGCCTGAGCAGCGAATACCAGGAACAGGGTAAGTGCCACTTCGTTGATGCGGGCGAAAAGGCTTTGCTGGGCGGCCGCGTCACCCTTGGCGGCGTCGACCAACTGCCCCATGAGGCTGGGGAAGAGCATGGAAAGTCCAGTGGTGCAGAGGAGCAGCACGAGTCCCAGGGCAAAGGTCCAGCGGTGTGGACGCAGGTAGCGGAAGATCCGCACGGCCTTCTTCAGCGTGGCCTTGTCCAGCTTGGCGCGCGGTGAATCGGAGGAAGCTGTGGAGAATCGTCTGCCGGCCATGATGGTGATCTTCTTTTCCGATATTCCAGGGGGCCCGTCAACCGCTCAATTGGGAGCGGGAAGATGCCTCAATGGATGCAAACCTACTGGATGCAGATGAGGTCGTTGGATGCAGCGACTACGTCACACGAGTACGGAAGAGTCGGTGCGGATAAGAACTGATCCGGTGTGATCGGAGCAACAGCGCTTGAAAAGCAGTGTTGTACGGGATCCGTGAAAGTGTAGATGACCGAGCTTCCCGACATCGGGTGTCCGGAGGTACTGGTCCCCTGAACGGAAAGAAGGAGTTTGATCGGTGGTTGGCTGGATGATGGTGCGGGAAGCACGCCAGGACCGAAGGCTCCGTCGAGGTCTCCGCTGTACAGCACCGTGCCGTTCGCACTCCGAAGGTCCACCACCACATCAACAACGTTGATCGCAACAATGAACAACCCGTCATTAATGCCATCGGCATTCGGTGTGAACACATTGCCGGTGGTTATGCAACTTGAATCCACGTTGATGAGCAGTCGTGGATAGAGGTTCGGCGGGCCGCTGGTCGAGCTGGTCACCTGGCCATCCTTGTCCTTTCTGCAGCCAGCCATCAAACAAGCTGTGAATGTGATCATGACCAGCATGATCCTGCGCATGGCGACAGATGTGGTGATCAAGCCTGTACGTTCCATTTTATCAAAGAAGCTTGATGCACGTGCGGATGATCTAGATCACATTCCTGAATGGACACGTCCCGCATGGAGCCCATGATCACGCATGGATCGCCACCATCCTGTCCGCGATGTGGTCGAAGAGGTGTTTGAGCGGGCTCTCCACCATCATTTTGATGAAGGGATTGATGTCCGCCTCGAACACCTGGAACGCCTGCGTTCGCCCGTCCTTCTCCTGAAGGTTCACATCCAGCGTGAACGGGAAGGGCGAACGCTCGGTGCTTTTCAGGCGGACGTGGTTCGGCGATGTTCCGCCGTCCAGCATCAGGCCGATGGTGGCGGCGCCGGCCACTTTGAACGAGCAGGATGTCCCGTCGCTCTTCCACTCGCTGATGCGGTCCTGCGGCAGGAGTTGCTGGAAGTTGTTCATGTCCTGCAGGAACGTGTAAATGTCCTGCGCGGGTCGTGCGATCTCCACGTGCTTGCTCTCGATCCTGGTCATGGTGCATGGCGCCGAACTGCCGGCGATGGTGAAATGGATGTGTTCGGATGTGGGTGAATGCTCACGATGCGCTGGCCACCTGCTTGCCCCAATTGGAAGGATCCTTGCGCCACTCGTTCAGGTTCAGCAGGTCCTTTTCAGTGATGTATCCATCATGCATCGCCTGATCGAGCAATACCTGATAATTGGTAAGCGAGTGGAGCTTCACCTTCTCGGTCTCGAAGCTCTTCACCGACTCATCGAACCCGTAGGTGAAGATGCTCACCATGCCCTTCACCTCACAGCCTGCGTCGCGCAGGGCATGCACGGCATTCAGGCTGCTGCTGCCGGTGCTCACCAGGTCCTCCACCACCACCACGCTGCGGCCCGTGGTGAGGTCGCCCTCCACCTGGTTCTTCATGCCATGCTCCTTCGCTGCGCTGCGCACATAGATGAACGGCAGACCCATGTCATGGGCCACCAGCGCCCCGTGTGCGATGCCGCCCGTGGCCACGCCCGCGATCATGTCCGGCCGGCCGAACTCGTGGTTGATCACGTGCACGAACTGCTGGCGGATGTAGGTGCGCACAGCGGGATAGGACAGGGTTTTGCGATTGTCGCAGTAGATCGGGCTCTTCCAGCCGCTGGCCCAGGTGAAGGGTTTCTTCGGGCTCAGCTTCACAGCCTTGATCTGCAAGAGGAATTCGGCGATCTTCAACGCCGGATCAAGACGCGCATCCATGCAGCGAAGGTATGAAGTCTATATCGACGGAAAGGAACTGGTGATCGCCGAAGGGCCTCCGATGATCGGTGCGGATCAACAATTGGCCCTCGCACATGTCACCCGTTCGCAGGAGCTGATCACGCTCGTTGCCCGCCTGCGGAGCGGAGATCTGCCCCAGGGCATCTACATCGAGGGCGATGTGGAAAAGTTGTGGCACGCGTTCCGCGATGAGCATGTGTTCGTTCAGGCCGCAGGCGGATGTGTTACCGATGGACAAGGCCGGTTGCTCGCCATACATCGCCTGGGCCTGTGGGACCTGCCGAAGGGGAAAGTGGAAAAAGGCGAGGAGCTGGACGATGCGGCCGTGCGCGAAGTGCAGGAGGAATGTGGCTTACGGGACGTGAAGTTGGAAAGGCATCTCTGTGAGACCTGGCACACCTACGAGCGCAAAGGCCGCCAGCACCTCAAACGCACCGATTGGTACTGGATGCGCGGGAATGAGGCAGAGGCCTTGGTGCCACAGCTCGATGAGGATATCAGCGAGGTACGCTGGATGGCCGTGAAGGAGATCCCGGCGATGCGTGCCGCCACCTATCCGTCGCTACGCAAGGTCATCGACGCTTGGGAGCGCGCTGTCCATCATCGGGCCTGAGCTTGTCGCGCTCATCGGCCTCGGCCTTCAAACGGTGCAGCAAGGCCGCCATGCCGTTGCTGGGCGGTGGGGCGGGTGCCTGGGCCAGGGTGTTGCCGTTCAACAGGTAGAAGCTGGGGATGCTGCGCAGGCGCAGGGCGTCCATCACAGCAGGATCATCGCCGCCGTACAACCAGATCCAGTCGCGCTGCGGATGCGCGCGGGCATAGGCATCAAGCTCGCCCATGGTGCGGTCCAGGCTGATGCATACGAAGCGGAGATAGGCCCCGTATTCCTTGTACAGCGCCTCCAAGGCCACCATCTCCTGTTCGCAATAGGTGCACCAGCTCGCGCTCACGGCCAGGCAGGTGGCACCGTTCAAAAGGGTGTCCAAGCTCACCGCCTGTCCCTGCGGTGTGCGCAGCACGAGGGAGGGCAATGTTCCCCCCGGACGCATGGTGCGCAGATCCCACAGCATGTTCGTGGCGATCATGCGATGTTCAGCGTATGCCGATCCGGTGCTCCGGTCCTCCAGGATCTTCAGGATGCCCGCCCGGTCGAACAGTTTTCCGTGGTACTGCGCGTACAGCTCGATCAGCATCACCAGTTCACAGAGCTGCGGGTCCTTCAGGAAGTCGTTGGTCGCGAGGATCCGCATCACACTGTCCGGCTGTGCGTCGCTGATGGCTTTGCGCAAGGCCCGTTCATGATGCACGAAGGGATCGCGTATGAGGTGGTCCTCGAAGAAGGAGCCGATGAAGCGTACATATTCCGGCACGTCGTACTGGACAGGTCGTCCGCTCAGGTACCGTTCGAACAGTTCGCGGTCGTTGGCCTTCGGACCGAAGCGAAGTCCGGCGATGCCGTGGTCGAGGTCCTGCCAGAACCAGGGATCCTTCACCTCCGCATAGAACCCGCGCAGCTTCTTTTCAAAGGTGTCCACGCGTGCAGTGCTCCAGCTGGGCGTGATGAACAGGGTACCCGGCCTGCGAAGGCTGTCTTTCTTCGATCCATCGCTCTTGCGCCGCTCGATCTCCAGGGCCTGCCTGCCAGCGGCGCGGTCCGTGGCCAGGTCCTCGGCGATGTAGGCATCAAGCCGTGTGTTCAGGTCGGCGAGCAGCGCATTCACGTCCAACGGGTCCAGGTCCTTGAACACGGCGTTCACATAGGTGGTGCCGTTCATGCTGCGGGGAGCTTTCGGGTCGGGTGCCGGGATCTCCATCGTGTAGGTGCCGCCGCGCATCCACAGGTCCACGTTCACTTCGCCGATGCGGAGCTGACCTTTCGTTGTGCCGGTCACTTGGGCTTCGAGGTCCGCGTGCCCATGGTCGTCCAGTGTTGCATGACCGAGCAATTCCGTTCGCAGGGTGAAGAGGTCCATGTACCGGTACAGCAACACGCGCTGACCGGCGTATGTGGGCGCCACGATGTGCAGCTTCACCATCCCGGCCCATGCTGGTAGCAGCGCGAGCAGGAAGAGCAGTGCGGTCAGTGAGCGTTTCATGGCAGGCGTACCGCCTTGGGTACGAACGCGGAAACGTCGGCTTTGTTGGCGATCAGCTCGCGCACGATGGTGCTGCTGATGTGCGCATGCTCGGCGAGGCTGGGCAGGAACACCGTTTCCACCCCGCTGAGGGCGCGGTTCATCAGGGCGATGCTCCGCTCATAGCCGTGGTCGGTGCTGTTGCGCAGTCCGCGGATGATGAACTGGGCGTTCATCCGCCTGCAGAGGTCGGCGGTGAGGCCCTCGAAGGTCACGACCTCCACACCGCTCTTGCCGATGAAGGTGGCCTGCAACCAGCTCATGCGTTCCTCCAGGGTGAACATGCTCTTCTTGCCCTGGTTCACACCGAGGGCGAGCACCACACGGTCGAACATGGGCAGCGAGCGTTCCACGATGCTCACATGGCCGATGGTCACGGGGTCGAAGGATCCGGGGAAGACTGCGATGCGCTCCATCAGGCCGTTTCGGGTTTGGGACGAAGGAAGGTGAAGTGCACGTTGCCGTATGGGCGGTGGCGGTCGAACCACGGATCGCTGCTCATGTCCACGCCTTTCGGGTGTTCGATGATCAGCAGTCCGTCCGGCGCGAGGAGCCCCGCTTCACGCACCAAGTTAGGCAGTAGTTCCGTGCCACCGAGGTTGAAGGGTGGGTCGGCGAAGATGATGTCGTACTGCTTATGATGACTGCGGACGAAGGTGAACGCATCGGCCTTCACATGGTGCCAGTTGATGGCGTTCAGCTGACGTGCCGCGCTTTGCAGGTGGTTGTACAGATCGCGGTCCTGCTCCACGCTGATCACCTCCTCAGCCCCGCGGCTCAGGAACTCGAGCGAGATGCTACCGGTGCCCGCAAAGAGGTCCAGCACACGGATGCCTTCGAGCGGAAATGAATGTTGAAGGATGTTGAAGAGGCCCTCCTTCGCGAAGTCGGTGGTGGGGCGCGCCTGGATGTTGCGCGGAGGTTCGATCCGGCGGCCCTTGTATTTACCTCCTACAATGCGCATGCGTACTGGTGCAGCAGATCGGTGAAATGATGGGGCGATGCGAGCCCGGTGAACCGCAGCAGGGGCGCTTGCGCATCGATGGCCATTGATACGTTGGGCAGATAACGTGCCAGCAGTTGCTCTTCAGCGTCGTGGAGATGACTGCCTGCGGTGAGCAGGTGCACACCTTCGGGCTTCATGCCACATTCCTCCATCACCAGCAGGATGTAGTAGAGGATATCCTCGCCGTTGGTCGCATGAAAGGTGTTGCACAGCAGGAGTTGCTGGTCGCGGGTCATCACCAGGTCGAGGCGGTTCGCGCTGCGGTCCATGAGCAGCACGGTCCTTCCGGTGGATGCGGCGAGCGCATCGTGCACCATCACCGAGCTCAAGGGGAGCGAGCGAGCGCTGGGGAAGCGGGATAGCAGGCGGTGTTCGGCCTTTTCATCGTGCAGGTAAATGCAGCGCGCGCTGAGCGAGGGCAGGGGCTCATCGCGCAGCAGCCCGGTGGGAAGCTGGCCGTGCACGCGCTTCAGGTGGAGCATTTCGCTACCGGGCGTCAGCGCACTTTCCGGCACCAGTGTACTGATCTCGGGCAGGGCAACGAACGATACGCTCACCGGACGCACAGGAAGGTGGCTGGCATGCGGGATGTCCTCGCCCTTATCAGCATACAATGCCACACAACCTCCATGGGTCACATCATGTACACACCACGCGTGATAGCCCGGGGCCATATGAATGCTCAGGTGCCATGCCCGTTCCCGGGCGGGGTCGTAGGAGGTGGCGGCGAGCGAAACGTTCATGGGCCGCAAAGGAACGAAGTGGCGCGGGATGGGGGACGGGGAATGTGGGGGCCTTACGGCAAAGGCGCTAAGCACGCAAAGGGATGGCTACTGCCTCATGCGGAGTCGCGGGGGGGCGCTGGGGGTGCTTGGCCTCACGCGGGGGCGCGGGGCTCGCAGAGGAAGGCGAGGGTTTCACGCAGGGGCGCAGAGCGCGCAGAGAGTGAGGGAATGCTGGGGCCTCGCGTGGGGGCGCGGGGAATGCATTATACCGCAAAGACGCGGAGAGCGCAAAGGGCGCAGAGCGAATTCATCCGTGTTCATCTGTGTCCATCCGTGGTAAAATATCCGCGCCCCAGCGCTCCACGTTGATCTGCGTTGACCTGCGTTCATCTGCGTCCATCCGCGTTCATCAGCGGTGAAAACCGCGCTCCAGCGCGCCGCGTGCACATCCATCCTGATCCATCTGCGTTGATCTGCGTCCATCCGCGCCCGCCTGCCGGCCGGCAGGTTCATCAGCGGTGAAAAACCGCGCTCCAGCGCGCCGCATCCACATGCATCTGAGTCCATAAGCGTCCATCAGCGGTCATAAGCAAGGCGCTCCGTCGCCCCATCCACATTGATCCGCGGTCCATATCCCCCCACCAGCCTACATTCCGCATTCCATACCTGCCGGTTTTCCCGTCATGCACACCGCGCCGCCCTTATCGCAACGCCTGCTCCAGATGCTGGGGCACATGCCCACGGAGGGACAACGCAAGGCCATCGACGCGCTGGACAGGCTCCTCGCAACGCAGAAGGACCGCGCCACGCTCATCCTCAAAGGCTACGCAGGAACGGGGAAGACCACGCTCGTTGGTGCATTGGTGAAGGTGCTTGCTGCTGAAGAAAGGCCGGTGGTGTTGCTGGCACCAACAGGTCGTGCCGCGAAAGTGCTCAGCAGCTACGCACAGGCCACGGCCAGCACCATCCACCGGCGGATCTATCGCGTGAGCGGCGGAGAGGATGGCGGCGTTGGTGGCATGAGCCTCGCGCCTAACCGCGATGCCGGTGCGCTCTTCGTGGTGGACGAGGCCAGCATGATCGGTTCCTCCGGGGTGGGTGATGGAGCCTTCGGTGATCGCGACCTGCTGAACGACCTCTTCCAGCACGTGTTCAGCGCACCTCG
Source organism: Flavobacteriales bacterium (assembly GCA_031411095.1). Classification (GTDB taxonomy): domain Bacteria; phylum Bacteroidota; class Bacteroidia; order Flavobacteriales_F; family PHOS-HE28; genus PHOS-HE28. The sequence continues at coordinate 19,580 of JANOAK010000024.1, read as the reverse complement.
CTGCAAGCTCTTGCTCATCGGCGATCCGGCGCAGTTGCCACCGGTGGGCAGCGATCACAGCCCGGCGCTGGAGGTGAAGGACCTCGCCTCGTTCGGACTGCTCGCCGGAAGCATCGAGCTCACCGATGTGGTGCGACAAGCGGAGGATTCCGGGATCCTGGTGAACGCAACGGCCTTGCGCAGAACGCTCGCCGACATGCCTGAACAACATGCTGATGCCGTTTCGAGCGCGTCACCTGAGGATGTCACGCTGAGCCTGTCGAAGCGCATTCCGACGTTCATCACCGGCTTTCCCGACGTGCAGCGCATCGAAGGCACCGACCTGCAGGATGCGCTGGAGGAGGCCTACGGAAGGCATGGCGCCGACGAGGTCTGCCTGATCTGCCGATCGAACAAACGCGCGTACCAATACAGCCAGCAGGTGAGGGCCCGCATCTACGGCTTCGATGAGGAGCTCGTCGCCAATGACCGGTTGATGGTGGTGAAGAACAACTACTTCTGGGCCGGCCAGAACGGTAAGGACGAGCTGATCGCCAACGGCGAACCCATCGTGGTGAAACGCGTGCGCGGCATCGAGGAGAAGTACGGCCTGCGCTTCGCCGATCTGTCCGTGGGCTGGTGGAACGGGCAGGAGGAGCGCGAGATGGACGTGAAGGTCATCGTGGATGTGCTCGCGAGCGAAGGTCCCGCGCTGCCCCGGCCACAGATGCAGGTGCTCGCGCAAAGCATCCTCGGCAACATCGTGGCGCGCACCAAGGGCGAACGCTTCCGCATCTTCAAGCAGGATCCATACGCCAACGCGCTGCAAGTGAAGTACGCATACGCCGTTACCTGCCACAAGGCCCAGGGTGGCCAGTGGAGTAGCGTGTTCGTGGATCAGGGCTATGTCACTGAGGACATGATCGACCGCGAGTACGTGCGTTGGTTGTACACGGCGGTCACGCGCGCAAGCGAGAAGCTGTACCTGCTGAACTTCCACCCGCGGTTCTTCGGGGAGGGGGAGGAGTGAACGCCTCATACCTCATTAGAAGGTTGAGCAATATCTTCGAGATTCCATTGTTCTACAAACCCGTACATGCCCTATTGTATAGAAATCATGTCCAGGATCCAGAGGTCGACCACTATCCATTGGCATTTATTACTGGTGATCCTAGTCCTGATGTTGGCGGGTAGGGTGGCTGCGCAGTATGAGCATGTGGACGAAGCCTATGACCTCTGGAATTCTCAGGAGCCACAGATCGGGGTTGGAATTCACCCGTTCATCGAGGGCGGCTATTTGGCATTCAGCAACGCCTTTATGGAAGCGGATGGAGTGGGGCCTTTCCCGTATTTGGTTTTTCTGGATGCTTTCGCTCATCGCACAAGTGACCAGGTCATTTTGCCATCCGTTGGCTTCGAGAGTATGACGTTAAGTGGATTTGACGGGGTTGACCATCAGGATGGCAACGGGTACATGCTATGCGGAACCGAAGTGAGCACGCCATATGCCCTTACGGGTTTCATTGCTCATTTCAACCTGGTCGGACAAGAGCTCTGGAGGAGGCACGTCACTTTCCCGGGCGCAGATGGTTCCGAATGCCATAAGGTGTGTTTTACGTCTGACGGAGGATGTGTTGTCTTGGGTGTCAAACACCAAGGTGATGGCATTACTACGTGGATCGTCCGTCATGATGCTGTTGGCAACGAGTTGTGGCGTCAGAATTGGAATCAAGTACAGGTTTCGACATCGATGCCATTACCTGACGATGGATTCATGGTCACTGGCTGCAAGACTTTGAATGGGGTCAATGTGGGTTGGTACGGTCATTTGGATGCGGATGGCGATCTTCTATGGGAGCATACCATGGTACCCTCCGAACCAGCTTCTAGAATTGTAGATGTGGCGGCAGTGGGTGACTCGGGTTACGCTTTGTTGGATGTAGTCGACAGCACCGATGTTGCCTATGATTGGATCCATTTCAGGCGCTATTCCATCTCGCTTGTGGATGGGGGTGGTCAGGAGTTTTGGCGGTCTTCCCTTGGCGAATTTTCAGAGCATACAGGGATCTTTGGGATCAAGTACATACCTGGGGCCGGCGTGGTGGGGCACGGCATCAGTATGTCGGATATGGGCACATTCGGTACTGTTCCATGTGGATATCTTGTGGGGGTTGATCTTGTTGGAGAGAACCTCTGGAGTGGAGTATATCAACACTCATTTGCGGCTGACAGTCTTACCACTCACGGGCGTTTTTACGATGTGTTGGTGGATACACTAACGCAACGCCTGATATGCGTTGGAGGTGTAACCGGTAGGTTGGTACAGCAAGAGTGGCTCACCGATGAGGACCTCTGGATCTACACCACGGACTATTGGGGTTGCATCGAGGAGGATTGTGCTCAGCAGTCGAACTTGACAGTGGGCATTGATGACTTGGATAGTGATGAAATGGCCGTGAGCCCCAATCCGATCGCCTTTGGAGAAGTGCTCAACGTGCGCTTACCGGCCAACGTTGAGTTGCCGAACGGTCGGGTTGCTTCTGTGGATCTCATGTCGATCGATGGTAGAACGTTGCAAAGCGGATCAGTGTCTTTCAATGCTGCCAGGAATGGATCGTTCGTTCTGACTTCAGTTGCAGCGGGACACTATGTCCTGAGGGTACGTGGAGAAGGCAATGGTAGGCTGACAGTGCCGCTGATCGTCGAATAGCGGATCAGGTTTCCACCTATTCCCCCCACACCACCACCTCCTCCATCACCTCCGGGCTCGCCACGCTGATCATGTGATCGGCACCAATGGAGAAGCTGTGCACGAAATAGGCGGGCGCGGCCATACTGCGCAGGGCGTCATGGGTGATGGTCACCAGGTTCTCAGGTGCATCCACGCGCAATGATCGCAGGTCGTCCATGATGCCTACACCGCTCGCCTTCAGCACGGCCTCCTTGCGTGTCCAGAATTCAAGGAAGCATCGCTTTGCTCCTGCTCCTGCCCCTGCCCCTGCCCCTGCCCCTGCTCCTAGTATCGCCCTGACCTCCGGCGCAGTGAAGTAATGCTCACTCACGGCGGCATGGTCCACCTCCCGGGCCATGGTCTCAATGTCGGCACCGATATCATGTCCGCAAGCGAAGGCGACCAGGATCGCATCCTTGGTATCGCTGAAGTTGAAGTGCAGGTCCTTGCGTTCCAGGTAGGGCTTGCCAAAGGGGCCTCGTGCCAGGCGGATCAACGACCCGTCGCGGCGCAGATAGCTGCCCAGGATGGAGCGCAGGTAACCATGGCCAAGGACGAAGCGCTCGCGGTCATGTGCGAAACGAAAGCGCTCTGCACGATCCTGCTCCACAGGATCCAACAGGCTGTTGAACTCCTCGGCCCGGGGCCGCAACTGCGCGAGCGTTGCGAAATGGAGATGTATGCTCCCCTTCAGCGGCGGTCCCGAGGGCATGCCCGCACACAGGTCGGGCTCCTCCATGCGTGTGCACAGGATGCGCAGCGTGCGTTCCCCGGTGATGCTCATCCCCGCATGGCCGCAGCCTTCATGCGCTGCAAGCTTTTTCGCACCACGTCGTTCAATTGCGCGGCCAGGGCACGCACGTGCGGCTCCTTGATCATGTTGTAGTGGTTGCCGGGGACCATGCGGATCTCCAGGCCGCCTTTCGCCCATGTGCTCCAGCCCATGTCGGGAGGACCAGGACTAGGCCTCGTACGCATCAAGGTGATCGGACCATCATAAGGTTTCGGTTCATAGGACCGAATGGCCACATCATACACACCGATGATGTAGTTGTGCCGCAGTTTGGTGGGCAACGGCTGGCCGCGATCGAAGTAGGACCGGCTGATCCGCTTCACCAGGTTTTCCTTCACATACGCGTACCACGGCACTTCATTGTGGCTCACCTTCCTGTATTCGACAGGGTCGTACATGTCGAAGATCACGAGCACAGGCACCTCTTCACCGGAGGCTTTGAGCTGTTGCGCCATTTCGTAGGCGATCATGCCGCCGAATGAATAGCCGGAAAGGAAGTAGGGGCCATGCGGCCGCGCACTTCTCAGTTCCTGGATGTAATGCGCCGCCATCTCCTCCACCGTCGTCCAATGCATCGGATGCCCGTCCTCTCCTTGGTGGAAGATGCCATAAAAGGGTTGCTCCTTGCCCATGTATTTGGGCAGGAAGTAGTTCCCTTCGTCACCTTGAACGCAGATCATGGGCGGCAGGGAACCTTCCGGTTGGATGGCTTGCAGGTTGGTCCATAATGCAGGATCCACCTTGGTGCGCAGCGCATCGGCCATGCGCGCGATCGTCGGCATCACGAACAGTTCCTTCAAGGGAAGGGCGACGCCGAATTGCTGTTCCACCTGCGTCAACAATTGCAGCCCCATCAGGGAGTGACCACCGAGCTCGAAGAAATCATCATGCAGGCCGATATCGGTCATCCCGAGCGCCTTGCTCCAGATGGCGGCCAGCCTGCGCTCGGTCTCATCCCGTGGCGCCACATGGCTTGCCTGCATCCGCGCCGGTCGCGCCTGTGGTAGCGGCAGCACCTTTTTGTCCACTTTGCCGTTCTGGTTCAACGGCAGTTCGCGCATCAGCACCGTGTAGGACGGGCGCATGTATTCGGGCAAACGCCTGGCAAGATGATCCTTGAGCGCCAGCATGAAGCGATCGTTCGCGTCGAGGTCCTTTTCGGGATCGAAGTCGGATGGCACCACATAGGCCACGAGCTGCTTGTCGCTCGGCAGGTCCTTGCGTGCCACAACGATCCGGTCGCGCACACCGCGCAGTTCGCTGATCGCGTTCTCGATCTCGCCGGGCTCGATGCGGAAGCCCCGGACCTTCACCTGATCATCCGCCCGGCCCATGAATTCCAGCGCTCCGCCGGGCAACCACCGGACAAGGTCTCCGGTGCGATACATGCGATGGGTTCCGCCGAGGAAGGGGTCGGGTAGGAACCGCTCCACGGTGAGGTCGGGACGTTTCCAATAGCCCAAGGCCACGCCCTCGCCCCCCGTGTACAATTCGCCGGTAACACCAATGGGTACGGGGCGTCGTTGCACATCCAGCACGTAGAGGAAGGTGTTGTTCAGTGCGTGGCCGATCGGCACCGCACGTCCGATGTCCTCTTCGCTGTTGACCGGATGCTGGCAGGAGAAGGTGGTGTTCTCCGTGGGACCGTAGATGTTATGGATCACACCCGGGCCCAGCATCGCCAAGGCTTTGCGGATGTGTGTCAGCGACATCACCTCCCCGCCGGTGAGGATCGTCCGCAGGCCTTTCAGCTTCGGCAGTTGTTCATCCACGAGCAGATTGAACAGCGCCGTGGTGATGAACATGGTGTTCACGCCGTGCTTCTCGATGGTGGCCGTGATCTCCGCCAGGGTAGGCTTGGCCTGTTCCTGCATAACGAGCGTGCCACCGTTCAACAATGCACCCCACAGCTCGAAGGTGGACGCATCGAAGGAGACGTTCGAGAGCTGGGTGATCACCAGGTCCGGTCCGAACTGCACATAGTTCTGGTTCCGGACAAGTCGCACGATGCCACGGTGCGGGATCACCACCCCCTTGGGCCTGCCGGTGGAGCCGGAGGTGTACATGATGTAGGCCGGGAGCTCCGGGCCATCCTGTGGCGGGAACGGCGTTGTTGCGGGTGCGGTGGTCGTGCGGTCCAATGGCACCACGCGCGCACTGTGCGCAGGAAGAGCTGCGGCGATCGAGGGAGGGGCAAGGAGTACCTGTATTCCGGTATCATCGATGAGGAACCGGAGACGCTCCTCGGGGTAGGTGTGGTCAATGGGTACGAAGGTGCCCCCGCAGCGCATGATGGCCAGTTGGGCGATCACCATCGAAGGGTCGCGCTCGCAGCAGAGACCGACCAGGTGGCCGGGTCGCACACCGGTGTTCGCGAGCACATGGGCCAGGTGCAGCACGCGTTGATGCAGGTCAGCATAGGTCATCCGCAAGGACCCGTGGATCAACGCGGTCTTCTCAGGGTAGGCCTCCACCGTGTCATCGAAGAGCCGGGAGACGCTTTTCTCGCGGGGATAGGGCACGGCCTCCCCGGCCCAGGCCGGTGGCGGCAGGGTGGCGGAGATGGCGGCGTCCTGTCCGAGGATGGAGGCCACGCTATCCGAAGGCCGCGCGATGATCTGCGCGATGATCCGCGACAGGTCCGCATGCCAACCGCGAACGGTGGCCGCGTCGAACAGGTCGGTGTTGTAGCTCCACTCCAGGGTGAGGTGCGGTACGGAACCGTGGTCCGATGCCGTGCTGCCCGTGGCGTTCAGGAACAGCTCGAAGTTCTCGTAGCGCCGTGGGTTGCTGATGAATCGGTGGCGGAGTCCGTCAAAGCGCACCCCATCGTCCATGTTCATGTCGATGTTGAACACCACGGGCGCCAGCGGGATGCGCCCGGGCTCTCGCGGCACTTTCAGCTCGCGCACCAAGGTGCCGAAGGTGATGCGCTGGTTCTCATAAGCATCAAGCACGGCCCCACGACGCTCCTTCAGATGGTCGAGGAAGGGCCGCTCATCAGCTATGCGGCTGTGCAGCGGAAGCAGGTTCACACAGTGCCCCACCAGGTCCTTCATGCCCATGTCGCTCTGGCCTGCTGCTGGGAGGCCCACGACCACATCGGGATCGCCCGTGAGCTGGTACACCAGCAGTTCGAAGGCGGTGAGCAAGGTGGTAACGAAGCTGCTGCCACTGCGCGTAGCCACTTCCTTCAATCCGCGGATCGCTGCCGGTTCCAGGTCAAGGTCGACACGCGCACCGTTATAGGTCTTCTGTTTGGGCCGGGGACGGTCCGTCGGAAGGTCCACCTGCGGCAGCGGGCCTTTGTACTGTGCGCGCCAGTGCTCCAGCACCGCCCGTTGTTCAGGGGTATGTGCGAGGTCGATCATCGCCATCGCATAGGTGCTGAAGGGCACCGCCGGCGGCAGGTCAGGAACCTGTCCCTTCACCAACGCGGAGTAGATCCGACTGATGTCGCCCATCACGATGCCCAGGCTCCACCCGTCCACCACCACATGGTGTCCGGTCAGTCGGAGCAGGTGTTCCTCCGGACCGGTACGGATCAAGTACGTGCGGAACAACGGCCCGTTGATCAGGTCGAAGGCCGTGGTCATGTCCTGGTCCCCGATCGCAGCGAGTTCGCGTTCACGGTCGTCGCGCAATCGGTCGCTGATGTCGGTATACCATAGGGCGATGTCCACACGCTCCAGAACGATCATGCGCAGGGCGTTATCGCTCATCACGCTGCGCAAGCCTTCATGGCGGTGCACCACCAGGTCCAGCGTGCGTTCCATCAGCGCGCGATCGAGCGGGCCGGTGAGCAGCAGGGATACGGATTCGTTGTAAGCGCAGGAGGCTTCACGGCCCATGCGGGAGGCGATGAACACCTCGCGCTGGGGCTCGGTGCTGGGCACGGTGCACACGATGGCCGGTCCCGCGAAGGGATCATGGTCCACGGATCGCAGCCGGGTCTCCGGGGTGAAGGTCTCCATATCAGTTGATCAAAGCCTGCATGTAAGGGAACAACGTAAAGGTGCGGTGCGCATGGGTCATGGAAGCTCTTCATCAAGCACCACCATGACGTATTTGCCTTGTCTATTCGGGTCGGGTATGAACCAGGCGGGGTCGCCTTTTGTGGTCCGGCCCAAGCGGGCGTTCGGCACGGGCGGTTCCAACGCGCTGATCACGCGCTCGCTGAGCTTTCGTGCGTGCCCGTTCAATACGCTGTTCACCGTGGCGATCGGGTACGTCCGTTGGGGCATGAAGCCGCTTTCGCGCAACTCAACACACGTCCGCTCCACCGCGTCGATGATCCGCTCCACGTCCGCCAGGGTGTGCGCCGTGGTCAGGAAGTGCGGGAAGTCCAGCACATGCACACCGTGGTAGCGCATCAGCATGAAGAAGAGCTCAGTATAGTTGACGCTCTCGTCGTATTTGGTCTTGAAGGCGCTGCCGAAGGTGACCCAACGGTAGGGGAGCATGTATTTGTCGAACAGGCCGTTCACGCGCTTCACCATGTCGCCCGTCATGTCGTTCAGGCGCTCCTGCAGACCCGGACCCTGCTGCTTCATGTGCAACAGCGCGGCCTTGGCGGCGGCCATGGTCAGCGGATGGCGGACGAAGGTGCCTGCGAAATAGGTGACGCCCGCCGGTGGCACACTGTCATCGCCGAATCGCCAGTGGCCTCCATCCAACGCATCCATCCATTCGTGCTTGCCGATCATGGCGCCGATGGGCATGCCACCGCCGATCACTTTGCCGTAGGTGCCGATGTCGGCCTGGATGCCGAACAGGCCCTGAGCACCGTTCGGATGCATGCGGAAGCCGGTGATCACCTCATCGAAGATCAGGGCGGCACCATGTTGTTTGGTGATCTCGCGCACCTCGCGCAGGAAATCCACGGGGCGGAATTCCATGCGTCGGCTCTGCACGGGTTCAACCAGCACGGCCGCTGCTTCGTGGCAGCGCTGCTTGATGATCTCGAGGCTTTCCGGCGCTCCGTAGTCGAGGATCAGCATGTTCTGCACGGCCTCCGGCATGATGCCGGGCGCACCGGGATAGCTCTTCTTGCTCTTGCTGCCCCGGATGATCACCTCGTCGTTGATGCCGTGATAGCTACCGCTGAAGGCGATGATCAGGCTGCGACCGGTCACCGTGCGGGCCATGCGCATGGCGCCGAGCACCGCCTCGGATCCGGTGTTGCACACCGCTGCCCGTTCGCCACCCGTCAGTTCGCACAGCAGGTTCGATACCTCGGCCGCCAGTGGATGCATCGGACCGATGTCCACGCTCTCATCCAATTGGCGATGGCAGGCCTCCTTGATGAAGTCCGGCATATAGCCGAACATCGAGGAACCGAAGCCGCTGAGGATGTCGACATACTCGTTGCCATCGATGTCCCACAAGTGGCAGCCCTTGCTCCGGTCCACCACCACCTGGTAGATGAGCTCCTTGGTCTGCGGCTTGAATCCGGTGACCACACGCGGGTCGGCCATCTTCTGCCTGTTGGCCTGGGTGAAGCCCTTGCTCTTGGCGGTCCTCGCCACATAGCGCGAAACGAATGCGTCGAACCAGGCGCGCTGCTCCGGCGTCATGTCATCCACCTTCTCCTTGACGATGCGCGCCTGTGCACCGAAGACCTTCTTCAGCTCCGGCGCATCTTCCAAGGCATTGATGATGGCTGCTCCTGCTCCTGCTCCTGCCCCTGCTCCTGCCCCTGCTCCTGCACCTGCTCCTGCACCTGCTGCTGCCCCTGCCCCGGCCCCTGCGCCTGCTCCCTTCCAATGCGGAAGGATGTACTCGGCCAGCTTGTCCAGGTTCGGTACTTCCACGTTCAACTGTCGGAAGCTGATCTTCACTCCGAACTTCTTCGAGAGCGAGGTGGCCACTTGGGTGAGGAAGAGCGAGTCGAGGCCCATCTCCAGGAAGGTCTCCTCGTTGCTGGCCTCGGCCAGTTCAAGTCCGGAGCTCTCTTCCAGCAATTGCTTGATCCGGGCGATGAGGATTTGCTTCGGTGAGCGCAGCGCATCACCGCTGTCAGGCACGGGTGCTTCGATGGCCGTGCTCGCGATGGCCTGACCACCGGCCACCACCATCGACACCGGATCAACCCAGTGACGGATGCGCTCGAAGGCGTACGTGGGCAGCGAGATGCGATGGCGTTGTTCGCGCTCGTGGAACGTGTTCCAGTTGATCACCACACCGCTCTGCCACAGTCCGCCAACGGCCTTGAGCAGTTGCGCGAGCTCCTGGCCGTTACCTGCCGAATCCGCGAGCGACGCAACTGCCGCCTGCTTCTTCGGATCACTGCTTTGCTGGCGTGCAAGCGTGGTCGCAGTGGTGCGCGGACCCACCTCGAGCATCACGCGATCCGCATCGCTCCAAGCGAACTTCACGGCTTGCGCGAAGCGCACGGTGGCGCGCAGGTGGTCGCTCCAGTAGGTCGGGGAGGTGGCTTCCTCGTCCTTCAGCCATTCGGCCGTTACCGTGCTCACGATCGGAATACGTGGCGCGTTCAATTTCACGCTTTCCACCACCTTCTTGTACGGCGCCCTGATGGCATCCATCATGGGGCTGTGGAAGGCGTGGCTGGTCACAAGCAGCTTGCACGTGATGCCGTCGTTCTCCAGTTCCTGGCTGAATTGGGCGATGGCCTCGTGCGGGCCGCTGACCACACAGAGTTGCGGACCGTTGTTGGCGGCGATGCTGCAACCCGCGGGAAGGAGCTTGGCGATGTCGGCTTCCGCTGCGCGCACGCTGAGCATGCTCCCACCGGGCAGTTCCTGCATCATCCGGCCGCGGTGGGCGACGAGCTTCACCGCATCCTCCAATGAGAACACCCCGGCGAGACAGGCCGCGGCGAACTCACCTATGCTGTGTCCCACCATCGCGTCCGGCGTGATGCCCCAGTGCATCCACAGCTTCGCGAGGCTGTAATGCATGGTGAACAAGGATGCCTGCGTATATATCGTCTGTTTCAGCTGCTGGGCCGCCTTCTCCTCCTCACCGGCCTTCGGGAAGATGATGGCTTGTAGATCGGTGCCGAGCTCCTGGCTGAAGAGCGCGCAGCATCGGTCGAAGTGTTGCTGGAAGACGGGCTCACTGGCATGGATGTCACGGCCCATGTTCACGTACTGCGAGCCCTGTCCGGGGAACATGAACACGACACCGGGCGCGGTCTCATGCAGTTCACGGGTACTGATGAGGTTGGTATCCTTGGTGCTGATCGCATCGATCAATTCACCGTGACCTCCACCCACGATCAACCGGCGATGCTTGAAGTGTCGACGGCCCACTTGCAGCGTGAAGGCGGCATCGGCGAGCGAGGTCAACGAATTGTCACTTCGAGCAGCGTCGAGAAAGAGCCAGGCGCGCAGGTTCTCCGTCATCGCATCGAGCGAAGCCTTGCTTTTCGCGCTGAGCAGGAACAGTTGCCTGCCGCGTGATGTGCTCGATGGAGCGGCCACCGGTGGCTCCGCGAGGATAACGTGCGCGTTCGTTCCACCTACGCCGAACGACGACACGCCCGCGATGCGTGGCGTGCCCGTGCGAGGCCATGCGATATGGTCCTGCGCTACACGGAAAGGTGAGTTGGCGAGGTCGATCGCGGGATTAGGCGTTTCAAAGCCGATGCTGGCGGGGATCTTCTCCTCCTTCAGTGCGAGCGCTGTCTTGATGACACCCGCGGCGCCTGCAGCAGCGGTCAGGTGTCCGATGTTGCTCTTGATCGAACCGATGGCGCAATGCTTCGCATTCCCTTTTTCCGATCGTCCGATCGTCTGATCGTCCGATCCCTTGAACGCCAGCGTCAGTGCTTCCACTTCGATCGGATCACCGAGCGGCGTGGCGGTTCCGTGCGCTTCCACATACGTGACCTGATCAGGCGTGATCCCGGCATCGGCCTGCGCCATGGCGATCACTTCGGCCTGGCCGCGTACGCTGGGTGCGGTGAAGCTGGCCTTGTCGCTGCCATCGTTGTTCAGCGCAGCGCCCTTGATCGTGGCGTAGATGTGGTCGTTGTCGCGTACCGCATCGTCCAGTCGTTTCAGCACAACGATGCCCACACCATCGCTGAAGGACGTGCCCTTGCCTTGTGCATCGAAGGTGCGCGTGCTGCCGTCGGGGCTGTACATGCCACCGTCGTTGTACACGATGCCGCTGTTGAACGGCACGGTGAGGGCGATCCCACCGGCCAGCGCCATGTCGCATTCACCGTCGCGCAGTGCCTTGAAGGCCTGTGCGATGGCCACCAGCGAAGTGCTGCACGCCGTGTGGATGCTGAGCGCAGGACCACGCAGATCGAACTCGAAGGCGAGACGCGTCGCGATGTAGTCCTTCTCGTTGGCGGTCATCACGGCGAAATCACCGACCTGCTCGATCAGTTCGGGGTGACCGATGACGTTGCGCGTGAAGTAGGTGTTGTTGCCCATACCGGCGTACACGCCGATCAAGCCCTGGAACTGGGCGGGGTCGTATGCGGCGTCCTCCAGCGCGCCCCAGGCCGTTTCGAGGAATACGCGTTGTTGGGGATCCATCAACGCGGCCACGCGTGGGTTCACGCCGAAGAACGCCGCATCGAACTTGTCGGCATCGGTGATCACACCACGTGCGGCCACATAGTCGGGATCGTTCCGCAGCGTTTCGGGAATGCTCGGGTCGAGCTCGTCCTTGTTCCAGCGCGAAATGCTGTTCTTCTTCTCCAGCAGGTTCCTCCAGAGCTCTTCCACGTTGGTGGCGCCGGGGAAGCGACCGCTCATGCCGATGATGGCCACATCGGGTCTCTGCTCCCCGTTGTTCACGGTCCGGCGCGCGGCGGCCATCTCCGCCGGTGTGCGCGCACTGGATGATCCTTCCAGGAAGGCCGCGCATGCCTTGATTGTCGGATGTTGGTAGAGCTTCACGATCGGCAGCTTCAGGCCATGGCCTTCGAGTTGCGCGACGCATTGGATGCTCAGCAGCGAGTTGCCGCCGAGGTCGAAGAAGTTGTCGTCGATGCCCACGCGGTCGATGGCGAGCAGATCGGCCCACAGGGTGGCGAGCGTTCGCTGCACAAGGCTCTGCGGCGCGGCAAAGGCGACGTCCAGGTCGGGGCGCTTCACATCGGGTGCGGGCAACCCCTTGCGATCGATCTTGCCGCTGGGGGTGCGTGGAAGCTCCTTCACCGCTACGAATGCGGAGGGCACCATGTAGTCGGGGAGGAGGGAAGCGAGGTGCTTGCGGAGGTCGTTCACACTGACCTCCTGCTTCGCCACATAGTAGCCGATCAATCGCTTCAGGCCCGGTCGATCCTCACGCACGTTGGCAACGGCCTGTTCGATCGAAGGATGCTTCTCCAACGCCACTTCCACTTCGCCGAGCTCGATGCGATAGCCACGCACTTTCACCTGGCCATCGATGCGGCCTTTGTAGTCGACCTCGCCATTCGCCAGCTGAACAGCGCGATCACCGGTCCTGTAAAGGCGCGCCTCTGCCCCGCTCGGCGTGATAGTACGATCGAAGGGATCCGCGAGGAACCGCTCCGCCGTGAGGTCATCGCGACCGATGTAGCCTTTCGCCACGCAGGCACCGCCCAGGTACAACTCACCCTCTTCGCCCTGCTTCACAGGGTTCATCCGCTCATCCAGCACAAGCAACTTCACGTTGTCGATGGCGGTGCCGATGTTGGGCAGCGCGGGCCAGCCTGAAGGATCGCCTTTCAATTCCAATTCGCTCACCACGTGCCCTTCGGTAGGTCCGTACTGATTGCAGAAGCGGCAGCCCGGAAGATGGCTGAACAGGTTTGCGATGGCCGGGGTGATCTTCAGTTGCTCTCCGCTGGTGAATACTTCCCTCAGTGAAGATGGCACCTCACCCGTGCGTTCGACGGCTTCCGCGAGGTATTGCAGCGCAACGAAGGGCACGATGATGCGGTTGATCCTCTGGTCGATGATCTTCCGGAGCAGTTGCGTGCTGTTCAGCCGGTCCTCATCCGTGATCAATACCAAGGTGCCGCCCTGTGCGAACGTGGTGAAGAGCTCCTGGAAACTGACATCGAAGCTGATCGGCGCGAATTGCAATGTGTGGTCGTCTTCCTTCAACACCGATGTGCGCAGCTGCCACTGGATCAGGTTGATCAATGGCGCATGGTGCATGGCCACGCCTTTCGGCCGGCCGGTGCTGCCACTGGTGAAGAGGACGTAGCACAGATCCTCCCGTGTAGCAGGGCAAGGGCCATCGAACACCGGTCCGTTCTCCAGATCGATGTCCTCGATCAGGATCACCTGCGCGACGGAACCGCTGAACAGATGCTGGTGCGCCCGTTCAGTGACGATCACAGGAGGCTGTGCATCCTCCAACATCATGGCGATGCGTTCAGCAGGGTAGGTGGGGTCGATGGGCACATAGGCCGCACCGGTGCGCAGGATGCCCAGTACGCTGAGGACCAGTTCGGGCGATCGTCCCAGGCAAAGTCCTACTGTGCGGCCCGGACCGGCATCCGCCTCGGCCAGCTTCTGTGCGACACGCGCGTGACGCAGGGAAAGGTCATGATAGCTCCATGTCAGATCACCCTGTTGCAGCGCCACGGCTTCCGGGCGGGCCGGGATGTTCTGGTCGAAGAAGGCAAGGACATTTGCGGGAGAGCGGTTATCCATACGACGGTCAGCGTTCACGCTGGTTCGGGTCTACTGATTGCGGAAACAAGGCACCCGCCCGTTCCGAGGGCGGGGGAAGGTGTCTTCAACGGAAGCGAAGGTCCGAAAGTTCATAGCGTTTTGGTGCTTGAAGTTACGAACGCGGGCCGGTTGCTATACTGCTGGACGGTCGATCAGCCATAGGTATTCAAGCTATTGAAATGCAGATGGTTGCCAATAGCCTCGACGGCGGTTCAGACGCTGTTCAGGGATGGCTTGTACCTACTAACTTGGGCACCCCTTTCCACAATGCTGCCCGAACGTCCGTTCCTTATCCGATGGTATGTGCTCCTGGCCTTTGGTGTGCTTGGTCACCTGGGCGCGTGGGGGCAGAGCTACGATCGGAGCGTCCTGGCGACCGCCACGGTGCAGGCCAACCCGCCACAGATCTCCTTCAACTGGCCCGGGTGGACGAACGTCTCGGGGTACCAGATCTGGCGGAAGCTCAAAGGGGGCACCAGTTGGGGCAATCCCGTGGCCACACTACCGGCCACAGCCTTGACGTGGACGGACAATAATGTATCGGTCGGCGTCAACTATGAATACAGGATCCTCCGCTCCACGCTGAACCTGGGCACCGGATACTGTTACATCAATTCGGGCATTGAGGTGCCCATGACCGAAAGCCGGGGCAAGCTTATCCTGCTCGTGGACAATACGCTGAGCGCATCGCTGGTCCCACAGATCGCGTTGTTGAGGACCGACCTCGAAGCGGATGGTTGGACCGTGATCCAGCACGATGCACCCCGCACAGGTCCACCACAAGCCGTGCGGAGCATCATCCAAGCGGACTACAATGCCGACCCGACGAATGTGAAGGCGGTGTTCATTGTGGGTCATGTGGTGGTGCCGTATTCGGGTCAGCTTGCGCCCGATGGGCACGGCGATCATGTGGGCGCCTGGCCGGCGGATACGTACTACGCGGAAATGAACGGCACCTGGACCGACAACTCGGTGAGCTCCAGCCAGAGCCAGGACAGTCGGAACCACAACCAGCCCGGCGACAACAAGTTCGACCAGTCCACCATCCCCGGCGCGGTGGAACTGCAGGTGGGCCGCATCGATTTCGCGAACATGCCCGCCATGGGCCAGAGCGAGCTGGCCTTGTTGGTGAACTACTTCAACAAGTTGCATGACTGGAAGGTGAAGAACTATACCGCCCAGGCCAGGGGCCTCGTGGATGACAACTTCCAAGGCATGTCGGATGCCTTCGCACAGAACGGATACCGGGGCTTCTCGCCACTGGTCGGCAGCTCGAACATTTCCGATGTGGACTACTTCACCTCCATGAGCGCCGGCAGTTACATGTGGAGCTATGGCTGTGGCGGAGGGTGGTGGGACAACTGCAACGGCATTGGGACCACCGCGCAGTTCGCCGTGAGCAACCTGCAGGGCGTGTTCAGCATGCTCATCGGCAGCTACTTCGGCGACTTCGACCGTCCCGATGACTTCATGCGCGCTTCGCTCGCCACCGGACGGATCCTCACAACGGCCTGGGCCGGACGACCCAACTGGGTGCTTCACCACATGGGGCTGGGCGAGAACATCGGCTTCGGCGCATGGATGACGATGAACAACACGGCGCATTATGACCCCGCGGGTGCCAGCCCTGCCCGGGTGCATATCGCCCTCCTGGGCGATCCCACGCTCCGGATGTCCATCATCCGACCACCTGCAGGCATCAGTTGCACGCAGGTGAACAGTACCACCGTGAACGTGGCCTGGGGGGCCAGCACGGATCCCGTGCTCGGCTACCATGTCTACCGCTATGATAATGGCACACAATCGTGGCAGCGCCGTACCACGAATGCGGTAACAGGGCTTTCCTTCCAGGATGACGTTAGCGGACAGACCGGTACCATACGCTACATGGTGCGTGCGTTGAAGCTCGAGGTGACACCGAGCGGCTCGTATTACAACCTCAGCCTCGGGGTCATCGGTCAGGTGACGCTTAGCGGAAGTGCGCCCGATTGCCTCGGCAATGTGGGCGGAAGTGCACTGCCGGGGACCCCCTGCAACGATGGGAATGCGGCCACCGGCAACGATACGTGGAGTCCGTCCTGCGTATGCATCGGCCAGCAAGTGGACTGCCTCGGCATCGCCGGTGGAAGTGCTTTGCCGGGTACGGCATGCAATGACGGCAACGCCAGCACGGCCAACGATACGTGGAATGCCTCTTGCGCTTGCATCGGCCAACCGGTCGATTGCCTCGGTGTTCCCGGTGGATCCGCGCTTCCCGGTACCGATTGCAACGATGGTGATCCGTGCAGCACCGGCGATAATTGGAATCCGGCCTGCCAATGCATCAGCCTCCCTGGAACGGACAGCGATGGTGACGGCATCTGCAATGCGTTGGACAACTGCCCCACCACTGCCGGACAGATCGGAGCGGCGTGTGACGATGGCCAGGGCTGCACCATCAACGATGTGCTCGACATCAATTGCCAGTGTGCGGGAACGCCAACGGGAGATGGAGATGGTGATGGTGTCTGCGATGCACTTGACGACTGTCCCGCTGTACCCGGTGTAGTGGGAACTCCCTGCGACGATGGTGACATCTGCACCATCAATGATGCGTTGAACGCGACCTGTCAATGCAGCGGGATCTTCGGGCCCGATGCCGATGGCGATGGCCTGTGCGACACCATCGATCCATGCCCGTTCGCCACCGGGTCCGTGGGTTCGCCCTGTAACGATGGTGAACCATGCACCGTGAACGATTCACTCGATGTCAATTGCCAATGCGTTGGGATCATCACCGGCGACAGCGACGGGGATGGTGTATGCGACGGCGGCGACAACTGCCCCTTTGTTCCGGGACAACAGGGTTCGGCCTGTGATGATGGTGATGCCGGCACGGGCAACGATGTAGTGCAGGCCGATTGTTCCTGCCTCGGCCAGCCATACGACTGTTTGGGTGTCCCCGGCGGCGCTGCAATGCCAGGAGCTGCATGCGATGACGCGGATGCCACCACGGGGAATGACGTCTACGGTGCCGATTGCATCTGCGCAGGTCAGTTGATCGATTGCGTCGGTGTGCCGGGTGGTCCGCAATTGCCAGGGTCGTCGTGCAATGACAACAATGTGCTGACCGCGAACGACACCTACGCGGCCGATTGCTCCTGCATCGGTGAACCCGTCGACTGCCAGGGACAGTCCAATGGCCCAGCCCTTCCAGGCACCGCTTGTGACGATGGCGATGCCGGCACTGCGAACGATACATGGGATAATACTTGTGCCTGCATCGGCGAGCTCATCGATTGCCTGGGTGTGCCGGGTGGACCGGCCTTGGCGGGAACGAGTTGTGACGACAACGATGCCGGCACCGGCAATGATGTGTGGGGTGCGGATTGTGTTTGTGCAGGCCTGCTGATCGATTGTGAAGGCGTGATCGGCGGTCCGGCCCTTGCGGGGACCTCCTGCGAGGATGGGAACGCTTCCACGGGAAATGATGCCTGGGCGGCCGATTGCACTTGCGTCGGCCTGTTCATCGATTGTGAAGGCACCCCCGGAGGCACGGCATTGCCAGGGAATGCATGCGACGATGCCAATGCCACCACGGGCAATGATGTGTGGGCCGCGAACTGCACCTGCGCGGGCCTATTGATCGACTGCCAGGGCTTGCCGGGTGGCACCGCACTACCGGGATCCACATGCGACGACGGTGATGCGACCACGGGAAATGATGTGTGGGATGGGAACTGCACCTGTGCAGGTCTGCTCATCGACTGCGCAGGGCTGCCCGGGGGCACACAACTGCCAGGAACGCCATGCAATGACGGAAATGCGGGTACGGCCGATGACACCTGGGCGCCCGATTGCAATTGCGCCGGAATACTGATCGACTGCCTGGGCGTGGTCGGTGGACCAGCAGTGCCAAGCGCTCCGTGCGATGATGCGAATGCTTCAACAGGGGCGGATGCCTGGCAGGTCGATTGTTCATGTGCAGGTCTGCTCATCGATTGTGCGGGCGTGCCCGGTGGGGCAGGATTGCCGGGAGCATCATGCGATGACGGGGACACGGCCACCGGGAACGATGAGTGGTCGGCGAACTGCATTTGCCTGGGGCAGATCATCGACTGCCAGGGCGTGGCCGGTGGGCAGGCATTGCCCGGAACGCCGTGCAACGACAACAATCCGGATACGGGGAATGACCTGTACACCCTGGGTTGCGGCTGTGTGGGTCAACTCTTCGATTGCAACGGCGATGCTGGGGGCAGTGCCTTCGTGGACGATTGCGGCATCTGCGCTGGCGGCAATACCGGCGTGCTGCCGAATGCGGACACGGATCAGGATGCGGTGTTCGACTGCGACGACAACTGCCCCACGTTCCCGAACACGCCGCAGGCCGACTTCGACCTGGACGGACATGGGGACCTCTGCGACAACTGCCCATGGCTGGCCAATGCGGACCAGTCCGATGTGGACAGTGATGGGGTGGGGGACGTATGCGATCTGATCGGGATGGATGAATTGTCGGCTCTGCCTACAGTGCGATTTGCCCCGAACCCAACGAATGGCATCGTCCACATTCTTGGAGCACCCTCGGAGGCATATTGGGTGGACGTGTTGGACCTGACCGCTCGATCGCTGCAAAAAGGCCCGATCTCGAAGGCTATTGACATTTCTGTCCTGCCTATTGGAGCCTACATCGTGCTCTTGCGATCATTCGACGGCAAAGCCTTGGCCTACGGGCGTTTGCAGCGACTCTGATCGTTGATCTCCTTCGTCGGGCATAAGGGCCGGCTCATCCAAATTCCGCAGAGTTCGGAAACCCATCGGCGTAATGTTGCAGTAGGCAGACATCAACATCCGAACCATCCATCAGGGCCCGAAAGGGATCAGTGGAACAGCTCTGCCGCTGGGTTCGATCGTCCATGGTCGTTCATTCTAACCCGCTCGGATCATGCTCCTCCGTACCTACCTCCTCCTGATCGGCCTTGCCTGCGCGTTAGGCCTTGACGCGCAGACCGCCTCCCAAAAGGAAGCCGTTCAACTTTCCGCCACCATCCAGGCTGCACCGCCGAGCATCACCCTCAACTGGGTGCCGTTCGCGACGGCGACGGGTTATACCATCTACCGTAAGACACGATCCGAGTCCGCATGGACAAGCATCGGAACGGCCTCGTCCTCCACTACACAACTGGTGGATAATGCGGTGACGGTGGGCACCTACTATGAGTACAGGATCGTTCGCACGCAGAGCTCAGGCACGGGTACGGGCTATATCGCGTCAGGTATCAACGTGGCTCCCACGGAGTATCGGGGCAAGATGGTGTTGGTGGTGGACAACACCTTCACTTCGTCCGTAGCCTCGCAACTGACCACCTTGGAAGGCGACATGCGCGCCGATGGCTGGGGCGTGATCCGCCACGATGTGAGCCGCGCGACCAGTGCGGTGAACCTGCGGGCGATGATCCAGGCG
>JANOAK010000023.1:0-152335 GCA_031411095.1 Flavobacteriales bacterium | reverse complement strand
TGAAGAGATCGCCCTCAGGCCACAGGTCGGGCTGGCCTTGCGGCGTGGCCGAATGGAACCACTGCGATTGCTGCCGCATGTCGATCACGCTCACGCTGCCTTCGAAATCGTCGATGTAACTGGTGCCCGCATTGCCGATCGCGCGGCTGTGGCCGGGGATCAGGTAGGCGCCCTCTGCACTCGCCGTCACCTGGCTCACTTCCTTGGTGGCGAAGAGCGGCAACTGGTCCACCATGCGCGTGATGAAGTTGCTCTCCGTTTTCCAGTTCGCGTCCAACCCCACAATGGTGTTGCTGATGGGCTCATCGCCGGCGTTCACCTTCTGCGTGAGCGGACGCTCGTACAGGTTCATCACCGTACCCCCCAGCGTAAGCTCCTTGCTCACCTTGTAATCCAGTCGAGCTCCCGCCAGCGTACGCGTCTGTATGCTGAAGAGTGAATTGCTCTCCAGGGAGATGTTGATCGCCGTGCCGCTCTCGAGGATGCCCTGGTTCAGGATCTTCACCCGGCCCAGGTTGTAGTCAACGGTGTAGTCCTGGTTCTCGATCAGGCGCACTCCGCCGGCCGTCACGCTCACGGAGCCTTGCGGGATGTTCACGGAGTTGAGGCTGATCACGTCGCTGCTCGCGCTCTTGTAACTGCCCTTGAGGTGGAACCTGTTCAGTTCAGGCTGGTTCTGGGCGGCGGTCTTCGTGCTGTCATACAACGCCTGGAAGACAATGTTCCGGCGGATGACGTCGGTGTTCGACGGATCAAGCAACAACTTGCGGTCGAGGTAACTGCCGAAGGGTTCCAGCACCGGGAAGAAGACGCGTCCGTTCTGCGTGTTGATGGTACCGCCCGCCGTGGCCGCTCCATCCACGAAGTCGAACCAACCGTCCGGGTTGGGCGCCCCCTGCGGATCCAAGCGGTCGAGCGCCAGGGTCTGTAGCACGGGGATCTGATCCAACGGTGGACGGGGGATGTAGTTGATGTCCACCCCGGTCGCCGGGTTGTTGTACAACAGGTCCAGACGGAAGTCCTCGCGGTTCACCTGGAAGGCGCCCAGCGAATACACGTTCTTCATCATCAGGTCCCACAGCGGTAACCGGGGGTTGGTGATGGTGGTCTTCAGCAGGCGCAACACCAGGGCCTTGGGCGCCGGCACGTCCTGGCTGAACTGGCCCACCTGGTACGTACGGCCGTCGAGCGTGTACTGATAGGCCACCATCAACACCTCGTCGTTGTTGAGGTTCTGGTTGAGGCCGATGAATCCCAGTCGCAGATTCACCGAGTATTCGCTCGGCATCAGCAATCGCGCGCTCTCCAACTTCTCGTAATGCCGCGAGGCCACGAAGCCCTGGCCCTGCAGCCACGCCGTGGCATTGGTGAAGTTCGCCACCGGTCCGTTGATGTCGCCCACCAGACCGTACAGGCCGTTCGCCGCGTTGTTCGGCACCTCACCGTCGGGCACCGAGGTGTTGTCCGTGATGGCCGGACCGTCCGCGCTGAAATGGCCTGCGGCAACGGCCGCGGCACTGGCATCCTCGCCCAGGTCCGTGAAGCCCACGGCGTTGCGGTTCTGCTCAAAGTCGAAGCGCGTGTTGGTCACCCACACCTCGATGCGGGTGATGTTGATGCCGCTGTTCACCACGGGCAATGAGCGTAACGCGTTCTCGTAATTGTCCCGGAAGAAGTGGCTCAGGAAGTAGTACTTGTTCGCCTCGTACTCATCCGCCTTGATGTCGAAGTTGGTGGTCTGCGCGCCGCCGGCCACCGATACGTTGCGTCGCTGCCCCTTCTCCTGGCTGAACACCGCCGTGGCCGTGAGGCGCCCGAAACGCAGTTCGGTCTTCAGCCCGAAGAGGCTCTGGCTACCTTGTATCAGGGATCCGCTCAAGGGCAGGCTCACGTTACCTGCCTCCAGCTTCTGCACGATCTGGTCCTCGTCACCCACATAGTTCAACTTCACCTGGTTCTCGAAGTCGAAGGTGGCCTCGGTGTTGTACGCCGTGTTGATCTTCAGCGCTTCGCCGATGTTGCCCACCAGGTTCAACTGGATCCGCTGGTCGAAGTTGAAGGTGGTGATCTTCCGTTGCTCCACCGGGATCCGCGGGTTCTCCGTCTTGCTCACGTTGAGGCCGAAGGTGACCTCGGCGCTGCCCTGTGGACGGATGTCGATGTTGCACCCGCGGAAGATCCTGCAGAAGGCCTCGCTGCGTACGTTGATCGACTTCTGCCAGGGTTTGTCGGCATCGCGCTGCGTTTCCGACTTGTTCTTGTCCAGCCAGTAGGTCTTCATCGACTTCTGCATGTCGTAGTTCAGGTACTCATCCAGCGACATGCTCATCGGTGGGCGATACTGGATGTTCTCGCCCATGTTGCTCTGCAGGATGTACTGCCCCGTGGCCGGGTCGTAGACCACATCGTTCGTTACGTTGCCCGGGGTGCCCAGGTCGATCGTACCCGTGTTGTTATCCCCTGGCGCCGGGGGATCGATGATCGGGTAATGCAACTGGATCTCGGGACTGTCCACCTGTTGCACCACGTCCAAGGGGCCGATGGCAAGCAGCCTCGCGCCCAGGAGGAGCATGGCCGCCAGCGCCCCGAACAGGCGCGGCAGAACATTCGGGCGGGTGGAAAAGGTCACGGAGCTACGGTCGTCAGAGGTTCTTCAGCGAAAGGCGGATCAATTCTTCCAGCGGGGGGGTGTCATCGCCTTTTTCGGAGAGCACCCGTTGCAACGAGCGCTCGGCCTTGGCACGGTCAAGCCCCAGAGAGACCAGTGCCGATAACGCCTCGGCCCGGAGCGTATTGCCTCCACCCGCACCTGCCGCGGCCAACACATGCTCCATCGGTTCACCCGCAAGCTTGCTGCGCAGTTCGGTAACGATGCGTTGGGCCAGCTTGGGGCCGATGCCCTTCACGCTCTTCAGCGTGCTCTCATCGCCATTGAGGATGGCCACGCGCAGGTCGTCCGCCCGGCGTGCGCCCAGGATGGCCATGCCGATGGTGGAGCTCACGCCCTGCACGCTGATGAGCTGGCGGAACAAATGCCGCTCCTCGGTGTTCTGGAAGCCATACAGCTTGTGTTCGCTCTGGCCGCTGCGCACATCCACGCTCACCGAATAATGGATGTACAGGCGGCATGGCCCGCGCTCCGGCAGGTCGCCATGGGTGTTCGCCGTGATGTGCACGAGGTATCCCACGCCATGGCAATCCACCACGGCGTGACCCGGTGACTTCTCCGCGAGCTCTCCGCGTAAAGTGTCGATCATTCCTGACCCTCTGTCAGTTCCAGTTCAAAAAAGAGGGGGCGTAGAGTCTCGTCGATGGCGAATGGTTTGTGGCTGGGCTCCACGGGGTGCCCGTTTGAAAGGGGCCGCAAAATAAGTGAGATGCGCTTCGCGCACGCGTGCTTCTTTACACCAATTGCACACCGAACGTCCCATCTCCCTTCGATACCCCCTGGTCGGGGACCTGGCGCGCCCATGGATCCGGAGAACCTCCACAGGCCGTTAGCTTCGGACGCAGCACGTACCTTCCGCATGAACATTGTCTTCTTCACCGGGGCCGGCATCAGCGCCGAAAGCGGCCTGCGCACCTTCCGTGACAGCGATGGGCTGTGGGAGGAATACCGCATCGAGGACGTGGCCACCCCCGAGGCCTTCGCCCGCGACCCAGCGCTGGTGCTGCATTTTTACAACCTGCGCAGGGAGCAGGTGCTGCGGGCCGAACCCAATGCGGCCCACCGGACCATCGCGGAGCTCGAGCGCCATTTCCATGTGGAGGTGGTGACCCAGAACATCGACGACCTGCACGAACGCGCCGGCAGCACGCGTGTGCTCCACCTGCACGGCGAGATCCGCAAGGCCCGCAGCACTCGCGATCCACGGCTCGTCACGCCCATCAACGGTCCGCACCTTTCCTTGGGCGACCTCTGTGCACTGGGATCCCAACTCCGTCCGCACATCGTTTGGTTCGGCGAGGAGGTACCCCTGTTGGATGAAGCTGCCGCGATCGTGGCCAAGGCGGACGTGCTGGTGGTGGTGGGATCCTCCTTACAGGTGTATCCTGCGGCAGGCCTGGTGCATGCTGCATCCGGCCAATGCGCATTGCATCTGGTTGACCCGAACGACGTGGTGGTGCGCACGCCCCGGCTTACGCATTGGAAGGAAAAGGCCAGCCTGGGTGTTCCCAGGCTGGCCCTTCAGTTGATCGCGGAATATGGTCAGTGACCGGCCACCACCAGCCGGCGCGTGGCCATGCGCCTTCCGGCGCTTTCCAACGTAGCGTACCACACGCCGGAACGCAACAGTTCACTGTCGACGGAAACGCGTGCGGTCTGCGCCGCCACAGGAACGACCAGCCCGCGCTGGCCCAGAGCATTGGTGAACACCAATTGGAGGTCCTTCACCTGTTCCGTAAGGTCGAAGGCGAATTGCATCATCCCGCCGGACACCGGATTAGGCGAGACCTCGAAGCGGCTTACGCCCGTGATCAGTTCAGCCACACCTGCATCAGGCTCGGTGCTGAAACAGATGTCCACATGAACACTGTCGTTCACATTGGTCGAGTCGAACCACACGAAGCGGAAACAGCAGGTGGATACAGTGGTCATCGGCTTCCAGTAGGCGTGAAAACCTGTGTTATCCACCCCAGGGGCCATGAGCACGGGCGAGATCGCATCCCACGAGGGGTTAACGCCCGCATTGGCCGGGAGCCAGCACTCGCCCCAGCAGAAATAATTCTGTGTGCCGGCGCAATCATTCAGCTCATACCGCACCATGTCCACGGTCTTGGCGTCAGCACCGTTCAGGTTGGTAATGAGGTCCAACTCCAAGGTGGCATCGCTCGGCTGGCCGATGTGCAACAGGCTCTGACCGTTCACTACTTCACCTCCGCTGGTCTTGACATTCAGTAGTTGTGCCTGGGCTAACGGGCTAAGACAGAGGCCAATGACGGCAAGGGTAGCATGTTTCATTCTCGTTCTTTTCAGGTAATGGGCCGGCAAATGCCGACATGCAGCTCAAATGTAGCCGGGCTTCCGCTCGAAGCAAGGCCTTGCTCATCTTCGCGGTGAACACGCTTTCGGATAGGGTTCCAACCCGGACAATGATCAGTAGGCCTTTCGTGTGGCCGGTTCCATTAAGTTCGGCCATCCTTCTGGGAAGCCGTGCGGTTTCCTGATCCGGACCAACCTACGAACACCCACCCTAAACCCCTACACATGACCATGAAGTCTCTACTCTTTGGAGCGGCCCTGAGTGTCAGCGTGATGGCCAGTGCTCAGAATTCGAGCTGGATCGCCACGGACATGAACGGTGTCACCCGCAATATCGGCAACAACCTGGCCGCCGGCAAGACCGTGCTGGTGGACGTCAGCGCGCATTGGTGCGGACCCTGCTGGGCCTGGCACAACAGCGGCATCATGGAGAAGCTCTATCATGAGTTCGGACCGGAAGGCACCGACGACCTCCGCATCTACTTCGTTGATGGTGATCCCGCCAGCTCCGTGGCCCTGTTGGAAGGTGCTTCCGGTTCACAAGGTGATTGGACCGCCGGTACGCCCTACCCCATCATCGGGCCCAATGGCGAGGGCAACACCCTGGCCACACTCTATGGCATCTCGGCCTACCCCACCCTGTTCATGCACTGCCCCGGCAGCAACACCGGCGTTGAGATCCAGCGCACCGCCACTTGGGAGCAGTTCCTGAGCAGCTGGCGCACGGGCTGCCCTGCGGCCTTCGCCAACGGCGCCATCGATGCGCACCTCCTGGAGATCGAGAACTCTGAGCTCTGCCCCGGCGAGCATCCCGTTGCGGATGTGTTCAACCAAGGTTCCAGCGCCCTCACCAGCGCCACCCTCACCCTGCGCGAGAACGGCAACACGGTGGAGACCAAGAACTGGACCGGCAGCATCGGCAGCTTCCAGCACAGCGTTGTGAGCTTTGATAACACCAGCGTCACCGGCACCGCCGATTACGAAGTGGAGATCAGCAACCCCAACGGTGGTACGGATGCCAACCCCTTGGGCAACATCCAGGCGGAATCCTTCTCACAGGTGCCCACGGCCCCCGCCGCCCTGGTGACCTTGGAGTTGAAGACCGACAACTACGGTGAAGAAACCACGTGGAAACTGTTCGACGGCAATGGCAGCGTGGTTGCTCAGGATCCGGCCGGGGATTACGCAGACGCGACGGTGTACAACTACAACTGGAGCCTGAACCCCAACGATTGCTACACGTTCACGATATACGACGCTTACGGCGACGGTATCTGCTGCAGCTACGGCACCGGTTACTACAAGCTGAAGAACACCTGGGGCACTGCAGTGGTGTTCCAGGAGGGCGGCCAGTTCGGCGGTGAGGAGAGCAAAGGCTTCGGCACCCCCGCCACCGTGGGCGTGCAGGAGAACGGCCTGAACAACGGCCTCAGCATCTATCCCAACCCCACCAATGGCATCGTGAACCTGCAGTTCGCCGAGAACACCACCGCCACGGTGGATGTGTTCAACGTGCTCGGCGAGCGCGTGATGAGCAGCACCTTCAACACCAATGGCGTGCGCACCATCGACATGGGTGCACTGAACAATGGCGTGTACTACATGAACGTGACCGCAGGTAGCCTCACCGCCACCCGCAAGATCACGCTCAGTAAATAAACGCGGCCTTACAAGAGCTCTTGAAAAAGCCGGTGGCGCATACAGCCACCGGCTTTTTCTTTGGCACGAACTTCGCCTCCACCCGAACCCCACCGAGATCCCCGACCACCTTCATGAAACTGCTCCGCACCTCCTTCGCCCTCTTCCTGTTCCTGCCCTTGTTCGCCATTGCACAAAGCGGCAAGCTGCCTTCCGTGGTGGTGCAGACGCTCGACGGAAAGAAGGTGAACACCAGCACGTGGAGCAACGGCGGCAAGCCCATGATCATCAACTTCTGGGCCACCTGGTGCGCTCCGTGCAAGCGCGAACTCAACACCATCGCGGAGAAGTATGCCGATTGGCAGAAGCAGACCGGCGTAAAGCTCATCGCGGTGAGCATCGATGATGCCCGCAGCATGAACCGCGTAGCTCCGTATGTGAACGGGCAGGACTGGGATTACGACGTGGTGCTGGACCCCAATGGCGATCTGAAGCGTGCCCTGAACGTGAACAACGTGCCGCATACCTTCCTGGTGGACGGCAAGGGCAACATCGTTTGGCAGCACAACAACTACGAGCCCGGCGATGAGAACGAACTCTTCAAGAAGTTGAAGGAACTGCTCTGATCCGCGGACCTTGGTCCGCGCAGCCTGCCAAGTGCTGCGCATATTGGTGATCGTCCATGCGCGCCGCGTGCCGCGACTTTCACATCTTCGCCGACATGCTCGACCCGTGGAAGCGAATTCTCCGTACCGCCACCTTCGCGTTCATCGCGCTGGGAGCCAGCCGATCATTCCATCTGCGCGCCCAGGAAGGAGGCCAGATCCATGGCAACTTCAGCATGGATGGCCAGTACTACACCGAGGACACCCTCATCGGCGCTCTACAGCCCCCTCAACAATGGGGATCCAATGCCTGGGGCAACCTGAACTACTCCACCGGCAACTTCAAGGCCGGTGTCCGGTTCGAGAGCTACGAGCCCGCCTTGCTCGGTTACCCGGCCGGCGTCCCGTATACAGGCAGCGGCATCGGCTATCGGTACGCCTCCTACACGAAAGATGACCTCGAGGTCACCGTGGGCAACTTCTATGAGCAGTTCGGGCAGGGGCTGGCCTTCCGCAGCTACGAGGAACGCTACCTCGGCGTGGACAACGCCATGGACGGCCTGCGGGTGAAGTTCCGACCCGACACCGGGATCTACCTCAAGGGCTTCATCGGCCGGCAACGGCTTGGTTTTGATGGGCCGAACAGAGGCGGCTTCTTCAACGGCAGCGGCATCGTCCGCGGCATCGATGGCGAGGTCTCCCTCACTGAGGCTTGGCCACGGTGCTTCCCGAAGTGGATCGAGAAAGGTCATGTGGTCACCTTGGGCGGAAGCTTCGTGAGCAAATACGAAGGCGATGATGACCCCTTGTATGAGTTCCCGGAGAATGTGGGGCTCTACGCTGCTCGGGTGAACTACACCACAGCCAAGTGGAACATCTACACCGAATACGCGCATAAGATCAACGACCCTAACACCAGCAATGAGAACATCTACAAGGACGGACAAGCCTTGATGCTCAATGCCACTTACAGCGTCAAGGGTCTAGGCGTGAGCGCCGGTGCACACTCGTATGACAACATGGTGTTCCGCAGCGGCCGGGGTGCGGGACCGTTCGACCTGAACATCAACTTCCAGCCCCCGTTGGCCAAGCAACACACCTACAATCTGCCTGCCACGCTGTACCCATATGCCACCCAGGCCAATGGCGAAGTGGGCTACCAGGGTGAGGTGTTCTACAAGTTCAAGAAAGGCACCAAGCTGGGAGGCGCACGCGGCATGAAGCTGGCCGTGAACTGGAGCGGGGCCTGGAGCCTCGATAGCACCAGGATCCCAAATGATACCGTCCGTTTCGACGGCTACACCGCCAACTTCTTCAGCCTGGGGGCGCGCAATTACTATCAAGACCTCAACTTGGAACTGCGCAAAAAGGTGAGCGACCACTGGGAGCTGGCGCTCACCTACCTCAACTTCGTATACGACATCGCCCAGGTGCAAGGCAAACCGGGAAAACCCATGATCTACGCGGATATGTTCGTGCTGGAGGGAATGCACAACTTCAGCGACCGCAACAGCGTTCGCTTCGAGCTGCAACACCTGAACACCAAGCAGGACCAAGGCAACTGGGCCACGGCCGTGGCGGAGTTCACCTTCAGCCCACATTGGTTCCTGGCGGCCATGGACCAGTACAATTACGGGGGCAGCGTAACGACCGAGCAGATCCACTACCCCATCGGTTCCATCGGCTACATCCGCGGCGGTAGTCGCTTCAGCATGAGCTACGGGCGGCAGCGTGCAGGCATCTTCTGCGTGGGTGGCGTGTGCCGCGTGGTTCCCGCAGCCAACGGATTGTCCTTGTCCATCACCAGCACCTTCTGATCATGCGCAACAGCCTTCTGATAACCCTGATCGCTGGAGCCCTCCTCACCGGCTGCGACAAGATCGATCAACCGGACAACTTCGTGCCTACCCAGGAATGCGAAGGGAATGGCTACGGTTTCCGACGTGTGCTCATTGAGGATATGACCGGCTTCCTGTGCATCGCCTGTCCACAGGCGGCCGAGATCGCAGTGGACCTTCAGGACTTTCACTGCACGGATGTCATCGTAGCCTCGTTGCACATCACCAGCACCTTTGCCGAGCCCATTGCAGCCCCACCGGCACCGTACTCCACCGAATTCCGGACACCCGCCGGTAACGCCTTCGAGGCCCAATTCCCCCCAGGCAACCTGCCCATCGGCATGGTCAACCGAAAGGTGTTCAACGGAGTCCGCATGCTTCAGCGCGGCAATTGGGGCACTTCCGTGCAGCAGATCATCGGCACCCCCGCGCAGTTCGAAGTGGTCATCGACACCGTGATCTACAATGCCAGTGCGCAGACGTATGACATTACCATCCAAGTGCCAGTGCTGCAGAACGTTACAGGCGATCACAAACTGGCCATCTACCTCACCGAGGATTCCGTGATCGACTGGCAGAAGGATTCGCGCTTCACTCCAGCGGACAGATTCCCCTATACCCACCGCCACGTGCTACGCACCACCGTGGGCGATCCCTTTGGCGAACAGGTGGTTACGGGAAGCGCATCGGCCGGGCAGACCATTGCCCGCAGCTACAGCCTGGCCCTGCCGTCGAACGTCCTTTCCGCCGAACACTGTTCCCTGGTCGCCTATATCTACCGCTCGGACGACTATGAGATCATGCAGGTGACCGAACGCCACCTCATCGATTGACCGTACCCGTGTGATGGTCCTGTGAGCCGCCATACGGATCCACCCCGGGCCAACGTTCACCTTTCGCAGGTTGCCGGGGTTGGTGAAAACTCTTGTCGTGGGAATGGCATATGATCCCATCGCGACATATCTTCAACCTCGCTTTTCGAACAACCCCACTCCGCAGGGGTACCCTAACCAGACGAACCGTGATGATGGACCAGGGAAGGAAGATGATGGAGCTGAGTAAGCAAGTGCTCCAAAAGGTGAGCTTCGACAGCCGCCTGTTCAAGAAGGAACTCGTAAAGGCCCGGACATGGCTGGGACAGCATGATCAACTCCTGCTCAAGGCGTGGTGCCTCGCCACTTTCGGACACCAGTACAAGGACATCATCGTAGAGGTGTTCCAGAAGAGCATGCGCGCCTAAGAACCCGTTCCCTGGTCGTCCGGGATCGGGCCCGATGCATCGGGCTGCGGCCGTCCATCACTGCTCCCGCCGGAGGTCCGCAGGGCTCGCAGGTTGCGCTTCAGCCCCTGGAACTTGGTACGTTTTACTGCGCTGCCTTCGAACAAGCGGTCGAACATCACTTCGGTCATGCCGTGCCATTCATCCGCTGATAGGCCCATAAGCTCCGCTTTGGGCGTGAACTCGGGTTCCGTATGCGGCTTGCTGAAACGGTTCCAGGGACACACCTGCTGGCAGATGTCGCAGCCGAAGACCCAATCCTTGAAACGGCCCTTCATCTCCTCGGGAATGGCGTCCTTCAACTCGATGGTGAAGTAGCTGATGCACTTGCTGCCGTCAACACCATAGGGCGTGATCGCATCCGTGGGGCAGGCATCGATGCAGCGCCGGCAGTTGCCGCAGTGGTCCGTGGCCGGCGCATCAGCCGCCAGTTCCAGGTCCGTGATGAGCTCGCAGAGAAAGAAGAAGGAGCCCTCGCCCTGGCGGATGATGTTGGTGTGCTTCCCCATCCATCCGATACCGCTCCGTGCCGCCCAGGCCTTTTCCAGCACGGGTCCACTATCCACGAAGGCCCGCATTTCCACGTCCCCGAATTGTCCGCTGATGAAGGACATCAGCGGCTTCAACCGCTTGCGCAGCACCTTGTGGTAATCGCGGCCATACGCATACGTGCTCAGCTTCGGGGCTTCGGGATCCAGTTGAAGTGGGGGTGTGTGGTAGTTGTAGGCCAGGCTGATCACGCTCCGTGCACCGGGTACCAGTTTTCGGGGATCCAGGCGCAGGTCGAAGTGGTTGGCCATGTAGCCCATTTCACCCTGTTTCCCCTGGCGAAGCCACTGTTCCAATCGCGGTGCCTCCTCCTCCAGAAAGCCCGCCGCTGCAACGCCGCAGGCCAGAAAACCGAGGCGATGCGCTTCGGCCTTCACTAATTCCGACCTCTCGGGGGGGGTGAGCATGCGGGCAATGTAGTCCCCACGCAGGACACGGGGGTGCCGATACCCGTGGCCGCCTTCAGCCCTTGCGGAAGTACCCGTGCGAACAGGGACCGCCGTAGAGCGTGCTCATCCGTTCGGGCCTTCCGCCCAGGAAGGCGTCGCAGGCCAGGCGAACACCAGGGTTGGAGTCGTTGCCTTCGACCGTAATACCTGGTATATGGTAATCCATGAAGACCATCACCCCGTTCTGCGATAGTCGGGGATATACCGACTCCAATGCGTGCGTGATGATGCTCGTGTGGATGTCCGTGCTACCACCAACACCGAGGTCGATGTGCGCAAAGGCGATTTCCGCCGGCAGTTCAGCAGGCACCGTTGCGCGCAGGTCTCCCTCGTGGATCACCGGCTGCGGCAGGCCATACTTCGCGAAGTTGGATACGAACACCGTTCGTATGCCCTTCTCCGAGCCAAGTTCATGGGCGAAACTGTCGTACACATGGAATGGCCTTGCGTCACCGGGATCCTGCAGCACCCTGGCCAGGACAAGCGAGGTGCTGCCCGTGTAGCATCCGAGTTCGACCACCGCGCCGGGCACCTCGTTGCCCAGCGTGCCGGAAAGCAGCAACTGAAGGTTGGCAGCCTGCTCCATGCTCATCATGTCCTGCCGGTGATCGAAA
Organism: Flavobacteriales bacterium; assembly: GCA_031411095.1. GTDB lineage: Bacteria > Bacteroidota > Bacteroidia > Flavobacteriales_F > PHOS-HE28 > PHOS-HE28. The sequence continues at coordinate 140,379 of JANOAK010000023.1, read as the reverse complement.
TGGCGGCGCACCATGAGGGGCAGGTGGAACTTTCTGAACACTTTGTTGAGGAGGATACCCCATTGGCCGGGGGCCCATGAATCGCTTCCGGGCCACTGCAGATCGCTGTAGTGATGGGGTCCTTTCAAGGGGAGTGGGTTCAGGGTATGGTTGGGTGCATGGTACCAGTACCTGCGAAAGGTGCCGGCTCAGCGTGGGACGCGACGCCTCCGGGTCCGCGTTCGAACCACTTCCACACCGTACACCTCCTGATCGCTGCTCAATACTGAGCGGATCCCCTTGGCGGCCTTCCATGTTGCGCGGGAGCGGGTGGTGCAGAGCTGTTCGGGTCCGGCATACCAAAGAATGAGCCCGGCCACCAAGAGGAACGTACATACGAAGGCCACAACGTAGGTCGGGTCAAGCTCCGGTCCGGATGGCAGGATGGGCATCATGAAAAAGGCACAGTTGCTCAGGATCTGCATGATCAGGAGGACCAGCCCACTGTGTGTTTCGTTATAGGCCCAGCTCAACAGGACCGTAAGACTGAACATGGAGACCAGGAACACGGGCCAGGGAACCCCATCCGGAACGCCTTCTCCCAGGAAGATCATCGGCAAGTACCAAAAGCCCCAGGACAGCCCAACGATGAGGCAACTGAGCCAGGCAGGATAACGCTCCTGCAAGCGGGTCACACCGAACTTCATCCATGACGTCTCCTCCACCAAGGCAATGCCCACGATGAAGGGCATGTTCCTGAGCAACGGCCAGAAGAACCCGTCCGTTACCAGCCCTGGCCATCCGCGAAGCCCGATCGCGGCCACGAACGAAATGCCGATCAACGCCACCAGGAACTTCCAGGTGAATGCCAGTGCATACCATTTCAGAGGTACTCTCCAGTTGAAGTATCCGGCGAACAGTTTGCTCAGTCCTGCCCTGCCCTCCAGCCATATCGTGATACCCATGGCGAAGACCAGCGGACCGAACACCCGTAACCGGAAGACCATGTGGGCCGTCGGTTGGTCATGCAATGTGCCGCCACCCGACATCAACATCCGCGCTACCAGGACCACCAACAATTGATAACCCAATGTCAGTGCGATGAAGGTGCCCACAGGGTATCTTGAGACCAGCGCTTTCATGCCTTGTTCTGAATATTCATAAATACAAAGGTTGAAGTTGCACTTTTCCTCCGCTACTCGAATAAACTGCCTGGCTTCACGCTTGGTACCTTACCAAGGTGCTTATAGGCGCGTTCGGTGGCCTGCCGACCCCGCGGAGTGCGCTGCAGGTAGCCCTCCATGATCAGGAAGGGCTCGTACACCTCCTCGATGGTACCGCTCTCCTCGCCCACCGCCGTGGCCACGGTGTTCAGGCCCACCGGCCCCCCGGCGAACTTGTCGATGATGCACAACAGGATGCGGTTGTCCATCTCATCGAGTCCGTGCGCATCGACGTTCAACGCTTTGAGCGCATGTTTCGCGATGGCCATGTCGATGCTTCCATCGCTTTGGATCTGTGCGAAGTCGCGCACACGCCGCAACAAGGCGTTGGCGATGCGCGGCGTACCGCGGCTGCGCCGCGCGATCTCCTGCGCCGCATCATCCACGATGGGTACTTTCATCAGGCCGGCGGAGCGATGCAGGATGCCCTTCAGCGTGGCCGCATCATAGTAATCCAACCGGCTGTTGATGCCGAATCGCGCGCGCAAGGGGGCTGTAAGCAGGCCGCTGCGGGTGGTGGCACCCACCAGTGTGAAGGGGTTCAGTGTGATCTGTACCGTGCGCGCATTGGGACCTGCATCGATCACCAGGTCGATCCGATAGTCCTCCATCGCACTGTAGAGATACTCCTCCACAATGGGGCTGAGGCGATGGATCTCGTCGATGAAGAGCAGGTCGTTCGATTGCAGGTTGGTGAGCAGCCCTGCGAGGTCGGCAGGCTTGTCCAGCACAGGACCGCTGGTGATACGCATGCTCACCCCCATCTCCTGCGCAATGATCCCCGCCAGAGTGGTCTTGCCCAGGCCGGGAGGCCCGTGGAGCAGCACGTGGTCCAAGGCCTCGCCCCGTTGCTTGGCGGCCTGCACGAAGACCTTCAGGTTGTCCGTTACGGCCTTCTGCCCGGCGAACTCCTCGAATCGCCGCGGACGCAGCACCTGCTCCATCTCCTTGTCGGATGAAGCGCGCTGTTCACTGCGGACGTCGAACTGCTCAGGCATGGGGTGTAGGCCAAATGTAACGTGGGTACCAGATCAGGTCAGTCGGTAGCCTTGATGTCCTTCCACAGATCCCCGAAGAACACCTTCAGCCCAAAGGTGTAGATCGGTGCCGTAAGACCTTCGGCGAGCGGGGCGCTCCGGATCACCAATCGATAACCCCAGCCCGCGCCAAGGCCCAAGTACTTCAGGAACCTGTATTGCACCGTGATGCTCGGTTCGTACAAGAACACACCGCTCTTCTGCAACGTCTTCATCCGTCCGCCCCCTTCATCGTACACCACGCTGCCATTCCCGATCCCGAATTGCACCGGCAACCGCAACTCCCACGGGCCCTTGCGATAGAAGGCGTATTCGACGTACGGCGTAACGTATCCGAACCGGAGTCGCGTGGTCACCACACCGGCCACAGGCACGCTCTCCTCCTTCTCCACGCGCGACCATAGGAAGCTGTATCCGATCCCGTACTGGAACCGTGCACCATGCTCCAGGCCGAGCTTGATCCCGGCGAACTGCACACGTTCGTTGCTGATGAACGATCCACGCATGTCCAACTTCACGATGGGCAACGGCGCTTCATCCAGCGCGGCCCGTATGTCCTTCATCATGCCCTGCGGCAACGCCACCCCTGGCCCAAGGCAGGCGATGAACAGGAGAAAGGCCCGGATCTGCATGAAAATGGGAATGTCCGCACCAAAAGTGCGGACATTCCGATCAGTTGATGAAAGGATCGCGTCAGCCGTGGCTCTCCTCCTCGCCAGGCTCCAAAGGCACGGTCTGGGGCACATAGTCCTCCGGCTTGCCAGGCTTGCTGTAATCGTAAGGCCAACGGTGCACGGCGGGAATGGGGCCGGGCCAGTTGCCGTGCATGTGCTCCACCGGCGAGGTCCACTCCAGCGTGTTGCTCCGCCAGGGGTTCTGCACGCTCTTCTGGCCACGCCAGATGCTGTTGAAGAAGTTGTACGTGAACAGGATCTGGGCCAGACCGCCGATCATGGCGAACACCGTGACCACGATGTTGAGGTCCACCACCCCGTTGAACATGGGGAACTCGCTGTAGCTGTAGTAGCGGCGCGGTGCACCGGCCAGGCCGATGTAGTGCATGGGGAAGAACACCCCGAACGCACAGATGAAGGTGATCCAGAAGTGGGCATAGCCCAGCTTGGTGTTCATCATGCGCCCATACATCCGCGGGAACCAGTGATAGATGCCCGCGAACATGCCGAAGATCGCGCTCATGCCCATCACGATGTGGAAGTGCGCTACCACGAAGTAGGTATCATGGATGGTGATGTCCAGCGCGCTGTCGGCGAGGATGATGCCGGTGAGACCACCGGCGATGAAGGTGGCCACCAGGCCGATGCTGAACATCATGGCAGGGCTCAGCACCAGGTTGCCGCGCCAGAGGGTAGTGAGGTAGTTGAAGACCTTCACCGCGCTCGGAATGGCGATGAGCAGGGTGGTGAACACGAAGACACTGCCCAGGAAGGGGTTCATGCCCGTGATGAACATGTGGTGGCCCCATACGATGAAGCTCAGGAAGCCGATCGCCAGGATCGAACCGATCATCGCACGATAGCCGAAGATGGGCTTGCGCGCGTTGGTGGCGATCACTTCGGAAGTGATGCCCAGGGCGGGCAGCAGTACGATGTATACTTCCGGGTGGCCGAGGAACCAGAACAGGTGCTGGAAGAGGATCGGACTTCCGCCGATGTGGTCGAGCGCTTCTCCCCCCACGTGGATCTCGCTCAGGTAGAAGCTCGTGCCCAACGTACGGTCCAGCAACAGCAACAGCGCAGCGCTCAGGAGCACAGGGAAGGACAGCACACCCAGCACGGCCGTGATCAGCAGGGCCCAGATGGTGAGCGGCAGGCGGGTCATCTTCATCCCACGCGTACGGAGGTTGAGGACGGTCACGATGTAGTTCAGGCCGCCCAGCAACGCGCTTGCGATGAAGATGGCCATGCTCACCAACCAGAGGGTCATGCCCGTGCCTGAGCCCGGCATGGCCTGGGGAAGCGCGCTCAACGGAGGGTAGATCGTCCACCCGCCGGAGGCAGGCCCACCTTCCACGAAGAGCGAGGCGATCATGATCACGCTGCTCAACAGGAAGAACCAATAGCTCAACATGTTCAGGAATCCACTCGCCATGTCCCGCGCCCCTACTTGGAAGGGGATCAACAGGTTGGCGAAGGTTCCGCTCAGCCCGCCGGTGAGCACGAAGAACACCATGATGGTGCCGTGGATCGTGACCAGGGCCAGGTACATGTTGGGGTCCAGGATGCCTCCTGGTGCCCACTTGTCGCCCAGGAAGAAGTGGGTGAAGGCAAAGCTCTCACCCGGCCAGGCCAGCTGAAGGCGGAACATGATGGACATGATGACCGCGACCCAGGCCATGATGATGGCGGTGACCAGGAACTGCTTGCTGATCATCTTATGGTCCTGCGAGAAGACATACTTCGAGATGAAGCTCTCCTCGTGGTGATGATGGGCCGCGTGGGCGTGGCCTTCAGCGGGGGGATGGACGTGGGCAACAGAACCCATGATGTCAGTGCGTTTTCGGTTCGTTCGATGAGCTCACCACCTCGGCGGTAGTGGTCGTGGTGGCCCCTGGGGCCTCGATGGCGGAAGGTACGGGCACAGGTGCGGCCGGGGCATCCACGGACTCAAAGCCCTTCTGGGCCTCGAGCCAGGTCTTATAGGCCGCTGGTGATTCCACGATCAGCGGCATCTGCATGTTGTAGTGGCTGGCACCGCAAATCTTGTTGCAGAGCAGAATGAAGTCGAAGGCCGCATCGTTCATCACCGTGCGCATGCTGTCGGTGCTGATCGTGGGCTTCATGTGGATCCGTGTGGTCATTCCGGGCACGGCGTTCATCTGGGCGCGCAGGTGCGGGAGGTAAACACTGTGGATCACGTCCTTGCTACGGATCAGCAGATCCACGTTCTGGCGCAAGGGCAGATGGAATTCCTTGAGGATGATGTCATCGCCACCGTGCTTGTAAGCGCTTGCCTCCCCTTTCTCGGCGATGTCCTGCTCCATCAGCGTCCGCAGGTTAACGATGCGACCGGCCACACGGCGCACATGCTTGATGTGGTCCTCCATCTCCGTCACCTTGGCCGGAGGCAGCATGTCATGCTCCTCCTTCAACTTCCGCTCCTCCGCCACGGCCTCGGAGAGGAGCTCATCGAGGCGCGTTCGGATGGCCTTGGGCGTAACGATGCCCATGGGGTTGCTTTCATTGATCAGGCGGAAGTCAGTGGCACCCATCTTCCCATCCTTGCCGGGGTAACGGGCCGTCCAGTTGAACTGCTGCGCATAAAGCTCCACTTCTGGCGTACCGGCAGGCGGGGGCGTGATGATCCGGTTCCACACGCTCAATCCATAGATGATGATACCGATCATCACCACGGCGGGCACCAGGGTCCAAGCCAGCTCCCACTTGTTATTGTGCGGGTAGTAATAGGCCCGACGGTCATGGCGGAAGTAGTACTTGCCGGAGAAGTAGAACAACAGGATGTTGGTAATGAAGAACACGATGATCAGGATCACCCAGTTGAAGTTCATCAGGTCATCCAGCCACACACCATGCTCGCTGGCGGATACCGGAAGCATGTGCTCCTGGTAGTTCACGGTAAGCCACAGGAAGAACCCGAAATAGGCGAAGGGAAAGGCCCACATCAGGCGTGCGTTCATCTTACTGTCACGCTCGGTGATCTCCTCCTCGCGTTTGCCGCGCAAAGCACTGGTCAGCTCGTAGACACGGCTCAACCGCGTAACGGCCAAAAGACCGAGTACGATCACCGCGAGGATCAACAACGTCATCATGGCTTCAATGGATCAACGCTTGGGGCGATGGGTGGGTTCGTTCAGATGCTGTGATGCACGCTCTCTTCAAGGTACGGGCTGTTCACCACGGTGAGCGGGGCCTTGGTGAGCGCGGTAAGGACACGATTGACAAAGAGGCCGAGGAAGAAGACGAACAGGCCCACCTCCAGGAATCCGATGCTGTGGAAATGCTCGCCGAGGGCGCCGGGAAGCACCAACTGGCACAGGTCCAACCAGTGGCCGATGATGATGATCGTGCCCACACCGATGAGGAAGCGCGGATTGCGCTTGGCATCGCGGCTCATCAACATCACCATCGGAACGGCGAAGTTGATGAAGAACATACCCCACATCAGCCCCGGATGATGGTCGATCCGCTGCTGGAAGTAGATCACCTCCTCGGGGATGTTGGCGTACCAGTACAGCATGAACTGGCTGAAGTAGAGGTAGGTCCACAGAAAGCTGGTGGCGAACACCCACTTGCCCATGTCGTGGATGTGGCTGTTGTTCACCTGCGGCAGGTAGCCCTTGCTCTTCAGGTATAGCACAAGAATGACACCGGTGACCATGGCGGTGCACCACATACCAGCGAAGATATACCAGCCGTACAGGGTGCTGAACCAGTGGGTGTCGATGCTCATCAGCCAGTCCCACGCGAGCACGCTGCTGAACACGGCGAAGAGCACCAGGAAGAGCGCCGAGCGGCGATAGGTGAGCAGGTGTTGGGTGCGGAGGTCCGTGCCGGTGAGCTGGTCCATCTTCAGGCTCTGCTGGCGGAACCAATTACCAGCGAACAGGAAGGTGCCCAAGAACAACACCACGCGGAACCAGAAGAACGGCGCGTTCAAATAGGCCCGCTTGCCGGCGATGATCGGATCGTAATGGGCCGCATCGGCAGGATCATACAATCGCGCGTCCATCCAATGCCAGATGGTGTTGAGGTGGAATTGACCGGCCAGCAGGCACATCACCACCACTGCAGCACCGATCCACATGTAGCCGGTGAAGATGCCTTCGTACACGCGGCGCACCAGCACGCTCCAGCTGCTCTCCGTGGCGAACTGCAGGGCATAGAAGAACAGTGCGCCCAGGGTGATCCCCAGGAAGAAGAAGCCGTTGATGAAGAGCGCTGCCCAGAAGTTCTGGCCGGCGCTTCCGGCGGTGTGTTCATGTCCCTTCAGGCTGAACCAGCCGAATGCGGCCAGGATCAGGCCGAGCGCCATGAGCATCATGCTCAGGGTGCGGGCCCGGGGGCTGAGAGTGAAGTTCATCGCTGCTGCTCGTTATCTGTTCACTTATTGGCCGTTCCCGTCGTTGCCGTGGCCGGTGCGGCCACCTTGCTGCTGTCCGCTGCGGCTCCTTCACCGGGCATCTTGCCACCCGCCTGCAGGTATTTCACGTACTGCACCACCAACCAGCGCTCTTCCTTGGTCAGCTGGCCGGAATGGCTGCCCATCCCCACGTTCTTCCCATACGCCAGGGAGTGGAACATCTTCCCCTCGGAGAGCGTGCCCAACTGGCTGCCATTGTAGGCAGGAGGCTGGGGGTAGTTGCCCTCGGTCACCACCTTGCCATCGCCCTGTCCCGTAGCGCCATGGCAGTGCTCGCAGAACTTCGTGTAGATCACCTTGCCCGACTCCACGGTCTCCTTGGTCATGGGAATGGGGCTCTTCAGCTCCACGCCTGCCCGCTCGTAATCCTCCACCGTGTTGGCGTACGGATAAGGAAAGTTGTACATGGCCTTGGCCGTATCGGCGGACCAGGCGATGGTGCCTTCGGGTGCCAGTCGCGCGCTCTGCGTATTGCGTTCGGCAAGGACCGTCTCGTCGTCAAAATAGTACGGATCCTGTCCGTAGTCCACATACGCCTCGACCGAGGGACTGCGGTACATGTCGGGCATGTACTCAATGCCGGGGCTGTCCTTCTCCCCGCCACAGGAAGCGAGGAGCACGGTGCCGAGAAGCGCGGGGAACATGATGTGCTTCATGGGGCTCAGCATTGGCGCTCGTTGATCTCAAATACCGCGGTCTCGCGCAACATGCCCGTGATCGCCTCGGCGCTGTGGTCGTGGTTGTCCGCTGTGCGCAGCTCGATGATGAACTTGTCGTCGGTGCTGCGCGGATCGGGGTTACGGGCCGGCATGCCGGGCAGCGTCTTGTTGCGGATCAGGTAGGTGATCGCCATGCCATGCGCGGCACAGAGCACCGTGAACTCGAAGGTCACCGGGATGAAGGCCGGCAGGTTGTGATAGAGCGTCCAGTTCGGTTTGCCACCGATGTTCATCGGCCAGTCGTGGATCATCATGTACCACATGCCCAAGAGCGCCAGGCTCGTGCCCGCGATACCGAACATGAAGGAGGCGATGGCGATCCGCGTACGCTTGAGCCCGATGATCGGGTCCAGGCCGTGGATCGGGAAGGGACTGAACACGTCCTTCACGGTAACGCCCGCTGTGATCAGCTTGCGCGCAGCGCTTTTCAACTGCTCGGGGTCGTCGTAGACCGCGTATATGATCTTTTCCGCCATCGCTTAGTGGTGGTGGTGGTTGGCCTGTTCGTTCTTGTAGCTCTCGCCGCTCACCTTCAGGATGCTCTTGAGCTCGTTGAGCGCCAGCACCGGGAAGTAGCGTGCGAAGAGCAGGTAGAGGGTGAAGAAGATGCCGATGGTGCCGATGAAGATGCCGGCATCCACCCAGGTGGGGTGGAACATCGTCCAGCTGCTCGGTAGATAGTCGCGGTGCAGGGAGGTCACGATGATCACGAAGCGCTCGAACCACATGCCGGTGTTCACCACCAGGCTCATGAAGAAGGTGAACACGAGGTTGCGGCGCCAGCTCTTCACCCAGAACAGCTGAGGGCTGATCACGTTGCAGGTCATCATCGCCCAGTAGCTCCACCAGTAGGGACCGGTCGCGCGGTTGATGAAGGCGTAGCTCTCATACTCCACCCCACCGTACCAGCTGATGAACAGCTCCGTGATGTAGGCCACGCCCACGATCGAACCGGTCACGATGATGATGATGTTCATGTACTCGATGTGCTTGATCGTCACATACGCCTCCAGCTTCATCGTCTTGCGCATCACCAACAGGAGCGTCTGCACCATGGCGAATCCGCTGAACACGGCACCGCTCACGAAGTAGGGCGGGAAGATCGTAGTGTGCCAGCCCGGTACCACCGAGGTGGCGAAGTCCATGGATACCACCGAGTGCACGGAGAACACCAGCGGTGTACTGAGGCCCGCGAGCACCAGGCTCACCTCCTCGAAACGCTGCCATGCCTTGGCGTTGCCGGTCCAGCCGAAGCTGAGGATGCCGTAGAACTTCTTCTGCCAGGGCTTCACCACCTTGTCGCGGATGGTGGCGAAGTCGGGGATCAGGCCGATGTACCAGAACACCACGGAGACCGAGAAGTAGGTGCTGATCGCGAACACGTCCCACAGCAGGGGGCTGTTGAAGTTCACCCACAGCGAACCGAACTGGTTCGGCAAGGGGAACACCCAGTAGGCCATCCAGATCCGGCCCATGTGGATGAGCGGGAAGGTGGCCGCCATGATCACAGCGAAGATGGTCATGGCCTCCGCGGAGCGGTTCACCGCCATGCGCCACTTCTGGCGGAACAGCAGCAGCACCGCGCTGATCAGCGTGCCGGCGTGACCGATGCCCACCCACCAAACGAAGTTGGTGATGTCCCAGGCCCAGTCCACGGTCTTGTTCAAGCCCCAGACCCCGATGCCCTTGCTGAAGAGGTAGAGGATGCAGCCCACGCCGTACGCGGCGATGATGGCGGCGATGGTGATCAACACGTACCAGGCCTTGGGGGCCTTGTTCTCGATCGGACCCACCAGGTCGTTGGTGATGTCGTGGTATGTGCGATGCCCCAGGATGAGCGGTTCGCGGAGCGCTGATTCGCTATGCATGTTCCTAGTGGTGGGCTTCTTCGGTTACGGCGGCGAGTTCGGCAGCTTCCTCCTTGTTGCGCACTTTGGCCAGGTAGCTGATGTTCGGCTGAACCCCGATCTCCTCGAGCATGTGGTAGGCGCGCTCGCTACCGGCGATGGCCTTCACCTTGCTGTTCTTGTCGTTGAGGTCGCCGAAGGTGATGGCGTTCGTGGGGCAACCTGCGCTGCAGGCCGTCTCGATCGCGCCATCCTTCACCGGCGTACCGGCCTTCTTCGCGGCGAGCTTGCCGGCCTGGATCTGCTGAACGCAGAGGCTGCACTTCTCGATGACACCGCGGCTGCGGACCACCACGTCCGGGTTCAGCACTAGGCGACCCATGGCGTCCCACGCCGGGTTCACATCGCCGAACTTCTCGGTGACGTAGTTGAACCAGTTGAAGCGGCGCACCTTGTATGGGCAGTTGTTCGCGCAGTAACGCGTGCCGATGCAGCGGTTGTAGGCCATCATGTTGAGGCCTTCGTTGCTGTGCGTGGTGGCGGCCACCGGGCATACCGTTTCGCAGGGAGCGTGGTTGCAGTGCTGGCACATCACCGGCATGAAGAACACCGTGGGCGTGGCCGAAGGCTCCTCCATGGCGAGGTAGCGATCGATCTTGCCCATGTCCTTCGCCTTGCCCACCGCGTGGGTCATGTCGCTGCTGTAGTAGCGATCGATGCGCATCCAGTGCATGTCGCGGCTGCGACGCACCTCGTCCTTGCCGACGACAGCGATATTGTTCTCGCTGTTGCACGCGGTGATGCAGGCCCCACAGCCGATGCAGCTGTTGAGGTCGATCGCCATGCCCCAGTGGTGGCCCACTTCGGCCACCGGATGGTCCTTCCACAGGTCCACCTCCGTGGCGGGCACTTTGTCGTGCGCGTCGATGTGGTCGTCATGGTTCACGTCCTCGTGCACCGCGAGCATCTCCACCTCGTTGTAGGTCTCCCTGGGCTCATGCTTCGCCCACACGGCGAAGGTGGTCTCCTTGATGATGCTGTCCCGGTCCATGCCGGTCAACTGTGTCTGTGTAAGACCCAGCGCGTAGGTCTTCGGCGTGCCTTCCACGTTCGCCTTCAGCGCCACGTAGCTCACCGAGCCGTTCACCACGCTGGTGAAGGGGTAAGCATTGCGGCCCATCGGGGTGCCGTCCTCGTTCTTCACGTTGGCGGCACGTCCCACACGCTCGCCGTTGGCCCCGCGGCCATAGCCGAGCGCGATGCTCACCGATCCGGGGGCCTGTCCCGGTGCCGGCACGGCGGGCAGTTCCATTTCCACACCGCCTACGGTCACCTTCACCACGTGCGCAGGTTCATGTTCGCCGATGGAAAGGTCCTTCACCTCCTTCTTGCCGGTCATGGTCAAGAGGTCGGATGGGGCCATGCATACATAGTTGTCCCAGGTCACTTTCGTGAGCGGGTCGGGCATTTCCTGCAGCCAGGGGTTGTTCGCATGCAGACCGCTGCCGATGCTCTCCTTGGTGTACAACTGCACTTCCCAGGCCCCTGCGCCTGCGGTGCTGTTCTTCGCACTGGACGCTGCACCGGAAAGGTCACCGGCGAAGGTGGTCGTCTCCGGCATGGCCGCGTCCGTGGCGAAGCCGCCGTTGTGCACGCTGTTGTTCCATGCCTCGCTGAAGTTCATCGGCGCGGGGGAACGGCTGCTCATGGCAGCCTGCCATACCTCCTGGATGTGCGCGTGGTAGGGCTTGTCGTTGCCGCTCCATTTCAAGAGCGACGCGGGCCATTGGCGCGTGTCGTACAGCGGACGGATCGCGGGCTGGGCCGTGGCGTAATGTCCAGGCTTGGGCATGTGGTCGTTCCAGCTCTCGAGCCAGTGGCTGTCGGGCAGCAGCATGCTGCACAGGGTCGCCGTTTCGTCGGCATGGCTGCTGAAGCTCACGCTGAGTTTCACCTTCTTCAGGCCCGCAGCGAACTCGGCCGCGTTGGGCAGGCTGTACACGGGATTCACCCCGGCGATCAGGATCGCGCCCACGGTGCCGGCGTTCATGTCCTTCACCAGTTGCTGCACCGCAGCGTCATCACCCTGCTTGAAATACGTGTGGTTCGCCAGGTCGATCGTGGTGCCGTAATTGCCCAGCATCATGTTGATGCTGTTCACGATCACCTGCGTGCCTTCGTCGTTGTGTCCGCAGATCACCAAGCTCTTGCCCTTCGCGGCGGCGAGCTCGGCCGCGCACTTCTCGATCATCGCATCGCCCCCCGCAACAGCGGACGCTCCCAAGGTGGCACCGCCCACCTTTTTCGCCACCGCATCATGCAGGGCCAATACGGCGCTGGGGATCTGGCTGGGCTTCACGGCCACGCGCTGATCGGCGTTCGCGCCGCTGAGGCTCATGCGCGCCTCGAACTGCCAGTGGCGGCTCATCGGCTTGTCGGCCGTGGCGTCCTCGGGACGGCGACGGGTGGCATACTGCCAGGTGTTCTCCGTGGTGCTGCCCCAACCGCTGAGGAAGTCAGCGCCCACGCTCACCAGCACATCGGCCTTGCTGAGGTCATAGCTGGGGAACACACGCTTGCCGAAGCTCTTCAGGTTCGCGTTCGTAACACCGCTCTGGCTGATGGTGTCGTACTGCACATGGCTCACACCTGCACCGAACTTCGCCTGGAAGCCCGCGATGGCCTGCTTCACGCTGGGGCTGATCAGCGTGTTGGTGAGCAGCACGATGCGTTGACCAGCGGCCGCGAGTTGCGCGAGCTGCTCGCCTGCGGACTTATCCGCCGCAGCCCATGTGGTGGCTGTCAAGCCTTCGGCCCCGTTCGCCATGGGACCATGCGCACGCGCACTGTCGTACAGCGTGATCACGCTGCTGTTGATGCGCGCGTTGATGGAACCCTTCTTGTTGGATGGGTTATGGTTGATACCGAAGCGGGGATTGCCCTTGATGTGGATGGGACGTCCCTCGCGGGTCTTCACCAGCACACTGGCGAAGTCCTCACCGTCATAGTACGTGCTGGCATACCAGTTGGCCACGCCCGGGGTGATGTCCTCGGGTTTGTTCACATACGGAATGCTCTTGATCACCGGTGTCTCGCAGGCGGCCAGGGTGGCGGCGCTGAGCGAGAAGCCCAGGAACTTGAGGAAGTCGCGGCGGCCCGTGGTGCTGCCGGTAAGCCCCTTGTCGCCCATGGCCTCCATGAGGGGCAAGGGTGCATTGAACTCGTTCGTGGGAGCCTCGGGCGCTTGTGAGAGCTCGCCCAGGTCCTGCCAGTATCGCTTGGTGGTCGACATCGTTCCGCGCGTGTTCTTAATAGTGGCACTTGGCGCATTCCCAGCCGCCCAGTTCTTGCACTGTGATCTTCTCGTCCTCCAGATATTTCTGCAACTCCTTGTTGCCCATCGGCGTCCCGGTGAGGCGGCGGTGGATCTCATCGTAGTAGCCGTTGCCCTTGGCACCCTGGGCCATCTGCGACACCTCGGTGTCGTTGTGGCACTGGATGCACCAGCCCATGGTCAGCGGGCTCCACTGCTCGGCCACATCCATCTGCGTATCCACGGGTCCGTGGCACTTCTGGCATTCGATCTTGCCCACCGCCACGTGCGTGGCATGGCTGAAGGCCACGTGGTCGGGCAGGTTGTGCACTTTCACCCAGCGGATGGGCTCCTCCTTCCCGGTGAACTTGCCCGCCTCCGGGTCCCAGCCAGTGGCGGCGTAGATCTTGGCGATCTCCGTCTTACCCGTCAGCGGGCCTTCCTGAACAGCCTTGTGGCAGTTCATGCACACGTTGGCGCTCGGGATGCCAGCGTGCTTGCTCTTCTCGGCGCTGCTGTGGCAATAGATGCAATTGATCGCCAGCTTGCCCGCATGCACCGTGTGGTTGAAATTGATGGGCTGCTCCGGCTTGTAGTGCGCTACGTCCGGACCACCGTACACCCCGATGTTGAAGGCCCAGTTCCAGCCTTGCAGCACGAGCCAGACCACCAGCAGCAGACCGACCACCGAGGCCCAGCCCTTGTTGTTGCCGGCCCAATGCATGATGTTGCCCCACACACTGCGCTCGGGCTCGGGTGCCAGGCCTTCGGCCTCGCGCCTGGCGTTGCTGAGCTGATGCTTCACGCTGCCGAGTGAGAGCACCACCACCAACAGCAGGAGTACCACGATCAGGAGCCATTGCCACTGGGTGTCATGACCCATTTCGCGCTTGGCCACTACATCACCACCCGGTTTGGGCGCTTGCTTGGGAACGTAATTGTCGGCGTAGTGCAGAATGGCGTCGATGTCGGCGTCCGACACCGCATTGGGCGTCATCACGCTGCCGTTGTACTCGGCGAACAGGGCCTTGGCATAGGCATCGTTGGACTCCTTCATGTAGCCCTGGCTGTTCTTCACCCAGGCGTAGATGTCCCCGCCGCTCTTGGCCCACCGCTCCTTGGAGCCCTTCAGGGCCGGACCGGTCATCTTCGCATCGGGCTTGTGGCAGCTGGCGCAGTTGGCCTTGAAGAGCTTCTCACCGGTAGCATACAACGCCTTGTCCGCCTGCCCATGGGCAAGCGTCGTCGAAAGAAGGAGAACGAAGGCGAAGGTCGCGTGAAGAAGCCCGGTGAATTGCTTGGAAATCCTTGATGGGAGGGGCATTCCGGACATTTTTGGGGCGGACCTGGACCGGTCGGCGCGGCGCAAAAATATGCGCCGTGCGATACGGGGAAAGGCCCAGCGGGAATTGTCATGCACGTGTAAGCTATTTAGAATCGTTCTAAATACTTGCGAAGCCCTGCAGCCCGCGCTGCATGCGGCACGTAACCTGCTTGCTGAGTTTTGCCACCGTGATCATTTCGCCGCAGATACTTTCGCTGCCGATGCGCAACGTCCTTTTTACCGTTCTCTGCCTTGCCTCCGGCCTGACCAGTGCCCAGGACGATCCGCGTGTGTTCACCCCCTATGCGGCGGGCCGGACCGTACTGCCCAAGGATACCCCTGCGGTGGACAGCCTTGTGCCCGGCAAGATCACGGTGCATGAAGGCGCTGGCGTCGCCGACCTGATGGAAAGCTACACTCAGCGCAAACATCCACTGAAGGGCTTTCGCCTGCAGATCTTCCTGGGCGAACGCACCAAGGCCGAGGAGGTGCGCCGCCAGTTCCTGATCCGCCACCCTGACGTGCCGGCGTACCTCAGCTACCTGGCTCCCAACTTCCGGGTACGGGTGGGCGATCAGCGCAACAAGCGCGAGGCCGAGAAGCTGCACGAACAGTTCATGGATGAGTTCCCTGGATCATACGTGGTGCCCGACGAGATCGAGATGCCCCGCCTGCCGGAGCTGAAGTGAGCCGATCAGGTCCCTTGAGCAGAGGTGAGGAGCGGATCGATCGGATCCGCAACTTCGTCCGGATCACCTCACGTTCATTCCACACATCGCGACCATGACCTTCTCGACATTGAACACTCCATCATCGCTTTCGATCACCGATCTGGAAGAGATCCAAGCCACTGCCAAATGGGCGCGCATCGTGGCGATCATCGGCTTCTTCATCCTGGGACTGATGCTCGTGTTCGGCCTTGCCTTCGGCTCGTTCTTCGGCAAGCTTATGGCCATGCAAAGCGCCATGAGCGGCGCACCGATGCCCGTTGATCCCAGCCTCTTCGGCATCTTCTACGCCGTGCTGTTCATGGTGATGGTGGTGATCTACGTATTCCCCACCCTCTTCCTCTACCAATATGCCACACGCACACTTCGGTCACTGAAGAACGGCTTCGACGCCACTACCTTCAGCAGCGGCCTGCGCGCGCATCGCTCCTTCTACAGCTACGTCGGCGTGCTGATGATCATCGTCGCTGTGCTGTACACGCTGATGTTCATCTTCATGGGTCTGGCCATGGCCATGATGCCAGCGATCCCGACGATGCCGGAGGGGATGACGATGTGAGCTGGGGAAAGCTGAACCACCTTCAGTTCAATACGCTACGATCCAGATTGTACCAAACGCATTGCCCAAATGGTCGTGACCATCATTCGATTATCAGCTTCACGTGTAGGGCTCGGCCATTCTTCCGTTCAACCACCAACGTGTACCAGCCCGGACTTGATCCATGCACATCGAAGCGTGTGGATCGTCCAGCCCGAGACCATCGCTTAACCGGCCTGCCCATGCCATCAAGCAGTGTGACCACAAATGGCCCCTGCCCAGCAATGCCCTCGATGCTGAATTCCGTGGTCGTTGGGTTCGGGATGACTAATGGGTTGGAATAGGATCGCGACACTTCGGGCACTGTCAAGGTCAGATCACAGGCGCTCGATCCCAATGGAAGAACGGCAAGGCCATCAACACTGTGGCAGCGGAGCGAGTCAAAGGCTTCGTAGAAATTAGGGCCATATCCCACCGGCACAAGGCCCCTGTTCGACCCAATGCCTTCGATGATGGTGCAGAAGGCAGAATCCAATGGCTCACCGTTCAGGATGTGTCCCAGCACCCAGGTCCGATGCCAGCCATCATTTAGCTCCATGCTATCGAGCGCCAGGACCTCCGCCTCGGCACCCTCCAAGGCCCATGTTGCAGGATAGGGCCCAAGACCGAGTGAAAAATCGAACCAGAGCATCGATTGATGCGACTCCGGTTGGTAAACGAAAACCTTTCGTGTTGCGGTATCCTGACGGAAAAGGCACAGCGTCCTCATGGGTTCAATATAGGGCCATGCGCTATATGGAGGAGCAAGCATCTGGGTCTCACCAACGCCCCGAACACTCAGCCGGTGATAGAGCGTATCAGCAATGACCGTATCCGGCAGGAACTCGGTGATGCGATCACTTGAGTTGAACAGGTCATAAAAACCAACGGATTCCCTGGCACCATGGATCCCCACCCATCCAGCATTCCCTTCCGGAAACGGCCGGTACGCCGTTTGCGCATGGCTCGCACCCCACAATGCCGTAGATGCAAGAAGGGCCGTGGCTCTCATTCGATGATCAGCTTCACGTGGTGCGAAAGGCCATTCTGCCGGTCAACCACCAAGATGTAACAGCCCGGACTTGAACCACGCACATCGAAGCGTGTGGATCCACTGGCCCGTGACCATCGCTTCACCGGCCTGCCCATGCCATCAAGCAGTGTGACCTCCAATGGCTCCTGCCCAGCAATGCCCTCGATGCCGAATGCCGAGGTCGCCGGGTTCGGATAGGCTCGAAAAGCTTCAGCCATCGGCTCCTCCCGCACCCCTACATCCAACCCATACAACCGGCTTACCATGCGCTGCCCTGCATCGTTCGTGGTGCCGTCGTTGTAGCCGTGGTAGCTGCCATAAATGTAGTAGGAGCCATCAGCAGCGGGTACAATTCCCGATATGTAGGCTCGGTCTTGGAAGCCATCGTTCCATACACCACAGCCCGCGTCAACAAAATGGTCGTCCAGAAGATGACCCGTAGAATCCAACAAGGCAACTCCTCCCCTTGGCATGCCGTTTACGCTGGTGAAACCGCCGACGATCACCGTACGGCCCTCACCCAAGTGGAGGAAGCCCACAACCCCAGCGAACGATGGTTGAGTGGTATACGCGTATAAGTATTGCTCATGGTAATTAAATAAAGTGTCAATCGCCCCGTTCGGCATCAGACGCATCACTTGCAAGGTGTCTGGATCACCGTTCACCCTGAACGACCCACCGATCAGGTGTTTCCCATCGGACAAAAAAAGATGACTGACCGGCGAGCCCCAACTGATCGGGCATTGGAAAGTTGTATCCAATGCCCCATCTGGAAATACCCGGATCAGATGGGTGCTGTTAGGCGTTGGTATGCCATCATACTGGCTCCAGAAACCACCCAACAGGAACTTCCCGTCCGGCAGCGGATGGATGTACTCGATATGCCCATTACATGCCCGATGCTGCTGAGTGGTGTCCAGGTAACCTTCGTTGCTAAACCAGATCAGGTTGTAGTCACCCTCATATCCCCGGATGCTGTCATGCAGGTGGTGCGACCCGCTCATCAGAATTCGGCCATCGGGGTATACGAAGTAATCGCCCCCCACACCGGGAGAGAAATAAGGGCCATTGGTCATTGTTGTGAACTCGGGATCGAGCAAGCCATTTGGCAGCAACCGATAGACTGTGGTGTTCAGGCCGTAGATCAGTCCATTCCAAAGTTGAAGTTTGCCTGCCATGTAATTGTTCGCATCAAAGGATTGGTCCCAAGAACCGTCGTTGTTCAAGCGGCCAACACCCAGTTGAATAGTTGCCCCAGGATAATCGAACCTGCCCGCAACCAGTACCTTCCCATCCTCGAGCGGGATCAGCGATGAAATGTTCTGACTCCCAATGGTTGTTTGGAAGCTTTGGTCCAGATCGAACGGTTGTTGTGCGCGACCAGATAGGACCAACAGCAGGCTGAAGCAGCCAATACTTCGCAATAACATGGCCCCAAGTTAAGGCGTGACAACAACACGAGTGGTCACCAAATGCCTCGGTCCGTCGATCAGTTCAACGGTGTAGGTACCCGGTTCCACAGAGCGTGTATCCCACAGGATCCCACCCTCCGAGGCGCGCACGGAGCGGACACATAGTCGGCATTCAAGAGATAATTGCGTTTCATCACTGTACACGTTTGGAGGGTTTGTACCGTGAGGGCCGGGAGCAATGCAGTCCTCTTATCACCCGTGAAGGTGGCGGATCATTTTCAGAAAACCAACTTCTGGGGGACCATTCACATCGGAAGGATCACAGGTCCACAACCAAATGATCATCGCCCGCATGCGGCGTTCTGCGCGTCCAGGCTATCGCATACCGCTAAGGCGGGCCAAATAGGTCCGGAGTGACAACCAAGTAGGACTATCCCTCCAGCGTCCGCTTCACCTCCACCATCTCGAAGGCTTCCACGTGGTCGCCGACCTTGATGTCGTTGAAGTTCTTGATGGAGAGACCGCACTCGTACCCGTGCGTCACCTCTTTCACATCGTCCTTGAAACGCTTGAGCGCGTCGAGGTCGCCGGTGTACACCACGATGCCATCGCGGATGAGGCGCACCTTGTTCTTGCGATCGATCTTGCCGTCGAGCACGTAAGCGCCGGCAACGGAACCCACCTTGCTGATCTTGAAGACCTCGCGCACCTCAGCGGTACCCGTGACCTTCTCCACCTCCTTGGGCGCCAACATGCCCACCATGGCCTGCTTGAGCTCCTCGATGGCGTTGTAGATGATGGAGTACATGCGGATCTCGATCTCCTCGGTCTCGGCCAGCTTGCGCGCACCAACCGTGGGGCGCACTTGGAAGCCGACGATGATGGCGTTGGATGCCGAGGCCAGCAGCACGTCGCTCTCGGCGATCGGGCCCACGGCCTTGTGGATCACGTTCACCTTGATGTTCTCGGTGCTGAGCTTCAACAGCGAATCGGTGAGCGCTTCCACGGATCCGTCCACGTCGCCCTTTACGATGATGTTGAGCTCCTTGAAGTCGCCGATGGCGAGGCGTCGGCCGATCTCGTCCAGCGTGATGTGCTTGCGCGTACGCATGCCCTGCTCGCGCTGCAGTTGCTGGCGGCGCGTGGCGATGGTGCGGGCTTCGCGCTCGTCCTCCATCACGTAGAAGTGATCACCCGCGTTAGGCGCACCGTCCAATCCGAGGATGGAGATCGGGGTGGATGGACCTGCTTCCAGCACGGCCTGGCCGCGCTCGTTGAACATGTTCCGCACGCGACCGCTGTACTGGCCCACGAGGAGCACTTCGCCCTTGTGCAGCGTACCGGCTTCCACCAGCAGGGTGGTCACGTAACCGCGGCCCTGTTCGAGGGTGCTTTCGATCACCACGCCCATGGCGCGTTTGCCCGGGTCGGCCTTCAGGTCGAGGATCTCCGCTTCGAGCAGCACCTTCTCCAGGAGCTGATCGACGCCGGTGCCTTTCTTGGCACTGATCTCCTGCGTCTGGTATTTGCCGCCCCACTCCTCCACCAAGATGTTCATCTGGCTGAGCTGCTCGCGGATCTTGTCCGCATTGGCACCCTGCTTGTCGATCTTGTTGAAAGCGAATACCATGGGCACACCCGCAGCTTGCGCGTGGTTGATGGCCTCGCGCGTCTGGGGCATCACGCTGTCATCCGCCGCGACCACGATGATCGCGATGTCCGTTACCTGCGCACCACGTGCACGCATGGCGGTGAACGCCTCGTGACCCGGTGTGTCGAGGAAGGCAATGCGCTTTCCGTTCTCGAGCTGCACGCTGTACGCGCCGATGTGCTGGGTGATACCACCGGCCTCCCCGGCGATCACGTTGGCCTTGCGGATGTGGTCCAGCAGTGAGGTCTTACCGTGGTCAACGTGACCCATGACGGTGACGATCGGAGCACGACCCACGACGCGTGCAGCATCATCGGCTTCCTCCATCACGTTCTCCTCGTTGTCGGCGCCGACGAACTCCACCTTGAAGCCGTATTCCTCGGCGATCACGGAGAGCGTTTCAGCATCGAGGCGCTGGTTGATGCTCACCATCATGCCCAGCGCGAAGCAGGCCTTGATGATGTCGGTGACCGGCACGCTCATCATGGAGGCGAGCTCGCTGGCGGTCACGAATTCGGTCACTTTCAGGGTCTTTCCGGCGAGGTCGCGTGCGGCCTGTTCCTCTTCGAAGCGCTGGTAGCGCTGGTCGCGTTTTTCGCGGCGCACCTTGGCCCCGCGGCCTTTGCTGCCACCACCGGTGAGTCGGGCGAGCGTTTCGCTCACCTTGCGCTTCACGGCGTTCTCGTCCAGTTCGCCTGGGCGTCCGGTGGCGGGTGCGCGCTGCTCCTGTTGAACGGTGCGTTCCACGTTCACCGGACCGGGTTTCACGATGCGTTTACGGCGACCGCGATCGTCACCGGGACGCTCGGCGGGTTTGCGTTCGCGCTCCACGGGCAGCTCGATCTTGCCCATGTGCTTGGGGCCGGCGAGCTTGGCCACGTTCACCCGGATGGTCTCGGGCTCAACGGGAGCGGTAGGTGCGGGTGCTTCGGCCGCAGGCGCAGCAGGTTTGGGCGCCTCGGGAGCGGGGGGCGGAGCAGGGGCTGCCGCAGCTGACTTCTTGGTGGTCTTCTTGGCCGGGGCGAGGTCGATCTTGCCCAAGTGCTTGGGCCCTTCCATCTTCTCGGCGCGGGCCTTGATCACGTCATCGCCGGATGTCACGGGAGCGGCAGGAGCGGTCGGAGCCTGAGGAGCGGCGGGCGCAGCCTCGGCGACCGGGGCGGGGGCCGCGGGTTTGGCCGCAGCAGGTTCGGCCGGAGCAGCGGCCTTGCGCGGCGCTTCCTTGCTGACGGTCTGCAGTACCACGCTCTCGCGCTCATGGCGGGCCTGGATGGTCTGCTTGCTGGCCACCTTTTCGGCCTTGTCCGTGCCGAACTCGTTATCGAGCAGGGTGTATTGCTCCGTGGAGATCTTGGAGTTCGGATTCTGCTCCACCTGGTGCCCTTTCGAGGCCAGGAACTCCACCACGGTGTGCAGCCCCAGGTTGAATTCCCGGGCCACCTTGCTCAGTCGGATCGCCTTGTCTACCGTTTCACTCATACAGTTCCTCTTATGCCCGCTGGCGCTGCCCGCGTTTTAGGTTGTTTGTCCTGGTCGTTGGTCTCTCTATCCTCGAAGGTAGTAGGTGGGTCTTGCTCACGTCACCAACAACCATTAACCCGTTCCTATTTCTCCAATTCCGCTTTCAGTACGCGCAGCACTTCGGCAACGGTCTCCTCCTCCAGGTCGGTGCGTTTCACCAGTTCCTCCTGTCCGATCTCCACCACGCTGCGGGCCGTGTCGCATCCGATGCCCTTGAGCTCGTCGATGATCCACGGTTCGATCTCATCGGCGAATTCCGACAGGTCCACGTCATCCGTCACCTCATCGCTGTCGCGGTACACGTCTATGTCGAAGCCCGTGAGACGGCCGGCCAGCTTGATGTTGTGGCCACCCTTGCCGATGGCCAAGGCCACCTGGTCGGGCTTCATGTACACTTCGGCGCGCTTGTTCTCCAGGTCCAGCTTGATGTTGCCGATCTTGGCCGGGCTGAGGGCCCGCTGGATCAGCAGCTGATCGTTGCTGGTGTAGTTGATCACGTCGATGTTCTCGTTGCGCAGTTCGCGCACGATGCCGTGGATGCGGCTGCCCTTCATGCCCACGCATGCGCCCACCGGGTCGATGCGGTCATCATAGCTCTCCACCGCCACCTTGGCACGCTCACCGGGCTCGCGCACGATGCGCTTGATGGTGATGAGGCCGTCGGCCACCTCGGGCACTTCCTGCTCGAACAACTTCTCCAGGAACTCCGGGGCCGTGCGGCTCAGGATCACGCGCGGGCTGTTGCCCTGCATCTCCACCTTCCACACCACGGCGCGCACGCTATCGCCCTTCTTGAAGAAGTCGGTCTTGATCTGCTGGTCCTTGGGCATGATCAGCTCGTTGCCCTCGTCGTCGAGGATGAGCGTTTCGCGCTTCCAGATCTGGTACACCTCACCGGTGATGATCTCGCCCACGCGCTCCTTGTACTTGTTGTACAGGTGGTCCTTCTCCAGCTCCATGATGCGGCCCTGGAGGTTCTGCTTGATGGACAGGATGTTGCGGCGCAGGAACTCCAAGATCTTGATCTCCTGGCTCACCTCCTCGCCCACTTCGAAGTCGGGTTCGATCTTGCGGGCCTCGCTGAGCTCGATCTCCAGCGCGTCGTCCTCGCTCATGCCGTCCTCCACGATCACGCGGTTGAGCCAGATCTCCAGATCACCCTTGTCCGGGTTGATGATCACGTCGACGTTGGCCTCTTCGCCGTATTTCTTCTTTACGACGCCTTTGAACACGTCTTCCAGGATGCCCATCATGGTCACCCGGTCGATGTTCTTCATCTCCTTGAACTCGGAGAACGATTCGATGAGGTTCACTGTGCTCATGGCACTTGCTTCAGTTGAAGTTGATGCTTGCTTGCGTTGACTTGATGTCGGCGAAGGGGATCGCCGTCGTGTCCTTATCCAATTTGGCCGGGCGGCCTTTCACCTTGGCGGGCTGCTCGAGGAGCACGGTGATGCCGTGATCATCGAAGCCCACCAGTTGCGCGCGGAGGAGCTTGCCATCGGTCTTGAGCACCTCCACCATGCGGCCGGTGTGCTTCTCGAACTGGCGCTTCACGCGGAAGGGGCGGCCCATGCCGGGGCTGCTCACCTCCAACTCGATGTCGTCCAGCGCCTCACCGAAGGTCTCGCGCAGGCCCTTGTTGATGGCGGTGAGGTCGTTGAGGGTGATCGCCTTGTCGTTGTCCACCTCCACAATGGCCTTTCCGCTCGGGCGCACCTCGGCGAACACCAGGAAATGTGGCGTTCCCTCCAGTTGGCGCTCCAGCGCTTGGGTGAGCATGGCAGTGGTGATCATTCGGCTCCGGCGAGGCTGGGAATAAAAAAGAGGGGCGGCCCCCTCTTCCCTCTTTCCAGCCGACTAACGGGTGCAAATGTACGGATCGGACCGATCGGTTGATGCCGGAAGGGCCGCCCCGGTGCCGATCTTCGCCCTCCACCATGCGACGCGCCCTCATCCTTGCTGGACTTTTGCTGCTGGTGGCCGGTGTTGCCTGGCCCTGGCTCACCCGCGGGAACTGGTGGCGCTGGATCGGGCACTTGCCCGGGGACATCCATATCGAACGGGAAGGCTTTTCCTTCCACTTCCCGCTGGTGACCTGCCTGTTGGCCTCGGCGCTGTTCACGATGGTGGCGTGGCTGCTGCGCCGGTGATCAGGGCTTCAGTCCCACCAACTTGCCATCCTGGATCACCCACACCTTGGTGCCGTGCATTTTGGCGATGCGGCGGGCTTCCTTGGCGGCGCGTTTGAGGGCGAGGGTGATCTGTTGGACCCTCCTGCTCGGCTTCTTTGTGCTCATGGACACGAGGTCAAAAGTAAGGGTATGGCACCCGATGCGTCATAGACCGTATGCTCATCCGCCAAGGCGCGGTAATGCTTCTCATACGGCTCTTCGCTTCAACTCCTGCACATCCAAAAGGTCCTTGGGGCGCAAGGAGCGCAGCTTGCTCTCGATCAGGTCGTTCAATCCCATCACACGGTAGCGCGCCAAGGTTATCCCATTGGTTTCGGCGAACTCACAGCGTGACCAAGCCTCGTCGAATGAGCAGCCAGGGTTAAAGCGCGTGATCAGCTCGATCTCCTGTTCCGGCGAGATCTTGATGGAGATGTTCTGCTCGGCGGCGAGCACCTTTTCCGGTAGCTCATCGATCGCGTAGTTCATCCCCTTCAACACCGAAAGCAGCTTCGTGAAGTTCTCCGGTGACGGCTCGATCCACAGGTCGACATCCGCCGAGTGGCGCTTATACCCGTGATGGTTCACCGCTGCGCCCCCGACCAGGATGATGCGCAATTGCTCCTTTTGGGCAAGAGCAAGGAAGGTGTTGACCTCAGCTTCGAATTCCATCCGTTCGCTTCCAGATGATAAAGTTGCCCTTGGCCTCACCGCGTTCTTCAACGGGCGGCGGGTTCCGCTCGATGTCGCGCAGGTATTGCACTAATCGCTCCCAAGGGGTCAACGCGAGGAACTCGCGCTCACGACGTGCATTGCTCTCTTCCTTTGTTTCGAACCGGATGCGGGGATCGGTGCGCATCTCCTCCAGGTATCAGGCCGTGGCGCTCACCTTCTTCGCCCCTTTCACCGGCAGCATCTCCTTCACCGCCGCGATCAGCGCCACTTCGTCAAAGCCGCATTCGGCGTACAGTTCCTTCTGGCTGCCGTGCTCGATCCACTTATCCGGGATACCGAGGCGCTTCACCTGCGCACTGTATCCGTGGTCGGCCATGAACTCCAGCACCGCGCTGCCCATACCGCCCTGTATGCAACCATCCTCCACGGTGATCACGTGCTTGAACTTGCCGAACACCTCGTGCAGCAGCATCTCATCGATGGGCTTCGCGAAGCGCATGTCGTAGTGCGCGACGGAATAGCCTTCGGCCTGCAGTGTGTCGATGCCTTTGGCGGCGATGTTGCCGATGTGGCCGATGGTGAGCACAGCGATATCGTTGCCAGTGCGCACTTTGCGACCCGTACCGATAACGATCTCCTTGAAGGGCGTCTTCCACTCGGTCATCACGCCTTCGCCACGCGGGTAACGTATGCTGATGGGACCGCAGTCGCGCAGTTGCGCGGTGTACATCAGGTTACGCAGCTCCTCCTCGTTCATCGGAGCGCTCACGATCATGTTCGGGATGCAGCGGAAGTACGCGATGTCGAAGGCGCCGTGGTGCGTGGGGCCATCGGCACCGGCCAGACCACCGCGATCGAGGCAGAAGATCACGTGCAGCTTCTGCAAGGCCACATCATGCACCACCTGGTCGTAGGCGCGCTGCATGAAGGAGCTGTAGATGTTGCAGAACGGCACCAGGCCCTGCGTGGCCATGCCGGCGCTGAAGGTCACCGCGTGCTGCTCGGCGATGCCCACGTCGAACGCGCGGTCGGGCATGGCCTTCATCATGATGTTGAGCGAGGAACCGCTCGGCATGGCGGGCGTGATGCCCACGATCTTCTCGTTCTTCTCGGCCAGCTCCACGATGGTGTGGCCGAACACATCCTGGTAGCGTGGCGGTTGCGGGCTCTTCGGGACCACCTTGATGATCTCACCCGTTTCCTTGTTGAAGATGCCGGGTGCATGCCATAGCGTGGGGCTGCCCGCTTCCGCAGGTCCATACCCCTTGCCCTTGACGGTGATGGTGTGCAGGATCTTGGGGCCGGGGATGTCCCGCAGGTCCTTCATCACCTTCACCAGGCGCTCCACGTCATGCCCGTCCACCGGGCCGAAGTAGCGGAACTTGAGGCTCTCGAACAGGTTGCTCTGGTTGAGCAGCGCCGTCTTCATGGCGTTCTCCACCTTCTGCGCGATGGCCTGTGCGTTGGGGCCGAACTTGCTGACCTTCCCGAGCAGCTTCCACACATCGTCCTTTACCTTGTTGTAGGTATGGCTGGTGGTGATGTCCGTGAGGTATTCCTTCAGCGCACCGACGTTGGGATCGATGCTCATGCAGTTGTCGTTGAGCACCACCAGCAGGTCGCTGTTGGCCGTGCCGCCGTGGTTCAGGGCCTCGAAGGCCATGCCCGCCGTCATGGCACCATCGCCGATCACGGCCACGCATTGGCGGTCCTTCTCGCCTTTCAGCTTGCTGGCCACGGCCATGCCCAGCGCAGCACCCACGGAGGTGGAACTGTGGCCCACGCCGAAGGTGTCGTACTCGCTCTCGGTGCGCTTGGGGAAGCCGCTGAGGCCCTTGTACAGGCGATTGGTGTGGAACACCTCGCGGCGACCGGTGAGGATCTTATGTCCGTACGCCTGGTGGCCTACATCCCACACCACTTGGTCGTAGGGTGTGTTGAAGACGTAGTGCAGCGCAACGGTGAGCTCCACCACGCCAAGGCTCGCACCGAAGTGACCACCCTTCACGCTCACCACGTCGATGATGAAA
Source organism: Flavobacteriales bacterium (assembly GCA_031411095.1). Taxonomy (GTDB): domain Bacteria; phylum Bacteroidota; class Bacteroidia; order Flavobacteriales_F; family PHOS-HE28; genus PHOS-HE28. The sequence continues at coordinate 114,018 of JANOAK010000023.1, read as the reverse complement.
TCCCGCAGTTCCTTACACACCTGATCGAGCTGCGCCTCGTTCAACGAACGCAGATCGGCAGGGACCTGGATGCGCTCCAGGAGCGGATATGTGCCGGGGGGGTGTTCCACGTGGTGGGACTGTGCGGAAGAGAACAAAGGTAGCGGACACATGGTTCACTGGAGCCCTGCCTTCAACGGCCGTGAGGGCCGATCCGTGTGTGCGGATCAAACCATGGTCCCCTTTCCGTGTCGCAGGGAAGTACATTCACCTGCCATGAGAACGATCCTTTCCACGCTCCTCACCCTGCTGATCACGGGTACCACCGTCGCGCAGGACGATACGGCCCAGGACAGCACCGGGCTGCCCGGCGACCACTTCAGCCTGCAGGGCGCCCTCGACCTGTTCAAGCGGAACATCGAGATGGAGAAGTTCGAGGAGGAACTGAACACGGACAGCACCCGGGTGAACAACCTGGACCTGGATGGTAACGGTGAGGTCGACCACGTACGCGTGGAAACACAGCGTGAAGGTGATGCTGTATATGTGGTGATGAAAGTGGCCGTTAGCGCGACCGAGAGCCAGGATGTGGCCGTGATCGGCATCGAGAAGACGGGTCCGGAAAGTGCCACCCTCCAGATCATCGGGGATGAGGAACTGTACGGACCGAACACCTTTGTTGAACCCTTCGCCGAAGAGGAAAGCGCCCGACCCGCGAAAGGACCCATGGCTCCCGAACTGCTGGGTGTCCGCGTTGCCGTGAACGTGTGGTCGTGGCGTCCCGTTCCCTGGTGCTTCAGCCCGCGGTATTACCCCTACGCATCCCCTTGGGGATGGGGTCGATATCCGGGCTGGTGGAAGCCTTGGCGCCCGCATCCATGGCACGCGTGGCACGGCTGGCACAGGCACCATGGCTGGTATCGACCATGGCCTGCCTGCCGCGTGGCGCAAGCCCATGCCTTCTATGGTCCGCGCCGCGCACAGAGCGCCGTGGTGCATGCCCGCTATGCTGACGCCCGAGCGCGACATGCGGCTGCCCACTCTCAGCGCCGCCCAGCGGACGTTCCTGTGAACGGAACGGGCGGCAAGCACATCCGCAAGGGAGGAAAAGCACCGGGCACCATCGCGCCCAAGGACCAAAAGAAGCCAGGGGCCACGCGACCCGCCCGAGGCGGTAAGCGGGGTCGTTGACCATCGGCGGGCGCGGCCCGAGGCAACGAAGAATGGACATTCAGGGTCTTTCCTGTGCACTCCAACCTATGTACCTGCATGCGCTTGTCGCTGTTCCCGTTCCTGTTCCTCGCTATTCCATCCATGGCCCAACAGCCCGATCTGCTGGTGAGCTGGCCGGTGACGTACACCATGAACCCCGGCATGCCGCGCCATGTGCTCGCCTCATCGGGCAATGGCAACCTGATGAGCGCTCGTCTGATGAGCGCAGCGTTCATCTATGGACAGGATATCATGGGCACCTGCGCTGTTGAGCGGATCGACCCCGGCACGGGACAGGCCTTATGGAGCTGCATGCTGTTCGACAGTGCCACCGTGGACTGCGGGGCGGTGGACGAGGATGGCAACGTGTACGTGGCCGGCAAGTTCATGGGACCACTGGGCTTTTGCGATGGCTCCATCCTGGGCCACACCGGTGCGGGCTGGGACCTGGACCTCTACCTGATCAAGTTCGACCCCACGGGTCTGTTGCTATGGAGCCGCAACATCTCCGTGAACGATCCGCAGGCCAGCATGATCAGTGCGATCACCATCGATCCGCAAGGCCGCGCCTGGTGCGCCACGAGCGACTTCAACCTGACTCGCATATCCCGTCTGGATGAGCAAGGCAACGATGCCGAGATCCGCTTCATAGACGGCGCCAAGATGATCGGCGGGCTCGACTTCAGTCCGTCCGGTGCGATGTACGTGAGCGGCGCTGCGGGACTGGGCGGGTTCGCCTTTGGCGGAACGGCCACGCAAGCACCCTTTACCTACAACATGTTCCTCTTGCGGTACGATGCCGCCGACCAGGCAGATTGGGTGGAGTTCGCTGAAGATGTCACGTTCCAGCAGCCAAGCATCGCCGTGGACCTGGAAGGGAATGCCTTCGTGGCGGGATCGATGTTCAATCCATCGAGCTGGGGTAGCATCCTCTTCAATGGGCCGAACTGGGTGAACAATGCCTTCCTCGCGAAAGCCGACAGCAGCGGGCAATTCCTCTGGGGCGTTGAAAGCGCTCCAGCTTCCGGACCGATCAATGGAGACCTCACCTCGGCCGCGCGCACGATGGTGGACCTCGACTCGCAAGGCCATGCGTACATCACCGGCACCTTGCGGGGAACGGTGGACTGGGGCAATGGCGTGGTGAGCAACGGCATCACCTCCGGCGTGAACACCCAGACCATCGTCTCCTTTGATGTCGATGGAACAGCGCAATGGGCAGCCACCAGCATGCCCAACGCGGCCTTCACCACCGCCATGGCCATCGCCACCTTCGATGATGGTACCGTCTTCTTCTCCGCCCACGCCAGCGGCGAATACGTCTTCACGCCTCTGGCCACGGGAATGGCCGGACAGCAGTCCTATGTGGTGGGCCGCATCTCCAGCGGAAGCACGGGCGCGGAGGAGATCCACGCAGGTGCTGCGATCGTGGTCGGGCCTGTGCCCGCGAGCGATCGTGTGACCATTGTCCTACCTGATCAACGCGCACGAGGGATCCTGGTGGACATGAGCGGCCAGGAGGTGATGCACCTCTCCTTGCGCAGCGGCCTGAACACCTTGGATGTAACTCCGCTGGATGCCGGTTTGTACTTGCTGCGCCTGTCCGATGGAAGGACCGTGCGTGTGGTCAAGGATTGATCAGCCCTTCTTCAGGAACGCATCCCAGCCTTGCGCAGTGAGCTCGTGCTGGCCACCCTGCTTGTCGATGAGCGCGTAGCCGCTGTTCTTGTCCGTCATATGGCCGATCACCGTGAGGTTCGGATTGCCCTTGATCTTGTCGTGGTCCGCGAGCGGAATGGTGAAGAGCAATTCGTAGTCCTCGCCTCCATTCAGCGCGCAGGTGGTGGGATCGAGGTTGAAGTCGCGGGCGGTCTGGTAGGTGCCGGGGTCGATGGGCAGCTTGTCGTCGAATATGCGCACACCCAGACCCGAACTGCGTGCAATGTGGATGGCCTCGCTCGCCAGCCCGTCGCTGATGTCGATCATGCTCGTAGGCTTCACGTCGAGCTTCATTAACAGCTCGATGATGTCCTTGCGGGCCTCGGGCTTCAGCTGGCGTTCGAGGATGTAGTCGTGCCCCACAAGGTCGGGCTGCGCGCCGGTCTCCTTGAACACGGACTTCTCGCGCTCCAACACCTGCAGGCCCATGAAGGCCCCGCCGAGGTCGCCGGTGACCACCAGCAGCTCGTTCTCCTTCGCGCCGCTACGGTACACGATGTCCTCCTTCATCGCCCCGCCGATCGCTGTGATGCTGATGATCAGACCGCTGGTGCTGCTGCATGTATCGCCACCGACCAGATCCACGCCATAGTGCGAGCAGGCGAGCAGCATGCCATCGTACAGTTCGTCCACGGCTTCCACGGGGAAGCGGTTGCTGATGGCCAACGCCACGAGCACCTGCCGCGGCTGCGCGTTCATGGCGTACACATCGCTGAGGTTCACCACCACGGCCTTGTAGCCCAAGTGCTTCAGGGGCATGTAACCCAGGTCGAAGTGCACGCCTTCCACCAGCATGTCGGTGGTGACCACTTGGTGCAGGCCATCGGGATCGATCACCGCCGCATCGTCCCCGATCCCCTTCACGGAGGAGGGTTGCGCCAATTCGATGCGCGAGGCCAGGCGCTCGATGAGGCCGAATTCGCCGAGTGCGGAGAGTTCGGTGCGGGGTAAGCTGTCGGACATTGCGCGAAGTTCCGCTTTCGCACCGTACGCTGCGCTCCCAATTCAGTTCACCTGCAGGAAACGATCGTTGTTCGGGGGTGCGTCCACGTTCACTGCGCTCGGATGTCGACGCCTCATCGTTTGACGAACCGTACGAAAGTGCCCGGGTGCTGGACGAAGAGCACGGTGTAGGCGCCAGCCGATAGTGCGGTAACATCGATCAAGGCGCGGGGACCGTACGCGCGCAGTTGCAGCACTTCCTTGCCGAGCGCATCCACGATGCGCATGATGCCCAGGTCCAAGGAGGTGCCCTCGATGATGAGCTCGTCTTCCACGGGGTCGGGATATGCACGTGGATCAAGGCTGGACGCAGCGGGAGGATCCACGGCCGTGTTGGCCTCAAAAATGCTGTCCGAACATGTCGCAGGAAGGCCCAACACCTCCTTCCGGTATTCGGCCAGCACCAATGGGGCCGTGGCCTGCCAATTATCCGTGCGGATGGGCGGAATGCTGGACATCACCGGGTAGAACGACGGGAATGCATAATCGAACAATGAGTAAGCCAAGGGTTCACCCGTGCCGCCGGGCTGGATGGTCCCATGGACCTGATTGCCGTGCACGAAATGTCCTGTGCCCTGCAGGTTGTAAAGCCCGTACTGTCCTCCGCTGCTGTTCGACACCTGGTTGCCGATGAAGTTCTGGTCATTGCTCGCAGGACCGGTGTTCATGAAGATGCCGTACAGCTCGGCGCGGTTCCGGAAGAAGGTATTGTACGGCCCGTTGATGTTGTGACTGTTGTCCATCACGATGTTCTGCACCACGTTCCCCTCGAACAGGTTCATGTACGGGTAGTTGCCGTGCAGCACAATATCACCGGCGCTGTTCGCCGGGAAGGGAAAGGAGGACCAGAACGGATCGGTGGAATGGTTGTATGCGAGGACATTCCCGTTCGCCCCGGCCTGCAGGATCATGGAATGACGCAGATGCTCGAACGTGTTCTGGTGGATGAAGCAATCGCCGGAAGCGAAATCAACGAGCAACCCGAAGGCCTTGCCGCCTGCGCCATAGCCATGACCCTCCCTGAATGCACAATTCTCCACGGTGATCCGGGATGAGCGGAATACGTCAACGTGCGCGTAATTGGACAGCTTACTGGAGACGCCTCGCATAGTGCAGTCCAAGGCGTCGGCGAAGTACACGTTCACCGTTTGCAGTGTCGTCGCATCCTCACGCAACAAACCCAAACAACGCAAATGCACCTGCCTTCTGGGCAGCACCCGGATGATCACCGGCAAAGTGGCATATGACCTTCGCAACGGTCGTGCAAGTATCAGTGTGTCCCCGTGCACTGCGCTCACCTCAACGATCTGTCCTGTCTGGCCCTCTCCCCACCAATCGTTCACCAAAGGCCCATCATCGGTAGCGTTCAATCGAAGCAGGTCGCCGGGAATGAATTCGTCGGGCATGTCCACTACCAACCCGGACACACCCTGGATCAGCGGCGCGGTGATGACCGCTCCCACGGGCTGCTCCAGTCCGACCATGTTGATCCCATTCACTCCTTCGCCAGGGGCGAGGATCAACTGCGCCAAAGGCCCTTGGTCGATCGCCGACGTTTCAACCCTGAAGAATGATGGAATCCGGCAGGTTGATGGCCTGGGTGAAGCGGTAATCGCCCGCCGGGAATAACACTTCACCGGGGCCGCCTAGGGAATTGATCGCGGCGGTCAGGGCAGCATCACATCCGTTAACGCCAGTGGGGTCACCTCCAAAATCCAGGATCGAAGCCGTCTGCACCGGTTCAAAGGCCTCGCGGGCACCCGGTTCAGACCAGTCGGTCAGCCGTTCTGCGGGAATGACCTGTGCATCAACCGACTGCAGAACAAGCTGCAGCACTAGAACGCAGAGATGGTGGGATCTCATTGTCAGGGCTTTACTGGAAAACTATGGTTCCGTCCAATACAACTCCGCTTCCACGTCGAACTATTGGTCCGGCCGAGCGTTCCCTCCACCATCGCATTGCCCGCAGCCGAATGGGCTGTACCTTTGCTCTCCGGTCTTGTTTAGACTGATTCTAAATAAGGAAAAAGAAGCCATGATCAAGGTCAGCGAGAACGCAAAAACGGAGGTCACCAAGCTCCTCGGCATGGAAGGCCGGGGCCCCGATCATTTCGTCCGCGTGGGCGTGAAGGGCGGCGGCTGCAGCGGCCTGATGTACGACCTGGACTTCGACGACCAGATGAAGGACGGTGACAAGGTCTTCGAGGACAACGGCGTGAAGGTGGTGGTGGATAAGAAGAGCCTGCTCTATCTGCTGGGCACCACGCTCGACTTCAGCGGCGGCCTCAATGGCAAAGGCTTCCAGTTCGTGAACCCAAACGCTTCGCGCACCTGCGGGTGTGGTGAGAGCTTCAGCATCTGAGGAACACCAAGAGAAATGGATACCGCAAAGCTCGCAAAGAGCGCAAAGGGAAATGCACAGGATGGCTGGGCCTCTTTGCGTCCTTCGCGCCCTTTGCGGTAGAACTCTGAGCTATGGCACAGGAAACCGACGATATCCTCCGCGAGGTCACCTCGAAAGAGTACGCCTACGGCTTCGTGACCGACATCGAGAGCGAGAAAGCCGCGAAGGGGCTGAACGAGGACATCGTGCGCTTCATCAGCGCGAAGAAGAACGAGCCGGAGTGGATGCTGGAGTGGAGGCTCGAAGCCTACCGCATCTGGCTGAAGATGGAGGAGCCGCACTGGGCCCACGTGCACTACCCGAAGATCGATTACCAGAACAGCTACTACTACAGTGCACCGAAGAAGAAGCCGACGCTCAACAGCTTGGACGACGCGGATCCTGAGCTGATCAAGACCTTCGAGAAGCTCGGCATCAGCATGGAGGAGCAGAAGCGCCTCGCCGGTGTCGCGGTCGACATCGTGTTCGACAGCGTGAGCGTGAAGACCACATTCCAAGCTGCGCTGAAGGAGAAGGGCATCATCTTCTGCTCGTTCAGCGATGCGGTGCACAACCATCCCGACCTGATCAAGAAGTACCTCGGCAGTGTGGTGCCGCGCACGGACAACTACTTCGCCGCGCTCAACAGCGCCGTGTTCAGTGATGGCAGCTTCTGCTACATCCCGCCGGGCGTGCGTTGCCCCATGGAACTGAGCACCTACTTCCGCATCAACGAGGCCATGACTGGCCAGTTCGAGCGGACATTGCTGATCGCCGATGAAGGTGCCTACGTCAGCTACCTCGAAGGCTGCACCGCCCCCATTCGCGACGAACACCAGTTGCACGCTGCCGTAGTGGAACTTGTCGCACTGAAGGACGCGGAGATCAAATACAGCACCGTCCAGAACTGGTACCCCGGCGACAAGGACGGCAAGGGCGGCATCTACAACTTCGTTACCAAGCGCGGTATGTGCTTGGGCGATCGCAGCAAGATCAGTTGGACGCAGGTGGAGACCGGCAGCGCGATCACGTGGAAGTACCCGAGCTGTGTGCTGAAAGGCGACTACAGCACTGGCGAGTTCTACAGCGTGGCGGTGACGAACAACCGTCAGCAGGCCGACACGGGCACCAAGATGACCCACATCGGCAAGGGCACCAAGAGCACCATCGTGAGCAAGGGCATCAGCGCGGGCTTTTCCAACAACAGCTACCGCGGTCTGGTGAAGATCGGCAAGGGCGCGAAGGGTGCACGCAACTTCAGCCAGTGCGATTCTCTGCTGCTGGGCGACCGTTGCGGCGCGCATACGTTCCCGTACATCGAGAGCGAGAACCCGACCGCGATGGTGGAGCACGAAGCCACCACCAGCAAGATCGGCGAGGATCAGATCTTCTACCTCAACCAGCGTGGCATCGAGACGGAGAAGGCCGTAAGCCTGATCGTGAACGGTTATTGCAAAGAAGTGCTGAACCAGTTGCCGATGGAGTTCGCGGTGGAGGCGCAGAAACTTCTGGCTGTATCACTTGAAGGATCGGTAGGATAGATATGTAAGGGCGGGAAATTTCCCGCCCCAACGAGATCAGTACGAACCATGTTGAAGATCGAAAACCTCCACGCCCGCATTGAAGGCAAGGAGATCCTGAAAGGACTTAGCCTTGAAGTGAAGGCCGGTGAAGTGCATGCGATCATGGGCCCGAATGGATCCGGTAAAAGCACACTCGCGAATGTGCTGGCAGGCCGTGACGAGTATGAGGTAACAGAAGGAACGGTGACGTACCAAGGCATCGACCTGCTCGAATTGTCGCCCGAGGAACGCGCCTGGAAAGGCATCTTCCTCGCCTTCCAATACCCGGTGGAGATCCCCGGTGTGAGCAACATGAACTTCCTGCGCACCGCGCTGAACGAGACGCGCAAGGCCAACGGCCAGGCCGAGCTCGGCGGCAAGGATTTCCTCACGCTGGTCCGCGAACGCGCCAAGCTGGTGGAGATGGATGCCGATCCCGACAAGTCGGGAGACCAGTCCCTGCTTCACCGCAACCTGAACGTAGGCTTCAGCGGTGGTGAGAAAAAGCGCAACGAGATCTTCCAGATGGCGATGCTCGAACCCAAGCTCGGCATCCTCGATGAGACGGACAGCGGCCTGGACATCGACGCGTTGCGCATCGTTTCCTCCGGCGTGAACAAGCTGCGCACGAAGGACAACGCCTTCGTTGTGATAACGCACTACCAGCGCTTGCTCGATCATATCATCCCGGACTTCGTGCATGTGATGGCCGACGGCCGCATCATCAAGAGCGGGCCGAAGGAACTGGCACTGGAGCTGGAGGAGAAGGGGTATGATTGGCTCAAGGAGATAGCGTGATCAGATGATCAGAAAATCAGACGATCAGAAAATGGAATGCCTTGGCCGCGATAAATGCACCTGTACCGTCGACCCACTGGGTCGACCCGCGATGCCATGAGCACTGCAACCGCCACCGACCCCAAGGCCACCGTGCTTCCCTTGCTCGAAGGCTCCACCTGGCCCGGCGCTGCCGAAGCATTGGCACAAGCACACGCGTTTCCTGTTCCGAGCATCAAGACCGAGGCGTGGAAGTACACGCGCGTCGGCAGGCTGTTCAAGTATGCTTACACCGCTCCGAAGGGGGATGGGACCGTTACGCTCCCTGCTCGCCTGCCATTCGAAAGCACGCGGGTGGTCTTCATCAACGGCCATTTCCGCGCCGACCTCAGTGATGATCTGAAAGTGGACAAGGGCATCGTTATCGATAGCTTGAAGCACCACCTGTCGCACGGCCCGGTGAAGGCGCACTACGGACTGGTCGCGCCCATCGGCGATCGCCTCTTCACGGCCATGAACACCGCTGCACCGACCGATGGGCTGATCATCCTCGCAACGAAAGCCACGAAGACGAGCAAGCCGATCCATGTGCTGCACATATCGGTCGGGGCGGGAAATTTCCCGCCCATGCTGATCCAGCCACGTGACCTCTTCATGCTGCAGGAAGGCGCAACGGCGGAAGTGTTCGTGGAACACATCGCACAGGGGAATGCATCCACATCCCTCATCAACGGCATCCGCGAAAGCGTTGTCGGCGAAGGGGCGAACCTCACGTTGCACGTGCTGCAAAATGAAGCCCATGGTCCTTCGCATATCGGACTCGATGGCGTGACGATCGGCCCGAAAGGCCGCTTCAGCATCGACACCACCACACTGAACGGCACGTTGGTGCGCAACGAAGTGAATATCGCGCTGGCTGGTCCCGAGGCTCATGCCGAACTGAACGGCGTGTATGTCCTGAACGGCACCACGCACTGCGACAACCACACCTACATCGGCCACGACGTGCCGGACTGCACCAGCGACGAGCTGTACAAGGGCATCATCGCGGAGAAAGGCACGGGCGTATTCAACGGCAAGGTGTATGTGAAGCAGGATGCCCAGCGCACCCGTGCCTACCAGAGCAACGCGAACATCCTGCAAGGCGATGACGCACGCATCTTCACCAAGCCCGAGCTGGAGATCTATGCGGACGATGTGAAGTGCAGCCACGGGTGCACCATCGGTCGACTGGATGAGAAAGGACTGTTCTACCTGCGTTCACGCGGCGTGAGCGAGGCCGAGGCGCGCCGTATGCTCTCCCATGCATTCATGACGGACGTGTTGGACCGCATCACGAACGAGGATTGGCGGAAGCACCTTGCGGGGTTGATCGACGCGAAACTGGAAACGCTATGAAGGAGTTTACCGCAAAGGGCGCGAAGGACGCAAAGCAATGCCTTATGGGATGGGCAACTTTTCCACCAGCCCGCATTGTGTTCTCCTTTGCGCTCTTTGCGCCCTTTGCGGTATGAACCCATGAGCAATTCGACCTCCGCGGTAAAGTCTGTCTTCAACGTCGAGGAGATCCGCGCGCAGTTCCCGATCCTGAAAGAGCTGGTGCACGGCAAACCGCTCGTGTACTTCGACAATGCAGCGACCAGTCAGAAACCTAGGCGCGTGATCAAGGCTGAGAGCACGTACTACGCCACGATCAACGCCAACGTGCATCGCGGCGTGCATACGCTGAGCACCAAGGCCACGGAAGCGCAGGAAGCAGCACGCGAGACGATCCGCAAGCACATCAACGCGAAACACGCGCACGAGGTGATCTTCACCAGCGGCACCACGGCGAGCATCAACCTCGCTGCGAGCAGCCTGGGGCAGTTGCTCCTCTCGCCTGCGCGAGGCGCTTCGGCGAGCGAGGGAAGGGATGAAGTGGTGATCAGCGGCATGGAGCACCACAGCAACATTGTGCCCTGGCAGCTGGCATGCGAGCGGCATGGAGCTAAGCTGAAGGTGATCCCGATCACGGACAGTGGGGAGTGGGAGATCAGACGATCAGACGATCAGACGATCAAACAATTCACTGAGCGCACCAAGATCCTCGCGATCTCGCACGTGAGCAACACGCTTGGGACGATCAACCCGGTAAAAGGGCTGATCGCCGAGGCGAAGAAGCGCGGCATCATCACGGTGGTGGACGGTGCGCAGGCGATCGCGCACCTGAACGTTGATGTGCAGGACCTGGGCTGCGATCTCTATGCCTTCAGCGGGCACAAGGCCTACGGCCCTACCGGCACGGGTGTGTTGTATGGCCGCGAAGAGTTGCTGGAGCGCATGCCGCCGTGGCAAGGTGGTGGCGAGATGATCGACACCGTAACACTGGAGAAAAGCACATGGGCGAAGCTGCCCTTCAAGTTCGAGGCTGGCACACCGCACATCGCAGGCATCATCGGGCTGGGCGAGGCTTTCCGCTGGATGGATGACTACGACAAGTCGGCGATGGCGAAGCACGAGCATATGCTGCTGGAGCACGCCACCCCGGAGCTGCTTACCATCGATGGCCTGCGCATCATCGGGACGGCGAAGGAGAAGGTCGGCGTGATCAGCTTCGTCATTGAAGGTGTTCACCACTACGACCTCGGCACCCTGCTCGACCAGCAAGGCATCGCCGTGCGCACGGGACACCACTGCACGCAGCCGCTCATGGAGCGCTTCGGCGTAAGCGGAACTACGCGGGCAAGCTTCGCGTGCTTCAATACGGTGGCGGAGGTGGATGCGATGGTGGAGGCGGTGAAGAAGGCCGTGAAAATGTTGCGATGATCACGATGATGACACTGGACCAAGCCCAGCAAGAGGTCGTTGACGAGTTCGCCATGTTCACGGACTGGCAGGACCGCTATGAGCATCTGATCGCGTTGGGAAAGGACCTGCCGTTGATCGCGCCAGAGCAGAAAGTGGAAAGCAATCTGGTACGCGGTTGTCAAAGCAGGGTGTGGTTGAATGCGGAGTTGGGTATCGCTTCGACCCCTCATCCCGATATATCGGGATTGCGGTCCACTCCTTCGGAGTTGCTCAGCGTGACAGGTCAGAATGAACCGGTCATCCATTTCACTGCCGACAGCGATGCGATGATCACCAAGGGCATCGTGGCTTTGCTCGTGCGCGTATACAACGATCGCACACCGCAGGAGATCCTGGGCGCGTCCACAGCATTCATTGACCGCATCGGCCTACGCGAACACTTGAGCCCGAACCGTGCGAACGGGCTGAGCGCGATGCTGGATCAGATGAAACGGTATGCTCTCGCTTATTCCTCCAAGTCATGAGGGAAATGCTTTTCACCGCAACGGCGCAACGAGCGCAACGGCATACGCCACGTTGCGCCTTCTTTGCGTCCGTTGCGTCGTGGCGGTTAGAAACACAGCTTGTGCCATGACGCCCGAGGAGAAGAAACAATTGGAGGAGAGCATCATCAATGCGCTCAAGGCCATCTACGACCCGGAGATCCCCGTGGACATCTACGAGCTGGGGTTGATCTACGACGTGGTGATCCGCGACGATGCCAGCGTCTACATCAAGATGACCTTGACAAGTCCGGCGTGTCCGGTGGCGGGCACCTTGCCCGGCGAAGTGGAGCAGAAGGTGGCCGGCGTTCAAGGCGTGAGCAGCGCCAAGGTGGAGATCACCTTCGAGCCGCCGTGGGAGCGGAGCATGATGAGCGAGGCGGCGCAGTTGGAGCTGGGGTTCATGTAGGACCTCGCCGCGTGGGCGGCTGAGCACTACTCCCCTCCCCGCTCCTTCTTCTGCGGCTGAAGCGGGTTCGCGCTCATCTTCTTCCAGCGATCGCGGTTCTGTATGATGTCGAGGCCCAACCATACCGCGTGGCGGAAGCTGCCTTCATCGGCCATGTTCTTTCCAGCGATGTCCATGCCCGTTCCATGGTCGGGGCTGGTACGCACGATGGGCAGTCCGGCCGTGTAGTTCACGCCATGCCCGAAGCTCAGGGCCTTGAACGGTGCGAGCCCTTGATCGTGGTACATGGCCAGGACACCATCGAAGTGCTTGTAGCTGCCGTTGCCGAAGAAGCCATCCGCCGGGAACGGTCCTAGGACATTGATGCCCTCGTCCTGCAACTTGCGTACCGCCGGAGCGATGCGCTCTTTGTCCTCGCTGCCGATAGCACCACCATCGCCCGCATGTGGATTGAGGCCGAGCACGGCGATGCGCGGGGTGTTCACGCCGAAGTCGCTTTGCAATGATCGGTTGAAGAGGCGCGCCTTCACCAGGATGCGATCCACCGTGATGGCCTCGGCCACCTGGCTGATCGGTAGATGCCCGGTGACCAGGGCCACGCGCAGTCCATCGCCCACGAGGATCATCAACACGGGCGAATCACTGCCGGCGAGATGCGCCAGGTATTCCGTGTGCCCCGGGAATTCGAAGCCGGCGGCCTGCATGCTGTGCTTGTCGATCGGTGCGGTCACCAGCATGTCGATCTTTCCCTGGCCCAGATCCTGCGCGGCGGCCTCCAGGCTGTGGATCGCATACTTGCTCTGTTGTCCGCTGGGTTGGCCCAGTTCAATGGGCACCTCCTCCTCCCACAGGTTCACCACGTTCAGCTTACGGGGCACCGCATCGTTCACGCTGGACACACCATGGAACTGCACCTCCTCCAGCCCCAGGGCCTTGCGATGGTGGCTCACGGCCTTCGCGCTGCAATACAGCACGGGCGTGATGTCCTGCATCATGCGGTTGTCCTCGAAGGTCTTCAGCACCACCTCCAGCCCGATCCCGTTGAGGTCGCCGCAGCTGATGCCCACTTTCATTGTCTTGTTCTCGCTCATGATAGAACCACGGATGCCCTGGCCTTCGCCGGGGACGGATGGAATCGAAAGGTTCGCTGGGCGCTGACCACGTTCATCACACGTCCTGCTTTGTTATGGTCACCGTGCGGATGCACGGCGTTTGATGAATTCATAGAACAAGCGCACCCCCACCCCCGTGCCGCCCTTCACGCGGTAATGATCGCGCTTGGTCAGGAACGAGGGGCCCGCGATATCGAGGTGTATGAAGGGCTTGGTGGTGAACCGTGCGAGGAACTTGCCTGCGGTGATGGCGCCGCCCAGGTCGCTGCCCAGGTTCTTGATGTCGGCGATGTCGCTCTTGATCTCCTCGTCGTATTCCTCCCAGAAGGGCATGCGGGCCACGCGCTCGTAAACGGCCTCGCCCACTTCCTCCAATCGGGCGAACTGCGCCTCATCCGCGGTGCCCATGGTCACGGTGCCATACGTTCCGATGGCGCGCATGGCGGCACCGGTGAGCGTGGCGATGGTGAAGACCAGTTCCGGATCGTAACGTTCGCCATAGCTGAGCGCATCCGCGAGGATGATGCGGCCTTCGGCATCGCTGTTCAGGTTCTCCACGGTGAGCCCGCTGTGCATGCGGATCACATCGCCGGGCGCATAGGCGTTGCCCCCCGGCCGGTTGTCGGTGGCGGGAATGAGCCCCACAACGTGCACCGGGAGCTCCTGCTTCGCCACGGCGGTGATGGCGCAGGCCACCGCAGCGCTGCCGGCCATGTCGCACTTCATGGAATCCATGCTGTTGGGCGTGGGCTTCAGGCTGAGGCCACCGGTGTCGTACACCACGCCCTTGCCCACGAGCAGGATGGGCTTCTTGTTCACCGCGTTCTTCGGCTTCCACTCCAGGATGGTGAAGGTGGGCGGGTCGATGCTGCCCTTGTTCACCGCGAGCAGACCACCCATGCCGAGCGCCTCGATCTGCGCCTTGTCGAACACCTGCACCTTGAAACCGGCGTTGCGGCTCAGGGTCTTGATCTCGGAACTGAGCTGCGTGGCGTTGAGGAAGCTGTACGGCTCGTTCACCAGGTCGCGTGCGGTGCTCACCGCCTCGCTCACATCGGCCAGTTCGTCCAGCGCTTTGGACGTGATCTCGGGCGCCAGGACACTGAGCTTCCGGAAGGAGGAGTTCTTTCCCGAGGTCTTGTATTTGCGGAATTCATAGGCACCCAACACGGCACCTTCCGCCATGGACAGCGCCAGCGCATCGCTTTTCACAAGGCTCACGAGCTGGGCCTCTTCGCGCTTCGCGGCCACCAGCTTCAACACCATCTCATTGCCCGCCCGCCGCGCCTTTTCCAAGCGGGCCGTTGCACTGCCTTCGCGCACCCGATGGACCATCACCAACCGGCCGCTGATGTCGCAGGTGGCTACGCTCGCATCGCCGGTGAGCTGTTCCAACAAGTACTGGCGATCGCCCCGCTCGAGGTTGATCTCGCGCAGTTGCGCCGGATCGGCGAGGATGACCATGAGGTCCTTGCCAGCGGCGATGGTCTTGCTTTTGCTGAGGGTGATCATGACAGGGGGAACGTGGCGTTGGCTACGGGGTAGGGCCGCAGCGCATGGTGGGCCGCGGAGGTGGAGGCCGAAGATAGCCCTCCATGGTCAGCGTACGGGTTGGTCCAACATTGGTCGCATTGGCGACGTTCTCCTCCAAAATGGCATCGATCGGCGTGTGGAAGGCCCGTGGAATTGCCGAACTTCGCACTGGCGCTGCATCCGGCGTCCTGATCATCTCGTTGGCATGACCCATCCGCTGCGCTCGTTCCTGCTGATCCTCCTCCTCGCGGTGGCAGGGCGGACATGGGCCACGCACAACCAGGCGGGCGAGATCCTGGTCTGCCATGTGGGGGGATTGAACTATGAGGTCACCATCATCACCCACACCAATCCCGCTTCACCTGCGGACCGGCCGGAGTTCGTGCTGGAATGGGGCGATGGCTTTGTGGACACCATCCCGAGGGAGAGCGCCGATGTGATCACCGTGGCCGGCGTCCAGGTGCAGCGGAACGTCTACGTCTCCGAACACACCTATACGGGTCCCGGCATCTATACGCTGCAATACATCGATCCCAACCGGGTGGCGGGCGTGGAGAACATCCCCGGCTCGGTGAACGTGCCCATGTGCGTGCAGTCGCAGATCATCGTGATCCCCAACGGCAACGATTGCCTGCCCCAATTCCTCAATCCGCCGCTCCAGAACGCCTGCCTTGGCGTGTGCTGGGAGCACAACCCCGGAGCCTATGATGTGGATGGGGACAGCCTGTCCTATGAGCTTCGACCCTGCCTGGGATACGACACGGATGATCCGCCCGATGGGTATGGTGATCCCATTGAGGGCTATCAGTTCCCCGACCAGGTGGACCCCGGGCCCAACAACCAATACTCCATCGATCCGGTGACCGGCACCATCACTTGGTGCTCGGCGCAACGACAAGGCGTCTTCAATATCGCCTTCGCCGTGATCGAGTGGCGCAACGGCGTGCAGATCGGCTGGGTGGGACGTGATATGCAGGTGATCGTGGGGGCCTGCGACGACGAGCCCCCCGTGGTGGCCGAAGTGCTCGACACCTGCGTGCTTGCGGGGACCACGCTCATCCAACCGGTTCAGGCCACCGACCCCGACTTCGGGCAGACCTTGACGCTGACGGCCTTTGGTGGCCCCTTCGAAGTGAACAGCAGTCCGGCCACCTTCACCAGCACCCCGCAGGCCAACAACGTGTTCGGCACCTTCACGTGGAACACGAACTGCAGCCATGTGCGCCAGCAGCCCTACCAGGTGAACTTCCGGGCTTCGGACAATTACAACCCGCAGCTGCAGGATTATGAGAGCATGTTCATCACCGTGGTGGCGCCAGCACCAGAGGATCCAACGGCCACACCCAACGGCAGCATCATGCAACTGGCGTGGGATGCGTCCATCTGCAGCAATGCCATCGGCTATAAGATCTACCGCCGCCAGGGCCTGTACAACTTCGACCCGGATGACTGCGAGACCGGTGTACCCGGCTACACGGGCTATGCTTTCATCGGACAGACCAGCGGCCTGAACAGCACGACGTACAACGACCTCGGCCTCTCCTTCGGGATCACCTATTGCTACATGGTGGTGGCCTACTTCGCCGACAGCGCCCAGAGCTATGCGAGCGTGGAGTTCTGCAACTTCCTGGAACGGGATGTGCCCATCATGACCAACGTGTCGGTGGTGAGCACCGATGCCAGCACGGGAGTGGACAGCGTGATCTGGAGCAATGCCTACGACCTGGACACCGTGCAGTGGCCGGGCCCCTATCTGTTCAGGCTGTACACGGGGGATGGCTACACCACGGCCAACACACTCATCCAAACCTCCGGTCCTTCTGCGTTCCTGCAACACCCGGATACGGCCTTCGAGCACATCAACATCGACACGCGCAATACACCGCATACCTATCGCGTGGAGCTCTATGGTTCCGGTGGCGATACGTTGATCGGATCGAGCAACACGGCCTCCTCGGTCTTCCTCGTGCCGGATCCGAACGATGAGCAGATCACGTTGAACATGACGCACAACACGCCCTGGATCAACTCGCAGTATGAGGTGTACCGCGAAACAGCCCCGGACGTCTGGACCCTGGTGGGCACCACCAGCACCGATGTGTACGTGGACACTGCTCTGGTGAACGGACAGGAGTATTGCTACAAGGCGAAGAGCATCGGGGCTTACAGCGACCCCAGCATCGTTTCGCCGCTGATCAACTGGAGCCAGGAGGTGTGCTCCACACCCGTGGACCTCACGCCGCCCTGCCCGCCGACCCTCGTGCTGGACAACGACTGCGAAACACCGCTCAACACGCTCACGTGGAACAACCCCAACGAGAGCTGCGCAAGCGATACGTGGCAATACCACATCTGGTTCAGCGACTCGCTGGGCGGCCCCTTGCAGGTGATCGCCACCCTCACCGGTGCGGAGGTCACGGAATTCCTGCACACCGATGGGCTCAGCGTGGCCGGGTGCTACGCCGTGAGCGCGATCGACAGCGTGGGCAACGAAAGCGCTCTGAGCAACACGGAGTGCGGTGACAACTGCCCCATCTACACCCTGCCCAACGTGTTCACCCCGAACAACGACCAGCAGAACGACCGCTTCATCCCCTTCCCGTATCGGGGGGTGAAGGAGATCGACCTGCAGGTGTTCAACCGATGGGGACAGCTGGTGTTCAGCAGCACGGACCCCGCGATCCTGTGGCCCGGCACCCTCAAGGGCGGCGGTGAGCCGGTGCCGGACGGGGTGTACTTCTACACCTGTACCGTGAACCTGGTACGGCTTGCGGGCGTTGAGGTGAAACAGCTCAACGGCTACGTGCACATCCTGCGGGGCAGCAACGGCACGTTCAACTGATGTTCACGGGGATCGTGGAGGAAGTGGGCGAGGTGGTCTCCGTGCAGGCGCATGGATCGAACACCGACGTGGTTATCCGTGCGAGCATGGCCGCCGAGCTGAAGGTGGACCAGAGCGTGAGCCACAACGGTGTCTGCCTGACGGTGGTGGAGGTCTCCACCGCGCTATACCTGACACCTTCGTGGTACCGGGTGACCGCTGTGGAGGAGACCCTGCAGCGAAGCAACATCGGCGCGTTGAAGGCCGGCGACCCGGTGAACCTGGAGCGCAGCCTGCGCCTTGGCGACCGGTTGGACGGGCACATGGTGCAAGGCCACGTGGACGGCATGATCACGTGCCTCGCCGCTGAGGAACGGGAAGGCAGCTGGTGGTTCACACTTTCCCTTCCGGCCGATACGCATCTGCTGGTGGCCAAGGG
Source organism: Flavobacteriales bacterium (assembly GCA_031411095.1). GTDB lineage: Bacteria > Bacteroidota > Bacteroidia > Flavobacteriales_F > PHOS-HE28 > PHOS-HE28. The sequence goes on along the minus strand of JANOAK010000023.1, from coordinate 95,741 downwards.
CTCGATCTGCCTGAACGGGGTCAGCCTCACCATCGCGCAACTGGGGGTGGATCGGTTCAGCGTGGCGATCATCCCCTACACCTACAAGCATACCAACTTCCGCGTGCTGCGCCCCGGGCATAGGGTGAACGTGGAGTACGATGTCCTCGGAAAGTATGTGGACCGGATACTGAAAGCCCGCCCGGCCTGAGGCCGAACGGGCTTTCCCATGGCGCTATGTCCTCCTTTAGCGCTTCACGAACTTCCGCATCACCGGGCCGCGATCGGCCATTACGCGAAGCATATACACCCCGGTGGGCAGGGACGAGATGTCCACTGCATCGTTGCGCAGCGTGGCGGTGGCCAGCAACTGGCCAGCCATGCCCAGGATCTGCACCGGCGCATTGGCCATCGCCGTGCCGGCCCGCACATACAGCACGTCGGTGGCCGGGTTGGGGAACACGGTGAGGTCCGTGCCGTACGCATCGTTGATGCCCACATTGAAGCTGCCCTCCGTGATCACCAGCGTGCTATTGATGGCCGGTGCGTCCACGATGTCGATGATGCCCGAGGGCCAGGTCACCCGCACCTGTTCCACCTGCGCGTCCGTGCCCAGGCCGAAGTGCGTGTTCAAGGAGCTCATGTACTTGAAGCCGTCACCGCTCTTCACATCGCGGATCTGGGTGCCCATGGCACTGGTCACTTCCACGCGGGCACCGATGCCGTTGCGGTTGCTCACCGTTCCGATCGTCACCACGGTGAGGTACTTGTTCGTGTTCCCGCTGTTGAGCTGCACCGTGGCGCCGTTGAGGATGTCGAGGAAGCCATCGTTGTTCAGGTCGCCGATGGGGCCGTTGCCCGGAACATCGGTGCGCTTGGTGAAGGTCATGTCGCCATTGTTCACCATCATGTAACCGCCTCCAAGGATATCCAGGTATCCATCGTTGTTGAAGTCATGCGTGGTCCATTCGATGCTGGATCCGCCGGAAAGGTCGAAGCCCGAACCCACCGTGATGTTGGTAAAGGTGCCTCCGTTATTGCGCATCAGCTTGTGCACCGGGCTGCTGCTCGACCCGACCAGCACATCCATGTCACCGTCGTTGTCAAAGTCGCCCCAGGCCGAGCTCCAGCTCTGGTGACTGTCCGCGAACCCGAGCGAAGCGGCCACGTCCGTGAAGGTGCCGTCCCCATTGTTGCGGTACAGGATGTCCACCGGATCACAACCACACTTGGCCACGAACAGGTCCATGTCGTGATCGTTGTCGTAGTCGATCCAGATGGAACCGTAGTTGCCGCAGGTCTCCCCCAGGCCCCCTTGGTTGAAGCTCAGTACGCCCGTGCCATCATTCATGAAGTAAGTGTTCGCGTCCACATCATGGCACATGAAGCCATCGAGGTGACCATCGCTGTTGATGTCCACCATGTTACCCCGCTGACTGAACACATACTCCGGGAAGGACTGCTCGGTGAAGCTGATGCCGGTGGCATCCTGCAACATGTAGGTGACACCACTGCCGTTGCCGTATTGCAGATCGTTGAGGCCGTTGTTGTCGATGTCGCCCACCGACACGCTCCAAGAGGCCGGGTGATCGGCCGCAGGGGTCGCGATGGTCACGGGGCTGAAGCCGCCCGCTGCCAGTTGACGGTTCACATTCACTGAACTGGTGGCCACCGCCACCACGTCGTCGAGGAAGTCGCCGTTCATGTCCACGGCGCCGTACACTGTATGACCGCTGGTGACCACCGTGGTGGGGCTGAAACTGAACTCGGTGACCACCGGTGGTCCTTCGATCAGCTGGAAATCGAAGCCGTCGTTGCTCCAGCGATCGTCGAACGAAAAGCGGTAGGTGATGCCCCCGGAGACCTGCACGGTGGTGGCCGCGAGGGTGTTGGACCCCTGGTCATCCGCGCCGCCGATGCACGATAGTGATCCACAGTTCCCTTCATAGATGTTCACGCGCGTATCGCCACCGGCGTTCTGTGCCAGGTCCGTGGTGATGGTGAGCGAATGGTCCTGGGCCGGGGTGTAGGTGTACCATTCGGTATGCGTGGCACCCACGCCGGTGGACGCACAGATCGGAACGGGGATCTCCGGACCGTTGATGGCATCCACCGTGTACGTACCGGCCGTCACCGGCACGGCGGTCACACAACCGTTCTGCGCCATTAGGTGCGTGCCCAGGAGCACAGCGATCAATGCAAGGGTATGGGTCGTTCTCATGTGGTGGTTATCCCTACTGGCCGGGACGGGCTTGGTGGTGGGTGGGTTCAGTTACAGGTGGTGGTGAGCGAGTTGATCCATTGCTCGATGAGCTGCCGCGCTTCCTCGTGGACGAGTGTACGGCCCAGCAGGGGCATACGCACACCGTCCTGGTCCGAGTTGATCCGGTAGTAAAGCAATGACTTCTCCGTGTTACCGGGTTTAACAATGTGCGAATGCACGGGCAACAGCGGATCCGCAGGTGCCACGCACACCCCCAGGTTCGCCGGGTCGTCCGTCTCGCTCCATGCGAAACGCATGGGCCGGTAATCGCAATAACGACCGCTGGCATGGCAATGCGAACAGTTCATGTCCACATACCCGCGCACCCGGTCGGCGAGGCTCTGCGCAGGATCATCCCAACGCACCGTGGTGTTGATGGTGGTCGGCAACGAGTTGCCGAGGTACCCGGCGGCCATCCATTCCTGCAACTGGTTGCGGGTGCCACTGGGGTACGCGAGGTCCGAATTGAGGTTCTGCGGCTTGGGCCCGATCGGGATGTTCGCATCACCATCCTTGTGGCAGGTGTGGCATTCCATGGCCGAAGGGAACCGGTAGTCGATGGTGCGTTGCACGGCGTTGTCATCGATCCACGTGAGCGGGGCGTTGGTCCCGTCCATGCTGAGCACCGCCTCGGTCTGATCCTCGTTCCACACATATTCCGCGAAGACCCACTCGCCGTTCTTCCGGATCAACAAGCGGGTCTCCATGATGCGGCGTGCATCCTGCGGCTGAACGTGGTCGTAGTAGAAGTTCTTGATGAGCACCGCGCCTTCGGGAAAATTGAGCACCGTGCTATCGTTCACATAGGTCGCCATGGCACCCGCAGGCATCCACACAAAGCGCTTCTTGTGCGCATAGTCGCTGAACAACGCGTTGATCGGCTCATAGGGCACCACACCGTACACGGGCACCATATCGGCCATGCTGCCCGAGAAGAAACGGTACGTGGAAAGGCTATCGTAGGGTACCTGGGCCAGATCAAGGACCACCGGTGAAATGGGGCCGGGGGGAACCACCACGGGTGCATCCGGGTCGTCCTTCGCACAGGAGAACAGGACCACGAGAACGGTCAGGAACGGGAGGATGCGTCTTGTCATTCCGACGGTGGCTCGGAGCAGGGATGCCGAATCTATGGACAGAGACGCTGCCCACCCCCCATTCGTCGCCCAGATCCCGGCCTGCCTTGGAACGCCGAGCGGTAGAACCGGCACCCTGGTCCGGTCGGCCTGCGGAAACGCGCCTGCGAACCTACCTTGCCGCCCCGCCACGGACCATTGCCATCCGGGCCCAAAAGCATGTCTGAGAACACCACCAACGGCACCCTTGCCGAAGAGGACAAGCGCCTTTTCCTGCTGGATGCCTATGCCCTCATCTATCGCGCGTACTTCAGCTTCATCCGCACCCCCCGGGTGAACAGCAAGGGCTTCAACACCAGTGCGGCGTTCGGGTTCACGACCACGTTGTTGGACCTCATCAAGCGCGAAAAGCCCACGCACATCGCCGTGGTATTCGATACCGCCGCACCCACCGAACGACACATCTCGCACGTGGAGTACAAGGCGAACCGCGAGGAGATGCCGGATGACATCCGCAGCAATGTGCCGTACATCCGGCGCATCATCGAAGCCATGAACATCCCTGTGCTGGAGAGCGACGGCTATGAGGCGGATGATGTGATCGGCACCCTGGCGAAGAAGGCCGAGAAGGAAGGTTATACCACCTTCATGGTCACACCGGACAAGGACTTCGGGCAGCTTGTAACGGACAAGATCATCATGTACAAACCGGGGCGGGGGGGCGATCCACCCGAGAAGCTGGGACCGAAGGAGATCTGTGAGCGCTGGGGATTGACGAGCACCGACCAGGTGAGGGACATCCTTGGCCTCATGGGCGATTCCGTGGACAACATCCCCGGCATTCCCGGGATCGGTGAGAAGACCGCGGTGAAACTGGTGCAACAGTTCGGCAGCCTCGAAGCTGTGCTCGAGAACGCCGACAAGCTGAAGGGCAAACAGCAGGAGAACGTGATCGCCTTCGCCGACCAGGGGCGCAAGAGCAAGCAGCTGGCAACGATCATCGTGGATGCGCCCGTGGAATTGAACCATGAGGCGCTGCACCTGGACCCGCCCGATAAGGACAAGGTGCTCGAGGTGTTCAGCGAACTGGAGTTCAAGACCCTTACGAACCGTGTATTGGGAGGTGACCTGAACGGCGCCCCCATCCCCGAGGATAAAGGCGCGAAAAGGTCCGCACCTCGCGCTGCCACCGGCCAGGTCGATCTGTTCGGAACCACGGTGGATGCCGAGGGCCACGTGGAACTGAAGGAGTTCGCGAACATCGACACGGTACCGCACCGCTATTACCTGGTGCAGGGTAACGAGTCGTTGTACATGCTGGCCGCGCAGCTGAAGAAGCAACCGTGCTTCTGCTTCGATACGGAGACCACGGGCACCGAGGAGCGCACCGCCGAGCTGGTGGGCCTCGCCTTCAGCTGGAAAGCGCATGAGGGCCATTACGTCCCGGTGCCTGCCGATCGGGCCGAGGCGCAACGCATCGTGGACATCTTCAAGCCTGCACTGGAGAACGGGGCCATCAGCAAGGTCGCGCAGAACGCCAAGTTCGACATCCGCGTGCTCGCTAAGTATGGTGTGGAGGTGAAAGGTCCGCTCTTCGACACCATGGTGGCGCACTACCTGTTGAAGCCCGACCAGCGCCATGGCATGGACCATTTGAGCGAGACCTATCTCAGCTACCGTCCGGTGAGCATCGAAACCCTCATCGGCCCCAAGGGCAAGGGCCAGAGGAACATGCGCGACGCGGATATGAACGCCGTGAAGGAATACAGTGCGGAGGATGCCGATGTCACCTGGCAGCTGGCTGAGAAATTCGCGCCGTTGTTGGAGGCTGATGAGGTGACGAAGCTCTTCACCGACGTGGAGATGCCGCTGGTGCATGTGCTCGCTGCCATGGAAACGGAGGGCATCCGCATCGACATACCCGCGCTGAAGGCCTTCAGCGAGGAACTCAACGTCGACATCCTGCGGCTTCAGGAGGAGATCCACAAGGCCTGTGGTGTGCCGTTCAACATCGACAGCCCGAAACAGCTCGGCGATGTGCTGTTCGAAACGCTGAAGCTCGGCGAAGGCAAGATCAAGAAGACCAAGACCGGCCAGTACCAGACGAGTGAGGACATCCTGCAGGAGCTCAGTTCAGCCCATCCGGCCATTCCGCTCATCCTGGACTACCGCAGCCTGCGCAAGCTGAAGGGCACGTACGTGGACACGCTGCCGGAAGCAGCGGATCCCGGAACGCATCGCGTACACACGAGCTACCTGCAGACCGTGGCCGCCACGGGCCGCCTGGCGAGCAACGACCCGAACCTGCAGAACATCCCCATCCGCACCGAGAAGGGCCGCGAGATCCGCAAGGCCTTCGTGCCGCGCGACGAGGATCACCTGTTGCTCAGCGCCGACTACAGCCAGATCGAGCTGCGTGTGATCGCTCACATGAGCGGCGACCGCAACATGCAGGAAGCCTTCCGGCAGGGCCTCGACATCCACACGGCCACGGCGGCCAAGGTGTTCAATGTCGAACTCGCGGAGGTCACGCGCGACCAGCGGAGCAAGGCCAAGGCCGTGAACTTCGGTATCGCCTATGGCCAGGGCGCCTTCGGCCTCAGCCAGAACCTCGGCATCCCACGGACCGAGGCCAAGGCCATCATCGACGACTACTTCACCCAGTTCCCCGGTGTGCGCGGGTATATGGACGAGATGATCGGCTTCTGCCGCACGCATGGCTTTGTGAAGACGCTCCTCGGCAGGCGCCGTTACCTGCCGGACATCACCAGCGCCAACAACACCGTGCGCGCCCAGGCCGAACGCGTGGCCATCAACGCCCCCATGCAGGGCACTGCGGCCGACATCATCAAGGTGGCCATGGTGCGCATCCACGACCAGGTGCGCCAACGGAACATGCGCAGCCGTATGCTCCTGCAGGTGCATGATGAACTTGTGTTCGACGCGCACCGCGACGAGGCCGATGACCTGCTCCCAATGGTGAAAGAGACCATGGAAGGCGCCCTGCAGATGGACGTCCCCCTTGTTGTTGACATACGCTTGGGGAAAAACTGGCTCGAAGCCCACTGATCGTCACGGACATCCGTGGATCTTTACCCCACTCTCCAGAGAACCCCAGAACACCATGCGAATTCGCCGTTGGACACCCGCCCTTGCCATGCTGCTCCTCATGGCCTCCTGCGGCGGTGAGCAACCCAAGCAGGACACCCTTAACGTGGATGCGAAGGCCGACAGCACCCAGGCCGAGCGGATCCGCAAGACCCGCAACATCTTCCACAACATCCCCAGCCCCATGGAAACGGCCGGGCTGTTGAAGAAGGCCGGTGCCGAGTACGACAAGAACATCCTGAACGACGTGAAGAACGTCGACAACTACACCTCGGCCAGCCGCCAGGCCCTCAACCTGGGCATATACGGCGCCGACCTCAGCTACGCCAGCGTGTTCAACAACACACAGGAGAGCATGCTCTACACGGCCTGCGCACAGAACCTGGCCAAGCGCCTCGACGTGAGCAATGCCTTTGACCAGCGCACTGTGGACCGCATGGAGGAGAATCGGAACGACCGCGACTCGCTGCTGAACATCATCAGCGAAACGTACTGGAACGTTGACGCCTACCTGAAGGAGGCGGGCCGCGACAACATCAGCGCGCTGATGATCGCCGGTGGGTGGTTGGAAGGGCTCTACATCGCCACGCAAGTGACCCGTACGAACGACACACCTGAACTTCGCCAGCGCATCGCTGAACAGAAGCTATCGCTTGGGCAGTTGATCGAACTGATGGAGACCTACTCCACCGACGACCCGGCGGTCAGCGGCGTGTTCAACGACCTGAAGGCCCTGAACGAACTGTACGTCGGCGTGGGCAATGCTGCTGCTGCCAGCACCGTCACCCAGGACAAGGGTGTCACGGTGATCGGCGGTGGCCCGGCACCGGCGGCCCTCACCAACGAACAGCTCAAGGCCCTTACAGAAAAGGCCACGGCCGTCCGCAACTCCTACATCAACTGAGCCCGGTCATGAAGCACTTCCGCATCCTTCTTGTGCTCGCCGCCCTGGCCGCATTGCCCTTCGCCTCGCAAGCCCAGTGCCGCTCCTTCGTGAAGAACAAGTGCCAGGTGGCCATGCTGCCGTACAAGTTCAACGAGACCTTCAACGCAGCGCAATTGGCCCCGGGTGAAGAGGCCGAGGTGGACCTCACCTTCTTCAGCGGACAGGACTATCGCCTGATCATCTGTGCGCACCCGATCCTGGGCCGCGTGAACTGGAAGCTGAGCGATGCCACGGGACAGGCCCTGTTCACCAGCAATGCCGAGAATCCCAAGGACAACTTCGACTTCAAGGTGGCCACCACCCAGCAGTTGAAGCTCCTGATCGAGGTGCCTGCAAAGCAGGCCGGCGGGAATGACCTGCTTAACGTGGGCTGTGTGGGTATCCTCGTGGGCTTCATGGAATAGTCCTCAACTGCTTCACGGCACCGCTCCTACGGTAACAAGGGAAACGGACCGTGCTGAAAGGCCCCGGCACCGCCGGGGCTTTTCATTGCGAGGTCAGCGGATGAACACCGTGCTCTTCCGCTCCAGATCGGTACGTGCCGGGAACCGCACTTCGTAATAGGCTCCGGTGCCTCCGGGGGCATCCACCACCACGGCAGCGCGTCCCATTTCCAGCGAATCCTTGTCGAAGGCCAGCACGCCCAGGGTATCGCGCAGGGCGTGTTCATTCGTGAGGTACACCACCAGCATGTTGTCGTTGCCGAGGCTGTCGCTTTCCACGGAGACCTTGCCCAGCGCCACGCCTTTGGCCATGAGCTCCGGACTTATGCGCACATTCACGCTCCACGTCTCCTCCACCCCGGTCTTCACACCTTCGATCACTTCGCTGGCCGCCTTGCCTGCGATCTCCCCACCTGTGTTCAAGGCCTCCTTGGCGCCCTCCTTGGCCCGTTGACAGGAGCCGAGCAAGGCGATCAGCAGAACGACCAGTACGCGCATCCGCGGGTTCACTGCTTGGTGAAGCGCACCACCCGACGCAGACCATCCTGCTGGAGCCGGATGAAGTACAAACCGGCGTTCATGCGCTCAACGGGAAGCTGCCAACGGTACTCGCCGACGTTCATGCGCTCATTGGCGATCACCTGCACAGTGCGGCCCGTGGGATCCACAAGTTCCACCAAGGTGGCACCTGCCTTGCCCAACATCACTTGCACGGTGGCCTGCTGCGTGGCCGGGTTCGGCAACACCAACACCTCGGGCGCCTGCGTTGCGCTCAGTTCACCCACTCCAACTGCACCGCTGTTGATGTTGATGTCATCGATCCAGAGGTCATTACCGCCGTCCCCGGTGAACCAGAACTTGAAGCGGAAGTCGCTGACACAGTATGCGGCCGTGATGTTGGTGATCACACACTCCTCCCATTGGGCGGCATTGGAGGGCGTGAAGGCGCTGTTCTGGTCGGGCACGGTGGGCAGATCGCCATTGCCGCGCAGCTGCTTGCGCAGCGTCCACGTCTCTCCGCAGTTGTTGCTCACGTACACCCGCAGGATGTCATCATTGGAGGCCGTACGACGTGCGAAGGCGTAGCGGAAGCTGAACAACACCGTGCTGTCCTGGCTCATGTCGATGGAGGCGGACATCAGCTCATCGAGGCGACCGGCGGGAGCGTTGTAGTTCTTCATCCGGATGCTGTGTGAGCCGCTGTATCCTGCCGTGGTGTTCAGCTGGAAGGTGCCCGCATCGTTGTCCACGTTGTTCAACACCCATTCCGCAGGGTCCAGTGTGGTCTCGCCCTCGAGGTCCTGTACATACGGCGAAGGAACACCGGGGTTCGGCAGCACGGTAATGTAGTTGATCACCGTGCTCTCTTCCGTGGTCTGGCCATTGCCCACCGTAAGGCTCACGGGGTACACACCGGGCACGTTGTAGGTGATCACAGGTGCTGCATCCGTGGATACCGCCGGTTCGCCGCCGGTGAAGTTCCAGTCGCGCGTGACCACACCATGGTAGCTCTCGTCCGTGAAGCTGATGGTGTTCCCCGCACAAACCACGCGACGGTCGCTGATGAAGGCCGCTGCGCAGAGGGGCTGGATGTCCTGCGTGCCCGTGGCGGCGAGGTTGGAAGCGGTCCAGAGGTTGTTGCGGTCGGCCGTGTTGCTGTTCAGGGCAGCGACCATACGTGTCTTCTGGCCGTTGGTGAACATCTTGGAACAGTAGGAATACTCCATGAAGTTCTCCACGTTGTCCAAGGGCGAGCCGCAGGTGGCCCCATTGCGGTTGCAACTGGTCCAGCCCTCCGTGGGTGGCGTATCGCTCACATTGTCGCTCATGCCGCAGTTGGATGAAAGTCCGGGTTCGTTGCTATTGCCCCAGCAATGGCGGAGGTTGAGGTAATGACCGACCTCATGGGTGAGGGCCCGCGAGCGGGAGACATCGCCCGTACCGATGGACCCCACGTAGTTGTGCAGGATCACGATGCCGTCGGCGGCCTCGCCCCATGCCCCATCCACGCTGCCGGGGTACATGCTGTAACCAGCGGCGCCTTGCGCGCTGGCCGCTACCCAGATGTTGAGGTACTGGCTGCGCGGCCAGTTGATCAGGTCCTTCATGTCCTGGCCCCCATCATTGGTGAGCTCGCTCACGGTGCGGGTGATGCCGGTGGTACAGTTGCCGTTGGGGTCGTAACCGGCCAGGCGGAAGACGATGTCCGCATCCGCAACGATGGGCAGGAATTCCTCCTTCACGTTCGGCCAGTCGGCGTTCAGTTTGTTGAAGTCCTCGTTCATGATCCTTACGGCATCACGCACCTGTGCATCGCCGATGTTCTCCAGCCCGTTGTCGTGGATGATGTGGAACACCACCGGGATCACGATGGGGCTTCCACCTCCCCGTGCATCGTGGGTGGCGCCGAACTGCTCGGTGAAGTGCTCCAATTGTGCTTCGCTCGCCTCGATCTCCGCCAACCGCTCGGGATGTCCGGCGAGGAATGGGGCCAGGTGCTGAAGCCCGTGCGTTGAGCACGTGAAGGGCGCATCCTGGGCCAAGGCCAGGAACGGGAGGTATCCGATGGCAATTGCAGCGAACTTCAGGAACTTGGTCATGGTCGATAGGGGTGCCAATAAGGGTCCGCTAATTTACGGAGAACCCAAGGCCGCTGCCCGCAGATCCCCGCCGTACCGGTAATGCTATTCCCTGAACGGGGAAAGCCACCTGACGATCACACCAGGGCCAAGGCCTGGGAAAGGTCGTCGATCAGGTCCTGGGCATCCTCCAATCCCACGCTGAGGCGAATGAGCGTGTCCGCCAGTCCGTTCCTTAAGCGCTCCTCCCTTGGAATGCTGGCGTGGGTCATGCTGGCGGGGTGACCGAGCAGGGATTCCACACCCCCCAAGCTTTCGGCGAGGGCGAAGAGGTGGGTACCGGCCAGCACCTTCATGGCATCCTCCATCCGGTCGCCTTTGAGGGTGAAGCTCATCATCCCCCCGAAGTCGCTCATCTGCCGCGCTGCCACGGCGTGATTGGGATGTGTGGCAAGGCCGGGCCAATACAGCTTGTCCACTTTGGGATGGGTGCTGAGGAACGTGGCCACCTCGGCCCCGTTCTCGCAATGGCGCTGCATGCGCAGGTGAAGGGTCTTCAGTCCGCGGAGCACGAGGAAGCAGTCCTGCGGACCGGGTGTGGCCCCGCTGCTGTTCTGGATGAAGGCGAGGCGTTCGGCAAGGGCATCGTCCTTCACCACCAACGCTCCCATCACCACGTCGCTGTGGCCGCCCAGGTACTTGGTCACGCTGTGCATCACGATATCCGCACCCATGTCCAGGGGCTCCTGCAAATACGGAGTGGCGAATGTGTTGTCCACGCCCAACATGCAGCCATGCTTCTTGGCGAGCGAGGCCATGGCACTGATGTCGATGATCTTCAACAGCGGGTTCGTTGGGGTCTCCACCCAGATGAGCTTGGTGGCGGGGGTGATGGCCGCGGCCACGTTGGCGGGATCGGTCATGTCCACGAAGCTGAACTTCAGGCCGAAGCCTTCGTAGATCTTGGTGAACAGCCGGTAGGTGCCACCGTATAGGTCGTTCGTGCTCACCACTTCATCGCCCGGCTGCAACAGCTTGCAGACCGCATCGATGCTGGCCATGCCCGTGGCGAAGCAGAGGCCGTGCCTGCCGTTCTCCAACGCGGCCAGCGCGTTCTGCAGGGCCGTGCGGGTGGGATTGTGCGTGCGGCTGTACTCGTAGCCCTTGTGATCGCCGGGGGCGGCCTGCACATACGTGCTGGTCTGGTAGATGGGCGTCATGATGGCGCCCGTGGTGGGATCAGGGGTTACACCGGCATGGATGGCCTTGGTTCCGAAACGCATGAGGATATAGGTGTTGAGTGCTCACCGTTGCAACGACGCTTCGGTGAACGAGGCGCGAAAGTAGCGGAGCCGGGGATGCCTGTTGCGCCAGAATGGACCGAAGAAGAGCAGAACGATGAAGGGCATACCGCGAAAGGACGGTCACGAATGCGTGCGGCGCAACCACCGTGGCATCACCACCACCCCTGCGAAGAGGTAGATGTAGTACGTGAGCAAACGCCACAGGATGGCCACGATCACCAGCATCGCGCCAACGGGGAGCAGATCACGCATGAAGCCCGTGAAGGCGAACTCGGCCGCTCCGCTGGCACCCGGCGTGGGGCTGATCAGCAGCACGATCCACAGCACGAGCTGGCGCGCGTACATCAGCAGGTGGTCGCTCACGTGGAAGAAGGCCGCCGCGATGCAGTTGAGCACCAGGAAGCGCGCACCCCAGGAACACCACGTGGCAGCGATGGCCTTCAGCCAGAAGCTGGCCGGCTTGTCCTTGAGCTCCGCACTGGCGCTGATGAGGTCATCCCCCGCTTCAGCGATGCGCGGGCGGAAACGCCGCACCCACTTGTGCCGGAACAGGTTCACGAGCAGGAGCTTGATGGCGCGCGGTCGGAAGAAGACGCTGTAGAAGATGCCGAGCTTCATCACCGCGATGAAGGTGTAGCCGAACCAGAACAAGGCCTGCATCGGCAGGCCCCACATGGCCTCGTCCAATTGCGCTGGGAACAGACGGTCCATGCCCACGCCGAAGAAGACCAAGGGAGCAAGGATGAGGAAGAAAAGCTCGTCCAACATCACCGTGGCCAGGGCAAGCGCTGCGCTTCGGCCCAGCCCGATGCCTTCGCGCGACATCACATATACCGCAATGCTGGTACCGCCCACGATGGCCGGTGCGGCGGCGTTCGCGAACTCCCACAGCATGGTGACCTCGAAGCATTGCCTCCAGTTCAAGGTGCCCCCGGAGAGGATCCGCAGACGTGCCATGTAGCCCAGATCGCGGACGCCGTTCGCAAATAGGGCGCATAAGAGCAGCAACCAACCATAGCGGACCAGGTGCATGTTGCGCACGTGCTGCAGCCCAGTGACCGCCAGTCGATCACCGCGCGGATCAGCGGTGAATTCAGCCGGGTCGGCAGCATCCACCTTCCCGTTGCCGTTGGCATCGTTCCACACATGATCGCCGTGGCCCTTGGGCACCGCTTCGAACGTGGTACGCCGCAGCTCGCTCCATAGCAGCACGGCCACCGCCGCCAGCCCGAAGACCATGGGCAGGGCGAGGCGCCACCAGCGGAAGCTCTTGTTCAGCTCCTGCCGGCCTTCCTGCTCGATCGCGATCTCGTCCTCTACTTTCACGCCGCTGCTTGTGGGCTGCAATGTATCGCCCCATCGCTGCACCCATTCGCATGTCGCAACGCTCGCTCGCCCTTCTCGCGCTCATCGCGGTGAACCTGCTCTACGGCATCAACTACGTGGTGGCGAAAGGACTGATGCCGGACGTGATAGGAGCTTCGGCGTTCATTCTTTTGCGGGTGCTCGGTGCTGTTGTCCTCTTCTGGGGTGCACGGCTCCTCTGGCCCGAACGCATGGAATGGAGCGACGCCCCGAGGCTGTTCCTCTGCGCCGTGTTCGGCGTGGCGCTCAACCAACTGATGTTCTTCCATGGCCTCATGCGCACATCACCTGTGCACGCGAGCATCATCATGGTGGCCACGCCCATCCTGGTGCTCGTGATCAGCGGCGTGCTCATCGGCGAGCGCATCGGGCGAGGGAAAATGCTCGGTGTGGCGCTGGGAGCTGCCGGTGCGGTGCTACTGATCCTGCGTGGCACTACGGACGATCGGGCCGCCTCCACACTTGGCGATGTCCTCATCCTGATCAACGCCTGTTCCTTCGGCATCTACCTCGTGATGGTGAAGCCGCTGATGGCGAAATACTCGGCGATCACGGTGATGTCATGGACCTTTCTCATCGGCACTGTGCTCGTGTTGCCATTCGGGATCGTGGGCTTCGGCGAAGTGCACTGGGCAGCGCTCAGCGCACAACAGATCGGCGCCATGGCCTTCGTGGTGGTGGGCGTCACCTTCATCGCCTACTTGCTGAACACGTGGGCGCTGCGGCATGTGAACCCGTCGGTGGTGGGCACATTCATCTACCTGCAACCGGTGCTGGCCACGGCGATCAGCGCGTTGGGTGCCGAAGGAATGCCACACGGCGCTGTACCCTGGATCAGTGCCGCCATGATCTTCCTGGGCGTGCATCTGGTGACGCGGGCGGACCGTGCGGTGCGCACCTGATCACTGTCGCACACGAGGCGAAATGTTTTTGCCGATCCGAATTCCCGAATACCTTAGACCTTGTTCCGTGCGGTCTGCCGGACGATCACTCGCCCAACCCTTTTCAACCCCATGAAGAAGCTGATCGTCTCTTTAAGCCTAGCTGTATCGCTTACCCCCCCCCCTTCTTGGGCGCAAACGATGCCGCCTGATCCGTATAACGATGTGCTTAGGAGTTCTTATGGACTATGGGAGAACACAGGCTGGGTCATTGATACGCAAGGTGATCTGCGCGAAGATGTTCAGTATGTAACGGAAGGCGCACAACCACGCGCGTACATCCGCCGAGGCGGAAAGATCTCGTTCGTGTTGGCCAGCGTGGATACTACCAGCAGCACACTCGACACCCTTCGGCGGTTGGACATGGAATTGGTTGGTGAAGGAGCGCAGCACCCCGATGCCGTGTCCTTCCTTCAAAAGGGCTACATGCAGAATTTCTACCTCCCGCATTGCGGGCAGGAAGGTGTTACCAATGTGCGTGGTTACAACCGGATCCTTTACCCTGGAATATACCAAGGCATAGATATGTGGATGTATAGCGGTCAGCTAGGCCAGAAGTTGATGTTCGTGATCCACCCGGGAGCTCATCCGGCCGACCTTCAAATGCAGTTCACAGGCCAGGACCAGATGGATGTGGACATGCTTGGCTGGCTTAAGCTCCAAATGGGCAACAAGTGGATCAGACTGCCACAGGCGGTGGCCTATCAGTACGACAACAACAACATGATTACTCCGGTGAACTGGACCGCGGACTACTTGGCCAATAATGGCTCTGGGGTGGCGGGCTTCAACTTCGAGGCATACGATATCACCAAGCCCTTGGTGCTGCTCATTGGGCCACCACCTGCTGGGGGAACCACACCATTCACGGACGGCGTTTGCTGGAGCACCTATTTTGGAGGAACGGATTGGGACAACGTCAATGACCTGGCTGTTGACCACCAAGGAAATCAGTACGTCACAGGCTCGACTCGCTCTGCTTTCGCATCATTCCCTCATACGCTGGGAAATGTTTACTGGGCATCGATCCAAACCATGTTCCTAACACAATTCGGACCGAACAACGAACTGTATTGGACGGATTTTTTCGGTGGCACAAGTGGTGACCAAACAAGCAACAGCCTGGCGATACGGAATGGTCCCTTCACCGAGGTGTTCATCGGGGGAATGACCACCGCCTTGAATATCATACCTATACCTTCTGCTGTAGCATATACTGACCCGACACCAGTACTCGGAAATAATGGGTTCATCGCTCGGTTCAACGCTGCGGGCGGGGACCTGACCTGGTCGACATATTTCGGCAACGGTGGATTCATCGTCCAAGACATCGCCATCGATCCCAACGGGCAATTGCTCGCGGTCGGTTCCACATCCGGTGATCTGCCCGAACCCGATGTGACGCCACCGATGGGCTCGGAGGACTGGCCATTCAGCGGAGACACGCGCGACGGATGGATCGCCAAATTCACCTTGGACGAGCAGCTCCTATGGGCCACATACGTAGGAGGACACGCCAAGGATGCAGGCATGAGCATTTGCGCAAAGGCTGGCGAGATCATCATGACCGGAGAGACCCAAAGTGCGACCATTCACAACCTCGATCCCGGCAACAACGCATATTTCCAACCCAGCCATGGTGGGGGCGATGTGGACCTGTTCATCAAGGAATTCAATACGAACGGCGTGCAACAATGGGGAACCTTCTTCGGTGGAAACGGTAGCGACAATACCGCCCCGACCGCCGTTGATGTCGACGCCGCGTCAGGCGATATTTTCATAGTGGGATCGACCAATAGTGTGAACCTCGATACAGAGAACGGCGATGGGTGGTACGACGCCTTGCCCAACGGGGGTGTTACGGATGGTTTTGTCGCACAATTTCATGGGACTGACAGGTCGCCCGAATGGATCAGCTACATCGGTGGTGCTGGTAAAGATCACGTCAGTTCCGTCGCCATATCGACCTCCGGCCGGATCTTCCTCGGAGGCGGATCCAACAGTGAAGCCCCCTTCCCTTTCACATCTTATCCGGGCCTCTATTCCGTGGATGAGCTGATCGGTGATGAGGATGGCTTCATGATCTCGCTGTCTCCAGTCCACACCATTTCATGGAGTACCCGATTCGGTGGAGATGATCAAGTCAGCACCCCGGAACGGATCATCCAGCTTGCACTGGATGGGGACGCTCAACTGTATGCGATCGGTGCCACGGATGCACTTTACGACCCGGACAACGACCTCTTTTTCCCATTGACCGATCCGCAGAACGGGGCTTGGTTCGACGACATTTTCGCAGCCTATGCTGACGGCTTCATCTCCCGCTTCTGTTTGGAAGGGACCGTCACCTCCCTTCCTTCACAAAATATCCCGGCGCTGGCGCCATCCCTGTACTTTATTGATCCGGTGACCCTTGGATTGAATAGTAGTGCAACCGGATCGCACGATATCGAGATCTTTGATGGGACAGGGCGACTGGTCTTGCATACCGCGATAACAGCAGGCCCCCGCGCCTCCTTTGTGATCTCCACACCGCTATCACCTGGTGTGTACTGGACGCGCATCAATGGAAGGCCAGCAGGTGCCATTTTCAGTATTCGCTGAAAAATGCACGGACCCATGGTCAAAGGACTCGCTGCATTGGCGATCGCTTGGGGTGTTCCAGCAATTGATGTGCATGCACAATCCAATTGGATGGATGCTGAGATCCCCGGTTTTCAAATAGGAGTTCAGCAGGTGTACTCTTCCCCGGATGGAACCAGATCATACTACTGTGGTGCCTTGATCCAAGATCAAACACTTGGATTTTACAGCAACACTGTCCTGCGTTATGCAGATGGTTCATGGAGCCCTCTTGGGATCATTCCACAAGTCGTTCATTCCGTGGTCGAATATCACGATACGCTCATCGCCACCGGACCATTCAATGTGGTGGATGACAGCCTTCCCGTGGAGAACATCGTGTATTGGACTGGCCAGCAATGGCTGCCTTATGGTTCGTTCCAGCCTGTAGGCGCGAGAAAGCTACGTGTGATCGATGATACGCTATATGCCGTAGGATCCATGGATAGTGCCGATGGGCAATATGTGCATGGCATAACCAGACGGGTCGGAGGTCAATGGCAGCCGGTCGGATCGCTTACCACCGATAGCTATTCCATCATGGGCGATATCGTCAAATTCGATGATCACCTGGTGGCCATTGGCTCTGGTGCGATCAATGGGGAATTGCGTGTGTTCCGGTTACAAGACGGCGTATGGTCCATCCTCGGCGGAGGAATACAAGGAGGACTGTGCAGTGCTCAGTGCCTTGCAGTGTACAACGGTGATCTATACGTTGGTGGCCAGATCACCATGGCCTGCGGTAATCCGGGACAAGGTATCCTCCGTTGGGACGGGAGTGCTTGGCAACCGGTTGGCCTCGGCCTTCAATATGCCTTGGGCGACTTCAGCAGCTTCGCAGGGCCCACCACCATGGTGGTGCATGACGGCAAGTTGTTCATAGGTGGTGGCTTCCGTTATGCCGGTGGCGTGGAGGCCTTTGGCGTCGCCACGTGGGATGGAACCGAGTGGTGCGGAGTTACCGGCAACTTCTCCAATGGTGTCGGACACACGGGTGTATACGACATGGATTTCCACCACGACACACTATTCGTCGCCGCTAACATGGCGGATGACGACTCGGTGAACTTTGCTGCCAAGTTCATCGGAACTGAATACGCCGATTCGTGTGCCTTGGTCCAAACCGGTATTGCTACCCAACCTCTCATTGCGACCAATGCTTTCCGTCTATCTCTGATGATCGACATCCTCACCGCCCACTTACCCGCGGGTGCCCCCCCCTGCCGCATTGAGTTACTTGATGAGCTGGGCCGTGTGGTCAACGCCGGCTTCGGCACAACGGTTCCCTTCAGCACCGCAGGCCTTGCCAATGGTTTGTACATCGTGCGGGCAGAGGGCTACGGAGCTCAGCGGGTGTTGTTGGAATAGGTCTCCCAAGACAAAGCCCCTTCTACCTTCGCCATCCCCATTCCAACAGGAACACATCGCATGCTCCGCTCCATGACCGGCTTCGGCCGCGCCGAAGGCCTGGTCGACCCGGGCACCCCCAATACTGCGGCCAAGAAGGTCACGGTGGAAGTGCGCTCGCTGAACAGCAAACAGCTCGACCTTTTCATCAAGCTGCCCAGCCTGTACAAGGAGAAGGACACCGAATTGCGACAACTGGTGAGCGAAACGGTGATGCGCGGCAAGGCCGAGGTGAGCGTGCAGAGCGAACTGGCCCCCGGCACGCGACGTGGCAGCTACGATACGGCCTTGGTGAAGGCCATGTACGACGAGCTCCTCGCCGTGACCCAGGCCGTGGATCCCAATGCGCAGACCGACCTGATGGGACTGGTGCTGCGCATGCCCGAGGTCACCGGCAGCGCCAACGAAAGCCTCGGCGAGTTGGAATGGAAGGGCGTGCATGCACTGGTGAAGGAAGCCCTGAAGGCCTACCAGTCCTTCCGCGAGGCGGAAGGCCGCAAACTGCATGATGACCTGCGCATGCGCTGCGATCGCATTGAGTCCCTGCTGAATGAAGTGGACGCGCAGGACAGCGGTCGCGCCGAACGTACGCGCGAGCGCATCCAAGGCCGCCTGGCGGAACTGCAGGCCAAGGTGGACCAGGACCGCTTTGAGCAGGAGCTGGTGTTCTACCTGGAGAAGATGGACATCAACGAGGAGAAGGTGCGGCTGCGCACGCATTGCGCCTACTTCCGCGAAACGCTGGAAAAAGAAGAGCAACAGGGCCGTAAGCTCGGATTCATCACGCAGGAGATGGGGCGCGAGATCAACACGCTGGGCAGCAAGGCCAACGATGCGATCATGCAACGCAATGTGGTGTTGATGAAGGATGAACTGGAGAAGATCAAGGAGCAGGTGCTGAACGTGCTGTGAGGTGACCAGAGCCTCACGCAGACCTGCGCCCGCCGAAGCGGCTTCCGCGCAGGCGAGGGGCGCAGAGCACGCAGAGGGCGCGAAGGGAGTGCCAGGCATCACATAGTGGCACGGAGGCCACAGAGGAGGTCAGCGTTTGCTTCCATCTGCGTCATCTGTGTCATCTGCGGTTGAAAAAGCGTTGAAGGAGCCTCACGCGGGCCTTGCTCCATTCATCTGCGTCATCTGCGGTTAAAAAAGCCATGAAGGCCGCCGGAGGCGGGCGCGCAGAAGGGGTTTTACCGCAAAGAGCGCGAAGGAGGTGCCAGGCGTCACACAGAGGCACGGAGGCCACGAAGGAGGTCAGGTTCTGCATTCATCTGTGTTCATCCGTGTCCATCTGTGGTTGAAAAGCATTGAAGACCGCCGGAGGCGGTGTTGGTTATACATCACGCGGGACGCGGACGCCGCGGAGCTGCATCCATCCGTGTCATCTGTGGTTAATAAGCCATGAAGGCCGCCGGAGGCGGTGGGTATCGCGTTACCGGATGCATGGTAATCTGCGCCCCGTTAACGCTGCGTTCACATTCGTTGCATCTCTTCGTTCGCAGCGAGCGCGGAAGTGCATTCCTTTGCGCCCGCAAAGCCTCCGACCCCGGGGCCTCCATCGCAGGACCATCGCATCGTGACCATCGCCACCGGTAAAAGCATCATCGTTTCAGCACCCAGTGGTGCCGGCAAGACGACCATTGTGCATCACCTGCTGTCGTTGGACATCGGCCTGGAGTTCAGCGTGAGCGCCACCAGCAGGCCCATGCGCGCCAACGAGGTGGATGGAAAGGATTACCACTTCCTGTCCGTGGAGGAGTTCAAGTCCCGCATCGCCGCCGGCGAATTCGTCGAGTATGAGGAGGTGTATCCGGGTCGGTTCTACGGCACCCTGCGCAGCGAACTGGATCGCATCTGGTCCAACGGTCACCACGCCATTTTCGATGTGGATGTGGTGGGCGGGCTGGACCTGAAGGAGGTGTACCAGACCAATGCGCTGGCGCTCTTCGTGGCGCCACCCTCCCTCGATGCACTGGAGCTCCGGCTGTACGGGCGCAAAACCGAGACCGTGGAGAGCCTGCGGATGCGCATCGATAAAGCGGCCCATGAAATGACCTTCCAGGACCGTTTCGACGCGGTGATAGTGAACGACGACCGTGACCGCGCCTGCCGCGAGGCGTCAAAGCTGGTGCGCACGTTCCTCGCAAGTTCACTTGCGCCCGACACCCCGCTCCGCACGTCATGAACATCGGCTGTCTCTTCGGTTCCTTCGATCCCCCGCATATGGGGCACGTGGCCATTGCCAAGCATATGCTCAAGGCGGCCAAGCTCGACCAGGTCTGGTTGGTGGTGACCCCCCAGAATCCCTTCAAGCAGGACCGCAAGCTGAGTCCCGAACAGCATCGGCTGGCCATGACGCGCATCGCCGTGCTCGGCGAGCCCGGCCTGGTGGCCAGCGGATTCGAGCTCGACCTGCCCAAACCCAATTACACGACCGACACGCTCGCCTTCATGCGCCAGCGTTGGCCACAGCACACCTTCTCCCTGATCGTGGGCAGCGACAACCTGGCCGACCTGCATACCTGGAAGGACCCGCAGTCCATCGTGGACAATCATCCCCTGCTCGTATACCCGCGGCCCGGATTGGAGGAGCACCTGGCCAGGGCCGACATGCTCTACCATCCCGCCGTAACGCTGGTGCAGGATGCGCCGATGATGGACACGAGCAGCACAGGTATCCGCGTGCGGTTGAGGAACTGGAAACCCCTGGATGGGCTGGTGAAGCCGGAAGTGCTGGCGTACATCCGCCAGAACGGCTTATACACGGCCTAAGGCAAACGCGTCAGATCCCGTGGACCTCCACGAGCTCGCGGACGCCCGTGAGCTGGAGCAGGTGGTCGCGCAACACGTGCAGGGCCTTGTCGAACCGCTCTTCGTTGATGACGTGCAGATCGCAGTGCGAACGGTATGGAAGCAGGTAGTTGCGATAAGCGGGCATTACGTGATTGTCCCACTGGTAGCGCACATCCTCCGGTCCGTAGCCGCGTTCAGAGGCGTCGCGTGCCAGTCGGCGGTCCAACTGCACGCCTTCACTGGCCTCCACGAACACCTTCAATTGGAACTGGTCGCGCACGGGGGCATGGTGCATGACGAACAGTCCTTCGACCAGGATCACGGGGGCGGGCTTCACCTCCAGCCACTTGGGTTCCACGCCCGGCTGGTTGAAGGTGTACTCCTTGCGGTAGATGGGTTCGCCATTGGCCAGTGCCCGCAGATCGTCGGCGAGGAGATCGAGGTTCACGGCCGTGGGCAGGTCGAAGTTCACGCGCCCGTTGGCGTCGCGTTCCTGTTGCTCAATGGGATGGTAATAATCGTCCTGCGAAACGAGGCAGACAGTACCCGACGGCAATTTCTCGCGTAGCGCGCGGATCAAGGTCGTCTTGCCCGATCCACTGCCACCGGCCACACCAACAAGGTATGCTCCGCGATGCATCGGCCACGAAGATAGGGGAAGGCAGCCTTGGAACGGGTGAACGGCATGGCTGGCACTGCGGCACCCGGTAGGCAGAAGGTCCGAACGTGCCGTGAACAGGGCTTCTCCGTTGCCCCCACGCAATTTGGCACGGGGGTTGAATGTTCTTTAATCAGACCCTTAATGATCAACGCCATGTTCACCCACTCGAAGCGTTACCAGAAATTGAAGCAGACCGCCACCCGTCTCATGGTGGCCGGTGATGTGGAACGTTACCTGCACGCCCTGCGCCTGATGAGCAGCCTTCGCAGCCAGCCCCTGGCAGGCCGCGCCTCCTGAATATCAACCACTTAACAGGTTCGAGTTTGCGACCCGTAAGTCGCGCTCGGGCTGTCGATCCACGATCGACCTTGACCGCAAGCACGAACGGCGGTCCATTTCAGACGTTTTTGGTGAAAGCCAACGGCGGGTATCACTTCAGGCTGAACGGCCGGAAGCTGATATCCGCCGTTGCATTTGATGGACGTCCTCCACGTGGGACGCGGGCTGGGGAACAATCTTCTGACAGTGTGGAACCCCTTCCCGACTTTCCCGTTGAAAGGGACATGACGAAGAAGGACAAGATAGCCTTCATTAAGAGCAGCAAGCGAAAAACGCATGTGTATAACGACCTGCATCGGTTCAGCGATCAACAGCTTAACGATGTGATCCGCGAGATCGTGCAGGGGCTGGTAAGGGAAAGCGAGATCATCGCCAACGCTTATATCAACGGCTACCGTTAGAAGCATGCGAACCTGAGCCTGCTGCCAGAAGGCTGAGAAGCGACAGGTAACAAGGCCTCCCGAAAGGGGGGCTTTGTTACGTTCGGACCGGTCGTTCCAGATGCGAGGACCGCGCTCAACCTACTTCCTATCCGGCGGCGGTGTCTTCCTTACCGCACCATCCTCGTACGTAATGGTCTTCAGCACCTTCCCATCGATGCCGTACATGGTCATTACGCCATGTAACCGCCCCTGCTTGTAATCCATCTCCTGCACAATGCGGCCACGCTGATCGTACACCACGCAGTGGCCATGCGGATCGCCGTTCAGGAATCCTTGTTCACGCATCTTCACGCCGGCATCATCGAAGTACACCCAGGGGCCGTTGGGGGTGTTGTTCACATAGCTGCCCTCGCTGATCACGATGCCATGGGTGTTGTAGGTGACCCAATGCCCCTCCTTCCTATTGTCCTTGTACGTACCGGCCTCGCGCGGGCGACCGTTCTCCTGCCAGAACTTCCACGGCCCGTTCTTCGCGTCGTTGGCCCACAGGCCCATGTACTCTTCCTTGCCATCGGGATACCAGCCGTGCCAGGCCCCGTCGATGCGCCCCTGCTTGAAGTGGCCGATGTCCTTCTGTTGCCCGTTCGCGAACCAGCTCTTCCATTCGCCGTCCTCCTTTCCGGCGACGTAGTTGCCTTCCTGCAGCTTCTGCCCGCTCTCGAACCACGTTGTCCAGATACCTTCCTTGCGCCCAGCGGTCCAGTTCCCTTTCTTCCATAGTTCGCCGCCTTCGTAGTAGTACACCCACTCGCCTTCCTGCTGGCCGTTCACGAACAGGCCTGTGCTGCTGAGCTGCCCGGTGGGGTACCAGTATTTCCACAATCCGTTCTGCGCATCGGCCTTGAAGTGGCCGAGCATTTCGCGTTCACCCTTGGCGGTGTACCATGTCCACACGCTGTCCTTTTTCCCGGCCAGGTAGAAGCCTTCGGTGTTCAATGTGCCATCATCAAAGTACACGGCAAAGGAACCGTGCAGTTTACCGCGGTCGTAGGTCGCCTTCTTTTCCGGCTTGCCATTGCTGAACCACCAGGTCCATTCACCCGTGCGGACACCGGCGATGTTGTTGCCCTGCACCTTCACGTTGCCAGCGGGCCAGTGTTCCACATACGCACCGCTGACCACGCCGCCCTTGTAGTCCGCTTCGCTGTTGAGCGCGCCGCTGGCGTAATAGGTCCGCACCCGCCCATCGCCCTTGATCAGGGTGTGCGTGCTGTCCGGGTCCCAGGCATCGATCGCCAGTGCGATGCTATCCTCCCATACTTCCTTCAACATGGGCCGACCATCGATGTACCAATAGTTCCACTCCCCCTGCTTCACGCCTTTTTCATACAGTCCGCTCTCCATGAGCTTCCCGTTGCGATAGAAGCTGCGCATGATGCTGTCCTGCTTCCCATATCGGATCCAGCCATCGTGCTGTACGGTGTCGTTGTCGTAATAGATCACCACATGCCCGTTGCGTTCCCCGCTCTTGAAATCGGCCTTCTCCATCAAATGACCGCTGCGGTCCCAGAACTTCCATTCATTCCATTCCCGTCCGTTGATCATGAGGCCTTCACTGCGCTTCTGCGTGCGCAGGCTGTCGTAGTAGTCGACATACGGGAGCACCGATTGGGCCTTGAGGGACAGGGGCAAGGTCAGGAGCAGGGACAGGAGCAGGAGCAGGTGCAGTAGCGGGCGGAACATGCGGGCGAAGGTAGACGGGGGGAAAGCGGGGGCGTGAGTAAGAACGGTGGGTCATCAACGATCCGTGCGTGAAGGATGGCTGGCTCCTTTCGATGCATGGCGGCAGATGCTCGGCATCATCACGGTCCGCGGGCGCACGGCCTTCGCGGGATCATGAGTGACACGATAGGCATTGGCCCGTCTGAATGCCGGAATACCGAAGCAATGCGCACGATCATGGAACGGGGGGTGGGGTTCACGGAGGGACTGGTGGCCTTGGCCACGGTGTGTATGCTATTGCTCTGTCTATTGGCCTGAGCGCAGCACCAAGGGGTGCGACCGCCAACGCGCCGTTGTGGTCACCGAGCGCTGCATGGCACTTCCGGACCGGAGCTCCACGATGTGATAGCAACGCGATCGTGGGCGAAAGGAAGTGACCGCCGTTCGGGCTTATCAACGCACCTTGTTCGCCATCAGGCAGCTGGCTGGGCTCACACTGGTTGGCGCGCATCCTGGTACAGACCGATGGACGTGACGGTGCAGCTTACGACATGTTCCAATGCTCCTTCGGGTGCTGAGTTCTCCTGGGGCAACGGCGTCCCCTGTGCGGACGTCCATGGGAACAGGTGCGCGACCACGTTCAGGATCCATTGATATCTCCCTTCCGCAAGGACGGCCTCCCCTATGACCGGGGCGGCCGCTCCTGCTTGGGGCGATCCGATCCACCCATTCCGGCGTTACACGTAGGCCCTGAGGCAACAGGTTAACTTGCGCGGACAAATGGATCAAAGGCCGATCACACACTGGCGACGGATACGCGTGGGACTGCTGTTGGCCCTGCTGGTGGTGTTATTCACCGGCTGGACGGCGGTGACTGCACCGCGATTCGGGCCCCACTCCACCCTGGACATGCTCTCGATGCGCAGCAGCGAGGACGGGCTGTTCGTGATGTACAGCGCGTACTTCGCCACGGCCGGACGATGTTCCGGTTGCCACGGCCACGACACCCTTGGCCTGGCCATGGTAACGAGCGATGGCGTGGATGTGAACGTGGCCGACGACTGGCGAAGCACCCTGATGGCCAACAGCGCCCGGGATCCCTTCTTCCGCGCCAAGGCCGAACACGAGGTGCTGGTGAACCCCGGCCACCAGATCGCCATCGAGAACAAATGCCTGAGCTGCCATGCGCCCATGGGGATGCATGAGGAGCGTATGCTCGGCCATGCTCCGTTCAACTTGGCCATGTTGGATACCAGCGTGATGGGAAAAGAAGGGGTGAGCTGCCTTGCCTGCCACATGCAGGATCCCGATAGTGCGGGAAACTTCTTCAGCGGTGAACTCCACTTCGATTCGGCACGTGTCTATGGGCCTTACCCGGACGACGAGATCAACGCGGCCATCATGGAGTTCTTCGTGGGCTTCCGTCCCGGGCTGGGTACGCACATCCTCGATGGACGCGTGTGTGCCGGCTGCCACACGTTGATCACGGAGACCCTCGATCTTTCCGGCACTTCCACCGGCGGCCAATTCGTGGAGCAGGCCACCTGGCATGAATGGAAGAACAGCGTTTACCCGGCGAACGAACAAACGTCCTGCCGTGGATGTCACATCCCGCGCATCGACGACGCTGTTGTACTTGCTTCCGAGTACGCCTTCCTTCCGGGCCACAGCCCCTTCGGCCAGCACCACCTGGTGGGGGCCAACGCCCACATGCTGCGGTTGATGAAGGACAACCGCGAGGCGCTGGGCATCCCCGCCACGGATGTCCATTTCGACAGCACCATCTCCCGGACGCTCCGCACGTTACAAGGTGCGGTGGAGGTCGCGTTGTCCGTGACCGACCGTTCCGACGACACCGCCTATGTGCATGTGCATCTCACCAACCTTGCGGGCCACAAGTTCCCCAGCGGTTACCCGAGCCGACGCGCCTTCGTGCAACTCGTGGCCACCACCGAACTGGGCGATACGCTCTTCCAAAGTGGCCGATGGGACAGCACGTATGAACTGGTCGGCCACGATGCCGGATACGAGCCGCATCATGACTTGATCACACAGCCGGACCAAGTGCAGATCTACGAACTCGTCATGGCCGATGTGAACGGCGATGTGACCACCGTGCTCGAACGCGCCGCCATACCGCTGAAGGACAACCGCCTGGTGCCTGTTGGCTTCAGCACCACCCATCCGAGCTACGACACCACACAGATCGCCGGTGTGTCCCCGGCCGACATCGATTTCAACCACGATGCCCTGGGGACCGAAGGCTCGGGCACGGACATCGTGCGCTATCACGTAGCGACCAATGGCTACACGGGGCCCTTGTTGCTGAACACCCGCGTGTATTACCAACCCATGCCTCCCGCATGGAACGCCGAGATGTTCAGCCACCACACCGCGGCCATCGACACCTTCCGCACCATGCTCAATGGTTCCGACGGCACCCCTGAGCTGGTGGCCATGGACACCCTTCTGGACAACAGTGTGGGCATCGGCGATCACCTCGCGCAAGTGGTTCGCCTCTTCCCGAACCCCACGACCGATGGACGCGTGTACATCGACGGCCCCGGCATTACCGGCATACAGGTATTCGACGCTGCTGGTCGTGCACTCCAACTGCCTTACGGACGTCGCGCGGGTGGATGGTGGTGTCAGCTGCCCTACGTGGCCGGCACCTACAACGTTGTGGTGCATTCAGCCGCCGGCGAGCGCTTGCTTCGCGTGGTGAACAGTGCGCATTGATGGAGCTTTCGGTCGCGTCCCTGCATGTATATCCGATCAAGTCGCTCGGCGGCTTTTCCGTGGATGCAGCGCGCCTCACCGACCGTGGTTTCGAACATGACCGGCGCTGGATGCTGGTGACCGGTCCCGATCAATTCCTCACGCAACGCGAAGTACCGACCATGGCCTGCCTGCACTGCTCGCCACTATCGAACGGTTTCCGCGTGACGGACATCCGCGATGGATCGACCTTCGATCTGCCTTGGTCCATCGCCGATGGTGAAGAACGCCGGGCACACGTCTGGGGTGACCTGGTGTATGTGTTACCCGCGGCGGAGGAGGTCTCCGCCTGGTTCGCGGAACGACTTCGCGTTCCTTGCAGGTTGGTATACATGCCCGAGGCCTCGCGTCGCCCGGTGGACATGAAATATGCGTCGGGCATCACGTCGCTGAGCGATGGCTTTCCCTACTTGATCATCTCGCAGGCATCGTTGGATGACCTGAACGCGCGCGGCACCACATGGGCACATGCGCACATGGGCACATGGGCACATGTCCCCATGGATCGTTTCCGTCCGAACATCGTGATCGCGGGTGGGCATGCGTTCCAAGAGGATGGTTGGAAAGAGATCACCATTGGGGACACGCGCTTCTCCTTGGTGAAGCCCTGTTCGCGTTGCGTGATCACCACCACCGACCAGTTCACCGGCCAACGCGGAAAGGAACCCTTGCGCACATTGGCGACCTACCGGAAACGTGTGACCAACGACGGGGCGCTGAAGGTGGACTTCGGGATGAACGCGATGGGGCCGACGGGCGGAGTCATATGCCTGCGAGACCACGTACGTCAAAGCATTTGAGGCCGATCAACAGGTCAGGCGCATTCGAAGGAGGTCCACTGAAGAAAGAGAACGCTGAGGCTTCTTCTACCTTGGAGGCCGATGATCCACTCCATCCTCCGCGACAAGTCCACCCGGTTGTACATCATCCTGGGTGCCTTTTTCGTGGCCAATGCGTTGATCGCGGAAATGATCGGCGTAAAGCTCTTCCAGCTGGAGGCTCTGCTCGGCATTCAAAAAGCCGACTTCACGCTGCTGGGGCAGCAGCATCTGTCGTTCGTGTTGAGCGTAGGCGTGCTGCCGTGGCCCATCGTCTTCATCATGACCGATGTGATCAACGACTACTACGGAGTGCGCGGTGTGCGTTTCCTTACGTTGCTTACCACGGGGATCATCACCTTCGCCTTCGTGGTGATGTACTTCGCCATCCACATGCCACCGGACCAGGGTTGGTGGATCACCAGCAGCGCTGCGCAGGGTGTGCCCGACATGCAGGCGGCCTTCAGCAGCATCTTCGGGCAGGGCATGAACATCATCGTGGGATCGCTCACGGCCTTCGTCATCGGCCAGATGCTCGACGCGTTCATTTTCCGAGGCATCAAGCGCATCACCGGTGACAAGCGCATCTGGTTGCGCGCCACGGGCAGCACCCTTGTGAGCCAGTTGATCGACAGCGTGGTGGTGACCTACGTGGCCTTCTGGATCTTCAAGGACATGTCCTTCCCGCTGGCCACGGCCCTTGTGCTCACCGCCTACACCTATAAGCTCATCGTCGCCGTGCTGGCCACGCCCGTGGTGTACCTGGTGCATGCCTTGGTGGAACGCTACCTGGGCAAGGAACGCGCCCATGCCATGCGCGAAGCGGCATTGCGCATGAGCGACGAGCAGTGACCGCTCACACTTCTTCCCCCACAGATGCCCTCATCGGCCCACTAGTACGGTACTGCTGGTGTGAACTTCTCCACCTTTCCTGCCACCGGTGGTAGACGTCGCAGCGCATCGTAGATGGCCCCGAGGTCCTGTTCGGTCATCGTGGAATACATCGTCCATGGCATCACGGTCTGCATGTCACCGTTCGCCCAATCGATCTTGGGGGCTACGTAACCACTGTCGGCATGTTGCTTGAAGCGCATGATGAAGACGGACTTATCCCAGGCGCCGATGCCATCGGTGGGGTGTGGTGTGATGTTCGCGGAGCGCACCACGGCGCCGTTGGGGAAGTTGAACTCGAACCCACCTGCGAAGGGGGCGCCCACCTTCTTCCCTTTCTCCTGTCTGGTGTGGCATTCACCGCAGGAAGCTGCGTTCAGCAGGTAGTCGCCGTAGGCCGGGTCCGTTGGTCTGGGCATCTCCACCGGATGTGCGGGTTCCGGCACTGTATGCATGATGATGTTCACTGGAAAGTCCATGACCGAAGCCGGGTATGTAGCGGTCTCAACCGGTTCCAAGGAGCGCAGGTAGGCAATGATGGAGTACACATCCTCCGTTGCCAATCTGTTGAAGTTCGGATAGGGCATCACCGGAAAGAACGGATGACCATCCTTGCTGATGCCGCTGGTGATGGCGCGGTAGATCTCCCCGTCGCTCCAGTCCTTCAAGGCAAAGGGTGTGATGTTCTTGGCGTAGAACTCACCGGGGAACTGCATCGAGCGATCGAACTTCTCCCCGCCAACGCCGTACGTCCCGGGCATAAGCGGTCCGCTGAACGCATTCCAATCGCGGTGACTGTGGCAATCCATGCAAACGCACACGCTGTTCGCCAGGTACCTCCCGCGTTCCAGCCGCGCGGGGGTTGACTCCACCTTGAGGTCCTCCTGGACCTTTACGTTGGGAAGCATCTTTGTGATGTAGAGGATACCTCCGCCGACGACCAATGCCACAGTGCCGAGCAGCACGGCCAGGACCTTGAGCAACTTTTTCATGATGTCAGCGCCGTAGCCCGGCGCAGGCGTTGGAGAGTTAACTGAAAAATGCTTGAGAAAGGTAACAGTTAAGTTCTTGAACATCAAACCTAAAGAGCCTGTTTTTTTACTCGCACCGACCGATCTTCACTACCGTGATGGCGAAGAAGAAACCCAACACCAAGGCCGACCTCGCCGCCATTGAACGCGCCGCGAAACGGGCCGCACAGAAAGCACAGGGCGCGCTCGATGGCCGCTTTCGCGTGAAGAAGGTGGAGAGCAAGAAATGCTACTCGCGAAAGCGCAAGGACGACGAAGCGGCTGAGTGACGACCACTCACTCCGCAGCCTTCGCCCATGCCAACATCAAGCGTTTGTGTGTGCGAAGAGCCGAGATGTAACGGTCCTCCGTGAGCTGCCCTTTGGCCCGCATCAACGCGATCAGCGCGCGCTTCTGTTGCGCCGTCCACTTCGCCAGGTCGGGGATCAGATCCATCGCGGGTGCGAGGTCGATGAACGCGCGCTGTTCCTCCATGGGCCACTGGCGATGATCGGATACCCCCAGTGCCTTCCTCACCCGTTCCGCACAACGCCGGGCAGCCGCTCCACGATCACCTTGTTGAATGCCGCCAAGATGTTGCAACACGGCTTCGCTCAGCGCACCGGGCTCGAGATCGGGTGCCGTGCCCTGCGAAAGGTGCAAGCGCATGGAGCCCGCGACCAGTTCGCGCAAGGTGGCGGCCGGCGTACGGTGACCGCGGTCACGCGCGAGGATCGCGCGCTCCGATTCCGCCAATGCGGCAAGCTGGGGATCCTCTGACCTGAAGCCCGCACGATAGTAGAACCAGTACGCGCCCGAGCGGATCCCATCGGCATTTCCATGGCCCAGTTGGTAGCTCTCCGCCTCGAAGCACTCCACACCATAGCGCTGCGCGTAGCACTGCAGGATGCGGGCGAAGAGCCCCATGGACGGACCGCCCCGGAACGCCGGGAACACATTGATGCCCACCTTGCTTTTGCCGGGGAAGATCCACGCGCCGCCGTATGCCACGGGCACGGCATTCGAAAAAAGGACATACCCCACGTAATCATCGAAGGCCGTTCTTCTTCCCGCGGGCAAGGGAAGCAGCGCCATACCGAGGCCATCGCCCAGCTCCTGCCATTCCACAGCGGCGGGTACGCACAATGTGGTGGTATCGGTCTCGCGCAGATGGCCGAGCAACGCGCCACGCACCGCGTTCACCAGTGTGAGCCGCTCGTCGCCCTTCAGCACGCGCGGTGGCGGCAAGGGTGTGCGGATGATGCGCTGCGGATCGACCGGATCCCCGGGCCTGAACGGATGCACAGGGGTTGAAAGGCCGCGGCAGAACGTACGCGTGAGGAAGGACGGTGGAGCACTGATCAGCAGCATGGGGTTCATCACCTGCCACAGGGCATTGCGCAGCGCAGGTGTTGAGCCCATGTCGTCGATCGCACGCACCAACCAGCGCAGGGCCGCTGCATCATCACCTGCGCATGCTTCGCGGATCCGTTCCTGCACGCTGTACCCGCCATGGTCCATGGCATCCGCCTCCGCCGGGAGTGCCGCTGCCACCAATACGGCACGCATCGCATCCTCTTCGCCCATGAGCGAATCGAGTCGCACGGAGCCACCTCCGTCGGCCACCATCCAACGCGCCAGGTCGATGCCGAAGCTTGCGCAGGAGCGCGCACCGGCGATGCCGGAATCGGTCAATGCCTCGTGCAGGCCACCGCGGATCTTCCGTTGATGGCCGACGAACCCTGCCAACCGTTCCAACTCCTCGCCTGCGCGCTTGTGGTCCACTTCGTCAGGAGGGAAGGCCTGGATGAACAACAGCAGGTCGTGGTAGTCCATGAGCGCGCGGGCGGTGCGGATGCGTCCTGCCTGCACGGCCTTCCACAGGTCCGAACGATCGGCACCGGCCGCACCCTTCGTGAACAGCTTCCTTAACGCGGCTATGTCGGCTGTTCGTACGGTCCGGTAGGCAGGCATGAGGCCAAAGAAATGCAATGTGGAATTGATCCGGGACGATGTACCTCAACCGCGCGACTTACCTTGGGATCCGCCCCGTCCGCCACCTTTCTCGCGGCGCGGAATGCACACGCCTTCGCCGAGGCTTCGGCTCCACCATGAGCAAGAACATCTCCTCCCTCTCCGGCCGTGATGGCAAGGAGCTCGACGACCCGCTTTGGGAACGCCTGCAGCAGGCCGCGATGAAGAGCGGCACACCCGACGATCGTGAACTGACCACCATCGCCGACGACTTCCTTGTCGGTGAAGCGGTGACGTTCGGTACCAGTTCGTTCTACGACTTCCTGAAGAAGGAGAACCAGGGCATCAAGGCGTATGTGTGCAATGGCAGTGCGTGCCTGGTGGCCGGAACGCAGGACAAGGTGCATCATGAACTGGCAAAGCATTTCAACGCCGGGGAGATCGGCCACATGTGCTGCCTGGGCCGTTGCCACGAGAACAGCGCGTTCAACGTGGGCGACGTGAACTATTCGGGCAAGGCGATCGATCGCTTGGACCGGATCGTCAGCGGCGAAGAGCGCAACGGAATGGATGGTCATCATGTGGGCACGTCCATGGCGCAACCCATCCTCACGGCACCGATGCCCGCGCTCGATGCGTTCTATGCGCTGTGGGAGCAGGTGCTGAAAGGCGATCCCTCGGATGCGCTCAACGAGATCAAGACCGCGACCATCCGCGGGCGGGGTGGTGCTGGATTCCCCATGGGCTTCAAGCTGCAGGCCTGTCGGGATGCGCAGGATCTCACCGGCAACGGCACGCCGCGCAAGTACATCGTGTGCAATGCGGACGAAGGTGACCCCGGTGCATACAGCGACCGGTACCTCTTGGAACAACGTCCGCACCAGGTATTGCTGGGCATGATGATCGCCGGCTTCTGCGTGGGTGCGGACACCGGCGTGCTGTACATCCGTGCGGAATATCCCGAAGCGGTGGAGATCGTGAAGAAGGCCGTGTCCGAGATAGAGGCAAAAGGATGGATCGGCACGAACATCAAGGGAAGCGGTGTGAACTTCCGGTTCAAGGTGATCAAGGCCGCAGGCGCTTATGTGTGCGGTGAGGAGACCGCACTGCTCAACAGCATTGAAGGCAAACGCGGTGAGGTGCGCACACGTCCGCCCTACCCCGCCCAACAAGGCCTCTTCAACCGCCCCACGGTGGTGAACAACGTGGAGACGCTGGCCTGTGTCCCTTGGGTGCTCAAAAACGGCGGCGCGGCCTTCGCCAAGCTCGGAACGGAGAAGAGCAACGGTAGCAAGCTCGTGTGCCTGGACAGCGGCTTCAAGCGTCCGGGTCTGTATGAAGTGGAATGCGGAACACCGTTGAGCACCGTCATCGATGACATGGGACAGGGCTTCGCCCGACCGACGAAAGCCTTACACATCGGCGGCCCCTTGGGCGGCATCGTGCCGCTTACGAAGATCAATGACCTGGGGATCGACTTCGAGAGCTTCCAGAAGAACGGCTTCCTGCTGGGCCATGCCAGTGTGCTATCGATCCCGGCCGACTTCCCCATGGTGAAATACCTCGAGCATCTCTTCGAGTTCACGGCGTTGGAGAGCTGTGGCAAGTGCTTCCCGTGCCGCATCGGTTCCACTCGCGGCAAGGAATTGATCGAAGGTGCGCGCGTACACGGACGAAAGATCGATCGTGCCCTGTTCGACGACCTGATCGAGACCATGGAGATCGGTTCGCTCTGCGCCTTGGGGGGCGGACTTCCACTGGGCGTGCGGAACGCGTTGCAGTATTTCGGCGACGAGCTGAAGGTCCATTTCGCGTAGCATGTTCGTCGACCCGAAGCTTCAGGGGGAACTGGACAAGGTGGGTGTTCACCGCGCGATGGCCGCGGGCACGGAGCTGATGCGCCCGGGTGACATCATCACGCACATCCCCATCGTTCTGAAGGGCACCATCCGCATCCTGCTCCAGAACCCGAACGGTGCCGAGCGATATCTCTACCACATCTTCCCCGGCGAATCGTGCGCCATGTCCCTCACGTGCTGCCGTGCGCAACGGGTGAGCGAGGTGCATGCCGTGGTGGAGGACGACGCCGAGCTGCTCCTGGTGCCCGTGGCGTACGTGGACCGTTGGATGGAATACCCCGAATGGCGGAAATACATCAGCGACATGCAGGCCCAGCGCTTCGGCGAGTTGTTGGAGGCGTTGGAGCTCACCGCATTCAGCAAGCTGGATGAGCAGTTGTGGGATTACCTGGTGAAACGCGTGCAGGCCACCGGCAACAAATCGCTGCGGCTCACGCACCAGGACATCGCGAACGAACTGAGCTCGCCCCGCGAGGTGATCACCCGGCTGCTCCACCAATTGCAACAGCGCGGACGATTGACCTTGGGGCGCAACGTGATCGAGGTGCGGCCCACCGTTGCGTGATAAAGGTCACGGACCTCGCCGCTCGATCATCCGACCTTTGTGGTGCAAATGCTCCGCACCATGAGAACGAATGTTGGAACCTCTGATCGGCTTGTCCGCTTCCTCCTTGCCGCCCTGCTGATCGGCCTTTCTGTTGGCGGTGTGATCGGTGGCGCTCGCGGATGGGCGGCCTTTGGCCTGGGAATTGTGCTGGTCATCACGGCCATCACCCGGGTGTGTCCACTGTACCTTCCTTTCGGCATTCGCACTTCGTCCAAATGAATCGAACCACGCTCCTGATCCTTTTCGGCGTGCTACTTGGCGCCTTAGCTGGCTGGCTCTACTGGTCGCAGGTGGGCTGTGCCTCGGGCACCTGTGCCATCACCTCGTCACCGATCAACAGCACCTTGTATGGTGCGTTCATGGGCGGCCTCCTGGCGAACTCCTTCCGTCCTGGCGACAGGTCAAAACGATCATCCGATCACCACACGAACCAACCCTAACGCGAACAGAACATGCTACGTTCCCTCTTCGGCCTTCAACCTAAAGTGGACCTCGGCCAGCTCCTGATGGATGGTGCCACCATCGTAGACGTGCGCACGCCCGGCGAATTCGCCCAAGGCCATGTGAACGGGTCGGTCAATATTCCGCTGGACCTGCTGGAGCAGGAAATGAAGAAGATCCCGACGGGCAAACCGGTGATCACCGTTTGCCGAAGTGGTATGCGCAGCGGACAGGCCATGCAGATGCTTAAGGCCCATGGCTTGGATGTGCACAACGGAGGACCGTGGACATCGGTGAACGCCCTGGTGGCACGCTGATGAAGGACCGCATCCTGCATAACTGGCATCCCACACGCTGGCTCCAGCTCGGCGCTTCGCTGATGTTCCTGTTCGCCGGTCTCTCGCGGTACGATGGCGTGGCCCACTTCGCCAGTGCGTTCTTCGGTGTTCAGGCGATCTTCAACGTGGGGTGCTGCGGGCAGTCGGCCTGCGCACCACGCAGCGGAACCATGCCCACAGGGAAAGGGCAAAAGGACATCCAGTACGAAGAGATCCATTGACCATGGCCGATCAACCCACTTCGTTCCAGCAGCTCATCAACGGCGACAAACCCGTGCTCGTGGACTTCTTCGCGGAGTGGTGTGGTCCGTGCAAGATGATGAAGCCGATCCTCGAGGACTTCAAGCACCAGATGGGCGACCAGGCCAAGGTGATCAAGGTGGATGTGGACCGCAATCAGTCCGCCGCGCTGGCCTACCGGATACAGGGTGTACCCACCCTGGCCATCTTCAAGAAGGGCGAGCTCGTCTGGCGGAGGTCGGGAGTGATGAGCGCGGCGGAACTGCGGAGCGCCATCCAACCCTACCTCTGACCGGTCTCACGCTTTCTCCTTATGCGACGCTCTGCCGTTGAAGGGCAGGAACATGTTCGCCCAGATGATCTTGCTCAAGGCATGGAACAAGGGCAGGTCGTACGGATGGCCTTTGGAACCTCCCTTCATGGCAATACCGACAGGTGAAGGTGACGATGCTGTACAGTTGGGTATCCTTATACGCCATGATGCAAGGTGATGTGAAGAGATCGGTGTTCCCGGTGATGTGTATCACACTCCGCCTTGGACCCATCGGGCACATGTGCATTTGACGGCACCATTAGGAACGCGAAAGGGGCCCGACATGTCGGGCCCCTTCGCCGTAAAGCGCAAGCGCCTTACTTCTTCTTCTTAGCAGCCGCCTTTTTCTTGGGGGCAGCCTTCTTGGTCGCCTTCTTAGGGGCGGCCTTCTTCTTTGCAGCTTTCTTAGCCATGGTGTGAAAGTTTGACACAAACCTATCCGGATGATCCACATACGCACTACTTCGCGTAAAAGATCTACCAACCATTGTTTGTTGATATCGTGAAGATCACTTCCACCTCCCACCATGATCCCAACGGCGCAGCGATGTGCCATGCACATGTCGCACATGCATGATCCATCACGCTGCATCACATTCATCACATCATCCATCGTCGCTCGCAAAGCCTTGTCCCGTGCGTGATACAGCGTGGTACGCGATAACGGTGATGCCTTGTCCACGGTCAACTTAACACGTGTTCTTCGAACGCCACACAACATGCCCCAGCACATCGCACAGCTCTCACTTCTGGTGGATGACCATGATCGTGCGATCGCCTGGTATACCACCGCGCTGAACTTCGAATTGATCGAGGACCTTCACTTGAGCAACACGAAACGATGGGTGGTGATCGCACCGAAGGGATCGAACGGCACACGCATTCTGCTCGCCAAGGCCACGACACCGGAACAGGTCGCGGCCATCGGTGATCAATGCGGGGGCCGCGTGTTCCTGTTCCTGCATACCGATGACCTCGCACGCGATCACGCGCACATGACGAAGGCCGGTGTGGAATTCATCTGGGGACCCGAACAACAACCGTGGGGACTGGTCGCGGTTTTCCGCGACCTCCATGGTAACCTATGGGACCTGATCCAACCGAAGGCTAGCGGCGCAACTTCTGTATGAGGGGGGACGTGGGCTGCCCCATGCGGATGTCAACGGCATCGGCCAGGGCCTGGCAGCAGAACTTCACCTTGCGCACCTTCACCGATGCCTGGTAGATGGCCGACACCTCGATCACCGGCATGCCATCGGGATGTTCATCACAACTGAACGGCCCCGCCTGTTCGTACCGCTCCGCCACTTCGCGCGCCTGATCGTTGGTGTGCGTGATCGCTTCCAAAAGGTCGGGATTCACCGCGCGGTCCATGCCGATGAGCTTGAGCTTGATGGTGACCATGCCAGGTGAAGGACCGCGCATCCTGCGCTGGCCGGTCACATAGATACGAACGAAAGCGCAGTCATCCTTCAGCAGGGGACCATTTCCGGATGGCGTGCTCACTGCCCTGTGCATGTCCCACATACCACCATGGTCGGTGCAGGACCCGGCGCAGGTCGGACCGCGGTTGCATTTCCACTGCACGGGAACTTGCACGGCCCGGATCGATCACATCGGCGATCTGGATACCTTGGGTGCAGGGATGCATACCCATTCCAAGCGATCGTCCATCAGATGAAGAAAAGCCGCCAACAGGAATACGGTACACGGAACCGCGCCGCGTTGATCATTTCCGGGCGCGACTATTTCGACCGCATGGAGGCGATGATCGACGGCGCGCGCACGTTGATCCACTTACAGGTCTACATCATCGCCGACGACACCACCGGCACGCGGATCTCCTCGGCCTTGTTGCGGGCAGCGCAGCGGGGCGTTGTGGTGTTCCTGATCGCGGATGGTTATGCATCGCGCCAACTTCCCACAACATTCATCAACGCCTTCCGTGAGGCCGGTGGCCACTTCCGCTGGTTCGAGCCGCTTTACAGGAGCAAACGGTTCTACATCGGTCGGCGCATGCACCACAAAGTGCTGGTGGTGGACCACAGGCATGCCCTCGTGAGCGGACGCAACATCGCCGACCGTTACAATGACCTGGAGGGTCGCCCGGCCTGGTACGACATGGCCCTGGAAGTGGAAGGAGAGGCGGCCCTCGACCTGTCCGACCTGTGTTGCGATGTGTGGAACGGCACCCTCCCCAGCTCCCATCGAACACGCGCGCTGCCCCCCACCTCCGCGGAACGAGCCGCGGTGCTGGCCAACTGGCCGAAGGAGCAGCACTGCAACATCCGCGTACGGTTGAACGACTGGCTCTACGGCAGGGCGGAAGTGACCGCGAGCTATCTGGAACTGTTCCGGTCCGCGGAAAAGGAAGTGCTGCTCGCCGCCAGCTACTTCGTCCCCGGCCGTGTGCTCAAGCGCGCGATCGCGAACGCAGCCCGGCGCGGCGTGCGCATCACCCTCATCACCACCGGACCTTCGGACGTGTTGCTCTCCAAACCGGCCGAGCGCTACTTCTATGCCTGGTTGCTTCGCCATGGCATCGCGCTGTTCGAGTACCAACGCAATGTGCTGCACGCCAAAGTGGCCACACGCGATGACGCCTGGTGCACACTCGGCTCCTTCAACATGAACGACCTGAGCATGTACACCACCTTGGAAGCGAACCTGGATGTGGAGGATGCCGGCATAGCGCGTGCAGTGCGAACGGAGCAGGAACGCGTGATGCGCGAGGAGTGCCGTGCGATCACCGCGGCCGAGGTCCGGCGTACCGGCCTGTTGCCCCGCTTCGGGCAATGGTGCGCCTTCCAACTGCTGCGCCTGTCGAACAGCGTGGTGACCTTCTACTACCGCCGCGAGCGCTGACGGCCGGCGATGCGCCGCACCAGTGAGGCGACGGCATCGCGGTCCCATCCGGCGAACCGCCCGCGTTGCACCACCAGCGCATTCGCATCCGTGTGGTCCAGATCGAAACGGAACACGAACGGCGCATCCGGATCGCGCCAGCCCATCACCTGTCCGAAGCGCAGGTCGCTGAACACCAATGCACCATCGCTACGTTCCACGGTATAAAGGCCTTGCGCGAAGCGTTGCAACACCTGTACCTCACTGTGATCCCGCAGGTCCGTGAGCAAGTCTTCGTTCCGGGGGAAGTATCGCAGCTCCAAGGGAGCATTACCGTCGAACACGGACCTGAAGCCGACGTGGTGACCGTTCGCATCACTTGCCACCACGTACCATAGCCAGTTGTTCATGACCGTGGGCGTGATGAAGGTGCGATCATGCCGGACACCCTGCTGCACCAGGAGCTCCTCCACCGCTCGTTCCATCCGCAGCTTGTTGCTCGTAGCGAAGCCGATGTACACCAGACACCAGACGAGCCCCCCCATGGCCCATCCACGGTGGTAGCGTGCATGCTTGCGCAACAGTAACAGGCCGAGCACCGCGACAGCCGGACCCAGCGTGAAGAACGGGTCGGCCACGAACAACACATTGAGGGCCACACGGGCATGGTCGAACGGCTCGAACCAACCCGTGCCGTAGGAATTGAGACCATCGAGAAGCGTATGGCCGAAGATGGCCACCCCGAAGAACCAGAGGAAGCGCCGGAAGGAGATGTCATGCGGCCGGTGCCATCGATCGGCGGCCATGGCGAACAGTGGTGTAATGACGGCCGCGAACAGGAAGGAATGTGTGAAGCCGCGATGCGCGAGGAGGTTCTCCGCCGTGCCCATCCACAAGGAGGCCATCCAATCCATATCGGGGGCGCTCTGCGCTGCAGCGCCCCATAACAGCGCGCGCTTACCCAGCTGGCGCCCAAGGAACACCTCCCCGATGCACGCGCCTACGACCAGATGGGTGATGGAGTCCATGTGTTCCGCTTGATCCGTTCGAGGCACCCTTCATGCGCCCACGATCCTTATTCCGTTCCCCAACGCTTGCATGACCGACCTCCCGGTGACCGTCACGCGCTGGTCCGGAAAGATATCCGTCCGAGGGTCTGCGCGACCTACGAGGATGCTGGTCATCCTGATGATCCCGAACGCAACCGTATGAGAGGGAACGCTCTTAAGGGCCTTTGTGCTCGTCATGCTCGAAGGCATGTGCAGGTCGCAGATGCGCTCTCCCGCGCGTCACACCCCTAGCGCTGTATCACCACTGCTCGCGAAGAGCACTGTCCGTTGGAACATTGCCGCACGTGGTACACGCCGGTCGACCGGTCGCGCAACGATACGGACCATGTCTTTCCGCCGACCCGCTCGCGGGCCACCACGCTCCCCAGCGCGTTCGTGATCACCAGCTCCGCTCCCGGGGAAAGTCCTTGAAGGAACAGGCTTCCTTCATCGGCGTTCCAAAAGGCGGTGAACTGGACCGTCATGCGTTCAGCCGTCGACGTGGAAAGACAGGTGTTCACGGACTGGAAGCGCGTGCTGCTCGCGAGCGAATCCAACAGGCCGGTCAATGCCGAGCTGGATCCCCGCAGGTGATGGTCCAACCACAGGTCGCTGATGTCGCTCACCACATCATGCTGTTCATCGCGCGTAATGGTGAGGTCCGGCCCGCACGTGAACTCGCCGAACGAGCACAGCGCGTTGTTGTCCCCGAAGTAGCAGTGCCCGCCACCGGTGATGTTCACAAAGGCCTTGCATACCACACCGAGCGCGTCATACATGGGCTGCGCATGGGCGGCGATGGGCGTCACACAATCCTCGCTTGCGGCAAAGACCAGGGTCGGCACCGATACTTGCGCGGCGGCGGCGATCGCGCTGGGGTTGGTCTCCGCAGGCGCGAAGGTCACCAGTGTTTGGATGGCGTCATTCCCTGCGGCACCCAGGAAGGCGGCACCCCCACCCATCGAGTGGCCCATCAAGGCCGTGGCCGGTGCAACGTGTCCGAAAAAGAGGGATGCACCATCCGTGTTCGCCGCTTGCAGCGCATCGGCCACATAGGCCAGATCCGCACCAAAGGCGCCATGGTTGGGAGCGAAGCCGCCCTCGGTGGTCGGCAAGGCGACGATGTAGCCCAGGGGAGAGTAGTGTTGCCATAGATAGGTGTAGGCATCCACCGTCATCACAAATCCATGCCCGATCACCAGGACCGGGAAGGCACCGCTTGTCACAGCGACATCCGTGCCCGTGGCGTCCGCCGGATAATGCAGTTCGCAGGGGATGTTCCGGTTCCGTCCCGCATCGAAGAAGGTGATGTTGGTGGTCCCGATGGAGAAGGGTTGGGCGTGCACAGTGCTCACGAGGCACAAGAGAAAGGTGTAGAGAAGGGTCCGCATGGTGCAAAGATGTCCACCGGCAATATATGCTCCCCTCACTTTTGATGCCCGGCCCAGAGATGATGATGTATTTCGCTCACGGGGATCGAAGCGCTCCCCCGGTGATGCAGTGAAACGTACTTTGGAGTCCTGTGAACCGCTCCACCGCGATCCTCCTCCACCTCTTCTTCGCATGTGCGGCGTTCAATGGTTGCACACCTTCCGATCGGAAGACCCCTGCCACACGGGACCATGGCTACACGCTGGCTGATTCCGCCGCCTTTGCGGTGCTCGAGGACAGCCTTGAGCCGGCGTTAGAACGGAAGGACACGATCGCCCTGGAGCGGATCACCGCGGACATGCTGCGCTCCCCTTTCGCACGCCACAGGCTACCCGTGCTGATGGAAGCGACGGAGGCGCGGGCCTATGCGATGTCCCTGCCACCGTTCACGCAGAGCTATCAAGCGGAACTTGATTCCATGCTGGACGATGCGAAGGCCCGCGAGGACACGGTGATGATGTTCGCCCTGCTGAACCGCATGAGCAACATGACCATGGCGCGCGAGCGTGACCTGGCCAAGGCGCTCAGCTACCGCGAAGAGGCGCTCCGGTTGGACGCGCGACAGGTCCTGATCGACCAGGTACCCGACCTGTACATACAACTGGCGCAGGCGTATGACAATGTGAAACAGTGGGACCGTTCGTTGACCTATTCGGCCCGGATGATCAGTCACGGGATGCGGGTGGGCGACACGGCGCTGATGTGCTGGGGCCATATCTACATAGCCGCGGAGCTCCAGCAATTGGGCAGGTTCGACTCCATCGGACCGCACTTGCACGAAGCAATGCGCTTGATCACGAGCCTGCGATCCGACCCGAGCGTTCCGGTCGGTTACGCGCTTCTCGCGGGTATCGAGCGGCAGCGCGACCGCCACGATCGAGCGGGGCCCTTGCTGGACAGCATGAACGCCGTTCTCGATCGTATGGATCAGCCTCGGTATCTCTGTCCCCTTTGCGTGATGGAACAGGCCTGGTACGAATTGCACAGCGGTAAGCCGGAGCGGGCCAGGGCAGTGGCCGGGACCATGACCTCCGATCCCGCCTTCCACCGCTCCAAATTCTCACAGCAGTGCTATCACCAGGTGATGGACTCGATCGCCATCGCACTGGGAGACTATCGCAGCGCGTATGATCACCGGGCTGAATACATCGCGATCCGCGACAGCATGAACCTGACCTCGGCGGCCACGAACCTGCAGCGCATCGAGAACAACTACAAGGAGGAGGCAGCGAACGCGCTGCGCCGCTTGGAGGACGAAGCCGCTGCGAACCTCCTGCAAAAGGAGCGCACCCGCCGCAACGTCCTTTTAGGTGCCGGACTGGTGTCCGTGATCTTCGGTTCCATCAGCTACCGCCAGCGCCGTCGCACCCAGAAGGCATTGAAGCGCAGTGATGAACTGTTGCTCAACATCCTTCCGGAGGAGGTGGCGGATGAACTGAAAGCGAAGGGGCACGCTGATGCGAAGCAATTCGCCAGCGTCACCATCCTCTTCACGGACTTCAAAGGCTTCACCTCCGTGGCCGAGCGACTCTCTCCCACGGAGCTCGTGGAGGAATTGAACACCTGCTTCAAAGCCTTCGATCACATCATCACCGCGCGTGGCATAGAGAAGATCAAGACCATCGGCGATGCCTACATGTGTGCAGGCGGATTGCCTGTTCCATCGTCATCAACACCAATAGGTGTCGTTCAAGCAGCACTGGAAATGCAAGCCTACATGATCGCACGGAAGGCGGAACGCGATGCACAAGGCGAACCGGCCTTCGAGATGCGCGTGGGCCTCCACACCGGCCCTGTGGTGGCGGGCATCGTGGGCGTGAAGAAGTTCGCCTACGACATCTGGGGCGATACGGTGAACATCGCAGCGCGTATGGAATCCTCCGGTGAAGTGGGACAGGTGAACATCAGCGAGGCGACCTATGCGCTGGTAAAGGAAGAGCCGGGCCTGGCGTTCACGGCGCGCGGAAAGGTGCAGGCAAAAGGCAAGGGGGAGATGGAGATGTACTTCGTCCATCGAAGCTCCGAAGGTGCATAGGCGGGCTTCGTCGCAAGGGCGTGACCGGTCATTGAACATCGTCGGGGCAGGCCGCACCGCTATCTTCGTGGAGCACGTTCCATTCGCCTTCGCCATGAACACGCCCCAAGCCAAGACCGGCACCAGCGCCCCTCCTTCCGCGCGCCAGCAGTCTGCTCCCGCCTCGTCCAACGCCGTGGCCACCGAGGTCGACGTCGCCTACATCGACGGCAAGGCGTACCCGATCAACAAGAACGAAACGATGCTGGCCTTCATGCGCCGGCATATCGGCCCGAACCCTGTTCCCACGTTGTGTGATGCACCGAACTTGGAACCCTTCGGTAGCTGTCGCGTGTGTTCCGTGGAAGTGCAGCTGCAAGTGCCAACGCCGGCGAACGCGGATATCGGCTCAGGCGACGGCCCGCCGGAGATGATGTTCACGCCTGCGAAAGTGATGGCCAGTTGCCACACGCCCGTTGGCAAAGGCATGTACATCACCATCAACAGCCCGCGCATGGAGCGGCTGCGGAAGAACATCATCGAGCTGGTGCTCACCGACTACGACACCGAGCGGCTGAAGAAGGAGGACCACGGCGCGAACGAGCTCTACAACGTCGTCCAGCAGATCGGCTTCCCCGGGTCAGGCCCGGGGCAGGCTCTCCAGGTGCGCTACCCGAAAGGGAAGAACCACCTGAGCACGCCGATGGACACGAGCCATCCGTACATGGTGAGCGACCTCAGCGCGTGCATCAGCTGCTACCGCTGCGTGCGCGCCTGCGACGAAGTGCAGGGCGAGTTCGTGCTCACGATGGCCGGCCGCGGCTTCGACAACCACATCGCCAAGGGCACCGACGAGAGCTTCTTCAAGAGCGATTGCGTGAGCTGCGGCGCCTGTGCGCAGGCCTGCCCCACAAGCGCCATCACCGATGTGTTCAAGAGCAAGGAGACCAAGGCCGATGAGGTGGTGCGCAGCGTGTGCACCTATTGCGGCGTGGGCTGCAACCTGGAAGTGAAGGTGAAGGACAACAAGGTCGTCGCCATCACCGCGCCCTACGATGCGGAATCGAACCAGGGGCATACCTGCTTGAAAGGCCGCTATGCTTTCCACTTCTATGATCATCCGGAGCGCCTCCGCACTCCGCTCATCCGGAAGCCCCGGGTCGGGAGCCCGGGGGGAGAATTGGTACCGGCCACCTGGGACGAAGCCTATGACTTCATCGTGGACCGCTTCGCCGACATCGTAGAGAAGCACGGACCCGATGCGCTGGCCGGCGTGAGCAGCGCGCGCTGCCCGAACGAGGAGAACTACCTCATGCAGAAATTCTTCCGCGTGCAGGTGGGCACCAACAACATCGACAGTTGCGCGCGCGTGTGCCACAGCCCAACGGCCCTCGGCATGCAGAAGACCTTCGGCACCGGTGCTGCGACGAACAGCATCGACGACCTGAAGGACACGCAGCTGATCATGATCATCGGTGCGAACCCAACGGACGCGCACCCGGTCACCGGCGCCAAGATCAAGCAGCAGATCATGAAGGGGAAGACCCTCATCGTGATCGACCCGCGCCGCACCGAACTGGCCCGCTACGCGAAGTACCACCTGCAGTTGCGCCCGGGTACTAACGTGGCACTGCTCAACATGTTCATGTACTACATCGTGAGCGAGGGCCTGGTGAAGCAGGAGTTCATCGACACGCGCACGGAGGGCTACGAAGACTTCAAGAAGGAACTGCTCAGCACCGACATCGCCGAGATGGAGAAGGTCACGGGTGTGGACCGCGAGTTGGTGCGCCAAGCGGCGATCGCCTACGCCAGCTCACCCGCTGCCATGAGCTTCCACGGCTTGGGCGTCACCGAACATTACCAGGGCACATTCACCGTGATGCAGATCGCTGACATCGCCATGATGACCGGCAACATCGGCCGCCGCGGCGTGGGCGTGAACCCACTGCGCGGACAGAACAACGTGCAGGGCGCCGCCGACATGGGCTGCCAGCCGCACCAGGGCGCCGGCTACTTCGCCGTGGACACGCCGGAGTACAGCAAGCTCTACGACGACTTCTATGGCGTACACGTGCCGAACGTCGTCGGCAAGAAGATC
This sequence comes from Flavobacteriales bacterium, assembly GCA_031411095.1. Classification (GTDB taxonomy): domain Bacteria; phylum Bacteroidota; class Bacteroidia; order Flavobacteriales_F; family PHOS-HE28; genus PHOS-HE28. The sequence continues at coordinate 51,102 of JANOAK010000023.1, read as the reverse complement.
CCGCAGATGTATGATGCCGCGCTCGCCGGCACCCTGAAAGCGATGTGGGTATGCGGTGAGGACATGGGCCAGACGGATCCCAACACCAACCACGTGCGCAAGGCCCTCGGCGCGCTCGACCTCTTCGTGGTGCAGGAGCTCTTCATGACCGAGACCGCCAAGCTCGCACACGTCGTATTACCCGGCGCAAGCTTCCTGGAGAAGAGCGGCACCTTCACCAACGGCGAGCGCCGCATCCAACGCGTGAACGCCGCCGTGGCTCCGGTGGAAGGCACCAAGCCCGATGGCCAGATCATCTGCGACATCATGGAGCGCTACGCGGCGAAGACCGGTCGCAAGAGCGGCAACCTGCCTGACCGGCAGGCAGGCGCCCCTGTAGTGTACCACCCCGAATGGATCCTGCAAGAGATCAGCCGCATCGCACCGTTCTTCAAAGGCGTGAAGTGGGACGAGCTCGGCGAGCAAGGCAAGCAATGGCCCGTGAACGCCGACGGCACCGACACCAAGATCCTGCACACCGACACCTTCAAGCGCGGCCTCGGCCACTTCTACTTCAACGCGTGGGAGATGAGCCCCGAGGTGAAGGCCAACCAGGCGGAATTCCCCTACATCATCACCACCAACCGCGAGCTGGAGCACTACAACTGCGGCGCCATGACGCGGCGCACCGGCAATGGCGCCATCCTCACCGAGGACGTGCTTATGATCAACCCCGCCGACGCCGCCAAGCACGGCATCGCCGAGGGCGACATGGTCTGCGTGGAAAGCGCGCGCGGCAAAGTGGACATCAAGGCGCTGATCACCGACGAGGTGAAGCCCGGCATCCTAAGCAGCACGTTCCACTTCCCGGAAATGATGCTCAACCTCATCACCAGCAGCGTGAGCGACTCACTGGCCATGTGCCCCGAGTACAAGGTGGTGAGTTGTAGGATCAGGAAGGCGAGGAAGGGGCATTTGAGGAAGGCTGGGGAGGTGGTGGTGAAGGCTTGAAGTATTTGGGCGTTCCGGCTCGAAGACTCGCCGTCGGGCCATTCGTTCCAAGTCCTCGCCGAAGACGGCTCCGGGCTTTCCACTGCTGTCCCTAACGCGGGTTACGCTTAAACAAGAGTTGTCGACAAATTAGAGATTGATGAACAAGCGCCCCAAAACAACAGATGAGATCGAAGACGAAGCGAACGAACTCATGCAGGGTACGTTACGGGAACTTTCTCAGTCTACAAAGAGCGAATTGAAGTTTAACCAATATCACAAAGAGAGGGGAATCGACTTTGCCGTAGAATTTCAAAACACAACGGCGAAGACTCCCGATGATCTTCCCTCCCTTGACCTTATACAAACGGTATTTATCCAGAACAAGGGAACTGACAAGGCGCTAGCAGAGAAGGTCAGAGGCGCCAACAAGGGATTTCTCACCCACAAGATTGATCGTGCTGAGACACTCCGATATCTCGCCAAAGACCACGAAAATGTTTGCATTGTGACAGTTTGCGACTTGAAGACCAAGTCCATTTACTGGTGCCCCATTCAACTAGACTTCGACCACGGGTATGCAAGCAAAGTCGAATCTATTGCCAGCGGTCAGTCACGTCGGGATGGCGAGAGCATTCAAATACGCATTGATCCTCAGCGTTGCCTTCGAAAGAACGGCAGGCTGCTACCAAAGCGATTGATCAGCCTCAAGAAAGATATCGAAGCAAGCAAGCAATTTCTGTTCGAACGCCAGCTACAAGATCGCAGCCGCCATCTTCTTGGAGAGGATACCGTTCAGATTTCCGTCGACCGCACTCGACCGATCCTGGAACAACTCTATCGGTACATGTTCGAGCGGTTCGGTGAACTGCACCATATGCCAAGTGAGTACTTCACACGGAGCTATCCTTTCCGTGTGAGCAGTTCATTCCATCCACGCCATGATCAATTCACCCTGACGGTTGACAATGAGGAGCTGATCGATCTGTTCAAGGCCGTGAAAATTACTGGCCCGGGCAAGGTGCAGTTCAATGACAGCTCCTGGACAAAGGGGGTCACCAATCCGCAGAAAAAGATTCGTTACATCCTCAAGCGCCTTTCGTCCAGCCTTGTCTTCTACATCGCTGCTCACAAGTCACGCGAGTGGGCAAGCGTCCGCTACAGTGATAGCGTAAAGTGTGATTGCGTGAGGTGCCGAATAGATCGACTGGATTTTCGGGGAGCCTTCGCGGCTATCTCAATAGGGGTCGACAAGACGAACAATCTCCAGCTCTTGGCCTACTCCCACTACAAGCTTGGCAACTTCGTTGAGGCTGCGGAGTTGCTTGAGCAAGCAAGTGCAGAACATAAGCGCAAAGAGGAGTGGTCGCAATACGTCCTCAGTTCGTATAGCTTGTCCAAACTGAGGCCGCACCTTCGAAACAACTACTGGGGGGAGCAGGAGCCTACCGCGTTAATCGAACGACTCGCCACGATAGATCTTGCGGCGATTCGAATGACCCTGCCGAAGGCGGACAAAAACAGTCGCTTTCACGAATGGATCGACAAGGGGCGTTTCCATTCGGAAACGATGTATGTCTTGTACAAGACGGTCACTGAGATACGGGACCACTATCATAGCCAGCTACGGGGTGGCTGGAGCTCGAACAGTCACATCAGTGAGTTGATCAAGGACTACGCTGACCTGGATGAATTCCTGAGCAAGGACTTCGTGTACTTCGATTGCTTCGATGAGTACCGCCAGATTACGGACATTTTCAGCGAGGGTCTCTTCGCCTCGCATGCTATTGCACCTGAGCAGAAGAGTCGTTTGCCCCATTTTGACGACTGGATAATTAACAAATTGGTATGGCACAGCGAACCGAAGCGCATTCTGAAACACTTCCATCGCCACCATCTCAAGGAGATTCAGTACAAACCATCGGCCTCGTCCGGCGAATCGTTAGTGGCCGTGATTACTCGAATTCTCGATGATGCCATTGAAGTGGCCAAGGCTTTCAGGAAGTCGTTTGGCAAGACCAACACGTCCTTCATTCAGAAGTACAACACATTGGTCGACAACCTCTTCGTACTAGCGTCGCTATCGAACTTGAATGCAGCCGATGTGAATGTAATTGCCCGCAAGCTACCAGAGGCTCTCCGTGCCAACACCTTGCTCAATCGCGGTATCACTGAACACATTCAACGATTCGTACACAGGAAGGCCAAACTGATTGATAAGGCAACGTTGGAGGCCTTGCTACGCAGCGTTCCCAAGACCCAGAAGTTGCACGACGAGAATATGCTTGGTGCTCTGTCCGAAGCATTGAGACATCATGGCCAAATGGCCCTTTCCAAAGCCGAGGTTAAACGCTTCATTGACCTGACCACCGGAAAATGCCCCCTCTGCAAGCACGAGCATCCAGGCGATTGGTTGATTCCGATACACCGGCTTTCATCCAATGCTGAGTCCAGGGGGATGATCGAACAGAGCATCGAGGCACGGCTGAGAAACAGATTTGAACCAGACCTCTACTATGATGCTGTTATCCACGATGTACTGCAGGTCGAGGACGAGTTCCTCGACAAGCTGCTCCTAGCCGCCCATCCTGTTCACGACCACCCTACTTTCAGAACGGCCATGTCTGGAGAGGAAGATAAACGCCGTCTCATCTTGGATATGTTCATCAATCTGTGCTTCAAGGAAGGCATCGACCTTAGGCACGAGAGATTCTCTGGCTTGCGCGGCTTCGACAGCTACTATGACTGGCTCCTTGACATGGCCGGCTTTGACTATACGCTGTTCGATGTAAAGTGGATTGCTGCGTATCCAACCAAATACTACTTCGCCGAGATGCGCAAACACGACGCCATCCGCGTACAGCTTTCGGCACACCTCCAAGAACATCGAGATCCTCAACTGGAAAGGGCCTTTGTTGATCTCTACCGATAGGCCGAAGGAGATAGAGCATGATACCCTTACATCAATGGAACTCCCACCTAGGCAACCGGCCCCTGCTCAGTCGCTACACCGTCCTGATTATCGCGCGTGCATTTTCGCTCCGCCACATCTGAGAACGTCGGCTATCTGACTTCAATCCCAATGCCTTCGTTGCTTCACCGGCCAAACCATAGAACAATGCCAAATGAACGATGCTATCGTTGCGATACAATCCTCTCGAGCACCAACGCAAGCAAGGAGCACATCATCCCCAATGCTTGTGGAGGATGGCTCAAGGCGAAGATTCTCTGCCGGACATGCAATTCGAGGTTTGGCTCTGAGGTTGATAATGCGCTGAGCGATCAGAACAATGACTTGGCCAACCTCCTGATCATCAAACGTGATAGAGGAGAGCCACAACCAATACGAGGGACGCTGACCTCAACCGGTGAAGCCGTTTCGCTTGAGCGAGATGGAAGCCCTAGAATGGCCAAACCGACTGTTGAAGAAGTAATCGATGGCGACCAGATTACGATTTCTATCTCAGCAAGAGATGAGAGCGAGTTTCGCAGGATCCTAAACGGGTTTAAGCGCAAATATGCTCAGTTGGATGTTGAGGCGGCAATCAAGTCCGCTACTCGGTCGCAGGACTATCTGGATGATAGGATCCACTTTGAAGCTAATGTGGGAAGTAAGGAGGTCTTCCGTGCAATTACCAAGATCGCGATCGGCTACTTCACTTACCGAGGTGGTCTGAGGAAACACATCGCTCATCTGTTGCCTTATGTGGAAGGGAGCAACGATCAAGATGTTGTGTGGATGCACTATCCCGTGAAACCCATCTATGAATCCGGCCGGACAGAAGTAAGCCATGTCTTGCGGCTAGTTGGCGATCCGGCGCAAAGGGTACTTTATGCATACGTGGAACTGTTCAACACTCGCAATTTCATTGTGCGATTGAACGACAACTATGACGGTAGAGAACTGGACAAGACGTACGTGTACGACGTCGTGGCGAACCTTGAGAGAGACCGAACAATATCGCTTCGTTATACCCGGGACCAGCTTACTGACCTCTTCATCCGCAAGGATGCCAAACCGTTTGACGAGGTGCGCCGGAGATTTCATCGTGTCCTCTCAATTGCTATGGAGAGGCAAGAAGACAGTCATCGGGAAGGTCTCATCGGGCGAGCCATTCAGCAATCCCTCGGAAAATACCCGGACGGCACAACTATTACCACTGCGATGATTGATGAAGTGGTTAAGTCGATAATGGAAGTGATAACTCCTTGGGTTCTGCATCGCCTCAACCCTGCAACCGGCAAGCGCGGCTGACCAGCCACCATCCCGCTCTACTTCCGCCCCTTCTTCTTGCGTAGTCCCCGTTGTGAAGCGGTCGCTCGCCTGCGCAATGGAGCAATTGTGTCCAGTTATCTTTATCGGCCATGAAACCCCGAATGCTCGACTTTCTCCGCGAGGGACAGGTCTCCTCCATTCCACCGGAGGAGATTCCCGAGGAGGATAGACTAGAATCGCCGGCTACCTTTTACACGGTGGGGTGGGAGAAGGTGTTTATGGCCATTCTTGACACTCCGTTGCCAACGGGCCAAATGAAGAACCGAAAGGAACGGTATCGGCCCTTCGTTGAAGCTCTTAGGAAGCAGGTCGAATTACTGGGGCGCGATGCTGATATGCCGTACCAAGAGAGACTGAATGTCTTGATCTCAATCAATGGCCCCAGGGAATACGTGCAACGTGTTGACCTGGACAATATGGTCAAGACGCTTCTTGATTGTGTGAAGGGTATACTGTTTGTCGATGACAAGCAGGTCTTTCACATCGAAGCTTCTAAACACGTCCAAGAGCCACCGGGCATTTTCTTCTGTGTTCGACGGCAGGACTCTACGTGAGTCTAATCCGCCATGGTGTCCCGAGGTGGAGCCCCGGCGTCTTCGAACTTACTCCCCAGTCTACCTCCTCCCCTTCTTCTTGCCAGTCCCCAGCTCGGTCATGCATACGGCAGTTTTGCTCCCTCCACTGCCGTGAGTCTGTGACTCGTAGCCTCGCATTTCGTACTACATGCCAAACCTGACTTCAGCATCCTGGATTAGACGACCAAGGAAACGCACATACCGCTGGCAACTTTCAACCACTGTTACGCCCGCGAACTCCACTGGGGCGTCTTTGAAGTAGGATTGTACATCGACCAACAGCCACCACGGTCCTTCCCGCCTTTGAGGAACGTCCCTCTCTTCCCGCCTTCCATAGGGGGTTCGGACAACCAAGTATCTCCTGTTCTTGAGAAAGTCGATGTTCATATGGTCAATGGTCGAACCGTCGGCGATGAGTTCCTCGATGGCTCCTGGCTTGGGGTCATTAATGGGTACGGTTGAGATGTGGTTCAACTCAATCCTGCCAGACCGGTGAACAATCACATTCCGGACTTCCCGGAAATACTTCAGAATGGGATCAGCATGCAGCTCAGCTCCATATGGCCTGTACCACGTCGCGAATTCATGGCTGGCTTTGGCCAAGGTCTCCATGCCATACGTGATAGCACGGCCGGACTGAAGAATGACGTTCGCTCCAACCTTCCGGGATGATTCATCCTTCTTCTCAAAGTACGACAGTGCATGCGTACAGAAGTCGAACTGCTCCCTTGCTCCTTGAAGTGCGTGCCGGATTGCTGTCATGGCGATATGGATAGGCCTGCGATAGAAAAGCCCGTGCCATTTTGGAGTCACCAACGACCTGTCATGCGTAGGGCGTGAAAACCCTACGCCAACACCTCCCCAACCCTTCCACGTATCGCTGCCTCGAACTTGGCCCAACTTAGTTCGGCATCCGGCTCGCGCACACCCTCCACACCCTGTGCAGGATCGACCAATGCATACCAAGCAGCGTTGTAGAGCCGCTTCATCAGCAAGCGCCGCAACCAGATCGAAGCGCGGCTCTGATAGTTCGCGCCAACGAATTCGGGATCGATACTGAAATGCGGTTGCTTGGCGCTCTTGCCTCCTTTGCGGGAGCGCTCATCATCCTGCATGAAGAAGACGAAGCCCAGCCACGGCGGTCTTGTGCCGATGAGGCCTTGTTCGGCGGCTTCTAGCAGATCAGTAGCGTTCCCCAGGGATTCCTCGGTACGGTTGTTCATGTTGTTGCCGTAGCTACCCAAAATGCTCTTGAACTCCACGGCCGCCACCAGTACACCCTTGTGTACTACTACCACATCCCACTTCTTCTGCGGTCGATAGAATCCGGGTATCTCCAAGTTCGTGCTCCCGCAATGCACATCCGCCGCCGGTATGCCCGCATCGATGAAGATGCTTCGCATCAGCTGGGACAAGGGGTCCAAGTGTCGGCCAGAAGTCACGCCTGCGCGAAGACCGGGGTCGGTGTTGCCTCCCTTGCGCGCCTTCTTCTCCGCCTTGGACCTCAGCTTCCACAGGGCTAGGACTTCCTTTCGATGGTCCTTCTTCATCGCCCCTTGAAATTCGGTAGCGTCTCCAGATTGTAGGCGAGCAATGCGGCTTGTGTGGCCATCGCGCGGTCGCGTTCTCGGAAAGCGGTGCGCAAGCGCTCCTGAAGATCCGTTGAGAGGCTTGAAGGAGCGGGCACCCTGATCATGCGCAAGTATTGTGATTGGAAGCGCATGGTGCCGTTGCGCATTTTCACGCCATAGGCGCGCACGAATAACTCGGCGACTTCCGAAAGCAAGAGACCACCAAGCACCTCGAGGTCCCACACCCTGCTCGTTATCCAGTACAGATTGTGGTGCGGATAGTTCTGCGTATCAAGCACGGGTGATATGGTGCTGCTCATGTCCTGCAGCACCAGCTTGGGCCGTTCGCGCAAGCCTGCATGCACTTTGTCGATGGTACCGTACCAGCGTTCCATGCGCTTCTGTGCCACATGGCGCTTCCGCAGGATGGGCGAATGCTTCTCGAAATAGGCGCTCAACTTGGGACGATGCGACAAGTCAACCAACTGACCACTTTCGTCCCAAGGGTTCACGAGGTAGTTGCCTTTCCATCGCACGCGGCCCGTGGTGATGTCCGCTGAGGTGAGCAGCGGAATCAACCGCTCAGCTTCGACGCAGTCCGCATCATCGGTGATGAAGACCTCATCAGCACCGGTGGCAATGCCGATGCCCACTTTGGTACCGGTGGTTGCATCTTCCAACGTTTGGAAGCGCTCGGACATGTCCTCCAGGAAGGCCAGCACTTCAGGCGAGCCGCTGGGCCAGATCTCCTCGGTGCGGAACCAATCGGGCAGCACGCAGGCCGAGAACATCGGGTCGTGCGTCGCACCGGGCTCATTCTGTCCGAACCATTCCTTGAGCCGTTCCCCGCCTTCTGCGTTGAGATCGCTCTGCGCGCTGGCGTACCGAACAGACCCCTGCTTGCCACTCCGGATGAGGGTGATCGCCGGATACGCGGATACGGGCGCTGCGAAGGCATCGACGCCGTGCATCTCGAACATGGCATCCACGGCGTAGCGCTCGCTGATGAGCTTGCGGAGTTTGCGTCCGTAGGCGTTGTGCTGCCAGCGATCCGCAACGATGAAGCACAGACGGCCCTCGGGCTTCAAGGAGCGAAGGCCCTTCTCGATGAAGCCGACGAAGATGTCGGTGCCCATGGTCATGGTGTCCCACAGTCGGATGTAGGTGTTGCGCCGCTCATCGGGTATCTCCTGCGCACGGATGTAAGGCGGGTTGCCGATCACCAGATCGAAGTGGGGTGGGTCGGGTGCAAGCAGGTAGTCGGCGTGGCGGATCCAGTGCACAACGAGATCGTTCACGTTGTTCCAGCCGTCAGCTAAGAGCAATTCCGCGACTCGCTCGCGCGCAGCCTGCACATTGCGGCTTTGCAGATCGTACGCGCGGATAGCGTTGCGGGCATCGCTCAGGGTGTGGCCATGTGTGCGTAACGAAGTTGACAGGCGCTTCACGATGCACTGGAGGAACGCGCCATCACCACAGGACGGTTCCAAGAGCCGGATCTTCGACAGGTCATGTTCCGCGCGATAGTCGCAGAGATCGAGCATCAGATCCACCACCCATTCCTTGGTGAAGACGGCGCCGAGGTTGTCCCCTTCCTCAATCGGCGGAAGCGCAGGAACAAGCTCCAAGAGCTCGCTCTGGTCGAGGAGGGTCAACTGAGCGGTTGTCATTGCTGTTGATGGCGGGGAAATCGTCAATCTCCGATGCTCAAAGTAACGTCGTCGCATTCATAGTCCGCCTGGCTGTGGAAAACCCACAACTCGCGCAAGCGTCAACGCTCGTGCGCTTGACCGTTCTCCTTCCGCCCCTTCTTCTTGCCGGCCTGCCCCGAGTTGTCGGTGATCCCCGCTGCCCTGGCACGCAGGCAGCTGCGATACTACTGGCGCTTGAACCTCACGACCGGCGCCGTCGAATGCTGCAGCGTGCTGGCATTGGGGGTTTGTTGTCCAACTTCAGCGGGATGTTGACCCACATCAGGGCAGTGTTGCCCAACATCAGGGGAATGTTGACCCACATCGGTGGATCGTTGTCCAACAACAGCGGAATGTTGATCTACATAGGTGGCTCGTTGTCCGACATCAGCGGAATGTTGCCCCACATCAGGGCAGTGTTGCCCAACATCGGCGGAATGTTGACCAACACCAGGGCATTGTTGCCGAACATCAGCGGAATGTTAGCCCACATCAGGACATTGTTGTCCAACATCGGGGGAATGTTGACCAACATGGGGGCATTGTTCTCCAACATCAGCCGAATATTGCCCAACATCGGGGGATTGTTGGCCAACATTAGCGCACTGCGGCCGAACATGGGCCCTACGTTGCTCAACAATTGAACCATGCCCCTGTCGGTGCCGTGGCTGCACTCCATGCGAGTCTTTGCCTGGGGATCCACAGCCCGTGCAGGGCCCTCCCGCATACGCCCTGATCTCTCCGCTATCCATGCCTTTAGCCTGGATGAGCGGATGACCCTGCGGCTTAGTGGTGGAATAAGCCTATTGCATCGGTCATTTTCTGCACGGGTGCTCTGCGCCCCATCAGCCCCGTCTGGCCTTTTCGATGGCAGCGATGTCGATGTTCTGCATCCCCATCATGGCATCGAAGGCGCGCTTGGCCGCAGCAGGATCGGCATCGGTGATCGCCTCCGTGAGCGCGATGGGCGTGATCTGCCAGGAGACCCCCCACTTATCCTTGCACCAGCCGCAGGCGCTCGCCTGGCCTCCGTTGCCCACGATGGCGTTCCAGTAGCGATCGGTCTCGGCCTGGTCCACCGTGGCCACCTGGAACGAGAAGGCCTCGGTCTGGGAGAAGGCTGGCCCCCCATTGAGCCCCATGCAGGGAATGCCCAGCACGGTGAAGAACACGGTGAGCACGTCCCCCTGCTTTCCGCTTGGGAAATCGCCCGGTGCCTTGTACACGGCATTCACGGTGGAATCGGGGAAGGTGTTGGCGTAAAAGCGGGCCGCCTCCTCGGCGTCGCCATTGTACCACAGGCAGATCGTGTTCTTTGCGTGGGTCATGTGCTTGTTCATTTTTCCAACAGGAAGGTGAATTTACAACAGCGTGCCTTCCTTGATCTCTGTACCGCTGCGCGTGCGTAGTGGAATACGGATCCGTAACAGCCGCAGTGGGAACGCGGTTGCGGCCAGCTGCACGTCGTCATCATTCAGCGCGACCCGCCCCGCTGAAGGAATCGCCCCCTATCACGCTTCAACGAGCACCTTGAAGCCGCCCATCACCATGCGCTTCACATCGAAGGGAGAATTCTTGGGGTCCATCATCGTCGCCAGCCGCGGATCGGCCATCACCTTCTTGATCACGCTATCGCGATGCGCACGGGAGCGGTAGATGATCCAGGAGAAGACCACGGTCTCGCCGGGCTTGATCTTCACGGTGCGCGGGAAGGTGGCCACCACGCCTTCCGGTGCGAGGTCGTCGCCCACGCACTCGAAGTAGGCGAGCGCCCCATGTTCCATCCAGACCTTGCCAGCCTTGGTGGCGATGCGGCGGTAGGCCGCCAGGTTCTTCTCCGGCATCGGGATCACGAAGCCATCTACGTAGTGTGCCATGTGCGTCCTGTTCTGGTGATGTTCGACCGGTCCCGTTGATGTTGACGGCTCTGCTCACGATATATCAAGCGCAGAAATAGGTCACGTTCTCGAAAGATATAACGGCCATCACCCGTTCACGATCGCAGGAGCTGCCCAAAACGCATCGCGCGTCCGACCGCTCGAGAAGCTGGATCGCGCGCACCCCTGCGCCATGCTGGCCACCACGGTAAAGCGGTAGGTGGGCGGAGCTTCCCCTACCCGTAAAAGGATGCTCAACCTCCCGCTTTGCGGGTGAGCTTGATCTATTAATTTTGGTTGAGAGGCAACACGATCACCATGAAAGGACTTAGCACTCTACTTGTCGCGGCGGCCATGACCATCACCGTGCATGCGCAGCCCCCCTTCGTTCCATTGAACGGACTCGTGGCCTGGTACGGCTTCAACGGCAATGCGGTGGACGAGAGCGGCCAGGGCCACAACGGCACACCCAACAGCCCAACGCTCGCCAGCGATCGCTGCGGCGCGGCCGATGGCTCGTATTACTTCGATGGGGATGACCATATCGAACTGGCCGACACCGACACCCTCGGCACCACCGCCTTCAGCGTCTCGGCGTGGGCACGCTTCAGCGGGATCTCCTCTCCGCTCGCAGTCATCTCCAAGCATGTCAACTTCAGCCAGAACGGTTTCGGCCTGGGCATCCAGAACGACCAGGTGCTCTTCGCCATCAACAATGGCGGTCCCTGGCAGGTGGGTTCGGCGTTGCAGTACGGCGACAGCGCATGGCATCTGCTCACCGGCACGTTCAACGGCGACAGCATGGTGCTGTATGTGGATACCATCGCGGTGGCCAGCATGGGCGGCGTTCCGGCTCCGAATGCGAATGGCATGAACGTGCGCGTCGGAATGGATTCGGACCTGGCCGCCTTTGTAGGAGGCATTGATGAAGTGGGACTTTGGTCCCGCGCGCTCACGGAAGCAGAGGTGGCTCAGCTGTATGAGCAATGCTCCACTGTGGCCATGGCCGAACTCTTACCCGATGCATCGGTCCAGGTCTTTCCATCGGTCGTGCGCGCAGGTGGCCCTGTTCAGATCATCGGTCCCGTGGGCACCACGCTTCCCTACGCCGTGATCGATGCGGATGGCCGGGTGGTGGGCAACGGCCAGTTGGTGAATGGTCGCGCCTTCGTCACCCTTGATCGCACAGGAGTTCATCTCGTGCATGTGCAGGGTGCCGCCTCAGTCCGGATCGTGGTGCACTGAGGCCAACCTGACCGTCTTCCCCGATCACGCACTTCCGTGAGCCTCGGCAAACCGGGGTTGATATTTTGTGGACAAGAATCCACACGGTCGATGAAAATGCACCCCGCTGCGGTGGGCAAATGGGACGAGTCGGATCAGGCGAAATTCAACTCCTTGATCGGGCCTAAGCCCCGCCGTGCCGGTGTTCTATGTTCGTACCACCCCGGCTATCCGTGCGCGCCAAGCAGGGGTGCACCCCTTGGAACAATTTTGGACAGGTATCGGGGACAAACCAATCCTGCAAACTCATGAAAACAGCACTTGTGATCAGCGCCATCGCCCTCTTGGGACTGGGTGCGCATGCCCAGACCGATAAACCTTCCCCCACCGACAAGGCCTGGGTGGCCATCAATACCCAGGTGCTGAACGTGGAGCTCGGACTGAACGACACGCAGCAAGCGAAGCTGAAGGAGATCAATGATCGTTACGTCACCAAGCACGAGGCCTTGGAGAACGCCGTCCCCAAGTTGACGGAGAGCCAGATGGCCGACAAGGTGGAGGTGTTGATGAAGGAGCGCGATCGCGAACTGCGCCTGATCTTCAACGATGAGCAATATGCCAAGTGGGACAAGAAGCGCCAACAAGGCACAGGCGAACTGCGTGATGACCAGAAAGAGAAGATGAAGGACTAGGGCCAAGGACTGACCGAAAGGCGACCCCTTGACACTACTGTTCATCGAACGTGCAGGCCCCAGGGATGGGGCCTTCACGTTTTGTGGCCGTAGAGACGACCATTCGAAACCAATGGGCCTACCCGTTCCGTGGTAACCGGTGCCCTGATCGGGGAGAAACCTCCCCTGTTCCAACGGGAAATCGGCTTCGCGTGGGGGGACCTTTACGGCATTGCGATCGCAGCGGTTCCGAAAAAAACCGATGATGATCGAGCAGAACTTCCGGTCCAGTGGATCGATCACTGGAACCCTCACGGTGGACCCCCCGGATCCGCAACCCATGACCCCCGGTCCTACGCTACCCGGAACGCCGGAGCCCGCACCGGATCCGGGGCCGGGCCCCAAGCCATCCCCTGGGCCGCTGCCAGGCACTCCCACCATCACCCCAAGGGAGGTCCCGAACCATCCTGGCCAGCCGCTCCAGCCGTCGAAGGAACATCCAGCCGACCCAACACCGCAACAACCCACAGGTCGAAGGATGGGCAAGCCCGCGGTGAGATGAGATGGACCAACGCGCCATCGTGGGCTTCCCGCCGTCCCTTAACGCGGCCCTTTTTTATCTAACAAAAACCGATTAGTTTGGTAGTCATGCCAATTGAGAATAAACCTGTGTTGTTGCCCAAAGCCGCCACCGGCATTCAGGGGTTGGACGAGATCACCGCAGGGGGCTTCCCTGCGGGGAGGCCTACGCTGATCTGCGGGGGCGCCGGTTGTGGCAAGACCATGATGGCCATCGAATTCCTTGTTCGCGGGGCCACCGAGTTCAAGGAGCCCGGCGTGTTCCTCATGTTCGAGGAGAGCGCCGAAGAATTGGCCGCCAACGTGCGCTCCCTTGGATTCGATCTGGACAAACTGGTCGCGCAAAAGAAGATCGTGATCGATCATGTTCGCATCGAACGCAGCGAGATCGAGGAGACCGGCGAGTACGATCTGGACGGCCTCTTCATCCGCCTGGGCCATGCGGTGAAGAGCATCGGCGCCAAGCGTGTGGTGCTGGACACCTTGGAAGCGCTCTTCGCCAGCCTTCCCAACGAGGCGGTGCTGCGCGCTGAACTGCGGCGGCTCTTCCGCTGGCTGAAGGAACACGGCCTTACGGCGGTGATCACCGGTGAACGTGGCAAGGATGCCCTCTCGCGTCATGGCCTCGAGGAATTCGTGGCCGATTGTGTGATCGTGCTGGACAACCGGGTCCGCGACCAGATCTCCACCCGCCGTTTGCGCATCGTGAAGTACCGCGGATCGGCACATGGTAGCAACGAATATCCCTTCCTCATCACCTCCTCGGGGATCTCCGTGTTGCCCATCACGTCGTTGATGCTCGAGCACAAGGCCAGCAACCAACGTGTATCCAGCGGCATTCCCACCCTCGACGACATGATGCGGGGCAAGGGATTCTTCCGCGGAAGCAGCATCCTGGTGAGCGGCTCGGCCGGCACGGGCAAGAGCAGCATCTCCTCCGCCTTCCTGGAGGCCGCCTGCCAACGCGGGGAACGAGCGTTGCTCTTCGCCTACGAGGAATCGCCTTCCCAGTTGATGCGCAACATGCGATCCATCGGCATCGACCTGGAGCGCTGGGTGAAGAAAGGACTGTTGTCCATCCATGCCTCACGACCCACCTTGAGCGGGCTGGAGGACCATCTGGTGATGATGCATTCCCTCATCCGCGAGAAAGATCCCGCCGTGGTGGTGGTGGACCCCATCAGCAACCTCACCATGGAGCGCAGGGACCAGGATGTGAAGCCCATGCTCATGCGCCTGATCGATCATGTGAAAGTGAAGAACATCACCGCCATGTTCACCAGCCTCACCGATGCGCAGTCCACCGTGCTTGAGGATTCGGAGGTCGGGGTCTCCTCCCTGATGGACACGTGGCTGATGTTGCGCAACGTGGAACAGAACGCTGAACGCAGCCGGCTGCTCACACTCCTGAAGTCGCGTGGCATGGCCCACTCCAACGAAGTGCGGGAATTCGTGCTGTCCGATGACGGCATCAACCTGGTGGATGTGTATGTCCAGAACGGCCAGGTCCTCACCGGCCGCGCACGCGCTCTCGGGATGCGGCAGGAAACGCGGAGGGGCTTGCCCGTGGAACGACCGGTAAAAGGAACCTCCCGAACGAAAGGGAAGAAACACTGACCGCCATGCCCTCACGGAAAACCCCACAGACCACGATCCACCACCTTGTGCCGGAATATCAGCTTCGCCTGTACGTGGCCGGAGGAACCCCCAAATCGATCGCGGCGATCAAGAACCTGAAGGCCATCTGCGAGGATCACCTTGCGGGCAGGTACAGCCTTGAAGTGATCGATCTGCTCCTCCATCCGCAGCTGGCGGCAGGGGACCAGATCCTCGCCGTGCCCACGCTGGTCCGGAAATTGCCCGAACCCATACGCAAGATCATCGGCGACCTGTCCCAGAAGGAGCGGGTGCTCGTGGGCTTGGACGTGCTGCCCTTGAATTCGACCACGAGATGAAGTCTTCCGGCACTCCCGCCGAATTCCCGGATGTATCGGCGCGCGCAGGGCGTATCGTGCTCCATCTCTATGTGTCAGGAACAACGGCCCTCTCCGCCAGGGCCATCACCAATGTGCGTAAAGTGTGCGAGGAGCATCTCAAGGGCCGTTACGAACTGAAGGTGCTTGACGTGGCGAACCATCCCGAACTGGCGATGGAGGAGCAGCTCATCGCCTTGCCCACGTTGGTGAAGAAGTTCCCCGCGCCCACCCGCCGGTTCATCGGCGACCTCTCCAACACCGCAGGCCTCCTGGCCAGGTTGACCGCTTGATCCACGACCCGGACGACCATGAACACGCAACGCGATCCTTCACTGCACCTGGAGAATGAGCGGCTACGCGAACGACTGGCAGAACTGGAGGATACCCTCGAGGCCATCCGCAACGGACATGTGGATGCACTGGTGAACGGTACCGACCTGTTCATCCTTGAAAGCGCGGAAAGCGCCAGCAACCGGTTCCGGGGTCAAGTGTTGCAGCAAGTGAGCGAGGCCGTAATCGCCCTCGACAACGATCATCACATCACCTATATCAACGAAGCTGCGGAAAAGCAGTACGGACGCCGATCGGCCGATGTCCTGGGATTGCAGGTGAACGAACTGTACGAAACGCGGTGGGCGCACCCCGAGGTTGAGCAGGCCGCCATGGCCAGCCTCAACGATCACGGACACTGGCGCGGCGAGAACATCCAGGTGACCCGAAATGGTGAGGTCCTTCACGTGGAGTCCATGACGAAGGTGTTGCGCGATGCGGAAGGAAGCGCGATCGGGCTGCTCTCCGTCACCCGCGACATCACGCAGCGCGTGAAGGATCGGAACGCGCTCGAGGAAAGTGCCCGCCAGAAGGATCATTTCCTGGCCACGCTCGCCCACGAATTGCGCAATCCACTCTCGCCGCTCATGAACGGTCTGCAACTCCTGGAGGCGGGGTCCGACCCCGCACTGGTGGAAAGCACCCGCCAGATGATGCTGCGCCAACTGAACCACATGGTGCGCCTGGTGGACGACCTGATGGACCTCAGCCGCATCAGCCGGGGCAAATTGGTGTTGCGCAAAGCGGTGGTGGACCTCACGAACATCGTGAACACCGCTGTAGAGACCAGTATGCCGCTCATGAAGGGGCAACACCACCGCTTCGATCTGCGCGTATCCCCAGGCACCTATCTCGTGAACGGGGACAGCACACGCTTGGCGCAGGTGCTGTCCAATTTGTTGAACAACGCCGCCAAATACACCCCCCCGGGTGGACGCATCGAACTGCGTATGGAACGCGATGGCGATCACGCCGTGCTGCGTGTGAAGGACAACGGCATCGGGATCGACCCGGCTTCCATCGAGGGCATCTTCGACATGTTCACCCAGGTGGATGGAAGCATACAGGGTGCCGGTGGACTGGGCATCGGGCTGAACATCTCCAAACGGCTCACCGCCATGCACAACGGAACGTTGGAGGCACACAGTGAAGGTGCAGGCCACGGCAGTGAGTTTGTCCTGCGCCTGCCGCTTGCCGAGGTGCCAACGACCAGCAGGGCCAACGTTCAGGAGGCCTCCGCGCCCCCTGTTCCGTCCCTGCGCATCCTTGTGGTGGACGACAATCTCGATGGGGCCCTGTCGCTGAGCATGGTGCTTCGGAAAACGGGCAATGAGGTGGAAGTGGCCCACAACGGCGCGCAAGCCCTGGAGGTAGGCGCCATGTTCCGGCCCGATGTGGTGTTCATGGATCTTGGCATGCCCATCATGGACGGGTATGAGGCCTGCCAACACATGCGCAGATCGCCTTGGGGACAGCGCGCGAGGATCGTGGCGGTCTCCGGCTGGGGCCAGGAAGGCGACCGTGAGCGGTCACGCATGTCGGGTTTTGATGAGCATATCGTGAAGCCCATCGAACGGCATACGCTGCAGCGCGTGATCCAAAGTGTGGCCGCCGAGCGCGCCGCGGGAAAGTGAGGTGCAAGGGTGCGCCCGAAGGCCATGGCATCGGACGATCGACCAAGGGACCGGTATAGCCAATACTCACTTCCAAGGATGGTACACTTGTTGGGTCCTGTCCATCAAGCCGTACTCGATCTCTTCACGGCGCCCGCATGGACCTTCACTCCGGACTGCCCTACTTCCTGATCCGGAACGGCCTGCCATATTTGTACCCTGCGCTTTCTGCGGATCACCGCTGCGATGTGCTTGTCATCGGCGGCGGCATCACCGGTGCGCTGTGTGCGCATGCGTGCACATCGGCCGGCGCGCGCGTCGCCGTCATCGACCAGCGGGCCATCGCCACAGGTAGCACGGCTGCCAGCACGGCGCTGTTGCAGTACGAGATCGATACGCCCCTGCATGAGCTAAGCGGGATCGTGGGCATGGAGGCCGCGGTCGACAGCTATCGCCTATGTGCCGAGGCGGTCCAGCAACTGATCCGGCTCGCAACGTCACTGGGCGTGCAGGTGCGGGCGCGGGAGAGTCTTCAGTATGCGAGCCGCCGCAGCCATGTGGAACGCCTGCGCGCTGAGTACGAACTGCGGACCCGGCATGGCTTCGCGGTCGACTTCCTGGAGGCGGCGACCGTGAAGACCCTGTTCGGCTTCTCCAAACCTGCGGCGCTCCTGTGCCGGCCAGCTGCGGAGATCGATCCCTACGCGTTCACCCACGCCTTGTTCCAGGATATCATCGCCCGCAAAGGACACGTGTTCGAGCGAACAGCCATGAAGGGCTTCACGCGCGAAGGCAACGCTTTTGTGATCCAAACCCCCGACGGGTTCATCATACGGGCTGAGCATCTGGTGATGGCCACCGGCTACGAGAGCCAAGCCCTTCTGCCCGAACCGGTGATGACCTTGAACTCCACCTATGCCGTAGCGAGTGAACGCATGGAACGTGACACCTTCTGGCACCAGGACTGCTTCATCTGGGAAACGGACCGCCCCTACCTCTACCTGCGGACCACTCCCGACGGACGCATCATCATCGGAGGACTGGACGAACCATTCCGCGATCCGGCCCGCAGGGACAGACTACTGGAGCGCAAGGCGGAACAGTTGGCGGTGCACTTCGGGAAACTGTTCCCCGACCTTCCCTTCCGCGTGGAATACGCTTGGTGTGGCACGTTCGGGAGCACACAGGACGGCCTGCCTTATATCGATCGCGACGAGCACACCGGTGCGTGGTTCGTACTGGGCATGGGCGGCAATGGCATTACCTTCAGTCAGGTAGGGGCCAACATCGTGCGCGATGCGGTCATGGGTCAACCATCCACGGCGGCCGAGTTGTTCGGGTTCCAGCGCTCTTCCATCCGCTAGCCATCACCGACCATGGTCGGCTTCATGGGACGTTGGCGGGTCGGTATCATCGCGGTCTACACGAAGAACAGGACGATCCTATTGACCTGACCGCGCGGGCTGCTTGCGGCGCCTACTTTCCTTTCCGCCCTTCCGTGTCACGTGTCTGGGACCGCAGATGGTCATATGCATGTATTCCATCGCAACTTTGGCTCGCTCCAACGAGAACGAACATGCCCGCGAAAACGACGAAGACCCGAACAGCCTCGAAGCCTTCTGCGGGCGATTGGCGCGAAGACATCCTTGCCCATGTGCGCTCGCTCATCCTGGAAGCCGCTCCGGACGTCAGCGAAGAGCAGAAATGGAAGAAGCCATCGAACCCTGATGGGGTTTCCTTGTGGTCGCACAGCGGCATGATCTGCACCGGTGAGAAGTACAAGGACAAGGTGAAGCTGACCTTCGCCTATGGGGCCAGCTTGCCGGATCCCACAGGTCTGTTCAATGCTCCTGGCACCGGCGCGACCCGTCGTGCGATCGATATCAAGGAAGGCGAACAGGTGAACGCGCGTGCATTCAAGGCATTGGTGAAGGCGGCGGTGACACAGAACAAGGCAACGGCCACCAGGAAGTGAACCGATGGGCAAGCAGGCCAAACCCCGACCGAAGAGCCCGCCGCCGAAAGCGAAGCCGGTGAAGCTCCTCTCCGGTGGTAATCCGCAGATCGCCAAGGCCGAAGGCGATGCGCCCGTGCAAGCCTATATCGATGCCGCACCCGGGTGGAAGCGGGAGGCATGCAAGCGCATCGATGCATTGATCGTACGTGCGGTACCCCAGGTGAAGAAGGCCGTGAAGTGGAATTCGCCCTTTTACGGCATGGAGGGGCAGGGCTGGTTCGTGAGCTATCACATTTTTGCCAAGTACGTCAAGATCAACTTCTTCTTCGGCCGCCAGCTGAAGCCCATGCCGCCGGTGGAGTCGAAGGACCCCAATGCGCGCTACGTGCACCTGCACGAGGATGGCCTTCTCGATGAGGTGCAGTTCATGGATTGGCTGAAGCAGGCGGCTGCCTTGCCGGGATGGAGCGGCCATTAAGAACTCGGAACGATGCGCGGATCCAACATGAGCATGGCGATCGGGCCCCTTGCGTTCGGCATGCTGTTCCTATCCTGCAAAGGGCGGCCTAGCGCACACGTATCGCAAGTGAGTGCGGCGAACGATCCCGCGCTCACGGGCAGCGACACCGCCCAGGTCGCTGAGTACATCGTGGCGGCCTTCGAGGACAGGCAGGGCAATTTGTGGTTCGGGACCAACGGACAAGGCGTGGCCCGCTACGATGGAAGGTCGCTCCAATATTTCTCCATGGGGGAAGGCCTGATCGGTGACGTGGTCACGGGTATCGCGGAAGATCGCGGGGGGAACCTCTGGTTCGGAACACACACGGGCGCTTCCCGATATGATGGCGCAACATTCACCGGCTTCGGCCCAGCGGAAGGGTTGTTGGGCTCGGGCTGCAAAGTGATGGTTGATCGCAACGGGGCTGTTTGGGCCGGCACGAGCATAGGCGTTTTCCGCTTCGAGGACAACCGCTTCATCGCCTTTCCGCTTCCTGTTCCCGTGATCAATACCCTCAGCTATAAGATGGCACCGGGCCAGGTGTGGGACCTTTTCGAGGACAGCAAAGGGAACATTTGGTTCGCCCGGGATGGTTATGGAGCATGCAGGTATGATGGCGCAGCATTCACCCACTTCACAAAAAAGGACGGCCTCTGCAGCAGCAACGTCGCGAGCATCGTAGAGGATGCACAGGGCAACATCTGGTTCGGGTCCATCACCTCCGACTTCCCGCCGATCAATGAAGGTGGTGTGAGCCGGTACGATGGGAAGACGTTCACGCAGTTCCCCGAACTGAAAGGGCTTACGGCGAACGACATCTACAACCTCTACACGGATCGATCCGGGAACCTCTGGATCGGTGCTATACGTGTGGGGGCCTACCGCTTTGACGGTAACACATTCACGCTGTTCGACAAGACCGACCGGCAGGACCTTACTGTGTACTTCGCCATCCAAGCATTCGTGGAGGACCGGCACGGCAGGCTGTGGTTCGGCTTTTCCGGCGGGTTGTTCCGGTTCAATGGCTCCTCCTTCATGAATGTCACGCGCGGTGGTCCATGGAGGGACCCATGACCTTGCCCTCGGCCTGAAATGAACGCGGCGCGCTATGGACCTGTGACCTTCAGAGGGCGTAATGTCCTGGCCCAGGACCTCTTCCGATGCACAGGGATCGCCGCCTAACCGAACATGAGCCCCATCAACGCACAGAGCGCAGAACCCAGCGCGATGAAGCCCATATCCAGCTTTCGCATGTAGCTCTCACCGAAGCTGGAGGCGAACCGTTCCAAACGGTCCAGATCACCATCCCACGTGTGCAGCCAATGACCGGCTTCGTGCATCCAGAAGTGCAACTTGGGTACGAGGTTTCCCATGGTTGTGCGCTTTGGTACGACACGTTCACATTCCATGCCCTCCTCCGGGGCACCCCACCCAACGTGCATCGCATACCCCTCGATCCCAAGCGCCTCGTGACTTATGAACGTGCCACTTTTCCGAAAGCGGCACGGACGGATCGGGGAATGGCCGCCATCCCGTATGGGGAAAGCCCTCCCCTTGGTCGGACCGGGCGGCCGTTGCCTAGCCTCCATTCCCTGCCCGGCACGGGTGATGGTTCCCTCTACGGCAGATCAACCTCTCTCGCCATGAGCACCAAGACCGCACCACCCACGGCAAGTCCAAAAGCACGGCCACTTCGAAGCAGCGCCACACGTTGCATTGGTCGCTGGCCGAGCGCGAGCGGACCGCTGGAGAACTGAACGCCCTGCTGGCCAACTACCAGGTACACTACCAGAAGTTGCGCAACTACCACTGGAACGTGAAGGGCAGCGACTTCTTCGACCTGCATGTCGAGTTGGAGGTGCAATACCAGGAGGCCCAACTGAACATTGATCTGATCGCCGAGCGGATCCGCGTATTCCACCAGCGCCCGTTGAGCACCTTCAAGGAGTTCCTCGCCCAGAGCACGGTCGAGGAGGACACATCGGTGCCTGCCTCCGATCGCTTGGTGCGCAACCTCCTGGCAGACTACGTCATGCTCCTCGATCTCGCCGTGGAGGCCGTGGATACGGCCGTGGAACTCCACGACATGGGCACCGAGGAGATGGTGAAGGGCTTCATCAAGCAATTGGAGAAGCATCACTGGATGCTCAGCGCCTTCACGGAATGAACCTTGCGGAGCATGCAGCTCTGAGGGCCGGGTGGTGTTGGTCATACGGTCCCGACCGATCGCTTGGCGTTCACCGCGAGGAGGTTGCCCTGTGCTCCTGCATGATGATCTAGTGGACTCATGGAGCGCTGCACGGAACCCGTTGGGATCGCCGATCTTCGTACCCCGATGTCCGATCAGCCCATCATCAACAAGGTCGCCAGCAGCGGCCTCATCACCCTCGACCTTGAGGAGCTCTATCCGCACGGCGAACGCGTGGTCTTCGACCTGAAGCCCTTGCTGTGGCAGGAGATCGCGTTGAAGGAGGATGAGCTGCGCGCGTTCTGCCGAACGCACGACTGGTCGCAGTACGCGGGGAAGCTCGTTTCCGTGCATTGTTCGGCCGACGCGATCATCCCTACGTGGGCCTACATGCTGGTGGCCACGCACCTGCAACCTCATGCCGCGTTCATCACCCAAGGCGATGCCGAACAGCTGGAGCGCGCCGTGTTCACCACGTTCGCCGAGTCGTTCCAGGTGGAACCTTACCGCGGGGCGCGCGTTGTGGTGAAGGGCTGCAGCAAGTTGCCCGTGCCGCTCAATGCGTACGTTGAACTGAGCGCAAAACTGATGCCCGTGGTGAAGAGCCTGATGTTCGGTGAGCCCTGCAGCACGGTGCCGTTGTTCAAGGCTCCGAAGGCGTAGCGTACTTTGGCGCTATGCGCCTTTTGCTTGCAACGCTCCTGGTGTGCATCGTTGGTCACCGAGCCGCTCTCGCCCAGACCGACAGCACCACCATCCCCTTCAGCGAGAACGGCAGCAGCCTGAGCCCGCACGGCACCATTCGCGTGCTGGTACTCTTCTGCGAGATCGTGTACGACAAGAACCCCGGCAAGGACCCCCAGGCGGGTGGGGCCGAACACTGGGTCAAGGGACAACTGCCCACCTGGAAGGACGACCTGTTCGACCCGCAGCCCAAACCCCTGCCCACCGCGACGATCACCCGGTACTACCACGACATCTCGCTTGGCGACTTCATCGTGCTCGGCGACTACATCGATCAGCAGATGGTGCTCAAGGAGAGCGAGTACCCTGAAGTGGGTAGTGCCCACAGCATCGGGACAGCGGCGGTGAAGGAGGCGAACAAGATGGGCACCCTTCGCACTCGTCATGGCCTGCGGATCGAGGACTTCGATCTGTGGAAGGACGGTGGCAAACCCGGACTGCCCAAGGTGAACCAGCCCGACGATCCGCATCGCTACGACCACGTGATGGTGATCGCGCGCAACAGCGGCCTGACACACGGCCAGGGCAGCACCGACCCCGGAAGTCCTGGCAAACTCATCGGCTTCGAGAGCGACACACAAAGCCGCTTCGGCGGCATGAACGCCCTGCCCTTCGAGATCCTCAAGCACGAGTTCAACCACCTGCTCCTCGGCGGCAACAACTTCCATAGCGGCGGCGGCAATGCCTCGCAGTTCCAGGGTTACTTCATTCCACTGCAGGGCGGTTGGAGCATGATGGGCGCGGCCAGCAGCAGCCTGTTGACCTGCAGTGGCTGGGACCGCTACCGGTTGGGGTGGAAGGCCAAGGACGCTCCCTTCCCCATCACCGCGCGAGACGGGAACGGCGGTGCCGTGAACGGGGATCTGGACCCCTTGAACGGGGACACAGGCACCTTCACGCTCCGCGACTTTGTGACCTCTGGCGATGCCATCCGGATCCGTATGCCCTACCTCGGCGACGACGAGTTCCCGCAATGGCTCTGGCTGGAGAACCACCAGACCTGGTCGCGCAATGGTTCGCCCACGGACCGTTTCCACTACGAGAATGAGATGTCCTGCGTCCGCAAGGCCGCACCCGGCATCTTCGCCATGATGCAAGTGGACCGCGAGCGGAAGCGTGGCAAGGACATCTTCGGTGGCGATGCGGACTACCTGCGCGCCATGCCCGCCAGTGGATTCAACGACTACTACCTGCGTGGCGACACGGTGACCTATCAGTGCCTGTGGTCCAGTTGGACACTTCCGCTGGTGGCGAGGGAACGCTGGAGCAATCCGCTCACGGGTGCCAGCGAACTGGAGATCCCGGTGTTCGACACCAACCAGGATGGTGTGGTGTCACGGTCGAAGGAAGGGCTCATGCCACGCGTGGAGGAGCGCGATGGGGCATACCTCGATGAGGCCATGTTCTTCGGCCACACACGCCAGGCGTTCAGACCCCAAGGCAACAGCGGAATGAGCATGTGCAGCGATCCGGCGCTGGCGAACATGCTCACGCTCGTGAGCACACCGGGCAAGGATGCCTTCAAACGTGGACGGCCCAACAACCGCACCGTGCACCTCGCCGGCCTTAGCGTGAAGTTCCTGGAACAGCGCACCGATGGCAGCATGCGCGTGCGGGTGCGTAACAACGACACCTTCGTGGACCGCGATGTGCGTTGGTGCGCTGACAGCATTGTGCTGCATGCGGTGAAGGGATACGCCGGGCATGCCTTGCACATCGGCAAAGGACGCACGGTCCTTATCGACCGGTCGCGCACACCCACGCGGATCGACAAACCACAGGAGGTGGGAGGCTTCTCCTATTTCAGCAATGCGACAGGTCTCACGGTGGATGCCGGAGGGCTTGTGCATCTGGAACCCAGTGCGACATTGGAATTGAGGAACGGATCCACCCTCCACTTGATGCCTGGGACCGTGCTGACCATGGAACCCAAGGCTCGGCTCCTCGCCGACAGTACCTCGCGCATCATTACGCACGGCAGTGCAGAGGTGAAGGCCACGCGCAAACAATTGCGGAAACTCACCCGTCGTGGACGGATCGAACACCGACCATGATGACGCGTGAGCGCCGCTTGTCGAACGCGGTGATCATCGTTTTCATGGCCGTATGTACGGTGTTCTCCGTGGCCTGGCGTTTCGTCGGACCCGCAGGTGATGGATGGAGGTCCGTGATCTCCAGCGATGGCGAAGGGTACTACGCCTACCTCGAGGGCGCCGTGGTGCAGGGCGACCTGGCCCAGGTGCGAACAGCGCAGCATCATTTCGCGCCCGCCGGTGACGGACAGGTGATCAAGTACTTCTGCGGCACGGCCGTGCTCGAAGCACCCCTCGTGATCGGAGCACATCTGCTCAGCCAGGTGACCGGACAACCCGCCGATGGACGTTCCCTCCCATACGCCATCGCGATCGGGACCAGCGCGTTGCTCTTCCTCGGTTTCGGGCTTTTCCGCTTGCGCTCTTTCCTCGAAGGGCTCTCTCTGGACGAACACGCCGTCGCCCTTGCGTTGACCATCATCTGTTTCGGCACCGGCCTTGGTTACTACGCCGTGATGACACCGGCCATGTCGCATGTGTATGCCTTCGCGATGCTGGCCTGGGTGCTGGATGCGGCCCAACGCGCATGGCGATCCCCTTCCGGGATGCACGTGTCATTGCTTGCGCTGTCCATTGCGCTCCTTGCGCTCGTCCGTCCCACCGACCTTATCGCGCTGCTTGCCCTGCCTGTTGTGTCAGTGGGCACACAACGCTCGTTCCGCCAGTTGTGGCAAGCGCTCACCCCTGTCATGGTGATCCCCGCTATCGCCGTGTTCCTCGGCGTGATCATGCTGCAGCCGATCCTCTGGCATGCCCAATGCGGACATTTCTTCGTACAGCCGTACACGGGCGAGGGCTTCCTTTGGAACAGGCCCATGCTGTGGTCGCTGCTGTTCGGCGCGCGCAAAGGACTCTTCTTCTATTGGCCATTGCTGTTGTTCGCTTTGCCCGGTCTGTGGGTGCTGGCGCGCGGGTCGCGGGTCGCTGCCGGCTCACTGCTGCTCGCGTTGTTCGCCGCAGCCTATGTGATCGGCTGTTGGTGGATCTGGTATTATGGCTATTCGTATGGCGCGCGACCGTTCGTCGATCTCCTGCCCCTCTTTGCGATCCCGATCGCGTTCCTTTTCCATGCACTTCCCGTCCGGGTCCGCAAAGGGACCATGCTGTTGGTGGTGCCATTGTTATGGCTTCAATGCTTCCAGGTGTGGCAATATCACGTGGGCATCATCCACCCGTACAACATGGATCGGGAGAAGTACCGCGCTGTCCTCCTGCGCAAACACGACCGCTGGCGAGGTGCCTTCAGCGGAGCGAACCGTGTGGAGCCTTATGCGCCCCGCGGACTTCAACTGCTCACCGCATCCGATGACGTGCGTGATCGTACGCGGTGGTCAGGTGGCTCGGTCATGGTGGTGGGATCGGACATGATCATCCAACTGGACACAGCGCATCCGTTCTCCCCAGCGTTCATCCTGCCCCCGGGTGATCTTCCGACCGGTCGCCAGCTTCATCTCGAGGCCAGCCTGCAACGCCGGGCCTTGGAGTTGGGCGCGAGCGACCACGCCTATTTCATCTGCACACTGCGGAAGGGCGAGACGGAGCGTGGTTACCAGGCCTGGCCGCTGAATGACATCCCCTTGGCCGATGATCGCGCATGGCGTGCATGGCGATACGCGATCACCGTACCGCCGCCCGCACCGGGTGAGGAGCTGCGCTGCTACATCTGGCTCAACGGCAAAGGCACCGTTCAGCTCAAGGGTCTTCGTGTGCGACTTTCAGCTCCCCGCTGAAGCGATCAATACGCCCGCACGTTCCTTCCCTCCATCCAATTGATGAAAGCACGGTTCACCACGCGGTTGCCGCCCGGGGTGGGATAGTTGCCTGTGAAATACCAATCACCGGTGTGTTGCGGACACGCCGAGCGCAAGCCTTCGATGCTCTGGTACACGATGCGCACCTCCGCCCGCATGCCCTCAGGCGTGAGCAGCTCGGTGATCTTCGCGCTGATCTGCTCCGCGGTGAACGGTGCATAGATGTCCTTCACCGCATTGTCCACCCACGGGGAGGGACCACCGCCTCCGGGCGCACCCGGCAGCGGCACCAGTGGTTTGCCCACGTTGGCGAGGCACCGGTCGTACACATCCTCGATGATGTTGTCCTGCTTCGTTTCGCGCAGCAAGGCAATGGCCGCCTGGAAAGCCACGAGGTCGCCCATCTTGGCCATATCGATGCCGTAGCAATCCGGATAGCGGATCTGCGGCGCGCTGCTCACCACCACGATGCGCTTCGGCTCCAGTCTGTCGAGCATCTTCAGGATGCTCTGTTTCAAGGTGGTGCCGCGCACAATGCTGTCGTCGATCACCACCAGGTTGTCCAGGCCCGGACGCACCGTGCCATAGGTGATGTCATATACGTGCGCCACCAGTTCATCGCGCGCAATGTCCGCTGTGATGAAGGTGCGCAGCTTCGCGTCCTTGATCGCCACCTTCTCCAGGCGCGGACGCATGTTCAGGATCTCGCGCAAGCGACCGGGGGCCGGGGTGGGCCCCATTTCGCCGATGAGGCGTTCCTTGGTCTTCACCAGTTCGTCCTCAAGGCCCTTCAGCATGCCGATGCAGGCCACTTCCGCCGTGTTCGGAATGAAACTGAACACGGTGTTCTGCAGGTCGTGGTCCACCGCTTCCAGGATGGCGGGCACCACGTTGCGGCCCAAGGCGATCCGCTCGCGGTATACATCGCGATCACTTCCGCGGCTGAAGTAGATCCGTTCGAAGCTGCATGCGCGTTTCTCCACCGGCTCGCGCACCTGTTCTTCACTGAAGCTCCCGTTCTTCCTCACGATCAACGCATGGCCGGGGCGTAGTTCCTGCACCTGATCGGTCTTCACGCCAAAGGCGGTCTGTATCGCGGGGCGCTCGCTCGCAGCCACCACGAACTCGTCATCGGCGTACCAGAAGCACGGCCGGATGCCGGCGGGATCACGCAGCACGAAAGCATCGCCATGGCCGATCAACCCGGCGAATGCATAGCCACCATCGAAATCGAGTGCGCTCATCCGCAGGATCTCGCGCACATCCATCTTCTCTCCGATCACCTGCGTGATCTGCGGGTCGGTGTAACCCAGGTGTGTGTGTATCTGGCGCAGGCGGTCGTTCTCCACATCCAGGTAGTGCCCGATCTTCTCGAGCACCGTCATCGTGTCGCTATGCTCCTTGGGGTGCTGACCGATGCTCACGAGCAATGCGAACAGCTCGTCCACATTGGTCATGTTGAAGTTGCCTGCCAGCACAAGGTTGCGGGTGATCCAATTGCTGAGGCGGCGGCGCGGGTGGCAGTTCTCCAATCCGTCCGCTCCATACGTTGCGTAGCGCAAGTGGCCCAACAGCACCTCGCCCAGGAAAGGGACCTCGGCCTTCAAGCGCTCCACATCACCGGCCAGGGAAGGGTCCTTGTCGATCGCGTTCTGATAACCTTTTTGGATCCCCCCGAAGATCTTCTGGATGGCCTGCTTGTCCGTGCTGCGCGTGCGATCGATGTAGTTGTCGCCCGGCTCCGGGTCCAGCTTGATCACCGCCACTCCCGCACCGTCCTGGCCGCGATTGTGCTGTTTTTCCATCAGCAGGAACAGCTTGTTGATGCCGTGGAAGGCGCTGCCGTATTTCTGCTGATAGTGGTGAAGTGGCTTGCGCAAGCGGATGAAGGCCAGGCCACATTCGTGTTTGATCGCGTCGCTCATGGGTTGCTGCCGTAGCTCACTGGGAGTGGGTGAACGTGGTGCGCTGAAGCATCGCAGGTAGCGGACGGGGGAAAGGTCCACCTGTTCTGCGCGTTCGCACTGCGAAAGTACACCCTGCCGCCGGGTAGGCCGGGATCCCCCATCCAGCGCACGAAAGCAACCAAATGCCTGCCAATGGGGTCTTAACTTTCGGTACCTTTCCACGAGCCCCCTGCGTGCGCCCCCTCGTCTCCCTTCTCCTCGGCCTTTTCGCCCTTTCCGCCACTGCGGGGGAGCGGCCTGTGGCCACCTTCACGGAGAACCGGGGCCAATGGCCGGAGCAGGTGTTGTACCGCTGTCTGTTCCCGGGTGGTGCATTGTTCGTGGAGAAGGACGCGTTCACCTTCGAACTCATACAGGGCGGACCCCTGGCCCACCACGGCCATGATCCTGCAGAGGCCGAGGAGCCGTGCCGCGCCCACGCCTACCGCGTCACGTTCGAAGGGGCACGGCCCGCCAGGGGTGTGGGCAGCCACGCTCAGCCACAGTACGAGAATTTCTTCCTCGGAAAGGACCCCGCCAAATGGGGCACCCATTGCCTTGTGTTCGGGGTGGTGGTGTTGCACGACCTCTACCCGGGCATCGACCTGCGCTTGGATGGGACAGAGGGCCTGAAGTACGAATTCCTCGTTCAGCCCGATGCGGATCCGTCGGTGATCCGGATGCGCTTCGACGGTCAGGATGGATTGTACTTGAAGGAGGGGAGCCTGCTGGTGACCACCACGGCGGGCACTGTGGAGGAAGAGGCACCGGTCTCCTGGGCACCGTTCTTCGACGGCATCGACAACAAACGCATCCCAAGGCCTTCCGCTTATCGCCTCCGCGGCAACACGGTGACGTACGACGTGAAGATGATCAAGGGATTGCCATTGACGATCGATCCGGAGCTCACCTTCGGCAGCTACAGCGGCAGCACAGGGGACAACTTCGGCTTCACGGCGACCTATGACAATGATGGCGCGTTGTACGGCGGTGGCATCGTGTTCGACTTCGGTTACCCGACCACCCTCGGGGTTTTGCAACCCACGTTCGCCGGGCTGGACATCGACATCGGTGTGAGCAAGTGGTCGCCCGATGGCACCCTGCTGGAATGGAGCACCTACCTCGGCGGCTCGAACAATGAAACGCCGAACAGCCTGGTGGTCAACAGCGCGAACGAGCTCTTCGTGTTGTCCGTCACCGGCTCGTTCGACTTCCCCACCTCACCAGGTTGCTTCGATCCCACGTTCAATGGCGGCACGCAGATCCCGCTCACAGGCGGTTTCGTGAACCTCTTCTCCGGCGAAGGCTATGGGTTCGACTTCGGCACCGACATCGCCGTGGCGCATCTTTCCGCGGACGCAACGGTGTTGATCGGCGGCACCTACGTGGGCGGGACGAACAACGACGGCCTGGACCAGAGCGCGGCCCTGGTGCATAACTACGGCGATCACTTCCGCGGAGAGATCACCCTCGATGCGCTGGAACGACCGGTGGTGGCCTCCAGCACCCAGAGCTTCGATATGCCCACCACCGCTGGCACGGCGCAACAGGCTTTCGGTGGCGGCGACCTGGACGCTATCCTGTTCCGTCTGAGCGCCGATCTCACCAGCCTCCAGTTCGCCACCTATTGTGGCGGATCACAGGGCGATAGTGGGAATGGTGTACAGGTCAGCAGCACCGGCGACATTTACCTTACAGGTGGTACCGCCAGCAGCGACCTGCCCATGGCCGGCACCACCTTTGACAACTCGAACGCCGGCACAGTGGACGGCTATGCCATGCGCTATTCCGCAGCAGGACAGTTGCTCGGCTCTACTTACCTGGGCACAGCGAGCTATGACCAATGCTTCTTCGTGCAGTTGGACACGCAGGATGAGGTATATGTGGTCGGCCAGACGCACGGGGCGTATCCCGTAACACCCGGCAAATACACCAACCCCGGCAGTTCACAGTTCATCCACAAGCTCTCCACCGACCTCTCCACTTCACTATGGAGCACCGTGATCGGCAACGGCAATGGCAATGAGGACATCTCGCCCAGCGCATTCCTGGTGAGCAACTGCGACCAGATCTACTTCAGCGGCTGGGGCGGTTCCGTGAACACGTTCGTGAACGCCGACTTCAGTACAACCACCGGCCTTCCGGTAACGGCCGACGCGTACCAACCGAACACGGACGGAAGCGACTTCTACCTCATGGTGCTCAACCCCGAGGCCGTGTCGCTGAACTATGCCACGTTCTTCGGCGGGGGCACCAGTGCGGAACACGTGGATGGCGGCACAAGCCGCTTCGATAAGAACGGCAACGTGTACCAGGCCGTTTGCGCCGGTTGCGGTGGCAACAGTGACTTCCCCACCACCGCAGGTGCCTGGAGCAACACCAACAACAGCTTCAATTGCAACCTCGGCGTGTTCAAGTTCAACCTGGGCCAGCCCGAGGCCTTCATCTCCATCGACGGTCCCGATGTGATCTGCGTATCGGGCACGGTGCAGTTCATCAATAACAGCGTGGGGGGCTCACAGCAACTGTGGCACTTCGGCGACAGCACCACCTCCACTGCGTTCGAGCCGCAGCACACGTACACCGACCCCGGTACCTATACCGTGGTGATGCTGCTCGACGATAGCAGCAGTTGCACCCCTACCGACACAGGGACCATCACCATCCACGTCATCGCGCCACAGGAACCCTCGATCGATCCGGTACAACCCATCTGCGATGGTGCCACCATCCAGCTGCACGCGCATGGTGGCCATATATTCCTCTGGTCCCCCACCACCGGGCTCAGCGATCCGACCAGCGCAGATCCCTTTGTTACGGCCGACAGCTCGATCACCTACTCCGTGATCATAACGGACAGTTGCGGGACCGATACGGCGACCATCGACATCATCGTGGGCATACCCTTCGGTGAAGCGGGACCCGATACGCTCACCTGCGCCGGGCAACCCGTCCCCATCACCGCCATCGGTGGCGGCACCTATGCCTGGAGCCCGGCGAACTCACTCGATGACCCCACGGCACAAAGTCCCCTGGCCAGTCCTTTGGACACCACGCACTATGTTGTCACCATCACCACCCCGGAAGGATGCGTGGTGCAGGACACCTTGGTGGTGAACGTGGAGGTGGATGTCCCCGTGCCCATCGTTGGCGACACCGCGGTGTGCCTGGGCGGATCCGTGCAACTCCTTGCACAGGGCGGAACCACCTATGCATGGCAGGCAGCACCGGGCATTTCCGACCTCAACATCGCCGATCCCGTGGTGTCGCCTCAAGCAGATCAATACTACGTGGTGACCTTGAGCAATACCTGCGGCAGCGTCGCGGACAGCGCCTTTGTTGATGTGCGCCAAGTGGTGGCGCTGGCCTGGCCCGACACCACCGTGTGCCCGAACGAGCAAGTGACGCTGTCCGCGAGCGGCGGTGCATTTTATGCGTGGTCCCCTACGACCGGTCTAAGCGATCCCGATGCCGCCGTGACGGAGGCCACGGTGCAGGCTTCCACCACGTACACGGTAATGGTGAGCGATGCACTGGGCTGCACGGCCGCGGCCACCACCACGGTGAACGTGTTCCCGGCGCCCACGGTCAATGCCGGGCAGGACTCGGGCATCGACTTCGGCGACCAGGCCCAGCTCGTGGGGCTCGGCAATGGCACCATGATCTGGTCGCCGGCGCTCACCCTCTCATGCGATTCGTGTGTTGCCCCCGTGGCTGAACCGCTCAGTTCCACCACCTATACGGTGGTGTTGATCGACGCCAACGGCTGCAGGGCGACCGATCAGGTCACGGTGTTCGTGAACGGTTCGCTCTTCGTTCCCAACACCTTCACCCCGAACGGCGATGGCGTGAACGACAGCTTCTCCGCCAGGGCCACGGAGGTGAAGGAGTTCCGGCTGCTCGTGTTCAACCGCTGGGGCGAGGAGATCTTCGCAGCAACACAGCTCAGCCAGTCGTGGGACGGCTCTTACCATGGTGTAAGCTCGCCGATCGATACCTATGTGTGGCGCGTGGATCTTACCGAGCTCAATGGAAAGAAGCGCACGGTCTTCGGACACGTGAACCTGGTGCGCTGACCGCGTTACACGAACCGGTCACGCTCGAGGCCCAACCATTGCAGGGCCGATCCGCTCAAGAGCATCTCCTTCTGCGCATCATCCCAGGGCATGCTGCGGATCAGTTTGCCTGGCTGCAGTTCGCCCAGCGGGAAGGGATAGTCGGAGCCGAGGGAGATCCTGTCGGCACCGCACACGTTCACCAGATGCTGAAGCATCACCGGGTCGTGCACCAGCGAATCGAGCCAGAACCGACCGAGGTAATTGGTGGGTGCCACATCATTGTCCACCGCGCACAGATCGGGCCGCACATCGAAGCCATGCTGGATCCGGCCGATGGTGGCGGGGAACGAACCACCTCCATGGGCGAAGGCCACGCGCAAACGCGGCACCTTCTCGAAGAGCCCGCTGAAGATCATGCTGGTGATCGCCAGGGTCGTTTCAACCGGCATGCCCACCAGCCACGGAAGCCAGTACTTGTCCATACGCTCCTTCCCCAGCATGTCCCACGGGTGCACGAACACCGCCATGTCCAGCTCTTCGCACGCCTGGAAGATGGGGAGCAGGCGCGGCTCGCCGAGGTTCAACCCCTCAACGTGCGTTCCGATCTGCACACCTGCAAGGCCGATGCGCTTGCAGCGCTCAAGTTCCTTCACGGCCAGGTCAACATCCTGCATGGGCAGAGTACCGAGCCCCACGAAGCGGCGCGGATGCGCTGCCACCACACCGGCGATATGGTCATTGAGGAATTCGGAGAGCGCCAGCGTATCGTGGGGCTTGGCCCAATAACTGAACATCACCGGCACGGTGCTGATCACCTGCACATGCACGTTGAACGCATCACATTCCTGCATGCGTACGCGTGGGTCCCAGCAATTCGCCTGCACCTCGCGGAAGAACTTGTCCTCCATCATCATCCGGGCGCAACCGGGTTTGTGATGGTCGAGGTGGATGAACCCTCCGTAACCGAAACGACGCCCGAAGTCGGGGATGTTCTCCGGCAGGATGTGCGTGTGTATGTCGATGCTCAGCAGCGGCACGCGGCGGTCACATGAAGCGCTTGTCCGCCTCCATTACATGCCCGCACTTCTTGCACGTGCGCAGGTCGACATCCGTATAGAACTCCTTGAAGCGGGGCAGGAAGTCCTGTTCAATGTTGTGCAGCACAAAACGGTATTCATGCAACAGGTTGTTGCACTTTTCGCAGTACCACTGCAGACCGTCCTCCAGATCGCGATCATCGCGCTTGACCTCGATCACCAGGCCCACCGTGCCGGCCCCCCTGCGTGGCTGATGCGGCGTTCTACCTGGCAGCAGGAACATCTCGCCCTCCCTGATGGGGATGGTTACGGCTTGGCCATCCTCCTGGATGCCCACCTCAATGTCGCCCTCCACCTGATAGAAGAGCTCTTCGGTCTCGTTCCAGTGATAATCCTTGCGCGCGTTCGGCCCGCCCACCACCATCACGATGTAGTCGCCCGCATCGGCATACAGGTTCTTGTTGCCAACAGGAGGCTTGAGCAGGTCGCGATGGTCCGCGATCCAGCCCTTGAGGTTGAAGGGGCGCTTGATGGACATGTTGAGCGGCTGATGCCGGCCCAAGTTAACCAACGGCCCCGTGATCGCTGCGGCTTACTGGGACGAGGTACGCTTACCGCCGCCGTAGGCCGCGCCCAGCATCAGGGCGGCCTCCACCCGCTTCATCTCCTCGATGTAGGCGGGATCGGCAATGAACGCCCGGTCCTTTGCTGAATAGGTCACCATGGCGTAAGGGAAGTCCAAGATCGTGGGGTCCACGCTTGAAAGCTTATCCATGGAGTTCAGCGAAATGTCGGCATGGAAGGGACCGGCCACCACGGTGGAGGGATCCTCAGTGCGTGCGTCGACGATGAACCGCTTCTTCACGAAACCCTCGCGTTCCACGGAGAATCCGTAGAAGTGGCCGATGTCCAACATCACCACGAAGCGGCCCTTCTCGTCGGCCTGTACCCGGCCCAGCAGTACACCGTTGGTGTCCACGCGGATCTTCACTCCTTCGAGGGAGTGCTCCTCCTTGTCGGTGATGCGGCCCTCGAGCTGCAACCGGTATCGCGTCTTGGAGAAATTGGCCACGGTGGGGCCCGATGGTGCTGCAGCGAACATCAACACCGCAACAACGCCGATGAAGAGGGAGGTTCTCATCTGGGGGTTCATCATCCTGTGTTCCATCACTTGTTCTTTCCTGATCGCGCAGCCATGAGTAGCAGTGCGCCGTTGGTCCGTTGCATCCCCATCGTGTATTCCACATCCTGTTCGAAGGCCAGGGTCTTCTTGTTGAACTTCACCATGGCAAAGGGGAAGTCCAGATCGTCCGTGTTGGCGCCGTCGAAGCGTGTGTGCTCCAACAAGCTGATGTCCATGGGGATCGGTTCGATCTCGAAGTCATGTTCCTTCTTGGGCTTGGGCATGTGCGTGTCGAACACAATGCGTTTGGGCACGAAGCCCGCATGCCGGAATTCCAGGCTGTACACCTCCCCTACTTTCAACTCGGCCCGGAACCGGCCCGACTTGCCCGTTGGCAGGGTGGAGATCACCTCGTTCCCCTTGAACACCACCACTTCGCTGTCGGGCAGCTTGTTGGTGCCATCCGTCACCTTCCCGTCGATGATGATCGGCGCCATGCCTTCAGCATAGTCCTGGGCCTGAAGGAGTTGGACCGATAAGGTGCCGGCGATCAGGAGAAGTGCACAAGTGAGTGGGCGATGCATGGAGCAGTGTTTTCCGCCCCTTTGTACCACCACGGACCTGAATAGGTTTCAAAACGGCGAAGGGGCGCACCGATCGGCACGCCCCTTCGTCCGGAACAGGAATTCCTAGCGCACGATCAGGCGCTGCTGGCTTTGCCCTTCGGCAGAGCTTAGGCGCAGGTTATAGGCGCCAATGGACAATGCGTTGGACAGCTGCAGATCGAACACCTGACCCGTGACCAGCGACCTGGAGGTGCTATACACCACTCGGCCCGTGAGGTCGAACAGTTCAACTTGGACCAAGCCCGCATGACCACCATAATTGATGCGCACATCGCCGTTACCCGGATTGGGGCTCATGCCGAACGGAAGGTCGCCATTCTCCGTGATCGACGTACCGATATCCCCGGTGATGCAGATGGTGAAGGTGGGCTGTACCGGATACCCGGAGTAATAATCGTACACCCGCACGTAGTAAAGGTTCCCCTCCACCAGGTTGTTCGTCACGATCTCCTCCGTTTCACCTACCAATGTGGCATCGGCACAGGCCAGGGTGGCCGGGCTGTTGCATCCACCGGTGAACAGTTCCACAACCGCATCCAGTGTATCGGAGCCGGTCACGGTGATGGTCTGGTTGGGACCGGTGGCAACAAAGGAGTACCACACATCATCATTGGCCACGCCGGTGAAACCATTGCACAGGAGCGCAGGTTGCGATTGTGTGGCGGCGAACACCGTCCCCAACGTGGTCTCGCACAGGATGTTCACATCCAACAGGATGGACCCATCGCAATCATCGTTGGCCGGCGGTTGCGAGCAGGTGGAGGCGGTGACGTCAACGCTGTAAGGCCCGACGGCGAGGCTGCCGACCGTGGGGTCGAACATCACAGGCAGGTACCACGTACCGGCAGGCAGTCCCACGAAGTACACGGTGTAGTTACCCGAGCCGCAATCCGTGGTGTTGTACGAAGAGTAGTATGTGAGCACGTCAGCCGGGCAGCTGTTGGCCAGAACGACCCATACGTTCTGGAATGCGGGCAGCGTGCCGCAATAACTCACTTCAATGTTCGCGCATTCCGTGGTGGTGAAGGCATGCCATACACTGGCCAGGCCCGAACCGTCGAGGTCCGATCCCGGTGCATAGTCCCCGGTGATCGTGGCATCCGTGTTGTCGCCGGTGAAGGTCACCGTGCCGCCCATGGCCAGGGCAACGGGTGTAACGCTGCTGCACAGGTCGTTCACAGGCGGGTTGGCACCACCGCAGGCCGTGGCGGTGAAGGTGACGGTGTACGGACCTTCGAGCACGCCATCCTCTTGATAGACGGGGTAGTAATAGGTGCCTGGATCCAGACCCGCGAAAACCATCGAAACATTGTCCACACATACCGTGGTGCTCGTTGTATCCACCAAGGCCGTGAACGTGGGGCAACCCACAAGCAGGTTGATGAAGTAGGAGGGGAAGGCCGGGCTGTTCCCGCATAAGGAGACCTCCACGTCCGAGCATTCCGTGATGGTGAACGCCTCCCACACTTGATCGGCGCCGAACCCTTCGGTATCCGTCGCACCCGTATTGTCACCGGTAACGGTGACCGAACCGGGAGTGGTCAAGGCCTGCACCAATGCTCCGTCGCAGAGGTCGTTGAGGGGAGCGACCGTTGAAGCGGCGCTCAGGCAGATCTGGAACGTACCGGGCGCACCGAACTGGGTGTTCGATGAAACGCGGATGCGGTAATTGGTGTTCGATGTCACAGGCACGATGTACGCTGTGCTCGTGTAATCACAGAAGATCGAGGTGCCTGCGCAACTTCCTTCGAAGATCTCGACCCCAATGTCAACGATGGTGCCCAGCGTCAGCGTCAGGTCAATGGATGTGTTGCTACCGGAATTGAACGCATACCACACATCCAGGAACTGGCCCGTGGTCGCATCACAGAGCGGATCGCCATTGTCCGGTGTTGCATTGGTGTTATCACCTGCCGTGCTTGCACCCGGGCAGGCTCCGGCAGCGTTCACCATCAGCGTGGTGGCGTTCGCGCAGTTGTCATTCGCCGGCGGCGGAGGTGTGCCGAACACGCACACGTTGAACGTGGGATCCAGCGGATAGCCCGTGCCATAATCGTAAACGCGGAAACGGTACGTGGCACCAATGGTCAAGCCCGTGGCGTTGAGCGTTTCATCGCCACCAGCGATGAAACCGTCAGCACAATCGATGTTGGTGCCGTTGCATGCACCGGAGCGGAGATCGATCACCCCATCAAACTCGGGGTTGCATTGGAGCACGATCGTGGCGGTCGTGGCGGTCGCAACGAAGCGGTACCACACATCATCATCCGAGCTCTCGAACGCATCGAAACATTGCACGGGCGCGATCGACTGCGTAGCGCCCAGCACGGTACCTGCTGTGGGCACGCAGCTGGCCCCCACGGTGAGCAGGATGGCCGCCGCACAATCATCATTCGCCGGGGCGGTGCCGCGGTCGTCCACATGTGCGGTATGCACCGCGTGTGGTTTCGGTGCAGGTTGCCCCGACACACGGGCATGTTGCGTTGGTGAGCTGCGCTGGTTGGGCATCCATGCAGCGCGCGGAGCGGCGTGGGTGCGTGCAGAAACCTGGCGGGGTGCCGTCCTGACCTGCTGGGAGCGCCCTTCGGGAGCGGATCCCAGGCCGAGGCCGATCGTCAACAGTAACGTGAGTGCGGAGAATTTTGTCATGTGCGGAGGGTCATGTATCGGGCAAAGATGCACACGGATCGTCCGCACCATAGGCCCATGTGATGCCCGGTTCCGAACAAGTCGGTCAGGATAAAGCGCGTTCGCGCCTCACCACGGACCCATTTGCATCAACGGACCACCCAGCGCACCGTTCCCCGACGATCAGCCGCCGTGATCTGCGCCGTGTACAGTCCCGGCGCCAAGGCCGACCGCAACGGCAGCTGCCAATGGCCGCCCGGCACCAGGGACCGAGCACCTTCGTATACCAAGGCGCCCCGCATATCCAACACGCGCAGGACCACGGGCATGGTCGCATCGCGCCATTGAAGTTCCAACGACCGGCCATCGGCACCCACGCTTATCAAGAATGCCAGTGCTTCGGCATACCCTGGAACACCCTGGCAGATGTCCACCATCACCTCCAACGGTGCCGAACTGAAGGCCATGCACCCGCCCGATGTGGTGATGCCGGACAAGGGCGACCCTGGGCCCGCCCCGGAGAGGTCGCCTGCATAGGAGAGGCCCCATACGTGGTATGCACCCGGGATCAGTCCGGTGAGGTCCACGGAACCAGAGGTGGAGATCGACATGATCTGGCCGGTGGTGTCGGCCACGAGCAGAAGGTAATTCTCCCCCGAGGTCGTGGCGATGTCGATGCTCTCCACACCCAGTGCGCTGGCACATACCATCAGGCTGGTGTCGCCATTGGCGAAGAAGAGCACGCCTCCATCGCATTGTGCCGGTGCGGTAGGCGAACTGATGCATATGCCGAAAGTGCCTGGCAGGCCCTGGTCCTGATCGGTGAACACGCGCACCAGGTGGACGGTGTTCATCTGCACCGGTACCACATAGCTGGTATCATCCGACGCGCATGATACCTGGCTGCCGGCACTACAGGTCGTACGTACTTCCACGCCCGTGTGCGTCATGGTACCAGGATCGATCGTGATGAGCACTTCCGCATTGTCGCCGCTATCGAACTGGTACCATACGTCCTTGAACCCCGTGGTGCTGCTGGCACATGAAGGAGGAGAGTCGATCACCGTGTTGGCATTGTTCCCCTGCGTGAAACTGCCATTGCCACATTGATGCACCACGCCCACGAGCTGCGCCGTTGTACATCGGTCGTTGGTGGGCGGCAGGTCACAGGCCTCGCTGGTGAAGGTGATCGTGTAAGGCCCCTCACTGGTGCCCGGCATCAACAGCACAGGTACATAGTATGTACCGGCCGACAGGTTCTCATACCGGATCACCGCGTTGCCATCGGCACAAAGCGAATCACCATTGTTCTGCACGCTCTCGAGGCCCGGGCATCCGATGATGAGGATCGAATAGACAACGCCATGCACCGGCTGCGTGCCACAGTAGGAAATGGTGACCGTGCTGCACGTATCGATGGTGAAGGCTTCCCACGCGTTGGGGTTGCCAAAGTCCTCGGTATCCGTGGCGCCCGTGTTGTCCCCCGACACCGTGGCCGTGCCCAGGTATGGCAGCAGTGTTATCGCAGCGTTCTCACAGAGGTCGTTCGGAGGGGGCCCGCCGCGGTACTCCGCGGGCGGTCGGGGATGCGAGGCCAAGGGAGTGGAGAATGTGCTCAATACAAGGCTGCCCGCCTGGCCTTGGGCAGTAAGCAAGGAGCAGTAGAGGGCACAAAAGACGAGGAGGGAGCGCAACACATTGATCATGCGACAAAGGTCGTACAGCAGGACGTGTCCGCCACACTGCCGAACGCCCTCCTACTTTTGGGACCATGGAAACAGCCCTGAACGGAGCACATGCCTTGGTATGCGGCAGTACACAAGGCATCGGCAAGGCCACGGCCCTGGAGCTGGCGCGGCTGGGTGCTCACGTCACGTTGCTCGCGCGGGATGGTGACAAGCTGGCGGCCGTGCTCAAGGAGCTCGACCGCAGCAAGGGCCAGGAGCATCACCTGGTGATGGCCGACATGGCCGATACGCCGGGCTTACAAAAGGCCATCGATGCACATATCACGGAACATGGACCAGTGCGGATCCTGGTGAACAATACTGGCGGCCCACCACCGGGCCTCGCGCATGAAGCGGAGGTGACCGCATTCGAGCATGCGTTCCGCCTGCACCTCCTCGCCTACCAGACCCTGGTGCGCGCCATCGTGCCCGGCATGAAGGCAGCGAAGCATGGCCGCATCATCAACGTGATCAGCACCAGTGTGAAGGTACCGCTCGCCAACCTCGGTGTCAGCAACACCATCCGGGGCGCGGTGGCCCAGTGGAGCAAGACGCTGGCCAATGAACTGGGACCATTCAACATCACGGTGAACAACGTGCTTCCCGGTGCCACCAGCACCGAGCGGCTGGCCGGCATCATCCGCAACAAGAGCGTGAAGAGCGGTATCAGCGAAGAGGCTGCAGCGCAGGAGATGTTGCACGAGATCCCGTTGCGCCGATTCGCGGCTCCGGAGGAGATCGCCGCCGCCATCTGTTTCCTCGCAGGACCCAGCGCAGCCTACATCAACGGCATCAACCTGCCGGTGGATGGGGGCAGGACGGGTTGCCTGTAACCCCGCGTACAGAAAGACAAAGGGCGCCCTCCTTGCGGAAAGCGCCCTTTGCATAACTGGTTCACTTGTTCACTTCACGGCCAGGCGCTGCTCCGTGCGCACACCGTTGGCGGTGAGGCGGACGTTGTAGTTGCCGGCGGCAACACCGCTCAGATCGATGGCGTGGCTGGTGCCGGTGGCCATGGATGTCTGCTCGGTGTACACTACACGACCGGTGATGTCGATCACTTCGATGCTGATGGACGTGTTGGCACCATTGTACTGGAGATTGAACACGCCGGTACCGGGGTTCGGGTAAATGGTCCACTCCGCGCCGGTGGTGTTCTCGTCAACACCGATGTTGATGCCGGTTCCGTCCACCACACAGATACCAAAGCTGGCCAGGGAAGGCTCGGCAGCGTAATAGTCGTAGGTGCGGATCAGGTAGGTGCTGCCTATCGTAAGGCCGGTGGCCAGGATCTCCTCCGCCTCGCTGTTGAACGTGGCGTCCGCACAGGAGATCAGCGTACCCGGGCAGGCACCCGAGAACAGTTGAACCACGGCATCATAGCCCGTATTCACATTGCCATCGCCATCATCCGACCCTTGCACACCGATCGCCATGTTGCTGCTCGTGGCCACGAAGGAGAACCATACATCATCCCCCGCATCGCCCAGATACCCATTGCAGGAATCGGCAGGAGCGGATTCCGTGGCGCCATCCGAGCCGTAGGTCGCCATGTTGCACCACGTTCCTACGGGCAGTGAATATGCACCTGCACAATCATCATTGCCTGGAGCCACAGCACACGCGGTAGCGGATACGGTCACCGTGTACGGCCCTGCCGTGGCGGGCTCACTCCGGATCGGCAAGTAGTATGTACCGGCAGGCACCGCGGTCCAGAAGATCGTCGCATTGCCATCAGCACAATCGCTGAAGTTGCCAGCGCTGAAATTGATCAGGTTGGCATCCAGCGGGCAATCCACGGACAGAACGGCTTGGTACACCGCAGGCTGTGTAGCGGTTCCGCAATACGCCACGGCGATATCCGTGCACCCCGTTGTGGTGAATGCGTGGAATACGAAGGCCGTATCGCCACCCAGGTCCAGATTGGAACCGGCAACAGCGTCACCCGTGTTGGTGGCGCCGGTCGTGGTGCCGTTGTAGGTCAGCGTTCCGCCAGCGGCCAAGGCGTCCACCGAAACGGATCCGCACAGGTCATTGGGAGGAGCTGTGCCGCGGAACTCCTGGCCAGCGTTCAGAGCAGGGCGGGCTGAAGGGTTCACCAAGGCGCTGCGGTCCACCTGAGCGGCTTTATCACGGCCGGCGCTCTGTGCGCTAACGGCCCCCGCCGCGAGCAATGCCGCGCCGGTGAGGAGAGATGTGTACAGTCGTTTCATGAGGTTGTCGTGTATGATCGGTTCGTAGGTGAGAAGGGCAAAGATGGCGGAATAACGCCACCGTCTGTCACCGTCCGGAATATGAAGCCATCGGAACATGCGGACCTGTGGGAAAGGTCCGCCCCACAGGTAAACCGGTCACAATGGAACGACCCGACCTGTCGGGGCGAAGGGTCCACCGTTTACGGCGAAAGGCGCTCTCGGAAAGTACAGGCCCGGGCGTTAATCCTCCTTGGTGATCAACCGGAACCCCTTGCCATGGACGTTCAGGATCTCCACGCGGGGGTCCGAAGCAAGGTACTTGCGCAACTTGGCGATGTACACATCCATGCTGCGGCCATTGAAGTAGTTGTCATCGCCCCACACCTCCTTGAGCGCCTCCGCGCGGGGGAGCAGTCCATTCGCATGCATGCACAACATGCGCAGCAGGTCCGTTTCCTTGGTGGTGAGCTTTCGTTGATGTTCCCCGTTCATGGCCTGCACCGCTTCAGGCCGCTCATCGATCAACAGCTGTTTGCGCAGGTCGAACGTGAAGCTACCGATCGTGTACTTCGTGGGGGCCTCCTCATGCGCGATGATCCCCCGGGAACGCTTGAGCACCGCGTTCACCCGCAGGATCAGCTCCTCCATGCTGAACGGTTTGGTGAGATAATCATCCGCCCCGCTTTGGAACCCAAGGATGGTATCCTGTTTCATGCTCTTGGCCGTGAGGAAGATGAT
The DNA here is from genome assembly GCA_031411095.1 of Flavobacteriales bacterium. GTDB lineage: Bacteria > Bacteroidota > Bacteroidia > Flavobacteriales_F > PHOS-HE28 > PHOS-HE28. Next base: position 8,440 of record JANOAK010000023.1, on the reverse strand, counting down.
GGGTGTGCGCTCATCGCGCTGGCGGATCTCGCGGGCCAGGGTGAAGCCATCCTTCACGGGCATCATCACATCCAGGATCAGCAGGTCGAACTGGTCCTTGGTGTATGCGTCCCAGCCCTGCTTTCCGTCGGTCCGGTGCTCCACGGCATAGCCCTTGGCGGCGAGGTACTGCGCCAGCAGACTGCCCAGGTTGGGGTCATCCTCGCAGAGCAACAGTTTGATCGCGTTGTCCATGTTCGAACGGAATGGTGATGTGGAATGTACTTCCCGTGCCAGGTTCGCTCTCCAAGCGGATGCTGCCGCCATGCTGGTCGACCACGGCCTTCACGTAGCTGAGGCCGAGGCCGAAGCCTTTCACGTTGTGCCGGTCGCCGGTGGGTACGCGGTACAGGCGGTCGAAGATCTTCTTCTGTTCGGTGCGTGGGATGCCGATCCCGTTGTCGCGCACGCTTACCGTGATGCCCTGCTCATCACTGTGCGTGCTGATCACGATCGCGGGCTCACGTTCACAGTACTTCACGGCGTTGTCGATCAAGTTGTAGAAGACGTTGGCAAGATGGGTGCGATCGCCACGGACATGCGCAAGGGCGGCGGCGGTCCTCAGTTGCAGTCGCCCACCACGGTTCTGCGCGGCGATGGCATTGTTGCGCACCACCTCATTGAGCACGGCGTGCACATCCACGTCCACCAAGCGAAGCCGCATGCGCCCTCCCTCGGTCACAGCGCTCTGCAGCACGCTCTCCACCAACAGCCCCAGGCGCTTGTTCTCGTCGCGGATCATGTTGGTGAAGAGCTTCACCTGCTCGGGGCTTTTCGGGATGCCCGGATCATTGAGGGCTTCGCATGCCAGCGCGATGGTGCTGATGGGCGTCTTCAGCTCGTGGGTCAGGTTGTTCACCAGGTCGTTCTTGATGTCGCCCAACCGCTTCTGCTGCCAGATGGTGCGCAGCGTGTAGACGAACGCTGCAATGATCAACAGCACGAAGAGCGCGGAGGACAGCAGCATGGGGCGCATGCTGCGCAACACGAAGCGTTTCTGATCCGGCAGGTGTACGTGCAACCAGTACGCATCCCCCGAAATGTCATTGCGATACAGGCGCGTGCGGTGCAGGCTCCCGCGCACCACCGCGGCATTGTCCTGGAACACGAGCTGCACCAGCACGGGCTCCTCGCCCGGACCGAAGACCCCGAACTCATACCGCTCCGCAATGCCCCGTCGTTTCAGCTCATCGCGGATGAGCGAATCCAGCAATTGGGGATCAAGCCGCTCGGTGATGCCACGCATCTCCTCCCCACTGAACAGCCCCCGCACGAGTTCGTTCAACAGGGAATCGCGCTCCGAATGTGAGGGTAGCGGACCGATCGGTGATGCCGGTGGCGTGGGGCGGGCCGTCCCATCATCCCGCACCTCCAACGAATCCAGGTAGCGGATCAGGTTCTGCCCGGTCAGGTTGCCCCGGAGGTCCTCCATGGCCTCGATCCGTTCCAGCCGGTCGGTCACCGCGACCAGCGCATTGTCCACATGTTCACTGAACTGTTGGTCCTTCAATGCGATGGTGCCGGAGATCCAGCGCCATTGGATGAGCACGAGCCCGGCCAGGGCCAGGGTGATGGCCGCCGAAAGCACCGTGATCAATCGCTTGTCCAAAGCGGACCAATACTACCGAGCGCCACTCCGATGGGCGGCCACTTAACGTTCTTTAACCCGTGTTGGCGGGGGCTTAACAGCGTATGGTGAAGGCGGCCGGTACGTTTGCTGTTGTTCTGGCACACGGCCATTCCGATCATGCATCGCAACGCTCTCCTCCCCGCTCTGCTGCTCCTGATGCTTTCAGGCGCAGCTACAACGGCCGTTGCCATCACCCGGGATGCCGATGTACTGCAACTGAACTACAGCCGGCCGAAAAGCAACAAGGCCGCTGTTCCTGTGGATCATCGTCCGGTCAGCCCCGCGCCTCCGCGGGATCATCACGCATCAACGAAGCTGGGTCATCGATAGGGTTTTGGTCCGGAGCCTCGCTCCGGGGGCCCCAGCGCAACAAGGGGTCGAAGGGTCTTCCGCCGCATGGTGGAGGGCCCTTCGATTTTCCGGGCCGCTACCTTAGCGGCCATGCAGGAGGTGCTGAACTACATCGATGGAACGCTAAGGCCGGCGACCGGCGGCACCTGGCTCGACGGTCACGAGCCCGCGACCGGCAAGGTCTTCGCCCGCATCGCGAACAGCGATGAGCGCGATGTGGATGCGGCCGCCACCGCCGCGACCAACGCCCTGGCCAACTGGATCGCACTGGGTCGCGAGGGCCGTAGCCATGTGCTGTTGCGTGTTGCATCGCTCATCGAACGCGACCTGGAGCTCTTCGCCCGCGCCGAAAGCCAGGACAATGGCAAGCCCCTCCCGCTGGCCCGCGAAGTGGACATTCCCCGGGCGGTGGCGAACTTCCGCTTCTTCGCCACGGCCATTCTGCATTGGGGCTCGGAGGCCCACATCACCGATGACCTGGCCATCAACTACACGGAGCGGTCCCCGGGCGGTGTGGCCGGCTGCATCAGCCCATGGAACCTTCCGCTCTACCTCTTCACCTGGAAGATCGCTCCCGCGTTGGCCGCCGGATGCACGGTGGTGGCAAAACCCTCGGAGATCACACCGCTCACGGCCTTCATGTTGGCCGAGCGCTGTATCGAAGCGGGTGTTCCGCCGGGCGTGCTGAACATCGTGCATGGATTGGGTGCAGTGGTGGGCGCGGCGATCACCGCCCATCCGCGGATACCGTTGATCTCCTTCACGGGTGGGACACGTACCGGAACGGAGATCGCCCGTGTTGCGGCACCCATGTTCAAGAAACTGAGCCTGGAACTCGGCGGCAAGAACCCCGTGGTGATCTTCAACGATTGTGATTTCCACGAGATGCTGGCCACCACGGTGCGCAGCAGTTTCCGCAACCAGGGCCAGATCTGCCTGTGCGGTTCACGGATCCTCATCGAGCGCAGCATGTACGATCGCTTCCGCGATGCCTTCGTGCAGCGCGCGCGTGCGTTGCGTATCGGAGACCCCAACGATGAAGGCACGGAGATGGGTGCCGTGGTGAGCGAGGCCCACCTGGAAAAAGTGTTGTCCTATATTGAACTGGCCAAGGCCGAAGGTGGGCGGGTGCTGTGCGGCGGCGAACGTGTGCGCCTTTCCGGACGCTTGGCCGACGGATGGTTCCTGCAACCTACCGTGATCGAAGGGCTGGGTCCGGGATGCCGAACGAACCAGGAGGAGATCTTCGGTCCCGTGGTCACCTTGCAACCCTTTGACACCGAGGAGGAGGCCCTGGCCCTGGCCAACGACTCGAACTATGGACTGGCGAGCGTGCTGTGGACCAGCGACCTGAAGCGTACACATCGCTTGGCGCATCGCCTGAACACCGGCATCGTGTGGGTGAATTGCTGGATGATCCGCGACCTGCGCACACCCTTCGGTGGGATGAAGCACAGTGGCGTGGGCCGTGAGGGCGGCGTGGAGGCCCTGCGCTTCTTCACCGAAGCGAAGAACATCTGCATCAAGCGCTGAGGTCGCGCGATCGTTCCCGATCGCGGCCCTTCATGCCATTGGTGAAGAACCAGCCAAAGCGCTTGTCGAACCAGCGTTCGAACCGGTCCAGGTTGTCGTATACGAAGAGCAGGAGCGTGTCCATGGGATGGGAGTTGCATGGATGACGCAACACGCGCCCGATCATTGTTCAGCCGCGTGAAGATCCGTTGAACTGTTCAGAAGATCGCACGCACCATCACCAGGACGTCATCGCCCTCGGGATAAGTGGCCACCTCCAGGGGCTCGAGCGACAGGCGGGCGAGCTCATACACATCGGCCTGCATCGTCTCCGCTCCGCGTTTCAGCAAGGCATTCCGGTACCGCCTCTCCTTCTCCATGCGGTCCAATCCGTTCACCTCGCGGATGATGTTCGCCAGTTCCCCTGCGTTCGCCGGCGGTAACAGGCGGCCCATGAGCAGGCTATCGTGTCCATCCACCGATGACACCGCGCAGATCCATCGACCACGCGCCCCGGCGGCATGCAAGAGCCCGCTGCCGGCCAGGAACGCACGACCGCGTTGCGCGCCGCGTGCCGATCCCGCTCCCGTGTCCTCCTCCAGGATGCGCAGTAATGACTCCTCCACACCGGCCGAGGGTTCACCCGTATGGAGGAGCAGCACCTTGTGCTGTACCACCATGCCGTGCAGCACACCTCCCATGGCCAGGATCTCCTCATACGGCTGTCCGTCGCCGAGGCGCACGGCCAGGATCAGCAGCTCATGGTCCGTGCCGAGCCCGCGGTGCAGGTATCCCAGCTCGCTGCCGGAGCGACGTGTCATCTCGATCAACCCGAGCCCTGCTCCGCGACGTGCCGTGGTGCCCGGTCTTTGCAAACCCGCCAGGAACAGGCGCTTCAATTCATCCGCGGAAAGACCCTTCAGCGCATCCAGGGTCGACCTCAACTCCGGGATCTCGCTCTTCCTTACCGCGTTCATCGCGAGCACATGCTGACCCAGGTCGTTGCATCGCAGGACGAACAGGCTTCGTCCCTGGGCCTGCTCCAGCTGCGGGGAGAGGGTCGCCTTGTGCCGGATGATGTTCTGGTAGGATTCCACCATCACAAAGGCCAGCCGACCCTTGGTGGACGCGCGACCACTGACGCCCTCGAGCGATGCCTCGCCCAGGGAGATCAGGCGCGCTGTATGCTCGTCGCGGAATTCACCGCTGTACACGAACGCGCTACGATCCCCGCGCAATGCTTGGAACAGGCTGTGTGCAGTGCCGGGGTCCATCCTCAGTGGCGAAAGATATCCGGCCTACTGTCGCCAACCTCATCAGAAGCCGACGAGCACCTCCGATTACCTTGTGCGCCCCATGCCCTCCACCGCCCTGCTGGAAAAGGTCCGCCTGCATGTGCGCAGGCATTTCGCTCGGCATATGCCGCGCTGGATGGTGTTCCATGACCTGGAACATACCCTCGCCGTGGCCCGCTTCACACTGGAGATCGGCCGGAACGTCGGGCTTTCCAAAGCGCAATTGCAGATCCTGGAGATCGCCTCCCTGTTCCACGATACCGGGTATTCAAAGGCGTACAAGGGACACGAGCGGCACAGTGCGCGCATGGCCGATGCCTTCCTGCGTGCACACGGTGCTGGCACGGGGATCCGCACCCAGGTGGCCAAGCTCATCCTGTGCACCCGCATGGAGGTTGGACCCCGATCGCTCATGCAGCGGGTCATGCGGGATGCCGACAGCGCCAAGGCCGGCCAGGCCGACTTCGAGGACAAGAGCTTACGCCTACGCCTGGAATTGGGACACCTGCGCAAGCACGTGATCGATGGCCGTGCGTGGACAGTGGAGAACCTGAACTACCTGCAGCACCACCGGTTCCACACCCCGTATGCCCAACGCCGGTTCGGTCGCCAGAAGGCCATCAACCTGAAGCGCCTGGTGGATGAGGTGAAACGGACCACGGGCAAGGCGAAGGCCCCTGACCTGGTGAAGGACAGGTATTTCGACCGCGACCTGAGCTGGCTCGCCTTCAACGCGCGCGTATTGCAGGAAGCCCACGACGACCGCGTGCCGCTACTGGACCGCTTGAAGTTCCTGGCGATCCACAGCAGCAACCTGGACGAGTTCTATCGCGTGCGGGTGGCCCATCTCCGCGGCCTGCGAAAACTGCGCAGGAGCGATCGTTCCGCCCTGGAAGTGCCGCCGGAAAAACGTGTTGAACGCATCAACACGATCGCGCTCGCCCAGCAGCGCGACCTGGGAAGGCTCTATCGCGATGAGCTCCTGCCGGCGCTGGCCCGAAAGGGTGTCCGCTTCCTGCGGGAGGACGAACTGAACCATGCCCAGCGCGCGGCGGTGTTGGCCTATTTCAGCGACCGTGTAGCTCCGCTCCTGCAGACCGCATCGCTCCGCAAGGGCAATGCGCCGTTCATCGAGGACCGCAAGCTGTACCTGGTGTGCGACCTGTTGCAGAAGGGGAGCCATGCCCACAAGCGTGTTCTGCTGAACGTACCGAGCGAGGAGCTGGGCCGGTTCATCACCCTGCCATCGGCGAAAGGTCGCTCCGACCTGATCTTCCTGGATGATGCCATCCGGTTGTGCGCTCCGCGGTTCTTCACGGGGTTCAAGCTCACGGCCTGTTACGCCATCAAACTCTCGCGCGATGCGGAGCTGTACCTCGATGAGGAGTTCGCCGAGAACGTGGTGGACAAGGTGCGGCGTAGCCTGCGTAAACGTCGCACCGGGGTGCCCGCCCGGTTCCTGCATGACGGTGCCATGCCCGCCCCCATGCTCCGTCAATTGCGCGAGCTATTGGGCGTGAAGAAGGAGGAGCTGATCCGCGGGGGTCGATACCACAACATCAGCGACCTGATGGACCTGCCGGTGAAAGCACCGTCCGGCACGCAGGAGCCCCCGCTCACCCCCTTGCGGCCCCAGTGGGCAGGCAGGCACGCCGACCTCTTCGCGCAGATCCGCCGGAGCGATCGCTTGTTGCATTTCCCGTATCACGACTTCAGCATCGTCACCGACCTGCTGAGGCGCGCTGCGCGCGACCCGCTGGTGACCACCATCTCCATCACCCTTTACCGGGTGGCGCGCGCGTCGCTCATTTGCGAAGCGCTGATCGAAGCCGCCCGCCAGGGTAAAAAGGTGACCGCCGTGGTGGAGGTGCAGGCGCGGTTCGATGAAGGGAACAACCTGTTCTGGGGCGAGGCCCTGGAACAGGCCGGCGCGCGGGTGATCTACAGCCATGAGGATGTGAAAGTGCATTGCAAGCTCTGCCTCATCGAACGGAAGGAGGCCCGCCGCACCGCCCGGTACGCCTACCTCGGCACGGGCAACTTCCATGAGCGCACGGCCAAGGTGTACAGCGACACAGCACTGCTCACAGCGAACAGGAACGTGGCGCAGGAGGTGGCCTCGGTGTTCCGTTACCTGGGCGATGGGACCCGCACGCCCAACTGCAAGCGGTTGATGCTCGCGCCCCTCGGCCTTCGCACGGGCATCGAACGTGCGATCGATCGGGAGATCGCGCAAGCCCTCTCCGGCAGGCCCGCAGCGCTCATGATGAAGCTGAACAGCCTCGAGGACCGACCCATGATCAGCAAACTGTACGATGCCAGCCGCGCAGGTGTCACCGTGCAGTTGATCGTGCGGGGGATCTGTTGCCTGATCCCCGGCGTGCGGGGCATGAGCGACAACATCGAGGCCATCAGCATCGTGGACCGCTTCCTGGAGCATTCGCGGGCCTATGTGTTCCACAATGCCGGGGATCCCCAGGTGTACCTCGCCTCGGCCGATATGATGCAGCGCAACCTGGACCGCCGGGTGGAGACCGCCTTTCCCATTTTGGACAAGGCTTTGCGGCAGCAGGTGTTGGACGTGTTGGAACTGCAATGGAAGGATGAGGCCAAGGCCCGCCGCATCGACGCCGGGCAGCTCAATGCGTATCGCGATCCCCGGTGGAACGCCGCTCGCGCACGCCGCTCGCAGTTGTCCATCTACGCCTACCTCCGGAAGGCGGAACCCCCGTCCCCGCGAGGAAAGCGGTGAATTCCCGGCCCTGTCGAACGGTTCCACTCTTCCTGATCCCGGGCATCTGGGGACTTTTTCACCAAGACCCGCCCCGGATCATTGTCGATCCAACATGACGCTTACATTTGCATCCCCGCTGTAAAGAGGGGTGACATATTGGGGGATTAGCTCAGCTGGCTAGAGCGCTTGCATGGCATGCAAGAGGTCACCGGTTCGACTCCGGTATTCTCCACAAAAAGGTTCTGAGAAATCAGAGCCTTTTTTTATGCGATAAAATTTTTGGCATGCAAGCGCAAACTGAATAAGCTAAAAAGTTCTCATTGCTAATGCGTCCCGACATACGCCAAGGGCGGATCGTCGGGAAGGTCACCGGTTCTCCCGATAGCTATCGGAAATAATGAACCATTAGACTAGGAAACTTCTTATCGGTTGGATATCATCGGTGGATGAAAATAAATTTAACCCGAATTTTGTTGGTTTGTTGGCTGTAGCATGCAGATGGAAGGAAGGATCACCATGGAGCGGAAACCCTTGAAAACCTCAATGTTGAACAATTAATTTTTGAATGGAGGTTTTATTATCGCGGGTTATTGAAACAAAATATATTCCATTACTAAAATTATTTACGGATAACTTTTGGTCCGAAGTGGACGAATCCACTAATACTCCCATTAAATTATGAATAGCCAATTGAAATTTATTTGAGCCGGTAGAAATTGCTTGTTCAATAAAAAGATCTGATGAAGCGGGGTTGGGGTAGATTATAAAATCAGAAGGAGGTATAATTTCGGAAGTTGCGGTTGATAAAAATGTGTTGAAATACTCAAATTCATAACGCACATCGTATGAACTAGTACTTTGGTTCCAATTGCTATAAGT